>JAURHD010000002.1 GCA_030833445.1 Cephaloticoccus sp. | reverse complement strand
TCGTTTCATGTGCAGATGGTGATCGGCGCCGACTTGCTGCTAGAGCTTGAGCCAGCCGACACGCCGCGTTGGCTCAAAGGCATGGAGGCATGGTGGCGCTACTCGCAGATCGGCCAGCGGGAGGATTTCGCGAGTTACTATTTCACCCGCATCAATGCGCTGACCGGGCAGTGGGAGAAACTGCCGCTTTCGATCAAACCGCGGGCGTTGTGGAAATCGCCCTTCATGCTGCACAACGCGATTCTCCCGATCTGCTGGCTGGGCACGCAGGAGCGCCAGACCATTTCGAGCGCGATCATCGCACGCCGCATTTCGGCCGCCGCCACCGAGGCACGCAAACGCTACGACCGCATCTACGCCGGGTTGGACAAAGACCACCTCAAGTGGTTTGTCGACCCGGAGGGCGTCATGCCCGATCCGCTGAAATGGATGCTCAACGTCATGCAGGGCGACGCCCTCGCATTCTATGACCTCGGCTACTGGTATGCCCGGGCCCATAGCGACTCTTCTATGAATACACCTCAAGGATGGACGAATTTGACCCCGCTGCCCGACCCGATTGGGTTCGGCGGCATGTTTGCCGGCGTGCTGCACGACCGGCTTGTAACCGGCGGCGGCTCGCAATGGGACAAGCCGGTTTGGATTACCGGCGCGAAAAAATCCTACACCGATGCGATCTGGGCGCTCTCGTCGCCGTCGGGTGATTGGGAAAAGCTCGCGATCAATCTGCCCACGCCGCGCGGGCATTTCTCCAGCGTGGCGATACCCGGTGCGGTCCTGCTGGCCGGTGGCGTCGATGACGGCGGTTGCCTGCGCTCCGTGCTCGCACTGCAGGAAACGTCCGACGGCTTGGTTTGGAAACCATTGCCCGATCTGCCCGTGCCCGTGGTGTATGGTTGTGCCGCGGTGGTATCAGGACGACTCTATGTGATCGGTGGTTTGGATGATGCCGCCTCCAAGGCGCCGAGTGCGGCGGTGTGGTCGCTGCCGATCAAAAATCTGGATCAGCCGGGCGAGTGGCGGCGCGAACCCGACCTGCCGGGACCGGGAGTGTTTGTGGCCGCCGCGACCGGTGTGAAGGATCAACTCTATGTTTTCGGCGGCATGGCCGTCGATGCAGACGGGAATTTTGAGCCCTCGGTGCGTGCGTATCACTACGATCCGTCGACGGGGTCATGGGACCGGATCGCCGATTTACCCGACCCGCGGGTCGGCCTCATGACTCCGTGCCCGGTGCTGCCTGACAATCGCATTCTCATCGCCGGTGGTTACTCGAAGATGTTTCCCGGCGTGCAGCGCGAGCACCCCGGATTCAATGACAGCACGTATTACTACGACCCGGCTGCGAACGCCTACACGCGCGGTCCCGACATCCCGCGCGGCCCGGTGCCGGATCGCGACTTGGCCGGCGATCCCGGCCCGGCGCCGATGATCGGTGCGCCCGCCGTGGTCTGGCGCAATCAGGCCGTGGCTGTCAGCGGGGAAGTGCGCATCGCGACGCGCAGCCCGCAGGTGCTAGCCCTGCCTTTGCCGACTAAGGTTTCGACCGAATCAAAATGAAAATCACCAACGTTGTTACGCACCTTTTGACCGCGCAGTGGGTCGATGACCCGTCCTTTCCGCAGGCCCTGCACTCGACCGCCATCATTCGCATCGAAACGGATGCCGGCATTGATGGCTTGGGTGAACTGACCTGGGGCTACTTTGCGCCGGATGCCGTGCCGGCCATGGTCGACTATTTCAAACCGGTCCTAATCGGCCGCGATCCCCTGCAATTGACCGCGGTCACGCGCGCCCTCTGCGACGACTCGGTCTGGTGGGCTCGCTCGGGGGCCGGCAAGAGCGTGATCAGCGGCCTCGAGCTCGCGCTGTGGGACCTCAAGGGCAAGGCGCTCAAGGTGCCGGTGTGGCAACTCCTGGGCGGGGCGGTGCGCGAACGCATCCCGGTCTACGCGTCCGGCGGGCCGGCGCTCTGGCCGTTGGACGAACTCGTCAAAAAGATCGAACACTACGCCGGGCTCGGCTACCGCACGGCGAAGCTCTCGACCAACTATTACAACTTGCCGCCGCCCGGTAACCACCAGCAGCGCATGACGGCGGTGCCGTTTCGGTTTTCGCGCAAGCTCGAGGTCTTGCACGAGGGATTTGTGCGGCTGCGGCAGGAGTTTGGCGCGGACATGGATTTCGCCATCGACGGTCATCAGGGTGGGGTGCCCAACCCGATTCCGGTCAGCGAGGCCGTGAGCATCGCCGAGACGCTGGCCCCGTTCCGCCTGCGTTTCTACGAGGAGCCGCTCGCCTACACCAATCTGCCCGGTTATGCGGAACTGCGTTCGCGTTCACGCATCCCGATCGCCGGCGGCGAGAGCCTCTGTGGGCTAGACCAGTTTCACGACCTGATCTCGCGCGGCGGTGTCGATGTCATCCAACCCGACATCGGCTTCGTCGGCGGCTTGGCGGAAACGGTGCGCATCATGCACCACGCCGAGGCCCACAACCTGGGCACGGCGATCCATACCGGCGCCTCGATGGGTCCGTCGCTGGCGGCTTCGTGGCACCTTGCGGCGGCTTCCCATTCGGTGGATTGGCTGGAGCATGTGCAGGCGGCCAGCTCCATCCAGCGCGACATTCTCGTGGACGACTTCGCGGTCAAGGACGGCACGGTCGGCGTGCCCACCGCGCCGGGCCTCGGTGTCAAACTGACGCCGGAGATCATCGAAAAATACCGCTTTGTGCCCAGCTCGGGCGAACGCACCTGATCCCACCATGAAAATCCATTTCAACATGGCCTTCGAACTGACCGCGGAGCAACGCGCCGCGGTCGAGGCGCTCGCCCCGGGTTATGAAATCGTGGTCAGTGCCGAAAACGATCCGGACAAACTCGACGGGACCGACGTGGAGATCCTCATTACGGAACCCGTGCCGCGAAACCTCGAAAAATGGCCCCAACTGCGCTGGGTGCAGTTGCTCTCGGCCGGTTCGAATCACCTGAAGGACCATCCCATTTGGCAGACCGACATTGCCGTGACCAACGGCAGCGGCACCCACGGCGTGCCGATCGCCCAATACATCACCGTCACGTGGCTGATGATGATGCACCGCATGGTGGAGTTGCTGAAGTTCAAGCCGTCCCACAAATGGCCGAATCGCGCCGCACTCGCCAATACCGTCGTGCGTGACCAGACCGTGGGCATCATCGGCTACGGGGCCATCGGCCGCGAATGCGCCCGCCAGTTGCACAGCCTCGGCATGCGCGTGCTTTGCCTGAAACGCGATCCATCCGACCGCCTGCACAAGGGATTCAATCCGTGGCCGGGCAGCGGCGATCCCGACGGCACCATTCCCGAGCAGTGGTATGCGGACGGGCAGTTGGCGGAGATGCTGCCGCGATGCGACCTCGTCGTAGTCACCGTGCCTAGCACCAAACACACGGATGGCATGATCGGCCCGACCGAGCTCGCCCTCATGAAACCGGGCTCGCGCATGATCATTATTTCCCGCGGCGGCATCGTCGACGAAGCGGCCCTGGCCGACGCTTTGCGTAGCGGACACCTCGCCGAGGCCGTCGTCGATTGCTTCGTGAAGGAGCCGATTCCCGAGGATCATTTCTACTTCGACGTGCCCAACCTCATCATGACGCCCCATATGTCGGGCGTCTTCACCGCCTATTGGCCGGTGCTGTTCAAACTCGTCGAGCAAAACATCGGCCACTTCAAGGCCGGGCAGCCCTTGCTCAACGAGGTCAGCCGCCGGCATGGCTACTGAACCCAACCGTCCCGTTTATCCCTGCGCCCATCCTGTTTCATGATCCTGGATACCCTCGAACAAAGCACCGCTTACGAAGCGATTTCACCGCGTTTCGCACCGGCCTTCAATTTCCTCCGGCAGATGTCGGACCGCTTTCCGGTCGGCCGGCACCCGATCGATGGCGATGACGTCTATGCCATGGTGCAGTCCTTTGCGACGACGGATGTCACGACGCGCAACTACGAGGCGCACCGCCACTACATCGACATCCAATATCTCATCTCCGGCCGTGAGACGATCTACTGGGCGCCCCTGCCGAAGTTGACCGAGGTGTTGATGCCCTACGATGCGGCCAAGGATGCAGCGCTTTTCGGGCTGGTGCCCGAGGGGGTGCCCATCGCGGTGCGCCCCGGGCAGTTCGCGATCTTTTTTCCTGAGGACGGCCATATCCCCGGCTGCATTCACGAAACCCCCTGCGAATTATACAAGGTGGTCGTGAAGGTTCGCATTTGAAGCAACCACCATGACTGTGCTCCACACCCTACAAACTCTCCGCGTCGCTCTCTGCATTGTGCTTGGCGCGGGTTCCGTCGCCGCCAAGGCTCCAGCTGGCATGCACAAGGTCCGCGATGTCGTCATCTACGAGGATGCCTGTTTCCACTGCGCCTTTCCGTCTGTGGTGAAGCGTCCGGATGGAGAAGTGCTTGTCGCCTTTCGGCGAGCACCCAACCGCCTGATTTACGGAGAAGAGCTCAACTATCATGTCGATCCGAACAGCTATCTCGTCACAGTCAGCTCACGCGACGACGGCCTGACTTGGACGCCGGAGCCGCGTCTGCTCTACGCCGATGCCTTTGGCGGTTCGCAGGATCCGGGACTGCTCCAACTCCGCGACGGCACACTGCTGTGCACGAGTTATGGGTGGACGTTTATCCGGCCCGACGGGATACCGCACCTGAAGCAACCCGTGACGCATCAACCTCCGGGCGCGGTGTTCAACGGCGGCTACTACGTGCGCTCGACGGATGGCGGGCAGACTTGGGATGGTCCTCTCTATCCGCCGCACATCCCGCCGGAAATCCTCAACGGGCCGACGCGCGAACCTGTGCCGGCTTACAATCGCGGCGCACTGATCGAGGGGCGGGACGGCCGGCTGTTTTGGGTGGTGGCGGCGACCGAGCAGGTCGACCCCCAGCGCACGGGCACGTATTTGCTCATCTCGGAGGATAAGGGTCTCACGTGGCGGTATTCCTGTCCGGTGGGGACCGATCCCAAGGTCACGTTTAACGAGACTTCAATCTACGAGACCCCGCAAGGTGACTTGGTGGCTTTTCTGCGCACCGGCGGTTACGAGGATCAGGCCTGCATTGCCCGTTCCACCGATGGCGGAAAAAGTTTTCAGCCGTGGGAAGGCATGGGGTTTCAGGGTCACCCGTTGCATGCGTTGCGGCTGCCGGACAATCGCGTCCTGCTGACCTATGGCTATCGGCACGAACCGATGGGCATCCGCGCGCGGATTCTCAACGCCGAGTGCACTGACTACGCGACCGCACCGGAGATTGTGCTGCACGATGACGGCGGTGGGTTCGACCTCGGTTATCCATGGTCGGTGATGCTGGATGACACGCATGTGCTGGTGACGTATTACTTCAACCAGCCGGGCCGCGTCCCCTATATCGCTGGCACGATCCTCGCCATACAGTAAACTTTCCGGTCATAAGCTGGCAGCAATTGTCTGCCAGCGGGCTTTCAGCGCGGCGATACGATCGCCTTTGGGGGTGAGGCCGGGTTGGTCGAGCGATGCCTGTGCGAGGTCGAAGAATTCATAGACGTCGAAGCGGGCGATGCGGCCGTCCTGCAGGGCGGTGCGGATGTCGTCGAGGTATTCGGGCAGCCCTGCCGCGCGACCGATGTAGCGGTTGAGGGTCACCGGCAGCTGCTTTTCGTGGGCGAGTTGGAGCATCTCGGTGGCCACGGGATCGGCAAGGGCGTGGGTGAGTTTGCTGCGGGAGGTTTCCTTGGCGCCGAGCGGATCCTCGGCGGCTTCGAACCAACTCGTGCGCAGTTGCACCTCGTCGACCAAGCCTTCTTCCAGCCAGCGCCGCCATTGGAATTCGACGTTGGCCGGCATGCCGTGCTGCTGGCCGAAGACTAAATTGTGTCGAAACGCCTCGGCATGCAGATGCACCTGCAGCTTTTTGCCGCGGGCCCGCACCAACGCGGAGGTGGCCCGCACGAACTCGGTGTAGAAATCACCGCGCACGACCGCGAGTTTGGCTTGATCGACCGGACCCGGACCATGGCGTTTGGCATACTCGGCCAGCACGGGCGGGTTCCAGCCATAGGCCTCGGGTTCATCACTCAGGCTGCCGTGGGCGGAAATGCGCAGATCGATTCCGTCGACTCCGGCATCCAGCATGGCCGTTACCCAGCCGAGCCATAGCTCGCGCACCTCCGGGTAGGCCTCGCAGGGCGTGGCGGCGTGATGAGCGTTTTTTCCGCGCGCAATGGCAATAAACCCGCCGGCCTGTCCGTGACCGAAGATGGCTTCGTCGGCGAACTCGTCCTCGCCTTTGAAATGCGTCCAGCGGTCTCCGCTTGCCGCCTGCCAGGGCTCATCCAACGCGATGGGCAAGTGGCCGTAACCTTGGTCGAACTCGAGGCCGTAGGTGCGGAAGTCGCGCGGCTTGATCCAGAGCGAGGCGTGCGTGGCGAGGACGCAGTCGAGGGGTTCCCCTTGATCGTCGAAAACCTCGACCATGCCCTGCGGGGTGTTGCGGAAATCTCCCGTGCCCGTGGTAAACGTGCTGATCAGCACCACATAGGGAGCGGTGATGGCCAAGTCGGTCAGCGTGATCACGCGCACCGGATCGCCCTGCGCCGTGATCAAGTTGCCATGGTAGTCGCGCACCTCGCGCTTGGCCGGTTCGACCGTGATCGTGCCGGTGGGCACGAGATCAAGCGGGCGGTATTGATAATTGTTTTCGCTCACCCAGATGCGCAGGTGTTCGGGCCGCAGCCGCGTCTCAGATGTATCGGCCTTGGTGAGCCGGATCTCGCGAATGGGCCCCGCGCTAACGGCGAACGGCTTGCGCTGCACCCGCATTTCGGGATGGGCCTCTAGGAAAGGGATCAATTGCACGATCGTGCCGCCGATGCGGGAGTGCTGCGAAGCCGTGCCGGCCTCAGGTGAACCAGCGGGGAAACTGCCGGCGAGGCCGCCGTTGTAGGGCTTGAGCACCCCGTAGATTTCCAAGTCGCGGGCTTTGGCGGCTTGGACGGCGGCCTTCAGCGGCTCACCCAGTTTGGCGATGGTTTGTTTGCCGTGGTGCGCCCAGTAGCAGTCCCAGATGTTGCCGCAACGCGGATCGGCCGGATCGGTTTCGCCGTAGTAAAGCCAGTGCACGCGGGTGGCGCCAATGTCTTGGATCGTGGCCATCATTTCGGCGAGACGCGCCGCGTCGATCGGCCCCTTGGTGAAGTCGTCGGGAATATCGACCGTGACCGAAAGCTGCATGTCAGGCTTGGTTTTCACGAGTCAGACGCAGGAGCCGATCGCCACTGGTCTCCGCAATATAGATCGTGCCTTGAGCATCGACCGTGATGCCGTGGGGATAATTCAACAAACCCGGTTCGGCCCACGTTTCGAGCAACCGGCCCGAGGGATCGAGTTTCAGGATGGCATTGTCGAGACCCGCGCCCGCGTAAATGAATCCGTCCGGAGCGTAGTGCAGCCCGTCGACGGAGTGCAGGCCGGGCCATTCGGCGAGGGCCTGGCCGCTTTGGTCGAAGACTTGCACGCGATCGTTTTCGCGATCCGAAATGTAGAGCCGGCCGTCGGGGTCGGCAGTGATGACGTGCGGGGTATGAAACTCGCCCACGGCCGTGCCGCGCCGGCCCCACTGCAGCAGGTATTTGGCGTCGGCGGAGTATTTGACCACGCGGGAATTGCCGTAGCCGTCGGCGACGAAGAATTCGCCGGACGGCATCACGTAAACATGGGTGGGTTGATAAAAGTGCTGGGCGTCGCAGCCCGAGACGCCGTCCACGCCCAGGGTGAGGGTGAGGTTGCCGTTTGGATCGAACCGCCAGATCAGATGCCGGCCCACCTCGGTGACCCAGACATTGTCCCAAGGATCGACATGCAGGCCGTGCAGCCAGTTGCGCAGATCCATCGGGACCGGTTCCGCCCCCATCAAATTGTAGCCGATGGTCTTGCGCTGAAGGGTGGCGCCGATTTCGCGATCGAAGCTGCCGTCGGGATTGAAACGCAACAACGGGTTGTCGCCGCGATGCGCGACGTAGAGATAGCCGCGCGAATCGAGGGCGACCGCACTGACGCAAAACAACTTGATATGGTCCGGGAGTTGGGGCCATTGGCGCTCGATGCGCAGCCGGGAATGGGCGGAATCAACGAAAGCAGGGGCGCGAGTTGGATTCATTTGGGGTATCAGCGTAACCAGGCAATCAGGCCAACCCAAGGCAGCGCCGCGGCCACATAGTAGCCGCCGAGACGAAGCCGAGAAATGCCCTTGGTCGGAACGAGGCTGAACAACGGGCCGAAGATCAATGCCGCCGCGAGTGAAGTGGGCGTGATCCATTGAAAACTGACGGGATCGCCGCCGATGATCAGGTCCCAATGGCCGACGACGAGTCCCGTCATGAAACTGTAAACTGCACCGACAATGGCTCCGTAAGACGTGGCAAACTTTACGAACAATGCCATGAAGAACAAACCGAACAAGGGACAGAGCATCAGGTGCAGGGTCTTGCCGGTGACCTCGATCAAATTGCCCGGGATTGCCCCGGCGATTTGAGAACCGAGAATGGCGGCGAGACTGATACCGGCGGCCAGATAGCGGGCGATTTTGATCTGACTCGCTTCGGTGGGCTGAGTCCCCTTGCGAAACGGATCGATGAAATCCTTGGCGATTACCGTGATGGTGGAGTTGATTCCTGAGCTGAGGCTCGACATGGCCGCGGCGAGCAGACCGGCCAGCACGAGTCCGGGAACGCCGGACGGCAGGAAGTGGCTGACGAAATGCGGAAAGAAGACGTCGCCTTTTTTCGTGAAGGCCATCGAGGCGGGGAGCAGGTCGGGATTTGCCTTGTAGAATCCGAGCACGGCCAGCCCGACCAAGCCGAGGATGCCGGTCACGACTACACTGCCAGCGCAATTGTGCAGGAAGGCGCGCCGGGCGGCCTGAACGTCACGGGTGCTCAGGTAGCGCTGGATGGCCATTTGGTCCGATGCCGCGGTGCAAACCCACCAGATGATCGCGCCGACGAACGTGCCCACGACTGTGATCCGCACATGAGGATCCATACTGAAAAACGGCTGGGGTGCCCAGTGATCCACCCAGGCGGTCGGCCACCAGGCGCTCGGTCCGCCCATGGTGTAAGTAATGAATACCAAGGTGAAGATAGCCCCGGTGAGCAGAACGAAAAACTGCACGACATCGCTGATCACCACCGCCCGCAGGCCACCCGTCACCGTGTAAACGGCGGTGAGCAGACCGGAGATGATACAGAGCGGCGTGGTCCAGCTCGGCGGCCAGCCCATGACCGTCACCAACACCTTGGCGGTGACGTAGAGCATGATCGCCATCCAAACCAGGCGTGAAATCACAAAGATGGCGGAACCGAGCAGGCGCACGGAAAACCCGAGTTGCTTCTCGAGCAATTCATAGGCGCTGGTCACCGGCAGTTTCATCAGGAGCGGGATGGCCAGATAGCCGACGATCAAATAGATCAGCGGACTTGCCGCCACGCCCGCAGCGACGAACACGGGGCCGTTCTGGACGATTTCACCGGGCACGCCGATATAGCTCAGCGTGCTGAACATCGTCGCATAAAGTGAAATGCCCGCGAGGAAGGGGGCGACACTGCGGCCACCGACGAAGTATTCCTCCGTGGTGGTCTGCCGGCGCGAATAAAAGACCCCGATGCCGATCAGGGCCAAGGCGTAGAAAATGACCACGCTCCAATCCAAGCCGGTGAAGCCTTGGGCGGGGGTGTCGACATTCCCGGCGGCCAGACTGCTAAGCGGCGCCGTGAGAGTCGCGAGCAGGAGCCGGCGGAGCCAGCGATGAAGGGATGATTGGGTGGTGGTGGTGATCATCGCGGCGGGCTCAGGGCAGGCGGGAAACTTCAGCTGCCCTTCGGCACCGCGATGCACTCAACCTCGTAGTGCAGCGTCGGCGGCAGGCAGCCGGAGATGGTGGTGCGGGCCGGCAGCGGTGCTTTGAAATATTCGGCGTAGAGCTGGTTGTAGAGCGGGGAGTTGGCGGAATCGCGGATGTAGTTCCGCGTTTGGATCACGTGCTCCAAGTCGCTGCCGGCGCCTTCCAGCACATCGCGAAGATTTTCAATCGAACGGCGGAACTCCTCCTCGAAGGTGCCGGAGATGATCTTGCCGGTCTTGTCGACCGAGGCCTGGCCGGAAACAAAAATCAGGTCGCCCACGCGCACGGCGGGGCTGAATGGCAGGTGCGAGACGGGTGTATTTTCGTCGCGTGGGTAGGATACGATTGGGTTCTTCATGAATGGATAAACTGGGGTTCGGCGATGTCGTCCAACGGATAGACGGGACGATTGAGGTGTTGATACGGGAAGGTGCTGAGGTTGCTGCTGCACGGGCCCGGGGTATCGACAAAATAGGAAGCCTTGGTGATCGGGTCATAACCCTTGCGGTGGGCGACCGCGGCCTTGACGCCGATGAGCTGGAAATCCGTGGGCTCGATCCCCTGGCTCCGATATTGGCCGAGGTCAAAGGGCGGGGTCTTGCAGGTCGTCAGCAGAATGGTGATGCCACCGGTGCTCACCACCGCACTGGGTCCCATTTCAAAATACATGCCGCTCATCGAGGCGAGGTGGCTGTTCTTGTCCTCCAACTCGAAGTGACCGTTGCTGCGCGAAACCAAGGTGGCTTCGATCTCGACCGGACCGGGATCCAGCCGTGAACCCTTGCCGCCGATGGCAATGGTCTTGGTTGCCCCGACCTTCAGATCGGCCAAGGCGGTGACTGCGGTGGGATCCGCTATCGTAAACAGAGCACGGGCGGCATTGTGCTGCAGTAAGGCGCGCAATATGCCGGTGCCATCACCGGGGGCGCCGCCGCCGATGTTGTCGGCGGGTTCCACCAAAAGGATCGGACCTTCGGCCCCGGGACTGATTTGCCGCAGGACTTCCTCCACCGATGGATAGCTGATGTTGCCGCTCTCGCGGATGGACCAGGCGAGGCGCGCACCGCGTTCCAAGTGGGCTTGCGCGACGGCCGTGGCTCCGGTATGGGCGACACAAAGCGAGAGGCCGGTGTCGGGCGTGTCGGCAAAGGCGAATCCCGGTGTGATGTTGCAGACCCAGATGTTGGAATCGGTGGCCTCAAGCTCATCGGCGAACTTGCGCAGCGTGACCATAGGATCGGTCGCGGTGCCGGTGCCCGGCGGGGCCCACAGGAGCGGCACGCGGCACCAGGCCATCTTGGGAATGGTTTTCTCCTGCAGGGCGCGGCCGAGCAGTTGGGCCGTGCGCACCGCGCTGTCGCGTGAATCGCTGTGCGGGTTGCAACGGTAGGCCACCAGGCAATTGGCGTGCCGACACATCCTGGCGGTGATGGTCGCGTGCAGGTCATAGACCGCGAAAATCGGCACCTTGGCGGCGCCGGGGAGGGCGCGAATGCGTTCCAGCAACACCCCCTCGGGATCGGTCAGCGACTCGGTGACCATCGCGCCGTGCAGCACGAGGTAGATCGCATCGATGCCGGCGGAAAGGGCGGGGGAGGCCAATTCGACGAATTCGCGCCAGAAGCGATCAAATACCTCGTCTTTCACCGTGCCGCTTGGTTGTGCCCGGGCATCAATCGTGGGGATGACCTCCCAATCCAGTTCGTCCGCCGTGGTCAGGAAACCGTCGGTAGGGGAGGCGTCACCCTTTTTGGCGAGAATCTCATCCCCGCGACTGACGAGGAAATTATTCCACCCCGTGGTGCCATCCACGAAGGTGTGGGTTTCGTGAAACAGGCCGGCAAAGAGAATGCGGGGCTTCATCGGCACAAATAATCAGGCGGCCGGTTTCCACTCGGCGGCATGGCGCGCGAAGGCGATTTCCGCCCGGGAGAGCGTGTCGTCGATGTCCTTGTCCGTGTGCGTCGTGCTGATGGACCAGAGGCCGCGCTCGATTGCGCGGACGCCTTCCTCCAGCAGCATCAGGCGGATATGCGCCCAACGCGGAGCATCGTGACGGGTGACATAGTCGCGGTAATTGAGCACGAGGCCCTCGGCGGCGCCGGGTTTGAGAACGACGGTATGGAAGGCGAGCCCCGGACCCTGCGGACGCATGGGGATGTTGTGCTTGGCGGCGATTTTCGCCAGCCCCGCCATCAGGCGTTTGCCCAGGGCAATGGTGCCGGCGGGATGCTTGTCGCCGCGCTGGATGATTTCATCCAGGCACCACTTGCTGGCCGCGAGGCAGAGCGGATTGGCATTGAGCGTGCCGGCGTGAATGGATTCGCCGGAGATGATCTTTGCCATGGCGGCCTTGGTGCCGCCGAGTGCCGCGAAAGGCGTGCCGCCGCCGATGGCCTTGCCGAAGATGCTGAGGTCCGGCTTGTAGCCGTAGTAGCCCTGCGCACAGGACGCGCCGAAACGAAAACCGGTGATGGTCTCGTCGGAGATCATCAGGATGCCGTCGCGATCACAGAGCTCGCGAATCTTCTGCAGGAAACCCGCAACCGGCTCGATGCAGCAGGTGTTGCAGAGGGCGGGCTCGAAGATGATCGCGGCGATTTCGCCCTTGTGCGCGTTGACCATGCGCTCGAGGTGGCCGGCATCGTTCCACTTGGAAAGGATGAAATGGTCCGTGACTTCCGGGATGATGCCCTTGCTCGGGTGGGTGCGGGGCAGTTCATCGTCATCGGTCCACGTGGAGGGCGGGTTGGCAAAGCCGACGAGGCCCTCGTCACCCCAGCCGTGGTAGTGGCCTTCAAAGCGCAGAATCTTGCTGCGACCGGTGGTGGCCCGGGCCAGGCGGAAGGCGGCCATGACGGCCTCGGTGGCACAGTTGTTGAAACGAACCAGCTCCACCGAGGGCACCATGGATTGGATGCGTTCTGCGACTTCGATTTCCAGTTCACATTGCGCGGCCCAGTGGATGCCGAGCTTGGCTTGGGCGCTGATCGCATCGGCCAGTCCGGCGGGCGCGTGGCCGTAAAGCAGGGCGCCCTGACCGAGTTGATAGTCGATACTCTCGTTGCCATCGACATCCCAGATGCGCGGTCCCGAGCCCTTGGCGAAATAAACCGGCACCGGTTGCTCCAGCTTGCGGATACCGCTGTTGATGCCGCCGGCGATGCTCTTTTGGGCGCGGTTGAAAAGTTCTTTGGATCGATTGAAGGTAGCAGACATAAAGGATGGAAGGGGTTGGAGGTTAGGCCTGGGCTTGCTGGGCGAGATGGGCATCGCCCTGACCGAGGCGCTGCATGGCGGCGATGAGCGCGCGGCGTTTCTCGGCGGGAAAACGATTGATGGGGACGGAAACACTGATGCCGGCAAGAGGCTCCTCAAGGGTGCCGAGCGATATCGCGACGCAGGCCACCCCGGCGACGGTCTCCTCGTCCTCAAGGGCACAGCCGCGGGTGCGAGCGGCGGCCAGTTCTGTTTCGAACCGGGTCCGGGCCGTCTTGCGGGCGCGGGAGGGCAGGTGGGAGCAGACCTTGGTGATGAGGCGTGCCTGCTGTTCGGCAGGGAGATTGGCCACGATCGCGCGGCCAAGGGCCGTGGTATGGAACAAGTCGCGCGCGCCGGGCTTCACGATCCAGCGCAGGGCTTGGGCGGTTTCGGTGACATGGGCGTAGCGGATGTAAATGCCCTCGAGTACGCCGAGATTGACCGTTTCGTCGAAGGTCGCATGCAGTTCGTCGATCAAGGGCTGGGCGCGGTTGCGCAGGGCGGCATCGCGACCATGTTCGCGCAAGGAATTCAAACGCTCGGACAGCTTGTAACTGCCACGCGCGCCGGTGGCCGTGATGTAGCCGAGGTCGCGCAGGCTCTTGAGGATGCGGTGCACGGTGGGTTTGGGCAGCCGGCTCTCTTCCGCCAGTTCCGCCAGACTCAACGTCCGGCCGGTGCGGGCGAGCACCTCCAGGATCGTGAATGCTTTGTCGAGAACGGCGATACTCATGAAAAAGGCTTTACATGTAATTTCACAATGTGGAACTTAAGTTCCGTCAAACAAAATAACGCCGATGATCATCGATTGCCATAATCACCTCGGAGTGGACCTGCTTTTCTACCTCAATGGCTACTCCCCCTACGCCCAGGACCTGCCCGCATTGGTGACCGAAGGACGGCACTGCGGCGTCGACCGTTGGGTCGTCTTTCCCATGGTCAGCAATCTTTCGTTCGACGTGGGTCGGATGCTCCACGGCGAACTCGTGACCCCCGGTTACGAAACGGTGCCGTATGCGCGGGAGAACGAGCGCATGTTCCGGGAAATTTATGAACTCTATCCCGATCTCGGGAAGCATGTGCTGCCCTTTGCGATCCTCGATCCGCTGCGTGAACCGGCCGCGCAATTGAAGCGGCTGCGTGAATTGAAGCAGCAGTTTCCCTTTTACGGCCTCAAGATCCAGGCGACGATCATCAAGTCGGACGTGACCGCCTTGCTGCGGGAGGGCCGCGGGTTCCTGGAATTTGCCGAGGAGTTCAACCTGCCGTTCCTGATCCACTCGAGCGTGGGCAACGACCAGTGGTCGCAGGCCACGAGTATTCTCCAGGTGGCGGAGGCCACGCCGAACGTGCGCTTCTGCCTGGCGCATTCCTGCCGGTTTGACCATCCGTGTCTCGACCGCGTGGCGGAACTGCCCAACACGTGGTTCGATTGTTCCGCGCACCGCATCCATTGCGAATGCGTGATCAAGGGCATGCCCAATGTCGCCACCGCGGACCGGCGCTTTCCCGCCGACTACAATGACCCCACCGCCGTGCTCCGCGCGATGGCGGAGGCGTATCCGACTAAATTGATCTGGGGTTCCGATACGCCGTTCCAAAGTTACGTCGACTCCGAGTATTCGTTGCGCAGCACCTATGCCGAGGAATTGGACTGCGTGCACGCGCTGCCGGAAAATCTGAAACAGGCGGTCGCCCACGACAACCTGCTGAACCTGCTCCAACTCAAAGATGAAAGCATTCTCACTCGCTAATAACACCGCGCTCGTCACCGGTTCCTCCAAGGGGATCGGGCATGCCATTGCCCTCGGCTTGCACGAGGCCGGGGCCGATGTGGTGTTCCACGGCAATACCGCCAAACCGGACACCATGCCGGAGGGCAGCCTCTTTTTGCAGGGCAACCTGCTGGAACCGGCCGGCTCCACCAAACTGGTGGCCGATGCCTTTGCCGCACGGCCTAACCTGGATCTGCTTGTGGCCAACGCGGGCAGTTTTTTCGACAAGCCGTTTCTCGAAATGGATCCCGAGACCTGGGATCGCACGATGGACCTTAATGTCCGCGCGACCTATTTCCTCTGCCAGGCCTTTGCCAAGGAACTGGTGGCGCGGAAACGTCCCGGTGCGATGGTCTTGGTTTCCTCCACCAATGGTTTTCAAGCGGAGGAAGACTCCACCGCTTATGACAGTTCCAAGGGCGCGCTGGTAATGATGACGCGCAGTCTCGCGATCGCACTGGCGCCGCATGGTATCCGGGTGAACGGGCTTGCCCCCGGCTTGATCCGCACGCCGCTGACCGCAGCGCTGGGGCACTCGGCCAGGAGCAAGCATTACGAGAAAAAGATCCTGCTCGAGCGACTTGGCGAAGGTGAAGATTGCGCCGGCACCGCGGTATTCCTGCTCTCACCGGCCTCCGCTTATGTGGTCGGCCACGTGGTGGTGGTGGACGGTGGCTTGACCGTCGGTCAAATCGGCCGGATGTAACAGGTCATGGCCGAATTGACCAAAACCATTTCCGACCTAACCACGCCCGTGGTGCTCTTGGATCGGGCCAAGACGATAGCCAACATTCGTTCGATGCAGGATCACTGCAATGCGAACGGGGTGGGGCTCTGGCCTCACATGAAGACCCACAAGATGGTGGAGATGGCGAAGCTCCAACTGGCGGCGGGTGCGCAGGGTTTGACCTGTGCGAAAGTCGGCGAGGCCGAGGCCATGCTGCCCTCGGGCGTAAGACGGATTTTTATCGCGCATTCCCTGGTGGATGTGCGCGTGGCGCCGCGTCTGACGAAGCTTGCCGATCAATTGGATGAATTGCGCGTGGCCGCGACGAGCGTGGCTCAGGCCGAGGCCTTGGAACGCGTGGCGATGGCCACCGGTCGGGTGCTGAAAGTGATGTTGGCGCTCGACACCGGACTGCATCGTGAAGGCGTGCGGGATATTGAATCCGCAAAGGGAGTCGCGGCGATTTGCGCGCGCTGCCCGCAATTGGAATTGGCCGGGATCTACACGCACGAAGGACAGCTTTACGGCGCCAAACCCGAAGAACAGTCGGAGCGCACCGCGGCGGTATTGCAGCGGATGATTGAAGTGCGCGATGCAATTGATACGAGTTTGCCGTTGTGGCCCGGTTGCAGTGTCACGGCGCCTTTGATGGCTGCCACCGGCAAGGTGCAGGTGGTGCGGCCCGGCGCCTACATGTTCGGCGACATGGCGCTCGCAGTGACGTCCCAAGTGATGGCACCGATCGATGTGGCGATCCATGTTTTGGTCACGGTGGTGGACCGACCCGAACCGGGTTTGGCCCTGATTGATGCAGGCTCAAAAGTATTTTCCTCCGACAAGACTGCGTTGGGCGTGCACGCCATCGCCGTGGACGGTCGCGATATTCAGGCGGTGCGACTCAACGAGGAGCACGGCTACCTGCGCGGGTCTGATGTGGACACACTCAAAGTGGGCGATCGCTTGCAATTGATGCCGGCGCACGTCTGCACCGTGATCAACCTGACCAATCAGGTTACCGTGGTGGAAGGCGCCACGATCGTGGATCGCTGGCGGGTCGATGCCCGCGGTAGAGTGGACTAAGTCACAGATCTGGCCGCAGTCCAATTCATTGGCCGGCTAATGACTTGCCTGCGCAAATGACCGGCCTCAAGTTTTCGAGCCACCCCGAGTGTTAGTCTGGGAGCTTGTTATGGGTTGTATCTTAACCCTACCTGGAGGCGGTCTGCGACTAGAGTCGGTTAATTCCAGGCGGGTTTACACCTGCATCCTCGCCATCCTGGATGGCTGCCCGACATGGGTTCGAACCATGACTGGGTGAGTCAAAGTCACCTGTGCTACCATTACACCATCGGGCAGTGAGTCCTGTAAGGGTTGAACAAGCTGCAAGGCTTGCCCGGTGGGTCAAGGCCGGAAACTGACTATCTGGTTAGGGACCGCACAATGTAGTGGGCACCCGGGGCATTGCTCCCGTAAGTCGCTGTCATGCTTGCATCGTGGTGATTCTTGGCCCTTAAGGGTTTTCGCGATGCCCCTATCAGCGACCCAACCCGTCAGCTCCCCATCCAAACAATCAGATAGCCGCAAATTGACCGTGGAAGAGTTTCGCTGGTTTCGGCGCGATGGGTTTGTGGTCATTCCCCAACTGGTGCCACCGGAGGATATCGCCGAGCTAAAGACCCATACCGAGGACCTGATGGCCGGTCGTCTGCCGGAGCAACAGCCCGATGCGCCCGTGGAATTCCGTCTACCGGAAATGGACCCGAAAATGACGCCCTTGGAACGCGCCCACGCGGTGCCGCGGATCCACATGCTGCATCGCAAACTGGCCCTGCATGAACGCTACATGCTGCATCCCCGGGTGCTGGATATTTTGGAATCATTGATCGGTCCAGATGTGCTGGCCTTGCAGACTATGTTGTTTTTCAAGCCACCCGGATCGGGTGGACAGGGTTGGCATCAGGACACCTATTACATCCCGACGCACCCGGATACCCTCTGCGGGGCTTGGATCGCCATCGACGAGGTGGATGAATTCAACGGCGCGATGTGGATGGCGGCGGGCAGCAATGTGGAGCCGGTCTACCCGCCGTTGACGGACAAAATGTGGTATGGCGATCGGCACCTGCCCGGAGTGCCGGCGGTGGATGGAGTGAGCGTGACCGATGATGCGATCAATCAGCTGAATTCGATCGCGGAGAAGTATCCGCAGGTGCTGGTGCCGGCCAAGCCGGGCGATGTGGTTTTCTTCGGCGGACACATTTTGCATCGGAGCAAACAGAACATCAGCACCGACCGGTTCCGCCGCTCGTTCGTCTCGCATTATTGCAATGCCCGTTCTTTCACCCAATGGGGCGAAATCACCGAGGGTCCGCAGGCCGGTCCGCACAGCTTTGATCGGGTCACGCGCATGAGCAACGGGTCGCACATCCTCGCCCGGGGCGATACGCATCTGCCGTTTGCGCAGCCGCTGTTTGGCACGCCTTGCGCCGCGCTCGATGACGCGGAAACGCGCCGCCGTAATCATCGCTTTATTTTTAGTTCCGTCGGCAATGTCGCCAATGGTGACATGGATATGCGCCCGGCCGCGGCCGATCTGCAGGATGATGATTAGCGTATGACGGCGCTTGGGCTTGCCTCAATGCGTCGCGGCTCAAACCTAGCCCCATGCTCGTTCATACTGTTGTTTTCTGGCTGAAACCCGAATTGACCGAGGCGCAACGCGCTGAGTTCGTATCCGCATTGGAGGCACTCCGCGAAGTGCCGAGTGTGGGGAAATTCTATCTCGGCACACCCGCCGAAGGCGTGGCGGCTCGACCCGTCGTGGACAAGACCTTCGATTATTCGATCACCTGTCTGTTTGACGACATTAAGGCACATGACGCCTATCAGGTGCATCCGTTGCACGTGGCCTTTGTCGAGCAAGGCAAGCCGAAGTGGACGCGGGTGCAAATCTACGACGCGGACTGATCTGCGTCAGGCCGGTGCCTTCAGCATGAAGGGCGCGAAGAATCCGGTCTGGGCCAGTGGAAAACGTCCCCGAATGAACAGGCCGTCCTCGCGGTGTTCCTGTTCCTGAATGTGGCCGAGAGTGTGCAGGCGCGCGACAACATCGTAGCGGTCGTGCGGGATGAGCAATTCGGTCGCCCCAAAGGCATCGGCAATCTGCTCGATGCAGCCGTCCGCGAGGGTGTCGATTCCTTCTCCGGTGTGAGCACTGAGAAAGACTGCATCGGGCACGAGCTGACGGGCCCGCTGCAGATCGGCCGGCGTGGCCGCGTCGATTTTATTGAAGACCGTGATGATCTTTTTATCGGCCGCCCCGAGTTCAGCCAGCACGCTGAGCGTGGTGGCGTAATGTTGGTCAAAATTCGGATTCGTCACATCGATGACGTGAATCAGGAAGTCGGCGACAATGGTTTCTTCCAAAGTGGCCTTGAAGGATTCCACAAGACGGTGAGGCAGTCGACGGATGAAACCGACGGTATCGGTGACGAGCAGTTTCTGATTCCCGCGCAGGATAAGCTGGCGGGTGGTCGGGTCGAGGGTGGCGAACAATTTGTCCTCGGCCATGACGTGTGAACCGGTCAGCGCGTTGATGAGTGAGGACTTGCCGGCGTTGGTGTAGCCGACGATCGATGCGGTGGGCACGGGCACCCGCAGTCGTTTGCGACGTTGCACCCCACGTTGCTTTTGCACCACCGCCAGTTCGGCCTTCAGCCGGGTTATCCGGTCGTTCACCAACCGGCGGTCCTGTTCCAACTGGGTTTCACCTTCACCGCCGAGCTTACCTTTGCCGCGCTGGCGGGAAAGGTGGGTCCAGGCGCGGGTGAGGCGGGGGAGCGAATATTGCATCCGGGCCAGCGCGATTTGCAGGACGGCTTCCCGGGTTTGGGCGCGGTCGGCAAAGATATCCAGAATGACCTCCTCGCGGTCGATCACGGCGATGCCGGAAAGCTTTTCCCAGTTGCGCTGCTGCGCGGGGGTCAAAGACTCGTCCATCACGATCAAATCGGCTTCCATGTGCTTGGCCAGCGTGATGATCTGATCGGTCTTGCCGCGACCCAGCAGCGTGGCCGGGGTCGGTTCGCGCAGATTGATCAGTTCCGTGTGGATGACGCCAATGTGCAGGTTCTCAACGAGCTCCTTGAGTTCACCCAGTAGTTCCTGGGCTTCGCCCGGTTGCATGGTCTGCGTGTGGATGCCCACGAGGAGGGCGCGTTCACAACGCTTGGATTCGGAGGAAGGTGTATTGTCGAGAAAGTCAGCCATTAACAGTTTGAACCGGGCAACGTATCAGGTAGCCGCACCGGGTCAAATAGTGAACTACGGCTGTTTGCGCGCCTGGTGGTAGTCCAAAATCACCGTCTGATAGCAGGGCATGGGAGTCCCCATGAGTGGGGACCCGACTTACTCGTGTGGGATGATCGGGGTCAGCTCACCGTTGAGGATGCCGCCGACTTCAATATTCGGGGCAAACTTGTCGCGATCCTGATGGCGGGCCTTGGTGTGCGGCTCAACCAAACGGATGTCCTCATCCATGTAGATAATGGTCATCACGGCGCGGGGTTTGTCGGAGGTGTTGCGCCCGGCACGGTGGAAGGTCCAACCGTAGTGAAAGCTGACTTCGCCCAGATCGAACGGCGTATCATCCAAGGGATAATTCTGCTCCTTCATCGAACGGCCGATCCGTTCTTCACTCTCATCACTGATGCCGAGCTCGCGGCCGGCTTCAAACTTGTGGCTGCCCTTGGCAAACGCCAACGGACCGAGTTCCATCGGGGTGGCTTGGAGTGGAATCCATGCGGTGACGGTGTTGGCATTGCTTAGCGGCCAGTAATATTGATCGGCATGCCAAGGGGTGACGCCGCCACCGGCCTCTTTGTAGAGGGCCTGATCGTGATACATGCGAACCCCTGTAACGCCGAGCAGCTCCTTGGCCATGCGGGCGAGGCGTTTGCCCCAGCAAAATTCCTTGATGGTCTCGTTCTCACACCAGATATTACCGACTTGGAGAAAGGCCTTGTTGTAGGTGTCACGCTGCTCGATTGGCAGGTGCATTTTGTTGAGACGATGCACTTCAGATGTGATGAGCGGACCGTAATAGTCGATGACATCCGGAGTGAGGACGTCCTTGATCTTGATATAGCCGTCCTGGCGAAATTTCGCGATTTGA
This sequence comes from Cephaloticoccus sp., assembly GCA_030833445.1. GTDB lineage: Bacteria > Verrucomicrobiota > Verrucomicrobiia > Opitutales > Opitutaceae > Cephaloticoccus. The sequence continues at coordinate 243,199 of JAURHD010000002.1, read as the reverse complement.
TCCGCCGTGAGCGTGAAGGGAGAGTCGATGTCAGGTTTGGTGGAGGTAGCCATGATGAGTGGGCAGAATTTAACGGATTTAGCCGCGGGTGGCTACGCGGTCATTGACCAATACTGATACTTAATTAACCAATATGGCTTTAAACCATGCTCGCACAGCTAGAAAAAGTATCGTTACGGCCGGGAGAGTCGTTTGCCTGCCGGGAATTTAGCACGGAGCGGTTCTTCTCCCCGCTGCACTTTCATCCGGAGTGTGAGCTGACCCTGATCGAATCGAGCCACGGGCTGCGGTTTGTGGGCGACAGTATTGAGCGCTTTGAACCAGGCGACTTGGTGCTGATCGGTTCGGGGTTACCCCACTATTGGCACAACCCGGACGAGTGGCACGGCGAGGCGCGCTCGATCGTCGTGCAATTTCGCGAGGAGATGCTCGGAGCTCAGTGGTTGGAAACTCCGGAGCTGGCCGGAGTTCACCGTTTGCTGCAAAGAGCCCGACGCGGTTTGCATATCACTGGTCGTACGGCGCAAGGAGTTGCTGCGGCCCTTCGCCGTATGATCAAATTGGACCCGTTGCCACGCATGCTGCTTCTGCTTGAAACCTTGCATGGATTATCCCGCGCCAGAGGCACGAAACTGTTGGCCAGTGCCGGTTACGCGCCTGTGTTCAATGTGGAGGATCAAAGTCGGCTGGCCCGGGTGCTGGATTATGTGAACAGCTCCATCACCCAGACGGTATTGCAACGCGAAGCCGCGCGCCGGGCAGGGTTGAGCCCGGCGGCGTTCAGCCGCTATTTTCGCCGCAAGTTGGGTCACACCTTTGAAGCCTTTGTGAACGAGGTCCGGGTGGGTCGGATCTGCCGGGCATTGATTGATGAACCCGAGCGATCCGTGGCGGAGATCGCATTTGCGACGGGATATAACAATCTGGCCAATTTTAACCGACAGTTTCTGCGTCGGACTGGCCTTGCACCCTTGGCTTACCGCCGTCGGCATCGAGGCCCATAACTAATCAAGATGGACCAACGGGTTGTGAATTATTTACACGATTTTAGCCGTGCCTGAGCTTGCTGGTTTCACCGGGCATGGAAAACGTGGTGCCAACACATGTCCACGGATAGCACACGTATTTTGGTTGTTGATGATGAAGAGGATATCCTCTCGATCGCCCGGCTCCTATTGGAAAAGGCAGGCTTTGTGGTGGACTGCGTGGGTGGTGGCGACGAAGCGGTGAAACATATTGAGCAACATGGCTATGATTTGGTGATCACCGATATGTTGATGCCCGAAATGGACGGGGTGGAACTAATCAATTCTGTCCGCCGTATGAATCCGGAACAGCGCATCCTGGCCATGTCGGGCGGTGGTCATGCCCCGCGTGAAAGCTATCTACAAATTGCCTCGATGTATGGGGTCAATGGTTGTTGGCCAAACCGTTCAATCGTCAGCAGTTGCTCAAGGCCATCACCGACTGTGGCGTAACCAAAACTACGGGCGAGTCGAACTGATCGTGGTCAGTTCGCGAATTGCACACAGACCGGCAGCGGCACATTGGCACTGTGGTCGGTCGGGGTCAGCTTGCCGGTGGTCGCATCGACCCGAAACACGTTTAACGAATCGGTGTTTTGATTGGCGGCGACGAGCCATTGGCCGTCAGGCGAAAGATTGAAATTTCGCGGGTTGCGGCCACCGCTCGGCGTGTAGTCGATCGGTGCCAGTTTGCCGGTGGCACGATCAAACGCGTAGACCACGATGCTGTCGTGACCGCGATTGGAGCCGTAGACGAAACGGCCGTTGGGGTGCACTTTTACTTCAGCGCAAGTGCTCTCGCCGGTCCAATCCGCCGGCAAGGTGGATTGGGTGTCGAGCGCGGTGAGCGTGCCATTGTTGGCTTCGTAACGATAGCAGGTCAGCGTGCTGTTGAGTTCGTTGATCACAAAGACGAACTTTCCATCCGGGCTGAAGGCGGAGTGACGTGGCCCGGCGCCGGGAGCGGTCGCGACGAATGGCACCTCACCGGGAGTGAGGGTCGCAGTGGCCGCATCGAGTTTGTAGGTGAAGACCTTGTCGAGGCCGAGGTCGCACACGATCACGTGGCGGCTGTCGGGTGAGATGTTCGCCGAATGCACGTGCGCGGCCTCTTGCCGGGTCGGGTGCACGCTTTTCCCGTGATGGGGAATGACGCTCACGGGAGTGCCGAGCGAACCGTCGGCAAGAATTGGCAACGAGGCGACGATCGCCTCATGATAATGCGCCACGATCAAGGCTTGGCCCGTGCCGTCCACCATCAGGTAGCAGGGGGCCTTGCCGCCGCTTTCCTGCACGAGATCGGGAATGAGTTTGCCGGTGGAAAGATCGACCGAGAAGGGCACCGCGAGCGTGTCGCGTTCGCTTACCGCATAGAGATGCTTCTTATCCGGCGAAAGTGCGATGAAGGAAGGATTGGGTGTGGTGGCGACCAATTCGGGGGTCGAGAGCTCTCCGGTTTCGCCATTGAGACGAACGGCATAGATGCCTTTGCCAGTGGTGCGCGTATAAGTGCCGATGTAGATCAGATGTTCGGAAGCAGAGACAGTCAGGCTCATGATAAAAAATATCCAGTAACGTAGCATGGTGTTTAGTTGTCCGCGAGGGCGGCCTTGAAATGCTGGCGGCACATCGCCACGTAACGCTCGTTGCCGCCGATCTCAACTTGGGCGCCTTCGCGCAGGCCCTTGCCCTCGGCGTCGATGCGCAGGTTCATCGTGGCTTTGCGCCCGCAATGACAGATGGTCTTCAACTCGATCAGGTCGTCCGCCACGGCGAGCAACGCCGCACTGCCCGGAAAGAGTTTGCCCTGAAAATCGGTGCGCAGACCGTAGCAGAGCACGGGGATGTCCAACGTGTCGGCGAGATCCGTGGCTTGGGTGACCTGCTCGGGGGTCAGGAATTGGGCTTCGTCGATCAGCACACACGCCACCTTGGATAGTTCGTGCTGATATTTCACGCGTTTGAACAGGTTGTCGGTCTCGGACAACACCTCTGCGGGAGCTTCCAGTCCGATGCGCGACTTCACCCGGCCCAACCCGGCCCGTTTATCCACCGCAGGTGCAAACACCAATGTGCGCATGCCTCGTTCGTGATAGTTGTAGCTCGACTGCAGCAGCACGGTCGATTTGCCGGCATTCATCGCCGAATAGTAGAAGTAAACCTTCGCCATGACGCCCAGTTGAACGACCCGGTGGGAGTGGGGCGATATGAAAAGAGTGAGTTCGCTTTAGTCGCTTTTGCCAGCGCTTAGGTGGAAGTCTACGGAAGCTGCTTTGCCGGTGGTGTTCTTGCGGCCGGGATAGGCCAGCCAGGTGATGGCGGTGTTGAGTTCCAGCACGATGGTCGCCGCTTCAATCTTGGTGCCGTTGCCGAAGTCCAAGGTCTGGGTTGTATGCGCGTCCTCGACCAGCGTCAGGTCATAGCCGCGTTCCAAAGCGCCATGCGCGGTGGCCCGGATGCACCAATTGGAGGCAGCCCCGGCGAGGACGATATGGGTCACACCCAATGAGGCCAGTTGCGCTTCCAAATCAGTCTGCTCGAAGGAAGAATTGAAGTTTTTGTAGATGCGGCCCTCGGTCGGCAACGGCTTCAGTTCGGGGACCAATTGCCACTCGGGAGTATCGCGTGGCATATCCTCATCATCGTGCTGCACCCAGATAATGGGGACGTGGGCTTCCCGGGACCGAGTGACGACTTGGCAAATATTTTGAATCACGCGGGGCGCCTCCCACGCCTGCGCCATGACGCCGACTTGAACATCCACTACGAATAGGACGGGTTGGTTGCCGGAACGAATCGTGCTCATATCAAATGGTCGCTTGGGTTGGGGTTCATGGGCTGAGGTGCTTTTCGAAGACGATGACGGTGTAGCCATGGTAGGGCCGTTCGCCGATCAATTTCAGGCCGACTTTGCGGAGCACGTTTTGGGAGCCGGTGTTGCCGGGATGGGTGAAGCCGAGATAACGCGGAAAGCAGTGATGATCCTCCGCATACTGGGAGCAGGCGATGGCGGCCTCGGTCGCCAAACCGCAGCCCCAATATGCCGGAAACAAACGATAACCCAACTCGGGCATCATCACGCCGTCGATTTCCTCAGTGCCGAAACCACAGTAACCGATCAGCCGTCCGGTGGCCTTTTCTACCAACGCCCACTTGCCATAGCCCCGTGTGCGGTAGGACTGGATGAAGGACTTCAAGCGCGCCCGTGCAGTGGCCTCGTCTTCCAAGCCCTCGGAGAACCGCATCACTTCGGGATTCGAAACGAGCGCGAAGAGGGCCGGGAAATCAGCTTCGGTGAACTCGCGTATGCGTAGTCTGGGCGTTTCGATCATCACCATCTGAAGTCATTCCAGCCTTCCTGATTTCCACATTGATCAACTGCCTTGGGCGATCGCCGGTTCCGCACCGATCGTGCCCACCAATTCCTTGAGGTAATCGGAGGACTTGACCTTGGCGAGTTGCTGCTTCGCCGACTCAAGCCGGTCGGCAATGCCGAGCCGCGCGGCTTCACCCGCGTAATTGGCGCGATGCAGGAATTGTTCCAGATAGGCTGCGTGCTTGCGCCATTGGGCGATGTCCACGGCCTGCTTGGCGGCGAGACGTTCCTGATACCAAGCGCTGGCTAGAATCGTATCGCGGTTGAACAAGGCGCGAATTTCCGCGTCGGCGAGGTCCTTGCCTTCGTAGGTGCCGTCGCGCATCAAGTGCAGCAAGGCGCGAAGGGGAGGGCAGGCTTGTTCGATGCTGCCATCGTTGAAGTAGTGCTGCGCGACTTGAGCCTGCGTGCTGACGATGTTGGCGATGCCATCAGCAAATTCCGCAATGTCCTGCTGCTCGGGTTTGAGCATGTCGTCGCTGAAGATGACGTGCGGATGATTGAAGACGCGCCCGCAGTAGTGCGCGATGAAGCGGCGGGTGATGCGATAGCCGAGACGGCTGGCGAGGACGGTCTTACCCTCGTGTTCGAAGTCTTCGCATTTTTCCATGAAGCCCTGGGCAATCAGCGCCTTGGGGTCGCGTTCCTCGACGCCCATGCGGCACCAGACCTCCGGCACGAGCAGACTGATGTCATGGTCGACGCGCTGTTTTGGACCGATGCACCCGGCGGAGGATAGGATGCCGGCATAACCGGTGACGACAAAGGAGACAAAAGCGGCGTTGAGATCGTAAATCGGTGGCAACGCGTTGAACGGTGCCTTGGTCAAGGCGCCCTCGGAACCGGCACCGGTAGTGGAAGGAGATTTGCCGGTCAGGCTGCAGATGAACTCCATGAAGAGTTCCGGCAGTTCCATGTAGTGCAGGGGATTGTGAACGGCGAGGGAACGGATGCCGGCGTTGAGATCGGCGGCGTTGTTGCGGCGACCGGCGAGCACCGCATTGACGGGCGTGAGCACTGCATGCGGCAGTGCGACCTTGCGCATAAAGCGCAGCCCGACCGAGGCGATGTAGGAGTCGCGCGGGTTGCGCAGGTTGGTGCGCACTTGCAGGTAGCGCGGGTTTTTCGAGGGCTTGCCATCAACGATGCGCGGATGGGCCGAGCAGACGAAATACTCCGGCGAGCCGTCCTGGGAGGCCCGGATGAGTTCCTGCATCGGCGCGGTGAACTGATCGTAGCCGATCGCGTCCTCCACCAACTCGCGCGCCTGATTCGCGGTGAGTGGCGCGTAGTTGGAGAAAAAAGTGTCGGGCCGCGCAAAGTCCGCCTCGGCCTGGTGATCGTAACCGCGATGAATCGCATCGTCGGGACGCTGGAAGAGCCGGTATTCGCAGTTCTTCACGAACTTGAGGGACGGTTCGACGGCGGAGGCGCCGAGACCTGTGAGCCTGTTTTTGGGCACAACGACGGAGGCGGTTATGTCGTCCTCCATCTGGATCTTGAGCGCGGGATGAAAGTCCTTGCGCAGGCCGAAGGTGCGCCATGAACCGTCCGCGCCGAAACCGACACGCAGGAAGCTGGCCTCGATGCGTTGGCCGTCGAAACGAAGTTGGTTGGCGGGTATGCCGTTGATGACATCGACGCCGAAATGCGAACGCCAATCATCGCCCCATTCCGGGCGGTAGAAGCGCTTCACCACAAAAGCCAGTTCCTTGATGTGCGGCGGGATGGTGCCGAGCCACGCGTTGTGCTCATCGGAGTGCTCGGCTTTGGACGGCGTGAGGAGTTTAATCACCGAGCCGAGGGACCGCTCCGTGCTAAGCAGCGGACGAACGTCCGTGCCGCGTTTGGCGGGATCGCGATGCCGTTGGCTGTAATCGTGGCTGAGCACCTTGGCGACGGCATCGAGGTCGGCCTCGAAATCGGCGACAAAAACAGGACCGACGATAATGGCGTCGGATAGGCTTTTGGAGATCTCCGACTTACCGCCCCCGGAGACAGTGCACGGCTTGTGGCAGAGGGTGCATTCGGCATGGGTGCCGACCAGACGCCAAGTGCGACTGCCGCGCGGCTTTTCCAAGTGCACCTTGTAGCCCGAAGGTAGCACGTAGGTGTAGTTGATGCGCAACGGCTGGGTGACGGTTCCACCCTCGTGCGGCCAGCTGACGGTCGCCCCAGTGAGTTTGAAATGTGCATCGGCCGGCACGTAGATGATGTCGGGATAGTTCCGATCGATCGCACTGCCGTCGGGCTGCATCTCCGCCTGGTCGCCGAGCAGGGCGAGCGATTCGGCGAGGGTGCGCGGGTATTTGTGGGTGACGCGGGCGGAGGCGAAGTCCTCGGACAAATCGTAACGGTTGAAGAGGAGGGCGCCGCCGGCGTGTTCCTCCTCGGTGAGGCCGAAGAGATTGGTCGCGTAGCTGATCTGCGTCTTCACCTCTTTTTTGCAGTAACCGAAATAGTTATCGGAGATGACCGTGACGATCACGCCGTTCGCATCGCGGCAAGTGGCCTTGAAGGCGCCGCCATCGTTATAAAGTTCGTCGGGCTTTTCCCAGCACATGCCATCGCGCCGCTGGCGTTCCGTAGCGTCCGCATATTTCGGCAGACCGAGTTCTTTTTTGGTCAGCAGGTTGAGATGGGGGGCGAGGACGACGCAGCCGGTGTGGCCGCTCCAGTGTTCGGGATCGAGGGCGGCGTCATTTTCCGGCAGGCGCGGGTCGCCCGCGTTGCCAAAGATGCTTTCGACGAAATCGAGGTTGGCCACGAGATTGCCCGGCACAAAGAAGCGGATCTCCATTTTCTTCTCGGCGGTGAATCCGGGCACCGCAGGACAGACCACCGGGCGGAGCAGTAATGAGACGAGCACTTCCGCCGGTTCCGGTTGGGTGGAAAGGAAAGGAAGTTGTTTCAGCTTGGCCGGGGGATTCAGGGCGTGGCCGAGTAACTTGGCGAAAACCTCTTGGGGCACCGCTTTCTTATCGTCGGGGATGGGCAGGCCTCCCTCGGCGACGTGAAAGATGCCCTTGGTGGTGCGGCGGTCACTGGCCGGGTTGTGCAGCACGCCCTGTCTCACGCGGTAGGACGTGATGATGTCCGACTTGAACATATCGCGGTCCGGGGGCAGGGAAAGCATCCGGGCGATGCCGTAGCGATCGAGCACGAACGACGAGGCCGGGAGTCGTGGCGCGTTGGTGCCGAGGTTGTCGTCGAGAAAATCCTGAATGCGCTGATCGACCGGGCAGAGATGGCTGGAAAGGAGCCGGTCTTTTTCCCGGCTGAGGGCGACCAAGCCGCTGGTCATCTGGTCTAGGCTGGTGGGACCTGATTGCAGCGGGAAAGTCGGGCAACCCAGGTAGCGCAGGCGCAAATTAATGTAGAGCAGGAGCTGTTGGGTTTCCTCGGCCGTGGGGGCAGCGGTGAGGCCGATGCGACTGAGCTCTTCGTTCGATAGATGGCCGTTCATAATATCAGGAAAGTCAGGTGAATAGGCTCCCGCAAGCATTGCCGGTGCCAAGAACGTGAAACTTCGCCAGTATAGGCTTCTCATAGCCGATTATTCCCGCAAGGTGATCGGCCAATTCAGCTAATCGTAACCGCACCTCAGGTTAACCCCCCGACTTTATGAATTTATTGCTCAATGCTCCCATCGAGACATGGGACGAAGCACTGCCGCTGGGTAATGGACTGCAAGGTGCCTTGATTTGGGGCGAGGCCGGCACGTTGCGTTGTTCGCTGGATCGCGGTGACCTCTGGGATGAACGGCCTGCGCCGGGCAACCCTTTGGCGGGATTTACCTATGCGAAAATGGCGCAGATGGTAGCCGCGCAAGATAATGACGGTATCGCCGTGATCGTCGACGGAGCCGGCGGCGCTGATCATCCGACCAAAATCCCCGCCGGTCGGATTGAGATCGATCTGGCCGCGGGACAAACTGCGACGGCCTTTACGCTGGATATGCCTACCGCGACTGCGGGGGTTGATCTGGGCAATGGGGTGACAGTCTCCGCATTTTTTGCTGCCACTGCGCCCGTAGCTTTGTTGCAAATCAAAGGGGAGGCACCGCAGTCGCTGCGGATTCTGGCTCCAGAATCGGTAAAGAAGCTCGGTTATCCGCCCGCTGAGATGGGCGAGAACGATACCGCCCGGTGGTTTGTGCAGACGGCTGCCAATGACGCGCAATATTGCGTTTATGCCGCGATGCGGCGCGTTGGTGCAGCCACGCTTATTGGCATGACGGTGACCTACTCGGTGGCTGATGGTGCGGAAGTGATCGGTGCGGCCCGGGAACGAGTGAATGCCGCCCTCGATGCCGGCTATGAAAAATTACACATCGAACATGTCACTTGGTGGCGTGAGTTCTGGCTGAAATCGTCCATCACGGTGCCGGATAATCAGGTGATGATGCATTATCACCTCGTGCAGTATTTTTATGGCGCGGCTTCTCGACGCGGTGCACCGCCGATACCGCTGCAAGGTGTCTGGACGGCTGATAGCGGCGAATTGCCGCCGTGGAAGGGTGACTATCATCATGACCTGAATACGCAGATGACCTACATGGGTTATCAGGTCTCGGGTCACTTTGATGAAGGTCTTTCGTTTCTTGAATTCATGCACAACTTGCTGCCGGAGTTCCGCAAGTTTGCGCGTGATTTCATGGGCACGGACGGTGCGGCAGTGCCGGCGGTCATGTCTCTCGGCGGCCAAGCCCTCGGCGGTTGGGCTCAATACAGCATGTGCCCTGTCCACGGCGCTTGGGTCGGACATTTGTATTACCTGCATTGGCGGCATACGCGGGATGAGAAATTCATGCGCGAGATCGCCTATCCGTGGTGCCGCGAAATCGGCGAGTGTCTGCGCGGCATGTTGAAACCCAACGCCGACGGCGTGCTGGTGATGCCCTTGTCCGCTTCACCCGAGGCCTGGAACCGCGACCAGCGCTCGTGGGTCACGCCGAATTCCAATTACGACATCATGTGCCTGCGCATGCTGTTTTTGGGTAATGCCGAGATGGCCGACCTGCTCGGCGAGGGGGAGGCCGCGGCGGATTGGCGGAAGGTGGCGGATGGGCTCGGGGCTTATCACGTCAATGACCGTCACCAGTTGAAGATTTCGGCCAACGAGGATCTCGCCTTCAGTCACCGGCATTTTGCGACGATCATGGGCATTTATCCCTTCAATCTGCTGAGCGTGGAGGGATCAAATGCGGAGAAGGAAATCGTGTTGGCTTCCGTGCATGACCTCGACCGACTCGGGGTGCTGGAGTGGGTGGGTTTCAGCTATACCTGGATGTCCGCGCTGCGGGCCCGGATCAATGAGCCCGAATCAGCCTTCTGGTATCTCAAGGCCTATCTCCACGCCTTTATCACGCGCAATGGTTTCCACGTTAACGGCGACCAGACCAAGACGGGTTTCACCAGTCTCGAATACCGGCCCTTTACCCTGGAGGGCAACTTTCTCGCCTGCGCCACGGTCCATGAAATGGTGCTGCAATCATGGTCAGCTCATCCTGGCACGGGGGAGTGGGGGCCGATCCGGATTTTCCCGGCGATGCCGTGGTTGTGGCATGATGCAGCCTTCACCGATTTGGTCGCCGAGGGCGGGCACAAGGTGTCGGCGAAGCGCGAGAATAATTCCACGATTTGGCTACGCGTCGTCGCAGGAGCGACGGGTGAGATTCGCATCCGCGATAATTTCGATGGTCGCGTGCCGGCTTGGAACCGCGTGCCGGTAACCAAAACTGGTGACGACTTTGTATTCACGGTCACGGCGGGAGACATCATCGAAGCCAACCTGATCAAGCCGATCGAATTGCCGATGGGACCGCCCATTCCGCCGGCGCCAGCGGATGGTTGGGCCGGACCCTTGCCGGTGGCACCGTTGGATCCGGGAGTGCCGATGTATCCGCCAACTTGATGATACTACGCCGAACAATTTGCGTATGCTTTGGATTTCTCGTGGCTTTGCTCATGGCAACCGCACTTAACGCCGGACAGGGGCCGGGCATGACGCAATCCGAATGGCACGATTACGAGCGGCTCGATTTTGTGGTCGACGGGCAGCCGGCGATCCTGATTGTGCCGAAAAAGGCCGCCCCGGGTAATCCTTGGGTTTGGCGGGCGGAATGGTTTGGTGACCGGCATGGTCCGCAAGCATCACTCGAATTGCTCAAGCGCGGCTGGCATCTCGCCTACATCAACGCGAGCGACCGTTACGGGTCACCGGCGGCGATGCAGATCTTTGATGCGTTTTATCAACGACTGACAACTGACTTTGCTCTTGCGCCGAAAATGGTCATCGAGGGTTTCAGTCGCGGTGGGCTCTATGCGTTTAATTTTGCAGCGGACTACCCTGATCGCGTGGCCGCACTTTACCTCGATGCGCCGGCCCTCGATTTGAAAAGCTGGCCCGGTTATCAAACCCCCCGATGGCCAGAGGTGGCAGAAAACTATGGCCTTACGGTCGAAGAGCTGGAGACGGCGAAAGTCAGTCCACTTGATCGGATCGAACCGGTGGTGCAGGCGGGCATTCCAATAATCGGGGTGAGCGGACACGCCGATGTGATCGTGCCATTCGAGGAAAACCTAGCGATCTTGGAAAAGCGTTACCGGGCGGCGGGTGGATTGATCGAGGTCATCGTCAAGCCGGGCGGCGGACATCATCCGCACAGTTTACCGGATCCGACTCCGATCGTGGATTTCATCCTCGAGCACGCCAAATACTGAGAGATCAACCCAATCGGGTGCCGTCGAGAAACGGCTCGCTGCGCAGTCCATGGACGAGGTTGGCAATGGTTACGCGGGCGATTTCTTGGAGTGCCTCCTGGGTGAGGAAAGCCTGGTGCGAAGTAATCAGCACATTGGGGAAAGTCAGCAAGCGGGAGAGGTCATCATCCGAAGCCCCGTCCAACGGAATCCCGGCTGATTCCAACCGCCGTAACGCGTCGGCCAAGGCGGCCCGGGTGGGATAGAGGATCGCGGCATGAAACAGTCCGGTGGTGCCGCGCGCGGGGGGACGGCCGCCCGCACTTTCCCAAGTGTTTAAACCGATGTGATGATGGTAACCACCGGCTGAGACAAACGCAGCCTGCGAACCGTAGCGCTGCATAAGTTGGAAACCGAGCACGCTGCAATAAAACGCCAGCGCCCGTTCCAAATCCGCGACCTTGAGGTGAACGTGTCCGATACGAACACCGGGATCGATGGGTTGGACTGGATTCGTCATGATGGGATCTTGAGCGGTATTTTTCCAAACGCAAATGGGAGAATCTCGACAATCTGATGGCCGCGGGCATTATTAGACGAACTCACTTACCCATGAAATTCTTCCAACTGAAATTCATTCCGCAGAGCACCGATTTCGGGCTGCTGTTTCTCCGTCTGGTCGCTGGTTTGACCATGTTGCTTAATCACGGCCTCATTAAGGTCATGAGTTTTTCCGACATGACGGAGAAATTTCCGGACATCATCGGCATCGGCCGCGTGCCCGGACTGATCTTGATCATCTTCGCTGAATTTGTGTGCGCGGGTCTGATTGCCCTTGGTTGGTTCACGCGCTTTGCCGCCTTGGTGCTCGCCATCGGCATGGGCGTAGCCTTTTTCATGGCGCATGGCATGAAGCTGGCCAATCCCGGCAGTGGGGAACTCGCGATGATCTACCTCGCGATCTCGCTGACGCTGCTCTTCACCGGCGCCGGTCGATTCTCGATCGACGGCAAGAAGGGGGCGTAAGGTTTGATGTAGGGCGGGATCGCTGATCCCGCTGTCGTCGTTTTAGGTATGCGTTGGCGGGATCAGCGATCCCGCCCTACTAAGGAACAATTAACGTAGTTTCGCGAAGCTGGCTTGCAGCAGTTCCAGATCGGACGCGCCCTTCGTGCGTTCACGGGCCTTCTTAATCAGGCCGGCTTCGAGTGCGTTCTTGGTCGGACGCGATTTCTGGTAAAACACGCCGAAACGACCCGGCCAGGGTTCGAGGGCGAGTTTGGCCGCGGCGAGTTCGTCGGTCGCATCGTGGCGCGCCTCGTCCTCGGGCGTGCCGTCATTTTGTTTCAGCTCGATGGGCGTAAAGGCACCGCCCTTGCGTGGGTTGGCGCCGTCGAAGGAGCCGGGAAAGAATTCCACGCACTCGGACAAGATTTCCACGACCGAGAAGCCGTCGTGCAGCGCGGCGAGTTCGATCATCTCCATCATGTGCTTCACCTGGGTGGCGTGGCTGCGGGCGATGAAGGTCGCGCCGGAGTTGATCAGGGTGCGCATGGGGTTGATCGGCTGGTCCATCGCACCGGTGGGGTCGGTCTTCGACTTGAAGCCGAGCGGCGAGGTGGGCGAAGTCTGCTTCTTCGTGAGACCGTAGACGAAATTGTCCATGATCACGTAGGTCAGATTGACGTTCTTGCGCGCGGTGTGGACGAGGTGGTTGCCGCCGATGGAAAACCCGTCCCCATCGCCGCCGAAGACGAACACATGCAGATCCTCACGCGACAGCGAGATACCCGCGCTGAACGGCAGGGAGCGGCCGTGGATGTAATGCCCGCCGTGCGTGTTGACGAAATAGGGGAAGCGCGAACTGCAGCCGATGCCGGCCATGGTCACGATTTTCTCGTGCGGATACTGCAGCTTCTCGAGCACGCGATAAAACGAGGAGAGCACGGCGAAATCGCCGCAGCCGGGGCACCACGTGGGGTGGTCTGCGGTGAGCGCTTTCTTGGTGAGCGGCACGCGCTCGCTGTCGGGTTGGGCGGGGGAAAGGGTGGAAGAACTCATGGGGATAAATTATTCAGGAATGCAGGTCGGTGGGATAGGCGGACACGGAGGCCGAGGCGGCCCCGCAGAGACGTTTGACGCCCTCGGTGATCTCGCGCGTCTTGTAGGCGAGGCCATCGGTCTTGGTGATGCTGCGGATGGCCGGGTTAGCGTAGCGGGCCCGCAACAGCGTCGCGAGCTGGCCGTAGCCGTAGAGGCCTTGGTCGTTGATCTCGACGACGAAGATCTGACGGTAACGGGCGAAGATACGTTCGAGACTCGGAGGCAGGGGATTGAGGTGACGTAGTTGCAGATGGCCGCACTTTTGGCCTTCAGCGCGCAGGCGATTGACGGCTTCCTTGACCGGACCGTAGGGCGAACCCCAGCTGATCAGCAGGATGTCGCCTTCCTGGTCGCCGTGCACCGCGGGGCGCGGCAGGGCTTCGCCGAGTTGCTTCAATTTGTCGCGGCGGCGCGCCGTCATCTTCATGTGCAGGGCGGGATTGGCGGTCGGGTGGCCCATCTCATCGTGCTCGAGTCCGGTGACGGTGGGATATTTGCCCGAACCCACGACGGAGCCCGGCGGCGCGTGCCGGGTCACATGGTCCAGCGGGTAGGGCTTGAACGTCTCGGGGCGGGGCGACAGATCCGGGCCCGCCTTTTGCACGAGCTTGTCCAACTCGGGTTCATCGAAGGCCTCGATGCGGGTGGCGAGCGCCTGGTCGGTGAGAATGATCACGGGCACGCTGCATTCCTTGGCGATCTTGGCCGCCTCGAGGGCGACATAGAAACAATCCTCCACATCGCGCGGGGCAAGCACGACGCGCGGGGCGTCGCCGTGGCTGCCATAGATAGCCTGCATCAAATCGCTTTGCTCGATGTTGGTCGGCAATCCGGTCGAGGGGCCGCCGCGTTGCACGTTGATCACGAGCAGGGGAATTTCCGCCATGACCGCCCAGCCGAGCGCCTCGGCCTTCAGGGACAAACCGGGACCGGAGCTGCCGGTGACGGCGAGGTGGCCGGAATACGCAAAGCCCAAGGCGAGGGAGACGGCGGCGAGTTCGTCCTCCGCCTGCACAAATGTGCCGCCGTATTTCGGCAGTTCGCTGCGCAGCATTTCCATGATGGTGGACCACGGTGTGATCGGATAGCCTGCGCCATAGCGCACGCCGGCAGCGAGCAGGCCGTAGGTGAGGGCGGTGTTGCCGTCCATCGTGACCTGGGGCCGGCCGCCGCGTTCGCGGTGCTCGAAACGGTAGAGTTGCCCGAGGAGATTCTCGACGGGGTGGGCGTAACCCGCGTCGAGCGCGAGGAGGGCGTTGCGGGCGATGTCCTCGCTCTTGCCGGCGAAACGTTCGCGAACGAGCGCCTGCAGCTTGGCCACATCGAGGTTGAACACGCGCGAGATCAGCCCGAGCACGAACATGTTCTTGCCCTTGTCCTTGGACGAACCGCCCATGACCTCGATGGTGCTGCTGGTGATTGGCACCGGCACATAGAGGTAACGGCGGTCGCTCTTGTCGGGCTCGACGTGGTCGCTGTCGTAAATCAGCACGCCGCCCTCACCCAGCGAGCCGACATGCTCCTCGTAGCTGTGCTGGTAAAAGGCCACGAGGAAGTCCGTCTGGTCGCCGGCCGAGAGGATTTCGCCGGTGCCCATGCGCACCTGGAAAATCGACGGACCGCCCGAGATGGTCGACGGGATCGTCATGTAGGTGAGGACATCCTGATCGCTGCGCCCGGCGAGCCGGGCGAGAAATCCGCCGATGGTCTGGATGCCATCCTGCGAGTTGCCGGCCAGCCGGATCACGGCATCGGGCAAAATTGAAGGGGAAGACGGCGAAGCCTTGGGATCGGACGTGGCTCCGCCGTTCAGGTCGGGGTTGGGGCTAACCATACAAATGCAACCCATGTGAAATCCGCCCCGGGCAATCCACGGCGAAATCATTCGGACAGTCATTAAGAACGGGAAGTTATGCGCCGCGCACGGTGCATTAAAAGCCAATCGCCCTGTTTTCGTGCCCCGGAAATGCAAAATCGGTTTGGCGGCGGCGGGGTGGCCCACATGCTGCCCGCATGAATCGAACGGACCGGCTCGTAGCCATGGTGATGTTTTTGCAGGGGAGGCGCTTGGTCAAAGCCGACGAACTGGCGGAGCACTTCGAGATCAGTGTGCGGACAGTTTATCGCGACATGTCAGCTTTGGGCGAGGCGGGGGTGCCGATCGCGGGCGAGGCGGGGGTGGGCTACAGTTTGGTGAAAGGCTATCATTTGCCGCCGGTCATGCTGACAGCGGACGAGGCATCGGCGCTTTTTGTCGGCGCGGAAATGGTGAAGCAATTTACGGACTCCTCGCTCGGAGTGCCAATGTCGGCGGCGCTCGACAAGTTGCGCGCGGTCCTGCATCCGGACCGTCAGGAGCATGTCGAGCGCCTTGCGCGGCAGACCGTGATCATGGGGCGTGGTGGCAATCATCAACCCGATCCCGCGGCGCAACCCTGGCTGCGGCAGGTCCAACGCGGGGTCGTCAATCGTCGCGTTTTGCAATTGAACTACCGCGGTCGGGAACGCCGCGAGGAAACCAAGCGCGAGGTCGAACCACTCGGGGTAGTGTTCTATGGTGGCACCTGGTATCTGGTGGCGTGGTGCCGGTTGCGGCGGGACTTCCGTCAGTTCCGCATCGATCGCATCCGGGAACTCACCGTGACCGAGGAACCGTTTGATCACCGGCCGGATTTTTCCCTGACTGATCACTTGAAACGAGAGGCGGATGCCGAGCAGGAGATTCCCGCGCGCATCTGGTTGGCCGATGCGGTGCAAGGGAAGGCCAGGGCGGAAAGTTATGCGACCTTGATTCCGGAGAAATCACGCGACGGCGGCACTGAGTATTCGCTCTATACCTATTCCTTGGAATGGCTGGCGCGCTGGCTGTTTGGATTTGGCCCAGAGGCCCAGGCACTGGCGCCAAAGGAGCTGCGCACCCGGGTCAAGAAACTGGCCAAGGCCACGCTCGCGTACTACGGGGATTGACCGGCCGCAGGGGGATTTTGGGGCGGGCGGCGGTCCCGGTTGCGGTCGCATCAGAGGCGTGAGGGGCTCCGACGAGTTCAGGCGGTCTTTCTCTTCCCTCGTAATCTTTATCTTTCGTCAGGAACTGCAGAGTCCCGGGGCAGGGTCTATTTTCCCGCTGATTGCGCGAATATTGCGGATAGCTGATTATAATATCCGGGTATCATCCGTGTAATCCGCGGTGAAATTCCTCGGCTGATCGTTGACGGAGCCGAGAGGCCCTGCTTCGCCGAAGCTTCGCAGGGCGCGTCCACGGCCTTTGGCCGAGGCACGGAGAAAGATTACGATAAAGAGGAAAGAGAACGATTTTTTTGAGACTACTTCAGCCGCACTTCACGACCGGTGCAGGCCGAAACGTAGATCGCGTCGAGAATCTTCTGCACGCCGAGGGACTCCTCCGGTTTCACGTAGGGCTTGGCCTTGCCGAGCAAGCAGTCGATGAAGTGCACCATGCGGTTCTTGTTCACCAAGTCGGCCTTCACGTCGACTTGCTCGGTGATGTAGCCATTCGGGCCGGGGCGGAACAGTTTCAACGGCGGCAGCAACAGCCCGGCGTCGGTGCCGAAGAGTTGGGTGCCGTTGTAGTCCGCCTCGGGTTGGTGCGCAGCCCACGAGGCTTCGAGCAACACGGTGCGTCCGCTTTTCAATTTAATGAGAGCCATCGAGAGGTCGTCGACGTCGAAGGGCTTATTCGGGTCGATCTCGCTCTTGCCCCAGGTCGCATCGCCAAGCCCGCGCGAACCGAATTTGGAAAACGTCTGTCCACTGACAGACGCGGCCTCGAATTCGCCCATGAGGAACAGGCAGCGGTCGAGGGCGTGCACACCGATGTCGTAGGTGCAGCCACCGCCAGCAAATTGGGTCTGGGTGAACCATGAGCCGATGCGGGGAATACCGGCGCGACGGGTCCATGCAGTCTTGGCGTGATAGACCTCGCCGAGCACGCCCTTCGTCACGAGTTGCTTGGCGGTTTGCACCTCGGGAGTGAAACGGGCGTTCTGTCCGACCATGAGTAGCACCTTTTTCTGCTTCGCCGCCGTGACGAGTTTGGCGGCGTCACGTGCGTTGGTCGCCATCGGCTTGTCGACCATCACATGCTTGCCGGCCTTGAGGGCGGCGAGGGCGACGGGCGCATGCAGGTAATTCGGCAGGGCGATGGAAATGACGTCGATGTCCTTGCGCGTGAGCAACGGACGATAATCCGTCACCAACTCTGGTATGTTGTAGGCGTCGGCGGCCTCACGACCGCGCTCGGGCGAAACCTCGGCCAACGCGAGGACGCGTGCCGCGGGATGTTGTTGAAAGGAACGGATGTGATCGTGACCGATCGCGCCGGCGCCGATGACGGCGACATTAAAGGTGGTTTTCTTGGGCATGGTGATGCGGCGAAGGTTAGGCGCGACCCCAGGCCTTGAGTTGCTCGTAGGAGCGGCGAACCGACTCCAACGGATCGTAATTGTATTCCTCGACCTCGACGATGTTCCACTCGATGGAACCGATCTCATCGATCGCCTTGAACACTTGGGTGAAATCCACCGGGCCGCTGCCGACTTCGGTCTGGTCCTTGATGTGCACGGTGCGCACGCGACGGCCCTGCTCGCGGAGGAATTGCGCGGGATCTTTGCCGCCAACCTGCACCCAGTAAACGTCGGCTTGGCAGCCGAGATCCCGCGGCGCGGCCGCATCAAGCATCCAGTCGAATACGCGGCGGCCGTCGACGATTTTCATTTCGCCGTCATGGTTGTGGAAGGCGAACTGCATGCCGTGGACCCGGAACGCCGCGCCGAAATTCGCGAGTTCACGACCGATGCCGGCACAGGCGGCGCCCGAGACGAAATGGTCGCGTGGCCAGCCCGGGCAGATCACGTGCTTGGCGCCGAGCGTATGCGCATCCGAGATGCATTGGTTAAGATTGCCCTTGAGCGCGTCGATGCCGACATGCATGCCCGCACATTTCAGGCCGGCGGCCTTGAGGGCGGCGGCGGCACCCATGGCGTCGAGATTGCCGAAGCCGGCAGTCTCCACCCCGGTGTAACCGATTTTGGCAACCTCGGCCACGGTGGCGGCGAAGTCGGTTTTAGTGCGGTCGCGCAACGACCAGAGTTGGAGGGCAACGGGGATGGTGGACATAGGGGATGGGTAAGGGAGAAAGTCCTTGGTATTGGTCGAGCGCCGGCCCCGGGGCAAGAGCTAGATGCGGTTCGGGCAATTGATTTTTACTCACGCGCTTGCGCATGGCCCCCAGGGTCTGGCACGTTGGACCGCTTATGGCGTTGCTCAGCCTGTTGGATATTTCCCTCAGCTTCGGTGGACCGGCCGTTTTGGACAGTTTGAACTTCCAAATCGACCCCGGCGAACGCGTGTGTCTGCTCGGGCGCAACGGCACCGGCAAGACCACGTTGATGCGAGTGATCGCGGGGGAAATGCAGCCTGACCGCGGCGATGTTTTCCGGCCGAATGGTGCCGTCTATACGCGCCTGCCGCAGGAGATTCCGTCCGACGTCACCGGCTCGGTCCACGATGTAGTCTTCAGCGGATTGCGACCCAATGCCGATCATCACGAGGAAGAATGGGAGCGCGAAGTGCGGGTCGAGGATTTGATTGTGCGGCTTGGCCTGACACCCGAACCGCAATTTGCCGAACTCTCCGGTGGACTTAAACGCCGCGCGTTGCTGGCCCGTGCGCTGGCTGGCCAGCCGGATCTGTTATTGCTCGACGAACCGACCAATCACCTCGACCTCGATTCGATCCTGTGGCTCGAGGACTTTTTGCTGACCGAGAAAATTTCGCTCTTCTTCGTGACGCACGACCGCGCCTTTTTGCGCAAACTGGCCACGCGCATCATCGAGCTCGATCGCGGCCGGCTGTCGAGCTGGTCCTGTGATTACGACACCTATCTGGTGCGCAAGGAGGACTTCCTGTTGGCCGAGGAGAAACAGCAGGCCGCCTTCGATAAGAAACTGGCGCAGGAGGAAGTCTGGTTGCGTCGCGGCGTGAAGGCGCGCCGCACGCGTGACATGGGCCGGGTGGCCCGGCTCAAGGCGATGCGGTCGGAGCGCAGTGCGCGCCGCGAAGTTTCCGGCACCGCCAAACTGCAACTGGCCGACGCCGGTCGCAGCGGGGTGAAGGTGATCGACGCCGAAAATCTGACCTTTGCCTATCCCGGTGGCGTGCCGTTGGTGCGGGATTTCAGCACCATTCTCACCCGCGGTGACAAACTCGGACTCATCGGACCCAACGGCGCCGGTAAGACCACTTTTATCAAACTGTTGCTCGGCGAACTCACCCCGACAGGTGGCACGCTCAAGCTTGGCACCCAGCTCGAAGTCCTCTATTTCGACCAGATGCGGGCGCAGATCGACGGCGACAAGACCGTGGCCGAAAATATCGCCGACGGCAACGAGACCGTGAGTGTCAACGGCCGCTCCCGTCACGTGATCAGTTATCTGCAGGATTTTCTCTTTGCTCCTGATCGCGCACGCACGCCCGCCCGGGTGTTGTCTGGTGGCGAGCGCAACCGTTTGTTGCTCGCCCGCCTCTTTACCAAGCCGGCCAACGTGCTGGTGATGGATGAACCGACGAACGATCTTGATGCTGAGACGCTCGATTTATTGGAGGAACTTTTGGTCGAATACGAGGGCACGCTGATTGTGGTTAGTCACGACCGCGATTTTTTGGATAACGTCGTGACCAGCACGCTGGTCTTCGAAGGCGAGGGCAGGATTGGCGAATACGTGGGTGGTTATTCCGACTGGTTGACTGAAAAGGCCAAGCTGGCGAAGGCGAAGGAAGAGGCTGTAGCCGGGCTCGCTGAGCCCGGTCGGAAGACCCCGGGGTCACCGACCCCGGCTACACCCAAGGCGCGCAAGCTGACCAACAAGGAGCGACGCGAACTGGAAGAACTACCGGCCCGGATCGAAGCGTTGGAGACCGAGCAGACCGAACTCGCGGCCAAGCTGGCCGACCCGGTGTTTTACAAAAACGAAACGACGAAGTTTGCCGAGGTGAAGACCCGGCTGGATGTGATCGAAATGGAACACGCGAAATCTTTTGCGCGGTGGGAAGAACTAGAGGCGCTTAACATCGCCAACGCATAAGGCATCAGGGTGCCAGGAATATGCCATCCCATAGATGGCTGGTGCTATGCTGGACTCCTTCTCGCCGCTCGTGCCCCTGAGCATCGATATGTATCTGCCGGCGTTTCCGCAGATCGCGGCGACTTCGGGTCGAGTTGGGCCGCTTGCAGTTGACCCTGTCGATCTACATGATCGGCACGGCGATCGGCCAGGCGATGTATGGGGCCTTGGCGGATCGGTTGAGCCCGCGCGGTCCGTTGTTTGGGGCGTGCTCATATTTGCGATCGCGACCGCTGGATATGCCTTGGCTGGATCGATCAACGCCTTGATGGCATGCCGGGCGGTGGTGCGGGACCGGTTTGATGCGACGTAGTCGTCGCATATTTATATTACACTGATGCTGGTGATGGGCGTAGCACCGATTTTGGCACCGGTCGGGAAAGCGGTGGGCAGTGCCTCTGCGCTGATGGGGGACACTGCAATTTGCCGTGGGCGGAACCATGGCCACACTGGTCGGGTTGCTGCACAACGGCACGGCCATTCCCATGGCGGCGATTATCATGGGGTGCAGCATCACGGGATTTTAATTGCCGCGGGTTTTGACGAAGCCCGCCCACTCCTGACCCCACAAAATAATTGGCACGCGATACGCGCACACGCTTTGCAACGCGTGGGAATTATCACAACCGGCTAGGATTTGCCGGCCCGGATCGAGTCACGACAGGCGGCAGGGTAGGCTTGCCACCGCGGGGACGTAAGTCTCAATCAGTTTTGCTTTTATGATCTGCACCCGACGCCTCCTCCTTAGCGGTTTGGCTCTGCTTGTATTTCTCATCCTGCCAGCCCTGCGCTGTTCTGCGGCCCAGACTTTCCGCCAAATCGAGATGGGCAATTATACCGTCCTCACCAATGCGTTGAGTGAGCGAAAGGTCACGGCTTGGATGGAGAAGTTCGACCTGCAACGCTGTGCGGCCCAACAACTCATCGCCTCGAGGATAGGCAGGTTCTGCGTTTGACCGTGCTGCTGTTGGAAAAGGATCGTGATTTTCTGGAACTGATCGGGGATCGCCGCATGCAAATGCACTCCGGGTGTGCGCCTGAATTGGTGGTGCAGTCGGTAGGTTTGGCGCGTCAGCCGATGATCGCGCTCTCCATCTAATCAGGTTTCAGCGGTTCCGAAATGAAGATACGATCCGTGCTCGCGATGTGGTTGCTCTCGTCCTCCGGTGTGATCTACGACCCATGGGTGGTGCAGGGCTTTCTGCATTTTTTCCAAGAGGCCAACATCCGAAGCAATTGGCTGACCGTCGGTCAGAGCAACCGACATAACGTTGAGGAGCTTGGCAATAACCGTGACCAATTCCAGTTTACCTTGGCGAGCGGTGCACTACCTCCGGCGATGGCGTGGCTGGCGTTCTATCACCTGACGATCAAGCAGGGCGAGAGGCAGGGCTTTGGCAATCTCGCCGAATATCAGCAGCGCGTGACGGAAGGAACGAGCCGCGCCGAAGCATTTGCCCAAGTCTTCGGGCAGTCCCCGGCGGATGCTTCCGAGGCCATGATGCGGCGACTGAAAAGCATGGATTTTGGCGTGGTGCGTATCCCGAGCGACGTGCGACACCAGGAGGCCGAAGTCGCCTTGCGCTAAGCGCCTCCGGGAGTCTGGGACTTGAACAAGGCGCGCTTCATGGTGCAAAAACCCGGGGCTAACCAGGAACTGGCGATGGCCTTCCTGACGCAAGCCACGGCACTGCTGCCGGCGGATGATCCCGGTCCTGAGGAAGTCCGCTGGCTCAATGCGCTGGCGACCAATCAAACCGGACTGGCCGGTGAAGTATTGGCCAAGGCGATCAAGGCGGGCACCAAGAATGATACGATGCGCCTGCAATGGTGCATGGATACGATCAATCTGGGCATCCGCACCAGCGGTGGGGTCATGGTGCCGGCCGACAAGGCGCTGCTGGTAGCCGACATGCTCCAAGCTGTTGCCGCCAACAATCCGCGGCAGTTGGCAACTTACCGACTGCTGGCCGATGTAATGCCGTCAGTCAGCCCGGCGCGCGAACAGGATCGGCAGACCTTGGTAAAAGCCCGCGAAACCCTGCGGGCCGACGATGAAATTATCCAACTTGGCTTGATTGCGTGGCGCTGGCGCAATGGTGAACTGCCGGCTGCCGGGCGAGAGATGAAAGCCTTCGAGCCCGGACCGGAAGCGACAGCGTTTGTGAAATCCTATGCCGACTGGCTCCGCGCGCAACTGGGGGCCGAAGAGCGCCTGATGGCATATCATGACGCTGTATCCCGCGGTAAATTTCTGGAGGCAGGGGCTGTATTCAATGGCATCCAGGCCCAATACACCCTCGTGCCCCATTTAGCGGAGGACTATCGGGCGTCCCGGCTGGAACTACAGTATTTCAACCTGACCGTGCAGGCGCAGGATTATCTGGCCAACGACAATCCCGATGCGGCAAGGGTGCTGCTGGAGGAAATGTCCGGGGTGGAACTCGCGCCAAGAATGCGCGAGATCGTCGACACGATGTTAAACAGAATCCGGGAAGGTAAGTAACCGCGGATGCTACAGGCACCCGTTGGCTTTAGCTTACCGACGGCGACGGAACATCGTGTAACCCACGACGGCCAAACCGAGGCCGAAAAGGGCGTAGGTTGATGGCTCGGGAACCGTGGTGATCTCAGCGATATTCTCGAAGCCACCATTTCGGAATACGAACGTGAGCACACCGTTCGCGTTGCTGTTGGAAGAGGTAAACAGCGAATTTGGCCCACCATCCACAAAAGCCCCAACGGTGCCCGAACCGGGAACTTGGTAATACACCGGAGAGCCGGTGGCCCCGCTATGAAATCCAGCGACCGCACCGAACTCGTTACTGGCGCCGTGATCCCAGTTCATAGAGCCGTAGTTAAAATAAACGTCGAAGTTGCCCGTGCCGATATCGGTGCGACTGACGAGAACGATCGCAAAGGAATTGGAAGATTTGGGATGGTCGGAAGCGGAGTATTCGCCCACTTGGTCCCACTTTACCGCAAAGGCCGCGAGACCATCGACCAATCCGGTTCCCCAAGTTACCGTGCCTGTGTTCGGGCTGCGGGTGTCCACATCGGAAAAAAAGGCGGCGATGATCGGCAGGCCGGTATAATCGGCATTGAGTAGGCTGGGGCTGTAGTCTCCGCTGCCCGAATCGAACGTGATGTAACCATTGTTACTCACGTAGGTTTGTGAAAAGGTGTTTCCGCCGAAATTAATGGAGAAACCCAGATCGATCGCGTTACTATGGTCATCATCGTTCGCGGGCAGACTTCCAGTCTGGGTAAAGCTCGTGATCGTGACTTGGGCTGATAAACCTGCCGCCAGTAGGCAGGTAGTCAGCAGGACGTAGAGGTAACGAAGTCTCATGGCGGGAAGGATCCTGTAATGCAGTAGACTATCGATGGCCGGAGTCAATTCATCCATGACCACAATCATTCCTCGATTCAACCGTGACCGAAAGGTCCCGGGCTAAATTCACTCCTTGGAGTGAGTCTGGAGGCTACGACGCAGCTCGCCCAGTTTTACCGGTTTGGAAATGAAGTCGTTCATCCCGGCCTCGATGCAACGGGCGCGTTCCTGCGGCAGTGCGGCGGCGGTCAGGGCAATGATGGGAATGGATGCGGCTCTGGCTCGGCCGGCATGGGGTTCGCCAACCCAAGTGCGGATGCGGCGGGTGGCTTCCCAACCATCGAGATTGGGCATGTGACAATCCATCAGAATTACATCGGGGGGCACCGCGGCCGCCTCCAAAAAGGCGATGGCTTGCAAGCCATCCGAGGCCAGCTGATAGGTGCAATGCAGCTGATCGAGCTGCGCGGATATAATGCGGTAGTTGATCGGGTTGTCCTCCACCACGAGCACATCGAGATGCAGGTCAGTTTTGCCGGCCGGCAGCGCTTCCGGCACGGGCGGCGGCGTGTCACTGGTAGGGAGTGGGAGCGTGAAGAAAAATGATGACCCTTTGCCGGGTGCGCTGGTGGCTTCCAGTTTTCCGCCCATAAGCTCGGTCAAGCGGGCACTGATGGCGAGGCCCAGTCCGGTGCCGCCATAACTACGCGTGGTGGACGAATCGGCCTGACTGAAGCGCTCGAAAACCAAGGCGAGCGCTTTCTCATCCATCCCGATACCGGTGTCCTTGACCTCAAAACGAATCGATTGCGGATTGGTGGCGGGTTGCACCACCACGGCACTGACTTCCACACGGCACCGGAGGAGGTGAACTTGATCGCATTGGATGTGAGATTGGAGATGATCTGCCGCAGGCGGTAACTGTCGCCGATTACATACTTCGGCAGGTTGGGATCGATCTCGCTGAGCAGTTTTACATCTCCCATCACGGAGCGGCTCGAAGCGAGGGCGAGGGTGTCGCCGAGGACAGTGCCGAGTTCGAAGATGTGGTTCTCCAACTGAAGTTGACCGGCCTCGATCTTGGAAAAGTCTAGGATGTCACTGAGCAACTTTAACAGCAAGTCGCCCGACTCCGCGATCAAGCGCACGGATTCACCGCTACCAGCCGGCAGGTCGCGCCGTTGCAGCAGGAGATCCGATGACGCAATGATCCCGTTGAGGGGAGTGCGGATTTCGTGGCTCATGTTGGCCAGGAATTCACTCTTGGCCAACGAAGCCGCGTTGGCCACTGCAGTTGCCGCTTCCAAGTCCGCAGTCCGTTCGGCCACCAACCGGCCGAGGTTCTGATTCATGGCCTGGGTTTCCTGCAGGGCCATCTCGCTGCGCCGATGGGCCGATTCCATCAGCCGCATCAGGGTCATCCCGAGCACGAAGACGAATCCCAAGGCAAAGAAGCCGTCGCGCAAGAGGGTGTTGCTGGCAAAGTCCAACATCTCGGTGGTCGCGCGATTCTTGAGGATGAAATGATAAAAACCGAAATGTCCGGCAATGATGATGGCGAAGATCGTGTAGGCGATGCTACGGGTGGCAAAGACCGACGCCATGAGCACAAAC
This sequence comes from Cephaloticoccus sp., assembly GCA_030833445.1. Lineage (GTDB taxonomy): Bacteria > Verrucomicrobiota > Verrucomicrobiia > Opitutales > Opitutaceae > Cephaloticoccus. The sequence continues at coordinate 217,901 of JAURHD010000002.1, read as the reverse complement.
ACCATGGCGAAGGCAAACAGTTGGATCCCGGTGGCGAGCGGTTCGCGCATGGCGCCGGGCAGTAGCAGGGCCAGATACACCGGCAAGACCAGACCCAGCGCCAACGTATTACCAGCAAGGTTGATCCGGCCACGGCGCACTAGGATGAACGCGGCCATGGCCGCCACGAACAACATCAGGTTCATCAGCAGGCGGGTGCCCATTTCCGGCAATTGTGCCTACCACAGCTTGGTCGCATTGATCGGCATGAAACACACGACCAACAAAGCCAGACCGGCCAGCAGCTTGGCCTTCACCCGGACAAAATACGGATGGTCGCGGTAAGCCGCGTCCAGCTTCGAATTCCATGTAGTGAAGTAGCGAATCATGCCCGGTGTTTCGTTAGCAAACTCCGTTTGGACAGCGACTTCAATCTAATGATATAAGGAAAAGACCCTGCTGGTTCCTGTAGGTGGTTGGCAGTAAGGACAAATATATGACATAACCGGCAGACCGGTATCAGAAGAGCAATCCATTCACTCGATGTATATTATAACCGGTAAGACCGTGCCGCAGGTGGCGCTCAACTGGGTGCTGCAACGTCCATCGGTTTCGAGTGTGATTATCGGTGCGCGCAACGAGGAGCAGTTGCGCCAAAACATTGCCGCGGTGGGGTGGAATTTGACCAAGGAGCAGATTGCGAAACTCGATGCCGCGAGTGCGGTGCCGTTGGCCTATCCGTATTGGCATCAGGTGAAATTTGAGCGCAATCCGCCGCCCGTTTGAGACAGCGCAGGGTGCACCGCAGAGGTATGCGATAAGCCGTAAGCATTAAGCCGGCGTAGTGATTTGGCCACGGAGACACACAGCCACGGAGAGCCGATCCGGGTTCTTTCGCATTAGCTTTCGTCAGGGGAGCGAAGACACTGAGACCTGAAACCTGCTTGAATGGGGAAACTCAGGTAGCAGGAAAAAGGCACCGTGAGGCTGGGTTGGCGATTTTCCGAAACCAGAAAGCCGGGATCAACCTATTGAATTTATCTGACGCTCAGGAACGCTGGAATATCAGCGAGGCAAAAGCTCTCGGTTCATATCCGTCATTCTCACCTCTGTGCGCTCTGCGACCTCTGCGTTAAAATGCAGTTATTCCGATCCGCGCAGCTCAGCAGACCCGGCCGCGCTTGCCGGCGCGGGTGTTGGCGATCGGCGTTTCGCCGATCCAACGTTCGTCGATCGGCTGGCTGGCGCGTTGGTAACGCGTGTCGGATGAAAGCCGGATGCGATCCGTCTGGTTGTCCATGCCCCCGTGCACCAGGGTCATGCCGAAGGTAATGAAATCGCCCGCTTGCCAATCCGGTGCGGTCAACCATCGGCCGCCGAGTTTTTCGCGGAGGGATACCGGGTTTTTGCTGAGGAATCCAGGATGGCTCCAGCCACTCTTGGCGACGACTTTTTCGACTTCCTTGGGCCGGTTTTCGCAGTAGGCATCCACGTCGATCTCGAGGTAGTGTTTGATACGGTCGGATTTTTTGTGCGAACCCTCGAGGACCATCACACCGCCCATTTCGAGCGGGGTGTCGCCGTAGGGAATCCAGCAGGTCAGCAATTGATGCGTGCCGCGGCCCATGTAGACGAGATCGCAGTGAGGGGTGGAGCCTTCGCCGCGACTGAGGGCACGGAACCAAGTGTAATCGAAATGCCGCACGGTCTCACCGAAAAGATTGGCGTAAAAACCTACGAGTTCCGGGCCGTAAACGACGCGTTCAACGGCGCGGTTCTGCTTGGCCAGATCATAGCGAAAATTCGTGGTCTTGCCCGCGAGGCCCACGGCCTCGATGGCAGGATGGGCTGGGTCGAGCCAACCCTCGGCGGCGAGTCGGCCGCAGACGGAGGCTCGGGCGGTGTGAATCAGATCGCGATCGAAGAAACCGGGAATGTAAAGGTAACCGTCTTCATCTAGCCGACGGGCGAGTTCGGCGGCATCATCGACGCAATCGGCGGAGCTGCGGACGTAGCCGAAGGCCTCGTCGGACATGTCGAGTTGATGGCCGCAGGAGGAAAGGGTTTGGGTGGCAACGGGCATGGGGAAAAGCTCTTAGGGGTAAGTAGTGCGTGATAAGGTTCTTTCTCGTTCGCTTACACTTTATCTTTCGTCAGGGGAAAGTGGGTTGGTGAAGGCTGATGGCTGAAATCTGAGGGCGAAGAAAAATTACGATAAAGCGGTAAGAGAAAAATGTCGGGGCTACCATAACAAGGATCTAACTGTTAAAGAATGGTTGTTCTGGGGCTTAGCATGTGCTTTTTGGAAATCGTCATGCCCGAATCGTGGATCACTCGCCCTTTGCCGGTCGCCGCTTTCAATACCCCATTGGGTGCGGTTACTCTCGGTGGACAATCGCGGGCCAACCGGGGGATTGCACGGACTGGCATGCGCGTTCTGGGGAGTTATGCATTGGTTTATGTGGTGGCGGGTCAAAGCGAATTTGGTGATGCCCATGGCTTTCGGGCGACGGTGCGAGCCGGGGATGCGTTTTTGCTCTTTCCTGACGTGGGCCATTTTTATGATCCGGGGGAGGGCAAGCCGTGGGATGACATCTGGCTCGTATTCAACGGGCCGGGATTTGACGCATGGCGGGCGGCGGGTCTGCTCGATGCGGCAGATCCGGTCTGGCATCTCGAACCGGTGGACCATTGGCGACGCCGGATTGCCGCGGTGCTGACCAATGCATCCGGATCAGCCGCATCCTTGGTCGAGGTCACGCGATTGATGAATCTGTTGGCGGAGATGCGGGTGGAGCGGGCTGGGGGGCTAAAACAAGACCGCACCGAACCGTGGCTTGATGCCGCTTGTCGAAGGTTGGAAAAGGCGGGGCTGCCAGATTGGGAGACACTCGCGGCGGAATACGGGCTGACCTACGAGCAGTTTCGCAAAAAGTTTAGCGCCGCGATGGGCATCCCCCCGGCGCAATACCGGTTGGCGCGGCGGATCGATCAGGCAGCGATCCGGTTGCGTTCGGACAACGCACCACTGAAGGAAATCGCGACCGAGTTGGGTTTCTGCGACGAATTTCATTTTTCGAAGCTCTTCAAAAAGCGCACCGGATTGTCGCCCTCGGCTTTCCGTGCGCAATGGCAGGGCACGACGGAGAATTGATCAATATGGCCATGCTCAAAACCGAACGACTTCAGCTACGCCCTTTCACGCATGATGACACCGACTTCGTCATTCGGCTGGTCAATGAACCGGCGTGGTTGCGCAACATCGGTGACCGCAACGTGCACACGCCCGAACAAGCGCGCGGCTACATCGACAAGATGAATGGGATGCACACGCGTTACGGTCACGGCGCGTATCGGGTCGCGTTGCAAACCGACGACACGCCGCTTGGCATGGCGGGGCTGTTTCGCCGCGAGGGTTTGGATGACGCAGATATCGGGTTTGCGTTGCTGCCGGAGCATAGCGGGCAAGGTTATGCACTGGAGGCGGCACAGGCAGTGTTGGATGAAGGTAGAGGCCAGTTGTCCTTGAAACGCATCACAGCGGTCACGATGCCGGCGAACAAGCCCTCGATCAAGCTGCTCGAAAAACTGGGTTTGCACTTCGTGGAAATCATCCGTCTGCCGGGCGGGCACGAGGATCTCGGGCTGTATGTGATCGAGTGGTGACGGCCAGTCCCGGCCGCGTGCACAGGACGTTCACGATGTCATCACCAGCCATGCCGTGTAGCCTGCATAAGCGGTGAAAAGAAAGATTCCTTCCCCTCGCGTGATCTTTCCATCATTGCGGACGAGCGGCCACAGCGCCAACGGCACAAGGGCGAGTGTGACCAGGTCGGTGGTGCGCAGGTCGGGAAGTTCGCCCGGACTGAGTAGTCCAGTCACACCGAGGATGCCCAGCAGGTTAAAGGTGCAGGAGCCAACCACATTGCCGACGGCGACATCGGTTTCCCCGTTAAGGGTGGAAATCAGGGACAGCGCGAGTTCGGGCAGGCTGGTGCCGATCGCGACGATGGTGAGACCGATCAGGAGTTCATTCCAACCCCACGAACGCGCCAACTCGACGGCGGAGTCGACCATGAGGTCCGCTCCGAAAAGCAGAAAGACCAGTCCGGCGACCACCAACGCGATACTTTGCCAGACCGAGCGGCTTACGCGCATGCCGGCACCATTGGAGTGATCGCCTTGCCGCCGGGCATCGCGCACCAGAAAAGCCGTATAACCAATCACCAGCAGTAACAGGATCGCGCCGTCGATTCGATCCAATGAGCGATCCCAAAGCAGGGCCGGGGTTAATATTGAGATGACGATAAGCACCGGCACCTCGCGCCGCACGACTTGGCGGTTTACACTCAGCGGTCGCAGCATCGCGCAAAGGCCGAGAATCAATGCGATGTTGCAAACGTTGGACCCGACGATGTTGCCCACGGCCAGTGAACTCAGACCGCGCAAACTGGCTCCGGCGCTGACCACGAGTTCCGGCGTGCTTGTGCCATAGGCCATGATCGTCAACCCGACTACCAGCGGGGTAAGGCCGAGCCGCAGTGCCAGGGCGACGCCGCCGGCGACCATCACGCGTGCGCCAATGGTCAAGAGGATCAATCCCAGCACAAGGACTAGCCAAGGATTCATGGTTGCGCAGCCGTGCGAAGACGGAATGAATTGGATCGTGTGAGGTAGGGCACTTGGTAACGGGTAGGTGTCGCGGGGATGAAGACCAGCCAAACGCGCTTACAAATTGCGGGTAATTTTCAAACCGACACCCTGACTTCGGCGCGTGGCGAAGTCGAATTGGGTGACGTCAGGTTTCAGATTGAATAATTCGCCGAACGTTTACGGACTGCACTTCGTCGCATCTCAAACTTGTCATTTCCAGCTACATCGGGAAACTCCGCCTCATAACCCATGAAACAACGCACCCTTGCGCGTGAAATTTCCATCCAAGGCACGGCCCTCCATACGGGCGAGGCCGTAACGCTCACGCTGAAACCCGCCCCGGCAGATCACGGGATCGTCTTCAAACGCATCGACCTGAACGGGGCTCCGGAGCTGAAGCCATTGGTCGATCAGGTGACCGATCTGGTGCGATCGACCACGATCCAAAACGGTCACGCCAAGATTCACACCGTGGAGCACGTATTGAGTGCGTTGAGTGGTTGCGGCGTGGACAACGTCATCATCGAGATGAATGCCTCCGAACCTCCGATTATGGATGGTTCGGCCAAGCCATATGTGAACATGATCCTCGAGGCCGAACCGGTCGAGCAGGACAAGGAGCGCGACTATTTCACCCTGGATGCGCCGATCTCGGTGACGAAAGGTGACTCGTCGATCATCGCACTGCCTTGCGACGAATTGAAGATTTCCTGCACCTCGGCGGATAACCGCGGCATCCACACCCAGCACCTATCGCTGTCGATCGACCCGGACAGTTACATTACACAGATCGCAGCGGCGCGGACCTTCACGATTTACGAGGATATCGAGGAATTATTGAAGCTCGGCAAGATCAAGGGCGGTTCGCTCGATTGCGCGGTCGTGATCAAGGGCGACAAAATCATCTCCAAGGAGCCGTTGCGGTTTAAGGACGAGTTTGTGCGTCACAAGATTCTCGATATCATCGGCGACATTGTGCTGCTCGGCATGCCGCTCAAGGCGCACATCGTTGCCACCCGCCCGGGTCATGCGATCAACGCGGAATTGACGAAGGCGTTGTTTGAGAAACTGCAGGAGCGCAAGAAGGGCCCGAAGAAGAAACCGCGCCCGGCAACGGTGATGCCGACGGAAACGTCGCTGGATATCCGGCGCATCCTCGACACGATTCCTCACCGGTATCCGTTCCTGATGATCGACCGCGTGGTCGAGTTCGTCGGCGATGACGAATTGGTGGCAATCAAGAACGTGTCGTTCAACGAGCCTTATTTCATGGGGCACTTTCCGGCCAATCCGGTCATGCCGGGCGTATTGCAGCTTGAGGCCATGGCGCAGGCCGCCGGCGTTGTGCTGTTGCGCAAGGTGGCAAAGACCAGCGGCACGCCGTTTTTCATGAGCGCGGACAAGGTGAAATTTCGCAAGCCCGTGCGGCCCGGAGACCAGCTGATTATCAACGCCAAGATCATCAAGATGCGCGGCGACAAACTCGCCACCGCCCAGTGTAATTGCACGGTGGCCGGGCAGGTGGTCTCCTCAGCCGAAGTGATGTTTGCCGTGGTCGAAGGCGAGGAATAACCGCACGCCATGGCCCATCGCATCCACCCCACCGCGATCGTTGAACCCACGGTAGAACTGGGCGACGAGGTTGAGATCGGCCCATTCGCCTTTGTCGGCGGCACGGCAAAACTTGGCGCGGGCACCCGGCTGCATCATCACGCCTCGGTTGAGGGCAACACCGTCCTCGGCGAAGGCTGCGAAGTGTTTCCCTATTGCAGTATCGGCGCGAAGACGCAGGACCTGAAATACAAGGGCGGCAACCCCGGGGTGCGCATCGGCGACCACAATGTCTTTCGCGAATATGTCAGCGTGCACGGCGCGACCAACGACGGGGAGTTCACGACCATTGGTTCACACAACACGATTCTCGCCTACAGCCACGTGGCGCACGATTGCCAGCTCGGCAACCACATCATCGCCAGTAACTCCGTTGGCCTGGCCGGACATGTGATCGTGGAGGATCATGCGATTCTCGGTGCAGTCTGCGGCGTCCATCAGTTTTGCCGGATCGGCGCTTACTCCATGATCAGCGCCTACGCCAAGGTCGTGCAGGACATCGCGCCGTGGTTTATTGCCGATGGTATTCCGGCCGTGATCCGGTCGATCAACAAGGTGGGGCTCGAGCGCAACGGATTCGCGGTCGAGCAGCTCGACCGCGTGAAACTAATCCACCGCATTCTTTTCCGTGACGGGCTCAACCGCTCGCAGGCCCTCGAGAAACTCGCGTCGCATGCGTCGGCGGAGAGTGCGGAGTTCAAGCAGATACTCGCCTTTGCCGCCATCTGCACCCGCGGCCTGGCCCCTGGGAGCAGTTGAACGGGTAGGACGGATTTAGCCGCAAAAAGGCGCAAAAGTCGCAAAATAGGGACGGGTTGCTCATCCGTGTTCTTTTACCACGGATTACACGGATTTCTCGGTTACTACCGATCAGCCTGCATTTCATCCGCGCCCATCCGCGCGATTCGCGGGAAAATAATCTCCTGATTCGAGGGTTCTCCTTCCGCGGCTTTTGTGCATTTTGGCGGTTACCTCATGTCTACCCCGTTCATCCTTTCCGAAACCGGCAGTGGCCGGGCGACCGCCTACATCGAATCGAGTAAAGTCATTACCTGCCAAGGTAAGACCCACGTAGCCTGGCTGGACACGCCACCGGAAGGCTTCCGAATCAAAACCCGCTCGCGAGACAACGAAACGGGCGCCTGGAGCGATACAGTCACGGTGGGTGAGGCCGTGGACAACCATGGCGGTCCCGCCATGACGATCGATGCAGAAGGTTACCTGCATATTGTTTATTTTTCGCATCATCATCCGTTTCGCTACCATCGCTCGGTCCGTCCGAATGATGCCTCGGAGTGGGGACCGATGGAACAGTTCGGCACCGATCTGACTTATCCGACTTTGCTGTGCGCGGCCGACGGCACGCTGATACTTTCCGCCCGGCGCAGCTATGAAAAGGAACCGTGGGAATTGGAACTCTGGCGCAAACCCCCCGGTGGTGAGTGGACGCGGCAGGGTCCGATTCTGAAATCCCAACGGATCAATTACAGCCAGTATGCCACCTCGATGATGTGGGGCGCGGATCATAAAAAACTGTTCATGTCGTTCCGCATTTACGAGCAGCCGAGCTACGACACGCCGCCGGTTTCTTACACGGCGGTCGGTTGCATGGTCAGTCCCGATGAAGGTCGGACGTGGCAGCGACTTGACGGCACCAAACTGGAACTACCTGCAACGGGCGATACGGCGGAAATAATTTTCCGTAGTGAATCCGATCATGGCCGGGTGGTGGATTCCGGTGCGATGGCCCTGGGGCCCGGCGATGTGCCACATATCGGCTACAGTGTGCGACTGGAAAACACTTCGGAAGCCTACCTCGCCACGCCCAAGGCGGGCGGAGGGTGGAATCACGTGCATCTCAATCCGTTTCTGCCGCATGGCTGGCGCGACTGCGCCTTGGTTTTCTCTGGCGGCATCGTGTTTAATGGAGCCGGGCAGCCGATCATTGTTACGCCCGTCATCAACTTGGCGGATGGCAAACAATTCTGGGGACATCCCAGCACCGAGCTGATGCGATTCGATTCAAGCGACGGTGGCCGCACGTTCACCGCTACATTGGTTGACGAACCCAACCCGGCGCATCCGCGCTGGATGCCCAACTTGGAACGCCCGACCGGGTTTAATGAAGTGCCGGTCCATCCCGGCATGATCTACACCGACGGGGATTGTGGCAGTGGCTGCAACGATGTGATGCAGAACAAAGTCGTCTGGCGGACACTGGATTAGAATTTTGCCTCACGCAGCGACGCGGAGACGCGAAGATGAATTCAGAAGCCCGCTCGGAGTCATGGTTTTCCGGCTCATGGCCGCTCAGGATTTTTTTGGCTGCGATTGCCGTGATGATCGGGGCTTGGTTGCTGCAGGAATTCCTGCGCGAGGTGCCGGTGATGGCCGCCGCCGCTGCGGGGAACGCACTACCCGCGACAGTGTTGAGATAAGTGAGCTGCCCATTGGTCAGGAAGCTCAGCGTTGGATTGATCTCAATGGTGACACCGGAGAAGGCCGAATAAACGGCCGGGCCCGGTGCATTGTTGACCGGCGCGTCATCGCCGCCACAGCCACTTAATGAAATCGCGGCCAGCGCAGCGATGAACCCTGGAGAAAATATGCGGAATGATTTTAGCGTAATCACTCCACGATACTAACAAACCCCTCGGAACCCCCCAATACGCATGGATGCGTATGTCCGCGTCATAAACGCGGGCGCCGTTTGCGCGGCACTGAAGTTACTTCTTGTAGAGCTTGGCCGGATCAACGACCTGCCGCGCGGCGAATTCGAGCTTGAGACTCGCGGGTTCGTCGGGATTAGCCCCGGCGGAGAGCTGCCGGTAAAAGCAGGACTTGTAACCATTGTGGCAGGCCACACCCCCGACGTTCTCAACCTTGATCTGGATGACATCCTGATCGCAGTCGGTGAGCACGGCCTTGACCAGCTGCACGTTGCCTGACTCCTCGCCCTTGGTCCAAAGTTTGTTGCGCGAACGACTCCAATAAGTGGCCTTGCCCGTGCGCAGGGTGTGCGCCAACGACTCCGCGTTCATGAACGCGAACATCAGGACTTCGTTGGTGACGTGGTCGCTGGTGATGCAGGGAATGAGCCCGTCTTCGCCGAATTTCGGCTGCAGGGTGGTGCCGAGTTCGATCTCGGCCTTGTTGGTGCGGGAGGGGAATACGAATGTGCTCATGGTAAAATCAATTTTGGGCGGCGAGTGCCTTGAGATAATCAAAGGAATACAAACCGGTGCGATGGCCGTCGCTGAAGTCAAAACGAACGGCATAGTTGCCGACGATCTGCCAGCCCGTGACCATGACCCCACTGTAATCCTTGGTGGGGGTGCCGCCATGGGTTTGGCCCAGGATATCGCGTTCGCCCTGGGTTTCAGCACTGGGGGAGGCGGCCCGCAACCGGGCGCAGGCAAAGTAATCCTCCGATCCGTCATCCCAAGCGATGCCGATTTCCTGACCGATAAGCTGGATGTTGACGGGAGCTTTCATGCTGCGAATGGCTATCACAAAGTTAACTGGGGGCAGAAGAACAGCAAATTGTCCCGGAGGTGGTTTGCCAGCGCGGCTCGTCTGCCCATAGGTTAACGGCCATGAAGACAGCTGGATCAACCTCCCTGCCTCATGTGGTCGTGATCGGGGGTGGCTTTGCCGGTATGCAAGTGGTCCGGGCTATCCCGCACGGCGAGGCGCGGATCACGCTGATCGACCGGCAGAATCATCATCTCTTTCAGCCGCTGTTGTATCAGGTGGCGACGGCGGGTTTGTCGGCGGTGGATATTGCCCAGCCCATCCGGGCGGTGTTTGCGGACCGGCCGCCTCTCGATGGGCACCAGCTCGGATGCGATCAGCCAGATCAGCGGCACCGGCCAGATCGACCTGGGCACCGGCACGATCAACATGGGTGACGGTTCCACCACCGGAGGCAAACTCACCATCGGCGGCGACAACTCCAGCTCGACCTTCTCCGGCGACATCACCGGTTCGGGCACCCTGGAAAAACTCGGTTCGGGCACCCTCGAACTCGATACTCCCGGCGACATCAACTATGCCGGCAGCCTGATCCTGAGCGGCGGCACCTTGAAGCTGACCGACATCGACCTGACGGTCGGCAACCTGTTGATCACCGCCGACACCGTGCTGGACTTCTCCGGAGCGAGCACGCTGTTTGCCACCACCTTCAGCTTCCTCAATACGAGCATCACGCTCAACATCATCAACTGGACGAAGAACACCGACTTCTTCTACGCGACCAACTGGACCGGCGCCACCCAGGACGTCTTGGACAACATGGGCTCCCTGCCCGAAAGTCAGGTCATCTTTGCCGGCTGGGACGCCAACAACACCGGCTGGGACTCATGGGACGACCAGATCTACCCCAACGTCCCCGAGCCGTCCACCTACGGCGCCCTCTTCCTCGCACTCTCTGCCGCCCTCGTCCTCTGGCGCAAAAAAGCCCATGGCAATCGCCCAAAGGCCTAAGGCTCAAACTTTGTCCAACGTTGACAGGAGGGGAGAGGACAGGCTCTTTTTGCGGCTTTTACGTTTATGACCGACAAGTCGCTGCCATTTACCAAGGAACAACTCGAAGCCGTCGCGGCCCAGGTGCCGACGCCTTTCCATCTCTATGATGAGGTGGCGATGCGCAAGAATGCACAGGCATTTTATAAGGCCTTCTCCTGGGTGCCAGGTGGCTTTGTAAATTACTACGCCGTCAAGGCGCTGCCGAATCCCCATGTGATCAAGGCTCTCAAGGAAGAAGGACTCGGCGGTGATTGTTCTTCTCTGGCTGAACTCATGTTATGCGAAGCCGTGGGTATCACTGGCGACAAGATCGTGTTTACCTCCAACGATACTCCGGCCAACGAATACCAGAAGGCGGCTGAGTTGGGCGCGATCATCAATCTGGATGACATCTCCCATATTGAATATTTGGAGAAGAGCCTCGGTGGTAAACTGCCTGAGATGCTGTGCTTTCGCTACAACCCGGGTCCGTTGAAGGAAGGTAATGTGATCATCGGCAAACCCGAGGATGCCAAATACGGATTTACCCGCGCGCAGTTGTTCGAAGGATACCGCATGCTTATGGCCAAGGGCGTGAAGCGCTTCGGTCTGCACACCATGGTCGCTTCGAATGAGCTCAATCCCGACTACTTCGTCGAGACCGCTCAGATGCTTTTTGACTTGGTGGTGGAGCTGAACCGCGAACTCGGCATCCGCTTTGAGTTTCTCAATCTCGGCGGAGGTATCGGGATTCCCTACAAGCCGGAACAGACCGCGGTCGATTTGGCCTACGTCGGTCAAAAAATCAAAGCCGCCTACGAACAGACTATTGTTGCCGCTGGCCTCGGACCGATCCGCATCTCCATGGAGTGTGGCCGGATGATCACGGGTCCTTACGGTTACCTGGTGTCGCATGTGCTGCACAAGAAATCGATCTACAAGGACTATGTCGGAGTGGATGCCTGCATGGCCAATCTGATGCGTCCCGGCATGTATGGGTCTTATCACCATATTTCTGTGCCGGGAAAGGAAGGTGGTCCGCGCAAGGTTTACGACGTCACCGGTTCACTCTGTGAAAACAACGACAAGTTTGCCATTGATCGTGAAATCGCGGATCCCGCCATTGGCGATCTGTTGGTGATTCACGACAGCGGGGCCCACGGTCACTCGATGGGCTTCAACTACAACGGCAAACTCCGCTCGGCCGAAGTATTGTGGCAGGGCGACGGCAAATGGAAATTGATCCGCCGGGCCGAGACCTACGCCGACCATTTCGCGACTTTGGATTTCCCCGGCTTGGGTTGATGAAGCTCGCGCGCTTACTTAAAGCGCATCGAGCTTGGCAGCCAATAACGGGGATTCGGGCGAGCCCAGATAAAGTAGTTTCCCTTCCGCACTGACCAGGGCTGTGTAAGGAATCGCTTCGATGGCCAGCAGGCTCGCCAGTCCGCTGTCATCATCGGTGTCCATCAACCATGGTAAGGTGAGTTTGAACTTTTCTCGCACCGCGCGGGCTTTGGCGGGATCACCTTCGACATTCACACCCACGACGACGAGGCCTTTGGGTCCGAACTGAGCGGCCCTTTCAGCCAACGCGGGCATCGCGTCCATACATGGGTGGCACCAGGAGGCGTAAAAATCCAGCAGCAGGGCCTGACCATCACCGAGCACCTGTCCCAAAGTCGTGGAGGCACCGTCGGCGGTTTGCCAGGAACGATCCATCGGGATGACTTTGGCCAACTGCGCTTCCAGAACCGCCAATTCGCGTTCCAAGCTCATATGCACCCACCCTTTGGCCATAGCTGAACCCTCCAGCTTCTCCAAATTGACGCGTAGTGATGCAACATCACCCGAACTACCCGCATCATACGCCGCAATGAGGGTGATGTAGACTGACACATCCATGACGTTTTCGGTATCGGCTTGGCGGCGCTTGATCCGCGCATCTTGAGATCATCGATTTCCGGGTTGTCCCACCAACCGTTTTCACTCCAAGCCCGCAGCACGAGTTCATCGTCATGGCGTTCGTCCAGCTGAAGTTTTTCCCGCCGGGCCTGCATGGAAAATTCGTGCGGGGAATCCTTGAGCAGGCGCTCGACCTGCTCGGCTTGAGTCAGACGACTCAGGGATTTGACGGTTTGGTTGTCATTCCATTCACGAGCAAGATCGCCTGCGACTTGTGAGTGGTTGGGCGCGGCGAGCACCAGTGAACTCAGCGCATTGCGAAAATTTTTCTACTGTCCCATGTGCAGGGCTCGCTTGCCCTCTAGATACCAAGCGTTCACTGCACGCTCACGAAGATGTTCGGGATGGGCGAACTCCACCGGCACGCGGGATTGGTCCAAGAGGCGTTGCGATACGCCGGTCAGATTGGCTTCCTTCCAGCCTTCGGTTTTGATCGCACCCTCGGCCATGAATTCATCCACCTGCCACGGCGCGAGTCCGTCCGTTTGCGCAGCCTCATCGGCGTGACCGAGAAACCATAAATAGGATTCCGACGTTTCCAGCAGCTTGGTGGTAGCCTTGTTTTCGCCAGCCAAGAGGGGCAGGGCGGTGAAGATCAGTAAAAATGCGGCGAGACATGGAGGATATTTTGGCATGGGCTTGGGTATCAGGGTGGTGAATGGGTGATTCGTTGTAAGGCCCCGAATGCGGAGCGTTTTCGCGGGTTGAGTTAACAGCCAACGCATGAACACAAGGCCTTCTTAGACTATACCGCAGAAATCTGTGACGGGATTTTTTGCCGCCCCAATCAGGCCTTTTTTGCGGAGAGGCTGAAATCCAGAGTAAGTGAACGGGAACGGGATCGGAATAACCTGTGAATAAATTCGCGCTATTTTGACGCATCTTGTCTTGACGGTTGTGGGGTAAAAAGGGATGAAGTGGGGCACTTTGGGGCGCAGATGCCCCGATATCCCCATGTCGCAGTCCCAACCACCGCTCTATACCGGCCTTTTTAGGCATGCGTTGGACGATAAGAATCGTCTGACGATTCCGTCGGCGTGGCGTTATGCGCACAGTGCGGAAGATGCATTTCTGGCTACCCCGCATCCGGACGGTTACATCGCGGTGTTGCCGCCGTCCGAGGTGGAGAAGCTGCGGGCGAAAATTGCCGGCATGGCGTTGAGTGATGGTGCCGGACAAGACTTTGTGTCCCGGTTTTTCTCTCAGACCCATTCACTGTGGTTCGACAAGTCGGGCCGCATGAACCTGAGCCCGGAGCTGCTGATGCACTCCAATATTACCAAGGAGGCCGTGCTCGTGGGCGGCCTGACGAAGTTTAATATCTACAACCCGGAGCGCTGGACGAAGGTCGAGGCGCGCACCTCTGGCGAGAATTTCGGCGATCTGATGCGCCGTCTCGGAATCTAAGCCGATGCACTACGCGCCTAAAGTTTCACCTTCGCGAATGGCCATGCGCAAGGCGACGCTGGCCCTGTTGTCGCGCTCGAGTTGCTCGGCCTGGCTCGATGCGGCGGGTGAGGGTGTGGCATTTTCCCGCAGCGCCCTGATGCCAAGGCTGCGGGTCAAACTGGCCGGGGCTCTCACCACCAAACTTTCAAACCGGGGGAAGTCCGATGTGCGCTGCGCTCATTGAGACTCAAGGATTCACGATGAAACCCGGACACCAGCCTGTCATGCTGCCCGAGGTGTTGGAATTGCTGGCGCCGCGAACTGGCGGCAGTTATCTCGACTGCACTTTCGGCGGCGGCGGACACACCCGGGCCATGCTGAGCTCGGCTCCGGGCGTGCAGGTGACGGCGCTGGATCGCGATCCGGCGGCCCAGCCCCGGGCGGCGGAATTGCAGGCGGACTTTCCTGATCACTTCACCTTGATCGATCGTGATTTTGGCCGTTTGAGTGAACTGCCGATCAGCGATTTCGACGGTATCTTGTTCGATCTCGGGGTTTCCTCCTTTCAGTTGGACGAAACCGAACGCGGTTTCTCCTTCCGGCATGATGCGCCGGCCGACATGCGCATGGATCCACGGCACGGTGTGCCCGCATCACAGTGGTTGGAAACGGCTACGGAGGCGATGCTGGTCCGGGCGATTCGTGATTTCGGTGAAGAGAAACTTTGGCGTCGTGTCAGCTCGGCCATCATGGCTGCCCGTGGCACCGGCGCCCTGTCACGCACCGTCTCCCTGGCCGAACTGATTGCCAATGCCATCCCGGCCCGGGTGAGGCACACGATGAAAATCCACCCGGCCACGCGTGCGTTCCAAGGCATACGGATTGCCGTGAACGATGAAATCGGGGCGATCGAACGCGCCTTGCCGGCCGCCTTTGAGAAACTAGCCCCGGGCGGGGTATTGGTGATGATCAGTTTTCACTCTCTTGAGGATCGGCCGGTCAAACAATTCTTCCGGCGGATGTGCGGCCAGCCCGAATCGGCCAACGATTCCCGGCCGCAGGATCTGCGCGAAAAATTTGCCGAGCCGCTGACCCGCAAACCACTCACCCCCGGCGATGATGAACTCGCCGTCAATCCCCGCAGTCGCTCCGCGAAACTGCGCGCCCTGCGTAAACTTTGATCCCGTCACACCATGCATAAGAAAGATACCCACGCCTTTGTGAACCAGTTGCTGGTCTATACGCTGGTTATGTTTTGCTTCAGTGGCTCCATCGGTTTGGGCACCGTCTGGATGCGTCACCAGATATCGCTCACCGCCAACTCGGCCAAGGTGCTTGATGCCAAGCTCACCGAAGTGGAGCGCCAGATCAACGAGACCCACGCGGCGATTGAGCGCGCACAGGATCCGGCCATCCTCAAGCTGCTCAATGACCAGTGGAAACTGGGTCTTGTGCCGCCCATTCCACAGCAGACTGCCTACATCGATGAGGATCCGATCATGCGTCTCGCCGCCAAGCATAACCGCGGACTTTTCTCCGACGCAGCTGTATCAACCGTTTCCTTCCAAGTGGCGCTCCGGCGCTGACGCTAAATGTCCAAAGGCTTTGCATCCACCTACCGCATTTTCCTGCTCTCAGCCGGCGTCTTCCTGTGTCTCGCAGGGATCGGCACGCGGTTGGTCTTCCTGCATGTAATTGATCGCGGGAAGCTGCTCGGCTATATCGAGCAAGTCCGGCGGCAAGTGATCGTAGAGCCGGCACGTCGAGGAGTGATTTATGATACGCACGGGCACCTGCTCGCGGCCAATCAGTCGATGTATATCGTGGGCGTGGATCCACAGGCGGTGGTGGAGGAGGATCGGATCAAGTGGCCGGAACTGGCGACCCTGACCGGTTTGCCCTTGGCCAAAATCGAGCGTCTATTTACGAACAAGACTCGCACTGTGCGGACGGAAGACGCCACGAGCAAGCAAGGCGGAGATGCGTCCGCGAAGGTGGTATTCAGCGTCCAGCAAACTGAACCCGTGGTCACGGATGAGGATGACGCCGCGGATGGGCCCGAGGAAGTGCTGGATGATGCCGATGGCCCAACCCAGGAGCGCTCCATTCGCTGGGCCAAGATTCGGGAGGACATCGACGAGACGACCTACGACAAGATCACGGCACTCAAGATCAAGGGAGTTTATGGCAATCGGGTTTTCCGGCGCGTGTATCCACACAATTCACTCGCGGCGCACCTCGTGGGCTATGTGAACAAAGCCGGTGTCGCCGCCGCTGGGGTGGAGAGTTATGCTGATTTTTATCTGCGCGGCCAGGACGGTTGGCGCGAGGGTGAACGGGACGGCAAGCGGCGCGAGTTGGCCCAGTTTCGCACGCGTGAGGTGCAGCCGGTCGATGGCTTCAATGTCGTGCTTTCGACCGACATCATCATCCAGCACATGGTCGAGGAAGAGCTGGCGGCGATCGCGAAGAAGTTCAGCCCGGACAAGGCCACGATCATTGTGAGTGATGCCCGCACCGGCTTCATCCTCGCGATGGGCAATTACCCGAGCTTTGACCTCAACAAATACAGCAAGGCGCCGTTGAGCGTGCAGCGTAATTTTGCCATTACGGATCAGCTGGATCCGGGTTCGACTTTCAAGATTGTGCCGGCATCCGGCGCACTGAACGAAGGACTCGTGCGGCCCAATACACGCTTCGACTGCACCTTGAGTTCAATCGAATACAAGGGTGCGGTGCGTAAGTTCATGCCGGATGACCACCACTATGACCATCACCTGAGCGTTACAGAAATCATCAGCCATTCGAGCAACGTCGGAGCCGCCCAACTGGGCATGGTCTTGGGCGAACAGCGGCTCTATGACTATGCGCGGGCCTTCGGCTTTGGCGAAAAAGCCGGGTTCCCATTCGGCGGTGAAATTTCCGGGCTTCTCAATCCGGTGAAAAAATGGAGCGGCATTGATATCACCCGCATTCCCGCCGGTTACAGCATTTCGGCCACGCCACTGCAAATTCACTACGCAATGGGCACGATCGCGAGCGGTGGGTTGCTGTTGCGTCCACAAATCATCAAGCAAATTCGCGATGCATCCGGGGAAACGGTCTACAGCTTCGACACCATTTCCCGTCGCCGGGTGATCAGCACGCAGACCGCCAAGGAAGTTGCGAAGATGCTTGAAGGGGTTGTGCGCGAAGGCGGCACGGCTATTGAAGGCGCGATTCCCGGCTACGAGGTCGCGGGTAAGACCGGCACCGCCCAGAAATTGATCAACGGCGTTTATTCCAGCCGGAATCACGTGGGTTCCTTTGTCGGCTTCTTTCCCGCCAGTAAGCCGGAAGTCGTGATCTCTGTAATTGTGGACAACGCCAAGGTGTCGACTGGCAATGCCTACGGTCGAGTGGTTGGCGCACCTTCATTCAAGCGCATCGGTGAACAACTCATTCAATATCTCGACATCAAACCGCCCATCGGGATCGGCCGCAATCTGGTGGCCATGAAAGGAAATCCACGATGATCGGCTATCTAACCCAAGACTATTCCCTGATTCATGCCTTCGCGCCGCGACCGATTCGCCGGACCCGTCGTGAAACCCAACTTCGCAATCGCGTATTTAAAATGGCTCCAAAACTTTCCGACTACTTTGAATCTGGTGAAATTTTAGCGGTGAAGGGATCGCTCGATCGTCCGATTTCCGGGTTGGTGATGGACAGTCGTCGGGTCGTGCCGGGCACGCTCTTCTTCGCCTTGCCGGGCCGGCGGGCCGATGGCGCTAGTTTTGTCGATGAGGCGGTGGCACGCGGCGCTGTGGCGGTGGTCACCAATCGGTTGCCCTCCGTCACCCCGGCCAAGGTTACTTTCATTCAAGTTGCGGATCCCCGGGCCGCGCTGGCGCGGATCGCGCAGCGCTATTACAAATTTCCGGATCGCGAGCTCGATGTGATTGGTGTGACCGGCACCAACGGCAAGACGACCGTGACGCATCTGATCAAGCATTTGCTGGATGCGGAAAAGCGGGTGGGGCTGATTGGCACGATCAATTACGATTTGGGATCACGCACGGTGCCGTCCTTCCGCACTACACCTGAATCCGTCGATATATACGGCATGATGGCGCAGATGCGCGCCGCAAATTGCCAACACGCGGTGATGGAGGTCAGCTCGCATGGTATTGATCAGGCGCGGGTGCTGGGTCTGGAATTCGCGGTCGCGGTCTTCACCAATCTCACTCGCGATCACCTTGATTACCATGAAACCCTGGAGGCCTATTTCGGGGTCAAGTCGCGGCTATTTACGGGTGAAATGGGGACCAAGCCCAAGGTCGCGGTCATCAATCTGGATGATTCCTATGGCAATCGGCTGGTCGGGATGATTCCCGCTGAAGTGCGCACGGTGACGTTTGGGGAAAATGCGCAAGCCCTGGTGCGGGCTGAAAATCTCCAATTGAATTTCAAGAACACCACCTTCCGCTTGGTCTGGCCGGACGGGAGCATGGATGTCGATTCTCCCCTGATTGGACGCTACAATGTGAGCAACCTGTTGGCTGCGATCGCGACGGCCTGGAGTCTCGGCCGGGATCCACGGAAATTTATCGCGCGCTTGGCTGCATTCAAAGGGGTGCCGGGTCGCATGGAGCGCATCGAGGAAGGCAAGGACTACAATGTTTTGGTAGACTATGCCCATACGGACGATGCCTTGAACAACGCACTGAGCATGTTGCGCGTGATTACACCGGGTCGATTATTGGTGGTGTTTGGTTGTGGCGGGAAACGGGACCGCTCGAAACGCCCCATGATGACGGCGGCCGTGCAGCAATACGCGGACTTTGCCTTTGCCACCGCGGACAATCCTCGCGGAGAGGCCTTGGCTCAGATCTTTGATGATATGAAGACCGGCGTGTCGAAGCCGGAGAAAATCACGTGGATCGATGATCGGCGGCGGGCAATCAGTCTGGCGTTGGATACGTGCAAGCCGGGTGATTGTCTGCTCATAGCGGGCAAAGGGCATGAAAGCTATCAGGAGTTTGCCGATACGGTTATCCCGTTTGATGACCGCCAAGTTGTGCGTGAATTGATCGGGATCAAGACCCTCAAGCCCAGATGACAAGATTTGACTCCAGTCAATTGGCAGCATGGACCGGAGGCCGTTGGACAACGGTTCCGGTCGCGCCGTTGGCGGGATTCACGATCGATAGTCGGCAGTTAAAACCCGGTCAGGTGTTTGTCGCACTGCGCACGGCTCAGCGCGATGGGCACGATTACCTGCCGGCGGCAGAAACTTCCGGAGCGAGTGCGGCGATCGTGGCCACCGCGAACCCCGCGTTGAAATTGCCGCAACTGGTGGTGGCGGATCCTTTGCAGGCCTTTCAAACCATCGCCCGGCAACACCGCTTGGCCTTTGCGGGTTCGGTGATTGGTATCTCGGGAAGTGTCGGCAAAACCTCGACGAAGAATCTGCTCGCCCGATTACTGGGCGGAGAGGAAGGAGGGGTGCTCGCCACGGAAGGTAACCTCAATAATCATCTCGGCGTGCCCCTGACCATGACCCGGTTGGAACTAGATCGGCATCGTTACGCGGTTGTGGAGGCGGGCATCAGTGAACCGGGAGACATGGCACCGCTGGCGGGCATGATTGTGCCGGATGTTGCCATCACGACCTTGGTCGCACCAGCCCATGTGGCCGCGCTTGGTTCGATTGAAGGAGTGGCGAAGGAAAAGGCGGTGTTGCCAGCGTCGGTTCGGCCGAACGGGGTATCCTTATTTCCATGGCAGTGTGAGCAATTTGCGCCCTTTGCAGAATTAAAGGGCAAGCGGATCGTCGTGGAACGCGCGGATGTGATCCGGCCGGAACCATGGGATGATGACCGGGTGTATTACACGATTACTCATCGGGATGATCAAACCGCGATTGTCTTGGCCTATGGCAAGCCGCCACCACTTATTTTCAACTTGCGGCGGGTAACGGATGGCATGGCGCAAAACGCCGTGTTGGCGATTTGTGCCGCGCTTTGGCTCGGTGTCACCCGGGATGCGATCCAAACGCGCTTGATGGACTGGACAGCGGCGAAGATGCGCGGTGAACTCCGCCGAGAGGGGGGCAAACTGCTCTACGTAGATTGCTACAACGCGAACCCTGCTTCGATGGCGGATGCGCTGGATGCATTTTACGCCATCGCGCCGGCAGATCAGCCGCGTATTTTGGTGCTGGGTGGAATGGAAGAGTTAGGCGCGGAATCTGAGATGTTTCACCGCGCGCTTGGTCGTTCCCTGCGTCTGCGATCGCAGGACCGCTTGTTTGTGATTGGCAGTCACGCGACGGGGGTAGCTGAAGGTGCCCGGGCAGCGGGCATTGGGGCGAACCAAATCAATGTCGTCAGCACACTAGATGCGGTCAGGGACCAGCTCGCCGGTTTTAATGGGGCGGTATTTCTGAAGGGTAGCCGCCGTTACCAGCTCGAAACCCTGTTGGAAACCACCAAGGAGGCCGCCCATGCTTAGTTACCTCGCAGACTACGAACACTATTTCGGACCGTTGCGTCTCCTGCGGTATATTTCGGTGCGCACCGTGCTGGGAGCCGGCACTTCATTGATCATCGGATTCATCATCGGTCCGTGGCTGATCGCGCGGTTTCGCGCCTTGAAATTCGGACAGCATTACGACGATGACCGCACGGGTGATCTTGCGCAGCGGTTTGACAAGAAGAACACGCCCACCATGGGCGGATTGATTATCTTTATTTCGGTATTCACAGGTTCCGTGCTATGGGCCACGCCGAACGTATGGGTGTTCGTGGCCTTGTTTGTTTACACGGTCCTGACCGTGGCTGGTTGGCGGGACGATTATCTGAAGGTGGTCCACCGTAATCGGGACGGCATTTCATCCAAAGAGAAGATCGCGTGGCAGTCATTGGCGACCTTAGTCGCGTTGGGGGTGCTGGTCTGGCATCCCGACAGCGCGTTGAAAATCAGGGAACTGTGGGTGCCATTCTTTAAATCGGCGGTAATCACTTACATGCCGTGGTGGTTTTTGCTCGTGATGATCTACCTGTGGATCGTGGGCTTTAGTAACGCGATCAACCTGACCGATGGGCTGGATGGGTTGGCCGTTGGCTGCACAATTTCCGTCGCACTGGTGTTTGGCATCATGGCCTATGTAGCGGGCAACGTCAGATTTGCCGATTATCTACTGATCAGCCATGTCCCGGGAGTAGGTGAATTGACGATTGTCTGCGGTGCGCTGATCGGGGCCTGCATGGCATTCCTTTGGTATAATTCGCACCCGGCGGAGGTGTTCATGGGTGATACTGGTTCGCTGGCTCTGGGTGGATTGATTGGCGTGATGGCCTTTATGATTCATCAACCCGTGACGCTCATCATTGTTGGCGGCGTATTCGTCATGGAGGCACTCTCCGTGATCATGCAGGTCAGCTGGTTTAAATTTACCAAGCGTCGCGCGGGGGTGGGGCAACGCATATTTCTGATGGCACCCATTCACCATCATTTTCAAAAACTGGGCTGGCCGGAGACCAAGGTCGTGTTGCGTTTCTGGGTATTGTCACTCGGCTTCGCCTTGGCGGGTCTGGCCACGTTGAAAATTCGCTGATATGCCGTTGAGTATTCCAGCTGTTCTCCAAAGTGCGCTGACCAAACCGGTCGCAATTCTGGGCGCGGGTCTCAGCGGGCAGGGACTGCAGGCATTGATGAGAAACCTCGGTTTGCCAGCCGTAGTTTACGATCAAAACGGTGTGCACTTCTCAGTAGCCAAGGCAAACTCACATAAGCTGGTGATATTTTCCCCGGGGTTTGCGCCGAACCATCCATGGCTGGTGACGGCTTGCGAGGCGGGGCTGGAATGTATGAGTGAGCTGGATTTCGCGGCGCTGTTTTGGCGCGGGCGCATCATTGCCATCACCGGCACCAATGGGAAGACGACCCTGACGGAATTTCTAACCCATGCCCTGCGACATGTATGGGAGACGGCGCACGCGGTGGGAAATATTGGCCGGCCTTTTTCCAGGTTGGTGGCGGATACTGCCGGTGGTAATGGCGATGATCTGGCAATCTGCGAAGTCAGTTCGTTTCAGGCCGAGACAATCCAGCATTTCAAAGCAGATGCTGTTTTGTGGACAAATTTCGCGGAAGATCATCTGGACCGTCACGTCAGTCTGGACGCCTATTTCAATGCCAAATGGGCACTCGTGGTGCGCACGGCGGACACGGCCGTCTTGGCCGGAAGCTCGGTCTACCGGCATGCCCGAAAATTTAACTTTGTCATGCCGATGAGCACTTGGATTGAAACGGAAAATCAACCCGTCGATGCCGCCTTGGCCGGGACCGTGTTTGCCGATTATCCTCAGCGGGAGAACTACCTGTTGGCGTCTGCCTGGTGGAAATTGAGCAAACGTGATCCGTCACAATTATTGGCCGCGGCCAAGTCCTTCCGTCTGGGGCGCCATCGGTTGGCACAAGTCGGCCAAATCGACGGAGTAACATTCTGGAATGACTCAAAAGCGACTAACTTTCATGCGGTGGAAGCGGCACTGGGTGGGTTCAAGGACCCGGTTCATTTGATTTTGGGAGGAAAATCCAAAGGAGGCGACGTGTCCGGCTTTGTGGGCCGGATTGGCGGGGCGGTCCAGTCGATCCATCTGATCGGGGAAACCCGGCAAGCCTTGGCGGCGGCCTGTGAGGCCCAAAATATTTTGCACCAAATCCACGATAGTCTGGATGCAGCATTGCAGCAAGCCGTGGCCATGGCCAAAAAAGGGGAGCATGTTTTGCTGAGTCCGGGTTTCGCGAGTTTCGATATGTTTCAAAGCTACGAAGATCGGGGGGAACAATTCGAACACTTGGTGCGCAACCTGGCCAGCACCGCCAATCTCAACTAGTATTTAAATAAACAACCAAACCACACTGATATCATGAAACTACTGAAAATATTCGGCATCGTGGCGGGCATCCATGTCGTCGCCTTGATTCTTATTTTTGCGAATCCCGGCTGCAGCACCACCAGCAAGCGGGTGACCCCGGCGGATACGGTGGCGTCTACGCCGGAACCAATGGTGTCGGTGCCAAATCTCTCGAACGACTATTCATCGGGTTCATCCGGTGATTATGCTTCCACCCAGATTAATGCGACGGATTCCGATTCGCCGATTACCAATGCACCCTTGTTTTTCAATCCGGATGCTCCAGCGGTTGCCAATGATGGTCGTTATAGTCCCACCCGACCCAACACGGCAGTGGCAGGTGCACTCAAGGCCGAACCGGTGGCAGACGTGTTGCCGGTAACCACCTACACGGTGGTGCGTGGGGACAGTCTTTGGTCCATCGCCAAGCGGAACGGTTTGTCGGTGGTAGAACTTTCTGCCGCAAATAATCTACGGGCCAGCTCAACGCTGCAATTGGGCCAGAAGCTAATCATACCGGGAAAATCAGTTTCGAACACTCCGGCTACGGTCGCAGTGGAAACCAAGGCGGTTGAAACCAAGGCCGCCAGCACATCGAGCAAAGAATCCATCACACACGTCGTTAAGTCGGGTGAGACGCTCGGTGGGATTGCGCGCAAGTATCAGGTGAAGATGGGCGATGTCGCCACCGCCAATAATATCAGTGATCCGGCCAAGATTCGTCCCGGCCAGTCATTGGTCATCCCCGGCTGGAGCGCTCCGGTGGCCACGACCACGCCCAAACCGGCGGAAACCAAACCCGCACCGGCTCCTGTATCGAATTCGCCGGTGACAAATTCCCCGGTTCAGCCAGTAAACAACCCGGTTATCTTTACCCCGCCGCCGATGGATCGGCCCTTGGATGAAGGCTTTGTCAATGATCCCGGAGATGCCCCTGTGATCCAAGTTGAGGAAACCTCCGGACCCCAAACTTACTGAGCTGTTCGATGGCGCGCACCACTTCTGCCGATACGACCAGGCCGCGGTTCGTGCTGAATCCCGCTGCCATTATCGTGGTGTGCGCCGTGGGGTTGACCATCCTCGGTCTGACCATCCTCTTTAGTGCGAGCGCGTCGTTTGCACAGGGCCCTTACTATTACCTCAGCAAGCAATTGCTCGGGGTGGCGATGGCTGCAGTCGTTTGCTATGTGACCAGTCGGGTAAACCTCGATTATGCCCGGCGCTATGTGGTGCTGATGGCGGCCGCAACGGGGATTCTGCTAATCTTGGTTTTGGTGCCGCACATCGGTATTGAGGTGAAGGGTAGCAAACGATGGCTTGGGATCGGATCGATGCGCTTGCAGATATCGGAGTTTGCCAAACTCTCGATGGTGTTCTGCCTCGCGCACTACCTTGCCATCAATCAGACCCGGATCGACGAATTCAAACGGGGTTACCTGATGCCGATCGGAATCATCCTCGCATTTGCGGGACTGATTATCCTCGAGCCGGATTTCGGCACGGCTGCTTTGGTGGTGGCCGTGGGGATGCTGCTGCTTTTCCTCGCCGGGGCCAAGTGGCGCTATGTCTTGCCCACCATTGCCGTTGTGTTGCTGGCCTTTGCGGTATTGGTGATCCACAATCCCAACCGGTTGCACCGGATAACCGCCTTTCTGGATGTGGAAGGTAACAAGCAGGACGGCACGTATCAATTGTATCAGGCCTTGGCGGCATTTGCGGCGGGCGGGGTGGATGGAGTCGGCCTCGGCCAAGGGCGCCAGCAACTTAATTACCTGCCTGAAGCTCACACCGATTTCATCCTAGCCATCGTGGCGGAAGAGCTGGGTCTGTGGTTCACGATGGGAATCGTGGTAGTCTTCACGATTATCTTCATCGCCGGTATCATCCACCTGCGGCGGGCGCCAAACCTGTTTCAATATCTCCTGGTTACCGGTTGTCTGCTCATGATTTGCCTGCAGGCCATCATTAATCTCGGGGTCGTGACGGGCATCTTTCCCACCAAGGGTATGTCACTGCCGTTCATCAGTGCCGGTCTTTCCAATCTCCTGCTGATGGCCATGTTGATCGGGATCATCATCAATACCCAACGCGCTTGGCCGCGAACCGGATTGTCGCGCCAAAGTCGTTCGATGCGGGAGGTGTTAGCGTGAGTAAATACATCATTTCCTGCGGCGGCACCGGCGGACACCTTTCGCCAGGCATCGCCTTGGCCGAAGGCTTGGTCGGCAGCGGCCACGAAGTCATCTTGTTGATCAGCCAGAAGAAAGTGGATGCGCGGCTGGTGGAAAAATATCCGCATTTCACTTTTCTGCGTGTGCCTGGCACGGCGTTTTCATTGAACCCGGTCCGCTTTATCAAATTCGTCTTCAGCCAAGCCAAGGGATTTCTCTTTTGCTTTCGTTTGGTGGGATCGGAGCAGCCGAATGGTATCGTGGCCTTTGGCGGATTTACTTCTGCCGGGGTGACACTCGCCGGCTGGTTGAGAAAAATTCCGGTGGCTTTGCATGAGTCCAATCGGGTGCCGGGTCTCGCGGTGCGCACTTTGGGCGGGTTTGCCAAGCGCGTCTACCTACCACCCGGCGTGAGACTTACCAGTGTGCGGGCGCGCCATATCCGCTATGTGGGAATGCCGGTGCGACGTGAAATTCGCCGGTTGGCAGTGGGGGATGCCCGCAAGTCACTCGGGTTGGATCCCAGTCTCAATGTGCTTGCGGTGTTCGCGGGAAGCCAAGGTTCACTGCCCTTGAATAGGTGGATGAGAAGCCATGCCGAGTCATTCGCGGCGGAAGGCATCCAAATTTATTGCGTGACCGGTCCATCCAATGGTGAGGCGGAGACGATCGAGTTTCCATCCCGCACCGGTGGCCAGGTAAAGGCCGTGTTTGTGCCATTCAGTGACCGGGTGGCGGAGCTGCTATCCGCCGCGGACTTGGTCGTGGCCCGAGCAGGAGCCGGCACAATTGCAGAACTGATCCGGTGCACGACCCCGGCGATTTTGGTGCCGTTTCCCCAGTCCGCCGATGATCATCAACGTGCGAATGCCTCCTTCCTTGAGCGTCAGGGTGGGGGCATTGTGGTGGAGCAATCCAATTTGGGTAATTTACAGGCCGAAGTCTTCGATACCATTTTCAATGACTGGTTGTTGCGCCGCTTTCGGACGAATTTGCAACGGATGGATCGGGCTAGTCCTTTGGAGGTGCTACTGACCGATCTGGAGGATATCTGCGCACCGCGCAACGATGGTCCGCCAACTTGTGAAAGGCCGGTAATCGCATGAATGCATCGGCTCCGTCACAATTGTTTGGCGGCAGCGTCACCCGGATTCATGGTGTGGGCATCGGCGGCATGGGACTCGCCCCGTTGGCGATTTTGCTGACTGGAATGGGCTACACGGTGACCGGGGAGGACGACTCACTGAGTGAAGATGTGGCGCTGCAATTGCGTCGGGCCGGGATCGTGTTGGGCGGGTTGCCCGATGAATGTGACCTCGTGGTCTTGTCATCCGCGATTAGTGCCCGGCATCCAACACTGCAGGCAGCCAATCAACGTGGGCTTAAACAAGTGCGGCGTGGTGAAATGCTCGCCGAGGTGGTGCGGGACCGGAAATTGGTGGCCGTCTGCGGGTCCCACGGCAAAACGACTACGACCGCCATGTTGATTACCGCATTACGGTCGGCGGGGCTTGAAGCGGGTTATGTTTTGGGCGGACTGTTTGCCGATCCGGCCATTCCTCCCGCCGCAGTCGGCCGCACCCCTTGGATCGTGGCCGAGATCGATGAGAGTGACGGCACCATCGCAAATTTCTCCCCCGAAATCACCTTGGTGGTGAACTTGGATTGGGATCACGTGGATCATTACCGCCAGGCTGATCAATTGACCGCGACCTTTGCGGCCCTCTTTGCCCGCACTCGAGGGGCGGTGTTGTTGAATCAAACCTGTGTGCAAAGTGCCGGACTCAAGCACTCTGGTCCGGCTCCGCGTTATACTTATGGCAAATCCGGTGACTTTGGGCTGGTTTCCACTGGGAACACGCCCGATGGCCTGAAACTTGAACTGGCCGGCAAATTTTCTGTGCAGTCGCAGTCGGTCAAGGCGCGCGGCGAGTTCAATGCTAGCAATGCGACGGGAGCCTTGGCCGCGGCGCAATTGATGGGTGCAGCCTTAAAGCCCGACGCATTGGCCCAATTTCCCGGCGTCCGGCGGCGTCAATCCGTCTTATCCCGGACCGATGGACTGACTGTGATTGAGGATTACGCGCATCATCCAGCAGAGATAAAGGCGTTGTTGGGTGACCTACGGCAACAAGTGGCGGTTGCGGGCCGTTTGATCGTCATATTCCAGCCACACCGCTACAGTCGCACTGCGCAGTTTAAAGCTGAGTTTGCCGAATCATTGTCCGTGGCGGATCAGCTTTTCCTGTTGGATGTGTATGGCGCGGGTGAATTGCCCGTGGAGGGTGGAGGCACGGCGGATTTGGTTGCACTGATTCCCGCAACCCTGGCCGTAGACAGTGCATATTTGAGAAGTGTGGAGATGCTGGTTGAAAACCTGAACAATTCGGTTCGCCCGGGTGATACGGTCGTGTTTGTGGGGGCAGGTAACATAGATCAGATGGCAAGGTCTTGGCTGGCGGGTCGCACGCGGATGCGTTGGTCGCACTTTGTGGATGTGATCAAGCCGGAGCTATCTCCCGGGATGAAATTGACCTTGGAAGAACCCCTGGCGAACAAGACGACGATGCGAGTGGGGGGAGCAGCCCGAGTCTACGCCGAACCGGCCAATGAGTCCGACCTGAAAGTGTTGCTTCGTGCCGCCGCCAAACACGGAGTGCCGGTGCATCCCCTCGGACGTGGATCGAATCTGATCGTGGCGGATGCAGGGGTCGACGGCCTCGTGGTCAGCATGGCCCATGCGCATTGGTCGGAATTTACACCGAAGGATGAAGGCCGCGTCTGGGTCGGTTCCGGTCTGCGTTTGAAAAACCTATGCGGTCTCGCCGCCAAGGCCGGATTGGTCGGATTTGAATTTTTAGAAGGTATTCCCGGCAATGTCGGCGGAGCGTTACGGATGAATGCCGGGGCCATGGGCGGTTGGATGTTCGATATTGTTGAGGAAGTCCGGTTGATGAACCGGCAGGGAGATGTCGTGACGCTAAAGAAGGCGGATATGCATGTGACCTACCGGCATTGTGCCGATCTGGATCAGGCCATTGCCTTGGGCGCGTTGCTCCGACCGGCATCGGCGGCGGATGCGGACACAGTTAACCGACAAATTGATGTCTACCGGAAGAAACGACAGGAGTCCCAGCCGCGCGAACCGAGTGCAGGCTGCATTTTCAAAAACCCGCCCAACGGTTCGGCGGGCAAGTTGATTGATGAATCCGGACTCAAGGGCGAACGGATCGGTGATGCCGAAGTCTCGCCGGTGCACGCGAATTTCATTGTGAACCGCGGCCGGGCCACGGGGGCCGAAGTCATGGCTCTGGTGCAGCAAGTGCGGCGAAAAGTGCAAGCCAGTCGTGGGGTCACTTTGGAACCGGAGGCCCAGCTTTTTGGGCGCAAGTGGGAGGATTTCCTATGAATAAACCTGTGATCGTCGTATTGGCCGGTGGCAGTTCCGCCGAGCGTGAAGTGTCCCTCGGTTCCGGCCGGGCCTGTGCCTCCGCTTTGAGCCGCTCTTTTCCCACGCGCATATTGGAAGTCACGACAGATGCCTTGCCGGCAGGACTGGATCGCTCGCGGGATGTGGTTTTCTCCACGCTGCACGGCACTTTTGGTGAAGATGGCGGCATGCAGCAACTCTTGGAGAATGCCGGGGTGCATTATGCTGGTTGTGGCGTGGCCAGCAGTGCGCTGACGATGAACAAGACGCGGACCAAAGCCTTGCTGGCCGGCAAGGGAGTGGGTGGACCGCGGGAAATCCTGTTCAAAGCCAATCAAAAACCTTCGGTTGACGAAGTGATGGCGGATTTGGGTGATAACCTGGTCGTCAAACCGAATGCGGAAGGCAGCAGCGTGGGATTGCGCCTGATAAAGAATCGCGCGGATCTGTCGGCGGCCTTGGCAGAAATCAATACTGGTGAATGGTTGATCGAGGAACGGATCATGGGTCGGGAACTATCCATCGGCGTGCTGAACGGTCGGGCGTTGGGCGTGGTGGAGATACGGCCGCGTTCGGGCGTCTATGATTACACCAGCAAATATACGAAGGGCATGACGGAGTATTTTGCCCCGGCGCCATTGGAAGAAAAATTAACTGCCAAAGTGCAAGCGGCGGCGGAGACGGCGTTCACGACCTGTGATTGCCGTGATTATGCGCGAGTGGACTTCATGCTTTCTGCAACGAGCGAACTTTATTTGCTCGAAATCAACACGCTGCCCGGCATGAAAGAAACGAGTCTGCTGCCGATGAGTGCACAGTGTGTGGGACTGGATTTCGCGGCGTTGGTTCGGGAATTGGTGACACCTGCTGTGCAACGTTTTGGAACAGCGGCTACTGCTATCTAACGTGAGTAAGTCCAACCCAAAACAACCGACGACCCGCTCCTGGCGCGATATACCGCAGCAGGTAAAACCGCGCGCGATGTCACAGGGTGGACGCAAACGGATGTTCATGACCGTCTTTCGGGTCACGGCAGCCGTAGTGGCCATGGTGGTAATTGTCGGCGGTATTCTGGTCTTCACTGAATTCTTTAATGAGGATCCGCGCAAAATTTCAGCAGTCGTGGACACCGTCCCGATCAAGGAAATCATGCTGCGCACCGATGGGGTGCTGGATCAGGCTTGGATCACCCGCACACTCGCGCTGCCGGCCAAGGCGACCCTGATGGAGCTCGATATCGATGCCCTGCGGACCACATTACTGGCCGACGACCAGGTGCTCAGTGCAACGGTGGCTCGTAAATTCCCCAGCACTTTGGAAATCACCTTGGCCGAACGTTCCCCTGTCGCCCTCGTGAATGCCCAATTGGGCGGAGGCGCTCCGCGGCCGTTACTGGTGGCGCGGGACGGCGTGGTTTATGATGGCCGTGGTTACGATCGATCGCTCATGGGCACGTTGCCCTTTTTGGACGGTATCCGGCTGGCCAAGGTAGGTGACAAATTGCAGCCGATTGCCGACATGAGCGTGGTGGCTGATCTGCTGGCTACGGCTCGCAATGAAGCACCCCACCTCTATCAAACATGGAAGGTTGTCTCATTGGCCCGGCTCGAAGCCGACCGAGTAATTGAGGTGCGCGCGTCCAACATCGAACGCATCATTTTCCTCGCCAATAATTCCGCGGATTTTCTGCGCCAGATTGCTCAACTGGACGTATTGATCGATTCCGTGCGGGCTCAGGCCGACCAACCCGTAACCGAGATCAATCTCGCGGTGGGACGCATGACCGACGGACGTATCCAAGTGCCGGTAACCTTCAGCGAACCGCGGCCCGGGCAGAATCTGGCGCCAAAGCAGAACGCTCCCGCAAAATCACTATTCAAGCCAACCCGTCCCAAGACCATTGAGCTCTAGTCCCCATTTTATCGGTGCCGTCGAAATCGGCACCTCCAAAGTAACAGTGCTGATCGGTGAATACACCGGTCGCGAACTCGCCATCATCGGCCGGGGTGAGTGTCAGTCGCGCGGCGTGATCAAGGGCACGGTCGTCGACTACAAGGCCGCCAGCGAATGCACCCACAGCGCGCTCGAGCAGGCGGAACGCGAGGCGGGTGAACGCACGGATACGGTATTTCTCGCCCAGACTGGTGGCCACTTGGAGGGCTTCTACAATGAATCCTCCGTCAGTGTGAAAGCGGCGGACAACATGATTGGGTCCGAGGATATCCGCACCGTCTGTGAACTGGCCCGAGCCAAGGAATTGCCGAAAGGTCGCATGGTGGTGCATCACATCCGGCGCCCGTTCCGGGTGGATGGCCGGTTGGTGCCAACCTCGCCCGAACACTTGGTGGGGCAGCGTTTAGATGTCGGGTATTGGACGGTGCATGGCCAGGAACAGCGCTTGGCCGATACGATCCACGTGATCCGCGGATTCAACCTGGAAGTCAGCGAACTCGTCCTTTCCAGCCTGGCTTCCGGCCACATGGTGACCACGCCGGAAGAGCGTCAGCATGGCGTGCTGGCCATTGATATCGGGGCCGGCACGACCGATTACGTCCTCTATCGCGATGGCGTGCCGCACACCACCGGGGTGCTACCCGTAGGCGGAACCCATTTGACTAATGACTTGAGTATCGGACTGCGTTTGACGGAAGGGCAGGCGGAGAAACTCAAATTGCGTTACGGACGGGCGATTGTGCAAACTCGCGACAAGACGGAAAAAGTCTGGCTGGATGGCAATTTCGCCATTGGTGACCGGCAATTCTCCCGGCATGCGATCGAGCAAATCACCTCGGCCCGGGCTTGGGAAATCCTTGAGGTAGTGAAGAAGAAATTAGGCGGCGCCTTCACGGTGGACAATTGCAGCGGCGGGGTCGTGTTGACGGGCGGAACCGCCAAGTTGACCGGAATCGCCGAAGCCGCCGCCAAGATCTACAACGTGCCGGTTCATCTGGGCGAAACCCCCGCGTGGGTGGCCGAGAACCTCCGGGACCCGGGTTACAACACCGCCTTGGGCTTACTCTACTACGGGGTGCAATCCCATACGCAACGCCTCGGATCGAGTCGTCGCCGAACCGGATTCCTCCGCGGCATTACCAAACTGTTCGCCAATTCCTGAGCGCCATGAATCTCAACGAACTTCCCTTGGAAACCGTCAACCCGGGTGATCCCAACATCACCATCAAACTGATCGGGGTGGGTGGAGCGGGCTCGAATGCCGTCGACCGGCTGAAGATGGAAAATCTGGAGCGGTTGCAAATGACCGTGCTCAACACCGATGCCCAAGCCCTCGCCAGCTCACCGGTGCAGGACAAAGTGTTGTTGGGCATGAGTGTGACCCGGGGCTTGGGCGCCGGAGGTGATCCCGAATTGGGCCGTGAAGCGGCCGAGGCCGACCGCGATAAAATTGCCAAGGTGGTCGCCGATTGTGATCTGGTGTTTTTGATTGGTGGGATGGGTGGCGGCACAGGGAGTGGGGCCATGCCAACCGTCGCGGAGATTGCCACGGAATCCGGCGCGCTGGTCATCGCATTCGTTACCATGCCGTTCAGCTTTGAGGGGGGGCGTCGTCTTAAACAGGCCGAAGAGGGGTTGCAGGCCCTGCGCCGGGTTTGTGACGCAGTGATTCCACTGCCCAATGACATTTTGCTCCAAGAAGGAGCAGACGATGCGACCGTGTTGGATGCTTTCGCGCAGGCAGATGCCTGGATTGGCCGGGGTGTGAAGTCCATTTGGATGATGTTGTTCAAAACCGGCCTCATCAATCTCGACTTTTCCGCCCTCCGGCAGGCCTTTCAAAACCGGGGCTGCAAGACACTTTTCGGACTTGGCGAGGGTGCCGGTGAGAACGCGGTGGCGGATGCCATTGCCAGCCTCAAGATGTGCCCCTTGTTGCATACCCCGGAGTTTGCCCGCAAGGCCGATCGCCTGCTGGTCAATATTACCGGTGGAGCGGACCTGACTTTGCCCAAGGTGAACGAGTTGATGGGCGACATCACCGAACAGTTCGGTCGCAACTCACACGTCATCATGGGGGCGGTCATTGACGAGGATTTGCGGGACCGGGTGGAAATTTGCGTGATCGGCACCAGCGATATGGGGGGCCGGGGTGTGAGCGTGCGCCGGCCTTTGCCCCCGATGCGCAGCCGATCGCCATTGCCAAATGATGTGGGAGACCAAGCCCCCATCGGTGAAGAACTACCTTCAGCGGCGCCAGTGACGGAACCCACCATCCGGGCGGCCGTCACTGCCCAGATGCGGCGTGACCAGCTCAAGATCGATCAGGACGAATTTGGCTTCGGTGAATTGGAAAGCCGTGGTCACTTTGAGAAAACCGATCGCAATCTCTTTGATGGGCAGGACCTCGATGTGCCGACCTATCTGCGCAAAGGGATCAAAATCGCAATCTGAGCGAATGTTCCCTGCCTGGGGCGGCTTAAAACACCCCCCTTGGCAAACCGAAGGCGTTCTGCATCCTTGCTCCCATGTTTATCGACGAGTGTGTAATCAAGGTGGCGGCCGGCGACGGCGGGCGGGGCTGTATCAGCTTCCGTCGTGAAAAATATGAGCCGTGGGGCGGACCCAATGGCGGCGATGGTGGCGCCGGCGGTGATGTCATGCTCGTGGGGGATGACGATACCAACAATCTCGTCGATTATAAATACACGCCGCACCGCAAAGGTGAACGCGGTGAACATGGCCTTGGTTCCGATCAGCATGGGCGCGACGGCAAAGCCTGCGTGCTGCGCATGCCCTTGGGCACCGTGGTAACCGATGAAAATACCGGCAAGGTCGTGGCTGAGATCATTGAGGACGGTCAGCAGGTGATTCTTTGTAAGGGCGGCAATGGCGGGTGGGGTAACACCCACTTCAAAACATCCGTCAACCGGGCGCCCAAGCGCGCCAATCCCGGTCAGCAGGGTGAAACCGGGGTCTATCGGCTGGTGCTCAAGAGTATTGCCGATGTGGGCCTCGTTGGCTTCCCCAATGCCGGCAAGTCCTCGCTGACCAATCGCATTACCCGGGCAAGGCCCAAGACCGCCGCGTATCCATTTACCACGCTCCATCCGCAAATTGGGGTGATTGAATATCCCGATGATGCCAAGGGAACCCGACGTCTGCTGCTGGCCGACGTGCCTGGTTTGATTGAAGGTGCCAATGAAAACCGTGGGTTGGGGCATCGGTTTTTGCGCCACATTGAGCGCTGTGCCCTCTTGGTGTTTATGGTCGATATGGCCGGGACAGACGGGCGCGATCCCCGGGAGGATTACAAACATCTGCTCGATGAGTTGAAACTCTACGACAAGGCACTGCTGAAGAAGCCACGTCTAGTGGCGGCAAACAAAATGGACCTGCCGGAAGCCAAGGCGGAGCTCACAAAGTTCAAGCGCCGGCACAAAGTCGATTTTGTCGAGGTTTCGTGCCTGAACGGTGATGGCCTTGAAGAACTTAAGAAAGAGTTGTTAAAACGGGTTGGATCCCTGCGCCGGAGCGAAAAAAGGTCGCCCGTGACGGCAGCCTGAATAGTTTTCCGCCATGTCCCAGCAGCAACGTTCGCTTCTGATGCGCGCCAATCGCCTGATGGGTGCCGCGTTGGTGGAGCGCAATCTAGTTAAAATTGAAGACCTGGAGCAGGCCAATGAACGTCTGTTACAGATGGTGACCACCAGTCCATTGCGGCAGTGCACGATCCTCGGTATTCTGGCCTACGAATTGAAGGTGGTTAAGGAGGAGGAGATCGTTCAATTTCTCGTGGAAAACGAACACACCGGGGCCATAGACTTGAATTTCTACGATGTGCCCGAGTCCGTCAGCAAGAGTCTGGATATTGGTTCCTGTTGGGCGACCTGGTCGGTGCCGTTTGATGAGGTGGATGGTTTTCATTTTGTGGCCTCGGCCTACTACCTGAGTGCCGCGGTTCGCAGCCACTGGGAAAAGCAACTCATCGGCCCCATCCTATGGTTCGGATCAACCCTTGAGGGAATCGCTGATTTCCTCGAAAAAATTGAAACCGCCGCCCCGGCAAAGACCTGAACATGCCACTTGGAAAAGTTCAGACTCAGATTGTAGAGGAGTTGGCGGCCATGGGTCGCCTGACGGCGGAACAACACACGGCCATCGCCAACATTACTGAGGAACCCACCGGTGATACGCTCGACAAACACCTGCGGGATGATCACGGCGTGGCGCCTTTCGCGTTGCTCGTGGCCAAGAGCCGGGTGCTCGGTTTCGCCCCCTGCAATGTTGCACGCTGCAAGGTGACGCCGGCGTCTTTTGAGCGACTGCCTCAGGATTTTTGTGAACAGAATAAGGTGCTGCCGGTGGGTGACATTGGCGAGCTGACCTTGGTCGCCTTTGCCAATCCTTTTGATGAATCCCTCTCGGGAAAGATTCATGAAATTACCGGTCGAAAAATTATCCGGCTGCTCGCTCCGGCGGCGGATCTACAGGCGAAGTTCTCCAAGCCGCAGCAAACGCAGGGAGAGGGGTTTGGGGATGTCGTGGACCAGATCGGCATGCAATTCGGCGCCATCGTGGAGGCGATTGATGAGGAAGAATCTGATGAGGAGTCGGGTCCGATCATCGAACTCGCAAATCGCGTGATCGAGGAAGCTTATTTTTCCGGGACGAGTGACATCCACATCGAACCGCAGGAACACGACATGGTGATTCGTTACCGGATCGACGGCGTGTGCCATGAAAAATTGCGCCTGCCGACCAAAGTCGGGCCGGCCTTGGTCGCCCGCTTGAAAATCATGTGCAACCTCGACATCGCCGAGCGGCGTTTGCCGCAGGACGGTCGCATTGTTTTCAAGCAGTATACCAAGAAAAACATCGACCTCGACCTTCGCGTATCCACCGCGCCTTTGAATTACGGGGAAGGGGTGGTGATGCGTATTCTGGACAAGCAAAAGACCACCCTGCCTTTGCCCGCGCTTGGATTCAGTGAGGAAAATCTGGCCCGTTACCGCGAGGTGATCCGCCAACCCTATGGCATGATCCTGCACTGCGGACCGACTGGCTCCGGCAAGTCGATGACGCTCTATTCGGCGCTCAACGAAATCAATACCCCGGACATAGTGGTGCGCACCGCGGAAGACCCCATTGAATACACTTTGCCCGGACTGAACCAGATGCAGATGCACCGGCAGATCGGACTGACCTTTGCTTCCGCCCTGCGGGCCTTTCTTCGTCAGGATCCGGATATCATTCTGGTGGGTGAAATCCGCGACAAGGAAACCGCGAATATCGCGGTTGAGGCGGCGCTCACGGGTCACTTGCTGATCTCTACGCTACACACCAACGATGCTCCGGGCACGGTTGCTCGTCTGTGTGATATGGGCGTCGAGCCTTTCATGATTTCCTCCTCGCTGCTCTGCGTTTGCGCCCAACGTTTGATGCGCCGGGTTTGCAAGACCTGTCGCGTGGCCTACGAGCCCGAGGGTCGGGAAAAGGCGGTGTTGGAGAAAGCGATCGGGTGGAGTGGCCAAATTTTCAAAGCCAACCCGAAGGGATGTCCCAAATGCGGCGGCAGTGGCTACAAGGGCCGCGTCGGCATTCATGAATTGATGATCACCAACGATGAGTTGATTGATGGTATCAACAAGGAATTGGAGTCGGCCGAATTGAAGAAAATCGCCATGCGTGGCGGGATGAAAACCCTGCACCAAGACAGCGTGCTGAAGGTCAAGGAAGGTCTGACCACGTTGGAGGAAGCCATTGCCAACGTGCCGCCAGATATGTGATTACCACGGTTGAGCGGATCTTTTCCTGTGGGATTGATTACCGGTCACGGTCTGCTAGGGTCTACGCCTTCATGAAACGTGCCGTCCTCTTTCATTTGTCTTTCCTGCTGGTGCTGGTATCTGGCTGCACCAAAAAAATAGAGGTCACATCATTGCAGCGCAAGGAAGCCGCCGCGTTGGTCAGTGAAGCCGAGTTTGCCATCACCATTCGGGATTTCCCCCGGGCGGAAACCTTGATGCAGCAGGCGGTCAAACTTTGTCCGGACAATGGCAGTTATGCCCTCAGCTTGGGCAATATTTTGGTCAAGACCGGGAAAAAGCCCGAGGCGAAAAAGGTCTTCAGCTCTGCGTTGCAGGCCTACCAAGCCGCCTACAAGGCGGACCCGACCGATGGTTCCTTGTTGATGCGGCAGATGTATGTCCAGGCCCTGTTGGGTCAAGGGGATGAAGCACGCAAATTGCTCCGCAAAGCCAAGGACAAACATCCCAAAAATTCAGAGGTGAGTGGTTTTAGTGAAAACGCGCTCGAGCAAATGCTCGCGGATCCCGGTTTCAAGGCAATGGCCCTCTGAGTGATGATCGCGGACTACTGGTCCGAGTTCCTATTGGTAGCCGCGGCACACTTGGTGGCAGTGGTGAGTCCCGGACCGGATTTTGCCTTGGTGCTGCGCCAGAGTATCAACCACGGCCGGGCGACGGCGATCTGGACCAGCTTGGGAATCGGGACGGGAATATTGTTTCACGTGACCTATTCGCTGCTTGGTTTGGCCTTGTTGATCAGAGGGTCCGGATTCTGGTTCGACGCGGTGAAATATGCCGGAGCGATCTATTTGACTTGGGTTGGACTCAACGCGCTGCGAACGCCTCCTCGAAAGGTCATGGGCATCGACTTGACGGCTGCACCCCCGGCCCGACGTGGGGCGTTTCTGACGGGCTGGTTGGTCAACATGCTTAATCCCAAAGCCATGTTACTTTTTATCGCCTTGTTTTCTGTCGTGGTAAGTCCGGCCACGCCGCTTTTGGTCAAGACCAGCTATGGATTGTGGATGGCATTCGCCACGATGGCTTGGTTTTCGCTCGTGGCGGTGGCATTCACTCAACCCAAGGTGCGCCATGCATTCCTGCGCAGCGGGCACTGGTTTGACCGGGTAACCGGTGTGCTTTTTTTGCTTTTTGCCGTCCGGCTCGTTATGCTTTCACTCGGCTGAAACACAGTCGGCGGCCTTCAGTTATTCGACTGCGATTCCCGTTGCAGCAAGGCAAACAAGCATTCACTGCCCCATGCGCCCTTGAAGAAAATGTTTTCGATAAACCGGGCTTCTTGCCGAAAACCCAGCCGCAAAAACAAAGCTTTGGCACGAGTATTTTCCGCGTCCGTGACCGCAGTGATGCGATGCGTCCTTAGAGTGCGGAAACAATACGTGATCACCGCACCAAGCGCCTCGGCGGCGTAGCCCTTGCCCTGTGCTGTGGGTGAAAGGGTAATGCCGAGTTCCATCAACCGGGTGTCATCGCCCGGACAATGTAAGCCGCAATCACCCACCAATTTGCCAGTGGCGGAATCTACAATCCCTACCTGAAACCACGAACGGGGCTGGCCGGGTTCGCCGTTGGTAGAGGTATTTATCAGCCCTATGGCATCACCGGAAGAAAATGATTCCCAGCTTTGATAGCGGGCTACTTCGGGTCGTTCACGATATGCACACAGCGCCGCAACATCCGTTGCTTCCAAACGTCGCAGTTGCAGGCGAGGCGTGGTCAAAATAATAAACCGGGATTGGCTCATGGAATGATCGCATCGCTCATCAGCCGTATGGCGGCATGACTGATCTTCCAGCTGATCAGGTAGTCCAACGTAACCAACTCGTGCAGGGTGACAATCAGCCAAAACACCATCTGGTAGGATACCTTGGACGACTTGTGGTGATACACCCGCTGCGCAAGAAAAGCGCCAGGCCAACCACCGAACAGCTCGAGCAGATGCAAAGTCGATTCTGGGGTGCGTTGGGCGCCGAGTTCAGCCCGACGTTTGTCACGCCGATAAATGTAAAAGGTGCAAAGTGAGATGAGCAATGCACCACACGCGGATATCCGCCAATCGATCCAAGTGTCGAACCGGTAAAGCGCGTAACTTGGTATGAGGAGCAGTAGGACCAATCCGCCCAAGGCGAGCAGAGTTAGTGTATGTGAGGTGGCTTTGGCCATGAACCTAATTAGCGCAGGAATCTCAGGTTTAAGCAAACCTCGCTTGGTCTGCAGGCCGTGCTGTGACCATAAACCTCGTTGGTTCAGGATTGCTGATTCCTGAAATGTTCGGAAACCAAGTTGGCCAAGGGATGGTCCGCACGCATGTGTCGTCGGTAGAAATCGACCGTCTTGGTCCAAACCCGAACACCTGCTACCGATATTTGCACGCGATCCGCGGGATCTCCCAGTCCCGTCGGACTTTCATAGGCCAGCACGTCGACTTTCAAGCCGTCGACGTCGAAGTGAAAAGAAGGTGAGGGGGTTGATGAAATCGGAGAGGGCGCCCGCTTGATGAAAAGCTTTCGAGCGCAGTCAAGGCAGCCCCACTTTACGGTGATGTCCAGATCGTCCATTTCGAAATCGATCCCTTGCACATAGAGAGCGGTCGACGCGTCCAGATGATAGGGGATGGATGCCTCATCGAAGGCACCGGCTATTTTCACGATCAATCTTTCCCAATCGCTTCGTGTAGGAGGTTTTTGGGCCATGGATGGATTGGAATGATCGGTTGCGTTACGCAAACACGCCGCCGCCGATGAGTTGTTCACCTCGATACAGGGCCATAATTTGTCCGGCGGCCAGTGCACGTTGCGGGGTGCAAAACTTAATTTCCGCCGTGCCGTTACCGGTCGGGATGAAGTCGATGGCCACGCGCGGATCACGATAGCGCACGCGGCACTCAAGGGTGGTCGCTTCGATGATCGGCGCGTTGACAAAGCTCAAGCTGTGCACCCGGCACTCGCTGGTCCATAGACCCGGGGCAGTGGGTTCATCGAAGGCCACCAGCAAGGCATGGTCTTCGGTGCGTTTGCCCACGACACAATAGGCCTTGTTGTCCGTGTTGGAAGGAATGCCGATGCCTTTGCGCTGCCCGATGGTGTAGTAATGCAAGCCGCGATGCTCTCCGATGATTTGATTGTCTGCGGCACGAACGATCGGGCCGGGATGTTCCGGCACGTAGGCTCTTAAAAAGTCCTGCATTTTTACTTCACCGATGAAGCAGATGCCTTGGCTGTCTTTTTTCTGCGCGGTGGGAAGGCCGGCCTCTGCGGCGAGCCGGCGCAGCTCGGGCTTGGGCAGATGGCCGATGGGGAAGCGCGCGGCTTGCAACTGTTCCTGCGAAAGCAGGGCGAGAAAGTAACTCTGATCCTTGTTTTTATCGGCGCCTTCAAAGAGGCCGAATTGGTTTGGAGCTATGGCGCGACGTTGTGCGTAGTGACCGGTCGCTACGGCTGCAAATCCTTCTGTCTGGGCGTATTTTAGGAACACGCCAAATTTCATTTCTCGGTTACACATGACATCCGGATTGGGCGTCAGGCCGCGTTGATAGCCATCGAGCAGGTAGTCAACCACCAGCCGGCGATAATCCTGCATCAAGTTGACGACCCGAAACTCGATGCCGAGTTTATCGGCGACGGCCCGCGCGTCCTCAATGTCCTGCATCCATGGGCAATCGCCGATAATGTTGTCTTCGTTGATCCAATTTTTCATGTAGGCACCCACGATGTCGTGGCCCTGTTGCTTCAGCAGCAGGGCGGCGACAGAGCTGTCCACGCCGCCGGACAGGGCGACGAGGATTTTTTCGCGGGAGGCCATGCGCAAAACGACGCGGGGTGGCACGATTTTGTCAAACGAACGTCGCATGATGTCGGCATGGAATCTGCACAAAGAGGCGCGGTTGCACGCTTGCAGGTGACTGACCTCCCGCGCATTTTTCCTAACAATGAAGGCTAATCCACTCATCAGAGCCTGGCTCGAATCGCTGACCGCGGGGTGTATTGAATACACCCATGATTGGCGCGATACCGAGGTGCCTGCAGTGCGCTTAATGGGTTCCGGCGTAAAACGGGTGTTTACCGACTTTGAACGGTCGCCACGACATGCAGCGGCCCGGCGATACCGTTATTTTGTGCAGGAAGACGGTCAGATGGTATTTGCCCTGCCCCGCGAGGCCACGGCGGAGGAGATCGTCTATGTCGCGGGTGATTTTAATGGATGGGAGCAGGCCGTCGGCAACCCCGACTGGCAGATGCAGCCCGGTGAGCTCGATGGTGAACCGATGCTCCTATGGACGGGATCGGCCGAGCAGTTTTGGGCTGAGCCGCACCTGCGATTCAAATTTGTGACGGCCGAACACCAATGGTTGATTGTGCCGGAAAACGCCCCCAATGCGGTTCGTGGTGCGGCTGGCAACGTAAACCATGAGTTGGATCCCGAACGCACCGGTCGGCAGTTTTTCCACTTCAAGCTGAAGAAGCCGTTGGATCTGTCCCACGCATGGCGGATCACTCCGGTGGCTAAAGGGGTGGATGGGGTGGTGCTGCAACCGGGAGAATTTTTCTTTTCACTTCGCACCGACCTGCCGATGGGGGCGGTGGTGCGCCGCGGTAACACCCAATTCCGTTTGTTCGCCCCCAGGGCCAATGAAGTGAAATTGTTTATCACCGCCCAACTCGGAGACACGGCGCCGGTGGAGATCGTGGAACTCGAACGCAATGCGGACGAACCTTATGTGTGGGAAACGACACTGAAAGGTAACCGGCATGGCTCGTATTACTGGTATCAACTCGACGGGGTGCGGGATGCCACGGGGCGATTTGATCCGGACGTCAAGGTTTTGGATCCCTATGCCCTTGCCACCGTAAACCACACGGGTCCGGGCATTGTCATCGAACGCGCTGGACTGGATCCCGCCGATCGTGGATTTGTCACCCCTCAATGGCAGGACTTGGTCATGGCCGAGGTGCATGTGCGCGATTTGGCCGCGCACGCGCCCGTCGATGCCACCCCGCAGGAACGCTTGGGCTTCACCGGCCTGCGCAAATGGGTGGAGAGCCCGGACTTTTATTTGCATGACCTCGGCATCAACTGCGTGGAACTGCAGCCGGTGCAGGAATTCGATAATCGCGTCCGAGAGGAATATCATTGGGGTTACATGACGGTGAACTGGTTTGCCCCGGCCAGTGGTTATGCGATGGATCCGGCCAAAGCCTCGGGGATTGGGGAGTTACAGGCCTTGGTGGCTGCGTTTCACCGTCGCGGTATGGCAGTGGTGCTGGATGTGGTTTACAATCACCAGGGCGAACCCGGGCATCTGCTCTTCATCGACAAGCTCTACTATTTTGAACAGGACGCCGACGGACAACTTTCCAACTGGAGCGGTTGCGGCAATGATCTACGGGCGCATGCCGCCATGGCCAAGCGCCTGATCATTGATTCATGCAAACATCTGATTGAGACCTTCGGAGTGGATGGATTCCGATTCGACCTGGCCGAGCTGCTCGGATCAGACGTGCTTTGTGAGATTGAAGTAGCCTTGAAGAAGGTGAAACGCGATGTGATCTTGATCGCGGAGCCGTGGAGCTATCGCGGACACATTGCCGGGGCCTTGCGTGATACCGGCTGGTCCTCGTGGAATGATGGCTACCGCGATTTTGTGCGCGATTTCGTCCGCGGGGGCGGCACCGCCGAGACCTTTGAGTATTACATCAAGGGTTCGCCGTGGTATTGGGCCAAATGGCCGGCGCAGACGGTAAATTACACCGAATCCCACGACGATCGTGCGTGGATCGACGTAATCACAGAAAATCCACACAACAATGGCATGTCGCCCACCGCCAACGACCGGCGACGCACTCAGTTGATGGCGGCAGTGCTATTTGCCTCAATCGGCATTCCCATGATCGCGGCCGGACAGGATTTCCTGCATTCCAAGGGTGGGGTGAACAACACCTATCAACGTGGCGACCTCAACGCGCTCGATTACCGCCGTTTATTCCGGTTTCCCGGCACTCACGCCTATTTTGCCGATTGGATTGCGTTTCGCCGCAGCGATGCCGGTCGATTGCTCCGACTGTGGCAACGGCCCAGCGAAGGATATTTCAAGATCGTAAACGCTCCAGGGAGCACGGCCAGTGCCGTAATTTACAATTTCGATGGGTCACAGGGGCGAGAGCGGCTACTGTTTGCCGTCAATCCGACCTTGGCTGATCTTACCATTCCATTGGGTGAAACCATCCCGACTACGGCGGATTGGCGACAAATTGCAGA
This sequence comes from Cephaloticoccus sp., assembly GCA_030833445.1. Taxonomy (GTDB): domain Bacteria; phylum Verrucomicrobiota; class Verrucomicrobiia; order Opitutales; family Opitutaceae; genus Cephaloticoccus. The sequence goes on along the minus strand of JAURHD010000002.1, from coordinate 175,252 downwards.
CCATGAGCGGTTCTTTAGCGGACATGGTGTGCGCCAACCAGTTGAGTCAGAATTATTCCTGCCTGCCCTTGGCTGCGGGCTCTGGGTGGGGGAGACATGACACTACTTTTCAGCAAAACCCTTGCCACCGCCAAGACCTGATGTTCATTCATCCCCTTTCCGCGCCCGCGTGGTCCCTTTTCACTAAACTAGTAAACAACCCATATAACCGGAGTCTCCCATGGCAGTTAAAGTAGGCATTAATGGTTTTGGCCGTATCGGCCGCCTCGTATTTCGCGCGCTGGTTGAGCAGGGCTTGCTCGGCAGCACACTCGACGTCGTCGCCGTCAATGATCTCGTTCCCGCCGACAATCTCGCATATTTGCTCAAATACGACACCACCCAGGGTCGTTTTAGCGGCACCGTGACGAGCGAAAAGTCCTCCCCCGACGTGGCGGAGGATGATGTGCTGGTCGTCAATGGCCACAAGATCAAGGTGCTCGGTGAGAAAGCCGGTCCGGCTGCCCTGCCGTGGAAGGCCTTGGGCGTCGATCTCGTGATCGAGTCCACCGGTTTGTTTACCGAGGCCTCCAAGGCGAAGGGGCACATCGATGCCGGCGCCAAGAAAGTCATCATCTCGGCTCCGGCCAAGGGTGAAGACATCACCGTGGTGATGGGTGTGAACGACGATAAGCTCGACCTGACCAAGCACAGCATCATTTCCAACGCCTCCTGCACGACGAACTGCCTCGCGCCAGTCGTGTCCGTGCTCCTGAAGGAAGGCTTCGGCATCGAGGAAGGCCTCATGACGACGGTTCACTCCTACACCGCCACCCAAAAGACGGTGGACGGTCCTTCCAAGAAGGATTGGAAAGGTGGCCGCGCAGCCGCACAGAACATCATTCCCGCAACCACGGGTGCCGCGAAGGCCACCGCACTCGTTTGCCCGGAAGTTAAAGGCAAGCTCACTGGCATGTCATTCCGCGTGCCGACCCCAACCGTTTCAGTGGTTGATCTCACGGTCCGGACGACGAAGGAGACTTCTTATGCCGAGATCTGCGCCGCGATGAAGAAGGCGAGTGAGACCTACCTGAAGGGCATCTTGGAATACACCACCGACGAGGTCGTGTCCTCCGACTTCATCCATTGCAAGGCCTCCTCCATCTTCGACGCCGGCAGCGGTATCGAACTCAACAGCAAATTCTTCAAGCTGGTGAGCTGGTATGACAACGAGTGGGGTTACAGCAACCGCGTGGTCGATCTGACCAAGAAGATTGCGGCCGCACTCTAAAAGGATAATTTAAAAACCTTCACCACGAAGGGCCCCAATCAGCGAAGTCGGAACGATGGTTTCCCCTTCGTGTCCTTGGTGCTCTTCGTGGTGATTTCATTTTATGGCAAAATTCAAATCCATCAGCGACCTGAACTTGGGGGGTAAACGCGTGCTTATGCGCGTTGATTTCAATGTGCCCCAAGACAAGCAGACCGGCGCCATCACCAACAACCAGCGGATCGTAGCGGCGCTGCCGACCATCAAACATGCACTCGAACAGGGTGCCGCGGTGATCCTGATGAGTCATCTGGGCCGACCCAATGGTCAGGTCCTGGCCAAGTATTCCCTCCAACCGGTGGCGACAGAGCTACAGAAACTGTTGGGGCGTGACATGCATTTTGTCAGTGATTGCGTGGGACCGATGGCGGAGGCCGCCTCCAGTGCCTTGCAACCAGGCCAGGTCCTCCTGTTGGAGAATCTGCGCTTCCATATTGAGGAGGAAGGCAAGTCGAAGAACGAAGACGGCACCTCCACCAAGGCCGATAAAGCGGCGGTCGCGGCTTTCCGGGCCAGCCTGTCCAAACTGGGTGATGTGTTCGTGAACGATGCCTTTGGGACCGCCCATCGCGCTCACTCATCGATGGTCGGGGTTAATTTGCCGATCAAAGCGGCTGGTTTCCTGATGGCCGCTGAGCTCAAGGCGTTTGCGGCCGTGCTAGATCATCCCCAACGTCCCTTGCTCGCCATCCTCGGTGGGGCCAAAATAGCGGATAAGATTCCCCTGATCAAAAACCTGTTGGAGAAGGCTGATGCGATCATCATCGGTGGTGGCATGGCCTATACTTTCAAAAAGGTCATCAACGGCATGGAAATCGGTGACAGTCTTTTTGATGCCGAGGGCGCCAAGATCGTTGCTGAATTATCCGCACAAGCGGCGGCGAAGGGCGTGAAGCTGATATTCCCGGTCGATTATGTCTGCGCCGACAAATTCGACCCCGCGGCCAACACGCAACCCGCTGATGATAGCACGGGGATTCCGGCCGGTTGGCAGGGCCTCGATGCGGGTGAGAAATCGATCGCGCTTTACCGCGAAGCCATACTTGGTGCGAAGACCATTATCTGGAACGGTCCGGCCGGAGTGTTTGAATTCGATAAATTTGCCGGGGCCACCAAGGCCATGGCTGCGGCTGTGGCCGAAGCGACTACGGGTGGTGCCATCACGGTGGTGGGCGGCGGCGACACGGCCACCGCGGCCAAGAAATTCGGCGTCGCCGACAAGGTGACGCACTGTTCCACCGGGGGCGGTGCCAGCCTCGAGTTTCTTGAAGGCAAGGCCTTGCCCGGAGTCGTTTTTCTCGAGAGCTAAATTACAAAATTGTCTGAATCCGGGAAACCAAGCATCGACCCATCGGGAGATTCGTGGTTTTCTCCCGGTAGATTTGAATTTCTAACATGATCCTACGTAAAAAATTTATCGCTGGTAACTGGAAAATGAACAAGACCCCTGCGGACGCGGAGGCTCTGGTCGGTGAAATTATCATCGAGATCGGCCGGCAAACCGAGGTGGACGTGCTGGTTTGCCCGCCTTTCACCGCCTTGGAATCGGTCGGACGCAAATTGGAGGGATCCAATATCAAGATTGGGGCCCAAAACATGCACTTTGAGACCAACGGTGCCTTCACCGGAGAAGTGTCCGCGCCGATGCTGCGGGATTTGTTCGTGACCCACGTCATTCTCGGTCACAGCGAGCGGCGGGCCCTCTTTGGCGATAACGATGGCTTCATCAATCAAAAGGTGCTGACCGCGATCAAGAACCAGTTGAGGCCGATCCTCTGTGTGGGTGAAACCCTGGCTGAGCGCGAAGCGGGGGATACCCTCAAGGTCGTGCAGACTCAACTCGAGGCCGGTCTCGAAGGTGTCGGCAAGGAACATGCCCCCAGCGTGATTATTGCTTATGAACCGGTCTGGGCGATCGGCACCGGCAAGGTGGCGACTTCTGACCAGGCCCAGGAAGTGCACGCTTACATCCGTGGACTATTAACCAAACTCTTCGGCGAAACCATCGCGCAAAAAGTCCGGATCCTATACGGTGGCTCCATGAAGCCTTCCAATGCGCCTGAACTGCTGGCGCAAAAGGACATCGACGGAGGCCTCATTGGGGGCGCTAGCCTCGAAAGCCGCAGCTTTGTCGATCTCGTCAAGGCCGCGGCCGAAGCAAAGTAAATGTTACTTTGCCCGGCTGCCCATTTCGGAGATCAAGGTCTGCAGAAAAGTGGTATCACCGGGTAGGGTGGCGATCGCGGCTACGGCTTTGGCGGTGTTTTTTGCCGCGATTTGACGAGCCTTGTCGATGCCGTGCAATTTGACGTAGGTGGTCTTGTCCGCCTTGGCATCCTTGCCCGCGGTCTTGCCGAGCGTGGCGGTGTCTGCCGTGGCATCGAGGATGTCATCGACGATCTGAAAGGTTAGTCCGATGTGCCGGCCAACGCGACGCAGGAGGTCGATATCACTCACGCTGGCACCGCCTACGAGCGCGCCCATGACCAGCGAGGATTCGATCATGGCCGCGGTTTTGTTGAAGTGAATCAAATCCAACTCGGCCGCGGTGACATTGGACCGATGCTCGGCCAAGAGGTCTGACATTTGGCCCCCTATCAAACGGCGACTGCCGGCGGCGGCGGCCAATTCAAGACAGAGCGCGTGAGCAAGGGCGGGTTGCGTGGCATAGTTGATCGTCAGAATGACAAAACTGTGGGTCAGCAGGGCATCTCCTGCTAGCAAAGCGGTGGCCTCGTCAAAAGCCTTGTGGGTTGTGGGGCGGCCGCGTCGGAGGTCATCGTTGTCCATGCACGGCAGGTCATCGTGCACGAGCGAGTAGGTGTGGACGCATTCCAGCGCCACGGCCGCAGACAAGGCGGACTCTTCTGAGGCGCCAAAGCTTTCGGCGGTCGCGAGGGCAAGGACCGGTCGCAACCGCTTCCCACCTCCTTGGATCGCATAGCGCATGGCCTCGTGCAGGCGCGGGGGGTGTTCATCTGCTGGCTGTAGAAATCGATCGATCCCTTTTTCAACCCGACTGACGTAATCCGCAAATTGCTCGATAAAGGTCATACCGCCTAGCAAGTGGGTTAAAAATGTCCCCGGCGCAACCCTGCGTGACCCGGTTGAGAACAATCTCGCCATCTCCGCGGCCATCGGCCAGAAATGAACTCGAAAGTTTATGCCTACTTACGACTACGTTTGCACCAAATGCGGCCATGAAATGGAGGTCTTTCAGTCAATGAACGACTCCCGGCTGAAGAAATGTCCAAAGTGTAAAAAGCTTGGCCTGAATCGTCTGATGGGTGGTGGGGCCGGACTTATTTTCAAAGGCACGGGATTCTATATCACCGACTACAAAAAGAAATCAGGCACCCCGGACAGCGGAGGCGGGGAGAAATCCTCCAGCTCTGAATCCAAAACCGAAACCAAGGCCAAGGTGGCCGCCAAATAACTTCATTATGAGCTCTAAAATTGATCGTGCCTTACAGGGACCCAGTTGGTTGGAAGTCACCCTCGGTGCACTTTTCAGTGTAATTCTGGGGGCGGTGCTTGCTGCCGCCTGGCTGGTTGTGAAACCCGTTGAGACAGTGCGCGAGTTGCCCAAAGAGCCGGTCAAAGGCACGGTCTATTACATTGAAGGTTCGACCAATAGCACCCAAGGGCGATTGGGGCCACGTAAGCAGCAATCGTTCATTGCAGGTGAAACCGTGACGGTGAACGAGCAGGAATTGAATACTGTGGTAAAGACGCTGGCGGCCGAGACCGCCAAAGCGGCGAAGGACAACAAGGCCGAGGCGGCCTCCCCGGGTATGATCACACCTGGCGCTTTGAACTTTCGGATCGATGAAAGCGAACTACAGATGGCCGCACCCGTGGATTTAAATGTTTATGGACTGATTCAAGCCAAAGTCCAGGTGGTTGCCCAAGGCACCTTCGAGCGTTCCGGTGATAAATTCGCCTTCACCCCATCCAAATTTTATGTCGGCTCCTGCCGGGTGGACAAATTGCCGATCATTGGTGGTTTGATCCTGAGCAAGCTATTGGCCGCCGCGGCCCTGCCGGAGGAATTTACCACGGCATGGGGCAAATTGTCTGATGTTACCATCGAGGGTTCACAACTGCAGTTGGTGATGCCTTAAACGGCATCGGTAGGACTGCGCTCATGCCAGCCCTCCTGCGGCCACGAGAACTGCGCGCGTGTCGAAGAACCTGAAAAATATCGGAGTTGTCGCGGGATTGACGATGGTATCGCGCGTGCTCGGGCTGGGACGCGACATGTTGGTCACTGCGGTGTTTGGCACGTCGGCCCTAGCCTCTTCATTCTACACTGCGTTTACCCTGCCTAACTTGTTTCGTCGTTTGTTGGGTGAAGGTGCATTGACGTCGGCCTTGGTGCCGATCCTCAGTGAAGAACTACGTGCTGGAGAGCGCGCACGGGCCTTTGCCTTGGTAAACCAAGTGGCGAGCTGGCTACTCATGATTACGAGTGGGTTGGTGCTGCTGGCGATTGGCATGCTGTGGCAGGTGGAGCATCTGGCCGGATTATTCGAACACTTGGGGGCTGATGCGGATACGATTGGACGGCTCAATGAAGCCGCGCGTTTGGCCATCGTGCTGTTTCCCTATCTCGTGCTCGTGTGTATGGCCGCTGCATTCAGTGCGGCCTTGCAGACCCTTCATCGTTTTGTCGAACCGGCGCTGTCACCCATCTGGCTGAACCTGGCGATGATTGGTCTGCTTGGCGGGGCGGTCTATGGCGGCTGGGCTACCACATTGGACGGACGGATGTTGTGGCTGTGTGCCGGTGCACTGTTGGGTGGTTTTCTGCAAATGGTGGTGCCGGCGCTCGCGTTGATGCGAGAAGGTTGGCGTCCTCAATTCGACCCGGCTGCAAGTCCGGCCGTGCGCCAGATCGTAAAACTGATGGGACCGACGGTATTTGGGTCCGCAATTTATCTGATCAACATGGCGGTGGCGCGAATTGTGGGACTTTCGCTCAACGACTCAGCAGTTACGGTGCTCAACCTGGCCACCCGGCTGATGGAATTGCCGATCGGTGTATTTGCGGTGGCGGTCTCAACCGTCGTGTTTCCGCTGATCTCTAAATATGCCGCGGCGGGTGACTACCACAATTTGTCCTCTGCCTATCGCAAGGGCATGCGACTCATCTTGGTGGTCAATATACCGGCTGCGGTCGGCTTGGTCGTCCTGGCCACGCCAATCATCAAACTGCTTTTCCAACGTGGTGAATTTTCTGCAGCCGATACCGCCTTGATGGAGCCAGTGGTCGCCACCTATGCGCTGGGCCTGCCGTTTTTGTCCTTTGTCAGTATGATCCTGCGGGCATTTTATGCGCAGAAGGATACCAAGACCCCGGTGCGGGCTGCCTTGATCAGTTTTGTGGTCAACTTGGTGTTGAGCCTCGTCCTGATGCGTTTCTTGGGGACCGTGGGCTTGGCGGTGGCCGGTAATGTGGCGATAGTCGTGCAAGCATGGTATCTGCAACGCATGCTCTCCCGCGGCCATGAGGGTCTGCATTTCAAGCACCTCTGGCGTGACCTGATTAAAGTAGTGGGTGCGAGTTTGGTCATGGGTGTGATGGTATCGATCGGCTTGGCTGCCTGGAATCTGACGGTGCGGGTTTCGCACATCTGGGATGCCGTAGGTCTCACCCTCATGATTGGCCTGGGTATCGGCGTTTACGCCGGGTTGATCTGGATGTTGAAAATTGAAGGCCGGGCCGAACTTGGTGAGATGCTCGGAAAGCTGCGCGCCAAATTGACCTCGGGATCCCGCACAACGTGAAAATCAAGCCCGATTGGTTTTTGTTGGGGATGGGCGCGGCCGTGCTGCTGGCGTGGTTTTTTCCGGGGCCGGGATCGAGTGATGGTTGGATGCATCCCTGCGTGCTCGTCAAAGCCGGAGTGGCCCTGATCTTTTTCCTGCATGGTCTGCTGCTATCCACCGCGTCGCTGCGAGACGGAACTTTGCGTTGGCCGGTGCATCTGGTCGTGCAGGCCTGCACCTTCCTGCTATTTCCTCTGATGGGTATGGGCTTGTTGGTGTTGTTGCGACCACTGCTATCGACGGAATTGCAGCTGGGATTGTTCTTTCTCTGCGCACTGCCTTCCACGGTATCCTCGTCGGTAGCCATGACGGCAGCAGCGCGAGGCAATGTGCCCGTCGCGGTTTTCAATGCGACTCTGTCGAGTTTGATCGGCGTGGTGCTGACACCACTGTGGATTGGTGTAGTGGCAAAGACCACGGGCCAGGCCTTGCCTTTGGGCGAGGTGATCTGGGACTTGGTGCGGTGGCTGGTTCTGCCGCTTTTAGCGGGGCAGCTGATCCGGCCGTGGTTTGGGAATTGGGCGCAACGCCACAAGTCCCAGGTCAATCGGATCGACCGTAGCGTCATCCTTTTGTTGGTTTACACTTCTTTTTGCGATTCGGTTAAACGGGGTGTCTGGTCGGATAACGGCTGGTGGGTGTTGATAATTTTTATCGCGGTTTCGATGGCGCTGTTCTTCGTGGCGATGAGTGTAATGCGCGCGATCAGCCGCCGGGCCGGGTTTTCCCGGGAGGACGAGATCGCGGCGATCTTTTGTGGCTCCAAGAAAACCCTCGCGGCCGGCGTGCCCATGGCGCAGCTCATATTTGGTGCCCATCCGGGCATGGGCCTGATCCTGCTCCCGATTATGATCTACCATCCCTTGCAATTGGTGATCTGCAGTGTGCTGGCGACTCGCTGGGCCCGACGTAAAGCGAACTGAGCTAATCGAGACCGGAGTTGCTAATTGTGGTGGGGTTACTTCCTTGGCCCACATGTCATCCCTCTTTTCGCCGTTAACGATCAAGTCCATCACCCTGCGCAATCGCATCGGGGTTTCCCCCATGTGCCAGTATTCGTCGGTGGATGGCGTCGCCGATGACTGGCATCTGGTTCATCTGGGCAGTCGGGCGGTTGGTGGCGCGGGATTGGTGATAGCTGAGGCGACGGCCGTCTCGCCGGAAGGACGGATCTCACCGGGAGACGCGGGCATTTGGGGTGAGCAACACATCGAGCCTCTGGCACGCATCAATCGATTCATCAAGACGCAGGGATCGGTCGCGGGCATTCAAATTGCCCACGCGGGACGAAAGGCCAGTGCGGCCACTCCATGGAGCGGCCGCGGCCAATTATCTAATGACGCGGGCGGCTGGAATACATTCGCCCCCAGTGCACTGGCCTTCGGTGGTGAGTTGGACAAGGTGCCCGCGGCGATGACGCTGGCGGACATCGCCAAGGTGCAGGCGGACTTTGTGGCCGCCGCCAAACGATCTCTGGCCGCAGGATTTGAATGGATGGAACTGCATTCCGCCCATGGTTACTTGAGTCATGAATTCTTGTCACCGCATTCGAATTACCGCACCGACAATTATGGCGGTAGTTTCGACAACCGGATCCGGTTCCTCATGGAGACCACCAAAGCGGTGCGGGCCGTCTGGCCGGAATCCCTGCCGTTTACGGTCCGGCTATCCTGCACGGATTGGGTGGAGGGTGGTTGGGATATCGAACAATCCGTGGAGTTGTCGCGCAGCCTTCGGGCGGAAGGGGTGGACCTGATTGATTGCAGTTCCGGCGGCGGCGTGCCTGACGCCAGGATTCCGGTCGGCCCTGATTATCAAGTGCCCTTCGCGGAACGTATTCGGCGCGAAGCCGGGATTGCCACGGCCGCGGTCGGCCTGATCACCGAACCGAAGCAGGCCGATGCGATAGTGCGAACAGGCAAGGCTGACTTGGTGCTGCTCGCGCGGGAGTTCTTACGCGACCCCTATTGGCCGGCCCACGCGGCCAAGGAATTAGGGGTGAAGGAAACGTTGGCTGCACCCCGCCAATACGGCCGGGCTTGGTGAACCGACGATCAACCCTTGATGGCGCCGGCGGAAAGACCGCGGACGAACAGACGCATCGTAAACAGGAAGATGAGGATCAGCGGAATGGCCGCGAGGAAGTAGGAGGCCATGATCTTGCCCCATGGCTTGACGTATTCGCCATCGAGATAGATCAGGCCGACGCCGAGGGTGAACAGCTCCTTGTCGCGCAGGATGATCAGTGGCAGCAGGAAGTCATTCCAAGCATTCAGGAAGGAAAGAATCGCGAGCGTGCCGATGATCGGACCGGACATCGGAATCACGATGTTGATGATCTGCTGAAAGTGGGACGCGCCATCCATTTCGGCGGCCTCGAACAAATCCTTGGGCAAATCTTCCAAGAAGTGGCGCAGCACGAAGATATTGAAGACTTGCCCACCGGCGACCCCGACGAGAATCAGCGCGAGCAGCGTGTTCAAGAGGCTCATCGACTTCAGCAGCATGAAGAGCGGCACGATATTGGTCACCGTGGGCAGCAGCATCAGGAACAGGAAGAGCGCCCAGAGCAGACCACTGAAAGGCATTTTATGCCGGGAAAAGAAATAGGCGCCGAGAATTGCGAGGAAGAGCGATGAGATCGTGGCGGTGACGGCGACGAAGAGGGTGTTGGCGAGGTAGGGCCCGACGAGCTTGATGGCGAAGAGCCAGTTGCCCCATTGCCATTCAGTGGGAGGCAACGGCAGCCAAGGTTGCTGGATGAAGGACGCGTTGTCCTTGAAGCTGACCTGAAACATCATGTAGAGCGGGAAAAGCTCAATCAGGATGAAGAACCAGATGATCAGATGCTTCGGCCAGTCGACCTTGCGGTGAAGTTTGGCGATGGTGTTTTCGGCTGCGCTCATTTGTCCACCCTCACGTAACGGTTGTTAATGATGGTCAGACCGAGAATCACGAAAGCTAGGATCACACCGATGGCGCAGGCATAACCAAATTCACCGGCAACGAAGGCGCGATTATACATCCACAGTCCGGGCACCATGCCCCGGCCACCGGGACCACCGTATTCGTTGAGCAACAGGAGTTGCAGGCCGTATTGACCGAGCGTGCCGACGATGAGGAGCACGAGGCTCAAGCGAACCTGTGTCAGGATCAGCGGCAATTCGATGTAGAGAAACTTCTTGAAAGGACCGATGCCGTCGAGTTCGGCGGCCTCGTAAACTTCCTGACCGATGGATTGCAGGCCGGCGAGGTAGATGAGCACGCCGACCGTGCCGATCCACGGAAAGCCCCAGATGAAAAGGGCCGGGAGAATCAGTTCGGGTTGGGATAGCCAGCCAATAGGAACGTCCTTGAAGAATACACTCCAGCCAAAGAAGTCATTGATCCAAACTAGGATACTCTTGAATCCCGTGGCCTCGATGACGCGATTCAGTGCACCGAGGTTTGGATCGAGGATGAATTTCCAAATGAACAAGGTCACCAAGTGCGGCACAATCATGGGCACCACCAGCAGGGCTCGGTAGGCGTATTGCCACTTGTCACTCGTCACCCGGTGAATCAAGACCGCGATCAGGATCGAGGGAATCATCTTGAACAGATTGAAAATCAGCAAGGCACCGACGGTAACAAACGAACTGAGCAATGTGCTGTCGTGAAACGCCCGGATGTAGTTATCCCAATTGATGAACTGTTTGGCTTCACCGCCCGACCAATCGAAAAAACTGTGATAGATCGCACTGCCGGCCGGAAAATACGAAAAAATCAGCACCATGACCAGCGACGGAACCACGAACAGATAGAGTTTCCATTCGCGGAGGACTTTTTGCCGGGATAAAGTGGATGCCATTTTGTGTAACTACTAAGCACGCAGGGGTAGTGCGCTTTATCAGTGAGGCGAAGGCGTCCGGCATGCCAAGCCGGAAGTGTGACATTGGCCGAAAATTCAACCCGGCCTTGCCAATTGCGGTGCTTGGTTGCTGTTTTTCCCATCCATGGCCACAATTTCAACCGAGACTCTGCTCACGGCGCTCAATTGGCGCTATGCCGTAAAACATTTCGATCCCACCCGCAAGATTCCGGATGAAACGTGGACGGCACTGGAAGATGCCTTGGTGCTGACGCCTTCCTCAACCGGGCTGCAGCCATGGCGATTCATCGTGGTGACCGATCCAGCCATGAAAGCGAAGTTGCAACCGGCGGCTTGGAATCAACCGCAGGTAACGAACTGTTCCCATTTTCTGATCATGGCAGTGCGCCGCGATCTGGGAGAGGATCACGTGGACCAGCACATCGCCCGGATTAGTGAAGTGCGCGGCATTCCGGTCGAGTCCTTGGCCAAATTTCGCGCGATGATCACCGGAAACTTGGACCGGGCACGTGCGGAACAACGTCTCGATACTTGGCAAACGCATCAAATTTACATCGCTCTGGGCAACTTCATGACTGCCGCTGCGTTGCTCGGGGTGGACACGTGCCCGATGGAAGGATTTCAACCAACCAAGTTTGATGAGATTCTTGAACTGACCGGCACTTCTTATGGCGCGGTGGTCTGTTGTGCCGCCGGTTACCGCGCGGTTGATGACAAGTATGCCACCACGCCCAAAGTGCGCTTTCCCAAGGCTGCGCTTGTCACACATATTTAAGCTGCGTGACTATTCGGTTACGGTGTGGTGTGGTTTTGACAGTAAGGGATAATTGACCGTGATAGCAGCATGCTCACAAGGCGCACCTTTATCCGTAATGCCGGCCTGACGGCGTTTGGCTTTGCCGGCTTACGGACGCTCGTAAACCAACCCGTCTTTGCAAATTCGGTTTCAAACAAGGCGGGTTACGGTCCCTTGATCGACGATGCCCAAGGGCTGCTCAAGTTGCCGCAAGGGTTTAGCTACACCGTATTTTCCCGGACCGGCGAAGAGATGCCCGATGGATTCAAGGTGCCAGCGATGCATGATGGCATGGGCGCATTTGCCGGACCCGATGGCCTGACTCTATTGGTGCGTAATCACGAAAATGAAAGCCACCTCACCGCGCGAGGACCCTTTGGCGCAATGAACGAACGGCTTGATTTGATGCCCCGCGAAAAAATCTACGATCGTGGCCATGGCATCCTGCCGAACATTGGCGGGACCACGACTTTGGTTTTCGATACCCGCACCCAACAACTCCAAACGCATTATCTCAGTCTGGCCGGCACGGTGCGTAATTGCGCAGGTGGTCCTACGCCTTGGGGCACATGGGTGACCTGTGAGGAAGTAAATGCGGTGCCTGAACCTAACGCCGAGCAACCGCATGGCTACAATTTTGAGGTCAGACCTGCGGTGGAGCCTGGGCTGGTAGACCCCGTGCCTTTGAAGGCAATGGGCCGCTTCCGACATGAGGCGATCGCGGTCGACCCCGTTTCGGGTGCGGTTTATGAAACCGAGGATCTCGCCGACGGACTGCTCTATCGTTTTCTGCCGACAGTAAAGGGCGATCTGGCCGCGGGAGGAAAACTGCAGGCCTTGGGTTTGGTCGATGCAGTAATCACCGACACGCGAAACTTGACGGGAGCCCAATTCCCGGTGGGGCGTCCGCTCGCGGTGCGTTGGATTGATCTCGATGAGCCGGAAAGCCCGAACGACGATCTCCGTCTCCGAGGTGCGGCCGCCGGGGCGGTGCCGTTTGCCCGGGGCGAAGGCGCTTGGACGGCGGAAGATGGCATTTATTTCGCGATGACGATCGGTGGACCCAAGGCTTTGGGGCAGATATTCCGTTATGTGCCCAGCCCTTACGAAGGCACGCCACGCGAGCTGGAGCAGCCGGGGAAACTGGAGTTGTTTGCCGAACCGAACGATTCCGCGTTGCTGCGCAACTGCGACAATCTCGCGATGACGCCTTGGGGCGATCTGCTCATTTGCGAGGACAGTGCGGAAAATTGCCGCCTGGTCGGTGTGACGCCGCAGGGCGAGTTTTATCACATCGCGGAAAATCCGATCCCCAAGCGCGAACTGGCTGGCGTTTGTTTTTCGCCCGATGCTTCGACCCTGTTTTTCAATGTGCAGAACCCGGGCTACACGGTGGCGATGACCGGACCTTGGGAGCGTCGCCTCCACGCGTGAATAGTTAACGCGTGGTTTGCCAACAGAGCGGCCGCTGATACGTTGCCGGCATAATGCGTGCTTTACAATTGACCGGAATCAACGAACTCGGCGTCGCCGAGGTATCCAACCCCGCGCCTTCACCGGGCGAGCTGTTGATTGAAATCAAAACCTCGGCGCTCAATCACCGGGATGTCTGGATCAAGCTCGGGCAATACGCCGGTCTCAAGTGGCCCTGTATTCCTGGTTCCGATGGGGCTGGAATCGTGACCGTTGTCGGCGAAGGCGTCTCGGCTGAGTGGGTCGGGCGTGAGGTGATCATCAATCCGAGTTTCCATTGGGGCGACCATGAGCACTCGCAGGGGCGTGACTTCTCAATTCTGGGGCTGCCACGCGAGGGCACGTTGGCGGAACAGATTGCCGTGCCGGTCACGCAGGTGTCCGCCAAACCGTCACACCTGAGCTGGGAGGAAGCAGCTGCACTGCCGTTGGCCGGCCTGACCGCCTACCGCGCGTTGTTTGCGCGGGCCGGGCTGCAATCGGGGGAGCGAGTGCTGGTCAATGGCATCGGCGGGGGCGTGGCGTTGTTTGCGCTGCAATACGCCGTGGCCGCCGGCGCCGAAGTCTGGGTGACGTCGAGTTCGGCCGAAAAGATTGCCCGGTCCGGGCAGCTCGGGGCCAAGGGGGGCTTTGATTATACGAGTGGCGATTGGACGAAATCCGCCGGCCTGTTCGATGTAATTGTCGACAGCGCCGGTGGCGATGGATTCGACCATCTCCTCAACGTCGCCGCGCCGGGTGGACGAATTGTGTTTTATGGTGCAACCCGGGGGAATCCCAGTGGATTGGCCATGAGGAAAGTGTTTTGGCGGCAGCTCAGTTTATTGGGCACGACCATGGGCAGTCCACAAGACTGGTCCGCCATGATCACCTTTGTAGCCGAGCACAAAATCAAGCCGGTGGTGAGTGATGTTTTCCCACTGGTAGAGGCTGGGGCCGCATTTGATCTGATGGAACGTGGCGGCCAGTTCGGAAAGATCGTGCTGCGAATCTCCGACTAGTTTCGACAGTTAAGCACTTTCCCGGGTTTCACGGGTTGACCGGAATCGGCGCTGGCGAGGGCGGCATAACAGAGTTCGAGACTGCGCAGGTTGTTGGTCGCATTGATGCTCGCTTCGCGGCCTGCTTCAATGGCCCGCAGGAATTCGCCGAGCGTGCCGTAAAAACCGTCGGGAAACCAATTGCCCTGCAAATCGTATTTGGCGGTGCCTTTCCGAGTGCTCAGTTCCACTGCCGTGATCTTATTTACATTACCCGTCCCGCGGAAGGTGCCTTTCGAACCGACGCAACAAATGTATTCGCGCGGCTCGATCGATTCATAGGCGCTGAAACCCAGCGTGGCGAGGCCGTCACCATAATTGACGATGGTATTGGCCAGCATGGGAATTTTCATGTCCTGCTTGGGTGCCTTTACTGCGTTGGCGAATACACTGCTTGCCCGGCGTTCGCCAAATACGGTTGCGGCAATATCAAACCAATGAATCGCGAAGTCGAAGAGGATAAGATGGCGTTGCTCTGCGTAGGGCATGCCACGGCACCACGTATGATCCCACGCCATCACCATATCGAGCGAGTGGATATCGCCGAGGAAGCCTTGGCGTTGGGCCGCGAGTAAACTGGCAAACTGGGGTGCCCAACGGCCGTTCTGGTTGACGGCAAGCACGAGTTTTTTGCGCTTCGCCAAGGCGATGAGTTTGCGACCTTCGCGAATATCGGCGACGAATGGCTTTTGACTGAGCACGTGTTTGCCGGCGAGGAGAGCATCGCGAATCTGAGCCGGGCGGATAGCAGTATGGGTGGCGATCTCTACCGCGGTAATGTCGGAGCGAGCCAGTAGCTCTCGATGGTCGGCATAGACCTCGGCCTGAGGATAAAATTCATCGCGCCGACTCTGGGCTGCCTTGAGATTGATGTCCGCGAGAGCGACAACCTCCACATTCCAATGCTTGGCTGCCTGCAGATGATATTGCGAGATACCGCCGCAACCGATCAGCGCGAGCTTGTGGGCTTTGGGGCGGCGGGGACCACGCGGCTGATAATCTAGTTTTGGGGGACGCATGCTGCTAGGTTTTGCAATTATTTCAGGAGCTTTTGCGGGCGCTTGGTTTTGGCGCTGAGGGCGGCGGTATCGACGATCTGCTGGCCGATGCGTCCGGTTTTGACGGAGATGGGACCTTCGATGGGTGCACCGGTTTCCAAGCAATGCAGGAAATACTGCACGGGGTTGCAGAGGGGTTTCTTCAGTTTGTCCACCGGAATGATTTTACCTTCGGGATGGTTACGGGTCTGTAGCCGGATGGTGGTTTCGTAATCGTAATTGGCTATCGTTCCGTCAGTGCCCTTGAGTATGAAACCACATTTCGGTTGCGGTTGATTGAGCCACGGACTGGTGAAGGTGCTCCAGCGAGTATGGAAAGTGGACAACCATTCGCCGTAGCGCGCGATGGTGACACTTTGTTCATCGACCGGGACACCCTTGGCCCCGCCCGTTACCGCTGTGATCTCGGTTGGTTTGCGACCATCAAAAAACCACGTGGCGAGGGTGACACCGTAACCCAGATAATCGATCAGAGAGCCGCCACCATTGGCCTCGTAGAACCAACTGGCCTTTTTCGTGACGAGGGAAGGTTCAGGGGCGGCGAGATTGCCGTGGTCCTGGATGGGGCCGCGGTTGCCATCGTAAAAGTGCACTTCCTGCAGGTCACCGATCTTGCCTTCGTGCAGGAGGCGGTAGGCGGTGAGGTGCGGCGGATACCACGCGAGCGGCCAATTGATGGCGAGGCGCCGACGGGATTTTTTCATCGCCGCGATCATGCGGTCGGCCTGGGCGAGATTGGCCGCAAAGGGCTTTTCGATCAGCACATGCACACCATAAGGGGCCACCCGTTCAACCCAATCGGCATGGGCGCCGCTGGCGGGGCAGAGAATCACCAGGTCGGGTTTGGTTTGCTCAATACAAGCCTGCCAATCCGTAAAGACTTTTTCCGGGGGCAGCTTGTATTCCCGAATCGAGGTCTGCATCTCGACCAAATCGGTGTGGCTGATGCCAACAATCTCGGCTCCGGGGTGACCGTGCACATAACTGAGCAGATGATCCATGTGGCGGAAATCAAAGTTGATTCCGGCCACGCGCCATTTTTTGCGAACAGGCATAATTTATTTGGTCCAGCTGGCGCTGAATTTGTAGCGACCGGCGGCGAGGGTGTAGCGGGGGGCAGTCCCCGACGATTTGGTCTTGGTGACACCGGAGGTTTTGGCGAGTGATTTGCCGCCTTCGGAGATTTTGGCGGATGACGGCACCGGAAAGGATGCGGTCGCGGTGGTGTTCGGCGGCACGACCACTTCCCAATCGAAGCGATTGGTCCCGAGTTTCCATGAACTGAGGATTTCGCCGTGAATGGATTGCAGGCTGCCTTTGGCGGAAGTGAGTTCGCCGCCGGGTTGGGGTGACAGCAGGATGTGCTTGTAGGCCGGTTGTTCCGGATCGATTTCGATGCCCGCCACAACTTGGTAGAGCCAGCAACCGATCGCCCCATAGGCATAATGGTTGAACGAGTTCATGCCTTTGTCCTGAAAACCGTTTTCCTTGGTCCAGCCATCCCAGCGTTCCCAGATGGTGGTGGCGCCTTGGGTCACGGCGTAGAGCCATGAAGGCCAAGCCTTTTGGTGGAGCAATTTGTAGGCGACATCCATGCGACCAAAACGGGTTAGCACATGCGGGAGGTAAGAGGCCCCAACAAAACCTGTGGTCAGTTTGTTGCCGCGGGCCTCGATATCGCGCACAAGCTCATTCAGCAATTTCGGCCGCAATGCTTCCGGCGCGAGATCGAATTGCAATGTCAGCACGTAGCTGGTCTGCGTGAGTCCGCTGACGACCCCATCGGCCGTGACGTAGCGTTTCTGATAAGCGCGCCGGATTCGGGTGGCTAATTTTTCATAGCGAACAGCCGCCGGATCACGTCCGAGCGCACGGGCCATCTTGGCCACCAGATCTGTGCTATAGCAGAACAACGCCGTGCCGATAAGATCCTTGGGCGTGTTGCCGAAGACATTACCGCTGCCATCCAAGGCCAGCCAATCACCGAAGCCGTGCCAGACCTTGGTGTCGGGATGGGCGCGAATCAGTTCCTTGGCGTGCGTTTCCATGTAGCCGATGAACTTTTCCAACGAAGCGAAATGTTGAGCGAGCAGGGCCTTGTCGCCATAGCATTGATAAATTGTCCATGGACAGATCACCGCGGCATCCGCCCAAGCTGGTCCACCGTCGGGGGGGACGCCCTCAACGTGTGGCACCACGGCGGGCATGGCCCCATCGGGTTGCTGGGCATCACTGATGTCGCGTTGCCATTTGTTGAAAAAGCCCTGCACGTCGCGATTCCACGCCGCGGTGCGCGCGAACACTTGCGCGTCGCCCATCCAACCCAGTCGTTCGTTGCGTTGCGGGCAATCGGTCGGCACTTCGAGGAAGTTGCCGCGTTGACCCCAATCGATGTTGCGTTGCAGTTGATTGATGAGGGGGTCGCTGCAGGTGAAATCACCCGTGCGCGGGGTATCATTGTGCAAGACGATCCCGGTAACGGCATCCGCCGTCAGATCGCCAAGATATCCGCCGATTTCGACGTAACGAAAACCATGAAAGGTGAACTTGGGCTCCCAGACTTCGCCCCCGGAGTCACCGCGCAGGATATAGAAGTCGGTGACGCGGGCGGCGCGCAGATTGTCAGTGTAAATGGACCCATCGGTATTCAATACCTCGGCATAGCGCAGCTTGATGGTCTGGCCGGCTTTACCGGTAATCTTGAGGCGAATCCGCCCGGCGATGTTCTGGCCCAAATCGAAAATCCAGGTTGGCTCGGGCCAGCCGTCTTTTTTGACCGGTGCCGCGATGGGTTTGATTTCCTGGGTGGCCTGAACCATCGGCCCAATGGTCGGTGAGATTTCGATCGCGGGGGCGGTGAAAGTCGTGACGGGCGGCCAGGTGCGATCGTCGTATTTGGGTTCGCTCCAACCGATCAGCTCGCGCCGGGCATCATACGCTTCGCCATGCATGATATCGTTTTCGAGGATGGCGCCGTGCTCGGTCTTCCACGAACCGTCGGTGGCGATGATCTCCTCGGTGCCATCCCGATAGGTAACCACGATCTGGGCGAGCAGTTTTGGACGTTCGCCATAATAACCCCGGGAACGCCAGCCGATCCGGCCGCAATACCAACCATCCCCGAGAATGGCCCCGGCCGCATTGGCTCCAGCGGCGAGTAGGGTGGTGACATCATGGGCCTGATATTGCACGCGCTTGGCGTAGTCGGTCCAACCGGGAGCGAACTGATCCGTGCTGACACGTTGGCCGTTGATCTGGAATTCGTAGAGACCCAAGGCGGTCACAAACAAGCGGGCCTGCGCGATGGGTTTACCCACATTGAATATGGTGCGCAGATACGGGCTCGGGACGGTCGATTCGGGTCCCCCAACCAAATCAGAACCAATCCACGATCCGGTCCATTCCGCGGTCTGCAATAAGCCCATTTCCCAAAACGACGGGGCACTGGTCGCTGATTGTTTGCGCTCGTCCCAAATCTCGACGCGCCACCAGGCGCGTTGGCGTGAAACGAGCGGCTTGCCGCCGTAAATGATTTCCGTGGTCGCGTCGGAATTGACCCGCCCCGAATCCCAAAGATCGGCCGATCCATTGCGCTTGGTCGACACGAGGATGCGATAGGCGATCTGACGCGCGCCACGCCGGCCATCACTGGCGAGTCGCCAACTGAGACGCGGGGCGGAATCGTGCTGACCCAAGGGGTTGGTCAGGTGGTTGCAACGCAACTGGACGGGGCGGCTAGAGGAGGCCATGAAAGGAAGAGGGAGCCAAATGGAGGCAGGGTCGTGAAGGCAAGGTTTCGCTGAGCGAACATTCATGCGCGCGCTTGTCATCGGTTCGAGTGACCCTAACTTGCCGGCATGGCGAAGATTATCGTAACAGGCGCGGCGGGCTTTATCGGCAGTCATACGACCGACCGGTTGCTGGCGGAAGGACACACAGTCCTCGGCGTGGATAATTTTCGCACCGGGCACCGCCATAATTTGACCACGGCCTTGGAAAATGACCGTTTTCGTTTGGTGGAGGCGGATGTGTCAGATCACGGCGTTATGGAACGACTCGCAGCAGAGTTTTCTCCCGATGGGATCATCCACTTGGCCGCCCTCGTCAGTGTGCAGGAAAGTATTCAAGATCCGGCGTTGAATTATCGGCTTAACGTAACTGCCACGGAGCAAGTGGCCGCGGCGGCTAAGACCCATGGGGTCAAACGACTGGTGTTTGCCTCCTCGGCGGCCATTTACGGCGACACGACGGACCTGCCGATCAAAGAGGAGACTGCTAAGCAGCCAATCAGTCCCTATGGTGAGGCGAAATTGGCCTCGGAAGGGATCTTGTTGGCCTGCGCCGGACCGGAAACGTCGGTTCGTTGCCACCGTTATTTCAATGTCTTCGGTCCCCGCCAAGATCCGGCGTCACCTTATTCCGGTGTGATTTCTATTTTCGACCGACGTTACCGGGAGGGGAAATCGGTTACGATCTACGGCGACGGTTCACAGACGCGCGATTTCATTTCGGTGCATGATGTGGCCCGAGCGAACCTGATCGCCGCAACCGTCTCGGGTTTGCCATCTGGGGCCGCAAACATCTGCACGGGCCGGGCAACCTCGTTGTTGGATGTGGTTGGAATCTTTGCTCAACATTATCCCGCCGTAGCCGCACCCACCATGGGCGAAGCGCGCAAAGGTGATATTGTGCATTCACTCGGTCGGCCAGAACGCGCCCGAAAGGAATTGGGCTTTGAGGCAAAGGTCTCAGTGGTGGACGCTTTGGGCGAGTTGATCCGGTTGGGTTGAGTTTCCTCTTGGCCTGACTCCACTCAAATGGGAAGGTAAGGCATGGCAGAAAACAGCAAAGCATACGTGTGCATTATGGCGGGTGGCAGCGGTGAACGTTTTTGGCCCATGAGCCGTCAGGCGACACCCAAGCACCTTTTGAAATTATTTTCCGACCGCACCTTGGTTGAGGAAACGGTGCGTCGTTTGGATGGGGTGGTGCCCTTGGGGAATATTTATGTTCTGACCAATGAAGCCCAGTTGGCCGGCACCCGGGCCGCCCTCTCGTTTCTACCCGCGGAGCAAATCATTGCTGAACCGGCCAAACGGGACACGGCACCGGCGGCGGCTTTGGCCACGGGCTTGGCGCGCGCGCGCGACCCCGATGGGGTGCTGGCGCTTTTACCGGCCGATGCCTTGATCAAGGATACGGCCAGTTTTGCGCGGCAGTTGGCGGCGGGCCTGACCCGCGCCTCCGGTGATGATACTCTGCTGACCTTTGCGATCAAACCGACCTATCCGTCCATTGGGTTTGGTTATTTAGAGATGGCTGAGGAATTGACCGGTGGCTATCGCCGCGTGGCCCAATTCGTGGAAAAGCCGGATCTGCCGACAGCGGAATCCTATCTGGCGGGTGGCAACCATGCCTGGAATGCGGGGATGTTCATCTGGCGGGCCTCAGCATTTCTGGCAGAAGCGGAAAAGAGTGCGCCAGAACTGGCCAAATTTGTGCGTGAATTTCCGACGGGTGATCCCACGAACTATCTCGCTGAGAACTTCGCAACTCTGCCCAAAATCTCGGTGGACTATGCCATCATGGAGAAGGCATCCGCCGTCGCGACTCAACTGGCTGAATTTGACTGGGACGATGTCGGCACTTGGACGGCCCTGCCAGCGCATTTGCCGAATGATACGGCGGGCAACACGATCAAGGGATCAGTCGTGTCCCTCGATTCAAAAAACAACATCGCGTTTGGAAGTGGGCGGCTGATTGCCTTGTGCGGGGTGCAGGACTTGGTGGTAGTGGAAACTCCTGATGCCGTGTTGGTTTGCCATCGCGATGCGGTGCAGAACATTAAGAAACTGATGCCACAATTGCCGCCGGAAGTGCTGTGAGCGGTGTTTTGGCGAAAATCCCGTTGACGCCACCGTAATCGCTCCCTTTATCTCCGCCTCCTTAGGCACGGCGAGTTAGCTCAGTTGGTAGAGCAGAAGACTGAAAATCTTTGTGTCCCCGGTTCGATTCCGGGACTCGCCACCACCTTCACAACCGGCAGGGCAGAGGCAACATACGGGTAAAAACCCATCAGCGGAATGAGCACTCCAGCGGGCAGCGAGCTTACTTATACGGACACGAAACCTCAGGGGTCGCCGGATTTCTACTATGCGGTCAATGCCACCTTTCGTTTCATGCTCAACCGGTTGGGTCGGGCGGCATGGATCAGCTATCTGGGGGAGCTTGGGCGGGGTTATTTTGCGCCGGTGAATGAGCGATGGCGCACCGGTGGCATGCCCGCGGTGGCCGGGTATTGGCGGGCCTTTTTTGCGGCTGAACCGGGTGCCCGGGTGAAGATTGAGGAAGCCCCTGATCAGATTGTGCTCAACGTGCAGGAATGCCCGGCCATCAAACATTTGCGGGCAGGTGGGCGGGAATTGGTAAAGGAGTATTGTCAGCATTGCTATTTCCTCGGATCAGCTCGGGCGGAAGCAGCCGGGATGACCATGCGATTGGAGGGGGGCAACGGGTGCTGCCGACACATCTACCGCAGCGCGGAGGTGAAACTGCCCGCCCAGGACTTGGGCCAGATCAAGGAGGCGCGGTCATGATTGGTTGTTACGATTTTTGCGGGCACTACGAGTGGACCTTCGGTTGGCTGGAGCGGGCCGGGGGCCATGACCTGGTGCGTGAATACTGGAACGAGGCGATCAACCACGACAGCCAGCGCCACGCGCGGGACCTGATCCGCAACGAGGGAATTCCCGGCATGTTGAAATATTGGGGGCACACGTTGCTGGAGGAATCGCCGGATCTGGGTTTCAACATCACGCATCGCGCGGAGGTGTTTCGCATCGATTTCCATGCCTGTCCGTCCCGCGGTTTTTTACTGCGCAACGGTCTAAACAACTACCGCGACTATTGCGATCACTGCATGGGATGGACCGGACCCATGCTGCAGGAAGCGGGGTATGTGATCGACCATGAGCACAATCACCAGGGCCAGTGCTGGTGGGAGATGCGCCCTGCGACTGCCCAAGGCGGTCATGCGGCACCCGGTTCGGTTGCGGGCGACAAGGATGTGCGCTTGCGGCCCGACTGGCCTGACGATTTTTCCAAATTGGACCGTTACGAGAAAGCCAACGATCCCGACGATAAAACAACAATTTCCCCGACATGAGCACTATTCATCAGACCAAACTCAGAGGTCCATTATTTAACCAAGATAGCACGGATTTTTTCTATGCCCGCACCCCCGCGGACATGACGGTGCAATCGATTCACGACTACATCGACCGGCTGGCCGGGGCGGGAGTGGGCACATTTATTTCCTGTGGCAATGCAATGAAGGCAAATGTTGCCACCGAGGTCTGGGAGCCCGAATGGTCCGGCTATGATCCGGCCGGTCCGGATGATCAACCGGCGTTGCGTCATCTCCCTTCGTCTTCGATTCCGGGCACGCGCAACCGGTTGGACGCAGCGAAACGATTGGCTGACCAAGGCATAAATTTTCATGCCGAAGCGTTGGCCCGGTGTCGTCATCACGGCATGGGAGCGTGGATGACGATTCGCATGAATGACGTGCATGGGTGCATGGATCCCGACAGTCCCTTGCTGAGTGCGTTCTTCAAGGAGCAACGCGCAGCCAGAAAGCTGCGGGCGATGCATCGCGACCGTTTTTGGATGGACCGGGCACTGGATTGGGAACTGCCCGAAGTGCAGGAGCACTATTTAAAATACATCTGCGAAGTGCTGTCTCGATATGATCTGGATGGCATCGAGCTGGATTGGATGCGGTTTGTGGTGCATTTCCGACCGGGGCGCGAACTTGTGGGCGGGAAAGTCATTACCGCCTGGATGCATCGGGTGCGTGCCGAGTGTGATCGGGCCGCGAAGAGATTGGGGCATCCCGTATTGCTTGGCGCCCGGGTGCCGACCCGTCCGGAATCTGCGCGGCGGATCGGGTTGGATGGCGTGGCGTGGGCCCGCTCCGGATTGATTGATCTGTTGGTCGCCACGCCATTCTGGGCGACGGCGGATTTCGACGTTCCGGTTGATGAATGGATGCGGCTGCTGGCAGGCACGAAGGTGCACTTTTCCGTCAGTGTGGAAGTGCGCTATCAACCGGCGCCGGAAGGTCCGGCTCAAATGCTATCGACGGCGCTTCTGTCAGGATTGGGTGCGACGATTCTGCATGGCGGAGCCGATTCGGTTTATCTGTTTAACATTTTTCCCACCGGACATGGTTTGGATAAACTTTGGGGGGCCGAGAATTTCAATGCAGTGCTGCGCTCATTGAGTGC
This sequence comes from Cephaloticoccus sp., assembly GCA_030833445.1. GTDB lineage: Bacteria > Verrucomicrobiota > Verrucomicrobiia > Opitutales > Opitutaceae > Cephaloticoccus. The sequence continues at coordinate 151,585 of JAURHD010000002.1, read as the reverse complement.
CCTGCCGGATGTCGCCGCCCGGGAACGCGTGCATGCGATCACCTATCATGATGTCCGGGCGCCCGGTGAACCGATGGGCAATGCGTTGCCAGCCACTGATGACAAATGGGATCAGCCTTCACCAGGTGGATTTGCCTTTCGCATCCAGACCGGGCCAAAACCGGAGACTAACCGGGCGGTGCAACTGATCGTCGAATGGGGCAAGTCAGAGCCGTCTGCTGATACGGTTCGCGCATATCTCAATGGCCATGCTCTTAGCCGGTTTTCTGCTGCTGAGGCGGTCTGGACTTACACGGTCCCGGCGAAACTGTTGGAAGATGAGGCGCAGGTGATTGAATTCGAGTGTAGCGGTAAACCCACCGTCGTCCGGCTGGAACTCAAGATCGCCGCCAAATAAAGCATCCGGTCAGGGATTGAAAGCGGCACCCGCTGAGGCGTCGGTCGGTTTGTTTTCCATGGCTGCGGCCAAGGTTTTACCGGCATTCGCCAATCCCACCATTACCGCGCCAAAGTCACTGCCGTGCGCGATCAGTCGGGCGCCTTTGGCCATCATGGATTGCATTTGCTCAACGGTCCCGGCGGGGTGGCCCCATGCCAGCTTGTTTTTGGCGGCAGCCGCGGCCACCGCATCCTGAGCCGCGGCCATCTTGGGATGACTCCAATCGAGGGGACAACCCAGACGGAGTGAGAGATCACCAGGTCCGATAAAGAGACCGTCGACGCCGGGAGTCGCGGCAATGGCCTCGACATTGGACAAGGCTTCGGGGGTTTCGATCTGCAAGATGAGAAAGGTTTCCCGGTTGGCGTCCGCTGTGTAGGTCGTTGTGCCTTGCAGATAATAATTGTTGTCGAGACTGGCGCCATCGAGACCGCGTTCGCCGAGGGGGAAGAATTTGACGGCCTGCGCGAGGGCCTTGGCATCGGTGGCGGTATTGACCAGCGGGATCATCAGGCCGGTAGCACCATCCTCGAGCAGATGATACAGATCGGTCGCATTGCGACTGCCGGTGCGAACGATGCAATCAATGTTGGCCAGATGGTGCAGCCCAATCATGCGCTGCAGCTCGCGTCGATCCCAAGTGTTGTGCTCTGCATCCAGCCAGATGGCGTCGAAGCCAGCTTGGGCGGCATGGGCCGGCATCATCGCGACCGGATAATACATGCAGGCAATGCGAACGGCCTGGTTTTGTTTGAGGCGGGAGCGAATGAGGGAAGGGCGCATGGGATAGAATGTGAAAACACCACCCACTCTTGTGGCGAGGTTGTTCCGGCGTTAAGACTTTAATCTTTCAACAAGGATTGCAGATCGTTGAGGGAGAGTTTGGCCGTAGTTGCGTCGCTGGCTTCGAAGACGCCGGCGAGAAGCGCGCGTTTTTCGTCCTGCAAAGCGAGCACCTTTTCCTCCACCGTGCCGCTGCAAATCAACTTGTAGCTGGTGACGGTGCGAGTTTGGCCGATGCGGTGCGCCCGGTCGGTGGCCTGGGCTTCGACCGCCGGATTCCACCACGGATCGAGATGCACCACAATATCTGCGCCGGTCAAATTGAGACCCGTGCCGCCGGCCTTGAGTGAAAGCAGGAACAGCGGGATGTCGGAATTATTCTGGAAGCGGTCGACCTCGGTCTGCCGCTGCTTCGCCGACATCGATCCGTCGAGATAACAATAATCGATATCCTGAGATTCAAGATCAGGGCGCAGGAGGGCGAGCAGGGAGGTGAATTGCGAAAACACCAGCACCCGGTGACCATCATCGATGGCTTCGGCCAATAACTCGCGGAGTGCCTCCAGTTTTGAGGAGTGTTTGGCGACGGAATCAGGGTCGACCAAGCGGGGGTCGCAGCAAATTTGACGCAAGCGCAGGAGTTGCGTGAGTGTGGCCATGCGCAAGCGGCCTTCGGTGGCGCCACCGGCGGCCAGATCGAGCATTTCGCGTTCTGACTTCTCTTGGAATTGGCGGTAGAGAGTCTGCTGCGCCGGTGTTGGTTCGCACCAAAGGATTTGCTCGATCTTCTCGGGCAGTTCCGGGGCCACGGCCAATTTGGTGCGACGGAGAATATAGGGAGCGGTGCGTTGGCGCAGGCGTTCATCGTGCCAGGCACGTTCGTCACCACGAGTGCCGGTCGGCATGATCTCAAGCAGACCCGGCATCAAGAAGGTGAACAATGAACGCAGATCATCGAATGAGTTTTCGAGCGGGGTGCCGGTCAGCACGAAGCGGGTCTTGGCGCGTAGGGCGCGTAGGGCGGTGGCGTTCTGTGAGTGCCGGTTCTTGATGTGCTGGGCTTCGTCGGCCATGGCACAGGCGAACTCGACGCTCGCGAAAACCTTTTTATCGCGGGTGAGCGTGCCGTAACTGGTGATGACCAAATCGTGTCCCGCGAATTGGGTGGCGCTCTTCAACCGCTGGTTGCCGTGATGGACAAAAACGCGGAGTTGCGGGGTGAACTTGGCAGTTTCGCGGCGCCAGTTTTCCAGCAGGGAAGCGGGGGCGACGACCAGGCGGGTGGTGTTGGCGTCGATCGGCAATGCGACCAAAAGGGCGAGCGCCTGCAGGGTTTTGCCGAGACCCATTTCGTCGGCGAGCACTCCGCCCAGGCCTTGATTGTGCAGATACCAGAGCCAGGCTGCGCCGAGCCGCTGATAGGGACGCAACAAGGTCTCATATTCCGTCGGGATCGGAGCCCGGGGGAGAGCGGTGAGTTCGCGCAAGGCCCGACTGCGTTCACTCCAAGCCGTGGAGGGCTGGAAGTTGGGCGAGAGTTCGTCGATAATGGACTGGGCCTCCGGCACCCGGGCGCGGGTGATGCGGAGTGATGTATGAGCGGCGGCCGTGCTCTGAGCTGAACTGTTCAGGGCCTTCTGGGCCGCGCCCAGTTTTTCCAAGCGGGCCTGGTCGAGCAGGTAAATCCGTCCGTCGTGCTCGATATAGTTACGCCCCGTGGCAAGGGCCGCGCGCACTTCCGCTTCCGGGGCGTTACCCGCATGCAAGTCGAGATTCAAAACGAACTCGTCCCCGTTTTCCGCTACATCCGCGGTGATATTGGCGTCGTGCAAATTGGCCGTGCGCTCGAGGAAATTGTCCGTGAAATCGGCATCGAAATTCTCACGGAGGCGATGCCCATGTTCCGCGAGCAAGTTGAGCACCTTGTGGCGGTCACGCAGCCACCACTTGCGATTTGATGGTTCAAGGGTGAAGCCGTTGGATTTCAAGAACTCCAACATCGAACGATAACCGTGGTGTTCGCGTGACGGCAGCGTGATCGCAAGGTAATGCTCACTGCCGTCGATAACTGCAGGTGTGATGTCCCGTTCGCGTGGCCGGCGTTGGATTTCAGTGGGGGCGGCGTCAGGCGCTTCAGGTTGGATGGCTTTGGCGGTCAAGAGGTCAGGGTAGGGCCAGCTGGTATCCCGGCCCTTATCACAGAAGATGGGCAGATCGGATGCAGCGTGAACGAGTTCGGTGAGTTGCTGGCGCGAAAGTTGGATGAATTTGGGGGGCTCCGCCGCGCCGCACCAACGTTGGAGCAGGGCCAACGGAGGCAAAAGTGCCGGATCAAGGGCGGTATCGAGTTCAAGCTCCACCCTAAGCGGAATCGCGCCGCGTGCAATGGCGGCGGGCAAATTGGGTGGCAGGTGAAACAGAAGCATAGTTGCAGTTAATCGAGTTTCCGGGAATAAAGAACCTTCGAGTATCTCAGATCTACGATGAGCAACAAGGCTTTTACCCAATTGGTGGATGTGCATTACGCGCCGCTCTACCGATTTGCCCTCAGTTTGGCCCGTAATCAGGCCGATGCGGGGGACCTTGTGCAGCAACGAATGCCTCCGCAGCAGCTTCGACTGCTGCCGCTGCCGTTACTGAAGCAGCCGTGCAAGGTGCGGTTAAAACAACCGTGGCCACCGCCACTTCGAGCGGAACTGCCACGAGCAATGCGGCAACGGTCGCTCAAGCGATTACCAACGCGGCCAGTAATGCGGCCGCGACCTCGGCGGCACGGGGTGGGGCCACGGCCTCTGCCACTAGTATTTCCAGTGCAGCTGCCGCCGGTGCAACCACCGGGACCACTCAAGGTAATGCGGCAAATACTTCCGGAGTGACAGCTACGGCCCCTACGGTCCAGCAGACAACCAGCACGACGACTACCAATGCCGCTGGTCAAACAACGACCACCACGACTACTACAAATACCACAGCGACTCCGACCATCACGACGCCAATCACTCCGGTTGATCCGAGTGTGGTAACTCCTGTGAGTCCATCGGGTGGTCGTTAAGTTGGTCGGCCAATAAATTCAAAAGGCGCACCTTAGGGTGCGCCTTTTTTGTTGGGAGAAACGCGGGACCTTACTCGAGAAAGGAACTTTGCTTGGGTTGCTTGGCTACCCGCAAAGCTTCTTCTTCCTCAGGTGTCAGATTGAGATGGCGCGGAGGTTTGCTGGTTTGTTTGGTCACCGCTTGTTCGCGGTCTGAGACAATGCGGTCACAGATCGCGTGCACATGCATCCGCAACCAGCGAGACGTGCTGCTGCCCTTGGTGTAATCGGCCGGGCCATAACCGTGGATACGCCCGGCCTGGAGCAGGCGGTCATTTTGTTCAAATTCACCGCCGTGGTCGGGATTGTAGACGCCGTAGGTGCGGCCACCGCCACCTTTGACAACGGAGAAACTGGGGATGTCGCTTGGACCATCGGCGATATAGATCATGTTCTGAAACGGGATGCGCCGGTCCTCCGGTTTCACATTGGAGTTTACGTCGATGGCCGGATTCTTGTTGGTGCCTTTGTTGATTTCAAAGAGCGCCTTGGTCTTGGTGGTGTTGTCGATGACCATGCCGATCTGGGCGATCACCGCATCGGCTGACAGCTCCATTTCCCGCTGCTTCAGGAAGCCGGGTTGCAGGGGGCTCTCAATGAACTCGCAACCCCAGATACCATCGACATGCGGCGCGATGGCACTACCCCGGATCATTTCAGCCAAGCCAGTGCTGACGATATAATGCTCCAGTTGAATCTCGTGTTTGCGATATTCGGGTTTCTCCTCCGCGTAGGATTTGGAAAGATCGAAAAAGCCCGGTAGACCCGGATAGAATTCGATGTCCGCGCCGTATTCCCGCAGCAACTGATTGTTGAGACGGCCAAACTTACCCGCCAGAACGTAGGTCAGAATATGATTCAGATAGCTGATTTCGCCCGAGAGGTGGTAGCCGCGCTTGCGATATTGCTCAAGCATGGCATTGGTCTCGGCCCAAAAGACGCTCTCATCCACGCCGTGCCGACGAAAGAGGGGAGCCTGCATGTAACCCGGTATTAGGGTCTTGTCGAAATCCCAAATACAGGCGATGGTGTTCTGTGTGAAAAGTGTAGTCGGCATTGCGAATCAGCACCGGTAGGGAAATCCACCGGATACCTGTGCCTAGTTAGAAGCCGCAAAGTAGCGGTTCACGCAATTCGCAAATCTCCTTCCCATTCCTGCTATGGATGCCCTGCCCGACATAACTCCCTTTAGACAACGCTTTGAAGAACTGGCCGCCCAGATGGCGGATCCGACCTTTTATAATAATTCGCGCCGCGCGGCCGATGTGACCCGTGAACATCAGCGCTTGGGTGAACTGATCGCGGATCACACCAAATATGCCAAGTTGGAGGTCAACCTGGTGGAGGCGGTGGCACTCGGCAAGGATACGGCGGCAGACGCCGAATTGCGTGAGTTGGCCCAGTCAGAAGTGCCAGCCATGCAACAGGAATTGTCGGATTTGTATGCCACGATCCTGTTGGCGATGATTCCTCCCGATCCCACCGATTCGCGGAACACGGTGTTTGAAATCCGCGCGGGCACTGGTGGGGATGAAGCCAGTCTCTTCGCGGCAGAACTTTACCGGCTCTACACCCGTTACGCCGAGGATCAGGGTTGGAAGATTCAACCCATGAGCAGCAGTCCTTCGGAGCGTGGCGGTCTCAAAGAGGTAATATTCCTGATCGTCGGCACCGATGTTTACAAACAACTGAAATACGAAAGTGGTGTGCAGCGCGTGCAACGCGTGCCCGTGACCGAAGCCAATGGCCGCATTCATACCTCAACTGTGACTGTGGCCGTGCTGCCGGAAGCGCAGGAAGTGGATATCCAAATAGACCCGCAGGATCTGGAGATTTCCGTTTGCCGGGCGAGTGGTCCGGGTGGGCAGGGCGTAAATACCACCGACTCCGCCGTTCAAATCCAACACAAGCCCAGCGGGTTGATCGTGCAGTGCGCGGATGAGCGTTCGCAACTGAAGAACAAAGCGAAGGCCATGACGGTGCTGCGTTCACGTCTGCTCAAATTGCGTGAGGATGAGGAAAAGGCCAAGTATGCCAGCGAACGGAAAAGTCAGGTTGGCTCGGGTGATCGCAGCGAACGTATTCGGACTTATAATTTCCCCCAGAACCGGGTGACTGATCACCGCATCGGCCTCACCTTGCAAAATCTACCCGAGGTGATGGAAGGCGATATTGGCACCCTCCTGACCGCACTGCAACGCGCGGTCCATGCGGAGAAACTTGCGGCCCTTAACCGTGGAATCGGCACCGGATACTAAGTTGGCTCATGCATACGGTTCTCGATATCATCAAGAAGACGACGGAATATCTGACCGGCAAAGGCGTTGAGAATGCCCGACTGAATGCCGAGCACTTGGTTGGCCATGCCATGGGTCTGCCGCGGATGCAGCTCTATCTGCAGTTTGAACGGCCGCTGATTGAATCCGAATTAGAGCAGATTCGGGGTATGGTCCGTCGTCGCGGGCAACGCGAACCTCTGCAATATATTGTCGGTGAAACGGATTTCTTTGGGATAACACTGAAGGTTGACCGACGGGCGCTGATTCCGCGACCGGAGACCGAATACTTGCTGTCGCTAGTGGTGGCGAAATTGCCCCAGCCGCCGACGACGATTCTGGATCTGGGCACGGGTAGTGGAGCAATCGCTCTGGCCTTGGCTGCCCATTATCCCAAAACGCAGGTAGCGGCCCTTGATATCAGTTCTGAAGCCATAGCGCTGGCCACGGAAAATACTAAATCTCTGTCTTTGGGTGATCGCGTCTCGGTTCTACAGTCCGATTGGTTTGGGCAGCTTTCTGGCGACGCGAAATTTCAGCTGATAGTGGCGAATCCTCCATATTTGTCGGCCGAGGAAACCGCGGATTCATTGGCCGAAGTCCGCAATTATGAACCCCGAGTAGCCCTAACCCCGGGCATAACCGGTTTGGAGGCCTATCGTCACATTATTGGCCATGCCTTGGCCCATCTGGAACATAGTGGATTGATTGCCATGGAAACCGGAATTGCCCAGCACGAGGAACTTGCGCGTTTGTTCACCACGGCAGGTTATGCGCGTTTCGAGTTCGCGGCCGATTTGACGGGCCGGCCGCGCTATGCCTTCGCCTGGGTGGACTAACCTTTGTCCGCGGGTGCGGTCAATGGCGGTCGATTGCTGACCCAATATTGTTTGTTTTGGGCCAAGGCGATCGCGTCACCGACCACGCGCAGACATTCCTTTAAGTGCACATCTACTTTAGAGAATGCTGCGTTCTCGTCGGCATCCGCCAAGTCCTCATCCTCGTCGTCAAGGTCATCAGCCTTGGGTTCGGCTTTGATTGGGGGAGGCGGCGGAGGACCGAGGCGGAATTCCTGATAAGGGAAATCCAGGTCAGCCAGTTGTTTCTTTTCCTGCTTCAGTTCCTTGAGGAAGGCTTTGTCTTCGGTTTGTTGTTCGCGCCGCCGATCCAGATTCAGGGAAACCAATTTATCCTGTTGGCGCTCCTTGAACCAATTGACCCCTTTGCGCAGGTAAGCGAATTCGGGTAATTCTTCCTGGCGCAACAAACTCGCGGTTTTAAGAAAACCGACCAAATCCGCATTCAGGGGCTTGCCTTCGAAAAACGTAGTTGGGACTTCGTCCCAGACCAAGGCATGTGGCAGATCACTCTCGCCGATGGGCAGATAGTCCTCGCGTGAGGGGAGCACAATATCGGGCACCACTCCCTTGAGCTGGGTGGAATTTCCGTTGGGCAAATAGTATTTCTGAATGGTCAGCTTGGTCGCACCGGTTTTGAGCGGGGAGCGAGCCAGTTGCGGGACAAAGTTCTTCATCTCCAAGATGGTTTGCACCGAACCTTTGCCGTGGGTGGAACTGTCGCCTACCACGATGGCGCGACCATAGTTTTGCAGTGCACCAGTGACGATCTCGGAGGCGGAGGCACTGAAACGATCAACCAATACCGCCAGGGGTCCGTCGTAGGCGATTTTGTTGGATTCATCAGCATCGACTTGGATTTCCCCGGCGTAATTTTTGACCTGCACGACCGGCCCTTGCTTGATGAACAGACCCGTTAGATCGATGGCCTCCGACAAGAAGCCGCCGCCATTGCGGCGCAGATCAAGCACCAGACCAGACACCCCGGCTTCCTTGAGTTGATCAATCAAAGTAGCGACGTCGTTTGAAGCGCTGGATTTTTCCGCGTCAGTATCTCCGTCGTCAGCGGGTCCGTAAAATGAAGGCAGGGCAATCACGCCAATGGGCACCGTAGTGCCGTCTTTGCCTGGCACTTGGAAAATTCCTGCGTGGGCCCGGGCGGAGTTTAATTTGACCACATCCCGCGTGATCACGATTTCCTTGCGTGTGGCTGGATCGAGGGCATCGCCGGGTTGCACCAGCAGATGCACGTTCGTGCCCTTCTCGCCGCGGATCATGTCCACTATTTTGCGCAATTTCATTCCGATAATCTCGGTGGGCTCACCACTGTCCTGTGAAACCGAAATGATCTTGTCATTCGGTTTGAGCTGCTTGCTTAGATCAGCGGGACCGCCGGGCACGATTTCCCGCACCACGCAATAATCGTCTTCCAAGCCGAGCATTGCCCCAATGCCCACCAGTTCGAGTTTCATTTGGATGCCGAAGTCCTCGAAAGTCTCCGCGGAGAAATAGGTGGAGTGCGGATCATACAGGTGAGCGACAGACGAAAGGAAATATTCGGCCAGATCTGATCCCTCCATATCACCGATATTTTTGAGGAGTCGCTCGTAACGCTTGTGGACCGCCTGCTTGGCTTCCTCAGGTGTTTTCTTGTTCAAGAGTTCGCCGATCAGCTCGTATTTCAACCGATTACGCCACAGATCATCCGACTCGAGGGCGTTGATGGGCCATTGCACTTTGCTCCGGTCGATCCGATAGAGATCCTCGGTTTCAAGGTCTTGGCTGACGGTATCGAGATTATCGAAAATCCAATTCACCCGGGATTCGACGTGCTGTTCATAAACGTCAAATATTTCATAAGCGGCGTCGATGTTGCCCAATCGCAGGATGTTCCAGTAGAGGCTGTTGCTGTAGCGCTTTTCGAATTCTTCCCGATCGCTTTTGAGGAAGAACATCCGCTGGCCATCGAGAAACCCCATGTAGTCAGCAACCACTTCCGCATAGTTGCTGCTGCGCACGGCATCCCGGTTGTAATGCGCCTGCGACAGCAGCTGCACCATGGTGCGGGCTTCCGCGGCCAGGGTGGGGGAGGTCGAGAATTTGCGGTCGGTGATCGCAAAGGCCGGTCCGGCAACGAGGGCTAAGAGTAGCAGGAGGATACTTTGCCGGGCCAGTCGGGAAGGTGATATCATGAGCAAACTTAGATTGGTTTGATGGAGAATTGTTTCGGACCGGCTCTAAATAGTTCGCAGGTTGGGGGATTGGATTACCGACGGCTTAACATGTCCTTGGCGCTATCCAGCACGCGTTTTTCCTCGTCGGTCAATGAACCGAATCCCTGACTGTTGATCTTGTCGAGGATGCGGTCGACTTCAGCTTTCAGATCACTCCGATTGCCGATGTTGACCTGATAGCGTGGAGATTCCAGCGACTGTTTCGACTTGCGCCGGGCCCATTTCGGCAGCTCAAAACTTGCATGGCTGGGGAGCAGTCGCCACTGACCCTCGTGGACGTAGCGAAAATAGATCCAGCCGGCAAACATCCCCCCCAAGTGGGCGGAATGGGCAAATCCAAAGGGCGATACGGCGCCCATCACTTCATAAAACATGTAGCCACAAAGATCCAATCCGAGCAGGGCCCATGCCACGTATTTGGGCTTCAGGGTAACCGGCAGGATGAAGAACAGCAGGAAGGTGACCTGGCGATTCGGATAAAAACAGGCGAAGATTATCAGGAGTCCGGAAACTCCCGCGGAGGCGCCTAGCACCATGCCGCCCGAGTGCCAGTTGGTCGCGGCCCAGAGCAACCCTCCGGTAACGACTGCGGTGGTATAAAATCCGAGGAATCGCCTTTCACCCATGACAGGCAGCAATTCCCGGCCCAGAAAATACAAGCCAAGCAGGTTGCCGACAATGTGCATCAGGTTCGCCGGACTATGCAGGAATGAGTAGGTGACCAGCGTCCAGACTTTGCCCGACTGCAATCCGCTGATACTGAGGGCAAACAGATTGGCGAATTCGCCTCCGACCCCGAACCAGCGCAGGAAGATGGTCTGCAGAATAAAGCCCGCTCCAATAGCGACCATTAGCCACACCAGCACCGACGTTTTGGGCTGGTGGTAGTCATCCCGCATGTAAGCTCGATCACATAGCATGTGGGTTTCAGTAAATGCTCCGTAGAGGTGAATACAAGTCAGCTCCATGGATTCTTGGGGTTGCGATTTATAGCCCCTTGAGCAATATGTCGTAAATTAGGGAGAACACCGCTTGACAGAGTGGACCGTTCCCTTTCTCAATCGCGCAACTTATGGCCAACAAAACAGACAAATGGGAGGAAAACGTAGCAGGTAAGTTCTACGTCGATCAGCAATGTATCGATTGCGACCTTTGCCGTGAAACAGCTCCATCTTTCTTCACCCGTCACGATGAAGGCGGTTATTCGTTTGTGCATAAACAGCCGACTACGGAAGAAGACATCGGTTTGTGCATGGAAGCCCTTGAAGGTTGCCCTGTTGAGGCAATCGGCAACGACGGCGAAGCCTGATCTTAGCAGATTCTTTCCCCAGGCCCGGCATCCTAGATGGCGGGCTTTTTTGTGGTCCGATTTGGCCCTTGGTTAACCTATTTGTAAAAACTAGATAACTGACCTTGTTTTCCCGATCGGCAGTGCTACGCATTAGGTAAGATGTTACGTGCGACCCCCATAATTTTCGTGCTGCTAACCAGCGGATTAACCGCCCAATCCATGGTGGATTTGCCTGAACTGGTGGTAAATTCGCCTCGGATTGCGAATCAGGCACCGGTGGCGACCTTTGCCATGCCCGTATCGGCGTTGCGCTATGAGCCTCTGGTCGATGTGCAGGGTCGCAACATGGCGGAAAGTCAGGCGGACGTTACGATTCGAGGCAGCACGTTTGAAAACACCGGATTTCGCATTGGGGCGGTTACACTGCTCGATCCACAAACCGGGCATTATTTCGCAGAGATACCGGTTCCGCCCACTATGTTGGGTGCGCCCGAAATCCAAACAGGTGTCACCAACGCGCTGGGGAGCACGAATGTCAACGTGGGTTCGATTGCCTATGACTGGCAACCGGTGTGGACTGCAGGGAGGTTGGCGGTGGGTTATGGACAATACGATCTCAACCGCCAGGAGATCTATCAGGGTTTGGCCACGAATTTGGATAGTGGCGCGGTAGTGGGTGCGGATGTGGATTATGCGCATTCCTCGGGCGATGGGTCGATCAACTACGGTGATCATCGTTTCCAACGCGTAGGTGGTCGGGTCCAGGTGCGGACGGCGTCTGCACAGACCGATTTGTTCACCGGCTATCAGGCCAAGTTTTTTGGGTGGCCCAATCTTTACACCCCCTATGGCGTCAACGAGACCGAAAATCTTCAGACGATGTTAATCGCGCTCAATCACCGCCAGAATCGACCCGAAGGAGGTTACATCGAGGCCGGAGCTTATCATCGCCGCAACAAGGATGATTATGAATATAACCGGCTGATTCCGGGTCAGTTTAATCCCTATCAACACACCACTTGGATGACAGGTGTGGCGATTGACGGCCGGGAAATCATGGGGGACTGGGCACTGCGCTATCGCGCGGAAATCGCGGGAGATAAAATCGAGTCCACCTCGCTTACATCCGGAACTTATCAGTCTCGGCAATTCACGAAACTCTCACTGGCAGGCGAGCATTCATGGTCGGGGGCGACGGATGGAAAATGGCATGCACTCGCCGGACTTACCTACGACGATACGAATCGGGATGGAGGCGCACTATCCCCAGTTGCCGAACTCTCACGTGAATTTGCGGCGGGTGGTGCGGTAAACCAAGTGACCCTTGGCTATGCGGAAACGACCCAGGTTCCGAGCTACACCGCTCTAAACTCCTCGCCGGGTTCCGGTTTGTTTCGGGGGAATGCGAATCTTGGTCGCGAGACCAGCCGAAATCTTGATCTCTCGGTCGCGGGTGATTTTGCAAATTGGCGAACCGTGGTGGGAATCTTCCACCGTCAAGATGACGACTTGGTCGATTGGACCTATCGCAATGGTGTGACCGCTCGCAGCGCGAATGCCGTGGATATCGCGACGACTGGTCTCGAGATCGTCGGGCGGCGTGATTTTGCCTGGGGAAGCCTCACACTGGGCTACACCTACCTGACGAAAGAGGCGGATTACGGGGCCGCAACCGTGGATGCCAGTTTCTATGCACTCAATTATGCCCGACACCGTTTGACGGCCGCGGTGACAGTGAAGCTATCGGCGGATTGGGAATTACGTATGGATAATGAAGCCAGACTGCAGTGCGAGAACGCCTTGCGCACATCGGGTGGGGATCAAGCCTTGCTCAGCTCATTGGCGATACTATGGCGGCCGAAGGTGTGGCGCGGTTTGGAATTTGCCGTGGAAGCGGACAATCTGTGGGATTCTGATTACCAGGAGGTTCCGGCGGTCCCAGCGGCGCGTCGGCAATTGGCGGCCAGTGTCGCTTACCGCTGGTGATGCTTGCGGTTTGACAAGTCAGCTCGGGCGCGGGTTTTTGCTGGCATGCAAAACAACCCGTTTCTCGAAAAGAGTTTCGAAATCAAGTGGTCACAACTTACGCCGGAGCATATTGAACCGGCTATTGAATCCGCCTTGGCCAAAGCGGCAGCGAGGGTGCAGGCCATTGCGCAACAGGACGCGACGAAAGTTACTTTTGAGAACACGTTCCATGCCTTGGAAGCTGCCACTGAGGAAGTGGGCACGACTTGGGGGCGGGTGACCCACTTGCAATCCGTGGCCGATGCACCCGCCTTGCGTGAAGCCCACAATAAGATGCTGCCCAAGGTCACTTCCTTTTTTGCCGGCATTCCGCTCAACGTGGAACTGTGGAGTCGCTTGAAGGCATTTGCGGAGAGCCCTGCGGCCACTGCCATAGTAGGGGTCGAGCGTCGCTTCATGACCGAGACCATGGCGGATTTCACCAAAGCGGGTGCTGATCTACCGGCGAAAAAACGACTGCGGTTGGAAACACTGCAAGGTGAACTGGCCGAGATCACCCAGAAGTATTCGGAAAACGTGCTGGATGCGACCAATGCGTGGGAATTGATCGTGACTGAGGAGGCAAAGTTGAAGGGGCTCCCGGCCCATGCCAAGGCGGCCGCACTCAAAGGTGCCATCGCCAAAGGCAAGGCAACCGCTGACCAACCCGCATGGCGCTTTACCCTGCATATGCCATCGCAGGAACCTTTCATGGTATATCTGGAGGACGCGGAACTGCGCCGCCAGATGTGGGAGGCGTCATCAACCATCGGTTCGAAGGTGCCCCACGATAACACCGACTTGATACGGAAGATTCTGATCCTACGGGCCGAGAAGGCAGCCTTGCTCGGCAAGGCCAATTTCGCAGACATCGAACTCGACCGGCGTATGGCCAGGACCGGGGCGCGTGCCTTGGCGTTTATCGAGGATTTGGAAAAGCGCGCGGCTCCCGCGTTTGCAGAGGACGCTCGCGAGTTGGAGGAATTCAAGGCGTCCCACACCGGACAGCCGGTTGCGCACTTGGCGCCTTGGGAAATGGGCTATTGGTCGGAAAAACTCCGGCAGTCCAAATACGCGTTCGATGAAGAGGAGCTGCGGCCGTATTTCCCGATGAACCGGGTGATCGGTGGCATGTTTGAAGTCGCGAACCGGGTATTCGGTTTGACGGTGGTGCCACGGACCGATGGTTCAGCCGAAGTATGGAATCCGGATGTCCTATTCTACGACCTGAAAGATGCCGCCGGGGTTCACTTGGGTTCGTTTTATTCCGACTGGTATCCGCGCGAGTCAAAACGAGGCGGAGCTTGGATGAACTCCCTGCATACGGGAGGACCGCAGGCTGATGGCACCCGCGAACCGCATTTGGGCTTGATTTGTGGCAACATGACACCCCCGGCCGACGATCGGCCCGCCTTGCTCACCCATCGCGAGGTTGAAACGGTTTTCCATGAATTCGGACATTTGTTGCACCACCTGCTGGGTGAGGTGAAAATCAAATCGCTCAACGGCACCAATGTGGCTTGGGACTTCGTCGAGTTACCTTCGCAGATCATGGAGAACTGGTGCTGGGAGCGTGAAAGCTTGGATCTGTTTGCGCGCCACCATGAAACTGGGGCGGTGATTCCAGATGATTTGTTCGCGAAATTGATCGCGGCCAAAAATTACCGATCCGCCACTGCGACCATGAGGCAGGTTGCATTCGCCAAGATGGATCTGCTTTTTCACCTCGAAACTGAGAAATTTATTTCCGCGCCAGAAATTGAGAAGTTAATGCGGGCTGAACTGGATGCCTGCATTACGCCGACGGAGCCGCCGGCTCCGACCATCATGCGACGCTTCAACCACATCTTCTCTGATCCCGTGGGTTATGCCGCCGGTTACTATTCATATAAATGGGCTGAGGTCCTGGACGCCGATGCTTTCACGCGGTTCAAGCAGGAAGGCATCTTCAACCGTGAAACCGGCCGGGATTTTGTGGATAAAATCCTCAGCCGAGGGAATTCCGCCGATCCGGCGGAACTGTTCCGTGGTTTTATGGGTCGTGATCCTGACCCGGATGCCTTGCTACGCCGCTGCGGGCTGCAACCGGCAGCCTAAGGTGTCGGCGAATTAGGCCCGGCGTTGGACTCACCCATGCGCCGCATAATCATCAGCCTGTTGATCGTCATCGCAATTATTGCGGTGGCCGGGGTGAGCTTGCCTTGGTGGTGGGGGGCGGCGTTGCGTTTCGGCGGACCCCGCGCCGGACTTGGGCTGCGTTACCAAACGTTGATTGGCCCGGTGCGTCTGGAGTATGGCCGCAATCTAAATCCGCGGATCAATGATCCGGCAGGGACCCTACATTTCTCCGTGGGCTTTCCCTTCTGAGTCCAGAGTTATTGGCCGTATAAAAAGTAGGCGACTACACTGGCGACGTAGCTGGAAAGACCGGCCACCAACAAACAGATCTCCGCGAAGAACAGCTTGGTCTTCTTATTGCGGTAATGCACCACGCGTGTGACCAAATCCAAATCGTCGGTCCCTTTGAACTGGGTGACCCAGCGGATGCGGAGACTCCCGCCCAGAATCAACAGGGTGGAGGCGAGAGTGGCGAGGATGCCTGCGACCATGGCCCCTTGGGCGAACAGTCCTGATGCGGCAATTTTTGGCCCGGAGAATCCCGTAATCGTCAGCGTCAGCGTCGTGATCGTGAGCATCATCTGCGCCCGGGTTTGCAGGACGGTGAATTGCTGCATCAGGATGGCGGTGGCGCCCTTCAGCGCGCCTTCACCTTGCACTGCAAGCAATTGCTTTGCCTCAGCCTCCGGGGAATTGTGCAGGTCGGAACTTAAATCGGGATTTGCCATTTACACGGCCACCATGGGGACGCATTTAGAACCTTTCCATTCCAATTTATGATCATCGCAGACATTGCAAACATCCCCGGGCGCACCTTTCCGGCGCGTCGATTTGGTCGCGGCTTGGTCGGTTCTGGTCCCCAGCCGATTCAATCGCAAAACTTCTCCATGGGCTATGTGGTCTTGGAGCCCAATGGCGGCCAAGTGCCTTGGCACAATCAGGAACAGGAAGAGGTTTACATGATCCTGCAGGGGCGAGGAGAAATGTGCGTGGATAATGAACGTCGCGAAATCAGCGCCGGCCAGATGGTCTATATGCCGCCGACGAAATTTCACCAGCTTACCAATACCGGCGACACCCCATTGCACATGATGTATTGCTATGTGCCGGGTGGTGATGTGGCTCACTGGCGTCAGGAATTGGATGGCACTCTGCCGCGAGCGGGCGAGGGCGACATTCCGCCGTTACCTGCCGGGGCCCAACCCCAGTGTACCGAGCCCGAAAAAAAGGCAGAGTAAATCCGCTTCAACTCGCGCGAAACGCGCTGGGACTGCGCCCGCTTTGGCGGCGAAACCAGCGCGAAAAATAATTAGGGTCATCAAAACCGGCCAACGCGGCAGCTTCCGCAATGGTCGGTTTTTCGCGTAATGCCTTCTGGGCAGCCGCCAAACGCAACTGCGTGCGCATGGCCCGCATCCCCAGACCGGTTTCCTTTTTCAGGCGCCGGGTCAGATGATCCGGATGATAACCAGACTGACGAGCGACATTGGATAGTGACCCCGGATTCGTCAGCAAAGGATGGACCTTGCTATAGAGGGTGGGGGTCGCATTCGTATCTACTATTGCCGGTGACTGCCCCAGTAGTCGGGCAACCACGGCGAGAATAGGTGAATAGTCCGCCAAAGTGAGTCGTCCCTTGGCCGGCACTTGGGCGAGGAGTCGGTGCAGCTCGTTCAAGGTTTCGGTGGGCAAGTGGCGGTAGGCCGGTCGCATGCGCGGCGAATCCTTCACTTCATAATCGAGAACCAGACAGACCGGCCGGCTGGCATGCAGCACCGAGAAACCGTGTTCGACCCCGGCCGGAATGATGAACAAATCCCCGGCTCCCGCGTGCCGTTTGCGCCGGTTGACCGTCTGCGCCCCTTCACCCGCCAAATAGAGAATGAGCTGCGCATAGCTGTGCCGATGGGAGTCGACCTCAGCTTCACGATGGCGGTTGAGCTGCAATTTGCGTAGCACGAATCCGAGGGCGTGAATTTCGATCTTCTGGATGAGGATGGGACTCCAGGCAGGCATGGTCGGGAATGTGCTATCAAAAGTCGGATTTGTTCTAACGCAAGCTTGGGCGTCCAGCTTACACTCAACCTCTTTCCCAACCCCCAATCATTTCCCAATGACCACACATAAAGTAGGTATTATCATGAACGGCGTCACCGGACGCATGGGCACCAACCAGCATTTGCTGCGTTCCATCAAGGCGATCATCGACCAAGGCGGTATCAAGCTGAGTGACTCGGAAGTCATCATGCCTGATCCTATTTTGGTCGGTCGCAGCGAGACCAAGCTCGCCGCGTTGGCGGCTCGCGCCGGGGTCAAGCGCTACACCACGGATCTCGATGCCGCGCTCGCGGACAAGGGCAACACCGTCTATTTTGATGCGACATTGACTGGTCAGCGTCCGATCGGTGTGCGCAAGGCGATTGCCGCCGGCAAGCACATCTATTGCGAAAAACCCACTGCTACCACTTCGGCCGAGGCACTGGCTCTTGCGAAGGAAGTCGAGGCGGCCGGGCTCAAGCACGGCGTCGTTCAGGACAAACTTTGGCTCCCCGGTCTGGTGAAGCTCAAGTGGCTCATGGACCAGGGTTTCTTCGGCAAGGTGCTCTCCGTGCGCGGCGAGTTCGGCTACTGGGTATTTACCGGTGAGCACGAGAAGCTTCAGCGCCCATCGTGGAACTATCGCAAAGAAGAAGACGGCGGCATCATCGTGGACATGATCTGCCACTGGCAGTATGTCATCCAAAACCTCTTCGGCGACATCAAGAGCCTGACCTGCTTGGGGGCGACTCATATTCCCCAACGTTGGGACGAAGCCGCCAAGCCATACAAGTGCACGGCCGACGATGCAGCCTATGCCACGTTTGAACTGACCAATGGTGTCATCTGTCATTTCAATTCCTCATGGGCAACCCGCGTTGATCGCGATGATCTGCTTACGCTCCACGTTGACGGCACCCACGGCACCGCCGTGGCCGGTCTGCGCGACTGCAAAGCGCAATCCATGGCCGCCACCCCGCGTTGCGTTTGGAATCCCGATGTCGACAGCCCGATCAAATACAAGGATGGCTGGGTGCGGGTGCCAGACCAAGGGATCTACGACAATGCATTCAAGATCGAGTGGGAGCTCTTCCTCCGTCACGTGGTGAAGGACGAGCCTTTCCAGTGGAACCTCTTCGAAGGGGCCAAAGGCGTGCAGCTCGCCGAACTCGGACTACAGTCGTGGGCTGAGCGCAAGTGGGTCGACGTCCCGAAGCTCGGCTGAGCCTTCTGGAATAATTGGAGTCGTTTCCAAAAGCGCGATTTGCACTGGCAAATCGCGCTTTTTGTTTAAGTTAATCACTCGGAACTCCCAATTTAATTCAACCCTCCTGATATGACATCCATCCTAGCAGTCGGACTTCTTTCGCAGCCCTTAATCATGGGGCTGTTAATCCTCTCGATGATTTTTGCGATGTATGCGCAATACAAGGTCTCGAGTGCCTATAAAAAGAATGTGCGGATCCCATCGCGCGGCCGGATCACCGGACGCGAAGCCGCCGAGGCGGTCATGTCTCGCGCTGGCATTAGCGACGTCGAGATCACGGAAATCGGCGGACACTTGACCGATCACTACGATCCTACGAACAAACGCTTGGTGCTCTCTTCCGAAAATTATCGCGGCACGAGTCTGGCGGCACTGGGTGTGGCCGCCCACGAGGCTGGGCACGCCATTCAGCACAAGGTGGGTTATGCGATGCTGAAGACCCGCATGGCTCTGGTGCCGATCACGACGATCAGTGCCAAGCTTCTGCCTCTGGTCATTATCGGCGGCTTCTTCTTTCGGATGACCGGTATGATCAATCTGGGTATCGCGGTTTACGCTGTGCTGACCATTTTCCACCTCGTTACATTGCCGGTGGAATTTGACGCGAGCAGCCGGGCCAAGAAGGAACTGGTTGGTTTGGGTATCATCGATCGGGACGAAATGCCCGGTGTGGCCCAGACACTGAATGCAGCTGCCCTGACTTATGTCGCGGCCTTCCTCAGCTCATTGCTCAATCTCCTCTGGTTGATCGCCGCTCGCCGGGACTGAGCATCGAGATTGCTTCAACAAAAAGCCGACCCACTGGGGTCGGCTTTTTATTTGTTCAGGCTTCGAGGCCCGCACGGATGAACTTGAGGCCATGGGTGTAAACATCCTTGGGATCGGCAAACAGGTCGCGCCATACGCGCGTAGCGGCGGCAAGATCGGGCAAGGCGCGTCCGAAGGCTTCGATCACGATCCAACGGTTGTATTGGATCTTTTTGAGGGTGGCGAAAGTCTCGGCCCAATTCACCTGACCAGTGCCGGGAGTGCCGCGGTCATTTTCACTCAAGTGCACGTGCACGAGACGGTCGCTCACGGACGCCAATGCGACGGGTGAATTCTTCTCTTCGATGTGGGCATGGAACGTGTCCCACATCATTCCGCAGGCAGGATGGTTGATTTCATCCACCCATGCTTTCGTGTCGGCGGCAGTCGTGAGGAAATAACTTTCGAAGCGATTGAGGTATTCGATGGCGAGAGTGATTCCGGCGGACTTGGCGTGATCGGCTACCTGCTGAAAGGTTTCAATGCCTCGTAGCCGTTCGTCCCGAGTAGGGGCTGTGCCACTGAAGACTCCTAGCGGAGAGTGCAACGGACCGCAGAGCACTTCCGCCCCAAATTCCGCACTGCGATCGAGCACCCATTTGAGTCGGTCGACAGCCGCTTGGCGAATGATCGCGTCGGGACTGATTGGACTGGTCTCGGGTGACATGACGGTGACGGCAGTCGAGCCAAGGCCGAGGTCGCTCAGTTTCGTGCCGAGAGTTTTGTATTCCTTGGACGTGCCTTCAAATACGGGTATTTCGACGCCGTCGTAGCCGGTGGTTTTGAGAGCTGAAAGCAGAGGATCGTGACTGTCATCTACCTTGGCGGTCCAAAGCAGGAGATTCATGCCGAATTTCATGGGGTCCTTTGATTGAGGTAAATTGCAAGGCCGTCCTTGCCGGGAGCCACTACGTCGAGGGTGCCATTTCCGGTCAGATCGGCGACCGCAAAATGAATACCCAAGCCCTTGCCTACACCGAGCGGACCGAAATCGACGGGGTGCTTCACGAATGATTCACCGGTCCATTTGAAGATGGACCAGCCGTAGGCGTCCTTGTCCCCGCCGTCGCCTACGGGGTGGGCGCGAAAGCGTTTGCCGGTGATGAGTTCATTTTGGCCATCGCCATCAATGTCCACCCACTGCAGGTCGTGATACTGACTGCTGTAAGGGTCGATCTCATGGCGCTTCCAACTGCGCTTGCCGGCGGCATCTATGGACTGTTGCCACCAACTCAGGCCGTAACCGTGGCCCTCGCCGAGGATGAGTTCGTTGACGCCGTCACCGTTCAGATCGACAACGAGGATTGGCACACTGGGGGCTCGGCCGAGATTGAAATCTGGATGCCAGATCCATTCGTCCTCGTAAGGATTAGCCGGCGCTTCGAGCCAGCCGTTGGTCAGGATGAAGTCGCCACGGCCATTGCCAGTGATGTCGCCATAGCCCAGGCCGTGACCCTGATGGTCGTTGGCGCGGCCTGAGAATTTCAGTTTGTGCGCCGCAAATTTTCCGGTGCCTTTACCCTGAGCGTTGCGAATCAGCTTATAGACTACTAGGGGGGCTCCGGGGGTGTTGGGCACGATTTCCAATTCACCATCACCGTCCACATCCCAAGCGCGGGTGGATTCTATGCTCCCGCATTTGGCGATGTCATGGATTGGCCAATCCTGTTCGGCCTTTCCGGTGTTTTCGCGCCAGCGCAGGGTCTCGCCCCACCAACCACCGGTGACGAAATCCAGGCGACCGTCCCCATTAATATCCATCGGGATGGTGGAGAAATCGTCGTAGTATTCGTCGTGCGCCGTGACGCTGCCGATCTTGTGCTGCTTTACGAAGTCGGGGCCTTCATACCAGTAAGCGCCGCTGACGATGTCAGGGACGCCGTCACCATTGACGTCAAATACGCCGGCGGATTCGTAGCGCTCGGCTGAGAGAGTGATTTTGCGAAATTGGACAGGCATGGTCAGACTCCTTTCAACAGGCGGATATATTCGCGGGCGACGCGCAGATCTTCGAGGGCTTCGGCAGCGACACAGGGAGGCGGGGCTTCGCCGCGAATCGCCTTGATGAAGTTCAAGGCTTGATTGCGCATGGCGTGCACCCACGGCAGTTGCGGCTGGGAAATTACGGGCGTTACGCCATTGCCCGGATCCTTCATGATTTCGACCGTGCCGGCCCGATTGAAGGCCAGGGGGGCGGGAAGGGACAACTTAACATAACCGCGTTCGAAGGCGATCAAGGCGGTTTCCTGCCAGTCCAAGGTGGTGGAGTAGGCGGCCATCTCCAACGTGCAGGGCACACCGCTTTCACTGTGGGCCACGAACAACACTTGGGCCGGATCGGCATACGTGACCTTGTAGGATTCGCCGAGGAGAAACCGCATGAGGTTCACTTGGTGAATGTAGTAGTTCACAAAGGCTTCGTATTCCTTAGCGGTGGCCTCGTCCATGTCCGCCGGTTTGGGATCAATCTCGAGATTGGGCGTCGGATCATCCGAACCGATGTTCTGGGTCCACCCATTGGCCACCCAGTCACCCGGAGGCATGGAGATGCGGATGTATTTCAGTTTGCCCAGTTCGCCGGACGCCTTGAGTTCATTGACTGTTTTCTTGGCAAACTCCGAGGCCGGGTCGCTGCGCTTGTGATAACCGACCATGTGCCAGGTGCCGCTTTTGGCGACGGATTCGACAATGCGTTCACCCACTGCGAGGGAAGCGGCGATGGGTTTTTCCGTGAAGACGGGCACACCGGATTTTACAATCGCGGGCACCAAGATCCCGTGCCGCCAGAATGGCTGAGAAGCGACGATGCCATCGACCTTTTCCACGGCCAGCATCTCCTCGATCGTGGCATAGACTTTGGGGATATTGTAGCGTTGGGCGACGGCTTGGGCCAGTTTGGGCTTTAGCTCGGCCAGGGCGACAACTTCACAGTCGTCGGGGAGGGTAGCGTAATTGCGGAGATGGGCCGCTTGGCCCATTCCACCAACGCCAGCGAAAGCAAGACGGACTTTCTTTTGGGACATAGAATTTAAGATAGCATGAATCCGGGCTGGCGGGAATGGTGACCATTGCCAAGACTTGTCAGAAATTGCCCATGTCTGCACCGGTCATTGAATTCCTGAGTGTGGGTGAAGTCACCCCGCAGCGCGATTGGCACATGCCCATGCATCACCATCCGGTGCACGAACTCATCGTGGTATTGAGTGGGCGCATGTTATTGGAAACTGAACGGCAGACCGTGCGGGCCGGTCCGGGAGATTTGCTCCTTTACCGGGCTGGGGTGGCGCATCGGGAGACTTCAGAATATCGAGATCCTGTGAACACCTATTTCATCTCCTTTAAGGCGGATGACGCCGTGCTGGAGGGACTTCCACTCAGGATCCGCGATGCGGATGCCCGGGTTCGCCAGATGATATCGTGGTTGATGCGGGATCACCAAGCGGGGGTGCGTCTTTCCACCCAGGTTCCCCTGTTAAGGGCGATTTTGAACGAGGCCATCCGCTTGTCGGCCACCCCCACGGATCCCTGGTTGTTGCAATTGCGCGAGCACATGCAGCAGCGCATGGCTCAGACGGTTTACTTGGACGATCTTGCCCGTGTGGTGCGGATGAGCAAATTTGCCTTTGTGCGGAAATTCAAACGCCTCAGTGGCCGCACTCCGATGCAGGAGTTGCAACGGATGCGCCTGAATCAGGCGCGCACCATGATGTTGTCATCCAGTCTGCCGGTAAAAGCGATCGCCGCCGCGGTGGGGCTCAGCGATGAATATCAGTTGTCGAAATTGTTTCGGCGCCACTTCCGATTGTCGCCGCGGGAAATGCGCACCCGCTCAAACCGCAGCCGTAAGCCAACTCCAAGGAAGGTGCCGCCGAAACGCGCTTGAAGTTTAAGGCAAACCGGCCTGTGGATGGATTCCTGCCTCGCACTCTTATCCTTCAATTATCCCCATGACTACCCCAGCCAAGACCTTGACCGGAAAATACCCCATCGGATTGCGCCTGACTGGAACGCTGATGAAGCAGCCCCTGGCGGAAACCGCGCAGTGGGCCTTGGAACAAGGTTTCGGATGTGTGGATATTCCCGCGGCGCCAGCGGAAGATGCCGCCAAGTGGGCGGCTACGGGACTGTCGGTTGGGACGATGGATTTGTTTGGCAGCGAATGGACTGGAATGCTTTCAGCCAATACTGACACCCGAAAGCAGACCGTGAAATTGGCGATCGATGCGCTGCGCGTCATGGCTTCGGCCGGGGTCAAAATCGCCTTTGGCGTGATGTTGGCCGAGGATACTTCACTGTCACGCAAGGAGACGTTTGGTTACATGGTGGAAAGCTACGGTCAGTTGCGACCCGTGCTGGCGGAAACGGGTGTCCGTTTGGCGATCGAAGGGTGGCCCGGTTGCAATGCCCACTGCTGCAATCCGGAGTCCTATCGCGCCTTCCTGAAGGAGATGAATTCGCCGCATTTCGGCATCAACTTTGATCCGTCACATCTCATTCGCATGGGGATTACCCCGCTGAAGTTCTTGAAGGAATTTGCCCCACTCGTGGTGCATGTGCACGGCAAGGATACGTATATCGACGTCGACCGGTTATACGAAATTGGGCACGAGCAAGCGGCGGTATTTGCGGAGCATTTTGCCTGGGGTGGGGCAACCTGGCGTTATACGATCCCGGGAAAGGGTCGCTCTTCCTGGACAGAATTGCTGCAGGAATTGGTGGCGGTCGATTATCGCGGCTATGTCTCCATCGAGCTCGAGGATGCCGATTATAATGGCACCCTCGAAGGTGAGCGGCGTGGTTTTAAGGCGGCGCGTGATTTCCTGCAGGCCTCGTAGGATTAACCGTGCGGATCTACAGCCAGAAGCTGAAGTAGAGGTAGATGCCAATTACCAGGGCGAGCACCCCGGCGGAAGCCAGCACTTCCGCCGCACCCCAGCTGGCACGGTTCTCGGCCGCTTGCTCCGGCGTGATGGATGAAAAAGTCAGACCGCTGATTTGGGCGGCCGTCGGCGCCGGGGCCGTGAGTGAGGCCACGACCACGATGATCACGCTGGCGAGGAAGAGCCAACCGGAGTAATACAGAAAATTGATTTGGCCGAAGGCATACAACACTCCCGCGGAATCGAGTGCGCCACCGCCGGCCATGGCCTGCAGGGCGATCTTTAGCAGACCGAGAACAAAGCCGACCACCAGACCGGTAAACGCGCCCCGTGCGTTGATGCGGGGCACAAACAAACCAAGGAGGAACACGGCCGTGATGGGTGGCGCCAGATAACCCTGCACACTTTGCAGATATTGATACAGGCCGCCTCCCGAGATATATTTCATGACCGGAATCCAGACGATGCCCAGCACGACGACGACTCCGGTGGCCAAGCGTCCAACGCGGACGAGGGCACTTTCCGTGAGTCCTGGTTTAAGTCGCTTGTAGATATCGACGGTGAAGAGGGTGGCGCAGGAGTTGAACAAGGAGGCGAGAGAACTCATCAGCGCGGACAATAATCCGGCGACCACGATGCCACGCAGACCCGAAGGCAGCAAGGTGGTGACCATGGTGGGGAAGACCGCGTCACCATTGAGGGAGCCATCCGTGCGCAAGGGAATATGCAGCAGTCCTTTTTGGTGCAGGGCGAAACCAATCATGCCGGGGATCAGAAAAACGAAAACAGGAAGCACCTTGAGGAATCCGCCGAAGATGGCGCCGCGCCGCGCATCGCGCAGGGATTTGGCGGCGAGGGTGCGCTGCACGATGTATTGGTCAGTGCACCAATACCAGATGCCGATGATGGGTGAGGCGATCATGACACCAAGCCACGGAAAATCCGGATCCGACAGCGGTCGCCACAATGCGACCCGGGTGGATTCGGCTGCGAGGGTGGACTTCAATTCGTCCCACCCCCCGAGCTGGCTCAGGCCGAACAGGGTGATGAAGACAGAGCCAGCCAACAGCAGGGCGGTTTGGGCTACTTCCGTGTAAACCACCGCGCGCAGACCGCCTAGAATGGTGTAGATACCCGTCAGGATTACGGTGGTGAGGGCTCCAATCCAGAATGCGTTTTCAGGAGAACCGAAGGTATCGGGCAGCAGGGCCTGAAATACAATCGCGCCGGCATAGACGGTCACAGAGACTTTAGTGAACACATAGGCGACCAGACTGACGATGGAGAGCACCCAGCGGGTGCGACCATCGAAACGGAGCTCGAGAAATTCCGGCATGGTGAAAACGCCGGAGCGATAGTAGAAGGGCACAAAGACCCAGCCGAGCATGAGCATGATCCACGCATGTAATTCCCAATGCGCCATGGCCATGCCGCTGGTGGCTCCATTGCCCGCGAGGCCGACGATGTGTTCCGAGCCGATATTCGAGGCAAGTAACGAACAGCCGACGACGAACCAGCTCAGGTTGCGACCGGCGAGAAAATAATCCGCCGTGGTGTCGGTCTTGCGGGAAGACCACCAGACAATGACAACGAGCAAGGCGAAATAGCCGGCAATGATCAGCCAATCTAGTCCAGTCATGGGGGAGTGGGGTTCTGGGGTTGGGGTAAGTGGCGGAGAGGGAGGGATTCGAACCCCCGGAACCTTGCGGCTCAATGGTTTTCAAGACCATCGCGATAGACCACTCTGCCACCTCTCCGTTCTCGTAGAGGGAGAAGTTTTGCGAAAACCCGCACTTGTCCAGCTTTCTTAGTCGCTCCATGCTCCCAGCATGAGTGCGCCTGAACCCAATCCGGCTGTTGCGGAAATTCAAGGGTTGTATGGGCCATTCACCTTTTCGGAAAAATTACTGCAGAAAATCTGGGCCCTGGGTGGCTTTGATCAAGCTGCGATCCGGACGGAATCGGGTGGCAGGATAGAATTACTCAGTCCCGGAAAATGGAATCTGCTGGCTGGACCGGATTTTCGACACGCCCGCTGGCGATGGGGCGATGGCCCAGTGGTGACCGGCGATGTGGAACTGCATTTGCGGGCGGAAGACTGGCATGCCCATGGACATGTGAATGATCGCACTTACGACGGAGTAAAACTGCATGTCGTATTGTTTCCGCCGAAACCAGGCACGGTTACGATCGGCAGTAATGGACAACCCATCCCGATTCTGGCGTTGTTGCCATATCTGCGCCATGATTTGGAGGAATACGCGGCTGATGAAGCGGTGGCGAATTTGGCGAATTATTCCGAGATACGTCTGTTGGAATTGGTGCAGGGCACTGATCCCGAGGAGTTGAGCGGGCAATGGTTGGCCGCGGCAGTTCATCGCTGGCATCAAAAGAGACGCTTTGCTGAAATTCGGATCGGCAAATTGGGTTGGGTCGAGGCATGTCACCAGACGGCAATGGAGATACTGGGCTACCGTTATAATCGAGTTCCGATGTTGAATCTGGCGGGCCGTCATTCGTTGAAAGAGTGGCGAGCAGACGGGCGACTCACTGCCGATGGATTGATGCGGGAGGAAGGTGGTCATTGGGCACGATCTGGGGTCCGACCGGCCAACGCGCCAAAGCGACGTCTGCAACAATACTTGGATTGGGTGTCCAACGTGCCGGATTGGCCCCAAAGACTTTTGAACTTGGGAACCGACATCCCGGTGGCTTCATCCGCAGGATCGACCAGACAAGTGCGGCGTGATTTGGGTCTGCGGGGATGGCGAATGCGTTTTGGGGCCCAATTATGTGCAGAGTCCGTTGGTGGGACCCGGCTGGATACGATGATCTGTGATGGATTTTGCCTCTATTATCGGCCCAAATTGGAGCGGATTTGCAGGGATTTTGGTATCATTGGTATCCGGGGGATATGCCGCAGAGTCTGAATTTGGTCTTGAGGCAAACTGATTGTTCCGGCTCGGAACGAGCGACATTTTGTCATGGAGTTGTGCAAGGTCTCATTGGTTGGTTACTTGCGAGAGAGGCTACAGGCCGCTCCGTGGGCTCTTGACATGGATTGAAGTAGAAATAGTTTTTCCCTTCTTACTCACACTCACTTTTATGAAAGTGGGCCTTCCGGCCCGCTTTTTTTTTCCCATTTAAACAAGCATATGAGCAGCGAAATACTATCCGTTCTAGAATACATGGAGAAGGAAAAGGGGATTGGCCGTGCCGACATGATCGCCACGATTACCAATGCCTTGAAGACGGCTGCTCAAAAAGGGGTTAACTCCGGTCAAGAGCTTAAGATTGAGATCAACGAGAAAAACGGGCAGATGCACGCCTGGGCTTTGTTGAAAGTCGTTGATTCCGTTAGTGATCCACGCACTGAGATCCACGTCGAACGCGCCCAAGTGATCAAGCCGGGTGCGCAGCTGGGTGAGATGATCGAGAAGGAAATCGACCCCTCCACGCTGGGACGTATCGCCGCTCAAACCGCCCGTCAGGCGGTGATGCAACGACTGCGTCAGTTTGAGAAGGATCGTATTTATGACGATTTCAAGGATCAGGTTGGCAATGTCGTAACCGGCACGGTGCGTCGTCGCGAGCGCAGTGATCTCTATATCGATTTGGGCAAGGCCGAGGCCGTGATGACCTCGCGCGAGCAGGTTCCGGGTGAAGAATATCAACCCGGCGAACGTATTCGCTGCCTGCTCCTATCCATTGATTCTTCCCCACGCGGACCTGAAATCATTCTCAGCCGCGCCAGCCCGAAGTTCGTGCGACGTCTCTTCGAACTCGAAGTGACCGAGATCGCTGATGGCACGGTCAAGATCGAGGCGTTTGCCCGTGAGCCCGGCTATCGCACGAAGATTGCCGTGACGAGTGCCGACAGCAAAGTCGACCCCGTCGGCGCTTGCGTCGGTGCCCGTGGTGCCCGCGTCAAAACCATCGTGCGTGAACTCGGTGGTGAGAAGATCGATATCATCCGTTACTTCAGTGATCCGCGTGAAATGATCCTGGAGGCGTTAAAGCCGGCCGTGCCGCGTGACATCATCATCGACGAGCACAGTCATCGTATCCTGCTCAAGGTTGCCACGGAAGATCTCGCGATTGCCATCGGACGCAAGGGGCAGAATGCCCGTCTTACTTCCCGCCTGATCGGTTGGCGCCTTGATATTGAGGAATTCAAGGCCGTGAGTGACGATCCGGTTCAGACCGCCATTGAGCTTTTGGTCACGACCTTTGCTTTGGACAAAGGAATTGCCGGCCGCCTTGTTGAGATGGGCATCAATTCACCCGGCGCCTTCGAAGGTGTTGAAGCCGATGACTTGGTGGATGCCGGGTTCACCGCTGAAGAAGCCGCTGCGATTATCGAACGCGTCGCCGCCCAACAAGAATAACCATAACGCATAAGCAGACCCGTTTTATCACGACAAATTACTGATGAGTATCCGCATTCACGAACTCGCCAAGAAGATCGGCATGGACAACAAGGAGCTGTTGACCCTGCTCAAGGAGCGCAACTTCGATGTGAAGAGCGTTTCCAGCACGATCGACAATATCTCGGCCGAGGCCTTGGTGCAGGAGTTGAAACAACCTGAGCCGGAAACCAAGGAAGCCGCCGTGGCCGAACCTGTGGCAAGTCCGACGCCTGCGGTTTCGAAAAATGCTCCCCCGAAAGTTAACGTGCCCATGGGGGCATTTGTGAAATCAGCCGGTGATATTGCGCGTGAAAAAGCGGAGAAAGCCGGTGAAGCCCCGAAGGCTCCCGCGATGCCGGTTCGCCCAGCGACACCCGCCCCTCCCAAAGCACCCGCCACACCGGTCTCACAGCCAGCGCCTTTACCGGCGACTCCCGGGGTAAAAGCTCCGGCTTCGGTTCCGCCACCGGTTTCGCGTCCTCCAGCTGCTGCCCCGGCGGTCCCCCCGATTCCAACGGCAGATTTGTCCGGGCCCAAACCGACTCCGACCATTGCTCCCGCGGCCGAAAAAGCGGTGATGAACACCGGGGAGGTAAAAGTCATCCAGATCAAGCCCCCTATTATCGTCCGAGACTTTGCGGTCGAACTCGGCATGAAGCCGTTTAAGCTCATTTCCGAGCTCAACCAAGCGGGTGGTTTTGCCTCGATGAATTCTACAATCGAGGAAGCGGTGGCCATCTCCGTTGCAGAGAAACACGGATTTATCCTGGAGATCAAACACCGCGGCGAAGGAGCCGCCCAACAGGCCGCCGCAGAGGAAAAGCAGGTCGTTGATCCTGAAGTCGAAGAGCTCGAGAATCTCGAGACGCGGCCCCCGGTGGTTTGTATTCTCGGCCACGTCGACCACGGCAAAACCTCACTGCTTGATTCGATTCGCAAGACCAAGGTCGTGGCGGGAGAAGCCGGTGGCATCACCCAGCACATCGGTGCTTACCAGATTGAGCGCGATGGTCGCAAAATCACCTTTTTGGATACTCCGGGTCACGCTGCTTTCACCAAAATGCGCGCCCGCGGTGCGGATGTGACCGACATTGCCGTGCTCGTGGTGGCCGCCGATGACGGCTTCATGCCGCAGACGGATGAAGCGCTCAAACACGCCAAGGATGCCGGGGTCGCGCTGATCGTGGCCGTCAACAAGATGGACGTAAAAGGTGCCAATCTGGACCAGGTGAAGACCCAGATGCAGCAACGTAACATCGCGCCGGAAGATTGGGGCGGTGAAACGATTACGGTGCCGGTATCCGCCATCAAGGGCGAGGGGGTCGACACCCTGCTGGAAATGATCCTTCTCCAAACGGACCTGCTCGAGCTCAAGGCCAACCCGAAGGCCGAGGCCAGCGGCATCGTGGTGGAATCGGAAATTGATTTTGGCCGTGGTCCCTTGGCCACGGTTATTGTTCAACGCGGCACGTTGCGCGTCGGCGATTCGATTGTCTGCGGATCCTATTATGCAAAAGTTCGCGCGATGTTCGATGACGAGGGCAAGAATGTTAAAGTTGCCCCGCCGTCCACCCCAGTCCGCGTGATCGGCTGGTCCGGTGCACCTGAAAGCGGTGCCGCTTTCAAGGCGGTCAAGAACGCACGCATGGCCGAGGATTTGGCCGAGGAAGAGCAACTACGCCTCAAGCAGTTGACCACCCGCGCGGCAGCTGCGCCCAAGGAGGTTTCAGTTGAGAAGCTCTTTGCCAATATTGCCGCGTCCCAAGCCAAGGTCCTCAAGGTGATCCTCAAGACGGACGTTTTTGGTTCGGCTGAGGCTGTGCGCAACATTCTCGAAGGAATTCAAAGCACCAAGGTTTCAATGGAAATCATCGCCGGTGATGTCGGCTTGGTGACCAAGAATGACGTCCTGATGGCCAGTGCTTCTGACGCCATGATCATCGCTTTCCACACCAAGTTGGAAAACGGAGTGACCCCGCTGGCGAAGCACCATGGGGTGCGCATTGAGTCTTTCGACATCATTTACGAACTCGGCGACAAAGTGCGCGAGACGATGGCCGACATGCTCGAGCCGGATCTGAAAGAGATCAAGCTGGGTGGAGCCGAAGTGCGTCAGGTATTCCCGCTCGCCAAAGGGTTTGTCGCCGGCTGTCTGGTCACTGAAGGCAAGATCACCCGCAATTCGCTCGCCCGGCTGCGGCGCAAGAAGGATATCATTCACGAGGGCAAGGTGAGCACGCTCAAGCGCTTCAAGGACGACGCGAATGAAGTGCGCGCCGGTCTCGAGTGCGGTATCAAACTGGATGATTTCAACGGCTATGAAGCCGGCGATATTATCGAGTGCTACGAGGTGCAAAAGGTGCGCGCCTCACTCTGACCTAACGGACAACGGATCATGGAGGATCGGTTGTCCCCACTATCTGACAACCCAATCACACCTGCGCCATGAGCAACCGCACCCTGCGTGTCAATGTGCTGATTCAGCGCGAAATCAGTGATGTCTTGCGTCAACAGCACCAAGCTGAAGCCGTGACGATTACGATCACCGAGGTGCGCGTGTCCCCTGATCTTCGAGACGGCCGGGTTTTTGTATCCATCGTGGGCGACGACGAGGTAGTGGATGAAAAACTGAAGTGGTTGCGCAAACAGGCTCCTTTGATCCGCCGCGAATTGAGCAAGCGGATTGTGCTCAAGTTTCTGCCCAAACTCGAATATGTGCTCGATCACGCTGCTGAGCGCGGGACGCGGATCGTGCAGTTGCTGGATGAGGTGGATCGGGAAAGCGGAGAGAAAGCGTAATGGATAAGTTTTATCCGGAGCTGTCTGCACGCTTCGCCGCCATGGTTTCGCAATTGGCGGGAAAGAAAATTGCCGTGATTGGACATGCCCGGCCGGATGGAGACTGCATTGGTTCGCAAGTGGGACTTGCCCGGGTGCTGGCCCAGCGCGGATTGGATGTCGTATGCGTCAATGCGGATGTCGTTCCACGGCGGCTCAAATTTCTTGTCACCGAGGTGCCGTTTCTGCGCACCGATGAAATTCTCGCGGTTGCCGATGAATACACCGCGATCTTTGTCGATTGTGCGGATGGCTTTCGGGCCGGGAGCCGATTGCAGGCCGCATTTCCGCGGCCGATTGCGATGGTGGATCACCACATTTCCAATGTTGGATATGCGGAGTATGACTTCATTCATACCGGTTCGGCAGCCACGGCTGAAATTTTGGCCGGCATTTTTATCGACCTCGGTTACGCGGTCGATGCCGTCGCGGCCCAAGGGCTTTACACCGGAATCCTGACCGATACCGGACAATTCCGCTTTCCTTCCACCACTCACCGTTCATTCGTGTTGTCGGCCGAGCTTCTGGTCTATGGCGCGCAACCGAATATTGTCGGCTTTGAATTATACGAACGCGAATCCATGGGGAAATTGCGCTTACTGGAGGCTTTTCTCAAATCACTCAAAATGGAGTGCGATGACCGGGTATGCATCGGCATTTTACCGCGCGGAATCTTTGAGGCCACGGGTTCAAATTCTGAGGATACCGAGGGATTGGTCGATTATGCGCGCTCCATTGAAGGAGTGGATGTGGGCGTGTTGATCGAAGAGCGGGAGGATGGCACCTTGAAAGCCAGTTTGCGTGCGACGGATACGGCCTACCGCCTGGATCGTATTGCCGCGCAATTCCAAGGTGGGGGACACGCCGCCGCTGCCGGGTTGAGTTTGAAAATAGATACCACGGAATTTTACCGGCGTTTGGTTGAGGCCATTGCCGTGCAAATCAAACAAGTCGATGAAGCCGGAGCAGCCGTAACATGATGTCGCCTCCAAACGAAATGTGCGGGGTGTTGCTGGTGGACAAACCCACTGATCATACCTCGCACGACGTGGTGGCCCGTTTGCGCGGAAAATTGAAGACCCGCAAGATCGGTCACGCCGGCACGCTCGATCCCATGGCCACGGGGTTGTTGATCATCTTGGTGGGCAAGGCCACGCGGATTTCCCAATATCTGATCAGCCTCGACAAGGAATACACCGGGACGATTGAACTCGGCAAAATCACGGACTCGCAGGATGCCGAGGGCCAAGTGATGGAAACGCGACCGGTTCCCGCCTACACCCAGAAGGAGATCGAAGCGGCCATCCAATCCTTCATGGGTGATCAGTATCAGATGCCTCCCATGTATTCCGCGATCAAGATCGACGGGGTGCCACTCTACAAAAAAGCACGCAAAGGTGAAGAGGTGGTGCGTGAACCCCGGTTTATCCGCGTTTCCGCCTATGAGCTTACGCGTTTCGCCCTCCCGCATTTGGATTTCCGACTGCGGTGCAGCAAAGGCACCTATGTGCGGACTCTGGCCCACGATTTGGGACAGAAGCTCGGTTGTGGTGCCCACCTCTCGGCCTTGCGCCGGACCGCGACCGATCGGTTTAATATTTCGCAGGCACTTACCCTGGATGAGATACAGAGCCTGTCATTGCCTGATATTGAAAAGCGGCTGATTCCCATCCATGAGGCCGCCCCGAGTGTGGCTCTGTGAGTGCAATTCTCCAATTTAGCGGCCTTGCTGCCTCCCAGTTGCCAGACCGGCCATTGCATCTGGCCGTGGGGATGTTTGACGGACTACATCGAGGACATCAGGCGGTTATCCAACAGGCGGTGGATGCCGCAAAAGAGGAGAATGGCGTCGTAGCGGTGCTCACATTTTGGCCGCATCCCAGTGTGCTGTTCCGTCCACAGGATGTCACCCGCATAATCATGACTCCGGCCGTAAAGGCGCACGTATTGAACCGACTTGGAGTCTCAGCATTGATTACGGAGCCGTTTACGCCGGAATTTGCCGCGTTGCCCGCCGAAAAATTTCTGCCGATGCTGCAGCACAATCTGCCACGCTTGAAGGTAGTTTATGTGGGCGAGAACTGGCGTTTTGGTCGCGGAAGGATGGGTGACGTTGGCCTGTTGAAACAGTCTGCGAAAGGTTCGGGCCTGAATGTCGTCAGCGTGCCGCGGGTGCGGAATGAGGACGAAGCGATCAGTAGCACAGCCATCCGCTCGTTACTTGAAAAGGGAGAGATTGAACGGGCAAATCAGATGCTGGGCTATGAGTATTTCGCGGATGGCACGGTGGTGCCGGGTAAAGGTTTGGGTCGGAAAATTGGGTTTCCTACCTTGAACCTGAACTGGGTTCCGGATCTGCGGCCCCGGTTTGGGGTTTATGCGGTGAAAGTGCGAAAAGAAGATGGCAGTCCTTCATTGCCTGGGGTGGCGAATTATGGGCTGCGACCTACGGTAGAGGACACCACGGAGCCTCGGTTGGAAGTTCATCTCCTGACCGACTGTCCGTATGGTCCCGGCGAAGAACTCACGGTTGAATTTCATGCATTTCTACGCGGGGAGCAGCAGTTCTCCGGGGTGATCGAATTGGAGAAGCAAATTGCCCGGGACCGCGTCACTGCAGCCTCAATTCTGGCCGGAGCATAATTATAAAAAAGCCGTTCAACCAACAAGTTGAACGGCAAGATGGTGGACCCTACTGGGCTCGAACCAGTGACCTCTTCGATGTCAACGAAACGCTCTAACCAACTGAGCTAAGGGTCCCAAAAAATGAGTTGGTGAGTAAGCACGAGAGCGGAGGCGATGTGCAAGTAAAATTCTCTTTGGGGTGGGAGAGACCGACGAACGTCGAAATCACACATACATCGCTTGAAACACGGGCGGTTTTTGTCCCGTATGCTCCCATGCTGCAATCGCTTCGCATCCGCAATCTCGCCCTATTGGAGGAGGTCGCGCTCGATTTTGAAGCGGGATTCACGGCCGTTACCGGTGAGACCGGTGCGGGTAAGAGCATCCTGCTGGGAGCACTCAGCTTGCTGGCCGGTGAACGGGCAGACAAATCCATCATTCGACAAGGAGCCGAAGGATGTGAGGTCGAGGCCAGTCTCTATTTTACGGATTCGGCCAAGATGGATGCCTTGCTGGAGACATTGGATCTACCCCGGTGTGAAGAGGGACTGCTGTTGATCAAACGGAGTCTGATGCGCGACAAGGCGCCCAAGATCACCGTCAACGGGGGATTGGCGACCTTATCCTCCCTGCAACAAATCGGTGAGCGGTGGATCGATTTTCACGGTCCGAGTGAACCCCGTCGCTTGTTGAAAGACAGTTGCCAGTTGGAATTGTTGGATCTTTACGGACGTTGCGAAGGCCAGCTTGCGACCTATGCCGAGTCGTATCGCCGATGGATGGATCTCGTGGCGGAACATGATCGGATTAGCGGAGAGACAAAACTGTCTCCGGCTCAACTGGAGTTTTTACAGAATCAGTTGGCGCGAATGGATGCGCTCGAGCTCACCGCAGAGTCGATCGACAAACTGGAAGTAGATTTTAAACGAATGAGTCAGTCGCAGGGCCTGATCGAATTGGCCGGCCGATTGGCGGAGGGGTTGAGCGGGGAAGACGGGGCCGAAAGCAAAATTGCGGCGACGCTGCGTGAGGCACGCCAGTTGCAGGATTTGGATCCGGCTAGTGGATCACTCGTCGAGCGACTCACGGGTCTGTCGGTCGAACTCAATGATATCGCAGCGGAAGTCACCACCTTGGTGGAGCAATTGCAGTTTGATCCGGAGCAAGCCGAGCAGTTGCAGGAGAGCATGAACACATGGTTGGATCTGCAGCGGAAGCACGGCAAAGATTTGGCGGCCGTGATTGCGGCGCGCGATGCCATGCGTCGTCAGTTGGAGGTGCAGGGCGATATTGAAGGTGCGCTGCTGCGACTTGAGAAACAAATGTCTGAGGCGCTTAAATTGGCCCGGAAGCAGGCTGCGATTTTACGCGAGCACCGCGAGAAGGCGGCCAAAACCTTGGCTAAGCTGGCCGCCAAAATGATTGCCCAGTTGGGCTTCGCCAAATCGGAGTTTCAGATCGGGATTGTGCCGTTGGCAGAGCTTGGACCCACGGGTGATTGCGGGGTTGAGTTTATGTTCTCCCCGAATGTCGGTGAGGCGGCCCTGCCACTGAGTCGCATCGCATCCAGTGGTGAACTGGCACGGGTGATGCTCGCGCTCAAGACGGTCTTGGCGGACTTGGATGGGGTCCCTCTGCTGGTTTTCGATGAAGTCGATGCCAACGTCGGAGGAGAGATCGGCAGTGTCGTGGGCCAAAAAATGGCCGAGATCGCCCAAAACCATCAAGTGCTCTGTGTAACCCACTTACCGCAAGTCGCGGCCCAGGCCACCTGTCATTTGGTGGTCGAAAAAGACCAGACGAAAGACCGGGCGGTTGTTACGATTGCACCGATCCAGATGAATCGGAAATCACGTCTCAGTGAACTCGCGCGCATGCTGGGCGATCGTAATGCGAAGAGCGCTTTGGCTCACGCGGCTGAACTGTTGGGAGACTGACTCAGTTACCCACGGTCCGGAAACTCCGCCATTTTTCCAGCGGCAGGTTGGCGACGGCAATGATTGCCAGCTGGGAGATGACAAAAGCGAGCAACCACCAGAAGGCAGCCTCCATGAAGCCGTAACTGTGTAGACCGACGCCAAGCATGTTCGTGCCGAACCAGCTCCAACTTGTGACAATGTTACCAAAGACGGCGAGGCACATCAGACCGCGTTGCTTCACCAGACCGCCCCAACGGGCATGCAGGATGATCGCGTTCCAGAGCACGATGATGAGGGCGCCGTTTTCCTTGGGATCCCAGCCCCAGAACCGGCCCCAAGACTGGTCGGCCCAAATGCCGCCAAGGACCGTGCCTACAAGACTGAACAACGTGGCGAAGCAGACGATGCCGTAGACCATGCGGGCGAGGGAATCGGCCGTGGCTTTGTCCAGGGTGGTCGTGAACAATCCGCGTCCGATATAGATCAGGGCGAGGAAGCCAGCCAGGAAGGTGGCCGCGTAGCCTGTGGCCACAACGACCACATGGGTCGCGAGCCAAAAATTCGAATCGAGCACCGCGCGCATCATTTCAAGGGTATCACCACTGAGAGAGAGGTGGTGCGCGATCAGCAGGGTGCAGAATCCGACAGCGCCGGCCGCGACACTGCCGATGCCGTTCTTGTAGATGGATTCCAGGATCAGGCAGAGCAGCACGGCTCCCCAGCCAACAAATAGAGCGGACGAATACAAATTGGTGACGGGTGGTCGGCCCTCGAGCCACATCCGGGTGACGATTCCGGCCGTGGTCGCGACGAAGGCCAAGACGATCAGCCAGAAGGCAGAACGTCCCAGCACATGCGGCCACTTCAGCCATGAGAAGATGGCGAGTAGGAAGGCCACCACGTAAAGCTCCATGCTGGTGTAAAAAGGTTGAGCGGCGTTGAAGCGCACTTCCGTATCCGTCTTCTTCAGGATGTCCGCATAGCGTTTGTGGAGTTCCGCCCGATAGAGATCGATGATCTTGTTGAACTGTTCTGGTTGATTATTCCGCCAGGCATGAGCCAGGCCGGCATAGGCCAGTGCGGTGGTGTTGATCGAGCCATTGGAGAACGTTTCCAATAGGGCCTGGCCAGTTGTCAGCCATGAATTTGGATCGCCGTTTTCTCCAACGGGTGGAATCGGACGCAGGGTGCTGCCTGTGGCCATCGCGTCATAACGCTGCCCCATGGCGATCATGGCACCAAACACATCCTCGGCATAGTCCTCGCCGCGTTGTTTGGCGCGGAGTGCTTCGATGCCCATGGGAACGATTGCCTGGAAACGCAGCAATTCGCCGAGAAAATCCTCGGTGTCCGGCATCACCAAGGAATGCTTTAGCTCCTGATAACGGGCGACATTCAAGTGCAGTTGCACGACGGCACGCTGAAACGGGGAACGCTGCTGGGTTTCAATCTGCTGGGCGAGGGTCGACTGGCGTTGCAGTTCAGGCAATTCCGCTTTTAGTTGATTAAAAGAAAAACGTTTTTTGCCGTCGCCGTCCGTTGGCTTCAGATTGAACAGGGCGAGTACATCGGGATGGCTGATCTCCAAGGTGCGATAGTCATCGCTCAGACCGGATTCGAAATAAACCGTTGCGAGCCAGGCGATGGGTGAGAGTTGGCCTTTGTCCGGGAGGGTGACCCTTTGCCGACCCTGTAGTTGCAGCAGGGTGCCGCGCGCCACGGTGTCCATGGGCTTGATCCGCCCGTTCACCAGCACCGGTATTCGGCCAAATCCAGCAAGGTCAAATTCACTTACTTGCTTGCGCGGAAAGAGGGTGCTGACCAGCCATGCCCCACCCACCAACAGGACTATGAGTGGAATGTGTTTTTTCATGCGGCAGCGCGATGTTTGCGGTTGAAACCAACCAAGGACAGACCGAACTGGAGCAGCAACCCGATGGACATCAGGCCGCAGGAAATATAAGGGAGCACCCAACTGGGATTGTGGACGACCTGCAATACGGTGGTGCGGTCGTCATTGTCGAAGCCGGCCTGATAGAAGGTGAGCCCGGCGTAGCGCAAGGGATTGTTCATGTAGATCAATACCTCGCGATCATCCTGCCCATCGACCGTGGTCAGCTTGATGCGACTCGAAAAGTTTTTCGGTATATCCGTGCCGGCATAGACGTCATGCGAGAAGTCGATCAGCTTGAGCGAAAAGGGTTTGTAATTACGGGCGAAACGCAGACTCAGTGCCCATGTGCGTCCGGCATATTCGAAAGACTGCGGCATGAGCAATTGGGTGGAGACGAGCCAGGTGCCGAGGGTGCCTTCCGGTCCGATCAGTTCCACATAAGCGGCCGCGAGATTGCGCTCGTTTTGTTTGTAGGTGAGGGGCAGGGGAGTGGTGGCGATGCGCGGGCCGATTCCGGCGGTTGCGAGCGACTCCGGAGCATTGGGCACTTGGCTGCGCATCTGCAGGGCGGC
This sequence comes from Cephaloticoccus sp., assembly GCA_030833445.1. Lineage (GTDB taxonomy): Bacteria > Verrucomicrobiota > Verrucomicrobiia > Opitutales > Opitutaceae > Cephaloticoccus. The sequence continues at coordinate 113,241 of JAURHD010000002.1, read as the reverse complement.
ATTGGGATAGTAGTCCCGAACGACCACGCGAAACGGCAACTTGGGGTATTGGATTTCTGCTCCACGATCCAGGCGTGAATCTGGAATCGCCACCACGTCATCGTAATTGGCTTTGGTAGTATCGATGATCGCCAGCTCGTTGTCGCGGTAGCTCTCGGAATAGTTCTTCGTTTCCCCTTCATCGAGTCGCATCTGATATTCTTCCTGCCACAGTCCAGTCAGCAGTTCGCCAATCAACAGGATGATCAGTCCAATGTGCGTAAGCTGGATACCCGCCTTGCGCCAGGTGAACTTGAAGCGATTGATGTGGGCAGCGACTAGATTGATGAGCAGGAGGCCGCCGATGAAATAGCCACCGGGGAAAACCGGGACCGGGATTTGGGTGCCTGGGATTTTTGCCAGCACGAAGAAGGTTTGGAAGAACTTGGCCTGCACCCCCCATACCCCGAGTTGGACCTGAGCGAGGGTCGCCCAGAAAATCAGCACAATCGACAGGGCGAGTAATGCGACGGTGAGGCGCAGCGATACAAAAAAATCGACGAAGGCTTTCCAGTATTCACGCATGGCTCAATGGACGTGGCCTTTGACGGTTTTAAGGAATTCCAGAAAAGCAGGCTTCTCCGCGGTGACCACACCGACAGCCCCGGTAAGTTTAAAGAACCACGTATTGCCTTCGAACGTGATGAAAGCGGCCAGCGTCTGCTGGGGTTCGGTCGCATCCGGATTGGTCAAATCGACCAGCTTGAAGTCGAACTCACCCGTTTGGGTCACCGTGTAGGCGCCGGGCAGTTCAGCCGGGCTTAACGGCGTGAGCTGCAGTTGATCGCGCCAACGATTGATATTGGCCAGATCGCCGCCGACATCGCCGGGAAATGCGGTGATGGACAGTTCCGCACTATGGCCGTCGTTGGAAGTGATACGGTAGCTGCCCCGGCGCATGGCGGAGGCGGGCTGGGCAACCCAGTTACTCGGTGCCTGCCACTCCAGATCATGTCCTTGGGCCGTGGTCACCGCGGTCGATGCCATATCGGTTGATCCCATTCCGGGCATGGCCGGGGGAGCTTCCTTGGGCACGCGGTAACTCGTGACCTCAGCCTTCCGGCAGCCCGTGATCAGGAGGCACCCAAATAGCGCTGTTAAACTGGCGTGGCGAAGACGCATGGAGGACAATTGAATCCGATCCAGGCGGTAAATCGCAACCCAATCCGAAAAACTATCAGCTGGGTTCTTGCCCGGGATTAGGACGGAGCTACGATCTTGCCTTGCCCAGTCCGGCTGGGAAAGTAGCTGAGTGCAATTTACGGCTTTGGGAGATACCGCAGTGGCCATCGAAGTTGGCGAAGTCGTTACCACCGCGGTATTGGCAAAGGTAGGGGCCTTGACCCTCAAATTGCGCAAAGATCCGCCGCGCGGCACCGTTGAAATTGTGCCCGCTGCGACGACCGTAACGGTATTTTATGATCCATGCCGGATCACAGGATTTAAAGACTTCTGTGCTGAATTGGAGATTTTTGCGAACAAGGCCAAACTGGCCAAGGTAAAGAAACCCCGCGCGATTATTGTGCCGGTTTGCTACGGAGGGGAATTCGGACCGGAACTTTCCGTGGTGGCAACCCAAGCCAAACTCACCGAAAAAGCGGTCGTGGTCTTGCACACCAAACCAGTATATACCGTCCACGCGGTGGGATTCATGCCGGGGTTTCCTTATTTGGGTGGTCTGAATCCAAAACTACATACCCCGCGATTGGACCAACCCCGGGTGATTGTGGCAGCAGGAAGTGTGGGTATTGGCGGATCGCAAACCGGTATCTATCCGTTCGAGTCACCCGGTGGTTGGAATCTGATCGGCCGCACGCCGTTTAAATTGTTTCAAGCGGAGGAAGTCGAACCCTCCCTGTTTTCCGTTGGGGATCGGGTAATGTTCAAGGCCATCACAATGGAGGAATTTGAGAAATGGAAATAACCGTCATTCGTCCGGGTATGCTGACGACCGTGCAGGATCTCGGTCGTTGCGGGCATCGGGCTCTCGGGGTCTCGCCGGGTGGAGCGATGGATCCATTTGCCCTGCGCATGGCGAATCTTTTGGTGGGTAATGATGGAAATACAGCCGGTTTGGAAATGACCCTCGCCGGGGCGGAATTTGAATTCGGGGCCGATACCTTGGTGGCGGTGGCAGGTGCAGACATGGGTGGATTGGAGTCACGCAGACCCCACCGGGTTAAAGCTGGTGAGCGGGTGAAATTTGGGCCCGCCAAACAGGGCTGCCGGACCTATCTGGCCGTTGCCGGTGGCTTCCAGATCAAATCGTTGCTGGGTGGATGCGGAACGGATCTGCGTTCGAAGTTCGGTGGGCATGCAGGCCGCGCCTTATTGGCCGGGGATGTGTTGGAGGTCCACGATGTGAAGCGTGATTTCACCGGCGTTTGGTTTGCGGATCAAAGCATGTTTCCCAATTACTCTGCATCGCCCGTGATCCGGGTGGTCGTGGGGGCGGAAGCGGCCGAATTCAGCGGCGGTATCAGTCGTCCGGAATTTACGGTCAGCGCAAAATCGGATCGCATGGGCATCCGTTTGGATGGAGCCAAATTTGCGCGGAATGGATCACGTCAGTTGATATCATCGGCGGTGAACCCGGGAACCATTCAAGTCCCACCGGATGGAGAACCGATTGTATTGATGGCCGATGCCCAGACGATTGGTGGTTATCCACGCATCGCTCACGTCATTTCGGCAGACCTGCCATTGCTGGCCCAACTGAAACCCGGCGACAAGGTGCGCTTCACCAATGTTAAGATTGCTGCAGCGCATCAGGTATGGCGAGAACGGGAACGTAATTTCGGCCTTTTGGCGCAAGGCTTGCACATGAAATTTCAATGAACACGGTGGACCTCAACTGCGACTTGGGGGAAGGTGGAGCGCACGATGTCGAATTGATGGCTTTGATCACCTCGGCCAATATTGCCTGCGGGGGACATGCCGGCGATGCGGCGACCATGCGCGCCACCGTGAAGCTGGCCCAGGCGCATCGCGTTTCCATCGGCGCTCACCCGGGCTATGCTGACCGGGAGCATTTTGGCCGGCGGGAACTGGGTCTCACTACACGGCAAATCGAACAATTGGTGCGAGATCAGACTGCCCGCTTGATTACCATAGCCCACGAATGTGGGACGGAGGTCACCCACGTAAAACCACATGGTGCACTCTATAATCAGGCGGCCCGTGATCCCGCAGTGGCAGCTGCGATTGCATCGGCGGTTGGTGCACTTGATGGAAATTTGATTCTGATAGGTTTATCCGGCAGTTCGCTAATCACAGCTGGTCGTAAACAGGGCTTACGGGTGGCACAGGAGGCTTTTGCGGATCGCAATTATCTGGCCGATGGATCGCTGGCTCCCCGCACCATGGCCGGAGGTTTGATCGAGGACTCTACTATGGCAGCCAGACGAGCCTTGCAAATGTGCCAGGATCAGGAAGTCGAAACCATGGACGGAAGTCGGCGGGCAATCGTCATGGATACGCTTTGTTTGCACGGCGACGGACTGCAGGCGGTAACCATGGCGCGGGAAGTTCGTCGAGTCTTGACCACCGGTGGGATTACTTTGCGCAATTTAGCGAGACCCACTTCGGCCCGATGAAGCGCATCCTGTTGACCGGCTTCGAACCCTTCGATGGTGCGACGGTAAACCCATCCGAGCAAATTACCCGCGAGCTGCACGGTAATATCATCGCAGATTATGAAATATCCGGAGAGGTGCTCCCGTGTGAATTTCGTCGTTCAATCCGTGAACTGAAGCGGCATATCAAACGCATATCTCCATCATTGGTGATATGTCTTGGTCAGGCCGGTGGCCGGGACGGTATCACCCCGGAACGCGTGGCTATCAATATGGATGATGCCCGCATCGCTGATAACGCCGGTAACCGTCCGATCGATCGACCGGTGGTGCAGGGTGGGCCGACGGCGTATTGGTCCACGCTGCCCATCAAGATGATCGTGGAAAAATTGCAGGAGCATCGCATCCGCGCGGTGGTGTCGCAGACCGCCGGCACCTTTGTATGCAATCATGTTTTCTATGGATTGATGCATGCGATCCACGGACTAACCGCTATTCGCGGTGGATTTATTCATGTGCCTTGGCTGCCTACTCAGGGACGACCCAACCTGTCGTTGAAGTCGATGGTCCGGGGTATTCGCTTGGCCATTGAAGTATCTGCCACCTGTGCCCGGGACCGGAAAATTTCCGGCGGGCATTTGCACTAATGCCGGTGTCAGGCGGTCGATTCAGCGCATGACCACGGTCGTTCCGGAAATTGGTGTATAGGCGGCTACTACCACGCCGCGAATATTGTCCGCATTGACCGAAATATAATCGTTCCGACGGTTATTCAGTCCGGTCGTGCGCCAACCGTCTTTGGTCTTGGCCACGAGGACGTGGGCAATGTTGCGGTTATCTTTGCGGAAGACGACCGACATGCCGCGAGTTAGTTTTTCAAAGGCGACGGGTTTTACGACCAAGAGGGTGCCGCTGCTATACAGCGGGAGCATGGAATTACCGGTGCCACGCACGATAAAACTTCCCGGCGTAGTTGCGACCACTCGATCGGCTTGTTGTCTGGCCTCCCCCAAAGGGCGAAGTTCCGCACTGGGCGAACCGGCCACATAATTACCGGCAATATAGGTTTCTGCGGCGGAGGATTGGGTGACGACGAATGAACTAACGATGGTAGCAACCAGTGTGATGATTCGGCGTCGGTGATTAACCACGCCCTGACCATGATTTACGTAATTATTCGGGCAAGGGAATGTATGTAAGGTTCATTCCCCCGTCACTATCTAGTGATTTAACCCCGGTCTCGACTGGGCTGATTTTCCGGCTCTCTATTTGTTGAATCTGAACACCGCGACGTCGCCATCGTGGAAGACGTAGTCCTTGCCTTCGAGTCGGTATTTACCGGCATCGCGCGCTGCCGCGACACTGCCCAAAGTGGAGAGGTCTTGATAGGAGACGACCTCGGCCTTGATGAAGCCCTTTTCGAAATCGGTATGAATGACACCGGCCGCTTGCGGTGCTTTCCATCCCTTGCCGATGGTCCAGGCCCGCACTTCCTTTTCACCGGCGGTAAAATAGGTCTGGAGACCTAGCAGGGCGTAGCTCGCCCGAATCAAACTGGAAACGCCCGAGTCGGAAACGCCGAGGTCCTGCAAGAATTCCTTGGCTTCTTCGGGGCTGAGATCGATCAGCTCGGATTCGATCTTCGCGCTGATTGGCACGTAGGCGGCGTCATGGTGGGTGCGCACGTAGTCGGCGACCTTCTGCACGAATGGATTGGCCTCGGCGTTGGCGAGATCGCTTTCGGCGACATTGCAACCGAACAAGACCGGTTTGGCGGTGAGGAGTTGGAAATTACGCATCAACGCTTTTTCCTCCGGCGTAACGTCGAGGGTGTTCGCGGTTTTGCCTTCGTTGAGGTGAGGGGAGAGTTTTTCCAGCAACGCGAGCTCGGCCTGGGCCTCCTTGTCCCCGCTCTTGGCCTTCTTCTGGGTCTTGTCGATTCGTTTGGCAACCGCTTCGAGATCTGAAAGGACGAGTTCGGTGGTGATCACCTCGATGTCCCGCACGGGATCAACCGTGCCCATGGTGTGAATGACATCAGAATCCTCAAAGCACCGCACCACCTGCAGAATGGCGTCCACTTCGCGGATGTTGGCGAGGAACTGATTGCCGAGACCTTCGCCCTTGCTGGCGCCGGCCACGAGGCCCGCGATATCGACAAATTCGATGGCGGCAGGGATGACCACACTGGTTTTGGCGATCTTTTGCAGGACGTAGAGCCGCTCGTCGGGCACGATCACCACCCCGACATTGGGATCGATGGTGCAAAAGGGATAATTGGCGGCCTCGGCCTTGCGTGAGCGGGTGAGGGCGTTAAAGAGGGTGGACTTACCGACATTGGGCAATCCGACGATTCCGGCTTTCATAAGGAGTCAGAGGGAGCCCGGGGAGTCGGGGCTTGACAAGCCATTTATCGAGCGGTGTGCTTTCCGGCTTTTCCAATCAAGTAAGCTTCGTTTAAACATCTGCTATGGCACTCAAAATTCGTCTCACCCGCGTTGGCGCGATCCACAACCCTCATTATCGGGTCGTGGTAGCCGAGGCTCGTTCCCGCCGTGATGGCGCGGCCGTTGAACAAATCGGCACCTATTCACCCCGCAACAAAAGCGATCAGGTTAAGATCGATCTGGCCCGGGTTGACTACTGGATCAGCAAGGGTGCCAAGCCCACCGACACGCTGAACGCGATGATCAAGAAGGCCCGCAAGGCCCCGGCAGCGACCGCCTAAGGGCGGTTTTTACTGAAAGCATACCGCTTTCCAATCATTTAAGCCCCGGACTTTCCGGGGCTTTTTCGTTTCAGTCCTTGGCCAGTTCCACCGGCTCCATATAATCCCTTCATGCGCATCGACGTCCTCACGCTATTCCCCCGGATGCTCGACGGATTCCTTTCCGAGAGCATGCTGGGGCGGGCCTGCGAAGCAAAGCTCCTTGAGATCACTGTGCGTAATGTGCGCGATTGGGCCACGGACAAGCACCGGACCACGGATGATCGGCCGTTTGGTGGCGGGGCGGGGATGGTCATGAAGTGCGAGCCCGTGGTGGCGGCCATCGAAGCGGTTCAAACCCCCGGCTGTCGTCGCATCTATCTGACACCGGACGGCGTGCCTTTTACCTCGGCCAAGGCGGAGGAACTCTCCAAACAGCAACACCTTGTCCTGTTGAGCGGCCATTATGAAGGGATTGACCAACGGATCCGCGACACCGTGATCGATGAGGAGATCAGTATCGGCGATTACGTCCTGACCAACGGCACCCTCGCGGCGGCGGTTTTGATCGATGCGCTGGCCCGGTTTATTCCCGGTGTGCTTGGTGAGGAAAAGTCATTGACGCACGAAAGTTTCACCAGCAAGTTGCTCGACTTTCCTCAATACACGCGTCCCGCGGAATATCGAGGTATGTCAGTTCCGGAGGTCCTGCTTTCCGGCAATCATACCGAGATCGACAAGTGGCGAACCGCGCAACAGGAGGAGAAAACCCGCCAAGTCCGACCAGATTTACTCAAATAAACTCATAGCCATGAACCCGATCATCAAAGAAATCACCGCTGCATTAATCAAGCAGGACGTTCCTGCGTTCCGCGTGGGCGACGGTGTCAAAGTCCACACCAAGGTGCGTGAAGGCGACAAAGAGCGCGTGCAGATTTTTGCCGGCATCGTGATCGCCCGCAAGGGTGCCGGGATGCAGGAGACTTTTACGGTTCGTCGTATCAGCTACGGCGAAGGTGTGGAAAAGGTTTTCCCAGTGCAGTCCCCCAACGTCGAGAAGATCGAGGTCGACCGCCAGTCCGAGCCGATGCGCGCCCGTCTTTACTATCTGCGCAGCCGCAAGGGTAAGGCCGCTATGGCGATCAAGGAGCTCCGCGCCGAAAAGCGCACCGCCCGCTGATCAACTCATTTCTGAGCCAACTTCCAAGGCGAACCCAACCGGGTTCGCCTTTTTTGTTTTAAATTTCTGCTTCCCCGGGTCCGGATGCGTGATTAACCCTGTTGAATCTATCTCATGACATTACAAACCGATCTTCTCGCCCAAGCCGCCAACCAAGCCCGTGGACTCGCCATCGATGCGGTGCACAAAGCCGGGATCGGTCACTTGGGTCTCCCTTTGGGTTGTGCGGAAATCGGTGCGGTGCTTTATGGCAATGTCTTGGAGCACAATCCCGACGAGCCGCGTTGGCTCAATCGCGACCGTTTCATCCTTTCGGCCGGACACGGGTCCATGTTTCTCTACAGCTGGTTGCATCTCAGCGGCTATGACCTCAGCCGGGACGACCTTAAGGCCTTTCGGCAGTTGCATTCGCGGACTCCGGGTCATCCGGAATTTCATGAAACCCCGGGGGTGGAATGCACGACCGGACCGCTGGGTCAGGGGATTGGCAATGCCGTTGGCATGGCGGTGACGCGCAAGATGGCGGCAGAGCGACTGAACACGGCCGAACACGAAATCATCAACTACAGTGTGGTTTGCCTAGCCGGTGACGGATGCATGCAGGAAGGCGTGGCGATGGAGGCGGTGGAATTTGCGGGTCACCAGCAACTCGGCAACCTGATCCTGATTTATGATTCCAACGACGTCACCCTCGACGCGATGGCAGATAAGACCCAGAGCGAAAATACCGCGGCCCGGTTCAAGGCCATCGGATGGGATGTGCTGACCGTGGATGGCCATGACATGGCTGCTTTCCTTAAGACCTTCAAGAAAGCCAAGAAGTCCAAGTCGGGTAAGCCGCAACTCATCATTGCCCGCACAGAAATTGCCCGCGGCATTCCCGAAGTGGCCGGCACGGCCAAGGGTCACGGCGAGGGTGGGGCGAAGTTTGCCGAAAGCGCCCGGGCGGGTCTCGGCTTGCCGGCGGATGAACATTTCTACGTCAGTGACGATGTGCTCACCTATTTCGCGGCGCACAAAAAGCGCCTCGTCCGTGGAGCCAACAAATGGAAGAAGCTCTACAAGGCGTGGCGCAACGCGAATCCCGACAAGGCGGCCTTGCTCGATTCAGCTGCGTTGTCTCCAACTGCTTCTGAACTGCTGGCAAAAATACCCTTGTTTGCCGCGGACGTTAAACATGGCGGCACCCGTGCGGCCGGCACCGATGTGCTCCAACCCCTGGCGGCTGAATTGCCGTTCCTGATCGGTGGCAGTGCGGATCTCTACGGTTCGACCAAGAACTATATTGCCTCCTCGAAGGATTTCGAAGCCGGCAATCCCGGCGGCCGCAATATCCGGTTCGGCATTCGTGAGCACGGCATGGCAGCCATCGCCAATGGCATGGCCTACGACGGGCTGTATCGTCCAAGTATCGCGACCTTCCTGGTTTTCGCCGATTACTCCCGGCCTTCGATGCGGATCGCGGCTTTGGCCAAACTGCCCGTGATCTACATTTATACCCACGATTCCGTGGGTGTCGGTGAGGACGGTCCCACTCACCAACCAGTCGAGACAGTTTCATCTCTGCGACTGATCCCCAATTTTGATGTGATCCGTCCAGCCGATGCCGAGGAAGTGGCGGGTGCCTTTGCGGGGGCGTTGGAGCGCCAGGATGGACCGACCTTGATTGCCCTGAGTCGACAGGCGTTGCCCTTGATGAATGAGATTCCGGCCACGACCCGTCGGGAAGGCGTGTTGAAGGGTGCCTATGTCGCGGTGCAGGAAACCGGACCTCTGACCCATATCCTCATGGCCACAGGTAGTGAGCTCCAACTGGCGATCGCCGCCGCCAAGCAACTCGGTGCCGGAGTGCGCGTGGTGTCTGTCCCATGTATCGAGCGCTTTAACCGTCAATCAAGTGACTATCGTCAAAGTGTTCTACCTGCCAGTTGCGAGAAACGGGTGGCCGTGGAAGCCGGTGTCAGTGCGCTCTGGCATCAATTCGTTGGTCCTGCAGGTAAGATCGTGGCAATTGATCGCTTCGGTTTGAGTGCACCGGCAGAACAGGTTTTCGAGGCCTTGGGTATTACCACGGAAGCCGTAGTGGCCGCTGCCCAGTCGCTCTGAGACTTGCGGTTGGTTCTATTTTCCGAGGACTTTCAGTGACGGGTAGGTGAAATTAGCAAAAATTCACACATCCCGGCTTGCAATTATGGTTAGCTACCTAACTATCAGCCCCCTGATAATTACGTTTCGCTAACAGAATGCCTTTTCTCCTACTCAAAGATTTACCGCGTTATGAATGCCTCTTGGAGGGGGCCAAAGAGTTTCCGGAACTCGACCCGTCCGCCTGCGTGGCCTACCTGAATCTCTTGCGCACGGGGGATGAGGTTTATGGCGTGATCGAACGTTATTTGAGTGAGCACCATATCTCCCAAGGCCGATTCAGTGTCCTGATGCTGCTCTGGCGGACCTCTCAAATGCGTTGTGGAGGCGGGGAGCAGACCGCGGAAAATCAAGGTCCCCGCACACCCGCGGAACTGGCGGATGCCGCTGGAGTCACTCGCGCAACGATGACCGGATTGGTGGATACCTTGGAGCGTGACGGTCTCGTGCGTCGGGAACCGGACCCCAACGACCGTCGGATGATGTCTGTCGAACTCACCCCCGAAGGAGTAACTTTCATCAAGCAAATGTTACCCGGTCATTTCCGCCTCATGGCCGAACTCATGGAACCTCTGACCGAAGATGAACGCAAAACGCTCGTCGGATTGTTGAACAAGATTCTCCGGCACGCCCCCAACTGCGGCCAAACTCCGGCCTCGTCCACGCTCTCTAACTGATTTCCAGAATTCAACCTAACCATACCATGCTAAAGAAGCTACTCATTGCCATCGGAGGATTCATCCTCGTCGTCATCGCTCTCGGCGCCACCAAGGTCGCGCAGATCAAGGAAATGACATCCGCTCCTCACGTGCAACCGGCGTCGTCGGTGAGCACGTTTGTGGCCAAGGAAGTCACGTGGAATCCATCCATCAACGCCATCGGCACTTTGGCGCCGGTGCAGGGTATCATGCTCAGTGCGGATGCCGACGGCACGATCGTGAAGATTGCCGCGGATAGCGGCACGGCCGTGCAGGCCGGTGATTTGTTGGTCAAATTTGATACGGGCGTGGAGCTGGCACAATTGAAGGCGGCGGAAGCCCGGGCGACTTTGGCCCGTTTGCAGAGTGACCGCTCGACTGACTTGCTCGCCAAGAACACCATCAGTCAGGCCGAAGCCGATTCAACCAACGCTCAATTGGATCAAGCTCTCGCCGACGTTGCCGCGCTAAAGGCCCAGATCGCCAAGAAGGAAGTGCGGGCACCCTTTTCCGGCCGCGTGGGAATTCGCCAGATCAACGTCGGGCAGTTTGTCGCCCGCGGCGCTCCCCTGATGCCGTTGCAGAAATTGGATACCGTATTCGTGAATTTCAATGTGCCGCAGCGCGAAATGCAGGTCCTCAAGGTCGGGCAAGACGTGCAGATTGCGGTGGATGCCTTCCCGGACAAGCAATTCGCGGCGAAAGTCACCGCGATCAATACGCAGGTCGATATGGCCACCCGCAATATTTCGGTCCAGGCCACCATGGATAATCCCGGCGAAGTGTTGCGCTCCGGTATGTTTGTCCGCGTCGAAGTGGCATTGCCGGCCAATGGCATGCAGATCGCGGTGCCTGCCACGGCGATCGCCTATGCTTCGTATGGCAATTCTGTCTACATCGTGGAAAAGATGAAGGGTGAAGATGGCGCCGAATACCTCGGTGCCCGTCAGCAGTTTGTTAAACTGGGTGCGACCCGCGGGGACCTCGTGGTCATCGCCGAGGGCGTCAAGTCCGGTGAGGAAGTGGTTACGGGCGGAGTGTTCAAACTTCGAAACGGCGCCCACGTGCAAATCAACAACTCGGCCATGCCGTCGAGCAGCGCAAATCCGACGCCGGATAACACCTGAGCAACCTCCGTCACTTATCTCCCATGCTTTCCAAAAGCTTCACAGATTTATTCATCCGTAAGCCGGTCATCGCACTGGTGGTCAATACGGTGATTCTGGTCGTGGGCGTCGTTGCTTACTTCCAGCTGAATACCCGGCAATACCCGCGCAGTGATAGCGCCGTAGTCAACGTCAACACCATCTACTTTGGAGCGAGCGCCGATACGGTTCGTGGTTACATTACGACCCAGCTTGAGCGGGTGATCGCGAGTGCCGATGGCATTGACTATATCGAGTCCGAGAGTCGCGCCGGTTTCAGTTCCATTAAGGCCTATCTCCGGCTTAATTATGATACCAATGCCGCGCTGACCCAGATCAGTTCCAAGATAGATCAGGTCCGCAACGAACTACCGCCCGAGTCCGAGGCGCCGACCATCAATGTTGAGACGAGCGATAACCAATTCGCCTCAATGTATCTGAGTTTCTATTCGGATGAACTCGATCAAAACGAGATTACCGATTATCTGAATCGCATGGTTCAGCCTCAGCTGTCCGCCATCAAAGGCGTGCAGCGGGCGGATATTCTCGGTGGTCGGGTTTTTGCGATGCGCATCTGGCTCAATCCTGACCAGATGGCGGCTCATGGGGTGAGTCCATCGGAGGTCCGTGGGGCGCTGGCTTCCAACAATGCCCTGGCGGCGGTCGGTGCGACCAAGGGCTCGATGATCAGTGTGAGCCTCGTGGCCGATACGGATTTGCAGAATGTCGATGAATTCCGACAGCTCGTGGTGGCGGAGAAGAACGGCACCATAATCCGTTTGTCCGACGTGGCTAATGTCGTGCTTGGGGCCGAAAGCTACGATGAAGAAGTGCGATTTGGTGGCCAGACCGCGACTTTCATGGGCATATGGGTCCTGCCGACCGAGAGCACGGTGGAAGTGATTCAACGGGTGCGCGAAGCGATGCCTGGCATTCAGGTCGCTTTGCCGGCCGGCCTTAAAGGCAAGATCGCCTATGATGCTTCCAAGTATATCGACGACGCGTTGAGCGAAATCGTGAAGACTCTCACCGAGACGCTCATGATCGTGGCGGTCGTCATTTTCCTATTCCTCGGATCCGTGCGATCGGTGATCATTCCCTTGATCGCCATGCCGCTGTCCCTGATCGGTGCCTTGTTTGTCATGCTGGTCATGGGATTCACCATCAACTTGCTCACGCTTTTGGCCATCGTGCTCGCGGTGGGTATCGTCGTGGACGATGCGATCGTCGTGGTGGAAAATATCGAGCGACATATTCGCGAAGGCAAAACGCCGTTTGATGCCGCCATTCTCGGTGCCCGCGAACTCGTGGGCCCGGTTATTTCGATGACCATCACCCTCGCGGCCGTCTATGCGCCGATTGGTTTCCAAGGTGGTTTGACCGGTGCCCTTTTCCGGGAATTCGCCTTCACCTTGGCCGGTGCCGTTACCGTATCCGGTTTCGTTGCGCTGACCTTGTCGCCGATGATGAGTGCCTATTTGCTCAAGGGAGCGGAAGCGGAAGAGAAGGGGCTCACCGGCGCGATCAACCATTTGTTTGACCGGTTGCGCACCCGTTATGATCACGCACTGGGCGGCGTTTTGGAAACCCGCGGGGTGTCCTGGTGGGGTGCCGTTCTGTTGGGTTTTGTGCTCACCCCGATCTACTGGCTGTTTTATGTGTGGGACCGGGTAAAGGGTGCTCGTCCCCGCTGGGCCCCCGTTGCAACCGTTTCCGCGGTTCTGCTCACGCTATTGGTGCTGCCCTTCTTTACCTTTGCGCAGAAGGAACTCGCACCGAAGGAAGACCAAGGCGTCGTCTTCAGCATTCTGTTGCCGTCGCCCACCGCGACGATCGATCAGAACGTGATCTACAGTGCCCAAGTGCAGGACATGTTCATGAAAGTGCCGGAGTATGAAAATTCCTTTCAAATCACCGCGGCCAATTTCGGATTTTCCGGTATCATTCTCAAGCCATGGTCGGAGCGCACCCGCACTGCACTGCAGATCGAGCAATCCTTGCAAGGGCCAGCCAGTGCCGTGGCCGGGATCAACGCGATCGTCACGACGCCCGACCCGCTGCCATCAGGCGGCTCGTTGCCGATCGAGTTCGTGCTCCGCTCCACCGATGACCACAAGGAGATGGTCGAATACGCCAACCAACTCGTGCTCTACGCCAACACCGAGGCCAATGCCGGTGGTGGTGCGCCGACCTTCTATTTTGCCGACAGCGACCTGAAGTTCGACCTCCCGCAGGTCGAGATCGAGATCGACAAGGACAAGGTGGCCTCAATGGGGCTCAGCCTCAGTGATGTGGCCCGCGACCTCGGCTCAATGCTCGGTGGCGGTTACGTCAACCGCTTCATCAACGACGGCCGCAGTTATCGCGTGATTCCGCAAGTGGAACGCGGGGAACGGCTCAATGCCGATCAATTGCTCGATTACCATATTCGCGGACCGCAAGGTCAGCTGATTTCGTTGTCCACGATTGCCACCCTGAAGCACACCGTGCAGCCGCGCTCACTGAACCGGTTTCAACAGCTCAATTCCATCAAGATTACGGGCGTGGGTCCGAGTATTGATGGTGCGCTCAAGAAACTGGAGGCGAAGGCGGCGGAAATTCTGCCTCCCGGTTACTCGATTGATTACGGCGGTCAGTCGCGCCAATTGCGCAATGAAGGCGACCGCTTGCTGCCCGCCCTCGGCCTGGCCTTGGTGCTGATCTTCCTGGTCCTCGCGGCCCAATTTAACAGCTTCCGTGATCCGTTCATCATTCTATTCGGATCAGTGCCGCTGGCATTCTTTGGCGCCTTGTTGCCGATCTTTCTCTGGAAAACTTCGCTGAATATCTATTCCCAAATTGGTCTGATCACCTTGGTTGGATTGATCGCCAAGAACGGCATCCTGATTGTGGAGTTTGCCAACTCCCTCCAAGAGCAGGGCATCGCCAAACTCGTGGCCATCCGGCAGGCAGCGGTTACCCGTCTGCGTCCGGTATTGATGACCTCCGCTGCCACCGTATTTGGTCACATGATGCTGATCTTTGTCACAGGTCCCGGCGCAGCCGCCCGTAATAGCATTGGCTGGGTGCTGGTTGTCGGTATGGCGATTGGTTCAGTCTGCACCTTGTTTGTCGTGCCGGCTTTTTATGTCCTCTTGGCGCGTGATCATTCCCTTGATCAACCAACGGACTCAACCTCGACCGTTGTTCCAGCTCCCTCTCACTAATCATCTGGTTTCGTCCCATGAATATATCTCGATCAATTACCGTGTTCGCGGCCCTCTGCGGTTTGGCAGGGCAGCTCCCTGCGCAGCCTGAACCGTTCCAACGTGATGGCCAGCCGGACCCCAATTATGCGGTTCCTGAAGAACTGAACCTCCGATACGCACTGGCGTTTGCGCTCGATAACAATCACGCAATCCGTCAGGCGCGGGAGCGCATCAAGGAGCAAGAGGGAATTGTGCTCGAAGTGAGTTCCCAGCAATTGCCCACGGTTGCCGTAAGCGGCAGTGCCACGGGTAATGATCCGGAAGTTTCCAACACCATTCCGGCCCAACGCCGCGACTGGGGTATTGCCGTGCAGGCAACCCAGGTGATCTATGCCGGTGGTGGGGTGCGGGCCTCTACGCGGAGTGCCTCACTGTCCCGCCAGGCTGCGGAGTTGGAGTTGCAGGGGATCATTAACGAGCAGCTGCTCGCGGTGCGCACCCGGTTCTACACTGTGCTGCTGGCCCAGCAAATGGTCACCGTGCAGGAGCAGAACGTGCGGTTGCTGGAAGAGCAATTGAAGGACGCTCAGAATCGATTTGAAGCGGGTTCGATTTCTAACTTCGAGGTGCTGCGAGCCCGGGTGGCATTGGCCAATGGTCAGCCCGATCTGATTTCTGCCCGCAATGACTACCGCCTGGCCATCGAGGAGGTCCGGCAGGTGCTTGGCTTCAGCAATGTATCCGGGGAGAATCTGGCCAAAGTTCCGACCTTTGTCGGTTCGCTTGAGGTCACTGATCATGAAACCTTTGATCTGCACGATGCCTTGGTGCGTGCCCGCAGCAATCGTCCCGAATTACAGCGTCTGTCCAAGTTGGAAGATGCAGGTGAGGAGCTGATCACGGCTTCCCATTCATCGGCCCTGCCTCAAGTGGCCGCCTTTGGGCGATATGACTGGGTGCGGGGTGGTCCAGGCAGTGGTTGGGCTAATCGTCGTGATGGCTGGACGGCCGGCCTGCAGGCTCAATGGAATATTTTTGACGGCCGGGCTACGGCCGGTCGCACTGCGCAGGCGAAGTCCCGTCTGATCCAAACCAAGTTGGCGGTGGAAGAAAGCGTCCTCGCCATCGATGTCGAGGTGCGTCGCGCCCATTCCTCGCTGACCGAAGCTTGGGAATTGGTCGATGCATCCGGTAAAGTGGTTGGTCAGGCCGATGAAGCCTTGCGCCTCGCAAAGGTGCGTTATTCCGCGGGCACGGCCACCCAACTGGATGTATTGACCAGCCAAGTCGAATTGACCCGGGCGCGTTTGAATCAATTGCAGGCATTTTACCGCTACAACGTCGCCTTGGCATCCCTGCACAAAGCCATGGGTGACGCTGATTCGTATCTGTCCAACTAAAGTCCCGAACCGGCGTCATAGGAATAAAATGCCGGATACCGCAACTCACGGAGTTTCGCGGTGTCTTTTTGCCAAACATGAAAGCCGGGCTAAAAAAACTGGTTTGGGTGCTGGGCGGACTCTGCTCGGCCCTGCTCATCCTGTTGGTTCTGGCGATGACCTCGCCGGTGCAGACATGGGTGGCCCGCAAGATTTTAGCCAATCAACCTGAACTCGGCGCCGAGATCGGGCAGGTGAGGGTTGGCTGGCACCAGCTGAATCTTGAGCAGGGCAAATTTGAACTGTCGGGCGCCGTGCTGACTTTGCCGCAACTCCAGGCCGACTTTCCCGTGGTCGCCGCTGCCTGGAAACACGAAGTTGCGATCACTAAACTGGTGGCCCGGGGGTGGACCCTTGATCTTACACGCTATACTCCGAAGGTGACCAAAACCGCAGCCAATGCGGCTCACCGTGCGGATTTTTCCCTTATCTCCACCGCACATGCTGCCGCCGTTCCCGTCCCGTCCCTTAGTGATGCATTTGCCGGCGTGTTTGCCCAACTTGAGTTGCCGGTCGATCTTTCGCTTGATGGGGCCATTCTTGAAGGTGAGGTCATCGTTCCGGCTGGACCGGGCAACAAACCAGTCACGCTGCGGGTAAGTCTGCTTGGGGGTGGACTTCAGGCCGGTCATAATGGCGTCTTCAATATCGATGCTCAGACTGATCTGACCGGTATGGGCGGTCCGGTGGACCGTTTGAAAGTCGGTGGAACCGTAAGTGCCCTGATGGATTCGCCCCGGACTTTCGCCAAATTTTCCGCCGATTTGAATTCGCAGGCGGTGGGAGGGGCATTCCCGCAAGGGGTGCAGCTGAGTGCCGAACTATCGGCCGCCAAAATCAATGGCGGCGAAGATTATGCGCTGACCCTGCAGACTGTCGGGAAGCGACTGCTGGATGTGCAGGCCAATCTGCCGGAGAACGCCTCCCGCTTTGGCGGGGTTTGGCGGGTGGATATGCGCGACACGGATGTGGCTCCGTTTGTCTTGGGCCGGTCTTTGCCCACCTTTGAAGCGGTCGGCGCAGGGATGTTTGAAACGGACACGCTGTTTGCGGAAATTCACACGGCCGGCCGGATCAAGACGACTTTGGATCGCTTGGAAGTGGTTATTCCTTCCTTGGCCGAAGTCGGGGCGGTGACGCTTTTCAGTGAGTTTGATCTGACCCAGATGGATGCAGTCAGCCGGGTGGATAAATTGAAAATTGATATCAACCACCCGCAGCCGGTGCTCGGGATCGCCGCGCTGCAAGCTTTCGAATTCAATCTGGCGAGTGGCGAAATGAAGGTGGCAGATCCGACGGCGGATTTGCTCGCCGTGGAGGTTCAAGACCTGCCGGTTGAGTGGGTGGGGCCTTTGGTGGATCCGGTGGCCCTCCAGCAAGGGCGGATCAATGGTCGACTCGTCGCCAGTGCGCGGGATGGCGGGGTAGAGGTGCACACGGTTGAGGGTCTGCGCATCGGCAATCTCTCCGTATCCCACGAGGGGCAGGCGCTGGCTGAAGCACTGGATCTTACGCTGTGTCTGCTGGCCGAATATGGCCCTAGTGGCTGGCAAGTGGCACTGGACAATCTGAAAGTGGACAGTGCCGGTGCGAACATCGCGACCCTGAAACTGAAGGCCGGTCAATTGATCGGTTCAGATCAGCCGATCAAAGCCTCAGTTTCGCTTCAGGTCGGATTGGTTCCACTCTTGCGGCAACCGATACTGCGCGACGAGGTTGCCGTATCGAAAGGTAAATTCGCGGCGGACATCCTGCTGACTTTGAGTGAGGCCAGCGAAGTGCAGGGTGAATTCAGCTTGAGTGAGCTGGCGGATGTGGCTGGCACGGTCCTGCCGAACATTGCGGGTTCGATTCAGGCGGGTTTGGGCGCGAATGGGGAGATCGCCTTCAACCTGCCTTTACAGATGACCATGGGCCCACGGGTATCCGATCCCGGAATCAAGGGGACACTGACTCCTCAAGCTGCGGGTTATCACCTTGCCGGTCAGTTGAACGGCAAGAAGATCTATCTGTCCGATATGCAGTTGTTGGCCGGGCTGGCCGCGGTGCCCACTACGCTCAAGGAAGCGGCGGCTCCGGAGGTAGATGCCCCTTTCTGGGCAGGTCTCAGTGGGGTGATCGACCTCGCGATTACCCAGTTGCATTACGATGAGTATTTTGAACTCAAAGATGTGGCCGGCGCGGTGCGGATCAACGAAGGCGCGCTGACTTTAGATAACGTGCATGCCGGCATCGGTAATCAGGGCGCAATGAAATTGGATGGGGCGCTAACCTATGTGCCGGAAATGAAAACGCCCTATGCTTTGCGGACCGAACTGGCTGCCCGGGAGTTTGATTCGGCCCCTTTCTTCAAGGCCTATAATGCCCGTAATCCGGCGCAGATTGACGGCCGTTTTAATTTAAACTCCACCCTGACTTCCCAAGGCCGCGATCTGGAAAAACTCGCCGCCAATATCGGCGGGGATGTGAAACTGACCAGCACCGCCGGAGTGTTCCGGTTACTCTCCGCCAATGTTTCGAATCAGGTGGAGCATGTGGGCAAGGTGGCCGCAGTAGGGGCATTCTTAGGCAACGTGGTCGGCGCCCTCGGCATCAACAAGGATGTTACCGGGCTCGCCAGCAAAGCACAGGCGGTGGCAGAGCTGTCGCAACTCCTGACCGCAATCAAGTATGACCAATTGAATGTCGCGGTGAACCGGGATGCGGACCTCAACACGAATTTGCGGGAATTCGCGCTGATCGCACCTGAGATGCGACTGAGCGGAGACGGGCAGTTGCGCTATCAGGACGACTTGGACTTTATGAACCAACCACTGAACCTGGCCTTGGAAATGAAGGCCCGGGGACGCACCGCGGATGTATTGCGCTATTTGAACCTGCTTGCCACCGAGAAGGATGATTTGGGTTACGCCGTCTGCACGCTGCCACTGCGGGTCACCGGCACGCTGCTGAAGCCCGATACTTCGGAACTCAAGAATGCCCTCGTAAAAGTCGCGATGGAGAGTGGCGGCGCGAGCGACTTGCTCAATCGGTTGCTGGGGAAGTGATACCGCAGATGACGGATATTCCGAAGGCACCCAGATCTGCGTTATAACAGTAAGTTTCGTATAAGTATTTAGCAGTGGATGTGCGAACACGTTGTTATGAAAATCATGTCGATAATATATTTCCCTCACGATTAGTCCTATGAGTCCCAAACAGGCGTTAATGTGGTTTATTTTTGTGACATTCGTTTCCGGTATGCTTGTGAAGTATAGACTAAGATACCATGGCGACCCAGAGAAACTCAGAGATCCCGAAAACACCAAGAGGTTCATTAAGCGAATTGAATTGCCGCCAAAGGAGTTGCTTACTGAAAGAGGGCTACGGTTAAGGGGGTTTGTTTATGAACTATGGACCGTCCCTCTCCTTGGATTTATCATACTTGTATTGTGGAGATAGCTTTGTTGAGGGAGCGTTGAGTGTATCCGGTTGAGAACAGGCGGATGGCCTTGTCGTTCGTGTGGAGGCGTGCATGCTCGGGGCGTGATTGCGTCGGTCACCTTCCATAATTTCAAGGCCCTGCGGGATGCGCAGATTGCGTTGCTGCCGTTTAATCTCGTGTTGGGGCCCAATGGCAGCGGCAAGACGAGCCTGATCCAAGCGTTGCTGCGGCTGCGCACGCTCGCGCGACTCCAGACCGGAAAGAACGCGACGCCAGGGGAAGCGCAATCCGAAGGCGCCCGTATCGAATTCCAACTGGCCGCGCCACACGAGCAGGTGACCGTGCGCCTGTCTTGTGTCTCGGATCTCGTTTGCGACCGGATCGAGTTCAGTCCCGCCGGCGAGTCCGGTCGGGCGGCGGTGGAGCAAGCCATCGGGGGCATTCGCGCCTACCTGTTTGACCATTATGCCATGGCGGAGGTCTGCGAGGACAAGCCGACCCTGGAGCTGGTGAGCAACGGCGCGAATCTCTCCGTGGTGCTCTCGACCTTGGCCGCGCAACATCCGGAGACCTTTGCCGCGCTGGAGCAGGAGTTGCTCCGGATCATGCCGGAATTCAGTCGCATGAATTTTGCGCGCACGGCGAAGGGATCCGTGCAGCTCGCCTTGAAGCTGCGCGATGAACCGGGCGAGGTGACGGCGGACAACCTTTCCCAAGGCACGCTCTACGTCCTCGGCATGATGGTGCTGGCCTTTCATCCGCAGCCGCCGTCGGTGGTGTGCATCGAGGAGATCGACCGCGGCATCCATCCGCGGATGCTGCGCGAAGTGCGCGACCTGCTTTACCGGTTGAGTTATCCCGAGACCGCGGGACTGAAGCGTCCGCCGGTGCAGGTGATCGCGACCACGCATTCGCCCTACCTGCTGGATCTGTTCCGGGATCATCCCGAGGAAATCGTCATCTCGCACAAGGTGGGCAACGCGGCGCATTTCGAACGATTGTCGGATCGCGAGGACCTGCCGGAACTCCTGGCCGAGGGGTCGTTGGGCGACCTGTGGTTCAGCGGCATTTTGGGTGGGGTGCCCGAAGAATGATGAAGGAATTTATTAATATTCCGACAGCGAGGCAGGTGACGTGCGGGTATTTGTCGCAGAAATGTAGGGCGGGATCGCCTGATCCCGCCTTGTGCATTGATTTGCTTTTGTTGGCGGGGTCAGGCGACCCCGCCCTACAACAAATTGGTGCCCAACCCAGGCAGAGGAGCGCGGCATGAAACTCGCACTCCTGAGCGAATCACCGGCGGACGAAGTCGGGGTGCTGGTCTTGGCCGAGGCCGTTCTGCAAACCGAGGTCCAGCGGGTGCATCCGCATTTGCGGGCGCGGGGCTGGCCCAATGTTGCCCAAGTGCTGCCAGCGATCGTCCGGCACCTGCATTTCAAAACCGATGCGGACGGGCTGATCGTGGTGGTCGACTCGGATGACTCGGTCGTGCACACCCCGGCCCATGAGGCGGAGGATTATTTTCATCCGCAGTGCCGCTTGTGCCAATTGCGGGCGGTTTTTCGCCGGGCGACCAAACGACTCCCGCCGGCCCGCGGTCGTGACCGGGTGATGCGCTGCGTCGGGCTGGCCGTGCCGGCAATTGAGGCATGGTATTTGTGCGGGCGGGATGAAAGCGTAACGGAGGAGGCATGGACCCGGGGACAGGAAGCCGGGCGGGCTCCGTATTCACGCAAGGATTTAAAGCAGCGGGTCTACGGCACCACGCGTCCCTCGTTGCAGTGGGAGATCGATTGCGCCTTGCGCGAAGTCCAGCGTCATCGGGGTGATGCACGAAGGTTGGAAGCGGATTTTCCCGGTGGGTTTGGGGCTTTGGCCCATGACCTCCGGCAATGGCAGAAACAGTCTCAGGCTAGACCGAAGCCTACACGTGATTAGGAAATAGCGGATCGAAAAGCTTTGAAAAATTCCCCGGCACTGTCGGCATAGGGTCAGGCTCATGCTTTCCCCGCTAAACCCCAAGCGTTCCTATCTGCCTCGTCCGCTAGAGTTGATCGCGGCAACGATTGCCCGGCTGTTGTATCGGGTGCGTTCCTCAGGTTCTTTGGATATACCGGCGCAAGGCGGGGTGCTGATCATTGCCAATCATCTTTCATACGTGGACCCGGTCCTGTTGCAACTGGCCTGTCCGCGCCCGATTCGCTTCATGGGGCACAAGGCGCTGCGGACCCATTGGTTTTTTGACCTGGTTTTCCGCTGGAGTGGCGCGATCGGGATTTCGAGTAAAAGCGCCTCCGACGGCATGCGTCAGGCCATCCGGGCCTTGGCGGCCGGCGAAGTGGTGGCGGTGTTTCCTGAGGGGCAGATATCGCGCACCGGTCAACTGATGGTCATCAAACGCGGTTTCGAGGTCTTGGCTCGCAAAGCCAACGTGCCCGTGGTGCCGGCATTCATTGATGGCATCTGGGGCTCGGTCTTTTCGTTCGCCGGCAATACTTACTTGTGGAAATCACCGCGACTGATGCCCACGCCGATATTTGTGGCATTTGGAAAGCCGATGACCCCCGAGGAGGCTGAACCCGCTCACGCCCGCAAGCTGATGTTGGACCTCGGTGCAGATGCCTTTGAACAGCGACCCGTTTTGCGCCGGCATCTGGCTCGGGAGTGTGTGCGGTCCCTCGCCAAGCAGCCGGCTCGGTTGCAAGTTATCGATCGCACCGCGGATCGAAAACCAGTCAAGGCCGGTCAACTGTTGGCCGCCGCCGCCGCACTATCGCGGCACATTAAACGAACGGTGCCGGAGCACCGGGTAGGGATTGTGCTGCCACCGGGAGCGGGAGCCTTTATTGCGAATCTGGCGGTGGCCTGCGCGGGCAAGGTTCCAGTGAATCTCAATTTCACCACCGGTCGATCGGCACTCGAGGTCAGTATGCGGATCGGCGGGGTGAAAACCGTGATCAGCGCCGACATCATGAAAACCAAGGTGCCCAACTTCCCTTGGCCGGAACGCACCTTGGACCTGCGGAAGGAGATTGAAGCCATGGGTGGCAAAAAGGCGATTTTGCCCTGGCTGATCGCCGCGTGGGTGCTGCCGAATCAATTGATTCCCGCCATGCTCGGCCTGCCGACCGTTGGGGATCGCAGCGAGGCCGGACTTCTGTTCACCAGTGGCAGTTCGGGAGAACCGAAAGGTGTCGCGCTATCACACCGCAATATTCTCGCGAATTGTGCGCAGGTTTCATCGCTTTCGATTCTGCCCGAGCGGTGTTCCTTGTTGGGTTGCCTGCCGGTGTTTCACTCCTTCGGTTTTACCATCACGCTGTGGTATCCGCTGATCCGCGGTTGCCGGGTGGTCACGGTGCCGAGTCCGCTCGATACCCGGAAGATTATTGATGCCATCCACGAGGAGTCGGCCACGGTGTTGATCGGCGCGCCGACCTTTGTGCGGCCGATCCTCCGCAAGGCGAAGCCGGGTGAATTGCGCTCCCTGGAACTCGTCGTGACCGGGGCGGAAAAACTGCCGGACGATCTCTACGAGGCTTTCATGAAGCAGTTCCACCTGGAGATCATGCAGGGCTACGGGCTCACGGAAACGACCCCGGCCAGCAACATCAACCAGCCGCATCCACCGATCACGACGTTTACGGCGGAACCCCAGGTGGGGAAGAAAGCCGGTTCGGTCGGCCGGTTGCTGCCCGGCATGACGGCGCGGATCGTGCATCCGGAAACCGGCGAGGAAGTGCCCGCGGGCGAGGCGGGGATTGTGTGGTTCCGCGGCGCCAACGTATTCAGCGGTTACCTCGGCGATGCGGAAAAAACCCAGGCGGCTTTTCAGGACGGTTGGTTTGTCACCGGTGACTTGGGCCGTCTGGATGAAGAAGGGTTTTTGTTCATCGAAGGCCGGCTATCCCGCTTTTCCAAGATTGGTGGGGAGATGGTGCCGCACGGGACGATTGAACAACGGATTGGGGAGCTGTTTGAACTCTACGACGAGGATGGTTATAGCGCCGTGGTGATGGGCGTGCCGGACGAAACCAAAGGCGAGGCGCTCGTGTTGTTAACGACGACCGATATCACGGCGGACCAATTGCGGGAGAAATTACTCGGGGCCGGGTTGCCAAGTTTATGGGTGCCCAAGGTAATCCGGCGGGTGGACAAGATTCCAGTGCTCGGCACGGGCAAGCTCGATCTCAAGGCCTGCCGGGAAGCCGCCATGGAAACGACCGGTTGTTGAACGAATGAATGTGATTCTATCGGAACCGATGTTGATCGCCGAATCCCCATTTGTAAATGAACCGGCGATTGATCGCTGGGGACTCTATCAATTTCCCGCTCTTGATCGGTTGATGGACGGTCGCATAGCAGTGACCTTTCACATCAATGCGGACAGCGCCAAGGCCTACGGCAAGGCGACGGAGGAGCCGAATCGCGGGGTCAGTGCAGACGGCGGGCAGACTTGGCAGCGGGTTTTCCCAAGTGACCCCGTGGCGGGGATCCGTTTGCCTAATGGTGAGCGTCTAAGGGTTGGCACGGCGGATGTCACTCCACGCCCGGTCCCGATCTCCGATTGCTCGTTGCCGCCTAAGCGGGGCACCGCGATCGGCAGTTATGGCCAGCAACCTTATGGTTGCTATCGGCACAACGAATTGCCCAAGGATTTACAGGGCGTGCCCATGACGCGCTGGTCGGAGTCGGCCCCATCCTGGCAGGTGGAGCGCGCCCGGCTAGATGATCCGGAATTGCTGCGGTCATCAACAGAAGGGGTCTTTCCCGTGGTGTGGTGGGGGGATGTCAATTTGGCGCCCGATGGTTCGCTGATCGCAGTGGTGTATCCCGCGCGACTCGAAGGGGCGGAGTTCGGCCATTGGCATTGTGCCTGTTACCGCTCGGTGGACGGAGGCCGCTCTTGGCAGGTGCGGGGACGCTTGCTTTATCGCCCGGATCTTTCCGCCGATGCCGCGGCGGCGAAACGCGACGGATTTTCCGAGCCTGCCAGTTTGATTTTATCCAGTGGTGAAATCCTGGCCGTGCTCCGCACGACGGACGGGAATGGTGACGGGCCGCTCTATCTAAGTCGTTCAAATGATTTGGGTGAAACGTGGACTCCGCCGCGCGTGATCCGGCCCAACGGGGTCATGCCTCGACTCTTGCGCTTAGGAAACGGCATGGTGGTTCTGAGCACGGGCCGTCCTGGAGCGGAGTTACTTTTTTCGAAGGATGGCCGTGGTGAACAATGGAGTGAGCCGTATCCTTTGGTGCCGATTATCTCGGATTACAATCAACACGATTCCTGCGGTTACACTTCGCTGCTCGCGCTGGATGACGACTCGTTTCTCGTCGCTTACTCCTGGTTTCAAAAACCCACCGGTGACGGACAAACCCGCAAGGCCATCCAAGTGCGGCGGGTGCAGATCACGCTTTGATTGACGCGTGCGGATTTCCTTGGGAAAGAGCAGCTGTATGCTCAATCTCAACGCACCCCGGCCTCTCAGCGAGCAACAAGTCGCTTTCTTTAAGACCTTCGGTTTCCTGGCATTTCCCGGTCTGCTCGGGGACCGCATCGAGGAGATCACCCGCGAATTCCTCACCATCTTTCAACGCAAGGGCGGCGGGCATGACGGTCGTCCGCACGATGGTCGCAAGCGCTCCTGCATCGTGCCGTTCCTCGATCAAAGTGAGGTGCTCTGCACGCTGCTCGATGATCCGCGAATTGCCGGGATCGCCGAATCCCTGCTCGGTGACGATTTTAACTACATGCCGAGCGACGGGAATTTTTATTCCGGCGACACCGGCTGGCATTCCGATGGCTGGCAGCGGGATATCACGCACATCAAGATCGCGTTCTATCTCGACCCGCTCACACGCGACACGGGGTGCCTCCGCGTCATCCCGGGCAGCCACCGCATCGGGGAAAAGTTTGCCGACGACCTGCAGGCCCAGATCGGGCGTTCCGAAAAACTCTGGGGCGTTGATGGTCGCGACGTGCCGGCGATTGCGCTGGAGACTCAACCAGGTGACATCCTCGTTTTTAATCACAACACCAAGCACGCGGCGTTTGGCGGCAGTGGCTGGCGCCGCATGTTCACGATGAATCTCTGCCAGCGTTATCCGGAGACGCGGGTGCAGGAATTGCGCGACTACCTCAACGGAGTATCGCGCTTCTGGGTGGAGCGTGCCTACGGTGATATCATGATGAACACGGCCGGCCCGAGCCGGCGGCGCCATCTTGAGCAGGTCATGGCTAATGACGGCCACATCGCCGAACTCTCACGCAAGGCCCGCGAGAGCATGGCAGAGCCGTCACGCGGCTGACTTATTCGCCTGCCGCGAAGCGATACGCGAAGAGGTCCGCGTCACGCAGCGCAAACCGCAAACGGACGGGTTTGCCTGCGTGCGGAGCCAGATCGGGCTGGTGCCGCCATGTAACCACGCGATCGATGGCATCACCGAAAAGCAGCTCGCAATCATCCAGGGCGAATCCAGGCAGGGTGGTGCCGTGCTCGTCCTGCAGTTCGACGCGGATGTCGCCGGCGGCGGACGTGGCGAAGTTCAAACGCAATTCTTCGCCCGTGAAGAGGATTGGCTGGGTGACCATTTCGCCGCCGCTCATCGGTGCATTTACGGAGACAAACCCGTCGAGTCTCAACGTGTAGCGCCGTAGCGAACTGCCGCCGGCGTGTCCGGTCCAGTAGTTTTCGACGGCGTAGAGCGACAACTCGTTGGGGGCATCGGGGGCCAGGCTGGAGGCCGTTTCGACCACATGCCATGCCATGTATTGATGGCCGTAATTCCAGGTGCCCGTGCGCTCCGGCCCCGGCCGCAAAAACCCCTCGGGCCAGCGTTCGAAGTGCACGCCGTCGCGGCTGCTCATGAGCAGTGATTCGCTGATGGCGGAGCCGTAGCGCGGCTGGGCGCTGGCGCGGAGTTCGCGATGGGCCGCGTCGGGCAGGGCGCGCATTGAGGAACCTGCTTCCCGCTCAATATAGCGGGCGGGGAAACCGATCAAAATATGCGGGGCACGGTGGTAGGGCTTGATCTGGTTGACGTAGAGCTCCTCGGAGGGGGGATCTCCCGCATAGGTGAGATTCCGGGCCGGAGCCCAGTTGATCAAATCCGGCGAGGTGGCGGTGCGGATGCAGCGCACGCCGTCGGGATGATTTGTGGTCATCGGCCGGTTGGGCTTTTCGAAGCTGCGCCAATAGGCGCGGTAGACGCCGTGCACTCCATCCCAAAACGCGAGATTCTGGGAATCGAAGGCCCCGTCGGTGATCACCGGGCGATCTGTCAGGGGTGACCAATGGATGCCATCGCCGGATTGCAATACCGCCAGGCTGCGCGGTTCCGAAACGCGGAACACGCCCTTATAGCGTGCCTCGGCGGTGACTCCGGATCGGGAATCGGCAAAGATGGCCGAGTGGGCGGCATCGATTTTCAGGCCGCCCATTGGTTTGCTGGTTACGACGATGTTGTTCGCCTTAGAGCCGTTGAAGTCGTGGAGGCCGAGTTCCGGTTTGCTCCAGTGGATGCCATCGGTGCTTTCCGCATAGCAGGTGAAACGATGGTCAATGTCTTCACTGACAATCTTGCCGGGACTCACGTGGATGGCGAAACCCTTGTAATACATCCGGTAGCGCTCCCCGTCGTGGAAGATGCTGTGATAACCCGTGCCGGTGCCTTCCCATGGGGCATCGTGATGCAGGGCGATCTCGCGCGGCTGAGGCGCGTGCATCCGGCGGAGAGCCCCGCCGGTCAGTTGCGCCACCAAGGCACCGTCAACAAACAGCTCGCGCCGTGATCCGATGTCGGTGGCGGCAGCCATGGAACCTTGCCGGCGGGTTTAGCGCACGACGCGCGCGCCGCCGCCTTGGATCTGTTTCTCGACCTCCTTGCGGGTGGCCATGGACGTGTCGCCGGGCGTCGTCGAGGCCAGCGCCCCGTGGGCCGCGCCGTAATCAACCGCCTTTTGCGGATCATTGAATTCCATGAAGCCGAACTGCACGCCGGAGGCGAAGGAATCGCCGCCACCGACGCGATCGAGGATCTCGAGGTTGTCGTATTTGCGGGATTCGTAGAATTTGCCGTCGTGCCAGAGAATGGCAGACCAGTCGTTGACCGTGGCGGTCTTCACGCCGCGCAGGGTGGTCGCAGCGACCTTGAAGTTGGGGAATTCACTCACTGCGGTCTCGATCATCGCCTTGAAGGCATCGAGCTCGATGTTGGAAATGTTGTGATCCACGCCCTTGACCTCAAAGCCGAGTGAGGCGGTGAAGTCTTCTTCGTTACCGATCATGACGTCGACATACTTGGCGATCTCGCGGTTGACCTCTTGAGCCTTCTTCAAGCCGCCGATGGTCTTCCAGAGGGAAGGGCGATAGTTGAGATCGTAGCTGACGACCGTGCCGTGCTTGTTCGCGGCCTTGACCGCCTCGATAGTAACGGCGGCGGTGCTTTCGGAGAGCGCGGCGAAGATGCCGCCCGTGTGAAACCAGCGCACGCCGAGCTTGCCGAAAATATGCTCCCAGTCCACGTCGCCCGGTTTCAGTTGTGACGCAGCGGTGTTGCCACGGTCGGGATTGCCGACCGCCCCGCGCACGCCGAAGCCACGTTCGGTGAAGTTGAGCCCGTTGCGGACCTTCCGGCCGATGCCGTCGTCCTCGCGCCATTGGATGAAGTCGGTGGCGACGCCGCCCTGCATGATGAAGTCCTCGACGAGATGGCCGACCTCGTTGTCGACGAAGGCGGTGACGACCGCGGTCTTTTTGCCGAAGCACTTCCGCAGGCCTCGCGAGGTGTTGTATTCGCCGCCGCCTTCCCAGACTTGGAAGTGGCGGGCGGTGCGGATGCGACCCTCGCCGGGGTCGAGGCGCAGCATGACTTCACCCAGCGACAGCTGGTCAAATTGGCATTCGGAGGCGGATTTGATCTTCAGGCTCATGAAATGGAAAGGGGTTGAACGAGGAGGTTGGAAATTCAAAGCGACCCGGCGCGATGCGGTCAACCTCACTGATTTTGTCATGAGCGGATTCTGGGTTGGCGTGAGGCGACGGATTGTGCGAAGTGTGCGGGGTGCGAAACCATGCCACAGCCACCCGTGCCCTGAAGCGACGACTCGGTCGCAGCGTGGACACGTCGAAGGAAGGCTGCTGGGCGGCCTCGTTCGACAGCAGCAAAATCTCGTTTCTGCCCGAGGCGGTGATCACGCCGCGTAAAGAAGCCGAGATCGGCGAGGTGCTAACCCTGGCGAACCGTCACAAGGTGCCGGTGACCGTCCGGGGTCGCGGCACGACCCTGATGGGCTCGGCCGCACCCGTCGCGGGCGGCTGGGTGATCGACATGCTCAAGCTAGATTCGATCAAGATCGATGCCGAGGCGGGCATGGCCCACGTGCAGGCCGGGGCGAAGAATGGCGATGTGCAACGTGCGGCCGAAGCCAAGGGCTGGTTTTATCCACCGGACCCGTCCTCCAAGGAATACTGCACCATCGGCGGCAACATTGCCTGCAACGCCGGCGGCATGCACGGCGGCAAATATGGAGTGACGCGGGACTTTGTCATCTGCCTGCGCGGCTACCTGCCGACCGGGGAGGCCGTGCAATGGGGCACGGCGACCAAGAAGTTTTCCGCCGGGTTCAACCTGCGCGACTTGTGGATCGGCAGCGAAGGCATGCTGGGGGTCGTGACCGGTGCCGTGCTCAAACTCGTGCCGCAACCTGCCGCGCGCTGGACCTTGCTGACGGCGTTCAAGACCGAGACGCAGGCGGTCAATGCGGCCCGGGCGCTTTTCCGGCTGCGGGTGCAACCGGCCATCTGCGAATTTCTCGATCGCGAGAGCGTCCACTGCGCCGAGAGTGCGACCAAGCGTCCGGTCTTTGCCGGACAGAAGGATCGCGCAGTCATCCTGCTCGAACTGGCCGGGACGGCCAGCGAGGTGAAGGAGCAATCAAAAGTCCTGTTGGCGTGGGCGAAGCAGCATGCGCTGGCTTATCGGGCGGCGCGCACCCGGGCCGAGGCCGAGCAACTCTGGGAAGTGCGTAGAAAGTGCTCCGGGGCGATGTTCGAGCTCGGTGACGCCAAGCTCAACGAGGACATCGTGATCCCGATGAGCAGCTACGCGAAGTTCATCGCGTTCCTGATGAAGCTCAAAAAGGCGACCAAGCTGGCGATCCCCACCTTCGGGCATCTGGCTGACGGCAACCTGCACGTGAACATCATGTATCACCGCGAGGATCCGGCCGAGTCCAAGACGGCGGAGGAAACAGTCGCGCTGGTCATGAGAACTGTCGTGGCCATGGGCGGGGCGATCTCGGGCGAGCACGGCATCGGCCTGGCCAAGACGCCCTTCCTGCGCATTCAGCACAACCCCGCGCAAGTGTCAGCCATGCAGGCGGTGAAGAAGGCGTTGGACCCCAACGGCATTCTCAATCCCGGCAAGATGTTCACACTTTTCGAAGTCTGGAAGCAGCCTCGAATGGATATCCACCTGCCGTGGGATCACAAGTGAGGGAATACCGGAGTGTCTCACGCAGAGACGCAGAGAGAAATACGGAAGCCAAGAAGCCCTCTTTCTTGGTTTCTGAATTTTGATCCTGTGTCAGGAGGGTGGAGCGGATTGGCCTCAATCCGCTCTAACGCGTTGGGGACAACGCGTTCCACCTTTTACCCGGACGTCACTTGCTTTATGTAGGTCTCGGCAAGCTCCGCGTCTCTGTGGCGACAATCTGTCGGTCTGCCTACAGATGCTCTTCGTAGGTGATGTCGATTTTGGCGGTGAAGGCCTGCTTCTTGACCTCACCCTGGAAGCGGATGCTGTGCGTAAGCTCGTCGTAGACCCAGCCGTTTTGCGGATCTTGTTCCACCGGCTGACCGTCGACCAGCACCCGCAGACTCTTGGCGTAGAAGGTTGCCCCGGGATCGACCGGATCGAGCGCCACCGCCACGGTATCGGCGATACGGTCGCCGAGCGCGGCCAGCGGCGCGGAGAAATCGCTTTCGATGTTCAGCACGGTGCCGCCGGTGTGCTCCGCGGCGCGGCGATGCGAGAGGTTGCCGGGTGACACCACGGAGTCGATCTCGAGTTTTCCGCGCTTGTTGCCCTTCGCGATGATGAAGGGACGCAGCACCCAGTAGTTGATGTAGCCGTCGAGCGTCTGCGGAGTGCGCGGGTGATCCCGGTTGTAGTCGTCGATCAGCTCGGGGAGCGTGCCGTTCTCAACCCACTCGGCAGTGCGGGAGCCGTCCTTGTGATCCTTCCACACGGCCATGCGGGTCTCTTCCTCATCCATGAAGAAAACCACGATGGTGTTGGCGTTGGGCCGCAGGAACGCGTGCTGCTTGTTGTAGTAGCCGGCGACGAAGTTATACACGGCGGTGAAGGCGGTGCGGTTGCTGTCGCCGTTGGTGCCGACCTGCACGAGTTCCGCGAAGATGGGGTCGGGGGTTTGCGGCGTGACCCAAGGGTGATCCATGACGGGCAGGGTCACGAGGTTGCCGTTGCTGGCTACCCGCTTGGTGATCTGTTTCGGCTCGCCGCGACGGACGAGCACCGGCTTGCCGTTCTTGTCAAGTTCGGTGGAGCGGACCTTCTTGAAGAATGGTTGCTCGTCGTCCGGCACCCCCGGCTCGCGGTTGACAAAGTCCGTCGTCAGCACGCCAATGCGGTAATCGAGGTCACGGGTGTGAAACAACTGGCGGAACCGGCTCAGGTTCTCCGCGATCCGCTGCTGGTGTGCGGCCATCGAGGGCGAGTTGTTGATCACGAACACGAGGTCGACCTGCCGGCTCTTCGAACGATCGACGCTGACATGCTTCACGTGGCGGATCGGCTCGACATTGACCGCGACGGTGTTCTCCACGCCGAGCTGCGGGTTGTTTTCGTCGACCGTGTAATAGTTGAAACGGTCCACACCGATGAAACCCGGGTCCGGCGCATAGGTCAGCCGGCCGGTGGCGCGGTCGAGCTTGGCCGAGCCGTGCTGCGGCTTCTTCTGGTCGTCGAGCACGTAGGAAACCTGCGATTTGGCGAGGCCGATGCGGTCGCCCGGGCGCATGAAATCCTCGTGGCTGGGCACCTTTTGCGTGACCGGGGTGTTGGGCCGGGTGGTCAGGTCGACCCCGCGGACGTTCATGAGATGCAGTTGGTCGGCCGCGACCTCGATCTTGTCGAGCACGACCGGGGGCGGCGGGGAGACTGTAATCACGACCTGGTTCTTGAAGACCAAACCCGAGGTCTCGTTGCGCACCGTGTATTCGAAGGAGTCCGTGCCCTCAAAGTCCTCGTTGGGCCGGTAAGCAAAATAGCCGAAATTGGAGGTTTTGGTCTGGAATATGTCCGGGCTGCTGTTACCGCCGGCCATGCCGACCTGGCCATGGACCGGCTCTTTGGTGATGGTGTAGACGAGATTGTTGCCCATCTCCGCGCTGAGAATCTCCGGGGCCACCTCGAGCTGGCCATGCGCACCGGTCTCGCCGTCGGCTTCGATTTGCATGGGCGTGTCGGAGACGATCACTCCCTTGTCTTCGGCGGACGATGCGGTGGAGACAAAAATTGGCGCAAAGGCCAGCAGGAGCACCGACCACATGGAACGGGGGCGCAGGTGAGAGAAAAGGGTGTTTTTCATGGCGAAGGAGGACATGGAAGACAAAACACCCCTTGTGTCCCCATGTCCATGACTAGGTTCCGCTGCAACCGGGGCATCTGACATCGGTTCTGAATTTGACGAATACCGGACAGCGGTCGGAATTAGATCTGAAATGGCTTCGCGCACACTTCGCCGCTTGGCGCCCTCAGCAGGCTAGCGTTTGAGCTCAGACACGCAGGGGAGCGCAGCTCCCCGGAGTTGTCTGTGGCGGTTGGTTAGCCTTTCTTTTCATAGCGGAGGAGCGTCCATTCGTCCGGGTCGCCCCAGAAATCCCAAAGCAGCAGGTGCCCCCTTTCTTCGATGAGGTATAGGCTGATGCCACGATCTTTGATCCGGATGCTCACTTCATTCTTCCTTTTCTTTTGGCTCGGTATGCCGGTGTCGTGTTCGAGCTTCCACGTGCCCGCCGCGTCTAGGAAATCTACTTTGTGTCCGAATTCAGTGATAGAGCTAAATTGGCAGGTCCCGTCCGCGCGAAAGACAATCTCGTGCGTGCGACCAACGGGAGGGGCATATCCGTCATTCTTCGCCAGCTCCATCGTGTGCGAGGCAAGCAGCCAAGTCCCGACAATCTCTTGGGACGACACTTGGCGTGAAAGATGTAGGTTGGGCGGGAACAGCCGGTCGCACCCGCCTAGCAAAAGCGCGGCAATCACTAAGGGGATAATGTGCCATCGGGGCATTGTTCGGCGAACAGTGTTATTCAGCCTACGCGTAAAGCCAACCGTCAGGGCGGCTGGCTAGCCGAAAGCGGAGGGATAGTTCGTTTACCTGCAACATCTATCACGGGAACGTAGCCAATTGTCCATTGCTGACAAGACGGACAATTGCCTACGATTTACACGTCGGTGGCTACCTAGCGTATTCCCGTTGTCGGCACGGTGGGGGACTTGCGGTTGCTGACGTTGTTGCCGTCGTCGAGGTGCAGCCACCAGTAGAGGCTGGAGGAGGCCAACGTGATTATCCCCATGGTGATGAAGGCGTGATGCAGGGCGGGCACGACTTCGGCCGGGTTGGTCTGGTCCAGACCGCGCAGGAACCAGCCTGCGATCAGCGACGCGAAGGCGACGGCGAAACTCAGCGAGAGTTGCTGCGAGGTGCTGGCGATGCTGCTGGCCTTGCTGGTGTCGCGGTTGTCGATGTCGGCGTAGACGAGCGAATTCATGCTCGTGAATTGCAGCGACATGAAAAACCCCTGCGCGAATCCGAGTGCGACGATGAGGCTGATGGGCGAACCGGGTCTGATTAGAGTGAAGAGCATGATGACCACGCCGATCATCAGCGTGTTGGCGATCAGAATGGTGCGATGCCCGAACATCCGGAGCAGCGGCCGGCTGCTGATTTTCATGAGCATGGCGGCCCCGGCCGTCGGCATGGTGAGCAAACCGGCCTGCCACGGTTGGTAGCCGAGCCCGATCTGATAAAGCAGAGGCAGTAGAAAAGGCATGCCGCCGACGCCCATGCGGGTCAGAAAGCCGCCGATCACGGACAGGCGGAAGGTGCGCAGCTGGAAAAGCGACAGGGCCAGCACGGGGGCCTCCACGCGCCGGGAGTGCCAGCCGTAGGCGGCGAGGGCGGCGAGCGAGAGAGCGATGATCAGACTGACATTGGCGGTCGCCATCGTGTGCTCGCCGAAGACCTCCAGCGCATACGAGAGCAGGGCGATGCCGCTGCCGAAGAGCATGAAGCCGGTATAGTCCATCGGGTGGACCTGCTTGTCCTGATAATCCGGCATGAAGCGGCGGCCCATCACAAACCCGAGCAGGGCGATGGGCAGGTTGATGAAGAAAATCATCCGCCAGCTCATCCAGTGCACGATCACACCGCCGAGAAAAGGGCCGATCATCGGGCCGATCAGGGCCGGGATGATCACGTAGTTCATGGTGCGCAGCAGCTCCGACCGGGGAAAGGTGCGCACGAGGGCGATGCGGGCGATGGGCGTCATCATGGCGCCGCCGATGCCTTGGATGATCCGGGAAACCACCAACATGGGCACATTGACCGACAGGCCGCACAGCAGCGAACCCAAGGCGAAGACCGAGATGGCCTGGATGAAGATGCGCTGGGTGCCGAACCGGTCGGCCATCCAACCGCTGATCGGGATGAACACCGCGAGGGCGAGGGTATAGCTGGTCAGGACGGCCTTGAGGGCGAGGGGGGCCACGCCGAGATCGGTGGCCATGACCGGGACGGCGGTGTTGAGCACCGTCGCGTCCAGATTCTCCATAAACAACGCGATGGCCACGAGCCACGGCAGGAAGCGTTGAGTTTGGGCGGAAGGCGTCTCGGACACGGGGAAATGACTATGGGGAAAAGTCTGGGAATCAACTTTAGGGCTAAATTGGTCCGCGACCGCATCGGGACGGGCAAGAACTGAGGGTGAATTCAAATTGGACCTTTACGCCATGAAACCGAACCGTGATTTTTTGCGTTTGCCCGGATTCCACGGGTTCCCCCACACTTTCCACTTTCATGTATCTTAAGGCGCTCAAGCTCCACGGTTTTAAGTCCTTCGCAGATTCCACGACCCTACGATTCGAACCCGGTGTCACCGCGGTGGTTGGTCCCAATGGCTGCGGCAAGTCCAATATCGCTGACGGCATCCGCTGGGTGCTCGGCGAACAAAGCGCCAAGGCCCTGCGCGGCGGCAAGATGCAGGACGTCATCTTTGAGGGTGCCGACACGCGCAAGCCTTCGCAGATCTGCGAAGTGTCGCTGCTGTTGACCGATTGCGAGAAACAGCTCGGCAGTGAATTCCATGAGATTGAAATCATGCGGCGCGTGCATCGGGACGGTGCCAGTGAGTATTTCTTCAATGGCCAGGCCTGCCGCCTGAAGGACATCCACAAGCTATTCATGGATACCGGGGTGGGCCGGACGAGTTATTCGATCATGGCGCAAGGTCAGATCGACCAGATCCTTTCCTCGAAGCCCGAGGAGCGCCGCGCGGTGTTCGAAGAAGCTGCGGGCATCACGAAATACAAGAGCCAGCGCCGCGAGGCGATGAACAAGCTGGCATTGACCGAGCAGAATCTGGCGCGGGTGGCGGATGTGATCGGTGAAGTCGGCCGGCAAATCGGCAGTCTCCGTCGGCAGGCCTCGAAGGCGTTGCGTTACAAGCGACTCAACCACCGGCTGCGGCATCTCGCACTGGCGTGGAGCGGATATCAACACGCCCAGCTTGCGGCGACGCTGGATGAACTCGATGCCAAGGTGGCGACTTATCGCACCGAAGCGGAAGCGCACCGCACCGATCTCAACGCGCAACAGACCTCCGTCGACGAGATGAAGGCGCAGCGCAGCCAACACAATCAGCGGGTGCAGGATGCCCAGCAAGGGGTTTACGATTTGCGCTCGCAGAAGGAAGCCGCCGAAAACCAAGCCAATCTCGCTAAGATCAAACGCACCGGTTTGGAAGACCGGCTGGAATCTTCCCGCACCAATCTCGGTGAACTGGAAATGCAGTTGCGCGAAGTGTCGGCGAAGGCGGATACCGGCGCGCAGGACAAGCAAATGCAGCTTGGGTTGCTCGGCAGCAGCGATGCCACCTATCAGCAGCGCAATCGTGAACTCGCGATTGTCGAGGGTGAGCTCAGCAAGATTGAGCAGGAGCTCCAGCAAACCAAGTTTCAGTTGCTACAATTTGACAGCACGGTGGCACGACTCCGCACTGATTGTTCCGGTTATGAGGTCGATCAAAAGACCAGCGTGCACCGGCACGAGACCCTCGCGCAGGAATTGGCCCAGGTGCGGGAACAGCAGACCAGTGCCGAGCAACTATCGGCCGAGTTGACCACCAGGGCCGAGGAGGCCTTGGCGGAGAAATCGCGTGCGCACAACGAAGCGACCGCCGCCCAGCAGGCGATTGCCGACCTGACCTCGGAATTCCGCGAGGCCCAGCGCAAGCAGCAGGATATCGACCGCGGGCTGGCCCAGCGCACGGCGCGGTTGCGGTTGCTGCAACAATTGCAGGAAAAGTGGGAGGGCTTTGGCGAAGGCGCGAAAGCGATTTTGCAGGGCCGGCTCGATGGCGCACTGGCCGGTGCGAAGGCCTCACCGATCACGCAAGGGATTGAGGTAGCGCCCGATTATGCCCGGGCGGTTGAGGCGATCCTCGGATCGGCCGCCGAGGCCATCAGTGTGAGTGATTTGGCCACGGCACAGCGTATCCTTTCCCAGTTGGAAGCCGAAGAAATTGGCTCCGTGGTGTTGCATGTGGGCGATGTCGCCAAAGGGGATAACGCCAACATCGAATTACCGATGTTTTTGCGTTCAGCCTCCGTGGCGTTGCGCGGAGCGGATGGGTCGCATCCAGCTGAAAGTATCCTGGCCGCCTGTTATGTAACGGATGACCTCGGTGCCTTCTTGGAATTTTGGAAAGCCAACCCGACCTTCAGCTTCCTCGCCGTGGCGACCCGCAAGGGCGACTTGGTGGATCGGCGCGGGCTGGTCTACGGTGGCCATCACAGCAGTAAGAAATCGGCCAACAGTATCGTGCAGCGCGAGATTGACCTCCGTGAAACGGCCCGGGCTTTGGCGGATGAACAAAAGGCGCACGACGACCAACGATTAGTCATCGAGGGTATCAACACCCGGTTGACAACGGCGGAAGCCACCTTGGAAGAGAAGCGCGCCGCGGTCTTAACTATTACGCAAAGTGTCGCCGGGGTGCAGGCCGAGCAGAAGAATGCTCAGCGTTCGGTGGAAGAAATTACGCAGCGGGTGGCGCGCATGGAAACTGAATTGGTTTCACTGGAACGGGTGCGCAATGAGGCGCATGAACGCTGGGAGAAGGCGCAAACCGGACTACAACAGGCTGAAGCGTCGGCCAACACCCAACGCGAAACCATCCAGCGGTTGGAGTCGCGACTCGGCGAAATTCGCACCGAGCGGGATGTGAAGCGCGAGACCCTTGCGCAGGCCCGCCTCGAACTGGCCGAACATCGCCAGAAGGTTGAAGTGCTGGATCGCGGTCTTGATGAGATGCAACGGCGCCAGGAGCAAGTCGGTCAGTTGTTGGTGCAGCGCCAACAAGAGATCGAGGTCTGGAGCGATCAGATTGATCAGCTGGCATCTGAATCCTCATCCCAACAGGCGAAGGCCGGGGAGATCGCCGAGACCTTGGTGGTCGCCCAGCAACATGTGGCGGCCGCCCGGGCGGAACTGGTGGAATTGGAACGCAAGATCACCGAGATCGAGGGCACTCAAAGTGCTTTGCGTCAGCGCACCGAAGCCGCGCAAAACGAATTGCAGCGACATGAGGTCCGCTTGGCCGAGAGCCGCCAGCGGATGACTTTCCTGACCGAAGAAGTGCAACGGGAATTTTCCACTCCAATCGCCGAGATCGATTGGAAGCAGTTGTTGTGGCGCTCCGAGGACGAACCTGAAGGCATCCAGGCACTCGATCTGGATGAGGATGAGGCTGAGAGCAGCGGCCAGCAATCAGCGGTCAGTGATCAGCCGTCCGAGGGTGCTGAGTCTGGCGAAATATCGGAAGGCGTAGCCGCGGATACGCCGGCAGCACCGACCAAGCGCCGTCGCAAACAGAAGGAAGCCCGCGGTGAGCCGACCGATGCGGATCTGGCCGCTTTGGATGCGACCGATTGGGCTCAGGTCAAGGGCGAGGTGGATGCACTGCGGCAACGCCTCAACAGCATGGGTGCCGTCAATTTGGTCGCGATCGAGGAATACGCCGAACTCAAACAGCGTCATGACTTCCTCAAGACCCAGTGTGATGATCTTACCAATGCCCGCACGGACTTGCTCAAGGCGATCGATGAAATCAACCAGACGTCGCAGCAGCAGTTCCAAGTGACCTTTGAGCAGATCCAGAAGAACTTTGCCTACACCTTCCAGACGCTCTTTGGCGGCGGCAAGGCGGCCCTCGAACTGATTGCCGCTGAGGACATCCTCGAAAGCGGAATTGAAATCGTGGCGCAACCACCCGGGACCAAGTTGAAGAGTATTACGCTATTGTCCGGTGGACAGAAGACGCTGACGGCGGTCGCGCTGCTCTTTGCACTCTACATGGTGAAGCCGTCGCCGTTCTGCTTGCTGGACGAATTGGATGCGCCGCTCGACGAATCCAATATCGGCCGTTTCACCAATTTGTTGAAACAGTTCGTTTCGGAGTCCCAATTCATCATTATCACCCACAACAAGCGCACCGTGGCCGCCGCCAGTGCGATTTATGGGGTGACGATGGAAGAGCGCGGGGTTTCCAAGACGGTGTCGATGCGCTTCAACCACACCGAAGGGGACACGGCGGAAATTCCCACGCGGAACATCGCCGAAGCGGTTACGGCCACGCAGTCATAATTTCCAATGTT
Source organism: Cephaloticoccus sp. (assembly GCA_030833445.1). Classification (GTDB taxonomy): domain Bacteria; phylum Verrucomicrobiota; class Verrucomicrobiia; order Opitutales; family Opitutaceae; genus Cephaloticoccus. The sequence goes on along the minus strand of JAURHD010000002.1, from coordinate 74,735 downwards.
CCTGCGTGCGACTCGCATAAAATTCATCTGGGGGGCCTCAAAGGTCGTGATGGCCCGGTGGCGGTTTGGCTTGTGGGGATTCTACGAACGCAAGGCCGGTCATCCGGATTCCGGCTTGGCGGTCAGCGTGCGTGGGGTGCTGCTCTTGGGCTTATTGGTATCCGTCACGGCGTATATGGCCGGGGCCACGACCATCTACCTCTGGCTCGATCGCAAGGAACATAATTATGTGACCTATACCGACGTCCTCTTATTGCCGGTGCGCTGGGATGAAATTCAGGAAAAGCGCGGACTGGGCTACTTGGATGAGGGCATCGCCAGTCTGAAAACGCAGCGTTGGTCCGATGGGGAAATGAAGTTGCGCATCGGCCTGAGCAAGTATCCGCAGGCCATGACGGCACGATAGGCCTTGGCGGAATTCTACTATTATGCGCAGCAACACACCCGGGCCCTCAAGGTGTTGGAAGACGGCATGGATGTGACCCCGGGCTATCCCGGCCGACGCTACCTCACCAATTATTTCACGATCGCCCTCCAAGCGGAAAACTACCCCAGCGTGCTCGATGCCACGGCGCGCTATCTCGATCATCCCCCGGCGGATTTACCCGAGAAGGAGCGGGACTGGCTCTTTCAGCAAAAGCTCAATGCCTTGATCAAGGAAGGACGGGTGGCGGAAGCCCTGAGCTTGTTGGAAATGACCCCGGATAACGTGGTTTTTAATGAGCAGCGGGTGTTGGTGATGCTGGAATTGAATCGTGCCAAAGACGCGATGGCCTACCTGAAAGACTGGCGGGCCAAGACGGGGGCGACTCCCCAGATTCTTCGGTTACAAGTTCGCGCGTATCGTGAACTGAAGCAAGTCGACGAGATGAACGCCGTGTTGGAGGAATTGCGTGAGCTGAGTCCGGCCGACGCCCGCACCTATGCCTATGCGGTCATCCAGCGAAAGTTGATCGGTGCCGATCAGGCCGCCCGTGAGAGTTTGGAGGACTATTTTTTCCGCTTCGGGGGCTATGCTGCCAACACGCTTTTGGTGGCCCAACCCTTGGCCGAGATCGGCGCGGTCGACATGTTGCAGACCTGTTTGCAGCGTGCGACTGAACAAGGCTATGATCTGCGTCCCTATCTTCTGCTCTTGGCTCAAGCCCAGTTGAAACAGGGTGAGTGGGAAGGAGCCCTGCAAACCGCGCGTCGGCTGGGCAATATGAGCACCATGGGTCGCAATCCCAAGGATTTGGATGCGGCGGAACTTGCCGGATTATTGGCCAACATTGCAACTGATGCATCGGATGGTCCCCAGGTGGCCCTGCTCAAGCATCTCGAATCCCGTTTTTATGTATTTCAAAACTATCGCATGATCGTGGATACCCTGATGCGCGCCGAACGCTATGAGGTTGCGTTGGAAGTTATCACACAAGCCGAGCGACGTTATCCACGTAACCAGAGCCTGGCAGCTGACAAGACGAAGGCCGCAAAGGTATTAGCCGAGAGAGCCGCAGCCCAAAACACCCCGGAGATGAAGACCGTTTCTCCGGTTTTTGTGGAGCAGTCGTTTTTTGACCGGGTTGATGCGGCGATGGCCGATGGGCAATGGGTCCAGGTCGCCAGTATGATCCGGGATGTGCAACAAGCCCGTCCATCGTGGTTGAAGTCGCGCGAGACGGAAGTGCTTAGCCGGCAGATGCGCGCGGCACGCGGTGCCCAGGCATTGTTGGAAATGAATTTGGCTGCTCGGTTGCTGTTGGATGGCTCACTGGCGCGCTCGCAGATCGTGGTCGATTATGCGGTGGAGTTGCACAACAAGGGGGATACGGAAGTGGCTGTGCTCTTACTGCGCGAAGTAACGCGCAAGATGCCATCCCACGCGCTGGCTCGCCGTTATCTGGAAGACTGGACCAGCAAACCCGAAACGGTGGATGCCGGGGCAACCCCGGCCGCCAAGTAGGCCGTCAGTGTCGGCGCATCCAGCTGATGCAATTATTCGGGCATCGCCGGCATGATCAGCCGCCGGGCAAATGCCAAGCCGATCGGGCATGCCGGCGGTTTGCTCTTAGAGGATCAAATCCGGCGGGACGTTCGCGAGGGCTTCCTCGATCGTGGTCAGGCCCATCTTGACCTTGAGCATCGAGTCTTGGTGAAGGGTCTTCATGCCGTTCTTCATCGCGATGCGCTTCAACTGGGCGACCTCGACCTCCTTATTGATGCCTTCGGTCAATTCCTCGGAATTCGTCATCAATTCGTGGATGCCGACGCGACCCTTGTAACCGGTGCCGTTGCACATCGGGCAGCCCTGCGGGTTGGCCTTGAAAATTTCACCCTCCCATTCGATCGCCTTGGTCAGCAGCATGGCCTCACGGCCCTCCGGCTTGTAGGGTTGTTTGCAATTCTTGCACACGCGGCGCAGCAGACGCTGGGCGCACACGCAGACGAGTGAGGCGGAAATGTTGAACGGCTCGACGCCCATCTCGCCGATACGGTTGACGGTGGAAGGCGCGTCATTGGTGTGGAGGGTCGAGACGAGCAAGTGACCGGTAAGTGCGGCCTCGACCGCGATCTGGGCGGTTTCTTCGTCACGAATTTCACCCACGAGAATGATGTCGGGGTCCATACGCAGATAGCAGCGCAGGGCGCGGGCGAAGGTGAGGCCGATCGCGCGGCTCATCTGCATCTGGTTGATGCCGGTGAGGGTGTATTCGATGGGGTCCTCCGCCGTCTGGATGTTGACGTCGGGGGTGTTCACTTCGCCGAGCGCCGAGTAGAGCGTCATGGACTTGCCGGAGCCGGTCGGCCCGCAGTGCAGGATCATGCCGTAGGGTTGCTGGATGCACTCGCGGTATTTCTTGAGGTTCTCCTCCGAGAATCCCAGCGCAGGCAGGGGCAGGGTGGACTTGGATTTGTCGAGAATACGCATGACCACCTTTTCGCCGTCCTTCATCGGTCCGGTGGCGACGCGAAGGTCGATGTCCATGTTCTTCTTCGTGTATTTCTTGAAAACGATACGACCATCCTGCGGCAACCGACGCTCAGCGATGTCGAGGTTGCACATGATCTTGAGGCGGGTGACCAGTGCGTTGGCGACTTGCTTGGGCAGGCGGAGCTTTTCCTGACAGAGACCGTCGATGCGGTAACGGACCATCAGCTCCTTTTCCTGCGGTTCGATGTGTATATCGGAGGCTCCGCAGACGTAGGCATCCTCAATAATGCGGTTGGTCAATTGGATGATGGGCGCGGAGTCCTCACTCTCCAGATCACCGGCTTTCAAGTCACCGCCGGCACCGCCGCTGTCCTCGTAGGCCGAGCTGATTACATCGGCGACGGAGCTGATATCCACATCGTCGGATCCGGCGCTGGCCGCCTTGGTCTCCTTGAAGAATTTCTTGAGCAGGGATTCGAAAAGAGTGGCGGAAATGACATGCACCTCGTCGATGTGCATGTCAGTCGCCTGCGAGAAGGATTCCCGTTTGGCGTAATCAAGCGGGTTGGTCATCAACACACAGACTGAGTTGGGCGTGGTCTGTTTGTGCGGGAAAATGCCTTCGCGGCGCATGATCGCGTCGCCGGTTACCTCGACGAGTTTTTCGTCGATCTCGATTTCCTCGATGGTGGTGACAAGTGGCAGGTCGGTGAGCTTGGCGATGAACCGCGCCGTGTCATCGGGTCCGAGCTTGAATTTTGGATCCACCATGCGCTGGATCAGCGTGGAGGAGTATTCGGCGACTTCCTGCAAGAGGGTGAGGTCCTTGTCCGTGAACTGGCCGTCCGTGCCGGCGGCGGGCTCCTTGTTGAGGACCTGAATGGCGCCGATGACAATGTTGGTCTTGAGAGCAACGGTCAGCATTGAACTGACTTCGAAGCCGGTGGTCTTGGCCATGGACATGAGGCTCTCTGCCTCAGGACCGTTATTGGTGAAGAAAAGCGGGTCGCCGCTCTTGATCACCTTGCCGACATTGCCGGTGCCAAGGGGCAGCTTGAGGGTCAGCAACTTGGACTTGGTTTCCTGAAATTTGGTTTCCTTCGCCTTGTCCTTACCCCAGAGCGTGGGCGAGTAATAGATATGCTTGAAGGTGATGTCATTGCCCTCGACGAGGTAGAACGTCATCGATTGGGCCTGCAGGGCCTCCACCACCTTCGAGGCGGTCAGCTCAATCACCGAATCCAAGTCCTCCCGGCTGGGGGCGGGTTTGGAGATGACCTTGATTAGAAGCGCGCGGCGAAGGGCATTTGCAATGTGTGGAGTGGCCATTATTTAGCGCCGAAAACTTATTCGGATTAGTCTTTGATTGTCAGGAGTGGGTTGGGGTCGCAATGAGAAAGGTGCGCAATTGTTGGACAGATGTTCTCGTGGATCAAAACTTTACTGAGTATATTCCGACCTGAAGGCCGGGGTGTCCGGGGTGAAAAACTGGCGGCGGAGCACTTGGGCGCAGTCGTTGGCATGCGAGTCCTGTCCCGCAACTGGCGCAACCCGCGCGATCGGCGCGATGAATTGGATCTGGTGGCACTTGACGGGGCGGTGCTGGTATTTGTCGAAGTGAAGACCAGAACGATAGGTGCCCTGGTGTCCGGCTACCGTGCGGTCAATGCACGCAAGAAGCGCGTCGTCCTGCGTGCCGCCAAGGCCTATGTTCGGGGTATGCCACAGAAACCACTCACCGTGCGCTTTGATATTGTAGAGGTGGCCCTGCCAAGGGAGGGAGGCGACGCCGATGCGGAGGTGCATCATTTCGCCAATGTTCCGTTGTTTCCTAAATCGTATCGGCCGGGAAGTTGAGATCGGACGGCGTCGCAGGAAATTGATCTGTAATTCAATTCCCTTGCTTGCGTGTGGCGCGGATTCTGCGGATGGTGACGGCGTATGGCCGATTCACAGCGTCATCCGTTTCTCCACGGGCTCAGTAAACATCGCGGTGCGCCGCCGACAGTCGTCGTTATCTTCGGCGCTTCGGGCGATCTCACCGCACGCAAACTGATACCCGCGGTCTATAATCTCGGGGTCGATAACCTGCTGCCGACGGATTTTCATTTGGTGGGTTATGGCCGCAAAGAGATACCCGATGACGAGTTCCGTGGTCTCGCCAAGGACGCCATCAAGGAATTTTCCCGACGTGAGCTGGACGATGAATCATGGGGCCGCATCTCGGCCAATACGACCTACGTGGCCGGGGGCTACGATGATTTGCAGGCCTTCGAGCGCCTCGCCAGTCATATTGATAAAATTGAGCAGCAGGTCGGTCGCGATGTGCAGTCCCTGTTCTATATCTCAACCCCGCCTTCGGTATTTGCGCCGATCTTGAAAAATCTGGGTGCGGCGGGCCTGGCCGGCAAGCACCTGGGCAAACCGCATCATGCGAAGGTTATCATCGAAAAGCCCTTTGGCCGCAACTTGGAGTCGGCGCGGGAACTGAACGGCACCATTCGTTCGGTCTTCGAGGAACATCAAGTTTACCGCATCGATCACTACCTGGGCAAAGAGACCGTGCAGGATCTTTTGGTGCAGCGCTTTTCCAATGCGATTTTCGAACCGCTTTGGAACCGCAATTTTATCGACAGCGTGCAGATTACGGTGTCGGAGGAAGTGGGCGTCGGCAGTCGCGGCGGCTACTATGAGCAAAGCGGCGCCCTGCGGGACATGATCCAGAATCACACCATGCAGCTGCTGGCCCTGACCGCGATGGAGCCACCGGTTTCGTTGGATGCCGAATCGATCCGGGATGAAAAGGTGAAGCTGTTGAAAGCCATTCAACCGCTCAACATCGGACCCAATGGTGACGTGGCGCGGGCGCAATACAGTGCCGGCATGATCGGAGGCAAGGAGGTCCGGGGTTATTTAGAGGAAGAGGGAATTGCGGCCGACTCGAAGACTGAAACCTATGCAGCCTTGCGCATGTCTATCAACAACTGGCGCTGGCAGGGGGTGCCGTTTTATCTGCGCTCGGGCAAGCGGATGGCGCGCCGGGTTTCCGAGATCGCGATCAACTTCAAGCGACCACCGGGCACGCTTTTCGCCGACAGCGAGAAATTCAACCTCGCGAACAACACCCTCGCGTTTCAGATCCAGCCCGACGAAGGCCTGAGCATGATCCTCAATGCCAAGATTCCCGGGCTCGAGACGCGCACCCAGCCGGTGAAGATGAATTTCCGTTATGCCACCACCTTTGGCTCGAATACGCCGGAAGCCTATGAGCGACTGGTGCTCGATGCGATGATCGGTGACGGCACTTTGTTTATTCGGGGTGACGAAGCCGAGACCTCGTGGAAACTTTGCACACCCATTCTGGATGCGTGGTCCGAGGCCGGCCGCGAGGTCATGGAAAGCTATCCCGCCGGTTCATGGGGGCCGGCCGGTAGCGACGCACTACTCGCCAAAAACAATCAACTCTGGCGTCAGCCCTGAGTCATGGCCTCGATCTTTAAAGCCCTGCCGGGCCTTGAAGTTCCCGTGGGGGAAATCTCGAAAAGCCTCGCGGACATGTGGACCGCCACTGCCGCGGATGGCGGACCGGCTCCTGCTTCCGATGATGCGAAGGCCACCCAGGTTAATTTTGTGCTGCACTTGGGCTTTCAGACGACGCCCGAAGATGCGACCAAGCAGTTTGCCACGGCGGTGAAATTTTCGCGCCGTTATCCCAGTCGGATCGTGGTGCTTTGCCCCATCGCTGAAGCAGACGACCAAGGTCAGATGGAGATGAAGGCAAAAATTTACGGCGAATGTCACTTGGGCAAAACCAAGAGTGACAAACGGTGCGTTGAATTTGTGATGCTGAGTTATTCCCGCGCGGCTCGCAGTCATTTGGAGAACCAAGTCTCCCTCTGCCTTTCGACCGACCTGCCGCTTTATTATTGGGCGCACCGGTTTTCCGCGAGTTCCAAGCTGGCCGATTACCGATACCTGTTGAGCCGGTCCAAGCGGGTGTTGATTGATAGTGCGATCGCCCCGGCCGATGCGATGACCTATCCTTGGCCGAATCCTCTCGGCCTGCGCGATCTGGTCTATTCACGCTTGTTGCCGGTGCGACAAACGGTTGGTCAATTTCTGGCCGGGTATGCCCCTGAGCACGTGGCCGATGGATTGCAGCGTGTGACCGTGAGTCACGCGGCAGAGTCGCTCGCCGCCGAAGGGCGGGTGCTGACCGGCTGGTTGCAGCGGCGGTTGACGGCATGCCAAGCCAAGGGCGTGGAATTTGTGACCGGAAATTGCGCGCCCCAAGAATTGGGCATCGAGTTTCATTATCAGGATTCGGCCCGATTCTTTCGCTGGAAAGGCAACATCGGCAAGGGCCACGCTCACTTCGCGTGCAATTTTGGCGGCGGTGAGACCAACCTGCCGGCCTCGGTCAGTCTGCTGTCACCCGAAATGGCGCTCAGTGAAGCGATGTTTTTCTGATGCGATCGAGCTTTTACCCGTGAGATCTACGCGATCGGCCCGGCGGTCCGACCCTACCGTCCGGAACTATCGTGCAGCGACAGAAGAGCCTTCAGCTTTGTTATCAGCAAATCTAGCGTTGCGGTGGTTTCGCCGGGCGGGCGCTGCATGATGGGCAGATCCTTGTCGAGGGCGGCATTCAATGCGAGTTGCTGTAATTGGCGCTGATCTTCGCTCAGATCGGGATTGATCACTGAGGGGAGTGCCACGAGGCAATCCCAACGCGGTTTTCCAAAACTCTGCGCCCGATTTAAGATTATCGCGAAAGATCGGTAGAATTGTTCGGGACTGACCCCGAAAAAATTGTCTGGGGCCGTGACGATAAATAAATCGGGTTCGGTCAAGGACGGATTCTCACGATACATCGTCCAACCGATTTGCATCACCTCCTGCTCCAGTTCTGTGATTGATTTACCCTTTGTTTTCCAGGGGACGACCGTAACGGACAGATCCGGGAACAATCGTGACAGGGCGGATTTTATGAGCTCATCAAATGGCGTCATGGCCACGATCTTCACGGATTTACGAGTGCGGGAAAGTTGCTGCAAATGGGGCAAATTCTCGCTGAACGGCGGCAGTTCGGTTGGATCAATTTTGCGACCAGTGATCGTTTCCGCTGCCAGGGCAGCGAATAGCCGGTGTCCACACATATTGGGGTGCACCGGGTCACTCATCAGCCGCATCCATTGGTGGGCGCCTTGATCGTGCACCGTCCGAAATGCGCTAAAAGCGTCAGCTACCGGAACGCCGAGTTCGAGTCCGACGCGTCGCATGGTCTCCGCGTAGGAGGCCAGCTTGGCGAGCGGGCGGGCGGGGTCCTCGTCGTAAACGTAATTGGGCGTCATGAGGATGACCTCAATTTGCTGCTCCATAGAACGCGTGATGATGGCGCGCAGGTTGGCCTCATAGTCCGCCATGGTGGCATGCACGACATCGTTCATGCCGAACATCACGACCAGCAAGTGAGGGGAGTGCGCGAGCACATCGGATTCCAATCGTGCGAGGCCCTGGGCACTGGTGTTTCCACTGATCCCCGCGTTGTTGATTTCAACCAGTGACTCCGGGTAGAGCTGCTGGAGATAGATGCCCAGCACCTCTGGCCAGGCCCGCCGCCCGCCACTGTGATAATACACGCCGGTGATACTGTCGCCCAGGCAGGCCACCTTCAGCGTTTCTCCGGATAGGAGTCGCTGGGGAGTATTGAACGGGAGCGGGGTGGACACGCGTGGCACCGAACCGTTCGATCCGCGGGTGCGCAATCCAGATTTTATTCGCGATGGTATATGAATTCTGTCTCGTTGGCCGCATGAAGACCAAAACAGGGGTGACGGGAATTGGCGGCGTTTTCTTCAAGGCCAAAAATCCGGCCAAGTTGGGTGACTGGTATCAAAAACATCTGGGTTTGCCCGTTGATCCCACTTGGGGCGGCTGCAGTTTTGAATGGGCGGAACGCAAGGCACCGCACAAACCGGCGAGCACGGTGTGGAGCCCGTTTGCGGCAGACACCAAGTATTTCGGGCGCGGCAAGCAGGGGCACATGATCAACTACCGCGTCAAGGATCTGAAGAAACTGCTTGCCCAGTTGAAGGCCGAAGGCGTTTGGGTGGACCCAAAGACCGAGGAATCGGACTTCGGGAAATTTGGCTGGATCAAGGATGGCGAAGGCAACCGGATCGAGCTCTGGCAACCGCCAAAGGGGATGTAACCATTACGCGCTGACGGCCAGCACGGTGTAGCTGCGCTTGCCCTTGCGGAGCAGGAGATATTTCCCGAAGAGCAAATCGGCGTTAGTGATGGCGCGGCCGTTGTCCGTCGATTTGACGTTGTTCACATAGATACCACCACCGTCGATATCCTTGCGAGCTTGTCCCTTCGAGGGACATAGGCCGCTATGCACCAGCAATTCAACCAAAGGGGCGCCGGCATCCGCGAGTTGGGTCGCGTTGATTTCCTTGGTCGGCACTTCACCGACGACATCGCGAAAGGTTTCCTCGGTCGTGTCCCCGATCTCTGCGCCGAACAAAATATCACTCGCCTTGAGGGCGGCATCGAGGGCGGCCTGGCCATGGATGAGCTGGGTGACTTCGCGGGCGAGGGCTTTGTGGGCCTCACGGGCACCGGGATTGGCGGTGTGCTTCGCTTCAAGTTCCTCGATCTCCGCGCGACTCAGGAAGGTGAATTTTTTCAGATACTCGACGACCTTGACGTCCTCGGTGTTCACGAAGAACTGGTAGAATTTGTAGGGACTGGTCTTTTGCGGATCGAGCCAGACCGCGCCACCCTCGGTTTTGCCGAACTTTGTGCCGTCCGACTTGGTGATAAGCGGGAAGGTCCAACCCCAGGCAGTTGCGCCGATTTTTTTGCGGATCAGGTCCGTGCCGGCGGTGATATTGCCCCACTGGTCGGAACCGCCGATCTGCAGCTCGCAATTGTGCTCCTTGCGCAGGTGATAGAAATCATTCGCCTGCAGCAGTTGGTAACTGAACTCAGTGTAGCTGATACCACTGTCGCCTTCCATGCGCGACTTCACCGAATCCTTGGCGAGCATGGTGTTGACGGAAAAGTGTTTTCCGATATCGCGCAGAAAATCGAGAAAGCTCATTGGGGCGGTCCAGTCGGCATTATCCATCAGACGGGCCGGATTGCCGACGCACTCGAAGTCGAGCAGTCGGGCGAGCTGGCCCTTCACGCTGGCGACATTGGCGTTGAGTTGCTCACGGGTCAGCAGGTTGCGTTCGGCGGACTTGCCGGAAGGATCGCCGACCATGCCGGTGGCACCACCGGCGAGGGTAATGGCGAGATGGCCGGCCAATTGAAAGCGGCGCAACAGCAACTGGGGCACCAAGTGACCGACATGCAGGGAGTCTCCGGTCGGATCGAAGCCGCAATACACCGTGACCGGCCCTTCAGTCATACGCTTGGTGAGCGCTTCGAGGTCGGTGCAGTCGGTGTAGAGGCCGCGCCATTGCAGGTCTTCGATCAGGTTCATAGCAGGGGAACAGTTAACGTGGGCTCCGGCGGGGCGCGCAAACAAATCTTATGGGAGGCAGCGAGAAAATAGAATCCTGCCTTCTTTCGGGAAATTCGGTTTGTCACTGACCGCACCCGGGCACTACTTTCTCCATCCCGATTGCGAAGCGCGGCGCAACGCATCATCCAAACAACCTACATTCATAACATCATGCCTATCTCAGTCGGCTCGAAAGCCCCGGATTTCACCCTCAAATCAAAGACCGAAACCGGTCTGGTCGATCTTAAGCTCAGCGATAATTTCGGCAAAAAGCAGACCGTGCTCCTTTTTTTCCCCCTCGCTTACACGGGGGTTTGCACCCAGGAGATGTGCGACATGACCGCCGGGCTCGGCGAATATGAGTCCCTCGGGGCCACGGTCATTGCCATTAGTGTCGACAGTCCCTTCGCCCAAGAGGCTTGGGCGAAGGCCAACAAGATCAAACTGACGATTGTTAGTGATCTGAACAAGGAAGTCACCAAGGCCTATGATGTGCTCTTCCCGATGCTCGCAGGGGTCGGTGACACCTCGGCCCGGGCCGCTTTCGTGATCGGGACGGATGGGAACGTCAAATACGCCGAGCAAACCGCCACCCCGAAGGACCTGCCCAATTTTGCCGCCGTGAAGGCAGCCTTGGCCTGAACCGATTTTTCAACCAATCCGTTTCCGTTTCATCAATCACCCATGAGTCAGCCCAATCCGTTCAACACGCTGCAGACGTTTTCCGCCAACGGTGCGTCCCATCAGTTCTACTCACTGCCCGCACTTGAAGCGGCTGGTTTTGCCGTCAGCAAGCTGCCGGTATCCATCCGCCTCGTGTTGGAATCGTTGCTGCGCAATTGCGATGGCAAGCGGGTGAGTGAGCCGGCGGTGAAGGCTTTGGCCACGTGGCAGGCTAAATGTGACCGCACCGAGGAAATCCCCTTCGTGGTGGCCCGGATTGTTCTGCAGGATTTTACCGGTGTGCCCTTGCTGGTGGATCTGGCGGCCATGCGCGCCGCCGCTGCGCGTTTGGGCAAGGACCCGAAGATCATTGAGCCCTTGGTGCCGGTGGACCTCGTGGTGGATCACTCCGTGCAAGTGGACTTTGCCGGTTCCGCTGAGGCGTTGGCGCAAAATCTTGAGTTGGAGTTCTCCCGTAATCGTGAGCGCTATGAGTTTCTGAAGTGGGGTATGCAGGCCTTTGAGACTTTCAAGGTGGTGCCTCCGGGCATCGGTATCGTGCACCAAGTGAACTTGGAATATCTGGCCAAAGGCGTCCTGAGTGATGGGTTCAATGTCTACTATCCCGACACTTTGGTCGGCACTGATTCCCACACGACCATGATCAACGGTCTGGGGATCGTAGGTTGGGGCGTGGGTGGCATTGAGGCAGAGGCCGGCATGCTCGGTCAGCCGGTTTATTTCCTTACACCCGATGTGGTGGGCGTGCATTTGACGGGGGCACTGCGCGAAGGCGTGACCGCCACAGATTTGGCGCTGACGATTACCCAGATGCTGCGCAAGGCGAAGGTCGTGGGTAAGTTTGTTGAATTTTATGGACCGGGTGCCAAGGCGCTGCCCGTGGTGGACCGCGCGACGATTGCCAACATGGCACCGGAATATGGTGCAACCATGGGCTTCTTCCCGATTGACGGTGAGTGCACAAACTACCTGCGTGCGACCGGCCGCAGCGACGAACAGGTGGCGCTCTACGAAGCCTACTACAAGGCGCAGAATCTCTGGGGTATCCCGCAGAAGGGTGAGATCGAATACTCGACTGACTTGGAGCTCGATCTCGGCTCGGTGGTGCCCAGCGTGGCCGGTCCCAAGCGTCCCCAGGACCGGATTGAGCTGCCGAAACTCAAGGACGAGTTTGTCTCCACCTTTGCAAAGCCGGTTGCCGAAAGCGGTTTTGGCAAGAACCCGGCTGATTTCTCGACGGTTTCTGCCGAGGTAAATGGCGAAAAGCTCGGCCACGGTTCGGTTTTGATCGCTGCCATTACGAGTTGCACCAACACGTCCAACCCCAGCGTCATGCTGGCCGCCGGCCTGTTGGCCAAGAAGGCGGTGGAGAAGGGGCTCACGGTCAATCCGTTGGTTAAGTCCTCGCTCGCCCCCGGCTCACGCGTGGTCACCGACTATTTGAACAAAACGGGGCTCGCTCCTTATCTCGACCAGCTCGGTTTCCAGACAGTCGGCTATGGTTGCACGACCTGTATCGGTAACTCCGGTCCGCTCCAACCCGCTATCGAGGATGCCGTCGTTAAGAACGATCTCGTGGCCGCTTCCGTGCTCTCCGGCAATCGTAACTTCGAGGCCCGCGTGCATCAGAACATCAAGGCAAATTTCCTGATGTCCCCGCCGTTGGTCGTGGCCTTTGCCTTGGCCGGTCGCGTCGATATCGACATGAGCAAGGACCCGATTGGCCAGGATCGCGATGGCAAGGATGTCCTGCTCAAGGATATCTGGCCGACGCTGCAGGAAGTGCGTGACCAGATGCAGGCGGCCCTCAAGCCGGAAGTGTTCCGCAAGCTCTACAAGGACTTTGCCGAGCAGAACCCGAAATGGAACGAAATCGCCACGAGCACGGGCGATGTCTACGCCTTTGCCGCGGATTCCACTTACATTCAGGAGCCGCCTTTCTTTACGGACTTCTCACTCACTCCCGGTGCGATCGAGGAAATCACCGGCGCCAAGGCGCTCGGTATTTTTGGAGACTCGGTGACCACCGATCACATTTCCCCGGCGGGTGCGATCAAGAAGACGTCCCCCGCAGGCGCATACTTGGTCGGCAACAACGTCGCCTTTGAGGATTTCAACTCTTATGGTTCCCGGCGCGGTAATGACCGGGTGATGACTCGCGGCACTTTTGCCAATGTCCGCATCAAGAATTTGATGATGAAAGGCAAGGAAGGCGGCCTGACCATCGGCCCGGACGGCCAGGAGACGTCGATCTTTGATGCCGCCATGGCTTACCAAAAGCTGGGCACTCCGCTGGTGATCATCGCCGGCCAGGAATACGGCACCGGTTCATCCCGTGACTGGGCGGCCAAGGGCACCAATCTACTGGGGGTCAAGGCGGTCGTGGCGCAGAGCTTCGAACGCATCCACCGGTCCAACTTGGTTGGCATGGGTGTGCTCCCCTTGCAATTCAAGGACGGCGTCACGGCGCAAACCCTCAAGCTGGACGGCACGGAAACCTTTGCGGTGATCGGCCTGAACAGTGAGATCAAGCCCCAGCAGGACATGAGCTTGCGCATCACGCGCCAATCCGGCGCGGTCGAGGATGTGACGGTGCGCTGCCGCATCGATACGCCCATCGAGATCGATTACTACCAGCATGGCGGTATTCTGGCCTATGTGCTTCGCCAAATTGTTTCAAAGAGCTGATTCGACATCCCGTTGCGAAGTCTGACACTGACCCTGACTTTGCAATTTTACCAAAACAGGCGAGGGTGAAGCATGCTTGAGAGCGAGAAACCCGTTTACCAAGTGGATGCGTATGCTGACCCTGTGGTCGTGCGCATTGACGGGCGTGCCTGTTTTCAGAACAGCGGCTGCCTGCGGGATTTCATTTCGGGCATGATCAAGCAGGGCAAAACCCGTTTCGTGCTCGATTTTCAGCACTGTGCCAGCATGGACAGCACCTTTCTGGGGGTCCTGGCCGGGGCAGCGTTGGAACTCCGCAAAGCCACCAAAGGAACCGGCCACCTCGTGCTGGCAAGGGTGGGCCAGCGCAATCTCGAACTGATTCGCAATCTGGGCCTGCATCGACTCATGACGGTCGACGCGGGCGATTTTAATATGAATTTCGACAAATGCGACCAGCCCCTGACCCAGGCGCAGCAGGATGAAGTTACCAGTGCGCGCATGGTATTGCAGGCCCATGAAAATCTGGTCGCGGCCGATGAAAGCAACCGATCGAAATTTCAGGATGTCATGTCGTTCCTGAAGAACCGCGTGGATTCCAAGTAAACCGCGGCGGCCGGCGGTGCATTCCGCGATTGCCGGCCACGTAGGCTCCTGCCAAACCAAGAGTTACATGCTTCTGATTTTTCTTGGTATCCTGTTCGGTGTGCTCGGCATGCTGCTGCCGTTGTATCGGGCGCATAAGGAAATCGAACGCTTGGATGAAGAGAAGCAGCAGGTCATACTCGAACGACAACTGGTGGTGGATTTCATGCATCACATGGTGGAAGCACTGGGTGAAGGGTTGACTCAAGACGAACTGCGCCAACGCATCGTGCATGCCGCGATCCTTTGTTCCGGAGCCCTGAGTGCGGCGCTGTTTGAGCAGACCGGCGAGGGCATGATGCGCGGGGTGGCCGTGGAAGGTTTGTTTCCTCCGCACCGTCCCTTGCCGCCGGCCGCGAGTGAAAAGCTGACGACCCGGGCCAAGTTCATCGAACAAATTCTCCGTTCGGAAAGTTTCCCGGAAACCGAGGGTATCGTGGGAGCAGTGGTGACCACGGGCAAGGGACAGCTGATTGCCGATGCCATGGCCGATGAGCGGATCGTGCGACATGAGGATGCTTCGTTGATGGTGCGTTCCGTCATTGCCGTGCCATTGAAGTTTCGGGATCAGTTTTTCGGGGTGCTCGCCGTGGCCAATTCCGCGGATGGCTCTCCGTTCACCGCCGCTGATTTTTCACTGATGCAGTCGCTCGCCGAGCAAGCGGCCTTGGCACTGCACAATTCCAAATTCCTCAATTATCAAATCGAGAAGACTCAGCTCGATTTGGATCTCTCCCTGGCCAGTGGTATCCAACAAATGCTGCTGCCGGATGTGATGCCGGAGATTGCCGGCATTGACGTGGATGCACGTTACAGTCCGGCCCAAAAGGTCGGCGGCGATCTCTACGATGTATTTACACTTTCCGAGACACGACTCGCGGTCACGGTGGCCGATGTTTCCGGTAAGGGTATTCCGGCCTCGCTGCTGATGGCCATTTGCCGGACGAACCTGCGGCAGATAGCTCTCCGACATGATTCTCCGGCCCAGACCTTGATCGAACTTAACCGTTCACTGGGAGGAAATCTCAGTAACGGCATGTATATCACCATGCTTTATGCGGTGATTGATCTGCCGGCGAACACGCTGACCTTTGCCCGCGCCGGGCACGAATTACCGCTGATATCCCGAAGAAATCCACTCACCAGCTTACCGGAGGAAAGTTTTGTCGGGTCCGAAGGTATGTCCCTGGGCATGGTGCCGGACGAAATTTTCAGTGAAGTGATTCTTGATCACACCGAATCCTTTCATCCGGGCGATGTCTTGGTGCTCTACACCGATGGGATTACCGAAGCACCCAATGAAGAAGGGAAAGAATTTTCCGGAGCCAGATTGGCCGACACGGTTCGCACCTTGCACAGCCGTTCAGCCAAGGAACTCAATGATGGTATTTTGGAGAATGTGCATCGCTTTACGGGTGATGTTCCGCAACGTGATGATCTGACGCTAGTGGCGTTGAAGCGGGTCGGTATTTCCTAATACGGACCACTGGCAATAGGTCGGTATAGGCCTATTTGGGCAGTGCTTCTGCGTATTTGCATTTACGGTGCAAAAATAGGGTATATACCCCTGTGAACCCTAGATTATATACCCTACTTACCATCTGTGCGATTTCTCTCTTCTCGTGCGGTGCTGGCAATGTAGCGGCCCAAATCAATGCGACCACCAACACTGGCTGGACTCCTTGGACTACTAGCTCTGGCGTGATGCTAGATCCACAGGGTGACCAGCAGACGGGACAGGGGACGGACGACTTTGTCGGTGATGCGACCCGCGCTTTTGTGCAGTCCCAAGCCGGCACCACTACTTTTGGTTCAGGCGATTATATGTTTATTCGTGCCCGCATGGACACCTATGATGCGGATGACAAATGGGGTAACGGTGGCAACTGGGGCATCGGGATGGATATCGATGGCAATGGCAGTGTGGACATGATCATGATGTTTTCGGAAAGCGCGGGTAACGTGAAAAATCGCACCCATACCATAACCTTTGGCACTCCTGGCAGTGGCGCCAATACCAGCCCGAGCACCACCACGTGGACTTTTCCAACCCAGACTGCAATCAACCTGACGACGGATCAGACCTATGACGTTCAAAGTGCCTCGGCGGTGGATGGCTACAGCTTCAACGGGACGACGGATGCTTGGTTGACCATTGGTTTGAGTTTTGCGCAGTTGCAAACGGCTATCCGCACCTATGCGGTGGGCAATTTCAGCACCTACGTGGTGGATTATAACAGTCGCATCGCCTTCATCGCTTTTACCTCCACCCAGAACAACGCATTGAATCAGGATTTGGGCGGCACCTCCGGCAATACCAGCAGCAGTGTGACCTGGGCCGATTTGGGGGCGATCACCCCACCAATGGGCCCCGGTGGTTTTATCCCGGAACCAGCCACCTATGCCCAGATGGGAGCGTTGTTATTGATCGGATTCGGCGGCCTGTATCGACGCCACCGTGCGACCCGCCAACATAAGCCTGAGACGCGGCATTGAGCACCAAGTCGCCTTAGAGAAATTTCTGATGTTGGTTCAATTGCAAAATGCCTTGGCCGATGTGGGACGGCTTATGGGTGCAGCCCTGTATTGGAATCTGCGTAAGACCATTTATGCGCTTGCCGGCCGCCAAGGCCGGGCACCCTGTCAAAGTGACAGTGATGACCAAATTGTGGGCTGTGTGGGCTGCGACGCCATGGTGCACTGGAATAATCCCGAGGCATTTCGTCGGGTATGTCCCTTGCTGCAAAAGACAACCAAGGGGTGGCGCTGTTCGGTCCTCGCTGCCCAAGTGCGTCCATTTTGGGGACGTGCTCTTGCTTGGTATGGTGCAGCTGTTTTTGCACTTTATCTCGCCGGGGTGTCGGCCCTCTGGCTGACAATCAATCTGGCGGGTAATACTTCCATGCCGTGGTGGCGGCTGGCATGGCCAAAATTCAGGCAGATGAACTGTATCAGCAAAGCCTCGCGGCATTTACGGACGGAGATTATATCAAAGCCTACCGCACCTTGGAAACTGCGCGCATGCGCGACCCGTATAACTACGATGCGGCTTTGCTGATGGCCAAGATCAGCATGTTTCAGGGCAGCTATGGCTTTTCCGACCCGCTGTATGAGGATCTCATGCAGAGATACCCGGAACGCATGGAGTCCACGGCGATCAACTATCACGATGCGCTCTTGGTGCTTAATCGTATGCCCAAATTGGCTGATCTCTGCATTGAGATGGTATCCCGCGACCCCGGGCATACGGCTTTCTGGGTGAAGTCATTGCTGCTTGCCCTCCGGGAAACCGATTCAGCGGAGGTATTTCGGGACGCCCACGAGTCAGAGATTCTGCAATTGCCAGAATTTGCCCGGATGTTGGTCGAGGCGCGCCTCGCTCAGTCGCGGGGTGAGGTTGATGGGGCTTTACGATTACTGGCTGAACCGTTTCGAGGGGCATGGAACCTGCAGTATATGCAGGCTCATCTTGCCCTCCTGCTGGAATTGAAAAGACCCGTGATCGCCAAGACCATGCTGGGCTATTACGGCCCGGGGCTGCGGATCTATGAAAGCATGGCTCAAGAATTCAAGATCGATCAGGCAATCGGGAATGAGTGGGAAGCCCAAGCAACCTTTGCGAGTTTGCTCCGGGCGGAACTGACGCCGCAGAGGATATTGCGACTCCAGTTGCTTCTGATCAGGTCACCCAACCAGTCGGCCTATCTCAGCTTGCACGAGAAGTTGCAGGCTGAACCAACCT
This sequence comes from Cephaloticoccus sp., assembly GCA_030833445.1. GTDB lineage: Bacteria > Verrucomicrobiota > Verrucomicrobiia > Opitutales > Opitutaceae > Cephaloticoccus. The sequence continues at coordinate 56,564 of JAURHD010000002.1, read as the reverse complement.
TGAAGGCAGAAGTGGATGGCGCGGTAATGTGGATAGCAGGACTGGCCTGCGGGGCACCTGCCGCCGCCAAACAATGGCAGGATCCGGCTAAATTGGTTTTCAAATCAAACTACCCTGAAATAGATCGGGTCGAATTTAAATCCCGCCGGATTGCAGATGAAAATTCGGTGTTGCATATTCTCAACGTGGTTAATTTCCCCCGTGAAGTTATTCAGGAATTACTGGCCTGCATGAATGGAAGTCCGCTATTGCCGGAGGCTACGAGCGGAAAAACGACATTGCGCCGCCGCACTGCCTGAGTTGCGATAGCGGGCCATGTCGACTGCTTCCGCCGATACCACCGCCAGCTTGGACCGCTTTTCGCAGCCCGATTCCGCCGGGCATTTTGGTTCCTACGGCGGAGTGTATGTGCCCGAAACCCTGATGACGGCTTTGCAGGATTTGGAAAAGGCCTATTTGGAGGCGAAGGCAGATCCCGAATTTCAGGCGGAGTTTCAACATCACCTGAAGGAATTTGCGGGACGGCCTACCGAATTGTATTACGCCGAGCGGTTGACCGAACATTGTGGCGGGGCAAAAATTTATCTGAAACGCGAAGACCTGCTGCATACCGGGGCGCACAAGATCAACAACGCCATTGGCCAGGCACTACTGGCCCGGCGCATGGGGAAGAAACGGGTCATTGCCGAGACCGGTGCCGGTCAGCACGGCGTGGCAACTGCCGCAGTCTGTGCAAAATTTGGTCTGGAATGTGTAGTCTACATGGGGGCGCATGACATGGAGCGTCAGGCGCTGAATGTATTTCGCATGCGGCTGATGGGGGCCGAGGTGCGCGGCGTCGAGGCCGGCCAGAAAACTTTGAAGGAGGCGATCAACGAGGCGATGCGTGATTGGGTGACAAATGTTCGCTCAACGCACTACATTCTCGGCACGGCCTATGGTTCGCATCCGTATCCCATGATGGTGCGGGATTTTCACCGCGTCATCGGGTTGGAGGCGAAGGAACAGATTTTGGCACGGGAAAAACGATTGCCCGATGAACTGGTTGCCTGTGTCGGTGGCGGCAGTAACGCGATCGGCCTGTTCTTCGAATTCCTGGAGAATGCGGAGATCAAGATGACCGGCGTGGAGGCTGGTGGCCTCGGGATCAAGCGGGGTGAACATGCGGCCCGTTTTGAAGGTGGTCGACTGGGTGTGCTGCAAGGGTGCAAGACTTACATCCTGCAGGATGGTGACGGCCAAATCGAACTGACTCATTCGGTGTCCGCCGGACTGGATTACGCGGCCGTGGGACCGGAACATGCCTTTTATCGCGAACGCGGCCGGATTCAATTTGCCTACGCGACCGATGATGAGGTGTTGGAGGCCTTTCAACTTTGCTCACGCCTGGAGGGAATTATTCCCGCTTTGGAAAGCACCCATGCCCTCGTGCATGGGATCAAGCGCGCCAAGGCCCTCGCGAAGGACAAGGTCATTATCGTGAACCTGTCCGGCCGTGGCGACAAGGACGTGCAGCAAGTGGCTAAACTGTTGGGTGCCCAAGCATGAAAAGCATGACCGGTTATGGTCGCGCGACGGCTGCTCTCGGCAAGTCCAACCTGACGGTGCAGGTGAATTCCGTAAATCGGAAGACCCTCGATCTTTCAGTTTCCTTGCCAGCGGAATGGAATGATTTCGAAGCCGATATCCGGGATGCCGTGCGTGCGATGGCCGCCCGGGGCAAAGTGCACGTGAAAATCGAATGTTCGGGTGATGCCGGCAGTGCCGGGGTGGAGTGGGACGAAGCAACGGTTGCCGCTACGTTGGGGCGTCTGCGAACACTAGCCGACAGTCAGGGCGTGGAGTTTGCGCCTACGGCCGAAGTATTGTGGCAGGTGGCTAACTCGCATCGTCAAACCGGCCAGAGCGCCGACCCCTCCGCTGCCCGCGAGGTGATACTGGATGCCTTGGAGGAGGCCCTGCGCGCATTTGCGGCCATGCGAGCCAAAGAGGGGGAGGCCCTGCTGATCGATTTTATCGGCCGCCTCGATATTTTGACCCGGTTGGTCGATAGCATTTCCACCCGGGCTCCGGATGTTGCCCCGACTTATCGGGATGCCCTCATGAAACGACTGGCGGAGTCGGGTTTGGAACTGGATCTGAATGATGAACGGGTCCTGAAGGAAATAGCCTTTTTTGCCGATCGTTGCGATGTCACCGAAGAGTTAACCCGCCTGCGGAGTCATCTGGATCAATTTGGGACGCTGATTCGGAGTGATGCCGAAATCGGCCGCAAAGCGGAATTCATCCTGCAGGAAATCGGCCGCGAAGTGAATACCATTGGAAGCAAGGCCAACGACCTGACAATCGCCAGACAGGTGATAGAAATGAAGAACGAATTGGACCGCGTGCGCGAACAGATCGCCAACGTGGAATAAACCAATTCGCTGTCACCTCAGTCCACCAAATCGATACGCCGGCTGATGATTGCCTTGCGGGGCACACCATCGGTATCTCGGTAATCAAAATCAGAGTAGGTGAGAAGAAAGCTCCGTGGGCCGAGCACATACATGCCAGTATACCCGCAGGTGTGGTTACCGAGCTGTTTATGATCGCCCGCAGTGATACAAACCGGTTCCGACCAGTTGTGGCCCTTGCCATCAGGATTGAACCGTAACCATACCCCCGGTCGACCGTAGCTTACCACTAGTCCACCCGCAGAAAGATGAACCAGAAACGGGAAGACCCCGAATTCACAGAAATCCTTCGGCTCGGTCCAGGTATGGCCGGCATCATGGGAATAACTGATGGCCATGGGTTTTTGTTCGTGGTCTGTCCTGCGCAGCACACTGACCAAGCCGCCATCGCTGGTTTGTTCGAGGGCCGGTTCCCCGTGGAGATCTTTACCGGTCAGGTCCAACGCGATGATGGCGCGGTTGGTGAAACTGTGGCCATTGTCAGTAGAAACCATTAAACTGGTGCCACCCTTCTTGGGATAGTGTCCGTCCTTGGTGGCATAGCGGACACGATAATCGGCATAGAGCAATTCGCCGCGGTGTTGCAGGCACGGCCGCTCGAAAAATGTTCGTGGCAACAAATCGCTGCCTGCTCTTTTCCACGCGAGGAGGTTCTTGGTTTCGTAATGGATGGTATCATTATACCAATGCGGGTTATCCGGCGTCCAGCGTTGCGACTTTAGTCCGGCGAAATAGGCTCCGACCTCGGCGTCAAAATCCGCCACCCGATAGCTGTATAGCGGGCCGTAAACATAGGCTTCGGATACGGGGTGAGGCAAAACCGTTCCGGCGGTTTTTACATTGTGGTAGTGGACGGATGGCACCGTAAAGAATTCACCGTTATACGCCGGGGTGACGGAGAAGTGGGGCCGACTCGGAATCAACTCATCCTTAAAGGGTGCCCAAGTTGCACCTTGGTCAGCAGAGACAAAACCTGGAGCCGGACTACCGTGGGTTTCACTGGCGTCTTCATCATCGGCATAGACGAGCAGAATCCGTCCATCGGGCAGGGGAGAAAAGCTGGGGAACTGGGTGAAACCCCAGCGGGTTTCATTTGGAGCGGAGACGGCAACCACCACGGGTTTGCCGAGTTGTAGCTTGGGGGCAGGAGTCACAATACCGCCCGAGCAAATGGTTGAATACGGTCAGGGCGAGTCTATCCGCTCACTTTTCCACGGATTCCCGCGATTGGGTCCGCAACGAATGCCACATATACAGAGCCACGCCGACGCAGATGCCTGAATCCGCCACGTTAAAGGTGGGGTAGGCATAGGAACCGAAATGGAAATCGAGAAAATCCACGACATGCTGGTGTTGAATGCGATCCACCAGATTGCCCACGATGCCGCCGCACAATAGCCCGAAGGCAATCTGCGCCAGTCGGTCACGCAAACCCAGCGTGCGTCGAAACATGAAAATGGCCGCGAGTGTGCCGAGCGCGACAATGGCGAGCAGCGTGCTCTTGCCCGTGAGCAAACTCCAAGCGGCGCCGGTGTTGCCGACATGGACCAGGTAAATGAAATCCGGGATGATGGTGATTGAATTGCCCGGTCCATAACTGCCCAAGGGCAGACGATGGATAATCCAATACTTGGTGATTTGATCCGCGATAAAAACACTCAGGGCCAGCAACCAGAGCAACCGGTAGGCATTGAGGCGTGCTCCGAAACTACGCGACGGCTCCGCTGCCTGGGACGGGGAGGAGACTTCCGGTTGCGTGGACATGGGTCGGCTATGAACGCCGCTGGTTAGAGCTTAATCGTTGCCGTCCTCTGAATCCATCATTTTGCCGCTGTCTTCGCCGTGCTCACCGAACAAGCCGGCTTGGGTGCGGGTGCGGTGACGGTTGCGCTCGATCTGTTTTTGCGCCTCGGTGGAATAGCGGGTGAAAGGCACCGCCAGGAGACGATCCTTGGCAATCGCTTTGCCCGTAATTTCGCAGATGCCGTAGTTGCCATCGTGGATACGCTTGATGGCCAATTCGATTTCGGAGAGGGCCTCCTGTTCGGAGGATACCAACGATAGGGCGAAGTCACGGTCAAAGGTATCCGTGCCGGCATCAGCCATATGCTGGCCATAGCTGGAAAGGTCCCCGGCATCGTCCTTGGCGGAACGCTTCAGGGTTTCCTCCGAATGCAGTTCGATCCCGGCACTCAGGTGCTCGCGCAGGTCAAGCAGCAGCTTGTAGTAGCGTTTATATTTTTCGGGGACCGGCTTTTCGTTGGTCGGCGCCGACTTCCGCTTGGGTTTGTTCGGATTGAAACCGAGAATGTCGGCGAGCGAGGCGGCTTGCACATGGTTCGGCTTGGCGGGCTTCTGGGCCGCGGCCAAGGCTTTGCTGGTCGCCGCCGCCGCCGCTTTGCTCTTCGCGGTCGGTTTGTCCTCGCTGGACTTGGTGCTCACCGTTTTGGCGATGGCACGAACTTCATCGAGACTGAACCCGATGGGTTTGGCGGCGGCTTTGCGGGCCAGGATACTGGTGCGCAGGGCGTTCTTTTTAGAGGTCTTTTCCATGGAAATTGATACTGGTTTGGCCACCGGCTTTTCCGCCTTGGCTTTGACGGGATTAGCCACGGCCTTGGTCTTCGGGGCGGGTTTGGTGACCACCTTTTTCTTCGGCGCAGGCTTTGCTTTGGCTTTGGCGGGAGCCGGCTTCACTTTGGTTTTGGCGGGAGCCGGCTTCACTTTGGTTTTGGCGGCGGCGGGCTGGCGGACTGGGTTGGCTTTTTTGGCGGTAGGTTTGCGGGTGGGCTTGGCTGTTTTGCCGGAGCTTTTTTTCGCAGGGGTTTTCTTTTTTGATTTAGCCATGGGGAGTCTGGGGTTGAGTGGGTAATCAGTTACTAAGAGCGGAAATGCAACGCGGGCACAATTCACCCTGCGCGCTGGTGGAGAGTGACGGGACCCAACGCCAGCAGCGGGGACAGCGAACATGGCCCAACTCACTGCAGGCGGCAACGGTCGCATCCAATGGAGCGCCAGTTGCCGGTTTCAGGAACACTTCCGAAACAATGAACAGTTCGGGCAGGAATTCACGGTGCTTTTCCAGGGTGGCTGCAGCGGCATGGTCCGGGGCGAAAGTCAGGGTAATGGCCGCATCGAGTGCCTTGCCGAGGGTGCCGGCTTGGCGGGCCGGTTCGATGCGCTCGTTCACCTTGGCGCGCACTTTGAGCAACAGGGCGAGATCGGCCTCGACCGACGGGTTGGTCCATTCCGCCGGGGCCACGGGCCAGTCCTGCAGATGCACCGATCCTTCGGTGTATTCACCGCCGGTCGTCGCGTAGCTCCAGGCTTCATCGGTGGTGAAACAGACGATAGGCGCCAGCACCCGGACCAGGGAATGGAATATGTGATGGATGGCCGTCTGGGAAGAGCGGCGCAGGGGATGGGATGTTCCGAGGGTGTAAAGCCGGTCCTTCAGAATATCGTGATAGGTGGCCGACAGCGTGACCGAGCAGAAGTGGTTACAGAGCTGATAGACACGGTGGAACTCGTAGTTCTCAAATGCCTTGGTGCACTCGTTGATCAGGACCGCGGTCTGGTGCAGCGCCCATTGGTCGAGCACATCCAGTTGCGCCACGGGCACGGCATGCTTCGCCGCATCGAAATCAAAAAGATTCGAGAGCTGAAAACGGAAGGTATTGCGGATCAGCCGATAGGCTTCGCCCACGTTTTTCAGGATCTCGTCGTCCACCGGAATGTCGTCGCGAAAATCCTGCGATGCGATCCAGAGACGGATTACATCCGCGCCATATTGCGAGATATAGGCGTCGGATGTTTGGGGCTTTTGGTAGGTGCTGCTCTTGGAAATTTTCTGCCGGTCCTTGTCGACGATGAAGCCGTGGGTCAGCACGGCCTTGTAGGGCGCGGCCCCATTGGCGATGACACTGTTCCATAGGGAGGATTGGAACCATCCGCGATGTTGGTCACTGCCTTCGAGATAGAGATCGGCCGGCCAACGAGTGTTGCCTTGACCGCGCTTGAGCACCGCCGCTTGGGTGGAACCGGAGTCGATCCAAACATCGAGAGTGTCACGACCGCAGGTGAAGGCGGAAGCCTCGGGCCAACCTGCGGGCAGGGTTACGCCGGCCAAGAGTTCGCTTGCCGAAAGATCATACCAGCAATTGCTGCCAAGTTCGGCGACTTTGTCTGCGATTGCCCGCACCACCGAACCATCGAGGTAGGCTTTCTTGTCCTGATCGTAAAAGGCAGGAATCGGCACGCCCCAAGTGCGCTGGCGACTGATGCACCAGTCCGGGCGCGATTCCACGGCGCCACGGATGCGGGCCTCGCCCCAAGCGGGAATCCAGCCGTGGTTCGCGGCAATTTTGTCGATCTCGGCGAGCGCAATGGTGCGATGTCCACCCTTGTCGAGGGAGACAAACCATTGGTCAACGGCCCGGAAAATGATCGGCGTCTTGGAGCGCCAGCAATGCGGGTAACTATGCTCGTAGCGTTGTTTGGCGAGCAGGGCACCGGCCCCGGCTAATTTTTGCAGGACTGCAATGTTGGCGGGGGAGGTCTTCTTGGCTTTGAGATCCTCGACACTTTCCAAACAGGTGAGTCCGACCAAATCGGCGGGCACTTGTCCGTCGTCGAGATAGCAGCCGTTGTCCGCCACGGGACAGTAAATTTCGAGACCGTATTTGAGACCGGTCAGATAATCGTCACCACCGTGACCCGGCGCCGTATGCACACAACCGGTGCCACTCTCGGTTGTGACGTAATCGGCAAGCACAACCGGTGAGGCGCGATCAATAAAGGGATGCCGGGCGGATAGATGCTCAAGGGCTTCGCCCTTTATCGTTTGGACCACTTGCGCCGGTGTTTCGATTTTGGCGGCGGCAAGCACGGCACCAAGGAGGGCTTCGGCGACGATGATCCGTTGTTCACCCAGATCAGCCACGACGTAGTCAACCTGGGGATGCAGCGCAATTGCGAGGTTGGCCGGGATGGTCCATGGCGTCGTGGTCCAGATAACCACAAACAGAGGTTTGTCAGTCGGCAGGTTGAACTTGGTCGCCTGTTCGGTTGCCACGGCAAACTTGACCCAGATGGCCGGACTGGTGTGCGGTTTGTATTCGATCTCGGCCTCCGCGAGTGCCGTTTCAAAAGGGATGGACCAGTAGACCGGTTTCTTGCTGCGGTAGACCAGATCCTGTTCCACGTAAGCGGCGAAGGTGCGCAGGATATCGCCTTCAAAGGCCGGGGCTTTCGTCTTGTATTCGTTGGCCCAGTCGGCCAGCACCCCGACGCGTTTGAATTGGGATTTCTGGATGCCGATCCACTTCTCCGAAAACGCATCGCAGCGCGCGCGAAGTTCCGCCGTGGTTAATTCCAACTTTTGCTCGCGCACTTCCTTGCTGATGACCTGTTCGATCGGTAGGCCATGACAATCCCAACCGGGCACATAGGGAGTGCGGTATCCGGTCATCGCCTTGAAGCGATTGACGGTATCCTTGAGCGTCTTGTTCAAGGCCGTGCCGATATGCACATCCGCATTGGTGAACGGCGGACCGTCGTGCAGCACGAATACCTTTTCACTGTTCGCGCGGTTGCGCTGAATGGCCGCATACAAATCCAGCTTTTCCCAGTGAGCCAAGCGGGCAGGCTCGCGCTGCACCAGATTCGCCCGCATGGGGAAATCAGTATTGGGTAGCAGGAGAGTGTTTTTAAGGTCTTCGGCCATGCGAAACAAGAGCGCGGAAGGCTAGGTCCCCACTGGGGTGAGTCAAGGGAAAGCCCGGTTACTGGCCGATCACGCGCCGAGCCAATTTTTCACCGGCGCTGATGCAGGCGGGCAGGGCGATCCCATCGCGCGCTGAACCACCGATCAGAAGGCCCGGATGCGCCTGTTCGCAGGCACTCATGACCTCGAGGTAGCGTTCGTGGCCCAGATTGTATTGAGGGATGGCGCGCGACCAGGTGCTGTGCCGCACCATCACCGGTTCCCCACTGACGCCAAGCAGGGACGACAGGTCCGGTTGCACGCGTTTGAGTAAAGCGTCCGTATCCAGTGCGGCTAACTCAGGTCTTCCGGTCCCACCGGCCATTACCGTGAGCGCGACGTGCCCATCGGGGGCCCGATCTGAAAACAGCGTGGATGAAAAAAGCACCCCGAGCACGGCACGTCGTTCTGTGGCTGGCACTAACATTCCGAATCCGTCCAGCGGATGGGTCACTTGTGATCGTTTATACCCTAGATAGAGTGACGACACGGAAGCCATGGGCAGGTTGGCCAGCACCGCGAGGGGGCGTTCGCCCAAGATGCCAAATCGCAGGTGCGCTGCAGCGGCGGGAGGCAAGGTGCAGATTACCCTGTCGAATTCTTCGGTATGGGTCTCGCCCTCGCGGTGCCAGATGACGCTCCACCTTTGCCCCGGTAGCAGGGATTCGACCCTCGCGTTGGTGGCCAGGCAATCTGCGGGAAGTTGCCGGGTCAGGGCCTGAGTGAGCGTGGCCAGTCCAGATCGGAAGGAAATGATCTTGGGCGCGGCCGAGCCACTTTGACGGCGCAGTTTGGCTTTGGCCAGTTGGGCCCGCAAAATCGAGCCGTGACTCTGCTCGGCTTCCCAAAGGGACGGGAAGGCGTAACGGGCGGAGAGCTTGGCGGGATCGCCCGCATAGACGCCACTGACAAAGGGATTGAGACCATAGTCGACCAACTCTTGGCCGAAATGATCACGGGTAAAATTTGCGAGACTAAGATCCAGATTTCGCCGCCGCGGCCGTTTAAAAAGTTCAGCGAAGATGCGACATTTACCCCCGAACGAAAATAGCGGCGAACGGAAGAGTTGAGGCGGTGTGAGCGGGGCGACCACCGGTTTTCCATCGCGGACAATATACCGTTTGGCCGCAGCGGGATTTGCTTCAACCACCTCGTCTTGCAGATTTAATTCTCTGAGCAACGCGGTCAGATTGGCATCACCCGATAGCAGTGAATTGGGCCCTGATTCACTCAACCAGCCGTCGGTTTGTTCCGTGCGAATAACCCCGCCGGCGTGATCTGCTTTTTCGAATATCCGCACCCGATGCCCCACGGCCACCAGCCGGTGGGCGGCGGTCAAGCCCGTGATGCCGGCCCCCAATATAGCGATTGATTTATGGGAGCCTACTTCCACGTGGTGACGGTATCGACGAGCGTCTGCACGCATTCCAACTTGGCCTGTGGCATGATGCCGTGACCCAGATTGAAAATGTGACCTTGGGTGCCACGCATGGATTCGAGCAGGCGGGTAGACTCACGTTGGACGATGGCGGGTGATGTGTTCATCAGCACCGGATCGAGGTTGCCTTGGACGGCGACGTTACCCGGGAGGGTTTGCCGGACGACTGAAAGGTCACTGGTCCAGTCGATACTCAGGACCCGGGCTCCGGTAAACGCCTGGTCAGTCAAGTGGGGCGAGGTGCCCATGGCGTAAATGATGATGGGGAAATCAACGGGCAGGGCGGCGATCACCCGTTTGATCCATTGCAATGAAGCGGCGCCGTAATCCGGTCCGGCAATGATGCCGCCCCAAGAATCAAAAATCTGGATCGCATCGGCCCCGGCCTCGATCTGCATTTTGAAATATGTGATCAGGGCGTCGGTTAGCTTTTCCAACAATGCGTCAAAGGTGGGCCGGTCGGTGTAGAATAGCTCCTTGCTGCGGGCAAAATCCGACGAACTGCCTCCCTCAAGCATGTAGGTGGCGAGTGTCCACGGCGAGCCGCCGAATCCGAGCAGGGCCTTGCTCCCGGCGAGTTCTTTTTTCAACAGACCCAAGGCGGAGGATACATAGCTCAACTTTTCCAGCACGGCGTCGGCCGGAGCCAACGCGTCGATTTGGGCTCTAGTTTCCAAGCGATAATCCATCGCGATACCGCCTTCGTCGCGGAAGTGATAACCCTGACCAAGCGCTTCCGGGATCACGAGGATATCGGAAAACAAAATCGCGGCATCGAGATTGAACCGGCGCAAGGGCTGCAGTGTGACCTCCGTGGCCAGCTCCGGGGTCTGCACCATGTGCAGAAAAGACGACTTGGCTTTGAGTTCGCGATATTCCGGCAGGTAACGGCCGGCCTGACGCATGATCCAGATCGGCGGCCGGTCGAGGGGTTTACAGGCACAAGCCTGAAGGAAACGTTCGCGGGAATTCATGAAGCGTGGTTCAGCCAGTCGCGGGGTTGCAGAAAGGTGTCGTAGAGGTCGGCCTCGGGGCTGCCGGGCGTGGGCGTCCAACCGTAATCCCAACTGACCAGGGGAGGCAGGCTCATCAAAATGGATTCGGTGCGGCCGCCACTTTGCAGGCCAAACAGGGTGCCCCGATCCCAGACCAAATTGAACTCCACGTAGCGCCCGCGGCGGTAGAGCTGAAAATTGCGTTCGGCTTCACCAAAGGGCGTGGCCTTTCGTTGGGCCACGATGGGTTGATAGGCCGGCACGAAGGCGTTGCCCACAGCCTGCATGAGGGCGAAGGACTGCTCGAAACCCAGTTCATTAAAGTCATCGAAGAACAGACCGCCAATGCCACGTGGTTCGTTGCGATGTTTTAAGAAGAAATACTCGTCGCACCATTTTTTGAAGCGGGGGTAGATCTCCTTGCCAAAAGGCGCTACGGCATCATGGGCAGTGCGGTGCCAATGCACGCAGTCGTCGGTGAAACCATAATAAGGCGTGAGATCAAAACCGCCGCCAAACCACCAAATGGGATTGGCGCTTTCCGCATCCGCGATGAAGCAACGCACATTGGCATGACTGGTCGGCACGTAAGGATTGTGCGGATGGATGACCAACGAGACCCCCATGGCCTCCCATTTTTTTCCGGCTAGTTCCGGGCGATGGGCGGTTGCCGATGGCGGCAGCTTGGTGCCATGGACATGGGAAAAAGCGACCCCGGCTTTTTCGAATACGGCCCCTGTTTTCAGAATACGGGAGAGACCGCCACCACCTTCAGGCCGCGTCCATTCGTCAAAGCCAAACTCGGCTGCTCCATCCTCGGTGCCCAAGGCGGCACAGATGTCGGCTTGCAAGCCCAACAGGTAGCGGCGGACGGAGTGATGATCGACTGGCATGGCACAAGGAAGGAAACAGAGTTGGCCGGGATTGAAAAACCTATTTCCCGGTCCCGTGAGTGGAAAGAAGCCGGCATACACCCCATGGCGACGGGAAGTAATCCGGGGGGATTGACGACTTTGCTACAGTGCGGCTACGTGAAGGACCATTTTTCGAGGAAAATGGTGGTCCGCCCACGCATTGCATGAATTTCACCCTCTTAACGACCATTGCCGCAACCGGTTTCACCGTGGCCTTTTTCCATGCCGCGATTCCGACGCACTGGCTGCCTTTTGTCTTGGTTTCACGAGCCCGTGGGTGGACTCGCGGGCGCACGATGGCCGTGGCCCTGTTTGCGGGTCTGGGGCATGTTGCGCTCACAACTCTGCTTGGGCTGTTGATCGCCTGGCTGGGTTTCCAATTGGACGAGGAAATCGGCCACGCATTTGCTCCGATCGCCGGTGGTGTGCTGGTGATGATCGGTGGATACTATCTTTGGCGCCAATTCCGAGGCGGTGGCATCTGTCACCATTCGATCCCGGGCAGTCATCATCACGCCGATGAACATTGCGGGGAGGAAGCCGGGGACGACAGTCACTGGGAGAAGGAACTCAAGGACAGCCGGTTGGCCTCGGTTTCGGCGGGAGACTGGACGGCAATCAGCGGTTTGTTCCTCATGCTGACGCTGTCTCCTTGTGAGGGATTCCTGCCGGTTTATCTGTCGGCGGTCCAATTTGGTTGGACCGGTTTTGTGGTCCTCAGTGTGATCTTGGCGATCGCGACCTTGGCCGGCATGGCCGTCTTTACGTGGCTCACACTGGTGGGCTTTGAAAAACTCAAGCTTGGCTATTTTGAGAAATGGGAAGCCGGATTGCTCGGGGTGATTTTTATCCTGCTGGGCCTAACCATGTGGATGGTGCAACCGGGCGCCGTGCACGGCTAAATCCCACAGATCCCAATTATCTCTTGGGGATCGTGAACTTGATGACCGGTGAGTCGTCCGCCGCTGGCTTGGCTGGAGTCACGGGATTGACCATGGTCGGTTCCGTCGGAGCGGTGGCGGGTAGCGGTGCCACGGACAAAGGAGATGCGCTCGGTGGGAGATTGGCAAATCCGCGCTGTAAAAGTTCGGCCATTTTCAAATCGCGGACCTTGGCGGAGGGAGAACCCATGATTACGGCGATAATCCGACGACCATTTCGGCGCGCAGTGGCGGCCAGACAGAAGCCGGCGCCATTGGTAAAGCCGGTCTTCAGACCGTCCACCCCTTCAACATTACCGAGGAGGTGATTGTGATTCCGCATTTCAATGCGGCCATTCGTCTGCCCATCGCGAAAAGCGCGTTCCTTGACCGACGTATAGTCGAGCACATGCGTGTGCTGCAGCAGGTAACGGCTGATGGTCGCCAAGTCGCGGGGGGAGGTGAGATCCCCGTCGGCGATCTTTCGGTTCGACGGCGGCAGACCATGGGGACTGCGAAAGGTCGTATGGGTCATGCCCAGTTCCTTGGCTTTCGCGTTCATGAGCTCGACAAAGGCATCCGGGCTCCCGGCGATCGCGACCGCAAGGGCATGGGCACAATCGTTGGCCGACTGAATCATCAGGGCATAGAGCATCTCCTCCACGGTAAATGATTCGCCTTGTTTCAACCAAACCTGGGTGCCGCCGATCTTGGAACTGGCGGCGCTCACTGGAACCTGAGTCTCGAGCGTGATGGCTCCACTATCGATGCGGTCCTGCACGACGAGAAAGGTCATCAATTTGGTGATGCTGGCCGGGGGACTGACGATGTCGGCGTTGTCCTCGAAGATGACCTGACCCGAAGCTGCATCGATGATGATGGCGCCCTTATAGACGTCATCCGCAGCCAAGATGGCTTGGGTAAGCCCGGTGGTGAGCAGTAATACGATTGCGACGAAACCGCGGCGCATAAAATTCATTGGACCGAGCCAGTAGAGATTTAACAACGGTGCGAGCGAAAAGCAGATTCTACCTTCGAATAGCAGGTATCCCGATACCAAATAAGCCGGGATTATTTGCCCTGCATCTGCTCCAGCGGCTGCTCGTGCATCTTTAATTCCGGATTCTTTTCCGCAAAATAGCTCATGGACCATTCGTTAGGGAAAAGGACGACCGGATGGTCGAATTTATCACTACCGAAGCTGACGCCACTGGCGACAATGATGGACGAAAGATCATCCAAGGCCGGGTGGGGTTCCAACCAGCGCAACAAGGTCCATGGTGCGGGCACGAGGCGCGACTCCGCCTTGTATTCACCCTTGAGCCGATGCTGGACGACCTCGAATTGGAGGACGCCGACGGCCGCAAGCAAGGTGGCGCCGGGAGGGGCATTGCGGGCGGTGAAGGATTGCACGACACCTTCCTGCAAAAGCTGCTCCAATCCGGCGCGGTATTTCTTGGAATCCGCCGGGATAGGATTGGAGATATACGCAAAAACTTCCGAGGCGAAACGAGGAATCTCGTCATAGCAGATACTGCGATCCTCCGTCAGGGTGTCACCGATACCGAATTCACTGTGACCGACCAAACCGATAACGTCGCCCGGCCAGGCTTCGTCCACTGTCTCACGATCCTGACCAAATAGCTTGTGGGAGGATGACAGCCGCACGGTCTTGCCGGTGCGCTGATGAATAACCGTCATGTCGCGGGTGAATTTGCCCGAGCAAACGCGGATGAAGGCAATCCGGTCGCGGTGCTTGGGATCCATGTTGGCCTGGATCTTGAAGACAAAGCCGGAGAATTTTTCGTGCGTGACCGGAATTTCGCGGGCCTCGGTGGGACCGGGTAACCCCGGGACCGTTACGCTAACCGATTGGCGAGGGGCGGGCGGCACGGAATCCTTGAGGAATCCATTCAGCAAAAGCTGAATCCCGAAATTATTGATGGCCGAACCAAAATAGACGGGGGTCTGCTGACCGGCCTGCACCGCCTTGAGATCAAAAGGATGGCCGGCGCCATCGAGCATCGCCAGTTGTTCGGTGACCTCGTTGAAGGTGTAGTCCTCCAACTTTTCGCGCACGGTGGCATCCTCAATTGAGGAGACCTTGACGGGCGCTTGGAAGGCGCCGCTGGGCACGCGTTCGAAAAGGTGGACCTGCTTGCTGCGACGATCAAAGACGCCTTTGAAATCCGGTCCATTGCCGAGCGGCCAGATGACCGGTGAAGCCTGCAATCCGAGCACGGTTTCCAACTCGTCAAGGAGTTCGATCGGATTGCGCGTCGGCCGATCGCACTTGTTCATGAAGGTGAAGATCGGCACGCCCCGACGTCGGCAGACCTCAAACAACTTGCGGGTCTGTGCCTCCACGCCCTTGGCTGTATCGATGACCATCAAGGCCGCATCAACCGCGGTGAGCACCCGGTAGGTGTCCTCGGAAAAATCCTTGTGACCGGGAGTATCGAGCAGGTTGACCGCGCAACCCGCATAGTCGAACTGCAGGACGGTGGATGAAATGGAAATGCCGCGTTGCTTCTCAATTTCCATCCAGTCCGAAGCGGTCGCGCGGGCGTTTTTGCGATCCTTGACCGCGCCGGCGAGGTGAATGGCATTGCCATAAAGCAGGAACTTCTCGGTCAACGTGGTCTTGCCCGCATCGGGATGCGAGATGATCGCGAAGGTGCGACGGCGGGCGATTTCTTGAGCGGGTGACATGGCGGAAAGGATGAACTCATCATGATTGGCGCCAGAGGGAAAGCCCGGAGTTTTGGCTTCTCTGCGGACCGAAAGCCGGAATGATGCTTCCATGTCCGATACGCTCAAACTCAAAGCCAACGCCAAAGCGCGCATCCTGACCGGTCACCCGTGGGTGTTCGCCAATGAAGTGGAGGCACTCCTGGGCACGGAACACGACGGTCGGGTGGTTGAGTGCCGTGACCGGGCGGGCCGTTTTTTGGGCAGTGGCATCTACAATTCGAAATCGCAGATCATCTGGCGCCGGTTGAGTCGGGAGCGGCTGGAACTGGATGAAGCGTATTTACGTGCGGCTTTACACCGCTCGGTCGCACGCCGTCAGACGGTTGCAGGCGAGCCAGCATTGGCGTATCAAAGATTAGTATGGTCGGAATCGGATGAACTGCCGGGAGTGGTGGCCGACCAATTTGGCGATACGATTGTCGTGCAGATCCAGACCCTTGCGATGGATTTTCACAGCACAAAGATCGGCGATCTGTTGGCCGAATTGACCGGAGCCAAAGAAGTGATTTTTCGCAATGATTCCAACTTGCGCCGTCTGGAGGGTTTGATGGCGGAAGTGCATACCCGCTCGGGTCAGGATTGGGAGCCGCGCTGGGCCACGATCGATGGCATGGATTATTGGCTCGATCTCCAGCACGGGCAGAAAACCGGATTTTACCTGGATCAGCGCCAACAGCACGCGGTGGTGGCGAAATACTGCCGGGGCAAACGGATGCTCGATGCCTTTTGCAACCAGGGTTCTTTTGCACTGCACGCGGCCCGGAGCGGCGCTACGGAGGTGTTGGGGCTCGACAGCGCGAATGACGCCATCTCGCAAGCGAGCAAGAATGCGGCGCGTAACGAGGTCGCCGCGCGATTCGAATCAGCCAATGTCTTTGACTGGTTCAATTCTCCGGTGCGGACGAAGGAAGCGCTCTGGGATGTGATCGTGCTCGATCCGCCACCCTTTGCGAAGTCAAAGAGTGCTTTGGAGGGAGCGTTGCGCGGCTACAAGGAAATCAATTTGCGCGCGATGCAACGCTTGGTGCCGGGCGGGGTGCTGGCGACCTACACCTGCTCCCATCATATGCAGGATGCGGATCTGCGCGGAGTCATTGCGGCGGCGGCGGCGGATGCAAAACGCCGCGTGCACGTGGAGGAATTTTGTCACCAACCGGCGGATCATCCGGTATTGGTGACCATGGCTGAAAGCGAGTATCTGCGCGGCTATATCCTCAGGGTCGAATAGTAGACGGGACTTAGCGCAGGGTTTCGTCGAGTTCACGACGCATGGTCTTGAAGGCGTTGAGCTGGGTCTTCAGATCCTCTTCTTCCTTCTTTGTGCGCACGTGCTTCATGGCCTCGAGAATATCGCGTTCCGTCTCCATCAGGTTGACCCGCTCAGCCGCGACACTCTTGCGTTGACTGGCGGTCTTGCCACCAAAGATCAACATGGCTTTGGGCGTATCATCGCCGTTGAGCGTTTCGTCCAGTTCACTGGGTTTCAGCTTTTTCTTCGCCCGTGCGATGGTCTTGTCCAATTTCTTGATTTGGATATCGAGTTCCGAAATCCGGCTGCTGCTGACCTGGTATTCCGGCATTAGCAACACCGGGTCGACCTCTGCTGTGGCGGTCGATTCGGCAGGCGCGGCACTGTCTGCGGCAGGAGCCTCAGCTGGTTTTGCCTCAGATTTATCTTCAGCAGTTTCCTTGGTTTCGGCTGCCCCGAGAAGGCAGGTGGCGGCGAGGAAGAGGGAGGTGATGGCCGTGATACGCATAAACATAGGATTAGTTTTATCTGACCGCAGGTCGAGGCCGGTGTGCGCAAAAAAAGCCGATCTGGTTAAGGATCGGCTTTAACCTAGGGGAGAATGCCCGGGCTTTACCGGCGACCGGCGTAGATCGCGGTGGAACCAAGTTCTTCCTCGATACGGAGGAGTTGGTTGTATTTGGCCACGCGGTCAGTGCGTGAGGCGGAACCGGTCTTGATCTGGCCCGCGTTGGTGGCCACGGCGATGTCGGCGATGGTCACGTCCTCGGTTTCGCCGGAGCGGTGCGAGATGACGGCGGTATACTTATTCTTATGGGCGAGTTCGATGGCGTCGAGGGTCTCGGTCAGGGAGCCGATTTGGTTGACCTTGACGAGGATCGAGTTGGCCGTGCCGGTGGCGATACCTTTTTGGAGGAACTCGGTGTTGGTGACAAAGAGATCGTCGCCGACGAGCTGGATCTGATCGCCCAGAGCTTCCGTGAGTTTCTTCCACGTGGCCCAATCGTTTTCGGCGCAACCGTCCTCGATGGAGTCGATCGGATACTTGGCGACGAGCTCCTTGTAGTAGGCGACGAATTCATCACCGGAGAACTTCTGGCCGGTGCTCTTCTTGAAGACGTATTTCTTGCTCTTGGCGTCGTAGAATTCCGAGGCGGCGACATCAAGGGCGAGCATGATGTCTTTGCCGAGCTTGTAACCGGCGGCCTTGACGGCCTCGGCGATGGCATCGAGGGCATCGGTGGTGGAGGCCAAGTTGGGGGCGAAGCCGCCTTCGTCACCTACGGCGGTTTGGAGGCCCTTGGACTTGAGCACCTTTTTAAGGGAGTGGAACACTTCGCAACCGGCCTGCAGGGCTTGGGAGAATGTGTCGAAGTTGACCGGACGAATCATGAACTCCTGGAAATCGATGGGAGCATCCGAGTGGGCTCCACCGTTCATGATGTTCATCATGGGGACCGGAAGGACCTTGGCGTTGGGACCGCCGATGTATTTGTAGAGGGGCAGATTGACGGAAGCGGCGGCGGCGTGGGCGGTGGCGAGGGAAACACCGAGGATGGCGTTGGCGCCGAGCTTGGCCTTGGTCTTGGTGCCATCGAGCTTGATCATGGCGTTATCAATGCCGACTTGGTCGCAGGCATCCCAACCGACGAGGGCAGGAGCGATGAGACTCTTGACGTTGCCCACGGCCTTCAGCGTGCCTTTGCCAACGTAGCGCTGCTTGTCGCCGTCACGCAATTCGATGGCCTCATGTTCTCCCGTGCTGGCCCCGGATGGGACCGCGGCGCGGCCAAGGGTGCCGTCGGCGAGTCTGACATCAACTTCAACCGTGGGATTGCCCCGGGAGTCGATAATTTCACGTGCAGTGATAGCGGTGATGGTGGTGTTCATTTTGTAAATTGAACGACCAGTGAAAGCCACCCGCCCGATGGCGAAAAGCGCAAAGTGTGACATCGCGCAGATAACTCGCCGCCGACCAACCGGCGGAACCAGCCAATACAACGGCTTCGCTTAACCGAAGGGTGCGCGCGAAAAGCCTGACTTTTGCAGGAATTTACCGATTACGCCGGGGCGTTTTGGCTGCAGCGAAACAGGCAATTGCTCCACAAAACCGCGTTCGATGGCAAGACGCCCGACGCTGACTCCTTCGTAATTCTTTACGGAAAGTAAATCCGCCGTGATGAGCGTGGCAGGGATCTGGTCCAAGTGACCCTCATAAGCGGCGGCATGGAGGGGGGTGTCACCGTTATCGTTGCGGGTGAGCAGCAGCTCGCGATTTATCTCGGCCTTGGGGATCTTGTTGAGCTGGCCGGTTTCAGCCGCGGCGTGGATGACGGTGAAGCCGGATTTGCTGGCGACGACGAGGTGGTCATGGGTCAGGAATTTTGCCGGGATTTGCCCCAGTTGACTGGCAATTGCGGCGGCATGGAAAACCGTGTCACCAGAATTGGTCTTCTCCATGAGCGCTGCGGAGGATATCAGTGCAGGTGGTATTTGGGCAAAGTTGCCGTTGAGCGCGGCGACATGAAATACGGTTTCGCCACTGATATTTTTGGTCAGCAGATTCTCCGCCGTGAGATAATCCGTTGGCATCTGATCCAAAGCGCCGGATTCAGCCGCTTCGTGGAGCAAGGTATTACCGAGGTCGGTCTTGCTCAGGATGGTCTGAGGGGAGATCAGCCCGGCGGGGAGTTGGGCGAGATGGCCGTTGGCCGCCGCAATATGAAAGATGGTGTAGCCGGAATTGCTACGATTGTTAAGCAATTCGGTGGTGAGCTGTTGATCGACGATGAACAGCCGCTTCTGGACGTTTTTAGTGCAGCATTGGGCACCCAGTTTGAAGTGACGACGGCCAACAACGTGCGTGAGGCCGAATTCATCCTGCACAAGAAGACATTCAAGGTGGTGGTGGCGGATCACCTGATGCCGGGCGGCAATGGCATGAGCTTTCTGGTGCGCGCGCGGGAGGAATACCCACACATGCAGCGCATTCTCGTTACCGGCTACATGAAGCCGGAGATTTTGCTACGCAGTGTCAATGAAGCGGCTTTGTTCCGCTACCTGTTGAAACCGGTCTCGATGGCTGAGTTGCTCAAGGTAGTGCGGGATGCCGCCAAGATGCATGATGTCAGTGTCGCAATGGCCAGCGCCTAATTCTTCACGACATGAGTGAAGGCAATCAACCAACCGAGCATCGCCCGGTGGTATTGCTGGTGGATGATGAGCGCGCGATGCTCGATGCCTTCAGCCTGAGGTTGGAAACGTATTTGATGTGGAAACGGCCACCTCGGCCAGTGAAGCGGAATTGATGATGGCCTCGCGAAAATACGATGTGGTGGTGTGCGATCACCTCATGCCGGGGGAACTGGGCCTCGATTTCCTGAGCCGTATGAGCACGTTGTTTCCCGGGACCCGACGCATTCTGGTCACAGGCTATATGAACCCGGAATTGATCTCCCGCAGTGTGGCCCTGGCCGGTTTGAGTGATTGCCTGCTTAAGCCCTTGAAATCCGAAGTGATAGTCGAGGCGGTGAACAAGGCACTGAAAAGTTAGTGCGCATCAGGTCTTGAACTTTGACTTCAGGTAAGGCGCGGTGGGGCTGGCCTTGCACTTGAGCAGACCCGCGAGTTCGCCCTGATAGATCAAGCAGCCACCCTTGGGGCCACCCTCCGGGCCGAGTTCCACGATATAGTCGGCCTCGGCCAACAAATCCAAGTGGTGTTCGATCACGACGACGGTGTGGCCCTGTTCGACGAGGGAGTGCAATACGCCAATGAGTTTTTCGCAGTCACTCAGGTGCAACCCGATGCTGGGCTCCTCCAGCAGATAGAGGTTCTGCCGTTGGATGCCACGGGAACGTTCGGTGTAAGTCGCCAAGCCATGGGCGAGCTCAGTCACCAGTTTCAAGCGCTGGGCTTCGCCACCGGAGAGTGAAGGTGAGCTTTGACCGAGGGTGAGATAGCCCAATCCGCAATCGACCATGAGCTGGCAAACCTGGGAGAGCTGGGAATGAAAATCGAAGAAAGCGAGGGCCTCCTCGAAAGTGAGTTGCAGCACCTCCCCAATATTTTTTCCCTTCCAAGTAATGTCCTTGAGCTCGGGGGCATAGCGCGATCCGCGGCAATCATCACATGGCAGGTAGGTGTTCGGCATGAACGCCATCTCCAGCTTGATGCGTCCGCCACCCTTACAAGGTTCGCAACGTCCACCCGCGGTGTTGAAAGAGAAACGTGAAGCTGTGTATCCGCGGATCTTGGCGTCCGGCAGTGAAGCGAAGAACTGACGGATGAGATCGAAAATGCCCAGATAGGTCGCGGGAGTGGAACGCGGGGTTTTGCCGATGGGCGCCTGATCCACCTCGATCACGGATTTGAATTCATGGGCGCCATTTAATTCAGCAAAAGGGGCGATCGATTTGGCGGATTCCGCCGCGAACCCGGTGACCTTCACGAAGGCTTTGCCGGTCAGGCGCGCTTGACCGGATTTGATCGCATGGGTGACGGCGGGATGCAGCACATCACGAAACAGGGTGGACTTACCCGCGCCGCTGGGACCGGCCACCATGATGAGTCGGCCCAATGGTAGCCTGAGGGTGATCTGTTTGAGATTGCGGAACGATGCTGATTTCAGTTCCAGCCAGAGTGACGGTTTGGCGGGGCGTTTAGGTTGGGCGGGCAGCGGGCGATAGGCTCCGCGCAACGGATGCCGGATGCCTTGTTTGAGAAACAAACCGGTGAGGGACTTCGCGCTGCGTTTAATTTCCGCTGGGGTGCCCGCGAAGAGCAGCTCACCGCCATGCACGCCGGCGCCCGGTCCGAGGTCGATGATGCCGTCAGCGCGTTCCATCAACTCGTCATCGTGTTCGACCACCAGAAGCGTATTCCCTTTCTCCCGCAGCGATTGCAGGGTGTCGATCAGCCGGTCATTGTCCCGGGCGTGTAAACCGATGCTCGGTTCATCCAGCACATAGAGCACACCGGAGAGGTTGGAACCCAGTTGGGCGGCTAGTCGGATGCGTTGGGCTTCACCGCCGGACAAGGTCTCGGTGGGGCGATCAAGTGAGAGGTAACCCAGGCCGACATGATCTAGGAATTTCAACCGTTCCTCGATTTGCGGCAGGATGTCTTGGGTGATCAATTTGCCACGTTGGTTGAGGGCGAGGTGTCGCAAATGATCCAGCAATTCCGATGAGGTGCTCTCCAGCAAAGCCGGCAGTGAAAGCGAGGACCGCTTGCCGCGCATCGGTAGCTTCACCGCCCGCACGATTCGGTTGAGTCTGGTGCCATGGCATTCCGGGCAGGGGGTGCCTTCGTCCGCCACATCCTCGATTGCCTCAACCCCGAACTCCCGCAAACGCGCGAGCGGATCGTCTTGATCATCCGCCGGCTGCAACATCCAAGGCAAGATCCGGCCGTGGCCGCGGCAACTCGGACACCAACCGCGGGGGGAGTTGAACGAAAAATGTTTGGGATCCAGTTCCGGAAAGGATTCACCCGAGTCAATGTCGGTGCGGGTGGTGGAAAACCAGGACAGCACACTGCCCTGTGGAGTGAGCAGGAAACAAGCGCCTTTGCCGATGCGCAGGGCGGTAGCGAGTGCCTCGTCGGGTTTCGCGTGCTCTTTCAGATCCGCCACCACGACCTCAATGTCGTGCTCCCGGTAACGATCGAGCTTGGTGAATGCATCCACGGCCAACAACTGGCCATCGGCTCGCATCAGCTCGTAACCCTGTTTGGCGATCCAGGTGGCGATGGGCTGATGGTGACCCTTGCGTCCACGGATCAACGGCGCGCACAGGTAGAGATGCTTGGCCCGGCGGGCCGGAGCGGAGGCCAAAACGCGTTTGAGCAAGTTGCGCAACTGGCCGGGGGAAAGCGGTTCGACCGCCCGATCCGTATCGGGGTGGTGTTGCACGCCGAGCCGCGCGTAGAGCAAGCGCAGGTATTGGGCGACCTCCGTAATGGTCGCGACAGTGGATTTCCGCGAACCGCGGGTGACGCGTTGTTCGATGGCTACCGTGGGCGGAATGCCGGTCAGCTGATCGATGGCGGGGCGGGGCAGTTGCTCGACAAATTGCCGCGCGTAGGGCGTCATGGATTCCATGAATCGCCGCTGGCCCTCGGCAAAGACGATATCGAAGGCGAGGGTGGATTTACCAGAACCAGAAACGCCAGTGACGACGGACAACTCGTGATGCGGAATACTCAGCGAGAGATTCTTTAGATTGTTTTCCCTCGCGCCGGTAATCGTCAGCACCGATTGCCGGGGTATAGTTGACTCATAGACGGCCGAATCCTCAGCCGCTATCGCCAGATCAGAGAGCCCGGCATTTTCCTCCATGCTGGCCGATAGAAACGGCGTCGTTGCTGTCGTGAACTTCAGAATGGTTTCCGGCGGACCCTCCGCGACGATACGACCACCCTCCGCGCCTGCTTCCGGTCCGATTTCTATAATCCAATCGGCGGTCTTCAATACATCCAAATTGTGTTCAATCACGACGACGCTGTGTCCGCGATCGACCAAAGCCTGCAGCACACTCAGCAGTCGTTTGACATCATGGCGATGGAGTCCGGTGGTCGGCTCATCCAACAAAAGGAGGGCGCCTTGAGTCTGGTCGGCCGATTCGCCAAAATCGCCGAGATAACGCACGAGCTTCAGGCGTTGGGATTCTCCACCCGAGAGGGTGTTGAGCGGCTGGCCCAAGGTGAGGTAGCCCAATCCGACGGATTCAAGCGAGCGCAGCTTTCGTTGGATGCCGGGTTGTTCGGTGAACAGGGGCAGAGCATCGCTGATGCTGGTTTCCAATAGATCGGCGACACTCTTGTCCTGCCAAGTGATGGCAAGGACTTCAGTCTTGAAACGACGGCCCTCGCAAACCGGACAGGGCACAAAAACGTCAGAGAGAAACTGCATCTCGACTCGTTCATAACCCAATCCCTGGCAATGATCACAACGACCCTCACCGCTGTTGAAGGAGAAACTCGAGGTGTTGAAACCGGCGGCCGCAGCGGCCGGGGAGGCGGCGTAGAGTGCGCGGATATCATCCCACGCCTCCGAGTAGAGAGCCGGATTGGAACGCGGAGTGCGGGACAGCGGTGACTGATCGACTAGCACGATATCGGTGAACTCCGCATCCGCCATGATGTCATCGATCGTGGCTACATCCTCCGTGATTTGGTTACGTTGCGCTAGCAACCCTTGATAAATCACATTGTCGAGCAGGGTCGATTTGCCGGAGCCGGATACACCGCTTAGGCAGACCAACCGGTGCAATGGCAGTCCCAAGCTAAGTTGCCGAATGTTGTGTTTGGTGACATTGCGAAAATGCAGTCGGGGATGCTTGGCTGGAACGGCGCGGCGTTGCGCTGGATTCCCGATCGTTTCACGGCCGGATAAGTAGTCGCCGGTAATGCTGGTCTTCTCCCGTAACAAGCCATGCAGCGCGCCAGTGAACACGATGTGCCCGCCTTTTCCGCCGGGTTCGGGCCCGACTTCGATGACATGGTCTGCCGCGCGAATCATGGCCTCATCGTGTTCCACGACCACGACGGTATTACCGGCATCGGTGAGTGTGCGGATAATACTGATCAGACGGTCGATATCCCGAGGGTGCAGTCCCACGCTTGGCTCATCAAGGACGAAGAGGGTGTCGACCAACGACGTGCCCAGACAACTCGTCAAATTGACGCGTTGGACTTCGCCGCCCGAGAGAGTTCGGGAAGTGCGATCGAGCGTGAGATAGCCCAGACCCACCTGCACGAGGTAACGCAGCCGTGTCTGGATTGCATCGTATGCAATGGTGCCCTGTGGATCAGAAGGATTGGCGATGGTATGGCTCAACCGCGCGAGTAGCTCACTGACCGGTAGCTGATACAAAGCCGGCAGGGTATTGCCCTGCCACTGCCAGCACAGCGACTCGGGTTGTAGCCGCAGGCCTTGGCAATCGGGGCATTGGTTATAGGTGCGGTAGCGCGAGAGGAAAACGCGCACGTGCATCTTGTAGGTATTCTTCTCGAGCCAGTCGAAGAACCCCTTCACCCCATACCAGTATTTTGGCCAAGTCTTGCCATTGGCTTCACCGTAACCCGGCTCCCCATTGATCACGAAATCGCGCTGTTCAGGAGTCAGGGAGGCAAAGGGAACGTTGGTTGGAATCTTTTTTTTCTTCGTGAAGATCAGCAGGTCTTTCTTGGATTCACCGTAGATATCACTTTCCCAACATTTGATGACGCCGTCTGCGATGGAAAGGGATTGGTCGGGGAGGGCGAGGCGGTAGTCGATTTCGATGACACGTCCAAACCCGCGACAGCGTGGACAAGCCCCCAGAGGTGAGTTGAACGAAAACAATGCCGGGGTGGCGGACCGGAAAGACCGACCGGTTTTCGGCGAATGCAAACCCCGGGAGAAATGTCCGGCCTCCGGGAAGGCTGGTTTCCCCTTGGTGGATTGGTCGTGAAGAAAGAGGTAAACCTGATCCTGCCCAAAATGCAGGGCGGTTTCGGTCGCTTCCAGAAAGCGGGGCTTATTGTTGGGGGTGATGGCAACCCGGTCTTGGACGACGTGAAACGTATCCGGAAATTTTGCCGGAGTTTGCGTCAGCAGGTCGTCCAGTTTGTGGATCTCATCACCGGCCAAAATCCGCACATAGCCCTGCTGCTTCAGATTTCCGAATATCTCGGGCCACTTTAACTTGGCCGGCCGGGTGACCTGAAAACCGATGAGCAAGGTTTGGTCGGAACAACGGGCCAGAGTTTTTCGCCAGATGCTGGCGGGGTTGTCATCTTCGACCGGTTCGCCCGTGGCTGGATCGAAGCAAGTGGCGACATGGCTGAACCAGACTTTAAAGAAATCGGTCAACTCGGTCATTGTGCCAACGGTGGAGCGCGAAGTTTTTACCGTGTTGGTTTGCTGAATCGCGATCGATGGCCGGATGTTTTCGATCGAATCGACCTTGGGTTTGTCGAGCAGATCCAGGAACTGCCGGGTGTAGGCGCTGAACGTCTCCACGTAGCGGCGCTGACCCTCGGCGTGGAGGGTATCGAAGACGAGCGACGACTTGCCGGCGCCACTCAGTCCGGTCACGGCGATGTAACGCCCGAGTGGGATATCGAGATCAAACCCCTTGAGGTTATTTTGGCGCACGCCGCGCAAGCGGATGCATTCGGGGGACGTTGAAGGACGCGATGTTGCCACGGAATTACGAAGAGGGGAGTTCGCGGGAATGCAACCCGTCGTGAGCGATACCCCCAGATTCCTGACATAGGGTTGTCAGGAGCAGTCCGGCTACTTCTTGGTGAGCACCAATCGGGACTTCGCATCCCGGATGGCCTTGGTCACCGCCGGCGGGGGTTGGGTGTTGGTGACAATGGTAAAGCGCGGATCAAACGGAGTAGTGAGATTCAGCGCTTTGCGGCCGAATTTTGAGTTATCCAAAGCAAACACACTGCGCTCGGCGGCGGCGATCATCTTGCGTTGTGCGGCAACAATCAGTGCATTGTGATTCCAGATGCCGCTTTCGGTGATGCCGGCCCCGCCCAACACGGCGAGATCGGCGTGCACTTGGCCAAAGGCTTCTTCGCACATCGGCCCCAGCGCGACACCAAGACGATTGTAGATGGTGCCACCGGTCACGATCGTTTCCACACTGCCGACATCACTGAACAGACTGGCGACCGGCAGGGAATTGGTGATCACCTGCAGGCGCTTGTCCACGAGCAGACGAGCGACTGCGTAGCTCGTGCTACCGCCGTCCAAGATCACGGTCATGCCTGGGTGCACCTCCTTGGCTACCAGACTCGCGATCGCGAATTTCTCATCGGGAAAGCGCAGATTACGGGCGATAAAATCGTATTCTTGGGCCACGACATCGGTTTCAACCAGTGAGGCGCCACCATGGTGGCGCCTCACGACTCCCTTGGCCTCAAGTTGGTCCAGCGCCCGGCGCACGGTGGATAGCGAACTATCGAACCGCGTGGCCAGAATGCGCAGATCGGCGTATTTGTGGGTGCGGATAAAACGTTCGATCAGATCGGTGCGCTGTTTGCTGGTCATGACTTGGAATGATGAAGCTGGGAGAAAAGGTCGAGATAGGCCTGCACTTGACGACTGGGATCAAAGGTTGTCCGGGCAAATTCCTGGGCCCGGGCCGAACGGGCAGTATCATGGGTGGCGAAGTGCCCGATCGCGTTGCGGAAGCCGGACTCATCACCAAAAGGCAGTGCCATACCGGTGTCATTTGGGATAAAGCACTCCTTAATGCCTTGGGCTCCATAAGCGACCGCTGGCAGACCATGGGCTTGGGCCTCGATGAGGAAATTGGAAAGGGATTCACTCCGCGAAGCATGCACCGCGATATTTGCAGCATGGTAATAAGGGGCTGGATCGCGGATGAGCCCGGGGAACTTCACGCGGTCGGCCACTCCTGATTGGCGGGCAAATTTACGGCAAGGCTCCAACTCGGGTCCATCACCGACGAGCCACAATTGCCAGTCGAGGTCTGCAGGGAGACCCGCGGCGATTTCAATAAGCTCTCTTTGATTTTTCTCCGGGCGAAACATGGCCACATCCAGCAACACGGTAGTCTTGCTGGTCGCACCGTGGACGTCGCGCAGCCTGGTCGCCTTGGAATCACCCTCATCGGCAAATACGAGCGAATTGTGAATCACGTCGATCTTCGACGCATTGATTCCATAGTCTGTGACCAAGGTGTCACAGGCTGCTCGGCTGTTGGCGATGATGTGGTGAACGTGGCGTAGTGAATAACGGAACAGCCAGGGCAGTTTTTTGCCGGTGCGCATGGTCCCGATAACCACCGTGGCCGGCCATCGATCCTGCACTTTCCTCGCCAACCACTGCCCGTAGCAATTGGCCATGCGGCCCATGCAGAGGATAATGTCGGTCGGGTGTCGCTCGATATAACGACTCAGGCCGGGTGCGAACCAATCACAGTGCAGATCAAACGATTGCAGGGAATGGGTCGTGACTGTGGGTGAAAGGGTCGGCGCCAACGATCCGCCAGGGCGAAAGGTTAGCAACGTAGTTTGATGACCCGCCGCGGCGAAAGCATTGGCCAGCAAGACGGATTGTCGTTCAGTGCCACCGCTGCGCAGGGTGTCCTGCACAATTAGGATTTTCATTGCGGGAGCCGTCACAAGAGAAAGAGTTGATTACGCACGTATGAATTCTCCGCTGCTACAACTATTGGTCCGATGGCTGGTGCTGGCCCTCGGGGTCACCTTGGCAACCCGCTTGATACCTGGCATCCATTGTGATGATGGCACCACGCTACTGGTGGTCGTGCTGCTCTTGAGTTTCTTAAATGCCATACTCAAGCCGCTGTTGGTGCTGTTCACGCTGCCATTCATATTGCTCACGATGGGGCTGGGTATGGTGGTAATCAATGCCTTGTTGTTTCTCTTTGTCGGCGAATTGGTCAAAGGATTCCACGTTGATGGCTTTTGGGTCGCAGTGGGCGGGGCGGTCATCGTCAGCCTGACGAACTACCTTGCAAGTGCGCTGTTCAAGCGTCCACCCGGACCCCCGCGTCCCGGTCGTAAGGAGTCCCTGAAACGGGATGGTAACGTGATTGATATCTGATGCGCCCGATCCCGGGTTGGCTGGTTTTCAATTTGACCGTTTGGGTAGGGGCGTTGACCGTCTGACCAAATTCAATATATAGATCATCATGGCCGAAACTACCGAATACGATCTGGTTGTCATTGGCGGCGGACCTGCGGGCTACGCCGGAGCAATCCGCGCGGGGCAACTGGGCAAGAAGGTTGCCTGCGTCGAAGCAGAACGTGCCGGTGGCACCTGTCTCAACTGGGGCTGTATCCCAACCAAGGCTTTGCTCAAGAGCGCGGAGCTTTTCCAAAAAATGCAGAAGGCCGAGGCCTATGGACTCAGCGTCAAAGGGGCATCGTTTGACTTTGAAAAAATCATGGGCCGTTCGCGCACCGTGGCCGGTCAAATGGCCAAGGGGATCGAATTTCTCTTCAAGAAGAACAAGGTCGATTACGTCGTTGGCCGGGGGCAGATCAGCGCTCCGGGGATGGTTTCGGTCACGGATGGTCCGGACAAAGGAAAATTTCTGCGCGCCAAGAACATCTTGATCGCCACGGGCTGCAAAATGCGGCGCATCCCTGATTTGGCCTATGACGGCGAACGAGTTATGACTTCGCGCGAGGCCCTAGCGAATACCAAGATGCCCAAGTCGATCGTGATTGTCGGTGCCGGTGCGATCGGGGTGGAGTTTGCATATTTCTACAATGCCCTTGGGGCCAAGGTTACGTTGGTGGAGATGCTACCACAGATCCTGCCGGTGGAAGATGCCGATGTGGCCAAGTTGCTGCACCGCTCATTTGAGAAGCAGGGCATTACGGTTCACGTGAACACCAAATGCGAAAATTTCCGGGTGGGCAAGAAATCCGTGAAGCTCGATTTGGTGGCGGGCGACAAGAAAACCGAAGTCGATGCCGATGTGCTGTTGTCTGCGATCGGGGTAACTCCGAATCTGGAAGGAGCCCTGGCGGCCAATCTCAAACTCGATCTCGAGCGCGGCTACGTTAAAGTCGGCAATGATTACCAGACGAGCGTCAAAGGCATCTATGCAGCAGGCGATATCATTGGTCCCCCTTGGTTGGCCCACGTGGCCACCTACGAGGCACTCAATGCGGTCAATGGCATGTTTGGCCACGGCAAGCCGAAGCGCGTCACGACCTTCCCGGGTTGCACCTATTGCCAGCCCCAAGTTGCCAGCATCGGCGTGACTGAACAGGCGGCCAAGGAGAAGAAGCTCGATTACAAGATCGGCAAATTCCCCTTTACGGCCTCCGGCAAGGCGGTGGCTTCAGAAGAGAGCGAGGGCTTCGTCAAAGTGATCGTCGACAAGAAGACCGGCGAGATTTACGGCGCGCATATCATTGGATCCGAAGCCACCGAGTTGATTGCTGAGTATGGGCTCGCGATGAATTTGGAAGCGACCGTGGAGGAGATTCATCATACAATCCACGCTCACCCGACCTTGAGTGAGGCCATCATGGAGGCGGCCGCTGCGTCCATGGGAGAGGCCATTCATATTTAAGGATTGGATCAGCAAGGGTCGGAAACTGCTTGAAGCCCGGCTCTCAGAGCCTACTTTCCGCAGCTCACCTGCTTCTGTAGCACAATGGATAGTGTAGTGGCCTCCGAAGCCATTGATCCGGGTTCGACTCCCGGCGGAAGCACCAGCCTTCGCTCGCAATGCGAGCTACGGCTCGGCAAGCCAGCGCTCAGTGCAGCGTGTATTTGATCAGCACGAAACCGCCGATCAGCAGCACCATGAAAATTATGGTGAACAGCTCCAGATACTTATCGAGCAACCGTTTGATCGGCGGGCCGAAGAAGAAAATCGAACCGGCAACCAGCATGAATCGGCCGGTGCGACCAATGGCTGATGCGCTCAACAAGGTCAGCAGACTGACTTGTTCATGGAACGCTCCCGCAGCAATGGTGAACACCTTGTAAGGAATCGGGGTGAACGCCGCCGTCAGAATCGAGAGAAACGCATTTTGTCCATAGAGACCGGCAACCTTGTCCCAAGCCGCCCCGTAGTGCAGAAGGTCAAAAATAATCCAGCGACCAAGAGGTTCGGCCGCATAGCCGATACAATAACCCATCGCACCCCCAGCTACAGAACCCGCTGCACACCAAAGTGCGAACTTGAATGATCTCCTGGGCGCACCCATGCACAGGGCGATCAACAAGACATCGGGTGGTATCGGGAAAAATGAGGACTCGGCGAAAGCGATACCGACGAGGGCGACGAGGCCGTAAGGGGTA
The DNA here is from genome assembly GCA_030833445.1 of Cephaloticoccus sp. GTDB lineage: Bacteria > Verrucomicrobiota > Verrucomicrobiia > Opitutales > Opitutaceae > Cephaloticoccus. The sequence continues at coordinate 26,255 of JAURHD010000002.1, read as the reverse complement.
TCCGCCCAGTGCAGGACCCAATTGTAGAGTCGCTTGATGACGTTGGGCTTGGTTGCTGACGTCGCCTTGGATGCCGGAGAGGTTGGGTTACTCATGGGGTTAAATGAAAAAGGGCAGGTTTCGGAGAAACCTGCCCTTCAGAAAATTGCTGGAAATCAGACCTCGGGAGTGGTCTTGCGGAGACCCTGAACGCGGTCACCCGTGCTCCATTGACCGCGCTTGCGGAGGAGCTCGACGCGTTCGAAGCGCTTGAGGACGTTGCGTTTAACTACGATTCCCTTGGAACCTTGGAGACTTTTGTGCTGTGACATGGCTTTGAATGTAAATGGATTGAGCTGCTAAAGGGGCGATGAAGTAGAGCTTGCCCGGGCCCATGACAAGTATTTTTCACTGACATGATGGACAGGCAACACCAGCCATTCCGGAATATCGTAGGGGTGGAGTTCCATTACGCGGGTTTCCAGGACGGTTGCCTGTTCCGGCAGTAGCTTAAATTGGAGGCGGTATTCCTCGCTGCGCGCCAATTGGCCATTCCACTCGTAGAAAGACATAATCGGTCCTTCGACCTGCACGCAGACAGCCAACTGCTCGGCTATGACCATCTGGGCCAACTTTTCCGCCGCCGGTCGGTCGGGTAGGGTGGTCCAAGCAATCAGCATGGACCAACGTTTCTCCGGTCCTTGGCTGGGAGCAAGTGGGAATATACCCTTGACGCGACCGGGCTTTGTCCTACCTATCGCCGGTTTTACATCTGCCCACCATTACGCCATGAGAGACGACTATATCAAGGACGCCCTTAAAGTCATACCTGACGCCAATTTGCTGATCAATGTGGTTTCCCACCGCGTTAAACAACTGCGACGGGGTAACCGTCCTTTGGTTGAGTCCCTCGAGAAGCTCGCTTCCGAGGACGTCGCCCTGCGCGAAATCATTGAAGGCAAGATCAGCCACGAAATCGGCGAAAACTGATCGCTGCGATCTGTCCTGATAGTCAGGCGGCCCCGCGATTGCCGGAGCCGCTTTTTTGTGTCCTTATAGAACTAATGTCCGCGAAAAAGAAAGATACCACCCGCTTCAACGAGGTGCGCAATGCGAAGGCCTTGCGGGACTACTTCGTGGACGAACGCTTTGAAGCGGGTATTTCGCTCAAAGGCACCGAGGTGAAATCTATTCGCGCGGGCCGAGCCCAGATCAACGATGCATTTGGCCGACATGAGCATGGAGAGTTGTGGCTGCACAACGCCCACATCGAACAGTATGCGTTTGGCAATATATTCAATCACGACGCCCGCCGCATCCGGAAATTACTGCTGCACAAGCATCAGATCCGCAAAATCGTTCAGGCGCTGGATGCCGGTGGCCGGGCCTTGGTCCCGTTGCGTCTCTATTTCAAGGATTCCCTCGTGAAAGTCGAAGTGGGGCTTTGCACCGGCAAGCAACTCTACGATAAACGTGAGACGATCAAGAAGAAGGTCCACGAACGAGAGTTGGAAAAAGAGCTTAAATACCGTCGTCAATGAATCCTCCCCGTCAGGCCACCATTCGCGTCCCCGGCAGCACGTCCAATTGTGGAGCGGGCTTTGATACCTTGGGGATGGCGGTGAATGTCAGTAATTTGATCACCGTGACCGAGCAGTCTGCGGGTAATCTACCCGTGGCGGAACGGACCGCGGATGGGCGCGCCCAGCAGATGGTGGAAACGGCAGCGGCGTTATATTTCAAATTTAGCAAGCGGATGCCTTTTGGATTTACCTATCGGATTGAGGGCGATGTGCCGGCTTCGCGTGGACTCGGCTCAAGTGTCACGGTGAGGGCGGGAATCATTGCAGGCTTGGATGCCTTGAATGAAACCGGACTGACCCGTCAGCAGATCGTGACCATGGTGACAGAACTTGAAGGGCACCCCGATAATGCGGCTGCGAGCATCTTGGGCGGCTTTTGTGTGGCCCGTTCTCATCCGGAAACGGGTGCTTATATCGACACGGTTAAAATCGACGTGCCCGATGACCTGGCCTTTGTCACGGCTTCACCGTTATTGGAAGTATCGACCCATGCATCCCGGGGCACGCTGCCGGCAAAGCTGCCCTATTTTGATGCGGTCAAAAGTATCAACAGTGCGACCTATCTGGTGGCGGCCATGGCCACCCGGGACTACGAACGTCTAAGGGGCGCGGTGAGTGATTTCATGCACGAACCTTACCGCTTGCCGGGCATACCCGGTGCGGCGGCCGCGATCACGGCAGGTGTGAATGCCGGGGCCTATACCGGTTGGTTGAGTGGCAGTGGCTCCAGTGTGATGTGTGTATGCGATCGATCGCAGGGCGAAGTCGTCAGCGGTGCCATGCGAGCCGTGTTCACGTCCGATCGCCAGCCCTGTGAGGCCAAGGTGTTGCTGGCCGACAATTTTGGCATGCAATTAGCCTGAACTGGGCACGATGGTTTGGAGGCGATGTGCGGCATCAGGCCAATGCCGGATAATCAACTCGCTTAATTTTTGCCACTTGAAGGGTTTGGGCAACACGGCCTTCAACGCCGGCAGATCATCTAAGTATTCGTCCGACAAGCGCAGGGGGTGACCTGTGATGATAATGAAAGGGACACCTGGTAGACGGGGGGCTGCGCGTCGGATGAATTGTGCTCCATCTAGCACCGGCATAAAATAATCGGTAACCACCGCCCCGACATTCAGGGTGGGCAGGGCGTCGAGCGCTTCCAGCGGGTGACTGTATGTAAACACGGGGCAATCCAGATTGCCGGTGATCAATTGAGATAACAGATCGCCGTATGATTTCTCATCATCCAGGATGATAACTGCCTTGCCGGTTGTGGTGCTCACGCGTTTTACCCGCGGCCGGGTTATACGCAGAAAACTATTTGGACGGTGGCTTGTCAACGAAGGGGCGTTCTGGACGATAGGCTCATGCTACATATTGTGCTGTTTCAGCCCGAGATCGCACCGAACACCGGAAACATCGGCCGGATGTGCGCCCTGACGAAGTCGCGACTGCATTTGATCCATCCCTTGGGCTTTGAAATCAATGACCGGAATTTGAAGCGGGCGGGAATGGATTACTGGCGTTCGCTGGATGTGCACGAACACGCTGATTGGCCGACATTCCGAGCCAGCTTATTGGCCCCAAAACGACTTTGGCTATTTACGACCAAGACGACCCAGTCATTTTGGTCGGTGGATTATCAGGACGGGGACGGCTTGCTCTTTGGCAATGAAGGCTCGGGCGCACCCGAGTGGTTGCATGATGAAATCGGGGAGACGCAACGGGTGACTATTCCGCATGCGAACAGTGAATTGCGCTCACTCAATCTTTCGACGGCGGCGGGCATCGGCTGTTATGAGGCGATGCGGCAGACCGGTCTGTTGAGCGGTTAAATTTCAGAGGCCCGGATGCAGGCTACTTCGCGATTTCCGAACTGAACCAATGGAGGAACGGCTGCCTTGCAGCGTTCCTCGGCGTAGCGGCATCTGGGGTGAAAGGCACAACCGGCCGGCGGGTTGATGGGTGAGGGCGGATCTCCCGCCAGCACGATGCGGGTGCGCTTGCGCTCGACATCGGGATTGGGGGTTGGAATTGCACTGACCAAGGCCCGGGTGTAAGGATGCTGGGGATTCTCGATTACATCCACGGCGCTCCCGAGCTCGACGATCTTGCCGAGATACATCACGGCAACTCGATCAGAGATGTGCTTCACCACTGACAAATCGTGAGCGATGAAAAGCAGGGCCAGATTCATCTTCCGGCACAGGGCGGACAACAGGTTGAGGATTTGCGCTTGGATGGAAACATCAAGCGCTGAGACCGGTTCGTCGGCGATGATGATCTTGGGCTTGAGGGCGAGAGCCCGGGCAATCGCAATACGCTGACGCTGTCCGCCGGAGAACTCGTGCGGATACTTCTGCATGAAGCGTGGGGCCAAGCCGACCGTCTTCATGAGCTCGGCGACGTGTTCGGTTGCATCGGCAGGTTTGCAAACACCGTGCACAATCAATGGCTCGGCCAAGGTGGCGAAAACGGTCATCCGCGGGTTGAGGGAAGCAAATGGATCTTGAAACACCATTTGCATGTCGCGCCGGGCAATCATGATTTCCTCTGCAGTGCCCTTGGTCAGATTTTTCCCCTCGAGCACCACTGTGCCCCCGGTCGTCGGCACGAGCTGCATGATGGTGCGGGCGAGCGTCGATTTACCACAGCCGGACTCACCGACGAGCCCGAGCACCTCGCCTCGCTTGATGGCCAAATTAACCCCATCGACCGCTTTGACGGTTCCGGCTGCATGTTTGAACAGGAACCCTTCCTGGATCGGAAAATGGGTCCGGACGTCGGTCAGTTCTAGGAATGAGTCGGACATGGCGTGGTTAGATTTCGCCAGCTTGAATTCGCAGGCAGGCTTGACTGTGCCCGGCTTTACACTCGGCCAATTCAGGATCGCTGGTCTGGCAAAGTTCGGTGGCATGTTCGCATCGAGAAGCGAAGGAGCAGCCCTGTTTTGGCTTCGATAAGTCCGGCGGCATGCCCGGGATGGTGAACAGCTCCGCACCTTTTTGCTGCATGGACGGAATGGAACGCTGAAGTGCCCGCGTATAGGGGTGCTTGGGTTCGTAAAAGAGTGAGCGCGTGTCAGCTGTTTCGACAATCCGTCCCGCATACATCACTTGCACCCGGTCGCAGAGACCGGATACGACCCCGAGGTCGTGGGTGATAAAGATCACCGCCATGCCTAGCTCCTTTTGCATTTTCTTTATGAGCTCGAGAATTTGCGCCTGCACCGTGACATCGAGTGCAGTGGTTGGCTCATCAGCGATCAACAACTCCGGTTTGGTAATCAGCGCCATGGCAATCATGACGCGCTGGCGCATGCCGCCGGAAAATTCGTGGGGATAATAGTGGATGCGCTTTTCGGCATCATTGATCCCGACGGCGGCCAAGGCCTCCAGACCACGTTTCAATGCATCAGCCTTGGATATTTTTTCGTGGATCAGCAGTGGCTCGATGAGTTGGTCGGATATCCGCATATACGGATTCAGCGACGTCATCGGGTCCTGAAAGATCATCGAAATGCGTTTGCCGCGGATACCACCGGATGCCTTGGTGCTGCAATTCAGCAAGTCGACGCCGTCGAACATGGCTGAGCCACTTTCGATCCGTCCGGGGGGCTGGGGGATCAGACCCATGAGCGAGTAGCAAGTCACCGATTTGCCGGAACCGGACTCGCCCACGATGCCGAGTGTTTCCCCGCGTTCCAAATCGAAGCTTACTCCGTCCACTGCCCGATATACTCCGTTGCGGGTATGAAAGTAGGTGCGGAGGTCTTTGACGGAGAGCAGCGACATTTTATGACAAGACTTGAAACTGTTCGGGGGGATGCACCCCGGGCAATGTTAAACTGATGCGACCCATTCGGGATGTAGTTGCCGCAAGGTGTCGTGAACTTGAATTGGAGTGAGTGCGTTGAGATCGCCACCGCCAGTTGGCGGGCAATCCGGCGGCTGCAGAATAGTTACCGCAGCATCAAACACGGGGCCGGTGCGGATTGGATTGGTGGGACCGAACAAGGCGACCAACGGAACCCCGAGGGCGTTGGCCAAGTGCATCCCCCCGGTATCATTGGTCACCAGCACCGAACATTGCCTGAGGCTTTCACAATATTCCGACAGCGAGGTTCTGCCCGCGAGGTTCTCGACCGACCGGTTGCAGCGCACGGCAATTTCATCGGTAATGGATCGATCCGTATGTGTGCCGAACATCACGATTTTCACATTGGTCGGTAGTAGGGAAATAAATTCGACCCAATGTGAAACCGGCCAGCGCTTCTCAGGATTATTTTCCGAGCCGGCAATCAATCCGATGGTGCGCTCCGTTTCCAATTGGCGCGGCAAGAGGGGTTGGAGTTGGGTTGGTGCGATTAAACCAAAATGCTGGAGGAATAGGGTCCAGAGACCCAATTGGTGGTGCGTCTTTTCTTCAAAATCCGCCGGCACCTTAAAGGTATGTGACAATAGGGGCCGACGTCTTCCCGGACGAAGAATGCCGAAACGTTGCCGAGTTCCCGTCAGCCAAGCTTCAAGGTCCCCACGCAGAGAGTTTGTGAACAAGAAATAGCAATCGGGGTATGCCCCACGTAGTCGCCAAAAATGGAGAAAATAGCCCCAGCCTTTTGGTGGGAGATCGAGCACCCGGTCTGCCAGTCGATGCTGCATCAGCAAGTCATGGAAGCCCGGTTTGGCCACCAACGTGATTTCGGCATCCGGCCGTCCCTCGCGAATCGCGCGGAGGAGCGGTATCAGCATCACTACATCCCCCAGCCAATTGGGCATCCGGATCCAGATGCGGGTGCGCCGGGGCATGGCAGTCAGGTTGCGGATGGCCAGGTCCTCGCTGAGCAAATTGCGCTTGGCCTCCAATCGTAGTCGCTTCGCCGGAATGTCCTGATTTTTCCAGCGTTCATGGGCCCAGAGCCACGAGGCACAGAGATTTTCCGAGGAACCTAATCTAGATTCCAGCCACTGGTTCACCGCGATGGTCACTCCGCCAGTCGTGCCATCCGATTCCAAGGGTTCGCATCGAACATTCAATTTCCAGAAATCAAACCGCTCGGCGTAGACCATGTAAACTTTGGCCGAGAATTTTTGGGCCAACAAACCGGCCAATTCGCTCGTGGAGCAAACCCGGCCGAACAAAGTGGTCAGCGCGCCCTGCATTCCTGCATTTTGATCATACAACAGAAAGACGCTGCCTTTGTTCCGCAGCAACTTGATCGCTTCCTGAAAGCCGTCTTTGCGCGAAAGGAGCCGAATCCCGAAACGCTCCCGGCATTGTTTGATCCACTCGTTCAGTGATTCGTTTTCCACTGGCCGGAAGATGGCGGCAATATCGGGTGCGGGTTGGATTCCGAATAGTGGGAGGGTCGAAATGGCTTCCCAGTAGGCTGCGTGCGGTGTGAGGAGAAGGGTGGGGTGAGGTGAAACCCGCTGAGTTTCCAAGAGTTCCGTGGCCTCTGGGGTGGCGTAAACGATGTGACGTATGTCGGCCTCCGAAAGAAAGGGAGTCGCCAAGGTGAGCAGACCGGTCTCCACCAAGCGGCGGGAACTCTCCCGGGCTAGCCGTCGATGTTCACTGGTAGTGCGCTCAGGAAATGCATGATGCAGATTACTCAGGTAGGTCCGCCGCCGGATGAGATAGAGTAACCCGCCGACCAATCCAGAGCACAGTTTCAGTAAAGGCCGGGGGGTATGGGCTAGGGTCCAGCCGAGGGTTTGGAGAAAGAGTTTTAGCACGCGGTAGTCAGATGGCGGATAATTTTCGCTGGAAACTCCATGAAAGGTTGCAGCGGCACCGTCAAAAGTAGATTTTAAAGCTACCGTCTTATCATGGTAGAACTTCTGATCATCAAGCCCTCGTCACTCGGTGACATTATCCACGCCCTGCAGGTAGCCACCTCCCTAAAAACTCAATGCAAGGATCTGAGGATCTCGTGGATTGTGCGGGATATTTTTGCGCCAATCGTGCAGGCCAGCGCCGCGGTGGACCAAGTTTTCATTTTTGAGCGCAATGCCGGCACCAAGGGCTTCCTTCGTCTGATGCGGGAAGTCCGCAAAACCAAGTTTGACTGGGTATTTGATATGCAGGGCCTGCTGCGTTCCGGTTTGATGGCCTCCCGGGCCGTTACCAAGAAAACGGTCGGTCGCACGGATTCGCGTGAATGGTCGGGGGTCTTCTATGATCAAAAAGTGCCTCTGCCCGCGGGTGGGCGCCGCAGCCATGCCTTGGATATCCTCCTGCAGTTTTGTCCGGTGCTCGATGCCAAGCCGGAGTTGCGTGGGAAACTAAAATTTCGCGAAGTCGACAAGCTGAGCCTGCCGTTTGCTGAAACCAAGGGAGGCTTGAAGCCGATTCTGATGTTTCCGGATAGTCGCCGGGCCGAAAAAAAGTGGAGCGGCTTTCAACTGCTCACGCAGTTGATGGTGCGGGGTAACCGTCAACGTAAGGTGATTTGGGCGGGCAATAACTATATCCCGGCCCGGGTTGGTCTGCCGGAAGACCGTTTCATGAACCTGACCGGCAATACCAGTTTGGTGTCCCTGCCGGCTCTCATTCAGCATTGTGACTGGGTGGTCTCAAATGACAGTGGACCGATGCATCTTTCTGCCGGATTGGGCGTGAATACCCTGGCCATATTTGGGCCGACCGATCCGCAACTATACGGTCCGTATCCACTCAACTCGCCGACCAATATCGTGGTGCAGGCCCCCGCCGGTAATTTGAAATTGTTGCAGGCCAAGGAAGTTTATGCGCGATTTCAACTGGCCGAGAGCCGTTCAAAGAAGAAACCCTAAGTCTTTCCATGCTTGATCCAAAACTACTGCGTGAATCGCCGGACCTCGTGCGGGCCGCGATTGCGAAGAAACACCTTGATGCTGATGTCGACGCCGTTCTGGCGATCGATACGACTTGGCGCGCCCAAGTGACCGAGGTTGAACACCTGCGGGCTACGCAAAAATCAGCCAACACCGCGATGGCGGCCTTACCCAAGGGTTCGCCGGAATTTATCGCGAAGGTGCAGGAAATGAAGGCGGTATCGGCGGCAGTGAAGGCGAAGGAAGTCGAGCTCAAGGAGACCGAATTACACTGGCACGCGGCACTTTTGACCCTGCCCAATTTGCCCCACGCCACCGTGCCGGCGGGGAAGACCCCGGAAGAAAATCAAGTCATTGGCGGACACGGCACCCCGGTTGAAGCCAAACCCCATGCGGTCGCGCATTGGGAAATCCCCGGATTCGAACATCTGTTCGATTTCGGCCGCGGGGCCAAGGTCACCGGGGCGGGTTTTCCCTTCATGATCGGCGAGGGCGCGCGGTTGGTGCGGGCCTTGCTCAACTTCTTCTTAAACGAGAATGCCAAGGCAGGCTACGTGGAGGTGTCGCCCCCGATCTTTGTCAATGCAGCAAGTGCCACGGCGACCGGCCAGCTACCCGACAAGGAAGGCCAGATGTATGAGACACTGGATAAACTCTATGCGGTGCCTACGGCGGAAGTTCCCCTGACCAATTTTTACCGGGATGAGATTCTCGATGAGTCCACCCTTCCGATTTACCGTTGTGCCTATACCCCGTGCTTCCGCCGCGAGGCTGGCAGCTACGGCAAGGATGTGCGCGGTTTGAATCGGGTGCACCAGTTCGACAAGGTGGAGCTATTGAAGTGGGTGCATCCCAGCACGAGCTATGAAGAGCTGGATAAATTGCGCTTGGATGCGGAATCACTGCTTCAGAAACTGGAATTGCCATATCGGGTCCTGCTGATGTGCGGGGGCGACATGGGTTTTGCCCAAGCCAAGAAGTATGATCTCGAGGTGTGGGCGGCCGGCCAGCAGCGCTGGCTCGAGGTTTCGAGCTGCAGTAATTTCGAAGCGTTTCAAGCCCGTCGCGCGCAAATTCGTTTTCGTTCGCAGGCGAGTGGCAAACCCGAGCTCGTGCATACGCTCAACGGTTCCGGCCTCGCGATTCCGAGGGTGCTCGCGGCGATTTTGGAGAACAACCTGCAGGCGGACGGACGGGTGAAAGTGCCGGCGGTGCTGGTACCTCATTTCGGTCAGGAATACCTGAGTTTTGGCTGAGCCGCACTGGAGCGGCACACCGAGATGAAATTGCAGGCCGCGACATGGATGCGACGTGCGGCCAAGCTGGCAGAACTGCTGCCCAAATCGCGGCTGCATCCTGCCGTGCTGGATTGGACGGCCCGTCGCCGCGCCCGCGATCCATGGTTCGTCGCTTTGTCCGGCGGCGTTGACTCGATTTCGCTGCTGCTGCTGGTCTGGTTACACTGGCCGGAACACCGTGAGCAGTTGCGGGTGGTGCATTATAACCACCGCCTTCGCGGGCGAGCATCGGATGCGGATGAACGATTTTGCCGGGAGCTTTGTCGTGTTTTGGGAGTAAAGCTTTTGGTTGGCCACCGTGGAGACCGTCAGCGAATTTCAAACGAGGCGCAGGCAAGGGAGCTACGATTTGCCGTGATTGACCGGGTGATGCTGCGGGCCCGTTCCCACACGCTTTGGTTAGGTCATCAACAGAACGACGTGGCTGAAACGATACTGATGAGGCTTTCCCGCGGCAGTGGGACCAGCGGACTGGCGGCTCCGCGGCCGGTGCAATCGATGCCAAACCGGCGGATCCATTTGCGGCCACTCTTGAATTTGCAGCGTAGTGACATTGAACAGGCAATGACCGCCGTCCGACTGCCATGGCGCGAAGATACCAGTAATACCGGTGACGATTATTTTCGAAACAGGATTCGTCGCGATGTCGTGCCGAATTGGGTCGAGGCGGCCGGGCGGGATGCCTTGGCCGGGGCGGCGCTATCGCGGGAATTATTGGAGGAGGATGACGTAGCTTTGGCTCAATGGACGGATCGAATCTGTGCGGCCATGCCTAGTGCGCGACTGGATTTGAAGGCACTGACTGATGTGCCGCGCGCGGTAGTGAGACGGGTTTTGCACACTTGGCTGTTGAAACAAACCGGTATGGGCGTGCTTTCTCGGCAGGCCTTTGCTCAATTGCTGGATTCCGTGATTACGGGAGAAAATACCCGCCAAAGCATGGGTATGCATCTGTTTGCCGTGATTCGCCGCCAGGAACTTTATATGGAACCTAATCCCGCCGTAAGCACCAAACATAGGCGGAGATAATACTGGAGGGCCAATTGACTTATTGGCAGGGAACATCCAGCTTTCGCTCTTACTCCTACTCTTTAAATGTCCGATTCTGAAAATAATAAGAAACGCCGGCCGTTGAGAAACCTGCCGCCAGATCGCTTTCAACCCAAGGTGATGCTGATCTGGGTATCCATTGTTACGGCACTCGTCTTACTGCTATTGTGGACACCGGGCCGTTTGAGCTCGCCGGTAAATATGAAGGTTCAGCAAGTGGTTGAGCTGGCCGACCAAGGCGGAATTCGCGAAGGCGTCATCCGTTCTGATGTCTCCGGCGGCCGCGATTGGGCGGTCATTACTGGTGAACTCAAGACTGCAGTTCCGACCAAGCCCAACAGCGAGGAGACTACCACCAGTTTCCGTTCCTCGGGTCGGCTGACAGATGCCAATATGGAGCGCCTGCAAAAGGCGGAAGTATTTGTTGAGCAACCTGCTACAACGGTTTGGACCAATCTTTTGGCCAATCTGATTCCGTTCGTTTTGATCATTGGGCTCCTCTATTTCCTGTTTGTTCGCCAGCTGCGCCAAGCGGGCAGGGGTGCGATGAGCTTTGGCAAGAGCAAGGCCAAGTTGCTTACCCGGGATCGGGAAAAGATTACTTTCGCGGAAGTGGCCGGCTGTGATGAAGCCAAGGAAGAAGTAAGTGAAGTCGTTGATTTCCTTAAGGATCCGAAGAAATTTACCCGGATGGGTGGTCGTATTCCCAAGGGGTTCCTCATGGTGGGTCCTCCCGGCACGGGTAAAACCTTGTTGGCCAAGGCAGTTGCTGGTGAAGCCGATGTGCCCTTTTTCTCCATTTCCGGTTCTGACTTCGTGGAAATGTTTGTCGGTGTGGGTGCCAGTCGCGTTCGCGACATGTTCGAACAAGGCCGCAAAAGCGCACCTTGCCTGATTTTCATTGATGAAATCGATGCCGTAGGTCGCCAACGTGGCGCCGGTCTCGGCGGCGGTAACGATGAACGTGAACAGACGCTGAACTCACTCCTCGTTGAAATGGACGGCTTCGACACCACCGAAGGCGTGATCATTATCGCGGCGACCAATCGTCCTGATGTGCTGGACAGCGCATTGCTTCGTCCGGGTCGTTTTGACCGTCAGATCCATGTTGATCTCCCTGATTTGGTTGGTCGCGAAGCGATCCTCCGGGTGCATTCCCGTAAAATCACTCTGGATGAGTCGGTTGATCTCGCTGTAATGGCTCGAGGCACTGCGGGCTTGTCCGGCGCTGAATTAGCCAATCTCCTGAATGAATCCGCCCTCCATGCGGCCCGTCGCAACAAGAAGAAAGTGGACAATGCCGATATTGAAGAGGCCCGGGACAAGATTCTCTATGGCCGCGAGCGGCGCCGCGTCATGGATGATGACGAGAAGAAGATGACTGCCTATCATGAGGCCGGCCATGCGCTGCTCGGTGCATTGCTGAATGGTGATTGGCTGCCGGTCCACAAAGTCACGATACTTCCGCGGGGCCGTGCCTTGGGCATGGCAATGTATCTTCCGATCAAGGAAATGCTCAGCTACCACAAGAAGCGGTTACTCAATCTTATCGCTGTCGGCTTGGGCGGTCGGGTGGCTGAAGAACTGGCCTTTGACGATATTTCAAATGGGGCTGCAGGTGACATCAAGCAAGTCACCAAGACGGCTCGTTCCATGGTCTGTGACTGGGGCATGAGTTCACTCGGTATGGTGGCCTATGGGGACAATCAGGATACCGTATTTCTCGGCCGGGAGATCACCCGCAACGATCATGTATCCGAGGATATGGCCCGCAAGATCGACGCCGAGGTGCATCAGATTATCGAAGAGCAATACCAGCGTGCGACGAAACTGATCACCGAAAAGCGGTCTGCCTTGAATGCAATTGCGGAGGCTCTGCTCCAATACGAAACCATTGAGGGAAAGCACGTGCAGGAAATTCTGGAGTTCGGTGAAATTCGCACTCCCGTTATCATGACTCCTCCGACCCTGAAGCCAGAGAACAAGGACACGGCTAAAAAATCCAAGGGGACAGCCGCTTCGTCGGATCCAATTACGGGCGATAGTTCACCCGAACCATCTCCAGCCTGATTTTGTAGATTTCATTTCAGGCGCGGCGAGGGCCGCGCCTTTTTTGTTTATGCCATCACAAATCAAATCAGGGATTCAATTTTCTGCCCTTGGCCTGCGAGCCAAGTCGCCGACGATCGAACGCTTGATGACGGCTGCGTTGGACAACCCCAAGCTGCTTTCGTTGGCGGCCGGATTTACTGACAATGCCAGTCTGCCCCATAATGTGGTGCGGTCGGCGGTGAATGAGCTTACCCGACGTGAATCCAAGGAAACCCTGCAATACGGCTTGAACCAGGGCCGCCCATTGCTCCGGAAGCAATTGGCCGTACATTTGGCGACCTGGGAGCCGCAATTGATGGATGCTGCTGCTGATACGCGCTTTTTTGTCACGAACGGATCCCAGCAGGCACTTTATCTGGCAATGCAGGTGCTTTGTGAACCCGGCGACATCGTGCTGGTCGATCGACCGAGCTATTTTGTCTTTCTGGAAATGTTGGTCGCCATGGGCGTGCGCGCCATCTCCATGCCGGTTGATGAGCATGGTCGGTTAAACCAGTCGGCGCTTAAACAAAGGCTGACTGAGTTGGAGTTGTCGGGAGACCGGCAGCGGATCAAGGCGGTCTATTTTGTCAGCTATTACTCCAACCCTTCCAGTCGCAGTCTCGATGAAGTGGAAAAGCGCGAGTTAGCGGTGACTTTGACGGGGCAGGGACTAGTAATTCCAGTGATTGAGGATGCCGCTTATCGGGATCTCTATTTTTCGGAACGTTCCGCCACGCCCAGCACTTTGACCCTGTCCGAGTGGGCTGACTTTCCGAAACTCTATCTATCGACGTTGACCAAACCCTTTGCGACGGGATTAAAGGTGGGATACGGATACTGCACGGAGCCCGATTGGCTGGCCCGCATGTTACATACCAAAGGTCACCATGATTTTGGCAGCGCCAATTTTAATCAGGCCATCATCGAAAGAGTGATCACGGACGGTGGTTTTGAGCGGCAACTCGGCGATATACGTCCGATGTATCTGCGCAAGATGTTGGCCTTGCACGAGACCTTGATCGCAGAGGGGCTTAGAGAATTGGGCTGGACTTGGAGCAAGCCTGAAGGGGGGCTTTATCTGTGGTTGGAGGCCCCGGAAAATCTCGATACCGGACTGGCGACAGCTTTTTGCCGGAAATGCATCGATGCCGGAGTGCTCTACGTGCCGGGCGAGTTGTGTTTTGGGGATGAAGCGCCGGCAAATTTCATTCGGATGAGCTTCGGGGTCTTGGGTGAGACTGACTTGCGCGAGGCGGCTCTTCGTTTCGTCAAGGTGGCCCGCTCGTATTCGGTTTAAATCGGCCTTGGATTTGTCCAGCGCATAGGCCAAGCTGGCCCTCTAATTATGAAAATCTGTTGTATTGGTGCCGGCTATGTAGGTGGTCCGACGATGGCGATGATTGCCCTTAAGGCTCAAGATATTGAGGTTCATGTGGTCGACATGAACGCCAAGCGGATCGCGGCATGGAATTCCGATACGTTGCCAATTTATGAGCCCGGCCTGGACGACATTGTCAAAGCCCGGCGGGGAAAGAACCTTTTCTTCACGACGGCGGTGCACGAGACCATCAAGGTGGCGGACATCATTTTTGTCGCCGTGAACACCCCGACCAAGACCTACGGCGTGGGCGCGGGGCGGGCGGCGGATTTGCGGTTTATCGAATCGGTGGCCCGCACCATCGCCGAGGTTGCCACCACGCCCAAGATCATCGTCGAGAAATCTACCATCCCGGTCAAAACCGCTGAGACCATTAAGGATATTCTCAGTGAAAATACCCGGGGGGTGCAGTTTCAGGTGCTTTCGAATCCCGAATTTTTGGCAGAGGGAACCGCGGTGGCGGATTTGCAAAACCCGGATCGGGTGCTGGTCGGTGGGGAAAGAACTCCGGAGGGCGAGAAGGCGATTCAAACCTTGGTCGACGTTTACGCTCGTTGGGTGCCGCGTGAGCAAATCGTCACGACCAATCTCTGGTCCTCGGAACTCTCGAAATTGGTGGCCAACGCGTTTTTGGCCCAGCGTATCTCATCCATCAATTCGATTTCAGCGCTTTGTGAAGCCACTGGTGCCGATGTTGATGAAGTGGCCAATGCCATCGGTAAGGATAGCCGGATCGGTCCCAAATTCCTGAAAGCCTCGGTGGGATTTGGCGGGTCGTGTTTCCAGAAGGATATTTTGAATCTATCCTATCTCTGCGAGCACTTTGGTTTGCCCGAAGTCTCGGCCTACTGGGCGGGGGTGGTGCAGATGAATGATTGGCAGAAACATCGCTTCGCTGCGCGGATCGTCCGTGCTTTGTTCAACACCGTGGCGGACAAGAAAATAGCGGTATTGGGCTTCGCCTTCAAGAAGGACACCAATGACACCCGCGAGTCAGCGGCTATCAGTATTTGCCGCGACCTTTTGGCTGAACACGCCAATATTACGGTTTATGATCCCAAGGTGCCGGCGGAAGAGATTCGCCGGGATGTTTTGGGCGACATTGCGAATGACCGTCTAAGAGTTGCTGAGTCCGCTTACTCTGCCTGTGAAGGCGCGCATGCAGTTGCGATTGTGACTGAATGGGACGAGTTCAAAAAATTGGATTTTGCAAAAATCTATGCCTCGATGACCAAGCCAGCCTTCCTCTTTGACGGACGAAACATTCTCGATCTGGCACAGTTGGCGAAACTGGGCTTCCGCGTCCACGGCATCGGCAAATAATTAGCCGACTCAGATAAATTCCAAGGGCTCGGACTTATGGTCCAAAATCTGGTCCGTCGGTGCCCCGAGCCAATTTTCCAGCACCGTGCTGTATACCGTTCTGAAATCGATCTGATAGTCCATGTCTTCGTAACGGTTGGTGGGTAATCTGGGAGGCTCCCCGTAAATCCCTCCCGCTACATGGCGACCCAATATGAACAGAGGTGCACTTGTGCCGTGGTCGGTTCCATGGCGTTCATTTTCTCCCGCTCGTCGGCCAAACTCTGAATAGGTCATCGTCAACACCGACGAGTCCTGTCCGTGCAGATGTAGATCCTCTTGAAAGGCCGCCAAGCCCCCGGACAAATCAGTCAGTAGGTTATGATGTGGAATGGACTGTAAAAAGTGGGTGTCGAAGCCGCCCAGGGTCACATGATAGATTCGAGTGCTGTAACGGGCGGAAATCATCGCGGCAATTTTCTTCAGATTGGCGCCGAAACGCGTGTCCGGATATCGGGCAGACGCGCGGTATGACTTTATGCTGCTGACAATTCCATTGTGATAAACGGGCAGGCCGTCCTCTCCCGTTACTTCGAAGCCATATATCTCCGAGGTTTCCTCTCCCAAAAGACAGCGTGGAGTTTGATGAGAAAAATGCACCGCTATAGGTTCTGGTCGCAGGGTAAATTCTGGTGGATTGTTATCCAAGTATCTGCCCACCCATCCAGTCGATGAAGTATGCTCTGAATTTTCGGCGGTAGCCCATATCGCTTCCGATCCAAAATGGCTCCGATTGGGATTTGGGTAACCCACTCCTTGGACAATGGCGAGGTCGCCACTTTGATAGAGTTTTTCGAGTCCTCTGCAGGCAGGGTGCAGTCCGATAGTATCAGTTAGAGGTAAGATCTCGTTTTCTGGTAACGCGATCGTCGGCCGGAGACGATAGTAACGATCGTTACTGTAGGGTATGGTTGTGTTTAGGCCATCATTCCCACCGGCAAGTTGGACTAGCACCAAAATGGGCGCAGTTCCCTGCGATTTCTGTCCCGCGCCAAACAGTCGGGTGGGTAAAATCGATGGGAACAGGCTCCCCAAAGTGATGGCCCCCATTCCTTTCGAGCTAAGTTTCAAGAACTCACGGCGAGTTGTCTGACCGTGCTCACTATGGGGACGATCGGGGGCGGGTGACACCACGGTATTGAAAAGAGGCCGCGACTACGGGCAAGGCATTATATATCAATCGTTCTGCTCAGATGCCCAACGGAGTGCGATAGATGCGCGGGACGCGCTTGGTGACAGAGCAGAGGGTTTCCCATGGAATGGTGTCTGCCCAATTGCTAAATTCCGTAATGCTGATCTTGGCATTCCCTTGTGTGCCGACCAATACAACTTCGTCTCCGGATTTCACTCCGGGGATTTGACTCACATCGACAATCGTTTGGTCCATCGTGACCCGACCCAGGACCGGACAACGTTTGCCATGGATTAATACTTGGGCGCGATTACTGACAGCACGCGGAATGCCATCACCGTAGCCGGCACAGAGCACCGCAATACGGGTGGGCTGCTTTAGTGTATGGGTGCGTCCATAACTGATCGTGGTTCCGGCCGGTAATTCCTTAACAATCCCCACCCGGGTCCGAAAACTGAAGACAGGTTCGGTGTGCACTTCGGAGAGCAAGGAATTTGGGTGGGGCAGGATCCCGAATTGCAGGAGACCGACCCGCACGGCATTGAATGGACTCGCACCGGGCATGGTTTCGAGTCCTGCACTGTTATCGGCGTGCACGTAAATTTTGCGGGGATCAACCTGTGAGCAGTGCGCCAAAGCGGTGAGAAATCTCCGTCGTTGTTCTTCGGTAAATTTCAAGTCGTCATCGGGACTGGCGAAATGCGTATAGATGCCGGCCAACCGCAGATTGGGATTGGCGGCTATTTTCGCACACAGTGCTGGCGCTTGCTCATGCCAGACCCCGAGGCGGCCCATCCCGGTGTCTATTTTCAAATGCACTGCCACTGGGCGTCCCGTTTTTTGTCCAATTTGGCTGAAACGGTCCACTTCCTCATCGGTCGACAGCGTTGCTGCCAGATCCAATTCGGCGATAAAGCGATCCTCTTCCGGTAATACTGGACTCAGCAGAAGGATGGGCCAGTCGGGTCCCAACTCACGCAAGGTGGCGGCTTCGGATACATTGGCCACGGCAAAGAGATCGGTTCCGGAATGCATCATCCGGGCGGCGACTTGGTGTAGCCCGTGTCCATAGGCATCGGCTTTGACCACTGCCACGTAGCGGATGTGGCTGGGCAATGAAGCGTGGATCAGACGGAGGTTTCGCTCCAATGCGGCGAGATCAATTTCGGCCCAACAGCGGTGCAATGAGGTCGATGTAGGGTGGCTGATCATGGCGCGCGATGAATTTGTGGGGTCCAGGTTTTGTAACTGGGCTCGGTATGGACAAATGCATCGGGTTGCTCGTTCGCTCTAAAAATGTCTGCTTCTGGCGCAGTCTTTAAGAGCTCCGACAAATTATAACTTATCCGGATTACGTTTTTTGGTATTGTCGACCAGCAACGAAAATCTTCCGGCATGAATAATTCCCCTGTCAGTTCGATGCCGGGTAGTCGGATCATTGGTTGGCCAAGGACCTGATAATGCCAAGTTTCGCGGCGGGCATCGGCAATAATCCCGACATTTGGTCGATTAAGGGCATGGGCGACCAAGTTCAGGCTGCCAAAGCTATAAATTGGCCGCGATTTGAGAACCTGCCACGTCCGAAGAACTGTTGCCGTGCTTCTGATCCCCAATATTGAACCAGGGCCTTCGCAGAATACAAAGGCCGGGATATTCGCGATATCCACCTTTAGTGACGTGAGGCAGGTAAACAATCCGCGACCAGCCTCCTCTTGGGATTGAGCCCAAAGAGGTTCAGCGCCCAAATTCAAGTGGACCACTTGGATGCGTGAGGATGACGCGTCCAGGAGCAGTAAAGATTGGTGTTTTTCAAGCAATTGCCGCAGGTTGGGCATATCCCACGAAACGTGTCCCGGGCAGCAGCTGCAAGCGTGTAGAATCCGGCATTGACCGGGTCGACCGGGGGAGTAGGGTCACCAATTCTTTACCGTAAACCTGCCGTCTCAAATCTGTGAACGTTCAACTTAATTCCATTTCCGATACCCGTAAGAGTTTGGTGGTCTCGCTCGACAAGAGCGAAGTCGACTCCGAACACCAAGCCGTCGTGGGCGAATTTGCCAAGCAAGTCCGCCTGCCTGGGTTTCGTCCGGGCAAGGCACCGGTAGCGATGATTTCCAAGCGCTTTGCCAAGGAAATAGCGGATGAATTCAAACAAAAGGTCGTCGCCAAAGCCTACCGTGAGGGCTTGGAAAAGCAGAAGTTGGACGTGCTGAACATTGTAAATGTGGAACCAGGCACGGTGGAGGCCGGGTTGAGTGCGGCCGTGACGATCACGGTCGATGTTCGTCCGGAATTCGAGCTGCCCGAATACATTGGTTTGAAAACGGAAGTGGCGCCGACTGATGTCACCGACGCTGAAATTGATACTGCCATTGACGCGATACGCGGAGAGCGGGCCGAATTCAAAGTGGCTGAACGTGAAGCCAAAAAGAGCGATTACGTGAAACTGGCTTATGAAGGCACGGTGGATGGCAAACCGATCACCGAGCTTGTTCCCGATAAGCAGATCTACGGCAAAGTTCCCCAGACTTGGGAGGAAGTAGAAGGTGAACACGAAGGGGTCATTCCCGGGCTTGGCAAGCAACTCGCCGGTCTGAAGCCGGGTGATAAAAAGTCTGTGGAAATCACATTCCCGGCAGAATTTACCGCCGCACCTGCTTTAGCGGGCAAACAGGCGAGCTACGCGATCGAGATCCAGGAAATCCGTGAACGGGTCCTGCCAGCCTTGGACGAAGCCTTTTTCAAGGCGAATCAGGTTGATGACCTGGCGGCACTTAAGACCAGCGTAAGTAGCAACCTGAAACTCCAGAAAGAGGGACGCAATCGTTCCGAACAGCGCCGTCAGATTACCGACGCACTGCTCGCAAAGCTTGAGTTCTCAGCCCCGGAATCGCTCGTAGAAAGCGAGACCCAAAGTGTGTTGCGCCAATTCATCGAGGAAAACATGCGCCGCGGCATCCCGCAGGAACAGTTTGAAAAGGATAAGAAGGAGCTGATGGACAATGCCCGTAAGGCGGCCGAGGGACGGGTCAAGCTGCAGCTCGTGCTGGCGCGGATTGCCGACAAAGAGAAAGTGCAGGTTCAGGAGAACGACATTAACACCTTCATCTACCGCGAAGCCATGCGCACCAGCCAACAGCCTGATAAGCTGGCCAAAGAGCTGGCCAAGAACCGAGATGCACTGCGCTCAGTGCAACAATCCATCATTTTCGACAAGGCAGTTGATTTCCTCGTTTCCAAGGCTAAGGTGGATATTATCCAATCTAAGGCTTAAACCAGAAATCATCGTGAGTTATTACGTCCCCATCGTTCTTGAAAATACCGGCCGCGGCGAGCGGTCGATGGACATCTATTCCCGGCTCTTGAAGGACCGCATCATCTTCATCGGCACCCCGATTGATGATACCATCGCGAATCTGGTCATCGCCCAGATGTTCTTCCTGCAGATGGAAGATCCCAAGAAGGATATTCAGCTCTACATCAACTCCCCGGGTGGCGTGGTGACGGGTGGAATGGCGATTTATGACACGATGAATTTCCTGCAGTGTGATATCGTCACCTACTGTGTGGGCATGGCCGCCAGCATGAGCACTGTCCTGCTATCTGCCGGCACAAAAGGGAAGCGGTTTGCCCTGCCGAATAGTCGGGTGATGATTCACCAGCCTTCGGGTGGTGCCGGGGGACAAACAGCCGATATCACCATCGCGGCCAAGGAGATTCTCCGCTGGCGCAAGACCTTGAATGAGATCATTGCCAAACATACCGGCAAGACTGCGGCTGAAATTGAGAAAGATTCGGATCGCGATTACTATTTGAGTGCGCACGAAGCCAAGGCTTATGGCCTGGTCGACCATGTGGTTGAATCGACCAAGGAAGTGCAGAATATCGCGGTGGAAACTGCGGCATAAGCGTCTGTCAGGGCAAATCTCCCTCGACAAAAGTCGCCTTGGAAGCGAATCATAAGCTATGGCCAAATCGTCCCGTATGACCCTTTGTTCGTTCTGTGGAAAGTCACAGGCGGAGGTCAAAAAAATTATTGCAGGACCGGGAGTGTATATTTGCGACTCATGCGTCAACGTCTGCAAGACGATCATTGACCGCGAAGTCAAAGCGCCGACCGCAGAGAACAAACCGGCATTCAGGCTGATCAAGCCTTCGGATATCAAGAAGACCTTGGACGATTATGTCATTGGCCAGGATCACGCCAAGAAGGTGCTCTCGGTTGCGGTTTACAATCATTACAAGCGACTGAACTTCGATGCCACCCAGCAAAGTAAAGATGGGGTATCCCTTTCGCCTGAATTCAATGATGTCGAAGTGGAAAAGAGTAACATCTTGCTGGCCGGTCCCACGGGTTCAGGCAAAACCCTGCTGGCCCGCTCGTTGGCAAGGGTGCTAGATGTGCCATTTGCCATCGCCGATGCGACGACTTTGACCGAGGCGGGATACGTCGGTGACGACGTGGAGAACGTCGTGCTCCGTCTGCTGCAAAATGCCAATTACGATGTGAAACGTGCCGAATGCGGCATCATCTACATCGACGAAATCGACAAGATTGGTCGCAAAACAGAAAACGTTTCGATTACCCGCGACGTATCCGGTGAAGGTGTGCAACAGGCCTTGTTGAAAATTTTGGAAGGTTCGATCTGCAATGTGCCACCTCAAGGTGGCCGCAAGCACCCGAATCAGGAATATGTTCAGGTCAATACTGCGAATATCCTGTTCATTTGCGGCGGTGCATTCGTTGGACTGGAAGAGATCGTGCAACGTCGTCGTGGCCAACGTTCGCTGGGTTTTGCCTCGGCGGCTAGCCGCACAGACGACATCCTCTCCGCCGATTTGCTAATGAAGGCAGTGGCACCAGAGGATTTGATCCGCTTTGGCATGATCCCCGAATTCATCGGTCGCCTGCCGGTTATTTCTGTTCTGGATCAGCTTTCCATCAAGGATTTGGAGAAGGTGCTGTTGCGCACAAAAAATGCCATGGTGAAACAGTATACCAAACTGTTCGCCATGGACGGGGTAAACCTGCGGTTTACCTCTGACGCGGTAAAAGCGATTGCGCAAAAGGCGATTGAATTGAAGACCGGCGCCCGTGCCCTGCGTTCGATTATGGAGAACCTCATGCTGGAAGTGATGTATGAGATTCCCCAACGTGACGATGTGGCCGAGGTCGTGGTCGATGCCGCGGTCGTGGCAGGTCGCAGACGTCCAAGTCTGCGCCGCACGCGCAAATCCGAAGTGCGTAAGAACGCAGCCTAAAATCCCTGTATTTAGTGCACAAAAAAGCCCCGGTTATCCGGGGCTTTTTTGTGCGCCTGTGTGGTGATTACCAGTGGGCGTAATCACCAGGCTGCAAGGCCTTGGTGAATTCGACCAATAATTGGATGCAATATTCAACGTCCTTCAAATCCACCACTTCACTGGGCGTGTGCATGTAACGCAGCGGCACACTGATCGCACCGGTGGCGACTCCCCCGCGGCTGATCTGCACGGCCCGGGCATCGGAACCAATGGCGCGGGGATCGGCTTCGATTTGATAGGGGATCCCGGCCTTTTTGGCTGCCGCGACTAATCGCTGATAAATCTTGGGATTGATGTTGGCGCCGCGACAAATCATGGGGCCGCCACCGAGGATGAATTCACCGAATTTACGATTATCGCAATCGGGATGGTCGGTGGCGTGTCCCACATCCACCGCAACGGCAATATGGGGGTTCACCGAAAAAGCCGAGGCGGTGGCTCCGCGCACGCCTATTTCCTCCTGCACCGTCCCGACACTCACGACCTTGGCAGCCAATTTGGTTTTTGAGGCGGCCAGTCTGATCAAGGTTTCACCGACAATGTAGGCGCCGACTTTGTTATCGAAGGCCCGGGCCGTGCCAATACTGCCGTTGATCAGCTCGAACTCGTGGTCGTAGGTTGCAACGTCACCAATCGAAACCCGTTTGAGAGCCTCTTTTTTGGACGTAACCCCGATATCGATCCACATTTCATGACGCTCGGGGACTTTTTTTCGATCAGCCTCGTCCATCAAATGGATGGCCCGTTTGCCGGTAACTCCATTGATGGTGCCGTTGCCTGTTTGGATGCGCACCCGACGCCCGGAGATTACTATTTTGTCATGCCCGCCAATGGTTTCGAAATAGAGAAATCCCTTATCGTTGATGTAGGTGATTTGGAGTCCCAGTTCATCCAAATGTCCGGCCAGCATCAGCACCGGATCTCCCTTGGGATTCAACGTGGCGATCCGGTTGCCCAGTGCGTCCTTGGCATAGTTGTGTGCGGCTGGTTTGACGAATTGATCAAAAACGGCCTGGGCCTCGGATTCATAACCAGAAGGTGAGCGGGCATGTAGGAGGTCGTTTAGAAACGGCGGAACTTTGTAGGCGGGCATAAAAGGATGATCCAATTTTGTGTGAGCTGAATCAGGTTAAGGGTTGAAAGAGATAGTCCGAACCAGCGTGGGGAATTGTCTGCTCGCCGGTAGTGACGGCGGTGACCCGGTAGTTCAAGGGAGCAATGATTTCCATGATGCCATCAACTACGACCTGACTATGGAAGCCAATCAGCAGAATCGGTCTGGATTGAGCCAGAGCTCTGGCTGCCCCGGCAAGCGCGGCCGCCCCGTGCCCTTCGACGTCCACTTTGATGAAGTCGGGCAGCCGAAGGCGTCCAGCTTCGACCATACTGTCGAGCGTTACGGTTGATACCTGCATGGTGGGAACCGACTCAGTCCAAGTTTCATTTTCGTAGGCCAAATGAGAGGAGGTTGTCTCCATGCCTTCATACAGAAAAAAACGTGCGCTGCCAGTCACGTTGCTGACAGTTTGAGAAAACAGGGTGGTATTGGTCAGATGGTTTCGCCGCACATGAAGTTGCAAGCGGTCAAAACTCAAGGGGTTGGGTTCGAATGCCGCCACGGAGCCGGTCGGTCCGACGCGACGAGCCAGACCAACGGTATACAAACCATAGTGACTGCCCAGATCCCAGACATGACGGCCGGTCCAGTCGGAGTAGAGCCCGGCGATAAGGTGTTGCACTTCAGGTTCGTGAGTGCCGCGCCAGTAGGCGGTCCATGGAAACAAACTCCACCGGGCGCCGGCCGCTATTCCACTGCGCACTCGCACAGGGAGTCTGCCGATCGGCGGCCACCTGAGAATGCTGCAGATTAGGTTGGCCATTCTAGGCATTAATTTCTTCCGCGATCTCTTCCAGAGGGTAAGTGATTATTTCGGCAAGAGTCGGATGATACCAAGGAGCCCGCAGCATATCAAAGACGGTGGCCCGCATGGCCAGAGGGGTGGAAAAACAGTGAATGAGTTCCCCGGCATCCTTACCCACAATCTCGGCTCCGAGAATCCTTCCGCGGGAGGGTTCGGCGATGACCTTAACGTAACCGCGCTTCGCTTCCATAAGGATGGATTTGCCGTGATCGTCGAAGGGGTAGGATGCGACGAGGTAGTGGTCACCGCGCGCGGCGAGTTCTTTCTCTTGCAGGCCGATACTCGCGAGTGGCGGATCGGTGAAAACCACGTTCAACAACAGGTCACGATTGATTGGTTTGATCCCCTGCACGGCCGCGGCATGGCGCGCGGCCAGCTCGCCTTGGGCCACAGCCAGATGGACGATGTCGTGAGGGCCGCAAACATCGCCACCGGCATAGATATGCGGACAGGTGGTCTGCTGCCAACGATTCGTCCTGATGCGTCCATCATCCGTCAGGCGCACCCCCGCGGCCGCAAGATTCAATCCGTCGGTATTCGGCTCCCGGCCGAGGGCGTTGAACAGATAGCTGGCTTTGCGCATGATGGACTTTCCCGAGCTTATAAATTTCACGGTGACGCCATCTGAATCACCGCTGACCTGGTTGATTGAAGTGTCGGTGTGGAGGTCAATACCTTCATCGCGAAAGGCCTGTTGGACCACCTCGCTGGCTTCCGGCGAGTGATCCTTGAGGATGTTGGGACTGCGCTGAATGAGGGTCACTTTGGTGCCGATGCGGCGCAGAAACTGGGCCAGCTCACAAGCCACAATGCCGCCACCGAGGACGATCACGCTGGTTGGGACGAAATCCAGGTCGAGGATGTCGTCACTCGTCCAGTATGGAGTGGACTGCAACCCCGGGACCGAGTCAGGAACACTCACTTTGGAGCCGGTGCCGATAAGGAATTTTTTTGACGCTATTTGGCGTCCATCCGACAGCTCGATGGTATGGGGAGAAACGAATCGGGCCCGCTGGCGATACACGTCATATTTACCGGACTCGAGTGTCTTGATCCGATAATCGGCAAATTCTCCAATGATCTTCTTCTTGCGTGCGTGCATGACCTTCATGTCGGCCTTGGCTGAGGGAATGTGCAGACCGAACCGTTTACCTTGGTGGGCGAGATGCAGCACCTCGGCTGAATAAAGCAAGGTCTTGGAGGGCATGCATCCGTTCAATATGCAGAGTCCGGCTATTTTTTTGGCACCATCGACGACGGCAACCCGTTTGCCCAGAGAGGCGGCTACGCGGGCGGCGTTGAAGCCCGCCGAGCCGCCGCCAATTACCAGAAAATCATACTTGGGGATTTGGGAACTCATCAGATGAAAGTCATAGTCAGCCGGAGGAAAATCGCCATTACAGCCAGAGATTTGGGATGATTTTCCGGTTGAGCGACCGTATCCCAGACCGAATCCGCCGCCCAGGGCTGCGGTAATCCATGCCATTGGATCCTATTCCCTCCGGCTCACAGTTACAGGGCCAGCGCAGGATAATGCCAGGTTCCTCGCGCATCGGATAAAGTTGGTCATAGAACATTGATTCGATGAATTGGCGCCGGTCCCATGGCGGGGCGGGTCGCATACGGGTGGGGGTATCAGCCAAATATTGGTGATAAAAATCGAATTTCATCAAGGCTAGCGCGAACCTACAGATGGGAACTGATCGCTGGCGCCAGGGCCACGGTTTTTCACCGGTGGTATCGAGTGCCACCCGATAGTCAGAAGGTAATTTGCGGATGAGGCGCCCAATATCGGGGAAACGATAACGCCCCGTAGCTTTCATCAAGTAGGGGAATTGTTTGGCCAGTGCACTGCGCTTGATGGCTTCATTGATTAAAATCAATTCGTTATGTCCATAGCTCAACGTGGGAGGAGGCGCGGGATGGTCAAAAGATACCAGTTCAACAGGTATCTTTTTATTGGTTTCACCTTGCACCACGGCCTGCAAACGGTCGAGGGGGTATCCGGAATTATCGGCAAACAAGATTCCGCCAATACTGGGTTCACGTAGTCTTAACCAGAACTGGATGGCCTCAATGTAATCCTGCAATCGCAGTTCAATACTAGTCCGATTTAGTAGTCCGGCCATCCCAGCTTTGGGTGCAATGCATGCGGTTAGGACCAATAGATGGGAGCGGGCATGCGGGTTTTGCGCCATACACGTATGGCTCGACTCCGCAGCGCCCTTTCGTGGGTTACTCGATCCCGCCTACCGGGGCTTTACCTTTGACCGGCCTCAAGTTTTCGAGCCACCCCGAGTGTTAGTCTGGGAGCTTGTTATGGGTTGTATCTGGATTGCGGTTG
>JAURHD010000029.1 GCA_030833445.1 Cephaloticoccus sp. | reverse complement strand
GGCAACACGCAAGCGGTCGTGAGTTTTACCGCACCGGCGAGTAACGGTGGCGCTGCGATCACCAGCTACACGATCACCGCCACGCCGGTGGGCGGTGGTTCCGCGGTGACGGCAAGCGGCAGCACCTCACCGATCACGGTGACGGGCCTGACCAACGGCACGAGCTACACCTTTACGGTGACAGCGACCAACAGTGCCGGCACCGGCAGCGCTTCTAATGCCTCGAGTGCGATCACGTTGCCGGTATTTAATGCGTTAACGGCGAACCAAAATGCAATTGCCGGCAAATCGGCCGCCTTCATGACAGGTGTAAATTTGGGCAGCACGCAGTGGCAAGTCTCCATCGACGGCGGTGTGACGTGGACTAATCTCACGAACAACAGCACGTACGATGGGGTTACAACCAACGTGCTAGAGATCTTAGGAATAACGACTGCGATGAACAAAAATCGCTACCGCTACCAAGTCACCCTCAACAATCAGACTACCACGAGTGCCGCTAGTGTGCTCACCGTAGGCACCGCCTTCTTGCTCTTGCCCGTCGGGGTACAAGTCGACGCTGCGGGTAACTTGTACGTCAGCGACGCGGCCGGACAAACGGTGCGTAAGATTAGCAACGATTTCAAAATCTCTACGCTCGCTGGTCATGCGCTGAATCAGGGCTCGACCGATGGAGTTGCGGCCACCGCGAAATTTAATGAACCGAGCGGACTGGTACTCAATACCGATAACAGCCTCATGCTTGCCGATACGAGCAACGCAACTCTGCGCCAGATTTCTACAATCGGCACCGTGAATACCTTTGCGGGCACCAGCGGCAGTAAAGGCAGCACCGATGCCACGGGCACGGCGGCACGGTTTTCTACGCCGATCGGTATCACGCGGGATGGATCGGGTAACTATTATGTCACTGACCAAACGAGTCACACGATTCGTAAAATCAGCGCCAGTGGCATTGTGACGACTTTGGCTGGCACCGCAGGACAAAGCGGTTCAGTGGACGGCCCGGGAGCCGCCGCGCGCTTTAATCTCCCTACCGGGATCACGAGCAATGCGCAGGGAGATCTTTATGTAAGCGATTTAGGCAGTCACTTGATACGTAAGGTCACCGCCGCTGGTGCGGTAAGCACGCTGGCCGGCCAGGCTGGCGTGAGTGGCTCGGCTGATGGTAGTGGAACGGCCGCGCTCTTCTTCAAGCCTGCAGGTTTGGCGATCGATTCGACCGGGAATGTTTACGTCGCAGACATGGGTAATTCGACGCTGCGCAAAATCAGCGCGAGTGGCGTTGTCAGCACCCTCGCGGGTCTGCCGACGATTGACGGCTTGATGGATGGCGCCGGCAGCAATGCTTGGTTCGCTGAACCCGAGGGCCTTACTTTGGATAGTGCCGGCAATATTTACGTGGCGGATACCGCCAATGCGGTTTTGCGCAAAGTAACCCCTGAAGGCCTAGTCACGACCTTGGCTTTGGTCGGAACGGCGCCGCAGATCATCACGCAACCCGTGAGCATCACTATTAACAGTGGAGGAAAGGCCACCTTCAGCGTCTTGGCCATCGGTGATGCTCCAATGAGCTATCAATGGAAAAAAGAAGATACTAATATTCCAGGAATGCTCACGAGTAGTTACTCGCCAGCCTTCGGTGCGACCAGTGCTGATGTAGGTAATTATACGGTGGCGGTGACCAATGAGTACGGGACCACCTTAAGTAATGCGGCCACGCTGACCGTGAATGGCTCCGCTCCAGCTAGTCCCAATACAAGGACAAGCAGAAGCACTGGTGGTGGTGCTCCGAGCTATGGGTTTTTTGCGCTGCTCGCTCTCTTAGCCTGGCGCCGTCGGGCACGGTGTAACTCTAAGCGCACTCCGCTCTGAGCACCCCTAATTCCCGTTTGACCCGACCTCGCAATTTTAAGCCACCTTTGGTGTTAGTCAGGATCTCAGAAAAGACCCAGACTGACTCCAATGCCGGCTCGAAATTACGAGGCCATGTCACCAGTTAAGATGCATGCACTGCATGGCCCGCATGACGTGACGGTTTCGTCACGGTCGCCCCGAAACCACATCCCAGACTAACACTCGGGGTGGCTCGAAAACTTGAGGCCGATCAGTTCCACTCCTACCACGTTTTCCCATACCGATTATCCTTTCTTAATCATGTATCAAATGTTAACCGATTGTCTGTCGAAACTAGGCGATCTGCCGATATGTTTAAACCATTCAACTGACACATCATGACGTTTTCATACGCAAGGAAAGCTATACGGAATGCTGGTGTATGTGGTATCATTTCCACGTGCTTAACGCTAATAATCGTATTCTATGCCCTTTCACAAGGCGGGGAAGCCAAATTAGGTAATATGACGATAAGTTGGTACTTTATATTTGATGTCCTTATACTTGCCGGACTGACAACAGGTATATTTTTCAAGAACAGATTTTGCGGTGTCGCGATGGCCGTGTATTTTTTGTGGTCCAAAACTATTACGGCAGAAGCTTCTGACAGTGCAATGGATACACTAATGGCAATTGGGTTCTCCTATTTTTATATCGAGTCAGCTATCGCGGTTTTTTATTATCATAAATTGAAACCAACTGCTGAATCGGTTGTACCCCCCATTATAACAAGTTAGTGCCTTAATGGCTTTTATATATCACCGGGGCTATCCTTCGCTTGCTTCGCATGATCCCCACCCTGACCGGCCTCAAGTTTTCGAGCCACCCCGAGTGTTAGTCTGGGAGCTTGTTATGGGATGATGTTGAGCGGGTCCGGATTTTTGAGCCACTCCGCGTGTCAGTCTGGGATGTTTGGGGTGACCGTGACGCACTCGTGACGGCAGGCGGACCATGTAGTGCTTGCCTCTTAACTATTTTCAGCTGAACCGGGGAAGCGGCGCAGCCCAGCGCGCGCAGTGGTGGTCCTGCAAAGGGTGGATTGGACGAAATTGAATTGCCGTAATTCCTGCTCCGGTAATGCTCGGCATTCGTGAGCATTTTCTCCCGATTTCGTTATCCACCCCGTTATTCCATTGCCCCTTAAAAATGGGATAATTTCGGAAAATGACTTAAGGCGATTTACCTTTGAAAAGCACCGTGGGAAAGGATGAGAAAAAGTTGAGACTTTACTTCATGGGCATCTGTGGCACGGCGATGGGCAATGCGGCCTTGCTGGCGCGCGCCAATGGTCACGAGGTGATGGGGGCGGATGCGGGTATCTATCCGCCGATGAGCACCGTCTTGCAGGACGCCGGCATCACCATCAATGAGGGCTACGATCCTGCGCGATTGGATAAACTCGGGCCGGACTTGGTGGTGATCGGGAATGCCATGTCGCGGGGAAATCCCGAAGTTGAGTGGCTGCTGGAAACCCGCAAGTTTGCGTTTACTTCACTGCCGGCGCTGTTGGCGGAGTTCGTGTTGAAGGGCCGCAAGAATGTCGTGATTGCCGGCACGCATGGCAAAACGACCACGACCGCGTTGACCGCTTATCTGCTGCGGGAGAATGGACGTGATCCGGGGTTTCTGATCGGGGGTGTGCCCTATGATCCGCCAGTGGGCAACCACCTCGGCAGCGCGACCGATCCATTCGTGATTGAAGGGGACGAATACGACAGCGCGTTCTTTGACAAGCGCAGTAAATTCATCCACTACGCGCCACACATCGCGGTGTTGAACAACCTGGAGTTCGATCACGCGGATATCTTTCGCGATCTCGCCGATGTCCAACGGACCTTCCGTCACCTGACGCGGATTGTGCCACGCAATGGCTGGATCCTGCTCAACGGCGACGAGGATAATCTACGGGCCCTACTGCCGATCAACTGGACGCAAGTGGTCCGGGTCGGCACCGGGGCC
The DNA here is from genome assembly GCA_030833445.1 of Cephaloticoccus sp. GTDB lineage: Bacteria > Verrucomicrobiota > Verrucomicrobiia > Opitutales > Opitutaceae > Cephaloticoccus. The sequence goes on along the minus strand of JAURHD010000029.1, from coordinate 11,742 downwards.
GGCAATGATCTGCGCATCATAAACTTTACGGAAAGCTCCGCCGGAACTCAGTTTGAATTGCATTGGCGGGGGGCAAAATGGGGCGAGGTCTCTTGGGGGCTTTCCGGATTGTTCAACGTCCGCAATGCCGCGATGGCTGCACTCGCCGCCGGACTGGCCTTATTTCCCGCCGATCCGACCCAATTGAACTTGGATGCATTGGCTCGTTTCCGTGGGGTGAAACGCCGGCAGGAAATCTTGGTGGATACGCCAGCACTCAAGGTGATCGAGGATTTCGGTCATCACCCGACCGCCTTGGCTGGCACGTTGCAGTCATTGCGCGCGCGCTATCCGGACTGCCTCATTCATGCCCTGTTCGAACCACGCAGCAACAGCTCGCGGACCCGCGTGATGCAACCAGGGTTTATGCGAGCCTTGGCCTTGGCGGACGAAGTTTATGTGGGCGCGGTGGCCGGAGCGGAAAAATTGGCGGTGGATGAACGTTTCGATGTCGAGGGTCTGCTGCAATTTTTGGATAGTCAGGGCCGGCATGGACAGTCCGCCGCCACGAATGCCGAGTTGCTGGAACACCTGAAACAAAATACCCTTGGGGCCTCGAAACGTCCGCAATTGGTTGTGTTTTTCACCAACGGTTCTTTTGACGGCATCATCGGACGCTACGTGTCAGCGGTCAGGGCCGCCGGTTCGTAACCCATCACTCGGGAATGATCGACTTGGGCCGGTAACGTTGGATGTCGAGTGGCAGGTTGGACGGGTAAAATGCGATTACGTCATCCAAGGTCATCAGGATCCACGGCGAACTCGGAGTCGCTCCATTCTTGGTTAACACGATATTATCCGCCAGATGGACGCAGGAATGCAGGACATCACCGTTGGGTAGGGTGAACAAGTAGATGTCGCCGTATTTGGGCCGGCCGGTCACCGGATGATAATCATTGATGAAGGCCCTGGCGACCTCATCGATGTTTTCGTAGCGCGGATCCGGGACCGGTTTGAAAAAATTCAGGACGCTCCAATGACAGTCCATGTAGGTTAGGCTGCCGGGATCATTGGGATTGGGATAGGTGTAAAGCCGGTCCCTGGCAAAACGGGGCAGAAGATGGATGATGTCGATGGTGGCGCTGCCGCCGTTGCGACTGACGGAACGCAACAAGGCACCGATGTCCTTCGAGCTGACACCACCCCAGTAATTTTCCAGCGCCTCGATATCGCTTTCGGGCGTCAGTCGCAATTTCAGCAACATGGTGGACTTTCGCGCCAAGGTCTTGAGCAGGCGGGTGCGTTCATCGAGCGAGGCAATAGTGGGCAGAAACAATGCTTGGTCGGAAAACAAGACCGAGGTTCCACGGCGATAGAGCAGTTTTTTGACGGCGGCGATCGTCTCAGGTTTAAGCCCGCTGTTTTGGAACCAGATATCCTCGGTCTCGGCCCGAAACCGGTAGGGCTCGTGCTGCCCGGTATTTTCCGTAAAAACCGACAGGGCACTGTAAATCACATTACGGGCGCTCGGAGACAGTCCGAACACAAAACTCTTGGGTGCCTTGACCCGGGTAATCTCTCCTTCGGTTTCCCAGTTTTCCGTCTGACTGATCGTGGCGATTTCATCTGCGCTCAATTCGGCTTCCCGCCACAATTCCGTAAACATGACGGGCGTGTAACCCTTGAAGAGCCAGACGGAAAAATCCGTGGCCGGAGCGTTGGCGGATATATTCTGCTCCGGTGGCTCAGTGAGAATACGCATATATTCCAGGTCGCCCCATGGACCCGGTTTGCAATGAACCACCGCCGAGATATCGGCGGAAGCGGGCGCGGTGGGTGTAGGCACCACCGATGACTCAGTTGTTCTGGTCACATATTAGCCAATGGCCAACCAAGGAGCCAGCAACAGCAAGCCCAGCAGCACGACTTTACGCCGGGACAAATGGACCTCGATGACTGGTGAATCGGCTGGCTTTACTTTGCTCATGTAAACAGCCGTTCGATTGAACTCAGACCCCGGTCATTACACTTTTCAGACTAGGCCTACTTCTTCTTGTTCTTTTCCAAGACCCGGGCCTTTTTGCGCTTCATGTAGGCAACGCGGCGTTTCTTTTTGATGTGCTTGTTATATTGTTGGCCCATAGTGTGCTTCCAGCTTTCGGGGCCGCCTGACTTAGTCAAGTGCCGCCATCATAGGTCGTTGAATCTTTGGCTGAACGGTCGGCGGGGATAGGCTCATCCAGGCCTAGCCATGCCTCAAGATGGGCCTTTTGCTCCGGGGTGGCATCCTTGCGCACCTGTAATCTCCAAGTTTGCTGGGGTTCCTGTCCGAGGATTACCGGCAAGGTGATCAACTGACCGCGCCGAGCCACCAGCACTTTTACCACATCGCCCGGGGCATATCTTTTGAGCAGGGAATCCATTGAAACTTCGATGCGAAATCCATCCACGGCGATGAGTTCGTCGTCCACATACAAGCCACCGTCATAGGCCGGGGTGCCTTCGCGCACGCCCGTTACCGTCAGGTGACCATCGTTGCTTTTGGTGGCCGCCCCGAGCCAGCCGCGCGGACCATCGGCAGGTTCCAAGCGATTGGGGAGTAGGGAGGCGTCGGCTTTGGTCGGCGGGGCGAATTCCAAGCCATACCAGTCAAGCATGGGTTGATAGTCGAGCTGCCCGGGCGCGTGGATGACGGCATTGAACCAGGGGGAAAGATCGCTTCCGGTGATTTCGCTGACGAGGTGCTCAAACTCCGCCTCGGTATAACCCTTCGCGCCACTGTAGCGTTGGTAAGCCGCCCTCATCACGTCATCGAGGCTCTTCGCATCATTGGAATGCCGGCGTATCTCGACGTCCAACAACATGGCCAGTAATGCACCCCCGCTGTAGTAACTTTGACGGGTATTGATCGAATTCTCATCCGAGCGGTAGGCCTTGATCCATGCATCAAAGGAGGCATCGCGGATGGCTTGGACCAGTCGGCCGGGTGTAGTTTCGATCTGCCGGATAAGACCGCTCGTAGTAGCGAGCAATCCGTCGCGAGTCGAAAAACCCGCTCTTCGGAGCATGATATGCTGATAGTAACTGGTGATGCCCTCGACTATCCACAGCGATGAAGTGTAGTTTTCGTGTTCATAGTCAAACGGACCAAGGGCAGCCGGTCGCAGGCGTTTGCCATTCCAGGCGTGAAAGTATTCGTGACTGGCGAGGGAAAGCCATGAACCGATACCGCCGCGAGTGAGGGAGAGCGCACGATCGGCCATCATCACAAAGGCGTGTTTGTGTTCCAGGCCGCCGCGTTCACCAGTCAGCAGATTGAATATGTAATAGGGTTCCTTGCTCGGCAGGCCGCCCCAAAATTTCATTTCCTCTTCCGCCACCTTGGCAAAGTTGCGCGCCACCCGGGCGTTGTCCCAGATTCCGGCGCCGCCAATGGTCACGAGGTAATGCGGCGTGCCGTCCAATACGAACGAGTCCACCTGCGGTGAACCGGCGAGCAAGGGACTATCGATCAGGGTATCAAAATCGGGCGCCGTGTAAGTGTTCGGTTCGCGGTCGGGTAGCAGTGGTGTATAACTGCCGGCCCAGTTGGTGGGTAATTCTACTTTTACGGTATAAGGGCGCTGATAGTTTTCCACCACGGTGAGGTAGGTCGGCGCCCCATTGATCATCGCGAAATCGCCCTCGATCCAATTGCCGCGCACATTGATTTCCCAACCGTAAAGGCGATAGGTCAGGATGACGCGTTGGTTGCCCTTTGCTTTGACGACCCAACGGTTCTTGGTGGTTTTGGTAATTTCCAGCGGAGTGCCATCGGGACTCGTGGCCTCGATGCGGTCGAGGTTTCGGGAGTATTCCCGGATGAGATAGGAACCGGGGGTCCAAACCGGCATGAACAGCTCCAGTTCCTCTGCGCCATCGGTCGGGAGATCGGCCTGCACCTGAACGTAGTGATGCAGGGCGTCATCGAAGTTCAGAGTGTAATGCACCGGCGAAAGCGGGGCGCCGTGCAAGGTGGCGGCGAACAGGGCAAGGCAAGCGTAACGGATCAGGGGACGAATAGACATGTCGGTTGCAATGGAAGACTTTGCGCCGCATACGGCGAGCCTGCATTGCGTGATAGACAGGGATTCACTAGTCGCCCAAGGCATGACCATCGGTCACTTTGTCATCTTCGCGCGACCAATGATAGACCAACGGACGCTTGGTGCGGTCGAGCTGTTTGTAGAGCGCGGGTTGATTGCGCTTGGGCAAGGTGAGCAAGTTGAGGCCGGTGGCATCGCAGTTGAGGAACCGCGCGTAGGGCTTGAAATGTTCCGGCCGGCCGATGATCCGTGACCAGCCGTCGGGCAGGGTCGGGGTGCGCCGATCCAGCACCAGAAAACAATAAGGCAGGCTGCGCAGGTCGATGCCGGCGCGCTGGCCGAATTTCACCCAGTCGGGATTGGCAAAGATCTCTGATGGCGGTGGGGCGAACATGTGACACCAGTCGCTTTGGTTCTCCGGGGCGAAGACGGGACACTTGCCTTGATGGGTGCACGGGGCGATCAACTGAAACGTGTCGAGCAGGGCGTCACGAATCGCGCCTAGACCGCGGCTCACATCGTAAGTGCCCGGCTCCACCCAGATCACAGACCCGGCGCGCAGGATCAATTGGCGCAGACCGGCGAGGGCCTCGGCCGAGAGTTCGTTCAGCACATGACTGATCAGCAAAATACCAATGGGCTCGTCGCCGGCGAGAAAGCCCGGCGTCACGGTCTCGACCTGCAGTCCCGGGTGGCTTTCGCGGGCGCGGCTTTGGGCGTAATCCGCGGCGATCGGTTCGTGGTCCCACAACCATAGCGTATCGAATTGATCAGCGCCAATATGCTCCAGGATGCGCCGGCTGGCGATGCCACTGCCGCAACCCCAATCCAAAATAGTGCGTGAACCCGGCGACCAGTTGCGTAGTTTTAATTCGCGCAGGACGTGATCCCATTTCCAACCAATGCGCTCGGCATATGTCAGATCGTAACTGGCCAGCGCGGAAACAGATTTCCAGTAAGGCCCCTGCGCCGCACCACCATGCAGGAACCCATCGCGCAAGCGGTCCAGTGCCGCCCAATCCAATTCCAACCAGTTCATGGGGTGAGGTTGAAATTCAGGTGGGTAGCCAACGCGTGGCGCGTAATGCCATAGAACGCGGCGAATGCGCGGATGCGGATCGCGAGTGGTTCGTCGTGCTGGTGCCCGGTTCTGACCGCGGCGATCATGAGATTTTTGGCGGTGTGCTCCGTGGAGATGAATTCGAACACCTTGGTGCGGTAACCGGCCCATTCGAGCAGCATGGCCCGCAAGGCATCAGTCACGAATTCCGCCTGCCTCTCCTGAAAGATTCCGTGTTGCAGGGCATCAGACAAGACAGCCGGCGCGTTCAGCTGTTTGCGCAATTCCTTTTGGCAGCAAGGTGAGACGATCAGGAGACTCGCAGTCGCATTGATCCCTTGTAAGAGCGCGTCGTCTGTGGCGGTGTCACAGGCATGCAGGGCGATCAGGATATCGAGCGTTTGAGTGGCGGTGGCCGTGTCGCCGATGTCGCCCAACTGGAATTTGAGAAATGGAAAGCCACAGTCGGTGGCCACCTGGTTGCAGAGTTCGACGAGATCCGCGCGGCGTTCGATACCGGTGACCTGTGCGCTTTCGCCAAACAGCGCGGCCACGGCAAAAGTCAGGTAGCCTTTACCGCAACCCATGTCGGCGATCTGCAACTGCCGATCGGTTGGCAATTCGGTCTCACCTGCCAAGTGGCCGAGTAGTTCGGCAAATTTCTGAATCTGCCGAAATTTGGAGGCCATGCCGTCACGCGGTTGCCCGCGATCGTTTGTCACCTTGAGTTCACGCAGCCACGGCGCATGTCCCGGAAGGGCGTGCTGCCGTTCACGGTCGTGAGACGGAGCCGCAGTAACTGGTTCGTTTTTTACCGCCTTGATGCGCAATCGGGAAGGCTGGCCGGGGCGCCCTTCAAGCTGTGCCTGCCGGTCGGTCGTGAAGAGATGCGCGTCGAGAAACTGGGTGCCGATGAGTTGTTGGATTTCCTGAAATGCGGCCTCGGGCGGATGGTTCTTGGTGATGTCCTTGGTCGTATGCCGGTAGACAAAACTGAGATGCGTGCCTGCCTTCAATGCGACCGGGCGCACAAAGACATTCTTGAGCGTGTCGTCACCCCCATTGGGCTTGCCCAAGGTCAGCTTTTGCAGTGTGCCGTGGGTAACGGTGTCCTGCAACAGTGCATCGAACTTCTCCCGGTTGGGATCGTCCATGACCGTCAGGGCAGAAATTGCGTCGTCATGGCCTTATCCGCCGTGACTTTGCCTTTGGGCAGAATAGCGAGTTCCTCCATCTGCTCGATCTGGCGGGCATAGCGTTGCGGATCGAGGCGGCCGATATTCGCAGGACCCGCATCGGCGTCACGTCCGGTGACTAGTTTGCCATCGATGATGAGTTGGCGCGATGCCATCATGAATTCGTCCGTGTTGTTGGGGTTGGCCGCTTTCATCAGAGCGTGAGCCGGCGCAGGATCGTTATCCAAATAGTCCTGCCAGCCCTTAATGTAGGCGCGCATGAACGCCTTCAACTGGTCCGGATGTTCCCGGGCGAATTTGCGGTTGGTGACCAGCACGGCATAGGCGCGGAAGTCGGCCTCCCACGTGGAGAGGAAACGCGGCTCTTTACCGCCGGCCTTCACGATATGATAGGGCTCGGCGATATAGTAGCCCTGCTGGATGTGTTCCTTGCCGGTGAGGAAGCCGGTAATTGCGTAGTTGGTTGGCACGATATTGAAGTGCAGGCCGAGCTTTTCGCGCAGGAACGTGAGAAAGGCCCATTCGGGTCTGGCGACGATGGTTTTACCCTCGAGATCGGCAAATGTCTTCACGCTGCTGTCGGCACTGACCAACAGGCCGGACGGGTCATCTTGGAACACTGCGCCGAACTGCACGACGGGCAGACCCTCTGCCTGCTGCAACAGGATATTGGTGCTATCGGCTTGGCCGATATCCGCCTGCCCGGTGGCGATCTTGGGCATCACAAACGCGTTGGGGCCGCCGGGGATGATCGTGACGTCGAGTCCTTCATCGGCGAAAAACCCCTTGGCTTGGGCTTGGTAAAAACCGCCGTGCTCGGGTTCGGCCACCCAGTCGAGTTGCACCGTGAGCATGAAAGGATCAGCTGACAGCGTGGTGAGGCCAATTAGAAATATGATGAGTAGTCGGACAGATTTCATGAGAGGGCGTTAGGGGCTATTGGGAGGAACCACGAAATACACAGAATACACGAATGGGCAAAACAGGGTCCGTTAATTTTGACGGATGAGATTTCAGGTTTCCGTGTATTCGGTGATTAACGGCGTTTTATTAGTTATCGCTGCGTTGATAGGAATCGTGCCATTTATGCAGGGCGAGCCAGCTCAGGGCGAGCACTCCTGCGACAAAGATAAACCCGAGCGCGCAGGTCACTGCCGCCGTCGCAAACAGGGCGGGATACTTGGCCTGACTGCTGTAAATAATCGCTTGGAAACCGAGCCCGCCGCCATTGCCGGCGGAACTACCTGCCGTGTAATCACCTACGAGGGCCCCGATCGGGGCGAGCACGGCCGCGATGCGCAGGCCGGTAAAAAAATAGGGCAAGGCGGCCGGTATGCGGAGCAACTTGATTTGCTGCCATTTTGAAGCGCGATACATCTGGAAGAGCTCGACCAGATTGCGGTCCGTGGAGATCAGACCCTGGGTCGTGTTGACCACGAGCGGAAAGAAACAAATCAGGAACGTGATCACGACCACGCTCTTGAGCCCCGGACCGACCCACAGGATCAGGATCGGCGCAAAGATGATGATCGGCGTCATCTGCAGGATCATCAGGTAGGGATAAAGACTGACGCGGATCAAAGACGACAACGACATCAGTAGCGCGCAGGTGAAACTCACGACTATGGCCAACCCGAATCCGAGTAATGCCCCTTCGGTAGTGTTGATGATGGCGCGGGTCAGTATTTCCGAATTGGTGCGTAGTGCCGTGATGATCTCGTCCGGGGTCGGCAGTAAAAATTTGTAATCCTCGGACAAGCCGTGGCGCAGCAAATACCACAACGCAATCATCAGGGAACCCGTTGCGGCGGGGAGGAGGATGTTGGTGAGGTGACGGCGCATGTCAGGTTTCCTCCACGGAGCGCAGCAAACGCGAAACTTCTGCGACTTGTTCCTGATAAGGGCGGGTGAGACGCGTATCGTTGGTTCGTTCAGTCGGTAGATCAACGGTGATGTCATGGGCGATGCGGCCGGGGTTCGCGCTCATGACGAGGATGCGATTGGAGAGAAACACGGCCTCGGCGACGGAGTGGGTGACGAAAAAAGCGGTCCAGGCCTGCTGGGCCCGGATAGTGAGCAGTTCCTCATTGAGATGCTCACGGGTCATTTCATCGAGGGCACCAAAGGGTTCGTCGAGCAGGAGAATCTTGGGGTTCAGGGTCAGGGCGCGGGCGATCGAAACCCGCATCTTCTGACCGCCGGACAACTGGCGTGGATAGGCGCGCTGCTTGCCGTCGAGTTTGACCAAGGCGAGGGCCTTCTCGGTGGCGGCGGTGCGTTCCACGGCGGCCAAGCCCCGCAGTTTCTGGGGCAGATCGACATTGGCGGCGACGGTCAGCCAGGGGAGGAGAGTCGGCTCCTGAAAGACAAAGGCGAGTTCGGCGGAGGCTTCCTCGGGACTTCGACCGGCGATACGGATGCTGCCGCCACTCACGGGATTCAGTCCGGCGATCAGGCGGAGGAGGGTGGATTTGCCGCAACCGCTGGGACCGATCAGGCTGATGAAGTCGCCGGGATTCGCCTGCAGGTTGATGGCATCGAGAATCAGCGGTCCGTCGCCGTAGCGTTTGGCCACGGATTGGAATTCAACGATGGGCGATACGGCAGGCATGAGGCAGAATCAGGACAACGCTACGACCCGAGGACGCAAGCCAAGGATGGACCTTCAAGACGGCAAAGGGCTTACTTCTGCATCGTCCCCGGTTGCTTCGGCGGAGTCTGTTCCTGAGTGAGCCGATCCGGGTATCCTCTTTGCTGCTCGTCGTAGCGTTTCTCCTCATTTTGGGCCAAAGAACTCTCTCGGGGTATGGAGCAGCCGGCCATGATTGAGATGAGACCCAGTAACATGCACGAGTTGATCTTGTTTCTCATGGGGTAGAGTTAGCCGATTTTCAGTCCAGGCTAGGATGTGTGCTTATTTCTTTGAGAGCTCGCAGCCGAAGTTCAGGTGATTGCCATCGGGATCGGCGATCATGAAGTCACGCATGCCATAAGGTTCGTCCATCGGGGCAAACTTCACGATGGCACCCTTGGATTTGATATCGGCGAAATAGGAATCCACTTCATCGCAGAAAATAAACACGGAGCCACTGCCAATGGGTTTGAGGTGCGTCTAGTTGGCATTGAGGTGGATTTGGACCGGGCCGAATTTTACGCCAGCATAGAGCCCGAAACGAAAATCCTCGGTGAAACCGAGCACTTCGGTGTAGTAGCGCAGGGCGATTTCGAGATCAGCGACCTGGAAGCCGGTGGCGGCGGCATGTGGGGTCATCGTTGTGGGGTGAAGATTATTTGAGTTTAGCCAATGAATCGAGGGCTTGCTTGAAGTTCGGATCGAACTTGAGGGATTCCTCGTAGGCGGTGCGGGCGGCGGCAGAGTCACGCTGACGTTCAGCGATGTTGCCGAGACGCCAGTGCACGGCGGCGTGGGAGGGTTCGCCCTTGCCGGGTGTGAGCTCGAGGCAACGACGCAGGTGTTCTGCTCCGATATCCAATTTTGTGCCGCTCTCGGCTGCGATGCGTCCGATCGAATAATGTCCGATATAATTGTCGGGTTCTTCGGCAATGAGTTCGAGGGCGAGATCGATGGCCTCATCGAACCGGCGGTCCATGAAATAGAGTTGGCCGAGGATCAAAGTGCCGCGCTCCAGATCGTGTTGGCGAATCTCGGTCGCCTGCGCGTAAGCCTTCATGATCCCGCCGCCGAGAAAAGAGGGTGCCTGCCGGTAGTAATCGACGAGACCCTGGCGGGCGTCGAGGTTGCGGGGATTCAGCATCACGGCCTTTTCAAGGGCGAAGCGGCACTTCTTGGCGAAACCCATCTGGGTAATGAGAGAGGCCTTCTCGGCCGCGCGACCATAGGCCCCGCCGAGTTCCATGTAGTAATTCGAGTTGGTGTCATCGAGTTCGACGGACTTTTCAAACTGCAAGATGGCGTCGTCGGTGTCGTTGCGCTTCATCGCAATGCGCCCGAGGTAATAGCGCACCGCGGCGTTGCCGGGTTCGTCAGTGGACAGAATTTGAAAGGCAGTGCGCGCGTCAGGATACTGCTTGGCTTGGTATAGCTCGAATGCGCGGTTGAAGGCGGGGGATTCTTCCGCGGACAACGCAGAAGTCAGCAAGGCGATCGGCAACAAGAGTGACAGCACGCGGCGAGACAACATGCGGCGGACTATGGAGAGCTGCTCATTGGCGGTAAATGCATTTTGTCTCACGCAGAGGTGCAGAGCCGCGGAGAGGGAAGGAGTGGGCGAGAAACAGATTACTCACGCAGAGACGCAAAGACGCGGAGAATGACATGACTCACAGCTTCCTGGATTCTGAATTCCTTCCTCTCTGCGCTCCGGGTCTCTGCGTGTGGATGCCTAAACCTTATTCGTAGCGCAGGGCGTCGATCGGATCGAGTTGCGCGGCCTTGCGGGCCGGATAGTATCCGAAGAAGACACCGACCGCGGCACTGACCCCGAAGGCCACGATGGCGGCGGTGGGTGAGATGAGGGTCGGCCAGCCGTTGACGCGTGACATGATTTCGGAAGCGCCCATGCCGAGGGCGATGCCGATGGAACCGCCGAGCGCACTGATCAGGACGGCCTCAATCAGAAACTGCAGGAGAATTTCGCTGCCATGGGCGCCGACGGCCATGCGAATGCCAATCTCGCGGGTCCGCTCGGTCACGCTGACGAGCATGATGTTCATGATGCCGATGCCACCGACGATGAGTGACACGCCCGCGATCGCGCCAAGCAGATTGGTCATGGTGTTGGACGTGGCAGTGGCGGCTTCGGCTAACTCGATCTGGTTACGCACGGTGAAGTCGGGTTCGCGACCCTGCCGGCGCTGTTGGAGCAGGTCGGTGATATTTTGCTGAATCTGCGGTATCGCCTCGGCGGTGATCGCCTGCACCAGGATGGAATTGATGTTCTGGCGGCGGGAAACGCGGCGCAGGTGGCTGGTGTAGGGAATGATCACGACGTCATCCTGATCCGAGCCGAAGAAGTTGAATCCCTTGGATTCCAACACGCCGACGACCTTGAAGGGAATGTTGCGGATGCGGATGATCTGCCCGATCGGATCCACATCGGCGAAGAGCTGGTTGACGATGGTTTTGCCGATAACCGCAACCTTGCCGTAGGTCCGCACGTCTTGGTCGGTGAACATGTCACCCTCAGCGATGCCCCAAGTGCGGATGCTGAGGTATTCCGGGCTCTCACCCAAAATCTGGGTGTTCCAGTTCAGGCCATTCCCGAGGACCTGGGTGCGGTCACGCAGTTCGGGACTGGTCGCTACCGCGCCGGGAACTTCGCGCAGGATCGCAGTCGCATCCTCGGGGGTCAGGCTGCTCGAGGAGCCCCAGCCACCACGGGTGCCGCCACTGGTCGCGCTGCCGGGGAAAATCATGATGACGTTCTGGCCGAGGCTGGCG
>JAURHD010000028.1 GCA_030833445.1 Cephaloticoccus sp. | reverse complement strand
TCCGCCGGTTTCGAAAACCGTGGCATATACCGTGACCGGATACGGACTGTGGGGATTGGTATTTTCGATTCGGAGCACCTTGGACCAGACATCAGGCCCCAGCATTCGCCGCGCATGATGGGCAGCGGCCAAAGTGGGGTCCGGCTTGGCCGTCGCCAATACAGGGAGGACGAAAAATAGCAGCCATACGAATCGATGCGCCATACCCCGCTAACCCGGCTGCCTGACCGTGTGTTTCGTAATAGCGATGAACCCCGCGAACTTCGCGACGAATCAACCCTGATCAACGTTGCAAAACCAAACTGCCGCCAATTCACGGCGCGCAGCCACATGCTTTTATCAGAATTTTTCTTTGAGCAACCCGGCAATGCGGTCGTGGTATCCGCGGCTGAGCTTCAGCTTGGTGCCGTCCTGCAACACGACCGCATACTCGCCGGCAAATGAGGGGCTCAATTTCCGCAACCGGTCGATGTTCACAATGGTCGAACGGTGAATGCGCATGAAGCGTTTCGGGTCCAAGCGTGCTTCCAGTCGCGCCATGGTCTCCCGCATCAAATGTGAGCGACCGGCCGCGTGAAACTTCATGTAGTCGCCCTCGGCTTCGATCCAATCGATTTCATCGGCCTTCAAAAAGTAGATGTCCCCGGAAGACTTGATCAATATGCGTTCATGGCTTTCGGCGGCCGCATCCGTGGAGGCCTTCATGCCCATGCGGGTCTGCAAAAACTCCATGAGTTGGTTAAGCCGTGAATTGTCGGCTTCGACACTGCGCCGGCGCACCGCATCCTTGGCGCGCGCCACCGCCGAATTAAACCGTTCGTCATCGTAGGGTTTCAGCAGATAATCCACTGCATTGACTTCAAAGGCGTGCAGGGCGTGCTCGTCATAGGCCGTGACAAAAATCACCGCCGGCGCGTTCGCCCGACCGATCTTCTCGAGCACTTGAAAGCCGTCGCAGCCCGGCATCTGCACATCGAGAAATACCAGATCCGGTTGCTCGCTGCGGATCAAATCCACCGCCTCAAATCCGTTGGCCGCCTCTCCCACCACTTCGACCGAACGGTCATTGCCCAGCATCAAACGCACGCCGCGTCGGGCCGTGGGTTCGTCATCCACAATCAAAGTGCGAATGCGCGGCTGGTCGGGGCTGGTCGCATCAGGTTTCATACATGATAGGGTAAAGCGATTAACACCGTGACGCCACGGCTGGCCACGCTTGTCAACGTCAGCCGGCCGGCCGGCCCATAAAGTTTGGCGAGTCGCTCGCGCGTGTTGGCCAAGCCAATTCCCTCGCGCACCCGACCACGACCCGTGTTTACGACGCCGGGACCGTCGTCCCGGACTTCGAGGCAAAGGTCATCCCCTTCCTTGCGGCCTGACACATGGACATGACCCGGTCCTGACTTCGGGGCGACGCCATGCAGAATCGCATTTTCCACGATGGGTTGGAGCATCAAATTCGGAATACGCGCCGTGCGCAGCTCAATGGGAATATCAACCGTCACACTCAGTCGGTCGGAAAAACGCGCCTGCTGAATTTCAAGATAGCGTTCCAAAAAATCCATTTCCTGCTGCAGGGTCACCTCGGGGCTGCGCGTTTGGTCAAGGGATATGCGCAACAGCGCACTCAGGCGCGACAGCAAGGAGACCGCCTGCTCGTTCTGACCTTCCCGCACGAGCACCGCGACCGTATTCATGGTGTTGAACAGGAAATGCGGGTGCAGTTGCTGCCGGAGGGCATTAAGTTCTGATTCGATCAAGCGCGCTTCCAACTGTGCCGCCTTGATCTCCTCGTTCTTGTATTTGTGATAAATCTCAAAGCTGTAGCCGTAGGCGATCACGCCCCAGTAGTAGGCCATGTCGATGATGTTTCGCCCGTAGAAATTAGCCAAAACTGTGTTCCAAAATTCACCCAGCGGCCATTCATCCCAAAGGATGAGCATGAAAAATACCCGACCCACGTAAAACTCAGCCATGACCAGAAAGCTGACCGCGAGATGAAATGACATCCCTCCCAGCCAGTTGCCCTGACTCAATGGCACCATCTTGCGCAATTTGAGCACCAAGGGGGCAAGCAAAGCCCACATCAAGGCCCGGCCAAATTGCGGAATGGCGATTCCCAGCACATCAAAATACTCCGCCTTCATACTCGCCCGCATATTGAACAAAATCTCGAGCGAGAGGATGGAGCCCACGATGGCCCATCCCCCAATTATGATCCCGAGTTTTGCCCAACGAATTTGCATGATCGTAACCGCGCCTTTTCCCCACCCCAACCGCCTTAGACAAGCGCAATACCCATCTTTGCGACGAACCGACGCTATTATGCGACGAATGGCACTGTCGGTGCGGTTACCTTCGGGGGTATCGGAAAATTTTTAGCATCACCCATGCGAGTCCGCCCATGCTGATGACGAGGGAGGTCCAGTCATATGCCACCCAATAGTTTCGCTCCAGCACTGCCCCGCCTAAAGCGGTGATCATGATAGCCCAGCCCCAGCGCCACAACAAGCGGCCTCCATACGCATTGATGTCATACCAAGCTGTTTCCGAGACAAAGGCGGCCGGAATACGCACGCCATACCAGTGGTTCATTTTAACCTGTCTCCGAATCAAAGGCACCGCCGCCACCAACACTATGACGGCGACCAGCAGATGAACGACCACAACGGGATTCATGGTATCAACGGAGAATAGCGCTGGTATATCCGGCCATTTCACTCATCAAGCGGGAAAATACCGACCGATTCCAACCTCCTGATCAAACGCAGTATCCTGTTGCAGCTGCTCCACCCACTGCCGAGCCAACCACGGCGCATAAAGCACGCCCTTGCTTCCCAGCCCTCCGATGAGGCCCAGCAATGGATAATCCGGATGCCGGCCCACCACCGGCCGCATATCATCAGCGGCGAGCCGCAGTCCAGTCATATGCTGGGTAGGCATATGGTGTTGGCCGGTTAGTTTTTCAGCACTCGCCAACAGGGCATCCCGCGCGGCTGATGTCGGTTGTAAATCTTCTACGCCAGGTTCGTGCGTGGCCCCAATCCAAGCATCACCCTGCTCCACCGGCAACAGCCAGTGACCTCGATGTAAAATGGTATCGGGCGCCAGATCCGGCGCCGCAATCCGCAGCACTTCACCTTTGGAGACGGACCATGATAAATGGCTAAACAGACCACTGCGAGCCGCCGCCCCTGTGCAATCAATCGTCAACGTGTCCTGCGATGAAACTGTGCGCCATTCCACCCAGCCTTCCGTTAATCGCCCTTCCTTCAACCAGCGCCGCCGAGACTCAACCAACATGGTTTGCACATCCACGCGGGCTGCCGGAGCCAGCACACAGCTGTCATGGTCGATCGCCGTTACGTAAGGGTCCAGATCACCCCGGGCGCATTTGGCTTCGAGCACGCGGCGTTCTTTGTCCGTCCGCCAATAACGACGAATCCGCATCTCTCGCCAGAGCGTCACGCCCAGTTCCTGCTCAATTGACAAGTAAGCTGTTCGGGTCTCCGGCCAGAGTTCCTCGATCCGCCAGGTCTTTACCCAACGTTGCCCGGTCACCGGGTTGATGATTCCAGCCGCGACGCGGGATGCCGCGCGTTCATGACCGGCGTCAATCATCCTCCATTCGATGCCGGCCCGGGTCAGCGACCAACCCAGCACCGTGCCAGCCAGACCCTGCCCTACGATGAGCACCTTCGCGGATTTCATCGTGACGCCTGCACGCTATTTCTGTTCGGCGGCCCAGAGTGCCGCCCCGACTATGCCGGCTTCGTTGAAGAATTCCGCCGGAACGAGTTTCGCCCGCGGTTTGATATGCTTGAAAAACTTTTGGTGATCCTTGCTCACTCCACCGCCGATGATGATGAGCTCAGGCCAGAGGATGTTCTCCAAAATATGCACATAGTCGCCGAGCTCCTTGCCCCATTTGCGGTAGCTTAGATCGCGACGCACCTTGGCCGCCGAGGATACAAAACGCTCCGCAGACTTACCTCGGATGGGCAGATGGCCCAGTTCACTATTTTGGTAAAGTCTCCCTTCACTGAACAGGGCCGAGCCCACTCCGGTGCCCAACGTCAGCAACAACACGGTGCCGGATACATTGCGGCCGGCGCCAAATCGAATTTCCGCCAGACCAGCTGCATCGGCATCATTGACCAAGGCCACCCGGCAACCGGTTGATTGCCCAAACAAACTGACCGCATCGCAGCCACAGAAATCTTTGTGCAGATTCGCCGATGTGAAAATGCGCGGACCGTGGATCACCCCCGGAAAACCCACCCCGATGGGGCCTCGCCATTTAAAGTGAGCTGCCAGTTCCTTTACCGTTTCAGCCATTTGCGCGGGGGTGGGTTTCCCATCCGTGGCAATCCGATGCCTTTCCGCCAACAAACGGCCGGTTTTTGTGTCCACGGGTGCGCCTTTGACTGCGGATCCACCAATATCAATGCCGAGTATTTTCATAGGATGAAAGTGTTGAGATGCATCGCTCCATCAGGAGCAATGTTCGTCGCCATCCGCCCCATGCGCGTGCCCGTGAGTGAGCTCGTCCTCGGTGGCCGGCCGGACTGCAATCACCTCGACTTCAAAAGTCAGGTCTACACCCGCCAGCGGATGATTGGCATCCAAGGTCACCGTCTCGTCATCCACGGCCACCACCGTAACAACCGGCGCATAACGGTCAGTGTCGGTCTGAAAACGGTCGCCAATTTTCAAGGCACCCTCGACGGGTATTTGCTCGCGCGGCAGGCGTTGCACCTGCGACTCTTCCCGCTCTCCGTAGGCCTTGGCCGCGGGAACTTGTAGTATGGATAGGGTGCCCGCAGCCAGACCACGCAGTTGTTCATCCAAGCCGTCGATAACCTGCCCGGCCCCTTCAAGAAAGGTGATTGGTTCACCCCCGACCGAGGTATCCAACACCCGACCCGCCGGATCGCGCAGCGTGTAACTGAAAGTGACTACATTTCGTTTCATGTTTCCTGCCGTAAAATTTCGAGGGGCGGATGGTCGGTCACCCCGCGGGCGGAAAGCAAGCCCGTGAGTAACGTAATTCCAGTCACCACCAAGACGGCGAGGAGCATTCCGCCAATTGGAACCATCGCCGTAACCTTGAATACAAAATGCGCGAGCAAGGCATTGCCAGCCACGGCGAGCAACCCACCGACCACTGCACCCAGCAGGCCCAGGATCGCGTATTCCACCAGTTGCATCTGCCAAAGCTGACGGCGGGTCGCCCCGAGGGTGCGCAAGAGCACGACTTCGCGGATGCGTTGATACCGCCCGGCCGCCACGGCTCCCGCCAGCACGATCAAACCGGTCACCACCGTGAAAAGCGCCATGAACCGGATCACAAAGGCGACCTTCGAGAATATCCCATCGAAGGTTTCGATCAGCATGGTCAGATCGATGGCGGACACATTCGGGAATTTACGCACCACCGCCTGTTGCAAACGCGCCGATGCCGCGGCATCTGCTGCCCGCACGGCCACCACAAAAAACTTCGGCGCCGGTTCCAGCACCCCGGCTGGAAACACAATAAAGAAGTTCGGCTCCATCCGCCGCCACTCCACCTTGCGCAGACTGGTCACCTTCGTGCGCATCGGCACCCCTTGCACATCAAATTCAATTTCATCGCCCAGTTTCACCTGCAAGTCGGCGGCCAGTTTTTCTTCCACCGAAATGGGCACGACCAGAGTATCCTCCGGCACCCGGCCTGTGAATTTTCCTTGGGTCAATTCCTCCGTGTCGGACAAGGTATCGCGATAGGTCGAGCGGTATTCGCGCCGCAACGTCCAACCCGGCACGCCGTCCTTGTCCTCGGCCAACAGCTCCTCCACGCCACGTCCCTTGATCGCGCGGATTTTCATCGTCACGATGGGAGCCTGTTGCAACGCGGGCATCCCTTCGTCCGCCACCAGTTTGCCGAGGTCATCGATCTGGTCGTCCTGAATATCAAAGAACATCAGGTTGCCGCGACCCCCGCCGGCCGTGCCTTCGATTTGGGCCAGCAGAGTCACTCGCGTCAGATAAAGCGTGAGCATCAAGAATGTGCCAAGGCCGAGGGAGAGCAAAAGCAGGACCGTGCGATTGTTCGGGCGGTGCAAATTGGCAATCCCCTGACGAACCACGTAGGGCAGGCGTTTCGGCGCCCAACGCCGTGCGACCCAGGCAACCGCTTTTGCCAACCCGGCCAGCACCGCAAAGCCAAATGTCAGCATGGCGGCAAATCCCAGACCAATGCGGACACTCTGGGTTTGCCAAATGGCAAAGCCGATCACGGCCGCACCAATCAAAATCCACAAAGCGACGCGCCAGCCATCAAACCCCGGGGATTTTTCGGCTCCCATCGATCGTAGTGCGACCAAGGGAGACACCCGGCGGATGGCCAGCAACGGGAGCAGGGTAAACAGCAAACAGATGAACCAACCCGCCGCCATGCCGCGCAGGGTGGCCGTCCAGGAAATTGAGAAATCGACCGGTATCGGCAGCAGGCCGTTCAATGCGCCGGGCAACAGTAACTGCAACCCCAGTCCGAGTAATCCACCCAATCCAGCCCCCACCAAGCCGATCGCCGCCCCTTGCCACAAATAAACCCCGAATCCCTGTCGGGCCGAGGCACCCAAACAGCGCAGGATCGCCACTGTCGCGACCTTCTGTCGCACATAAACGTGAATGGCGCTGGCCACTCCGATCGCCCCGAGAAACAAGGCCACGAACCCGACAAGACTTAAAAAGGCCTGCACATTATCGATCACTTGCCCGAGCCGTTCCTTGCGAATCGCGACCGTATCATAGCGCAAACGATCCGTGGAAAATTTCTCCTTTAGTTCTGCTACCAGCACCCCGGGATCGACCGTCGATGGCAATGCCAGTGCCACCTTGTAGCGCAGCAGACTCCCCTTGGTCGCCAAGCCGGTATCGTCCAGTTGCCCAAGCGGGATATAGACGCGCGGGGCCAGTTGGGTAACCGCCATCGATTCACCCGGCATCTTTAATACCGCCCCCAGCACTTTAAATTCACTGCGCCCCAGACGGACCCTATCGCCCGGTTGCACGCCATATTGGTTCATCAACGTGGCCTCCAAAATTACGACCTTATCACCAAGGCTAAGTTGTGCCGCGGCCGATTCGGGCGCGGTCTCAAATGCACCGTAGAAAGGAAAGTTACCCTCCACGGCGCGCACTTGCACCAATCGCGTCGCCTCTTGCGCGGTCGGAAAAACCATCATGGAGGAAAAGCCCACCTCCGACGCTTGTTCGCCACCCAGCCCAGCCAGGTATGCCTGCAGCTCAGGCGGAAATTCTTGCCGTGACTCCACGACCAAATCGGCCCCGAGCAATCCCTTGGCCTGATCCTCAACCGATTGCCGCAGGTTCACGCTGAACGCTCCCACCACCACCAGCGCGGCTACCCCCAGCACGATGCAGAGCGAATAAAGCGTCAGGCGGCGGCGTGAGGCGCGCGAGTCCCGCCAGGCCATTTTGATCGTGAAATTCATGGAATGACCCGATCCGTTATTCCCCGAGCACCGCGCCGTTTTTCAAGCGGATGATCCGCTGGCAGCGCTTGGCCAGTTCGAGGTCATGCGTCACCAATACCAGGGTTGTGCCGCGTTCACGGTTCAAACCGAAAACCAACTCGGTCATGCTGGCGGCGGTTTCCCCATCGAGATTGCCCGTCGGTTCATCGCAAAACAGAATTTTGGGTGAATTGATAAACGCCCGCGCCAGGGCAATCCGCTGTTGTTCGCCGCCCGACAACTGCACCGGGTAATGGTCCGCCCGCGAACCGAGTCCCACCCGATCGAGCAGGACCCTTGCCTCGCTTTCCCGGCCGCCCTCCCCGCGCAACTCGAGCGGCACGAGCACGTTTTCCAACGCCGTGAGCGTCGGGATTAGTTGAAAGTTCTGAAAAACAAACCCGACATGCGCATTACGCACCCGGGCCCGGGCATCCTCATTCAACTGATGCAGAGATTCACCGGCGAGGTGGACCTGACCACTGGTCGGAGTGTCCAGTCCCGCACAGAGCCCCAGCAGTGTGGTCTTGCCACTCCCACTCGGGCCTACGATCGCCAAACTCGCTCCGGCTGTAAGTTCAAAACTCACCTCCTTTAATACGATCAGGGCTCCCGCGGGGGCAGGATAAGATTTGGTCAGTCGCTCGACTTTTAGCATCAGGTGAGCAGTCATAGGTAAGATGGTTCACACAAACCCCGAAATCGCATCAAGGCTAGTTCAAGCGGTCGAAATATCCGGATGAACGTGCGAATACTCATTTTATGCCTGTGCGTCGCCCTGGGTTGCCGGGCGAATGAAACGAAAACCATTGTCTGCCTTGGGGACAGCCTTACGGCCGGCTACGGTTTGTCCAACCCGGGGGCCGAGGCCTACCCGGCCCTATTGCAGGACAAAATTGCCACCCGCAACCTGCCATATAACGTGATCAATGCCGGTCTGAGCGGAGACACCACGGCCGGTGGCATGCGGCGGATCAACTGGCTGATGCGGCAGCATATCGATATTCTCGTGCTGGCCCTCGGCGGCAACGACGGTCTGCGCGGTATCGCTCCTGAAGTGACCGCCGAGAATCTCGCTGCAATCATTGATCAAGTCAGGGCACGTTATCCGCAGGTCAAAGTGATTTTGGCGGGAATGCAGATGCCCGCCAATTTGGGTAATGATTACACCCAACGCTACCGGGAGATTTTTCCTGCCATTGCCCGGGATAAAAATTGCGAACTCATCCCTTTTCTTTTGGAAGGTGTCGGGGGCGACCCGAACCTCAATCAGCCTGACCTCATTCACCCCACTGCCGCAGGTCAGCAACTCCTGGCCGATACCGTGTGGCGAACCATGGAACCCCTCTTATCCGATTCGTGAACCAAGTTTGTGCCAACCGAACCCCTTGTTGGATAAGCCTCATGCGGTTCACCATCGTGGGCCTGTTTCTGTTTGCGGCGGGAACCATGACCGGCACGACCTTCGTGCAAATTTCGGCCCAGCATGACAACAATACCAATCTGGCAATAGGGGAGCAAAAACCGGACAGCTCGCTCAGCGGGTTGTTCGAATACAGCAATCTGCGTCCCGTAAACGAGAAGTGGCAGGCCGGGTTCGGTGCTCGGCTGCAGTCCACGGCGTGGCAGGAATATACGGGGCTCAATCTCACAGAGATCGGAGCCAACCTCGCAGCCTCGCGCAAATACGGGCTCGGCCCGGTCGCGGATCAGCCGCAGTCACGCGCTCCACTTCGCCTTCCTCAAACCGTTTCATGCGCCCTTCCTTTCGCAACACATCGAGGGCCCGATTCCGGCAAACCGTAAACAACCACTCGACCACGTGTCCGTCCACCGCTCCGGCCGGTTGGGCCATGAGTTTGATGAAGGTGTCCTGCACCACATCGCGGGCGCGGTCGGGATCTGAAAGTAGTTTGGTGGCATAGCGGGTGAGCGGAGCTTGGTGTTCCGCAAAGGTGCGTTCCAGGTTCCCGGTGGTTTCATGCGTCGTATCCCGTGGTGTCGGATTGTCGTGGGCCATGGGCTTCAGGTGATAGACGCAGGCGATGCCGCTTTCTTAGAAAATAATTCCGAAACCATAACTCCGAGGAAAATCCGCCGTAATACCCTGTGTGGGTGCAAAAAAATTTAACTACCGGCTTGCCTCTCCCCAACTCGCTGACTTTTCTCCGCCTGACCTTAAACCAACCCCGCCCTCCTATGATGACCCGCCCATTTGCCAAAATTGTTATTCTCGGCATTCGCGCGGGCCGCTTGACCTTCTGAGTCGAGCCTTCAGCCCGCTATTTCGAGCGGGCTTTGTGGAAAAGTAATTCTCCCTGCACCCGCTCTCCACCGAGCGGGTTTTTTGTCTTTCCCATTTTCTTTTTGGATTTCCGCACTTCGTCATGCTTTCCCATTTAACTACCATTTGGTCACTTATGAAAGGTAATCGCCTGCGCTATGGCTTCGCGCTGGGCTGCCTCATGATGGCCACCCTGCTGAACTACGGTGTCCCGTTGATTGGCAGTGTTACCATCGACTTCGCCATCGCCGGCAAGCAGGTGGCCGCGGATACCTCGCGCCCAGTGCTCGGGTTTCTCCACCTGCTGGGCGGGGCGGAGCACCTGCGCGCCAACCTGTGGCTGGCTCCTGTCGCCATGGTCCTGCTGAGCATCATCGGTGGCGTTTTTAGCTACCTCAAGGGTTGGCAGGCTTCCCTCGCGAGCGATGGTATTTCGCAAAAGCTCAAGAACGAGCTCTACGATCACCTCAACCACCTCCCGGCCCGTCATCACGACCAGACTGACACGGGGGATTTGGTCCAACGCTGCACCAGCGACGTCGAGACGACCCGACAGTTCCTCGCATCGCAGGTCATGGATATCGGCAACGCCCTCATCCTCGCCTGCACCGCCCTGCCGCTAATGTTGTCGCTGAACGTGCCGATGACGCTCGTGTCGTTCTCCCTGATCGGCCCGATCGTGCTCTACGGTTACTTTTATTTCCGCAAGGTGCGTTATACCTTTAAACTCGTGGAAGAGGCCGAAGGCGCCCTCACCGGCGTCGTGCAGGAAAATCTCACCGGCATCCGCGTCGTGCGGGCTTTCTCCCGCCACGCGCACGAACGCGCCAAGTTCGCCGAACCCAATGCCCGCTATCGCGACCGCGCCCTGCACATGTTGCGGCTGATGGCTTGGTATTGGTCGATCAGCGACGTCGTCGTGATCACCCAGATCGGACTCACCTTGCTGGTCGGCGCCTATTGGATTGCCGACGGCACCATCACGGTTGGCGTCCACTTCGCGTTTCTCGCCTACCTTGGCATCATGATGTGGCCGATTCGCCAAATGGGCCGCATCCTGACCGACCTCGGCAAGACCACGGTCGCGCTCAACCGCATCCGCGAAATCCTCGCCGTCGCCCACGAATCCGAACCGGTCACCGATCCGGCCGTGACGGCCCAATCCCTGACCGGACGCATCTCGGTTCGCGACCTGCACTTCAATCATGCTGCCAGCGAACTGCCCCCCGACGGACGCGGCGCGCTCAACGGCATTTCGTTTGATGTGCAACCGGGAGAAACCCTCGCCATCCTCGGTCCTTCCGGCTCGGGCAAGAGCACCCTCATGCATCTGCTGCTGCGCCTGTATGACTACACACGCGGTTCGATCCAATACGACGGGCGCGAACTCACTACGCTGCCCCGCAAATGGGTGCGAGGCCAGATCGGAGTCGTCATGCAGGAACCGTTTCTTTTCTCCAAGAGTCTGCGCGACAACCTACGGCTCGGTCATGGCAGCGCCCCCGATCAGGAGGTCGAAAATGCCGCGCAGACCGCCTGTATTCACGACACCATTCTCTCCTTTGAGCACGGCTACGAAACCGTCATCGGAGAGCGTGGCATCACGCTTTCCGGCGGACAGCGTCAGCGCGTGGCGATTGCGCGCGCCGTGCTCAAGCGGGCGCCAGTCCTGATTCTCGACGACGCCATGAGCGCCATCGACGCCGAGACCGAGACCATGATTCTCGACGCGCTCAAGACCCGGCGCGGTCGGGCCACCACCCTCGTCATCGCGCACCGACTGGCGACCCTCGTCCATGCCGATCGCATTATCGTGCTCGACCACGGACGCATCATTCAGACCGGCACCCACGCTGAACTCGCCGCCCAGGAAGGCCTCTACCGTCGGCTCTGGCAGATTCAGACCAGCGTGGAGACCGATTTCCAAAACGAATTAAACTCCAAGTAAGCCTCTTCACGCCATGCCCGCCCAATTTCATCAGGAAGACGATTTCAAGGCCAAGCTCGATGCCGGGTTGTGGTGGAAGGTCATCCGCCGCGCCCTGCACCTGAAGCGCTTTCTCATTCCGCTCTTCATTTCCTCGCTCGTGCTCGCGATCTGCGACGCCAGTTTCGCGATCATTACCCGGTGGGTGATCGACGGCGTCATCCGCGACGGCGTGAAAGCCAATTTCACCCTCTACGCCGCCGTCTACTTCGCCGTCACGATCATCCTCTGCACCTGCGTCTTCTTGTTCATCAATCTCGCGGGCAACATCTCCAACCGGCTCGCTCACGATATTCGACGCGATAGTTTTGACCGGTTGCAGGCGTTGGAGTTTTCCTTCTTCGATACGCGGCCGGTCGGCTGGTTGATTACACGCCTGACCAGTGATTGCGATCGTCTCGCCCGCACCATCGGCTGGGGTTTCCTCGACATCGTGTGGGGCCTGAGCTTCGTGCTCATGATCGCGATCAGCCTGCTCGTGCTCAACTGGCGCCTCGGCCTCATCGTCCTCGCGGTGATCCCACCTCTCGCGGTGATCTCCCGCTATTTCCAAAAGAAGATGTTGTTCAGTGCGCGCGAAATCCGGAAATACAATTCGCAGATCACGGCCGGTTACAACGAGTCGATCCAAGGCGTTCGCACCACCAAGACCTTGGTGCGTGAGGCCGAGAACCTCGAAGAATTCAAGCACCTCTCCCAAAGCATGTTTTCCGCCGCGGTGCTCAATGCCCGACAGAACGCCGTTTATTATCCACTCGTCATCACCGTGGGCAGCCTCGCCGCCGGTCTCGCCTTGTGGCGCGGTGGGTGGATGGCGAACAACGGCCAGCTTAGCTTGGGCACCCTTGTGGCTTTCATAAACTTCGCGGGCATGTTCTTCAATCCCATCAACCAACTCGCCCAGCGTCTGGTGGAAATTCAATCCGCGCAAGCGGCTGGTGAACGCGTCATGGGCCTGCTTGAGACCGAGCCCACGATCAAGGACAGTCCCGAGGTCCTCGCCCGCGTCGCGGCACATGTCGCCTCAACCCAATCGTCCCGTGCTGACCTGGCACCCGACGGGCTAGCTGCGCGCATTGACTCCATCGAGTTTCGCAATGTCACCTTCAGTTATAGCACCGGCCCGGTCGTGCTGGAGAACTTCAATCTCTCGGTCAAAGCGGGTGAAACCATCGCCCTCGTCGGTCCCTCGGGTGGTGGCAAGAGCACGATTGTTTCCATGGTCTGCCGTTTCTATGAACCAATCTCGGGGCAGATTCTGTTCAACGACACCAACTACCGCGAACGTCCCCTCGAGTGGCTGCAATCCCAGCTCGGCATCGTGCTGCAGACCCCCCACCTCTTCAAGGGCACCATCCGTGAAAACATTCGTTACGGTCGCCTTGAGGCCACCGATGAGGAAGTCGAGACCGCCGCCAAGTTGGTCAATGCCCACGAGTTCATCAGTCAGATCGAGGGCGACTACGATTCATCCGTCGGCGAAGGTGGCAACCAGCTTTCCACCGGCCAGCGCCAGTTGATCTCGTTTGCGCGGGCCTTGCTCGCCAATCCGCAGATCTTCGTGATGGACGAGGCCACATCGTCAATCGACACGGAGACGGAGCAGCTCATCCAGCGTGGTCTCGAGACCGTGCTCACCGGGCGCATCAGTTTCGTCATTGCGCACCGTCTCAGCACCATCCGTCGGGCGAATCGAATTCTCGTCATCACCAAGGGCAAGATCGAGGAATGCGGCACGCACGAAGAGCTGCTGCGCAATCGCGGCCACTACTACGAACTCTACACCAACCAGTTCCGCCGCGAGCGCGAAGAAGCCGTGCTTTCGAGCGAATCCGTTTAAGGGAAGCCCGCTTGGCAAGACCACAGGTGCGTGCATAGTAACCCGCATGCACCGGTGTCTACCTTTCCTGACCGCCCT
Source organism: Cephaloticoccus sp. (assembly GCA_030833445.1). GTDB lineage: Bacteria > Verrucomicrobiota > Verrucomicrobiia > Opitutales > Opitutaceae > Cephaloticoccus. The sequence goes on along the minus strand of JAURHD010000028.1, from coordinate 4,602 downwards.
TCTGTTCGCCGCATTCGTCGCCGGCTGCTCACCCCGTGAAACCCCGGCCGAGGCCGGCATCCGCACCCACACGCTGTTGGTCGGCAACGCCGCAGAACCGGGCGATCTGGACCCGCACCTCGCGTCGATCCTCACCGACCAGATTATCATCAACACGCTGTTCGAGGGCCTCACCGTCCTCGATGAAACCACCACCAAACCGCTGCCGGCCGCCGCGGTCTCCTGGTCCGCTTCCTCGGACGGGCTCACCTGGATATTCAACCTCCGCGAGAATCTGAAGTGGTCCAATGGTGAACCGTTGGTGGCCCAGGATTTCGTCAACGCGTGGTTGCGCGCCCTCAATCCTGCCTTTGCCGCCGACAATGCGTGGTATCTTTTCCCCATCAAAAACGCCGAGGCCTACAACGCCGGCACCTTCAAGGATCCTTCCGGCGTCGGCGTTCGGGCGATTGATGATCGCACGCTGACAATCTCACTCGAAAAGCGCACGCCCTATCTCCCGGCCCTCGTCTCCCTACCCGCTTGGTTTCCACTCAATCAACGTTCGCTGGATAAATTTGGCGCAATGGATCAGCGTGGCAAACCTTGGACCCGCCCCGGCAACCTCGTTAGCAACGGCGCTTACCAACTTGCCGAGTGGACGCCGGATGTGCGCATCGTCCTCGACAAAAATCTCCATCACCGCGACGCGGCGCGTGCGAACCTAGACCACATTGTCTTCCTGCCGATCGCCAAACCAGACGACGAGGAGCGCAACTATCGGGCGGGCCAACTTCACGTGACCTTCAACCTGCCCGTGACCAAGCTTGCCACTTGGCGCGAGCGAGCACCGGAGCAATTGCGCGTCGATCCGCTCCTCCAGTCCAACTTTTTGCGCTTCAACACCACCCGGCCCATTCTTGCTGACGCGCGGATTCGTCAGGCCCTCTCCTTCGCCATCGATCGCGAACTGCTGGCCAAAACCGTCCTGCAAGGCAGCCGCCTCCCGGCCCATACCCTTACCCCACCCCACACCGGCACCTATGAATCGCCGGTAGGTGTATCCGCCAACTTGGATCGGGCCCGCGAACTGCTGGCCGCCGCCGGGCATCCCGAAGGCAAAAACTTCCCGACAATTGAAATCATGGTGCGCAACGACGAGATCATGCCACGGCTCGCCGAGGCCATCCAAGCCATGTGGCTCAAGGAGCTGGGCGTTAAATCCACCATTTCCCAAGTGGAACAAAAGATCTGGATCCAAAATCAGCAGACGCTCAACTACACCGTCTGTCTTTCCGCTTGGACCGCGGATTACCCGGACCCCCTGAGCTTTTTGGAACTGTTTTACCGGGACAGCGCTTACAATTGGACGGGATGGAATGAGGACGTCTACAACCGCATGTTGGATTTGGCTGCCGCCGCGGCGGCAGGTGCAACCAATGTTCGATTCGGGGTGCTGCAGGATGCCGAGGATCTGCTCCTCGAGGATGCGCCCATTGCCCCGCTCTATTTCGGCGCGCAAACTTATCTGTTGCATCCCTCGGTCAAGGGCTGGGCAGCGTCACACTTGGGTTTCCGACGTTTTCAACTCGTGTCACTGCAGCCCTGATGCCGCTTGTGCCCATCGTCCTACCGACTCAATCTGTGTCCATGCGACTGCTCGCCACCTTTCTCCTCTTAGTCAGTCTGGCTACCGCCGCCGAAGTGGAGTTTGTGCGCATCTGGCCATCATGGCGGACCACCAAATCATTCGTGCGCATCTCCGAATATTTTGGCGGCGAAGAAAACACCGGCCGTCAGACCATGCTGCGCACCCAGCCTGAAAATCGCACCGGTTATTATTTCCTGACCCGAACGCGCAATCCGGGTCCCGCCAAGGAAGGCGTGAAATTTGTGCTCGATATCATCACCCCGGATTCACCCCTGACCAAAACCTATACCTTCAGCACGATCCTGCCCTCGGGTGGCCATGTCTTTAACCTCGGGCTGACCGGCAAAGACTGGGCCGGTGAAAACGTTCAACCCGTGGCGTGGCGGCTGCGTTTGTTGGACGCGGACGAACACGAATTGACCTTCGGTGAGAGCTTCCTCTGGCGCATGACGGACGCGGCAACCCGCTAGACAACAGCTTGTGACAGCTCTTCCCGCCAAGTCACAACCGTCGGCCTGGGCAGATTGGCAGACCACGGGCCACGTTTTCACTCAACGCGTTCTGGCCGAAATTCTGGATGGAGGGCAAAGTTTCCGCTGGCGTTGCGATGCCGCGGGAACCTGGACCGGCGTCTGGTGCCACACCGTGGCCCAACTCAAACTCAACGAATCCGGCCGATTATGTTTTCGAACCTGCGGAGACAAAAATGCCAGCGTGAAAGCAGTGCAGGGCTACCTGCGATTAGATGATGACTTCGCCGCGATGGTGGACCGTTTGCCTTGGCGCAGTGATCCGCATCTCGCGCAGTGTCTCGCCGCCTTTCCCGGTTTGCGTATTCCACGTCAGCCCTTTGGTGAAACCCTGCTCTGCTTTCTCTGCAGCGCCACAAAGCAGATTGTGCAGATCAAGGAAATGGTCGCCCTGCTCGCCTCCCTACACGGCGATCCCATCGCGCCGGGTATCCATGCGCTGCCCACGTGGGAGCAACTTGCGGTAATTCCCGAGGATCAACTCCGGCAATGCCTGCTTGGTTTTCGCGCGCGATATATTTCTGCGACGGCGCAATTTCTAAAGGCCCGCCCCGGCTGGCTCAATGAAACCGAACACTTGTCCTATCCTGCGGCCAAGACCCGGCTGATGGAACTGCCCGGCGTCGGCGAAAAGGTCGCCGACTGTGTGCTGCTCTTCGGTGCGGGCAAGCTCGAGGCCTTCCCGGTGGACACTTGGATCCTCAAGGCGATGGCCATCCATTACCAACTCGCTGATTGGAAACCCGCCCAAGTCGCTCACTTCGGCCGCCAACACTTCGGTTCCCTTGCCGGGTTCGCCCAGCAATACCTCTTCGCCTACGAACGCTCCATGGGCCGTAATTCGCCATCCTGACCGTGGGTAGTGCCGTCGTGGTGGGCTCTGGCTCGCTCACGCACGCACCCCAAGCGCGATCAAGCTCGCAGCCTACGGCAGCTTCATCCGGTTCAGACACCCGCCGTTCCGCAGCTTGTAGCTTATCGCTTACAGCTTTCCTTCGCACCAACCGCCACGGGAAAAAATACACCGCGTAAACCACGGCATAGATCGCGAAGTTTTCGAGCCGCATCGCCGCCACGCCGGCGAAGAAGAAAATAAGCAGGTGCATGCGAATCACATTTTTGTAGGGCGCGAATAGTGCGCCGCTCTCCCCTTGACGCGCCTTGCGTCTTGCGATCGCCTCCGCCGTGACCGCCCCATCGTCCCTTTCCTCCGTCGGTCGGGTTGTAAACGCCGCCCCTTCCGCCAAAAATGCGGCGGGCAAAAAAATCGCGTAGCGCTTCACCACTTCGAGATAGTGCTCGGGAAACGGAAAGCCGTCGTTCCACTCCACAATCGGGAAAAAGTGATTCAGGAATACCGAATGCACGAAGTGAAACATCCCGAAATGGAAAGTGAAAAACACGAGGGTGGAAGCCACCCCGACGCCGAGGATACCACCCACCGCCAATTTCGCACCCGTGTGCCCGATTTCCTTGGGCGCGAAGGCATTGACCAGAAATTCTCGCAGCGGTGCCGTCAGCAACCAGACCAGCGTCGCATAACCTACGACCAAACTCGACAGCCAAAGGCTCCACACGAGATCACGCGTCTGCCATTTGGCCCACCACGCCACGCCGAGACCGCCTGCGAATGCCAGCACGTCTGGCCAAGCCAGCAACCAGCGGGAGCTCGTGGTCGGCGTGGGAGGCAAGCTCATTTCGCTCGTTGGATCAGTTCCACTTCGTAGCCTTCCGGCGCGTCGATAAATGCGATCACGGAACCACTACTGGTCTTTGTCGGCCCGTCGCTCAGTGTATACCCCTTCGCCTTGATCGCGGCTTCATAGGCCGCCAGATCTTCCACCTCAAAGGCGAGGTGCATCAGATCGGACTGCACCTTGACCGGCTCGGCGCCGGCCGGCATCTGGCAAATCTCGATCTCCTCGTCGCTGTTCGGCGTGGCGAGAAACGCGAGCTGGGCGCCGCGCGGTGAGGTGTGTTGGCGACTCAGCTTCAGACCGAGCGCCTCCTCGTAGAATTTCACGGTGGCGGCCAGATCGTTCACGCGCATGCGGGTGTGGAGCAGTTTTTTAACCATGCGCTCACTTTACATTGCGGGACCATGCCGGCAAGAAGTCACACGCTTTACCGCCTATAATCTTCCCCACCCCATTCCATGAACGCATCCGACTTTGGCTTTTCCCCCGCCGCCTCGGGGGTCGACAACAGCCGCGCCCTGCAAAAGGCCGTGGACCAAGGCGGCACCATCCACGTCAGCCAGCCCGGCGTCTACAAGCTCGCGGGCACGGTTTATGTCGGCAGCGATACTGCGCTGATCTTTGGTCACGGCGTCACCGTGCAGAAGGTGGACGAAACGGGTTTCTTCATGTGACCGGCCTCAAGTTTTCGAGCCACCCCGAGTGTTAGTCTGGGAGCTTGTTATGGGTTGTATCTGGATTGCGG
>JAURHD010000027.1 GCA_030833445.1 Cephaloticoccus sp. | reverse complement strand
TGGCGGATGCATGGCAAAGGGCCCTGCCCCACTATGAATCAGCCCTCCGCGCCATCGATGTCGCGCTGAACCTAAGCGATGACCAGCCCGTATTTTATCATTTTTGGTGGAACGGTGACCGGCCAACGCCGACCCGGCGCGAACACCTGCGCCGACAGAAACTGTATATCGAAAGCATGACCCACGCCGGCCAGGAAATCGGTCTTCACTTCGCCTTACATGCGCTCTGGGAACGATCAGGGCATGACGCTGGAACCTACCGCACCGAGGCAGAGCAGTTGCTAAGATCCGATGCCGCTGCCTGCCGCACCGCCGCGGAGTATTTCACCGCCCTCGGAAAACCCAAGGACTGGGGTTCACTCTATGCGGCCAAGGCCGACGCGATTGAAGCGTTCATCGCGAACGAGAGCAAACTGTAGGGCGGGATCGCTGATCCCGCCTTGGCATTGATCGCGGGCGAGGCGGGATCAGCGATCCCGCCCTACAATTCCAGATCCTGCCTCAGGTAAGATTGGATCCGGATCGTTTCCTATTTTCCACATTCAAGTCTTGATCTGCTTTTTCAGCTCCTGCCAGCGCGCCAACCGTTCAGCGATCTTGGCCTCCCATCCCACCGATTTTGGCGTGTAGAGCGAAAGCGGTTTTTCGAGATAATCCTGACCCGAGATATTCTCGGGATAATCGTGGGAGTAGCGGTAACCCTTGCCGTGCTGGTTCTCCTTGCTGGCCTTGCCACTCTTGTCGCGCAGCGGCAGCGGCACCGGTTGCACCGTGCCGTCCTTCAGCGCCGCGTGCGCCGCCCCCAGTGCAATGGTGGCGGAATTTGATTTCGGTGCCGTCGCGATGTAAATCGTCGCATGGGCCAGGGTAAGCTCGGCCTCGGGCAGACCGATGAAATCAACCGCGTGGTGTGCGGCGACCGCCAGCGGCAAAGCCATCGGGTCGGCTAAGCCCACATCCTCGCTGGCGAGAATCACCAATCGCCGGGCAATGAAGCGCGGGTCTTCCCCACCCGCCAGCATCTTGGCCAGCCAATACATCGCCGCATCCGGATCCGAACCGCGGCAGCTCTTAATGAAAGCCGAGATGGTGTCGTAGTGCTCATCCTCGTCCGCATCGTAGCGTATCCGACGTTCGCGGGCGAAGACCTCGAGTTCCGCCGCGGTGATCTCGCCGCCTTCCGGCAGACTGAACACAATCACTTCCAACGCATTCAAGGCGCGTCGCAGATCGCCGTCGCACAGCATGGCCAGATCGGTCAGGATTTTTTCTTCCGCGGTGCAATGCCGCGCGCCCAATCCACGGACTTCCTCGGTCAACGCGCGGGCCATGACGCCAGCGATCGCGCTCGGGGGCAACGGTTCGAGCCGGAACAGGTGACTGCGCGAGAGCAGTGGCGGGTTAACATAAAAGCCGGGATTATGTGTGGTCGCCCCTATCAGCCGCACATTGCCTTCCTCCACATCCGGCAGCAGCAGGTCCTGCTGGGATTTATTGAAGCGGTGCAGCTCGTCGATGAAGAGGATAGTGCCGGCCTCGGGTCGACGGCGCGCAATCGCGAGGATCTCGCGCAACTCCGCCACGTTGCTCATCACGGCATTGATCCGCACAAACCGGCTCTTGGTTTCGGCCGCGATGGCCTCGGCCAGACTGGTTTTTCCGCAACCCGGCGGACCGTAAAATATGAGGCTGCCGAAACGGTTCTGCTCAATCAGGCGCGGCAACAGGTTACCTTCGCGCGTGATATGTTCCTGCCCCACCACTTCGGCCAGCTTTTGCGGACGCATGCGGGCCGCCAAGGGTTGATGGGACCCCGGCGCACCGGTGGCCCCGGCCGGCGCGGAATCGTCCTCGCCAAAGAAATCAGGTTGGTGGTCGGCTGCCATGACCATCAAGTAATGAACACGATTCGCCGGGAATCAAAGCCTCAGAATTATTGTATTTTGCCGGTCGGCTCAGGACGTTTGAATCGGAGCCATGGCACACCGTAGCCTAGGTCACCGGGCACCCCTGCTTTGGCTAGTGCTACCCTATGCCATGGGACTGGTGGCGGGACGGTGGCTGGGCGGGGTTGCCATCATCCCCTGCCTGCTGGCGGCCGTGTTTTCTGGTGGCATCGCCCTCCTCATTGCGGGTCGTCGATTCATGCTTTGGGCCGGCGCGCTACTGATAGCCGTTGGGTTGGCCGGGGCCGCGAGTTACACGTTGCATCGCGCCCGACTGCCGGAGTGGGAATCCTTGCCGCCGCGCGAAGCAAAACTGGGCCTGTGCGTCGAGCATGCCTTCGCCGCCAAATACCCGAATCGGACCACCGGCCTGGCCGTGGTCATCCGCGCCGAACCGCATCTGCAGGATTTGATCGGGCAGAAAATCTATTTTTCGTTACATCACGCCACTGCCGAACCGGCTCCGTTGGCCACGGCGGAGATGGATACCGTGGGGGTATTGGAACTACTGGCGGAAAATCCGCCGCATGATTCCTTCGAGGGATACCTGGCCTCCGCGGGAATGAATTTCACGCTCACCCGCGGCAACCTCCTGCAAGCCACCAAAGCACCCACGGCGTTTCGACAATTCTGCGGAAGATCGGCCGATCATTTTGCCGAGTTACTCAGCCGGGGCGTGGCGGCCAAGCAGCCCGATCTCGCCGGCGTATTGCGCGCGATGCTGCTCGGTCAAAGGGATGAACTGAGCACGGAGCAGGACCGGCTTTTTCTGCAGAGTGGCACAATGCACTTGTTTGCCATCAGCGGTCTCCACATCGGCGTCATCGCGGTGGGCCTGCACGCACTGGGTTCTTTGTTGCGCATCCCGCGTTCGATCAAGTTCGGGTTGAGCCTGACGTTGTTGTGGCTGTATGTGCAGATCACCGGTGGCTCGCCCTCGGCGGTGCGGGCCTTCTGCATGGTGGCGTTGATCCAAGCCTCGTGGCAGTGGCGCGTCCCGGGAAATCCCCTCGCGGCACTTTCGGCCGCAGCCTTGCTGGTTTTGTTGATCGATCCACTGCAACTGTTCAGTGCGAGTTTTCAACTCAGCTATGGGATTGTGGCCGCATTGTTGCTGCTGGGACTGCCCTTGGGCGAAGCGTGGCAGGCACGCTGGCCGCTGTTTGCCCAATTGCCCAAGGCCACTTGGCGCGGATGGCACCACTGGCTTGAGAAACGGTGGCGGATGATCATTGGGACACTGGCCATCGGTTACGCCGCGATCCTATTCAGTCTGATCGCGGGCGTAGACTATTTCGGCCTCTTCACTCCCGGCGCCCTGATAGCCAACCTCGCCCTGATCCCGATCGCGTCGTTTGTGATTCTCGCCGGCATGGGCTCGTTGCTCTGCGGTTTGATCGGGTTCACCTGGGGTGGCGTGCTCTGCAATCATGCGGCGGTAATCACCTTGTGGAGCATGGATGAAGTCATTCGTGCCCTCGTCGCAGTGCCGGGGGTCTATCATCCCGCCATTTTCAAGGCCGCTTGGATTGGCTCAACCGCCCTTACCCTGCTGATGGCCAGTCTGCTCTGGGGCTACGCCAGTCGGTGGTCACCGAATCGCGGGGGTTGGTGGCCGCCGGTCGTGATTGTGGTGCTCACGCTGATTTTCGGCGTGAATTTCACCTGAGTTGCCCAAGACTGCACCGATATGAAGAGCGCTTACGAACTGGCCATGGAACGGCTGGCCAAATCCGATCCGACCGCCGGCAAGAAACTTTCCGCCGAACAAAAAGGCCGGCTGGCTGAAATTGACCGCGTCTATCAGGGCAAGCTGGCCGAACGGGAAATATTTCTGCGGCAGAAACTGGATGCCGCCCTCGCGGAAGCCAATGCCGATGAAGCGGAGCAAATTCGTCAGCAAATCGCGGCGGAAAAGACCCGCCTCGAGGAAGAACGCGACGACGAGAAGGATCGCGTGCGTTCAGCCGACTGAGCCGGTTCAGTCGGCGAACGCGAAATCCGCCACCAGCGCGTGGTGATCGGAACTCATGGTCGGGCATACTTCGTGCCGGACGCAACGCAGGGGTGCATTGTAAAATATGTGGTCCAGCACATAGGGCATGCGCCGCCAGGTGATCTCCGCGGTCTGGGCGGTGGCATAACCGGCGGCACCAAATTGCTCCACCAGCGACTCGTGTTTGCTGACATTAAAATCCCCCGTGAGAATTGTGGGCAGGGAGCTCTTGCGTAATTCCTGCTCCAACAAATCACGCTGCTGGCGGTGTTCCTCACTGCTGGATTTCAGCATGAAAAATGCGAGCAGATGCGTGTTCATCAAACGGACTTCACGGCCATTGATATCGACGTGGGCACTGATGAGCAGGCGATCCGTCGGCGTTTTCTTTTCACCGTAGAAATCGAATTCCACCGGGGGCGACGGCAGATTGACACAAAGCGTCGGCTGGATCGGCCAGCGGGAAAACATGGCGAGCCCAATGCCGAACGGCAGCTCACGGGGATCGGGTCGGGGAAAGGAAAAGGTGCTGTGGTAACCGTGCAGGGCCGCTTTCAACCGCGAGTAATTCGGCGGGATGGGCGGATGACTGCCATCGGGCCGCGCATGCTCCACTTCCTGCAGATTAATGACGTCGGCATCATGGCGGCGGATTTCCGCAACCGTCGCATCGAGATTAATCGGCGCATGATCCGGATCGGCGTCGTTCCAACCCTGACCGAACTGCATGTTGAATTGAAGGACACGAAATCGGCTCATGCAGTTCAGTTGGTTGGGACGATCGTCACTGCTGTGGCCGGAAAGGCCAATGTGGATGCAGCGGGAGTTTTGCGGGCGGTGATGGTTTGTTTGTGTTCGTTGGCGATGGCCATGGGCATGAACACGAGTTGGCGGTCGGGAGTGTCCTTGGCCAGTCGGGCATTCAGTAATTCCCGGCGCTGGGCTTTGCGCACCGTCGTGAGCTTAAGGAATTGGGGTGACTCGCCAGACCGCGGTAAATTCGGGCTCAAGATCGAGCGGGCACTGCCAGGTTTCATAACGGCAAACCGCATAGGCTTTCCCTTCAGGTCACTTTTTTGGTCGGCCGGTGAGAGAATCCCTGCCGAAACCGAAGTCCAAATCAGCACGCTCAATATCAAGATGATTGTGGCGGAGGGTATACCCATAACTGCGTAGGGTTGATTGCAACCCAGTGGCGAGATCGCGGCAATGTTTTATTCCGGCTCAGCCGTGCCTTCGACCACCCATTCCCGCGCCTCCGGCACCTGTTGTAAAAACTCCTTCAAAACCGCACTCAGATGCTCGGCATAGCGAAAATGCGCCCCCATCCCGGTCCGCAGTTCCGCCTCGTAGATGAACTTGTCGGCATGCGTGCTGTGCTCAAACGGCGTCTGCGCCCCCAGCAACAGTGAGTAGACATAGGACGACGAATCCCGCTCCATCAACTCCTTGGTCAAGGCCGCCTGTTCATCAAGCAAGGCCTGATAATCCGCATGCTTGATTTCCTCGGGCAGATAAAAACCGGCTTGAATCAACGGCGTGTAGCGGTGACCCGTGCGGTGACGGTTGAGATCACGCAACTCGGCGATCGCCATGTTGTTCCAAGCGAAGGCCACCCGCATGCGGCGCGTGGCGGTGCCTTGGTAGCCGTAGCGGTTGCCGCGGTGACGCAGCGCCTCCGCCACGGGTTGTTCCTCCGCCAGCCACGGCGGAGCGGAACGCGCCACATCCACCCAGACTTCATCAGCCAGTGGTGCAGTCGAGAGGCGGGCCAAGCCCATCTTGAGACTGGCGGTCAACTCCTGCTGGGCCTGGGCCTGAAAGGATTTCTCCGCATAGCTGTGCCGCATCAAACGCGGCGATTGTTTGATCAATTCATCGCGGATCAATTTCGCAGCGGCCTGAGCCTCGGGATGGGGCAACGAATCAAGATGCTTCTCGGTGGTCGCCGACTCGCGCAAAGTCAGCACCAGCCCGACGTTGGTGCGGGTGGCGAGCGGGATGAAGTAGCGGGCGCGATCGAGCGCGTAGTTTTTGCGGATGCGGCTCACCACCGCAGGCTTCGCATTTTCCGGCACCCGCACGCGCTGGGGCTCGGCCGTGCCGAGGGCATCCAGTCGGGCATACTCGGCTGAATAAGCCGCAAAGGATTTCTCCATCAAACTGGTCCAGCGGGGCACCAAATCCTCGGGGATGCCGATCTCGGCGGCACCCGGCAGATTGGTTGGATCCATCGTGATGTAGCGCGTGCTCGATTCCTGCCCGTCGGCCATCTGGGCGATCTCAAACAATTTATACGCGAGCCACATCGAGATATCATCGAGCGCGATCGCGAGTCCGCCCGTCAGGCCACCGATGGACGCGTGCCCGTAGTCGACAAACTTGAGGATGCGGTCAATCGAGGCATCGGGATTGGCGATGTCGACCTTGTCGAGAATCGCCCCGATTCCCTCATTGCTCCGCGAATAACGAGCCAGGACCGAAGCCAGTAATTCGGGGGTGACTTTGGGTAGATCAGCGGCGGTGGGCGGCGGGACGAGGGCGAGTCCGGTAATTCTCATAGGTGCGCCTTAAGTTCTCACGCAAAGCCGCCGATGCGCCAAGCATGAAGGCGGAAAACGGTCATCAAAATGTCCGATTTGCTGTAGGGCGGGATCAGCGATCCCGTCCTACAGTGTCATCTGTTCAAATCCGCTTGAGCGCGCGGGTCCACGCCTTGGCGTATTCCTTCCGGGCCACTTGGGCATCCACCCACGGGTGCGGCTGGCCGCTGAGGTAGTAGCCGTGACTGTAACCCAGTTCCGGACACACCCAGAGTTGTCCGGCCGGTTGCGGGCCTTTCAGCCAACAAACAAACAGCTCCTCGACGAAGGGCAGGTAATCGACGAACTCGGTTGTCAATTTTCCCTTCCCGTTGGTGACCGGCACTTGGCAATGCTGCCCATTGAAGGGCCGCAGGTGAAAGATGTTGGAATTTTGAATCAGCTTGGGCCACGCCAGCAGCCGCTCCGCGTAATTGGAAGGCACGACGTGCTTCACGATGGCGAAATGGGAATGATCCCACGTCGTTGGCATCAACTTGCCCGTAAGTTTTTTGAAGAGCCGCGCAATCTCGGTATATTTCTCCGGCGTCTCCGTCGACGTGTCGCGATGGGTCTCGATATGCGGTTTTACGCCCACTTCCTCACCCGCCTTGATGAGTTGCACGGCCGTCTTGGCCGCCTTGGGCAAAGCGGTGTCGTGGTCCAGCAATTGAATATTGAGATAAATCGCGCCCAGATCGCGCTGACGGATCATCTCCTTTTTGGCCTTGGCCACGTCGGATCCGTCCATCCCGCCCATCAGCTCGAGGCCGAGCTCCGCGCAGAGCACCTTGGTCTCCTCGTCGGGATAAGTCGCAATGCCATCGAAGCCGGCGGCTTTGATCGCCTTCATTCTCCGGGCTTGGGACCACGAGCTCTTGGCCGTGGGATAATTGGCCATGCCCCACGGAGTGGCGCATTGGATCAGACGGGGGGGCTTGGACTTGGGGGAGGTTTTCATGATTGGGAGACAAAATTAGTTTTGCGCCTCGCGCCGGTTCCACGACACGCAATCGGCGTAGCGGACCGTGTGGCCGCCAAAGATGTCGAGGGCACTGCCGATGGTGAGATCAACCTTGCCGCCGCTCAGGTCCTGCACGGTTTCGAGATCGGTAAAATGATTCACGCCGCCCGCGTAAGTGGCGGGGATGGGCGAGTGCCGGCCGATGAATTCCACGAGCTTGGTATCGATGCCCTCGCACTTGCCCTCGACATCCGCCGCATGAATCAAAAATTCCGCACACGAACCGGCCAAGGCCTGCAGGGTCTTCTCAGTGATCGGCAGATCCGTGAGGGTCTGCCAGCGATTCATCGCGACGACCCAGCCATCGCCTTTTACCCGGCAGCTCAAATCGATCACGAGGCGATCCTTCCCCACTTCGGCTACCATGGCGTCGAGTCGTTCGGGTAACAGGTGCCCGTCCGCATCAAACAACCATGACGTCACGATCACGTGGCTCCCACCCGCGGCCAACCAGTGCGGGGCATTCACCAGATTGATGCCCCCACCGACCTGCATCCCGCCGGGATAAGCCGCGAGGGCGGCCCGGGCTGCGTCGTCATTGCCGGGACCCAGTTTGATCACATGCCCGCCGGTCAAGCCATCGCGTTGATACAAGCCGGCAAAATACTCCGCGGGCTGGTCGCTTTCAAAGTTGGTGCGCAGTCCCGCGGCGTCATCGCGCAAGGAGCCGCCGACAATCTGCTTCACCTTGCCTTCGTGAAGATCGATACAGGGCCGAAAGCGGGTCATGGTGAATAGACGAAGCGGGGTTTAGCGGGTGGCTTCAAACTCAAAACAATTAGTCCACGTGCAATCTAGATGTAGGGCGGGATCGCTGATCCCGCCTTCGAATACCACAAGTCCACCAAGGCGGGATTCGGCGATCCCGCCCTAGATTACCGGTTCAGGAACCAGTCGCCGAGGCAGCCTTGATAGAAACCCAGCACCACGGTGAAGACCGCGAGGGCGCCGAGTGCCAGGCCCAGCGGCCATTGGACCGCGGTCGGTTGGGGGCGGTCATCCGTCTCGCCTTCAAGCAGGGGTGCCCGCCAGGTGTCGAAGAACGCGGCTTTGATCCAACCGAAGTAATAGAAAATCGAGATCACGACGCCGATCACGGCGATGGCCAGCAGCGGATAGAGGCCGGCTTGGAAGGCGGCGATAAAGATGAACAACTTGCCGATGAATCCAGCCAGCGGCGGGATACCCGCGAGCGAACCGAGCCCGATCGCGAGCACAAGGGCGAGGAACGGATGCGACTTGGCCAGACCGGAGTAATGATCGAGTTCCTGCTCGGCATCGTTTGCACCGGACACATGCGCCATCACGCCGAAGACGGCGAAGGAGGCGATCAGGTAGACGAAGAGATAGAAATAAACCGCACCAAGGGCGGACGGATTGGACATGGCCGCAACGACGCCGAGCAAGAGGAAGCCGGCATGGGAAACCCCCGACAAGCCGATCAGGCGTTTCACGTTGTGCTGGGTCAACGCCGCGATGTTACCGAAGATCAGGGTGGCACCCGCCATCAGGGTCAGCACGGGCACCGTCAAATAAGCATAGGGCGCAAAGGCCGAGGTCACGAGGGTCACCAACACGGCAAATCCCGCCGCCTTGGAAGCCACGGCGAGGAATGCAGTGACGGGCGTCGGCGCACCTTGATAAACATCGGGGATCCAGATCTGGAACGGAAACGCGCCGATCTTGAAAGCGACGCCGGAGAGCACCAACAGGATGCCGAGGCTCGCGAGGAAGTTATGCGGATTCGCCGCGAGGAACTTTTGCAATTCCGGGAAACTCATCCCGGCCACGGTATGATCCGGCAGCAACGGGTTTCCCGCCACGCCGTAGAGCAGCACGATGCCGAATAACAGCAGACCCGAACTGAGCGCGCCCATGATCAGGTATTTCAAACCGGCTTCCAGCGTGAGCGGATTGGCGCGAAAGTAACTGACCAGAATATAAAACCCCACCGTGATGGTCTCGAGTGCGACGAACAGCATCACGAAGTGGTTGCTCTGCGCGAGGAGCATCATGGCCGCACTGACCACCAGCACGAGGTGATGAAACTCAATACGCGGCACCTTTTGTTTCGCGAGCGAGACGGTCGCGATCAAACTGACGAAGATCGAGCACAGCAGGAAGAAGACCCGCAGGAATTGTCCGTCCCGGGTGTGGTGCAAGAGGCCGTTGAAGGTCTCGGTGCCGACATAGGGCGCGTTGAAACTGAAGAGCAGGCAGACCAGCAGGGTCAGCTGGCCAACGATGGAAATCGCCGGGATGCTCTTGTGCAGGGCCTTGGGCAGCACGATCTCGAAGACGAGCAGAGCCAAGGCCAGCAGGCCGAGGGCGATCTCGGGGAAAATGGCACTCCACTGGTTGGAATCGGCGGCGGCCTGAAGAAGTTCAAAGTTCATGGCGGCGGGGCTTACTTGGCGACAAGCGTGGATGGCAACGCGCCGGCGGCAGGCCAGGCGGGATGCAGGGCATGATTAACCGGGTCGGAAATCGATTTCGGCCAGAAGCCGAGGAAAAGCAGTGTGGCGAGCAGGAGGATCGCAGGGATTTTCTCGCCCCAGTTCAGATCGGCGGGGGGATGTTCCGTGGTGACCTTGGCCAGGGCCTCGGTCGGCGAACCAAAGAAGATTCGGGCCGCGGCGCGCAAGCCGTAGATCGCGGAAATGATGATGCCAGCGATGGCGATCGCAGTGTAGACGTGAGAGAAATTCCACAGGGCGACGAAGATCGTCAGTTCACCCCAGAAGTTGGCGAAGCCCGGCAGGCCGATACCGGCCATCGTGGCGGCGACGAAAAACGCGGCGAGGACGGGGGTCTTTTGCGCGAGTCCGCCCATCTCCATCATGTCAAAGGTGTGTGTGCGGTGATGAATGCTGGTCGAGAGCAGGAACAACAGCGCAACGGAAAGACCGTGGGCCACCATCAGGAGCACCACCCCACCCGCGCCCATGCTCGAGAGACAGGCGATACCCAGGAAGGCGTAGCCCATGTGCATCACGGAGCTGTAACCGACCATTTGTTTGAGGTCGCGTTGGGCCATCGTGATCAAACCGACCACGAGCACATTGCCGACGGCGGCGAGCAGCGCGAGGGTGCCGACCCATTGGCTGGCCCCGAGAGGCAGCAATGGCAGCGCGATTTGAATCAAGCCGTAGAGGCCGAATTTCTTGAGCACACCGGCATGCAACATCGCGGCCGAGCTCGGTGCGGCCCCGTAGCCCAAGGGCGCCCAGGTGTGCAGCGGCCAGATGGAAACAAGGATACCAAAGCCAAACATCAACAGCCCGAAGCAGTATTTCTGCAGGCTGCCGGTCAGGGGTTGTTCCGCCAGCGCGTGGCGCAGGGTAATCAAATCAAAACTGTTGGCCCCACTCTTCACGTAGATGGCGATCAGACCAATCAGCGAGAGCATCGCGCCCAGCGTCAGATAGATCGTCATCTTCATGGCCGCATAGTTGCGGTCCCGGCCACCCCAGATGCCGACCATGATGAAGGTTGGGATCAGCGCGAGTTCGTGGAAGAAGTAGAAATAGAACACATCGATGCTCGCGAACACGCCCATCAGGCCGCCCTGCATGATCAGCAGCAGCATGAGGTAAATCTTCAACCGCTCTGCGCCGGATTGAATCGCGTAGAGACCGGCCGCCAGACCGACGATACCGGCGAGCGCGAAGAGCGGCATCGAAATGCCGTTCAGGCCCAGCTTCAGCGCGATGCCGAAATGGTCGAGGCCCGTTGAGTAGGTGGTCGCAAAGGCATAATCCGCTCCGGCATTGGCCGGGAAGTGATACCAGGTGTGCAGCGCCAGCAGGGCCGGCAGGCCGAAGCCGACGTAGGCCAGTTTGATGGAAAAACGCTTGGGCAGGCCGAGCGCGATGGCCAAGGCCACCGCGAGGGGGCTCAAGATGGCCAGCAAAAGGGGATCAAAGGGCAGTTGGCTCATTGCAGATTAAAACATTCCCGAGGTCAGCGCCCAGAGCAGGACCACTCCGAGCAGGAACCAATAAACATAGGCGTGGAGACTGCCGACGTGGAGCGCACGTGCGCCCAAGCCCAGCAAGCCAACCAACCCGGCGAAACCGCGGATGATGAGACCCGCGAGAAAAATTTGCTCCAAGAAATTAATCAGCATGGCGAAGCGCTGTTGCACCTTGGCCACGTAGTAATCGTAAACTGCATCGAACGAGACCTTGGTCACCGACAACGTTTTGAAAACGCCGGTAGCCTTGAGTTCGAGCGTGTCTATGTCGTCAGACTTGTAGAAGAACCAAGCGCCGAGGGCACCGACCACCAGCACCGCGAGACTCGTGACGAGGATCGTCATGTGGGCCGCTTCACTGTGCGGAATCAAGCCGGCCAAGGAACCGGCCAACTTGCCGTAGACTCCCATGTAGCCGCCCGTGACAGCCAACACGGCGAGGACCATGAGCGGCAGAGTCATCGAGAAACCGCTCTCGTGCGCATGCGCTGCGTTGTCTGAACGGGTCGTGCCGAAGAAAACGAGCTTCCACATGCGCACCATGTAGAACGCGGTCAGCACCGCGGTGAAAACGAGAATGCCGAAGACGGCCGGGTTGTTCTGGTGAGCGAGGAGCAGGATCGCGTCCTTGGAAAAGAAACCGGCGAGCCCGGGCATGCCGATGATCGCGAGCACGCCAAGCGTGAACGTGATGAAGGTGACGGGCATCTTCTTGATCAAGCCACCCATCTTGAAGATGTCCTGCTCGTGGTGACAGCCGTGGATCACCGAACCGGAACCGAGGAAGAGCAGCGCCTTGAAGAAGGCGTGGGTCGTCAGGTGAAACATCGCGGCGCCGACGCCGGCGGCGATCAGCATCTCGTGGCCGTTATGATCCACCGTCATGGAACCGAGACCGAAGGCCGCGACCATGTAGCCAAGTTGGGAAAGCGTGGAGTAAGCGAGGACCTTCTTGATGTCGCTTTGGACGATGGCACAAAGCGCAGCGTAAAGTGCCGTGATCGTCCCGACCCACATGATAACGTTAAGCGCCTCGGGCACCATCAGCACCTCGATGCGGCAAAGCATGAAAATACCGGCGGCGACCATCGTCGCGGCGTGGATGAGCGCGGAGACGGGGGTCGGGCCTTCCATCGCGTCCGGCAACCACACTTGCAGGGGCATCTGCGCGGACTTGCCGACCGCACCGCAGAACAAGAGCAACGGGATCAACCGACTGTAAGCCAAACCACCGGCATCACTGATGGCGCCGAGTTCGGTCAGGTTGACGGTGCCGTAGGTCCAGTAGCAAAGAATGATGCCGAGCAGGAAACCGAAGTCGCCCACGCGGTTGACGATAAACGCCTTCTTGGACGCATCCGCGGCCGACTGCTTCTCGTGGTAGTGGTTGATCAGCAGGTAGGAACTGAAACCAACGAGCTCCCAGAAAATGAACATCATGAACAGATTGTCCGAGAACACGATGCCGAGCATCGAGAACATGAAGATCGACAACCCGCCGAAGTAACGCGCCCGGGCCTTGTCATCGTGCATGTAACCCGTGCTGAACAGGTGAATGAAAAAACCGACGAAGCTCACCACGAAGAGCATGAGCGCCGCGATATCATCGAATTTGAAACCGAGTGAAATCGTCAGGCCGCCGAGTTGCAGCCACTCCATCGAGGCGGTGAAGCGTTCGCCACTGGAGATCAGACCGAGCGAAAGCCCGGCGAGCGCCGCGGCCGCGGTGACCGAGACGGCGGTGGCGATGGCGCCCTGCCGGCGCAGGAAAAGCGCGATGATCGCCGCCGAGGCGAGCGGGAGAAGAAGAATGGCGAGGACTTGTTGAACAGGCGACATGGCGTCAGTTCTTGAGGGCGTTAAGCTCGTCCACCTGCACGGTCATCCGTTTGCGGAAGAGGGCGACGATGATGGCGAGACCGACCGCAACTTCCGCGGCGGCGACGGTGAGAATGAAGAACACGAAGACGTTGCCGTCCATCGTGCCATTGTAACGGGAAAAGGCGACCAGCGCGAGGGTCGAGGCGACCAGCATGAGCTCGAGGCTGATGTAGATCGCGAGCGTGTTCTTGCGCACGATCACGCCGAGAAAGCCGATGGCAAACAGCAGCACGCTGAGCAGGATATAGGCGTTGAGACTGGCGGTGATCATGAGGCGTCCTCCACTCCGTCAATTTTTTTGCTGAGCACGATCACCCCGAGCATGGCGATCAGCAGCAGGAAACCCACGACCTGCACGGGCAGCAGGTAGGTGGTGAACAATTGGTAAGCGTAACCATTGAGCGAGGCGCCGACCGCCGGGACCTGATCGATGGGCAGCGAGGCCAGTTTGCCGTGCGAGGCGAAGGTCACGACCCCGGTCACGAGTAGACCGAAGGCAATCACACTGGAAATCATGGAGAAACCCTTGGTGTTCCACGCCGTCGGGTGCTTCATATCGAGCAGCATGATAATGAAGAGGAACAGCGCGACGACGGCGCCGGCATAGACCAGCACCAACAGCACGGCCAACAGGTAGGCTTCGAGCAGGGCGAAGAGGCCGGACACACCGACCAAACAGAGCAGGAAGCACAATGCCGCGTTGACGACATTGCGGCTCAGAACGGCGCCCACGGCAAATATCACCAAGAACGTTGCGAGAAAGAAAAACAGGGTGTCAGCCATGGTCGTCCGGGCTTAGTGCGCGTGGCCGTGTTCGGCGGCCGCCTTCTTTTTGTCCCATTTGTGATGTTGATCCGGCAGCGTGCCACCGAGTTCGTAAAGCTTGTCCTTGTGGTTGACCATCTCCTCGCGGGTGTAACCGGACATGGAATATTGGTTTTGCAGGAAGATCGCCTCCTCGGGGCAGACTTCCTGGCACAGGCCGCAGTAGATGCAGCGCAGCATATCGATGTCGAAGGCCTGCGGACCTTTCTCGACGTGCTCGCGACCGCTGCCCTCGGGCACTTCACCCGGGGTGATGCGGATGGCCTTGGGCGGACAGACAAATTCGCACAGCTGGCAGGAAACGCATTTTTCGCGGCCGTTGGGATCCTTCACCAAAGTCGGCACCCCGCGGTAACCCGGCGGAATCTCCGGCCGCGCCTCGGGATACTCCAGCGTTTCAACCGGCTTGAGCAAACGCTTGAGCGTGGTCTTCATGCCGCTCGCGATCTGCGGCAGGTAAGCCCGTTCGGCGAGGGTGAGTGGTTTGCGATCTACAGGGATGACGGCCATGGCGCGAGAGGGATCAGACGGTAGGTTGAATAAAGGCGATCGCCAGGAGGTAGACGATCAGGTTGGCGATGGCGATGGGCAGCAGACGTTGCCAGCCGAGTTTCATGACCTGGTCATAACGGAAACGCGGCACGGTCCAGCGGACCCACATGAAGATAAAGATCAGGACGATGACCTTGCCGAGGAAGATGCCGATCGAAACCAAGCCGACCACGAGCGGCAGATGGGCAAAGCCCAGCATCTCCGCCAAGCTGGCCATGGGCAGTCCGGGCAACAGATTCCAACCCCCGAGGAAGAGGAGCGTGAAGATGGCGGAGCCGACGATCATGTGCGCGTATTCGGCCACGAAGAAGAGCGACCATTTGAACGCGCCGTATTCCGTGTGGAATCCTCCGACCAGATCGGCCTCGGATTCCGGCATGTCGAACGGATGACGGTTGGTTTCGGCAAAGAGTGAGATCAAAAAGACGATCGCGCAGACCGGCATGGTGAAGACGAACCACACGCTGTCCCATTGCAGACCAGCGCCGCTTTGCAGCTCCACCACCCGCACGAGGCTCAGCGAGCCGTCCCGACCGGGAGCGTTGATCCAGAGGAAAACCGGCAGCACCGAAAGGGTCATCGAGAGCTCATACGAAATGAGCTGGGCCGAGGCGCGCACGCCACCGAGAAACGGGTATTTCGAATTGGAAGCCCAACCCGCGAGAATCAGCGAGTAAACGCCGAGCGAAGAAACCGCGAAGACGGCCAGCAGGCCGACATCCACATTGGCCAGCATTAACGGCACCAATTCGCCGGCACCATCGAAGTAGGCGCCGAACGGCACCGCCACGACGGTCGTGAGGGCCGGGATCATCGCAATCGCCGGGGCGAGGATGAAGTAGAATTTGTTCACCTGGCCCGGGATCGGGTCTTCCTTGAAGAGGAACTTCGCGCCGTCCGCCATCAAGTGGAACACCCCGAGGCGCTGCAGGAACTTGCCCAGAAAAGGGATCCACGCGACCCATGGCACGATGGCGCGGTTCGGACCGGGACGGCCCTGGATCCACGCGGAGACCTTGCGCTCAGCCAGCGAACAGGCGCCGGCCAGCGGGAAGATCACGGCGATGACCGCGAGGCCCTTGATGAAGCCTTGAGTGATGGGATGAAGATTGGACCAGAGTTCGATCATGGCAGCGCGTCAGGTCAGGCGGTGGTCGCGGCCGCGGCGGCCGGTTCAAAGTGCAGGGTCTGACCCTCGACGAAAGGCAGGCCGGCAAACGGCGTGGCATCGAGCAAAAGACCCGTGCCGGGAATGGAAGCGTAGGTCATGGTCGAAAGCGCCGAAACTTCGGCTGCGATCGTGGCCCAGATTCCAGTGACGTCGGTCGCGAGCGTGGCGCCACCGACGGCGGCGACCAACTTGCTGAGAACCACAAGATCGTCCGTCGTGCCCGCGGCCGGTGGAACAGCCTTGGCGAATTTCTGGATGCGGAACTGCTGGTTCACCAACGTGCCGGACTTTTCGAAAGTCGTGAGCGAAGGAATCAGCACCTTCGCGGCTTCGCTCGTCGCATTCAAATGCGTGCCGATATAAATCACGGCGACCTTGGCCAACTGCTCGGTGGTGAGGCCGGCGGCAGTGAGGTCTTCGCCGATCGAGATGACGGTCTTCACTTTGCCCGCATCGATAGCGGCGGCAAGTCCGGCGAGCTTTTGCTCGGGCAGCGACGTGATGAGACCGGTGATGAGCGCACCGCGCACGTTTGGATTGCGGTCGGCGGAAACGAGGATGCCATCCCCCTCTCCCACCCGACTGACCAGCGAGGCGGAGACGTTGAGGGCGGCCGCGAGTTTCGCGGTGACAAATTGTTCTTCGACCGTGCTGCGGCCCGAACCGATCAGAGCAACGGATCCGGCTTTCGCCAGCGTGGCGGCGGCGTTGATCGCCAGGTCGAGGGCGCTGTCTGCACCGTCAACCTTGATCTTCTTCAGACGGTTGGCGGCGGCGACTTCCTTGTAGAGCACGCGGCCACTGTCAGCCATCCACGTGTCGTTGACCTCGTTGTTCTCGCGCGGGGTGATGCGGTAGAGCACGCCTTCGCGCGACCAAGCGACGGTGTTGGCGCCGACGCTGGTTTCGGTGTCGAGGCTGTTGGTCTGCTTGAGGAACCAGACGCGCATCTTGAAACGGAAATCCGTGCTCGTGAGCGCGCCCACCGGACAGATGTCGACGGTGTTGAGCGAGTAATTATTCTTCAGCTCCTTGCCGGGGAAACAGGTCAGGGTGCTGTAGCTGCCGCGGTCGACAAACCCAAGCACGTCGTCCTTGGCGATTTCCTTGCTGAAACGCACGCAGCGCGAGCAAAGGATGCAGCGCTCGCCGTCGAGGATGACGCGTGGCCCGAGCACGGTGCGCTTCGGCTTCACGTTCTTCTGCTCGATGAAGCGCGAGTAACCGCGGCCGTAACCGGTGGCCTGTTCCTGCAACTTGCATTCGCCGGCCTGATCGCAGATCGGGCAGTCGAGCGGATGATTCACGAGCAGGAACTCCATCACGCCTTCCTGGCAGTCCTTGACCATGGGCGACTTGGTCTTGATCTGCATGCCGGGGGCGACGGTCGTGCCGCAACCGATCACGGGACGCGGAATCCAGCCGATCTTCTGCTTGCCCGTCTCGTCGAGAATCGGCGCACGCGTCTCGCGATCGGTCATGGGCATGCCCATTTCGACCAGACACATGCGGCAATTGCCCGCGATGCTGAGCTTCGGGTGGTAGCAGTAGTGCGGCACATCGGTGCCGACCATGCGCGCAGCCTCGATCACGTTCGTGCCCTTGGGCACGGCGATCTCCTGGCCGTCGATGTAGACGGTGACGAGGTCGGGTTTGGCAGACTGGATCATTGAAAAAGAGAGTTCTTAACCACGAAACACACAGAATTCACGGAAGGTCGGAATCATGGATTATCGGATTGGGTCGGTTGGATTAAATTTCTGTGTGTTTCGTGTTTTCCGTGGTGAAAAAAATCAGACCAAGACGTGGGAATCGGCAGGTTTCGATTTCTTGGCCTCGGGATAGGCGGTGAATTCCTCGCCAAACTTGGCGAGGAAACTCTGGGTCGGCCAAGAGCAGGCTTCGCCAAAGGCGCAGATCGTGCGGCCGGGGATCTGGTCGGCCACGCTCTTGAGCAGGGCGCCGTCTTCCTTGCGGGCTTCGCCGTGGACCATGCGCGAGCTGATCTTCTTCATCCAGAGCGACCCTTCGCGGCAAGGCGTGCATTGGCCGCAGCTCTCGTGCGAGTAGAACGCGTTGATGTTGGCGAGGGCCTCGACCATGTTGACGGAATCATCCATCACGATGACGCCACCGGAGCCGCCCATCGTGCCGATCATGGCGAGCGAATCAAAATCCATCGGCACGTCCTCGACGCCCCAATCGTAGGCTTCGCCGGAGCGTAACTTCCCTTTGAAACGTTCGCCGAATTTCAAAATCTTCGCCGAGGAACCGCCGGGAATCACGGCCTTGAACTTGCGCCCGGGCAGCGGACCACCGCAGACCTCGTTGAGCAATTGGCCCATCGTGATGGTGCCGGCGGGAAATTCGTAATAGCCGGGTTTCTGCACGTGGCCGGAAACACAGAAGACGCGCGTGCCGGTGTTACCGGGCGTGCCGATCTTGGTGTATTCGTCGCCGCCCATGTCGATGATGTGCTTCACGTGGCAGAGGGTCTCCACGTTGTTCACGATCGTCGGGCATTGGTAGAGACCGAGCACGGCCGGGAAATACGGGGGCTTGATGCGCGGGTTGGCGCGCTTGCCCTCGAGCGATTCGATCAGGCCGGTCTCCTCGCCGCAGATATAGGCGCCGGCGCCGCGGTGGACAAAGATTTCGCAGGAGTAATCGGTGCCGAGAATGTTCTGCCCGACGAATTTCTTGTCGCGCGCTTCCTGGATCGCCTTCTCCAAAATCTTCGCACCGTGCGGGAATTCGCCACGGATATAGATGTAGGCCTGCTTCACGTTGTTCGCGAAACACGAGATCATCGTGCCCTCGATCAGCTGATGCGGATCCTGGTGCATGATGTAGCGGTCCTTGAACGTGCCGGGCTCGGACTCGTCGGCGTTGACGATGAGGTAGATCGGCTTGCCGCTCTTGCGGTCAACCAAACCCCACTTCACGCCGCAGGGGAACCCCGCGCCGCCGCGGCCGCGCAGTCCGGACTTTTTGACTTCTTCGCGCAGGTCCTCGGGCTTCTGGGTGACGGCCTTCTTGAGGACTTCGTAACCCCCGTTGCGCAGGTAGCAGTCGATGTCGTTGGAATAACCCGACTCGTCGATGTGCTGGAAAATTAAGCGGCGTTGTTCAGGCATGGCGTGGGTCAGCTGGACTTGGCTTCGGCTTTGATCTGCGCGGCGATTTGTTTCGCCTTGGCGCAATCGACCTTTTCGTGGAGTTCGTCGTCGACCATCAGCACTGGACCGGTGCCGCAGCTGGCGAGACACTCGACGAACTCGATGGTGACGTTGCCGTCGGGGGAGATTTCGTTGAGCTCGGTGTTGAATTCCGACTTGAGCGTTTCGCAGGTTTTGTAACCGCCGGTGAGGGCGCACGAGAGCGTGCGGCAGACGCGGATGTGCCGCCGGCCGATCGGCTTCTGGCGGAACATTGGATAAAAGGTGATGACCTCGTAAACATTGATCGGCTGGATCTCGAGCTTGGCCGCGACCCACTCGGTGGTTTCCGGCGGCAGGTAGCCGATGTCTTCCTGGATGAGGTGCAGGAGCGGCAACGTCGCGCTGCGCTTCTGCGGGTAATGCGTGATTACCTCCTCAATTTGCTGCATTGTTTCGGGCTTGAGATTCATCGGGCGGAAAACTTAACGGTCACACTCCCCCATCACGAAATCGAGGGAGCCGAGAATGGAGACAACGTCGGAGACCATCGCGCCGACGCAGACTTTGGGCAGGATGGAGAGATTGCAGAACGAGGGGGAGCGGATCTTCAGGCGCCACGGCACGCCGCCGCCCTTGCTGACCACGTAGAAACCGAGCGCACCCTTGGGATTTTCCGCTTCGAAATACACTTCGCCGGCCGGCATCTGCGGGCCCTCGGTCACGATCATGAAGTTTTGGATCAGCTCTTCCATCGAGGACATGATCTTCGACTTCGGCGGAGCGAAAATCTTGCGCGCATCCTTGGCATACCAGTCGCCCGTGGGGAAATTTTTGATGGCCTGCTTTACGATGCGGACCGACTGGCGCATCTCCTCGCCGCGCACGAGATAGCGGTCGTAACAATCGCCGGTCGAGCCGACGGGCACGTCGAAATCGTATTTCTCGTAGCCGCTGTAAGGCTTGTCCTTGCGCAGGTCCATCGGCACGCCGGAGCCGCGCAAATTCGGGCCGGTCAGGCCGTAGGCAATCGCCTCTTCCTTGGTGATGACGCCGATGCCCACGGTGCGATCCATGAAGATCTTGTTCCGGGTAAGCATCGAGAGGATCTCCTCGAGAATCGGCAGAAATTGATCGCAGAACGCCACCACGCGGTCGTTCCAACCCTCGGGCACATCACGCGAGACGCCGCCGATGCGGGTATAGCTGGTGGTGAAGCGCGCGCCGGTCAGTTCTTCGAACAGCTTGTAGAGTTTTTCGCGCTCGGTGAAGGTATACATGAACACCGTCCACGCACCGGTATCGATGCCGAAGGCGCCGAGGCCCATCAGATGCGCGGAGATGCGGGCGAGTTCAGCGGTGATCACGCGGATCGCCTGGCAGCGTTCCGGCACCTCGAGATTCGCGAGGCGTTCCACCGCGATCGCATAGGCCATGTTGTTGGCCAACGGGGCGAGGTAGTCCAACCGGTCCGTGTAGGGCACGAACTGGTTGTAAGTCATGTTCTCGGCGATCTTCTCGTCGCCGCGGTGCAGGTAACCGAGCACCGGATCGACGCTGGTCACGACCTCGCCATCGAGCTCCATCTGCAAACGCAGCACCCCGTGGGTGGACGGATGCGACGGCCCCATCGAGAGTGACATCTTCTCGGTTTCAAATTCGGCGGGTGGCGTCTTCGCACCGGCTTCAGGAAAGGCGTATTCAGTGGCCATGGCGTCGTAAATCAGGCTTCCGGTTTTTCGCGGTTTTCATTCCAGCTCTCATCCTTGGCGCTGGGTTCCGCCTCGGTCAGGTTCATTTCACCGCAGGTGGCCACGAAAGGCCCACCCATCATCGGCGCCGGCTTCGCGGTAACCCCGGTCTCGGCGACCACTTCCGGATCGGGCAGCGCGGTCTCGATGCCGGCCAAGGGGAATTCCTTCCGCAACGGGTAATAAGGATAGCCGTCCCACATCAGGATACGGCGCAGGTCGGGATGCCCGGTAAACGTGATCCCAAACATGTCGTAGGTTTCGCGCTCGTGCCAGTTGGCGGTCGGCCAGAGGCCCGTCACGCTCGGGACAGTCGGTGCTTCATCCGTGCCCGTGCATGGGGTTGCCACCCGGATATACGAGTGGTTGGCCGTGGAATAGAGATGGTAGACCGCCACAAACCGCGGGCTGGCGCCCTCGGCCCAGTCGATCGCGGTCACATCCGTGAGCATATCAAACCCGTGGGCATCGCGGAGCGTTTCCAAGATGGCCAGCAGATCGGCGGTCGGCACATCCACGGCCTCGTGATCGAGACTCGCGCGCGGCGAAACCTGCGGAAATTTTTGCTGAAGGGCGGACGTGAGGTCGGCGGTGGTGGCGGGCATTGCGCGGTAAAAGTGATGATCAGGCAGTCAACAGATTCTTGGAAGACGCTTCCTTGCGCACCTTGGTCTGCAGTTTCATCAAGGCATCGAGCAATGCTTCCGGACGCGGAGGGCACCCGCTGACATAGACATCCACGGGGACGATCCGGTCGACACCCTGGAGCACCGCGTAACTGCGATACATGCCGCCGGTGCTGGCGCAGGCGCCCATCGCGATGACCCACTTCGGGGCGGCCATCTGATCGTAAATGCGGCGCAGCGAAGTCGCCATCTTGTAAGTCACCGTGCCCGCCACGATCATGCAGTCGGCTTGACGCGGGGAAAAACGCATCACTTCCGCACCAAAACGCGCGATGTCATAGCGCGAGGAAGCCGTCGCCATCAGCTCGATCGCACAACAGGCCAACCCCATCGGCATCGGCCACATCGAATTCGTGCGGATCCAATTGATGGCCGCATCCGCCCGGGTGACAATGACTTCACCCTCTACCTTGCTGTTATAGGTTAGTTCTGTGTTGGAAGATACCATGGACGGTTTGACGGTTCGAGATGAACGGAATCCTCTTGAGCGTTACGGTCCGGTCCAAGCCGTGCAAGTGGCATTTTATGAAAATATCGCGCCCCTCGTAAAACGGAGCGGATTTGCCATTGACCAAGGCCCCTCGGCGGCACTTTCTTGCCCCTTCACTCAACAGCCAAGGCGCCCCGGCGTCGCGGTTCAGCACCCGGAGAGGTGGCAGAGTGGTCTAATGCGCACGCTTGGAAAGCGTGTGTAGGGAAACCTACCGAGGGTTCGAATCCCTCCCTCTCCGCCATGCTTCGCTGCAAGCAGCTTCGCATGGCGCGGCCATGTTAAAAATCCTGACCTGACCTCGCTATTTTGAGCCACCTTTGATGTTAGTCTGGGCCCCAGAAAGGACCCAGACCATGAAAGGTA
>JAURHD010000026.1 GCA_030833445.1 Cephaloticoccus sp. | reverse complement strand
GATTTGATTTACATCCCACTCGAAACACCGCTGTTGGCCGCTGCGCGTGAGCGCGGGAATTTGACCGTGAATGGTTTGGGCATGTTGCTCAACCAAGCCATCCCTGCGTTTGAAGCATGGTTTGGCATCAAAGCAGAAATTACCGAAGATATGCAGCTTATCGGTGGGGAGTCGTTGCTTGACTCTATGAAGCTAGTTGAAGTGTGTCTTGCACTAGAGGATTTAGCAGATGAGCATGGATTTGAGTTCGACTGGACATCAGAAGCAGCGATGTCAAAGTCACGCAGTATGTTTAGAAGTGTAGCTGCCCTCGCGGAAGAGTTTGCAAATCAATCGGAGGTTTAAGTGATTATTGTTACTGGGGCAAGTCGTGGACTGGGGCAAGCAATAACTGAGCGTCTCATTGAGAGAGGTGAAGAAGTAATAGGGTTAGCTCGCAACACAAGCGGATTGAATATAAACGCTATTGAATGTGATGTAAGTGACTATGCCTCGGTCAAGAATGCTTCAAAAGAAGTAAAGCGGATGAAAAAACCCGTTAAAGCATTTATCAATGCGGCTGGCGTTGCTTCTATGAACATGGCAGTAACAACAGATGAATCAACGGTACAGAAGTTAATACAGACAAATCTCGTTGGAACTATTTATTGTTGCCAGTTATTCGCTCCGATAATGCTTCGTCAGAAGCAAGGGAGCTTTATCAATTTCTCTACGATAGCTGTGGCTTTGGCTTTGAAAGGTGAGTCTGTTTACGCCGCGTCTAAGGCTGGTGTTGAATCATTCTCTCGCACTTTCGCAAGAGAGATGGCTGACTTTAATTTAAGGGTAAATTGTATTGCGCCAGGGCCAATACGTACTGATCTTCTACGAGGAATTACGGATGCCCAAATAGAAAAAATCAAATCACAACAAGTAATTCAAAAGCAATTCCAAAAGTCCGATGTATGCGATCTTGTTGAATTATTGCTTGACGAAAAAGCAACATCTCTCAGTGGACAAGTACTTGTTGTAGGTGGTGTGTAATGGACATCATAAGAAAACTGTCCGAGAGATGGAAAGGGGTTGATTACCCATTCTTAATACATGCTAATGGTTCGTTAAAGTTCGATGAAGTCGCTAACCAGCAGCACGTTGATTTGACTGAAGTTAAAAGCGGAGATGTTGTTGCGCTTATTGGTGACTTTAATCCCCAGTCCATTCTTACTCTTTTGCAGCTAATTGATAAGAATGTAGTTATTGTGCCACTGACAGTAGATACAAGAGCCCAACATGAATACTTCTTTGATTCAGCTCTTGTAGATGTTGTTATCGAAGGTGATAAAGTTAAACGCCTTAGTCATAGTCAAACGCATGAATTGATTGATGAGTTAAGGGCAAAGAACATGCTGGACTAGTTCTCTTCTCAACGGGGACCACTGGACGTCCTAAAGCGATTTTGCATGATTTAACGTTGTTTATGCAGCGATTCGAAACGCCACGTCCAACTCTAAAAACGATCAATTTCTTGCTGTTTGATCACATTGGTGGACTCAATACACTGCTTCACACTTTGTTTAACAAAGGAACCGTAGTTGCACCAAAGTCTCGCAGCGTCGAAGACATCTTAACTACATGTGCTGAGCATGAAATAGAAGTTCTGCCTACCACACCAACATTTCTTCGAATGATGTTAATGAGTGGGCTTATACCAGATAGCGTTCCTAAATCGTTACGCATTATTACATACGGTACTGAACGTATGGATCAACCTACGCTTGATGCGCTTTGTAAGTTGTTGCCAAACGTGGAATTTAGACAAACGTTTGGTATGTCTGAGCTTGGAATCGTGCGTGTAAAGAGTGAATCATCTAATAGCCTCTTTATGAAAGTTGGTGGCGAGGGCGTAGAGACAAGGGTTGTAGATAACGTATTGGAAATTCGCTCGCAAACAAGAATGCTAGGGTACCTAAATGCTGAAAGCCCCTTTGATGATGAAGGTTGGTATAACACGAAAGATATCGTTGAAGAACGTGATGGCTACTACAAAGTAACTGGACGGACGAGTGAGGTTATAAATGTTGGTGGGCTAAAGTTTATGGCTTCTGAAGTTGAAAGGGTAGCACTGCAATATGAGCATGTTGAGCTTGCTAAAGCCGAAGCAAAACCTAATCCAATTACTGGACAACATGTTGAGTTAACAGTTCAGTCTGCATCAAATGGTGAAGTTGATAAAGTTGGGCTGAAAACATTTCTTGCTGCACGACTACCAAAGCACATGATGCCTAAGCGCATAAGAATGGCTTCTGTAAGTGTTGGGCATAGGTTTAAGAGAGCATAATATGATTAATTTAGACGCCCTAAAGAAAGATACGTTTATTGAGGCCTTAGGTTGTTCATTAAGTGTAAAGGATGGTGATGATAACAAGATTGCAAAGCTAGTTCCTATTGGAAACTGGGCGCTTAACGACTCCGAGTTGCTCAGCAGTTTTGCAGCTTGGCGGCAGGCATTTATGCGATTTTTTTTAACGCAGTTCACTGCATCTAAAGAAAGTACGAGCGGCTACCTTAAAAAGCTGTCAATAGGACAAAGTAACAGAATCTTCTTTGGGATTTATGTAGATGATGTATTAGTTGGACACATTGGATTAAGCAACATCACTCATAGTAATGCTGAATTGGACAACATCATACGCGGTGTTTCTGGGGGACATGCTGACTTAATGTATTACTCTGAGAAAACTCTATTAGAGTGGGCATTCACAAAACTCTCACTAAAAACCATTGATGCACAAGTCATGTCGAAAAATTTCATGGCATTATCACTTCATGAAAGATTTGGTTTTAAGTTGAGAGAACGGCATAACTTGAAAAAAGTTAAAAATGAGAGTTCTATTTGTTACGAAGTGTGTGATAAGGAAGTAGCAACTGAAAAGTTCTTCTTAGATATAATTGAACTCTCAAAAGAAGATTTTGTTATAGCAACCAAAGCCAATCTCAGTCGAAAAAGTGAGTGAATGGTACGACAATCAAAAGAAGCCAGTCAGCAACTTCCGTCAGTTGCTGCAAGAGCGAATTAAAAAAGCTAAACCACGTCGAACACTCACTTCTGAAGATTCCACGCGCCTTGCTAAATTAGAAGCGATAGCTGACAAACTTAAGCGTGGAGAAAACGTGCAAAACCGTCAGTTACAAACGTGGCTAAGTGAAGATGAGTACGCACAGATAGAAGCTGAGTGGCAAGAACAGCTTGAGCTGCGTAGTGAGCTTAAAGATAAACCAAGCGACTTAAAGCGATACGAAGAGAAGCTAAAGCAAGCCACGTTTAACTACAATCGTGCAGAAGGGTACAGCAGCAGGGTAACTTGAGCAGACTCATGTCCCAGTTTGGCTGCGGCAATGCGCCGCAACTCCGCATAGACCAGCGGGAGTAATTGCTCCGCCGCCTCGGATTCGCCTTGGCCGATCCGTTCGAGAATTAGGGTTACCTCGCTCGAGCCGAACTGGATGTCATCTTAAGGATGCAGGTCTGGCAAGTCTCCGTGCCTGCTAAGCAAACGGTCGCCAAGGTTTGAAATGGGTCGCCAGCACCAAATGCACCCGTTCTGGTTTGCGGTTCCATCGGAATGATTGCCGCACTGCTTACCACCTCTTTCTTTGCGTTCTCCATCATCTTTGCCCAGCGCAGCCTGACCCAGGCCGGGCAATTACAGGCTAATATCGGCCGGCTGATTGTGGCCGCTCTCGCGTTGGGAATTTACGCCCATACCGTTGGCACCGGATTTCGGAGTGCCAGCACTGGATGGTTGTTATGGAGCGGCATGATTGGCATGGGACTCGGTGATCTCGCGCTTTTCATGGCGCTGCCCAAGCTAGGTTCCCGGCTGAGTCTGTTGATCACGCAATGCCTCGCAGCCCCGATCGCGGCCGTGTGCGAATGGCTGTGGTTGGGCACCCGACTCACGGAGGTCGAAATCGTCCTTAGTTTCGTGATCCTCGCCGGGGTGGCTTTTGCGTTCATGCCGGATCGTAAAAATCCACCCAAAGTCAAACTGCACTGGACCGGCTTTGTGCTGGGACTCGCCTCCGCGGCGGGCCAAGGCATCGGCGCTATCATCACGCGCAAGGGCAGCATGGTGGCTTTGGCCGCCGGTGAAGCGCAGCTGGATGGAATCAATGCCGCGTATCATCGCATTCTCGGCGGACTCGCGATCACCGCCCTGTGGTTTTTATTCCGGCAATGGCAACGTAACTGGGTCCGTCCCGTGGACCAACCCATCAAGCCCCGCTACGGTTGGGTGGTGGCCAATGCCATGGCCGGTCCCGTCATTGGCGTAAGTTGCTACCAGTGGGCACTTGCGACCACTCCCAGCGGGTTGGTTTTACCCATTGTTGCCACCTCTCCCCTGCTGGCGATTCCCCTG
Source organism: Cephaloticoccus sp. (assembly GCA_030833445.1). Lineage (GTDB taxonomy): Bacteria > Verrucomicrobiota > Verrucomicrobiia > Opitutales > Opitutaceae > Cephaloticoccus. The sequence continues at coordinate 19,818 of JAURHD010000026.1, read as the reverse complement.
GCTTGGTGGCTGGAAGGCGACCGTGCCACCACCCGATCAGTCATTGGCGGGGTGATCGCCGTAGCCGGGGTCATCGGACTGACTTTGAGCTGATTCGCGCCCATTGGCATCCGCAGCATTGACGAGAGGCCACTCGGTCCGGTTTGCTGACCCTTCATGCTCACGCTCGCCGACGTTTCCAAGTCCTACGGCACCCGCGAATTATTCTCCGGGGTGTCGTTGTTTGTCGCGCGCACGGACCGCTATGGTCTCGTGGGCCCCAACGGGGCGGGTAAATCCACCCTGTTCAATCTGATTCTGGGCGAAGAGAGCTCGGATTCCGGCGTGATCGAGTGGGAACGCGGGGCCGACTTCGGATTTCTGCCCCAGGAAAGCGCCCCGGTCGGCGACGAAACCATCCTCGGCATCGCCACCAATGGCGCGAAGCTCGATATGCTCGACGAGAACGATGAGGACTGGGACATCGACTGGACCCTCGAGCCACGTGCGCGCAAGATTCTTGCCGGACTCGGCTTTCGCGATCCGGACATGGACAAGCCAGCCAAATCGTTTTCCGGCGGTTGGATCATGCGGGCCCACCTCGCGCGGTTGCTGGTTTCCGAACCCGCGCTGTTGATTCTGGACGAACCAACCAATCACCTCGATCTCGAGGCGCTGCTTTGGTTTCAGGATTATCTGACCCGTTATCCCGGCGGCCTGTTGGTCGTATCGCACGATCGCGCCTTTCTCAACGCGCTCTGCACCGGCATATTGGAACTGCGTTCCGGCACCCTCCATCGTTACCACGGCAACTACGACGACTTCGTCATCGAAAAAGTGGCCCGGCAGGAGCAACTCGAAGCCCAGTTTAAGAGCCAGCAACGCGAGATCGCGCACTTGCAGAAATTCGTCGACCGCTTTGGGGCTAAAGCCTCGATGGCCAGCCGCGCCAAATCGAAGGAAAAACAAATCGATCGGCTCAAGGATGTCGCGATCGAAGAACCCGGCGAAGAACTGAAGCGGATCAATTTTCGTTTTCCCCAACCCCCGCGCTCCGGTTTGAAGGTGGTGGAACTTAAGCACGTCCAACAGGCCTACGGGGAACACGTCGTCTACCGGGACCTCAATTTCATGGCCGAGCGCGGCCAGAAACTAGCGCTTGTCGGGCCCAATGGCGCCGGCAAGTCCACCCTGCTGAAGATCCTCGCCGACGTCGTATCCATACAAGGCGGAAGTCGTGAGCTCGGCAGCAACGTTTTTCCCGGCTACTTTGCGCAAAACCGCGGCGACAACCTGAAGCTGAACGCCACCGTCATGGAAAACGTGATGGAGCTGCGGACGGCGCAAAACGACCTGACGGAACAGCAAGCGCGGGCCATTCTGGGTGCGTTCCTGTTTCGCAAGGATGATGTCTTCAAGAAAGCCTCCGTCTTGTCCGGTGGCGAAAAATCGCGTCTCGCCTTGGCCCGCCTGTTGGTCGATCCGCCGAATCTCTTGTTGATGGACGAGCCCACCACCCACCTCGACATCCAGTCCATTGATGCGTTGATCAACGCGCTAAAGAGTTTTGAAGGCACCTTCATTTTCATCAGTCACGACGTGCATTTCATCCGCACGCTGGATGCGCATGTGCTGCATGTGCACAGCGGACGGTTGACCCCCTACGCCGGCAACTACGATTACTATTTGGAAAAGTCCAAGGCCAGTGATGCCCGGGCCGCACTCACCGCCGGATTTACGGATGCCCGTCCCGTTCAAGCGCCTGTCGAAGCCACTGAAAAATCAAAACCGGCCGCCGGCAAAGCAACCAAACCCACCGCCAACGAACTGCGGAAACTCCGCGAGGAGGTCGGGCTGTTGGAAAAAAAGGTTTCCGAACTCGAAACCACCCAGTCCGAGCTCACGGCCGAGTTGGAAGATCCGGCCTCTTACCAAAACGGCAAGGCCATGCATTTGAACCGGGAGCTGACGGCCGTGGTCGACCAAATTTCCGCCGCTACGACGGCTTGGGAAACGGCGGCCACCCGCTTGTCGGAGTTGGAAGCTTTGTAACTAACCAAGGCCCAACCCGGTCGGGAGTTGAGCCTTGGCCCCTAGCCAACCAGCACGAACTAAACGGCAATCCGGTGACGTTCCGGTTTTTCCTCCTGCTCGAATTTGCCGCTGATAAATTCATTGAACATCAGGGTAACGCGCTCGCCCAAAAGGCGATCGCGGCGACACCATTCGCGAATGAGAGCCGGACGGACTACCGCATCCGCTTCCATCAACTGTCTAAAATAACGGTCTTCTCGGGTAAGGGTGGGCATGAACATGAGGTGTTAAAGGGTTCAACACCTTAATGCGCAAAAACCGCCACCAACGGCTCAGTTATTTTAAAAATAAATTTAGCAGAGCATCCCGGCAATCAATGGGGAGTGCACCGGAGGCACATCCATCACCCGGATCGCGGATTTCAACATCCCGGCGGCCGCTCGTGCAGAAGCTTCGTCATTTGCATGAATCGTGCAGAGCACCGCTCCGGCTTTGATCGGCTCACCGATCTTGACCAATCCGCTGACCCCAACCCCGGGATCAATTTTATCCTCGGCCTTGGCCCGGCCGGCACCCAGTCGCAACGCGGCCAGTGCCACTTGCATGGCATCTACTTCAGCTACAATACCCACGGACTCCGCGACCAGATCCGTCTGGATTCTGGCCTGCGGCAAACGCTCCGGTTCATCAATCACCCGGCCATCGCCACCTTGCGCAATGGTGATTTCACGGAATTTCTCCAAGGCACTGCCATCTGCTATCACCGCCCGAAGCTTGGCCTCGGCCTCAGTCACGTCTGCGGCCACGCCTCCCAGCATCAACATTTGTGCTCCCAAGGCATAGATCACTTCCATCAGATCATCGGGACCTTCACCTCGCAGACAGGCAATTGACTCGGACACTTCGAGGGCATTGCCCACGCAACGCCCGAGCGGTTGATCCATCGCGGTCAAAATGGCGCGCACTTGCTTGCCTCCGGCACGGCCGACTTTCACCAAGGCATCCGCCAGTTCGCGCGCTTCGGCCTCGGTTTTCATAAACGCTCCCCGGCCAAATTTCACATCTAGCACCAACGCATCAATTCCTTCGGCGAGCTTCTTGGACAAGATCGATCCGCAAATCAGCGGAATGCATTCCACCGTCGCGGTCACGTCACGCAACGCATAGAGTTTCTTATCCGCCGGGGCCAGATCCTTGGTCTGGCCGATCAAGGCACAGCCCACCTTGGCGACTTGGGCTGAATACTCCGCCAAGGATAAATCCGTGCGGAAACCAGGGATAGTTTCCAGTTTGTCCAAGGTGCCGCCGGAATGACCGAGCCCCCGGCCGCTGATCATGGGCACGGGCACTCCGCAGGCGACGACCATGGGCGCCAATGGAATCGAGACTTTGTCGCCCACGCCCCCGGTGGAATGTTTGTCCACTTTGATCCCAAGCACATGGGATAAATCCGCCACCACCCCTGAGCGCATCATCGCGTCGGTATAATCCGCGGTTTCCTCCGGCGTCATGCCCCGGAGAAAAACGGCCATCAGCAACGCGCTGAGTTGATAGTCCGCCCATGATCCATCGGTGGCCCCGCGCACAAAGGCGCCGATCTCTTCGCGGGAAAGCACCCCGCCGTCACGTTTTTTGGCGATGATGTGCTGGGGGAACAGCGCTTGGCTCATGCCCCAATCCAGCATGCAGGAACGCGGGAAGCAATCGTAGGTTCACCGCGGCTCCTGGTTCCTGTTTCGGCCTGACCCGCCTGTCATTCAGGTTTTGGTAAACACTGACTTGGCGAAGCTGAAGGGTGCCTTGGTAAAACCAACCAGACCGGACGCTTTTTTGCCGAGCGTTTTCTGGATCTCTTTGATTTGCAATTCAGCCTCACTGACCCGGGCCTCCCGTTCAGTCAGATCGACTTCACGCTGGCGCAATTGCAGGGCGGCTTCATGCAGCGCCAAACGATCAGCACTCAGCTGGCGTTGCTCCTCCTCAAGGATTTCGCGTGACCGATAAAACTTGGTCCACGCTGCGCTCACCGATGCATCGTTACCGGCACTTGCATCGGGAGTTGCGGCCACGACGTTTTCACCTTGCTCCAATTGACTCTGCCACTGCTGTAAACGGGCCTCGGCAGCCTGCAGTTTTTCTTCGCGTTCGCGCACCGCGGCTTGATTGGCATCCAGCTGGCGTTGGCTTTCCGTCAGCGAAGCCTGCAAGGCATTTAACTTAACCATGGTAACTTCAGTGTGGCGCTTCAACCGCAACTCGGGGGGACGGGCGGGAAAGGTAATCGGTGATGTATTCATAGTCTTAGTGGGTGGGAGGGTGAAACCAACAGCTTCACCTTATACCCAATCCTGCACCCTGACTACCCATGCACCGGCCTTTTACTCGATGTTTACCCCGCGCCTCGGGCTTTCGAAATTATTTTACCAGCTCCGCGCTCAGACTCGAAAAATCACACCCTCACGCTTGAACATATTCACCGCCAGGGCCAGGGCGATACCCGCGTAAACACAGGTCGAGCCAAAGATGATCGCGATGTATTGCCAGTGCCATACGCCGGAAAGCATTTCCTTGCACACCAAACTCAGGTTGAGGATCGGCACCAACGCCAACCGGGCATTGAGATCAATCCCCGGCAGCATGCCGACAATGGCGGGCATGATTACGACAAAGATCATCGGGGCCACGTAACTCTGCGCTTCCTTGTAGCTCTTGGCAAATAGCGCGACGGTGAACAGCACGGCGGAGAACAACACCGCCACCGGCATCACCATCGCCAGAACCCAGAGCACTCCCATCGGATCAATCATCGCCATGCTGCCACCCGTTTCCGCGGCCGCCGCGCCCTTGCCTTCGGAAAAGATCCGTCCCGCAAAGGCAAAGGTGAGGCCCATCGAGGTCAGGGAGAGGATCATCGCCGCCAGCGAACTGGTCAGCACCATCAAAAATTTTCCCAGCACGATATCGACTCGCGCGACCGGGCTGCACAACAGGGTTTCCATGGTGCCGCGCTCTTTCTCCCCGGCCGTGAGATCCATCGCGGGATACATCGCGCCGGTGAAACAAAGAATGATAATCATATAGGGCACGAGTCCGCCCAATTTGTTACCGCCGACTTTTTCCGGCGGGGCTACATTCTCCCACTTGATGGTGAATGGTTCGACCAAGGCGGCAGGCAGTCCGCGTGCTGACAGTTCGGCTTGCACGCGGTCATGCCGGGTCTGCTCCAGAATCTTTTCGACCTCGTTCACGGCCAGTCGCGACTTCAATTCCCCTTCATAACTATACATTAGCACCACGGGAGCTTCACCCCTTTCTTGGGTCGCATCAAAATCGGCAGGAATTTCCACTGCCGCCCGCACTTGTTTTTCGGAGATTTGGTTTTTCCAGTCATTCGTCAGGGGCACAATTCGGAGGCGGGGTGATGCCTCCAAGGCCGCCACGGTGCCGGGTGAGTTTTCCGCGCCGATCACCATGATCGCCGCTACCTCATTCTTGGCCTTGGAAAACACTCCGGTGGCCACCTTGCCCACGACGAAAAAGAGCAACGGCATCACCAAGGTTGGAATGATGATCATCGACATCACCGTGCGGCGATCGCGGAGCGAGTCCCGCAGCTCTTTCAAGTAAACCGTCAGAATGTTGCCCAGGTTCATGATTTTGCCTCCACAATCTTAACAAAGATTTCTTCCAGATCCGGTTCGGCATATCGGGACCGCAATTCCTCCAGCGTGCCTTCGGCGAGCAGCCGGCCGTTGTGAATGATCCCGATGGTATCACACAGCTTTTCCACCTCGCTCATGACATGGGTTGAGTAGATCACCGTCTTTCCCTGCGCCTTGCACTCCCGGACAAACTGCACGATGGAGCGTGCCGTCATCACATCGAGTCCGAGGGTGGGTTCGTCAAATATCATCACCGCCGGATCATGCACGAGCGTGCGGGCGATCGAAGTCTTCTGCTTCATTCCGGTGGAAAATTTTTCGCAACGTCGGTCGAGAAATTCATGCATGTCCAGCTGGTCCGCGAGCAATTGGATCCGCGCCTTGACCGCCGCTTCCGTCATTCCGTTCAATTTGCCGAAATAGGTGATCATTTCCCGGGCGGTGAGCCGTCCGTAGAGGGCGGTGCTGGCCGCAAGAAATCCCACGTTGGCGCGCACCTTGTCCGGTTCACGTAACACATCATGCCCGGCCACCACCGCCGTGCCGCTGGTCGGTTTGAGCAGAGTGGCCAGGAGCCGCAACGTCGTGGTCTTGCCGGCACCGTTGGCACCGAGCAGTCCGTAGATTCGGCCGGGCTGCGCCTCCAACGTGATCCCGTCAACGGCGCGGATTTCGCCTCGTTTCTTGTCTTTAAATGATTTGGTCAGGGCCTGCGCGGAGATCATAGGGAAGTTTAGCGCCGACGGTTCATCCAAATCACCAAAGCTACGCCGGCACCGACGGCAATACCAACGGCGGGTCCGTTGGAAACACTCAAGGCAGTCGCCAATGCGATCGGCAATGCGATTAGCGTGCCTTTGGCGCACCTGCCGCGGAGGGAGGATTCAGTCGAGGTCGTTTTCATATTTCAAAATCAAAGGCTCATGCGTTCGCGAAATTCTTGTGCCTGCCGCCGGCTGAGTTCTACTTTCACGCCGCCCTTGAGCAATACCAACAGTCCGCCACTGAACCAAGGTTCGATTTTATCAATCCATGACAGGTTGATGATCTGACGGCGATTGGCGCGAAAAAAGGATTTGGATTCCAAACGGGTTTCCATGGCGTTGAGTGAACGAAAAAGTTGCGGTTGCACGTCATCAAAGTGCACCCGGGTGTAATTGCCCTCACTTTCGAGCAGGCGAATGTTGCGCACCTCCACAAACCAGCAGCGGTCTCCTTCGCGCACAAAAACCTTGTCCGTCGCGGTCAAAGGAGCGGCCTGCTCCCTCGGGGCGGGTTGTTCACCCAGTTTCTTTTCCCGCAGGCGTTCGATCGCCGCGGCCAGCCGCACCGGGTCCACCGGCTTCAGCAGATAATCCAGGGCATTCAGTTCGAAGGCCTTGACCGCAAATTCATCAAACGCGGTCGTAAAAATAACCTGGGGCACGGGCGGCTCCAACGATTCCAGCAGCTGCATGCCGGTCTCACCCGGCATTTGCACATCGAGGAAAATTAATTCGGGGTGCAACGACGCGATCTTTTCCCGAGCCTGATCCGCATTGGATGCTTCGCCACTGATTTCGAGGTCTGGAAAAGCCGTCAGGAGTCGGCGCAGCTCATTACGCGCCAGGCGTTCGTCATCAATCAGCAGGGTTTTCATACCGTGGCCAACTCCGCAGGCTTCGTCGTAACCTGCGGAATGCAAGCCTCCGCGACCACCACCCCGGGATCACCTGGCCGCAAATGCAAAGAGGCCTCCTCGCCAAAGAGCAGTCGCAGTCGCTCCGCGGCATTGCGCAGCCCCATCCCGGTCGATTTCGATTTGTGATCGGGGGCAGAGTCGCTGGCGGGCAATATGCCGGGATTGGTAACCCGCAAAACCAGGCATTCATTTTCTTCACGCGCGATGATCGCAATCTCCCCACCCTCGGGCAGGACGGAGATGCCATATTTGACCGCATTTTCCAAGAGCGTCTGCAAAAGCATCGGCGGCACCACCATTTGCAGGGTCACCGGATCCACATCCAAACGGAGGCGCAAACGTTCTTCGTGGCGCACTTGCTCGAGGGCAAGGTAGTCATTCACCACGCGTAACTCATCCTCAAACGACACGGTCTCGAGCTGACCACTTTGCAATGAATAACGCAGCAAGTTGGCCAGTTGGGTAACGGCTTGCCGGGCACGCGGCGGATCTTCCTGAATCAAGGCGCGCAGCGAGTTGAGCGCGTTGAAAATGAAATGCGGATTAACCTGTGATTTCAGCGCCCGCAATTCGGACTCCTTCAGCGTGGCTTTGAGGTGAGCCCGTTCAATCTCAGAGCGCCGGAATCGATCGGCAATATTGTAGCCAAAATAAAGCAGCGACCAGAGCATCAGAATCCAGACGCCATTTAACACCGAATAAACAAACTGCGCCGTTTTCGAGATCTTCACCTGCGTTGGAATGTCGGTGAAATAGTAGAGCGGCCGATCGAGCACCGCCCAAAAGACGGAGAGCAGCACCACGGCGAGGGCCACCCTTGGCAGCAAGGCCGGCCAGTTCAGATGCTTCCAACCCCGGCTGTGAATCCAGCGGCGGTAAAGATGCGAGAGCAACCAGCCGATGGAATTGCTACCAACGCAGATGGCGGCCCAGCTCCACGTAATGCCTCGGTTCAACTGCGCGAGACCCACACAAATGAGGGTAAAGCCCAACCACCCCACGCACTGGGCGAGCACGTAGAGTTTGTCTTGGCGTGCGCTGGTGGTCTAGGAGTTATTCATCGAACTAAACATAGTCATATAACGGAAATGGCGGTGGGCGAGCGGAACTTAGTTCCCTTGTCCCATCGAACGGAGGCTTTTTGGACAAGCGGTTACTCAGGTGTAGGAGCGGCTGCCTTACGCTGGTCGCCCCGTGATTGCACTGTCAGTGAAAGCTCTCAAGCTGGCTCCACCCCACCATGAATCCACTCCCCCAAGTTGTTGTTGTAGGCAGTTTCGTGCAGGATCTGACTTTCTTCAGCCGAGATTTCCCTGCGCCCGGCCAAACCACCGTCGGCAGCTTCGTCACCGGACCCGGTGGCAAGGGGTCAAACCAAGCCGTTGCCGCAGGTCGCACCGGAGTGGCCACCGCCTTTATTGGGGCCGTCGGCCAAGATGCCTTCGCCTCAGAGGCCGCCAAGTTCTACGCCGCCGAGGGCATCGCGGCCCATTTCATTGCAAAACCGAAACACGCCACCGGGACGGCCGGAATCCTCGTCAACGATGCCGGACAAAATGAAATCGTGGTCGCTCTAGGCGCGAGTGCGCAGATCAAGCCGGCGGACATCGATGCTAAATTGATCCAATCCGCCCGCGTGCTGGTCTGCCAACACGAGGCCACGCTTGCGATCAACGCCCGCGTGTTTCGTCTCGCGCGCAAAAATCGTGTAACCACGGTGCTCAACCCCGCCCCGATGCGACCCGATTTCAAACCGGCGATCCTCCGGCACACCGATGTGCTCATCCCGAATGAAACCGAATTCGTGGCCTTGGTAAACCAGCTCGGGTTCGCCGGGAAAAAACCGCTTACCCAAACGACACTGGCGAAATTATCACCGGCCAAGCTGCACCAGCTGTGTCGCACATTCGATGTCCCCACCGTGATCGTCACCTTGGGCAGCAAGGGTTGCTTTATCTCCGGACAGGATTCCTGCACGGCACTCCCCGCCTGTCACGGTATCCGCGTGGTCGACACCACGGGTGCGGGTGACGCATTCTGCGGCGGTTTTGCCGCCGGCTTGGTCAAATTTTCAGGCGATACGATCGCGGCTGCAAAATTCGCCACCGTAGTAGCGGGTTTGTCCGTAACCAAGCGCGGCACGGCTCCCGCCATGCCCAGAGCACGGGAGATTGCCGGATTCCTCAAGCATCAGTAGCTCAATCGACCCGGCCGGCGAGCACGGCTACGGTAAAGGTCGACCCTTCACCCGCTACGCTCTCAACCGTGATATCGCCGTCCATCGCCCGGGCCAATCGGCGTGCGATCACCAATCCGAGTCCGGTGCCGCCAAATTCACGGCCCACCGCGGGCGAACCTTGCATATAGGGTGTAAACAGCTTCTCCAAGGTAGCCGCATCCATCCCGATGCCGGTGTCGCTGACGATAAAGCGCAATTCCACCCGGCCATCCGCTAGCACACCACCGGCCTGCACGCTGAGTCTGGCCTCACCCTGCGCCGTGAACTTTACCGCATTGGCCAGCAAGTTCCCCAAGATCTGTCGTAGGCGAATCGCATCTGTAATGACCACCGCGGGCACCGCCCCAAATTCCACCGCCACACCGATGCCCTTGGTCTTGGCCACGACTCGAAACAATTCCCCGAGGTCCTCGACGAGTTGCCGCAGGTCCACCGGTTGTTGGGCCAATTCCAAGGCGTCCGCCTCGAGCTTGGCATAATCGAGCACGCCATTGATCAGGCGCAGTTGGTTCTGAGCAGCATGATCCAGCAAATCCACGTGGTGCAATTGCTCCGCCTCCAATTTCGAATCCCGCAGCAGGTTGATGACGCCGATGATTCCGTTGAGCGGCGTGCGCAGTTCATGCGTCATGAAGGCGAGGTAGCGCCCCTTCGCCTGATCCGCGGTTTCCGCCGCCTCCTTGGCCGCACGGAGTTTTTGGTTGATGCGGTAGAGCGGCAAAATCCAACCCAAAGCGATCAAGGCCACCACGGTGACGATCCCAATGGTCCAATAGGCCCAACGATAATCCGGCCGCGGATTGGGATCATAGAGAAAACCGGTCAGGTCGAAATCCATCGGCATCATGCCGAACTCGGCATAGGTGTTGGCCATGTGCCGCCAGCGGCCGGGATTCGAGTGCCCCACCTCGATCAACCCCGAATGCATCAGCAATCGCATCTGTTCCGCTTCAAACTCCAAGTGCGCCCGCTTTTTCTTTGGCTGATAGTTTCGCTCGATGTAGTCGATGATCTCTTCCGGATGGGCCATCGCATACTCCCACCCGCGCAAGCTGGCCTCGCGAAATTTCCTGACCCGCTCGGGATATTGGCGGGTTTGCGCTTCGGTGGTAAACAGGTTGTCCCCGTAAAAGTCGATGCCGCCTGCGCGTGGCGTAAAGGTCATGTAATCGACCCCCACCTGCTTCATCCGAAAGGGCTCATCGGTAACGTATGCCGACATGGCCGCGACCTTGCCCGCAATCAGGTCGAAGACTTCGAACGTGTGATGCACCACCTGCAGTTTGGTGGGATCGATCCCCTCGTATTTAAAATAGGCCAGCAGCTCGGCCGACTGTGGTTCCAACATGATCGGCAGATCATGCAGCGTTTGCAGGTCGGCGGTTTGCTCGGACTTTCTGGTCAACAACACCAACGGTGAATGTTGGAAGATCGTCGCAAGCAACACCACGGGTTCCCCCTTGGCCCGCCGCAACAACAGCTCGGATGTGCCCACCCCAAAATCCGCCTTGCCCCGCATAACTTCCTCGGCGCTGTCGACGCCTGGCTTCGCCTCCAACAACAGCACGCTCAACCCCGCCTCACGATAGTAGCCCTGCTGCACCGCCGCGTAGTAGCCAGCAAACTGGAACTGGTGCCGCCATTTCAACTGCAGGACCACTTGGTCGAGATCTCCCGTCCCCTCCGCCCCATGCACCGCGACGAGCACGCCCATGAATAGCGCCAGTGATCCCATCATCCGTTTGAGGGAACGCCATAAGGGAAGGACACGATTCACCGACTCAGTTGAGTTTTTCTCCCGCCGTCGTGGCAAGAAAAAGCCGGGCCATGGACTGGGATATTCCGCTATCGACCAACGAATGATTGGTTAGCTGCTGAGGGAAGCTCAGCCCCATCAACCCAAAATCGACTCAACGCGCTGCAATCCAGCCAAACGTCAGTCCATAGATCGCGCACTGCGCCTGCAGCATGCGGTAACCAAAACGCAAAACCGGAGTGGTGAGCGCTGGCTTCACCCCCAGCCAAGGCAACAATACCAGCCGCCCGCCCCACCATAGCGCGAGAGCCCCGCACCAAAGCCGTGCGAGCGGGGAGCCAACCACCAGTTCGGGTGCAAATCCGATGCAAACCACCCCAAAAACAACCATCACTGCCTCGACCGCCATGTTTTGCGCAATGGCGAAACGGCGGTGAAGCTCCGGCAACCGTGCCAGATTTTCGTCCCAGCCAGGTGGGATCGGAGTGCACATCGCCAAGGCCACCGTTACAAAATGGAAGAGACCGGCTGCACGAATCCCCCAGATCAACAGATCGCCATCCATTGGGTGTCAGGCCCCGATGGGATGCCACGTGGTCTTGAATTCCACGAAATCGCGGATCGCGTAGAGGTCCTGTGCAGCATCGGCGAACCAGTTCGTCTTCGCATCGGCAAAGTGCACACGCTTCACGCTGTCCGCGGCGCCGAGCCGCAGCGTCTTGCGATCCTCCCCGGTCACCGCCGCGCTGATACCGCGCAGGTGCGTGTGCGTGGCAAAGGTCGGCACGAGTTCCTTGCGGAAACCCGTGAGCAGGTTGACCACGCCGCCCGGCAGGTCACTGGTCGCCAGCATCTCTCCAAATAATATCGCCGGATACGGATTCGTCTCGGACACTTCAACCACGACCGAATTGCCACTCGCGATGATGGGGGCGATCATCGAGATCAACCCGAGCAAAGGCGGCGCATCGGGGGCGATCACACCGACGACACCCATCGCTTCCGTCACCGTAAAATTGAAGTGCGGTGAAGCCACGGGATTCACGTTGCCTAGCACCTGTTCGTATTTGTCGCACCAACCCGCGTAGTAAACCAAGCGGTCGGTGCAGGCATCCACTTCCTTCGCCGCGGCGGACTTCGCGGCGCCAAACAGGACGAGTGTTTCAATCATTTCGGCGCGACGTGCCTCGAGCATTTCACCCAAGCGATATAGAATCTGTCCGCGATTGTAGGCCGTGCGCTTGGCCCAACCCGCACCCGCCTTGGCCGCAGCCTCGACGGCGTTGCGCAGATCCTTGCGCGTGCATTGCGGGATGTTCGCGAAGAAACCGCCGGTCTTGTCATTAAGTGGAAACGTGCGACCGCTCTCGGAGCGGATAAAGGCACCGCCGACATAGGGCTTGGGGGTCTTGGTAATGGGAAGTCGGGTCATGGTAAAATGTGGAAATCAGAAAATCAGGAATGAATGCAGCGGAGTGGGACGGACTTCAGATTGTCTTGGGCGGTCCTTTCCAGTTTTCCTGAATTCCATATTAATTTGCTAGATGAGCTTGCAGTAATCGAGCAGCCCTTGGCGGCCGCCTTCGCGACCGAAGCCGCTTTCCTTGTAACCGCCGAAAGGCGAGGTCGGGTCGAATTTATTGTAGGTGTTGGCCCAGACCACCCCGGCCTTGAGCTCGGTGGACATCTTGAGGATGCGTGACCCCTTGTCGGTCCACACGCCCGCACTGAGGCCATAGGCCGTGTTATTGGCTTTCTCCACCGCTTCTTCGAGAGTGCGGAAGGTCAACACGCTCAGCACCGGCCCAAATATTTCCTCGCGCGCAATCCGATGACTCATGGCCACGTCGGAAAACACCGTCGGCCGGAAATAGTAACCCTTCGCGGGGAGCTTGCATTCGGGTTGAAACAGGGTCGCTCCCTCCTTCACCCCGGCGGCGACCAACCGCTGGATCGTGCCGAGCTGCTCCTTGGAATTGATGGCCCCGAGGTCGGTGTTCTTGTCGAGCGGATCGCCGACCCGCAGCACCTTGATCCGCTGCTTCAGTTTCGCGAGCACTTGATCCGCGACGCTCTCCTGCACCAGCAGGCGCGAACCGGCACAACACACGTGACCTTGATTGAAGAAAATGCCGTTGACGATGCCCTCGACCGCCTGGTCGAGCGGTGCGTCGTCGAAGATGATGTTGGCCGCCTTGCCGCCGAGTTCCATGGTCATCTTTTTCTCCGTGCCGGCCAGCGACCGCATGATGATCTTACCCACCTCGGTCGAACCCGTGAAAGCCACCTTGGCGGCGATCGGGTGGTTCATCACCGCGGCACCGGTGTCGCCAAATCCGCTAACAATATTTACTACGCCTGCGGGCAACCCGGCATCCTGCAAAATCTCGCCGAGCTTGAGTGCGGTGATGCTGGTCGTCTCGGCCGGCTTGATCACGACGCAGTTGCCCATCGCGAGGGCGGGGGCAAGTTTCCAAGCCATCATCAGCAGCGGAAAATTCCACGGGATGACCTGACCCACCACGCCGAGGGGAGCGACCTTCCGACCGGGGGCGACGTAGTCGAGCTTGTCGGCCCAGCCGGCATGATAAAAGAAATGCGCCGCGGCCATCGGCACGTCAAAGTCGCGCGATTCCTTGATCGGCTTGCCGCCATCCATGGTCTCAGCCACGGCAAACTCGCGGGCGCGGTCCTGCAGCAAACGTGCAATGCGGTAAATGTGTTTGGCGCGTTCCTTGCCGGGCATCTTGCCCCAGGTAACAAATGCTTTTTGGGCCGCAACAAAGGCGGCATCCACATCCGCGACCCCGGCATGGGCAATCTCGGCGAGCTTCGTTTCGTTGGCCGGATTGATTGAATCGAAATATTTGCCCGCGGCGGGGGCGACAAACTTCCCGCCGATGAAGAGATCGTAGCGCGCCTTCAGTTTCGGGTCAGCCGTCTCCGGGGCAGGATCGAAGGCCCACAAATCACCAAAGATAAGTTCGGCGGCCGGTCGGCCTATGGACTGTGTCTTGGCGCGTTTTTTGTCAGTTAAAGTAGCCATGGGAAATATTGATTTTAACACAGAGGCCGCAGAGGACCCGGAGGAAGTAGATGGCAATCACTCTGTGCTCTCGGGGACCTCTGGGTTGGTGCATTTTCAGTAGGGTCCCGAAGCTTCGCTGAAGTAATACGGGGCTTGGTAGGCGCCGGTCTTTTCCTTTTCCAGTTGGCGCAGCAGGTCGTTAAGCAACGACGAGGCGCCGAACCGGTAACGCGTGGGGTTGAGCCACTCGTCGCCGAGGGTCTCCTTGACCGCGACGAGAAAATGCAGGGCTTGCTTGGCACTCTTGATACCGCCGGCCGGTTTCATCGCAATCGGGGTGCCGGTTGAGAGATAGAAATCGCGGATCGCCTCAATCATCACCTGGTTGTTGCCGAGGGTGGCATTGAGCGATGTCTTGCCCGTGCTGGTTTTGATAAAGTCACCCGGCCGCAGAACCTGCATGGCAATGAATGACGCCGCCCGGATGGCGTCGTAGGTTTCCAATTCACTGACTTCGAGAATGACCTTGAGGGTGGATTCCCCGCAGGCATCGCGCACGGCCGCGATCTCGTCCTGCACCAAGGCAAAGTCACCGGCGAGAAACGCCCCGCGGTTGATCACCATGTCAATCTCGTCCGCGCCATCGTGCACCGCCGCCTTGACCTCAGCCAATCGGGTGCGCAGCGGGGCTTGCCCGCTGGGAAAAGCCGTGGCCACCGAGGCGACGTTTATCGCGGTGTTTGCCAAATATCGTGCCGCATGTTTGACCATCGAAGGATAGACGCAAACGGCGGCCACTTGAGGACAATCCAACCCTTCATGGGGCGTCATGGCCTTCTGGCAAAGCGACTCCACTTTGTCGGGCGTGTCCTTGCCCTCCAAGGTGGTGAGATCAACCATCGAGGCCGCTGTCTTCAAGCCCCATACCTTGGAGGATTTTTTGATGCTCCGGGTGGTGAACTTTGCCACCCGTTCCTCGATTCCGACGGCATCGACCGAGCCAATCTCATCAATCAATCGTCGAAATTTCTGGGAGGAACCGGCACGCATGAGGGCGCTAACATGCCGCAGGGTTGGATTGAAAACAACGGCAAATTCCAAGTCCAATGGAGTGCATTTGCCTTGCCGCAAACGGCATTCTCGCTGGGGCTGGTGGCATGCGCTTCCCTTCCTTGGTTACGGCGGGCTTTTGCTTCGCCCTCCTCAACGCATCCAGCGCCGCGACTCCGGTTGTGGTCACCTCCGGGGATTGGGTTGGGCCGACCAATGCCGGCTCCATTGCTGAACCTACCATCAATGAATCCAGCGGCTTGGCACCTTCGCTGCGCACCGCGGATGTCTATTGGACAAATAACGACAGTGGCGGTGAACCGGTGCTCTACGCCATCGACGGCACGGGTAAATATCTGGGGTCAGTGCGCTTCGCTGGAGCCGTCAATATCGATTGGGAGGACTGCGCTTCATTCAGTGTGAACGGCAAGGCCTACCTGCTGGCCGCCGATGTCGGCGACAACTACGCCAAACGCATCGACTGCAAACTATACATCATCGAGGAGCCGGATCCCGCCGAGCTCGATCCCGCCCACGAACTCACCGCCGAAATCGCGTGGCAGCTTCCCGTTACTTTCCCGGACGGACCCCGTGACTGCGAAAACGTCGCGGTCGATCCGGCCGAACGCAGCATCTATTTCATATCCAAACGCACCACCCCACCCGTGGTTTACCGTCTGCCATTGATGCCGGTCAAGGGCACCGCCAAGCCCATGCTCGAACTCGTCGGCAATCTATATGGCATCCAGCAGCCGACTGGTCCCTTGGCATTATTGGAGACTCTCCAAGGCAAATACCGCGTGTTGCCCTGCGGTTTCGATATCTCCTCCGACCAACGCACCGCCGTCGTGCTGACCTACGGCGAAGTCTATATTTACAATCGTGAACCGGGCGAAACCTGGGGCTCCGCCTTGGCGCGCCAGCCCTTGCGGCTTTCAGACCACAACTTACCTCAAGCCGAGGGCGTTTGTTTCACCCCTGACAACCAAGCCGTCATGGTTTCGACCGAGGGCACGCCAGCTCCCCTGTTGCGTTACACCCGCAAATAGACCTCAGCCCTATGCGAAAAATTCTCTGCACCTTTCTTTTGGCCGCACTGGCCATCAGCCGAGTGGTGGCCGCTACTCTGGTTGAAGATGTGCGGGCTGCCGACGCCACCCGGGTCATGGTTACCATTGCCGGCGATGCCGATCGACTCGAGCCTTTGCTTTCGGACGAATTAATCTATGGACACGCCGATGGACGCGTCCAGGCCAAGGACGAATTTCTCACCGCCGTGCGGGCCAACCGCATGCGCTACGAAGCCTACGACTACGATGAAATGCACATCTCACTCTTATCGGAAGATGTCGCCCTGATCAACGGTCGGGCCAGCCTAAGGGTGCGGATGAATGAACAACAGATCGCTTTCCGGCTCCGTTTCCTCGCCGTCTGGCACCGCGAGGCCGGCACTTGGCGGCTCAACGCTTATCAGTCGGCCCAAATCCCCGCCCCCGACAGTAAATAACGGTCGTCGCATCATATCGTCTTACTCCCATGAAAACTATAGCCTGCCGAATCCTATCCACTCTCCTGTTCGCCACCAGTCTGACCCTGTCCATTGCTTCGGCACAGGGCACCGAGCCATCGGTGATCAATGACGCCTTGGTGCCAGCAACCAATCCCGGCCATCCGCGCTTCGATGAACTCCATGAATCCTTCCTGGCGCGCGGCAAGGAAGGACCGGTCGGGCTGCTTTTTCTGGGTGATTCCATTACCTACGGCTGGCGCAAGGCACCGCACATCTGGGAACACTACTATGGCAAATATCAGCCCGCCAATTTTGGCATCGGGGGAGACCGCACCCAGCACATAATCTGGCGCATCGAACACGGTGAACTGGATGGCATCAGCCCCAAGGTCGTTGTCCTGATGCTCGGCACCAATAACACAGGCAGCAACACGGCCGAGCAAATCGCCACCGCCGACCGGAAGATCGTCGCGATGATCCAGGAGAAACTACCGGAAACCAAAATTCTCGTGCTCGGCATTTTTCCGCGCGGGCCCCGCTGGGGTCGCAATGGTAATCCCGACAATTGGGAGGAAAAGATGGACATCATCCGTGCGGTCAATGAAGACCTTGCCCGATTGGATGATGGCAAAACCGTGCGCTACCTGAACATCACGCGCGCCTTTCTCGCCAACGACGGCACGATCCCCGACATCCTCATGCCCGATCAGCTGCATCCCAATGCCGCCGGTTACCAGATCTGGGCAGACGCCATGGATCCACTGCTGACGGAAATGATGAAATAAGTCCTAGCCGGAATCGCGGCGGCTCAGGCTCCGCCCACCGCCTCTGCGAAACGCAGAATCGCATCGTCGGGCGACATCGCGATCGGCACCGGCTTACCGTGCCCCTTGCCGCCGTAGGGCACATTCGAAAGCGCGTTGTAGCAGCAGATGTAGGCCCGGCGGGGCTTGTCCGACAGATTGGCCTCCGACGCGTGAAACGTGTTGCCGTGAAAAAACAGTGCGCTGCCCGCCGGAGCCTCGCAATACACTTCGCCCAACCGGGCGATTGCGGCCTGCACCCGTTCCTGGTCTGCACCTGCCTGGCCGCCGACGCGGCCATGTTCAAACCGTCCGAGCAAATGTGAACCGGGCACAACCTTCAGGCAGCCGTTGGCCTTCGTCGCCGGATCGAGTGCAATCATGCACGACAGCATGCGCGGATAAAGGCAGTTATCGCCATACCAATAGCCATAGTCCTGATGCCACTCCCAAGCCCCGCCGACGCGCGGCTCTTTCATCATCACCTTGCTATGCCAATGGTAAACTTCCTCGCGCAATAGCATTTGCACCCCCGTGACCACCCGCGGGCTCGTCGTGACGGCCCCGAATACATCGTCACTCACATCCGACCAGAGCGACAGTTTACTCGCGAGCCCCGCCGCATCGTTCATGTTGAACTGATGCTTCGTCGCCTTGCCCTCCTTCGTCACGTTGGCTAAAAGAATCTCGATTTCGCGCGGTGTAAAAAGATCGGGCACGAGCACGTAACCGTCACGATCATAAGCTTGGATTTGCTCGAAAGTCAGCATGGGGTTGGGGTTACGGTCCAAGCCTGACCGCCCGTCTTTTCCGAGCAAGCCGGATATCAAACACCCATCATTGACCCCGTGTCATGCTCCCACCAAGTTTCCGCTCGTGACCACTCCCCTGGCTCCGGTCCTCCAATTGCATGGCGCGCCCCGCGAACTCGGGCGGCAACAAGGCGCTGCCGTCCGCAGTCAGGTTCACGCCAACGTGGCAGTGCTGCTCAGCGATTTCCTCACCGGGACCAAGTCCGCACAGCTCACCAAGATCACCGCGTGGCAAAAGCGGTTGCGCGAATTCTGTTTCGACCACTGGCCGTGGCTGCAGCCGGAAATCCAAGGCATTGCCGAGGGCGCGGGCATCGACCCCGAGCTCGCCGAGCTGCTTAGTTTTCGCGCGTGGCAATATGAGGTCTATCACGCCGGGGCCTGTTCCAGTTTCGCCCTGCCCGGCGCAAACGGCCACACCCTCACCGGCGGCACGCTCGATGACCCGCGCTTTCTCTACACCATCGCCCATGTCTCACCGACTTCGGGCCTGCGTTACCTGAGCTTTCCCATCGCCGGCACGGTCTGGGCCAACCGCGGCATGAATGAGGCCGGGCTTGCGCTCGGTATTTCATCGCTCATCTGCCCTGGCGTAAAATTCGATCTGGATCAACTGGTGCCGGTGGACCTCGTCTTCCGCGACATGCTGCAATTTTGCTCCACCGTCGCGGAGATCGAGACGCGGTGCCGGAGCTACAAATTCTTCTGCAACCTGATCGCGGTCGATGCCACCGGCGCGGTCTTCGCCAGTTCCAATTACTGCGGCGACTACACAAAGCACACTTCACCGAACGATACCTTTGTGCTCACGAACCATCCCGCCGGAGCGGCGGATACCGCCCTGCGCACCCGTGGCTACACCGGACCGGACCCGAGTGGATTTAGCCTGGAACGACTGGACCAGATCAACACTTGGATGGCCGCGCACCACTGCCACGCCTCGGTGGACGACGCCATCACTTTCCTCGGGGCCACCCCCACGCCCGGCCGGGTCAACAATCAGCATACCTCCTTCGCCAGCGTCGCCATGCCGCAGGTTCACCCGCACACGTTCTGGATCGCGCAGCAGCCGGTTACGACGACCGCCTTTCATGCCATCGACGTGCGCACAGGAAAACTGATAAACTAGGGCTGCTCAAACCGCCCGCGTAAATTCTATGATTCTCCGAGCGTTTCAAATCGAGGATGTGACCGGCCTCAAGTTTTCGAGCCACCCCGAGTGTTAGTCTGGGAGCTTGTTATGGGTTGTATCTGGATTGCGGTT
>JAURHD010000025.1 GCA_030833445.1 Cephaloticoccus sp. | reverse complement strand
AACCGCAATCCAGATACAACCCATAACAAGCTCCCAGACTAACACTCGGGGTGGCTCGAAAACTTGAGGCCGGTCACCGCTCTCCATTCGAACTTGCATGGTTCGGTCTTGGCCATTCTCCGGAGAGAGAATGATTGTTGTTCCGGTTAAGCGCCATTGACCTCGCTCACGCGGTTCAGTCGGGATGCGGGCTACTCCATCAGGACCCTCTGTCATCTTCCAGCCCAACAGTGCGAACATATCATACGTTCCATCCTTTGAAATTCGGATATGAAGCTCGGCATCGATGTCACTCTGTGAATAGGTGCCGGTCACATCTTCATTTTTAAGTGGGAGAGCCGAACACCCCACAACTGATAGGGTGACACAAAGGACTAGTGTTCGTGCGTTCTTCCGTGTGATGCGTGGGTAAAACACCGTCTGCTCTGTATGGAGAAAGAGAACGATTAAGATGAAAGAGAAAGAAACTGCGTTAGTTCGGCCAGAAGACTGCCGGTTGGCCGTTGGCGCAGGGCTTTAGCTTTGCCGTGTCGTAGGTGTAGTCGGTGCGGCCCTTGAGCCGGGCCGATAGCAGCTTCCGGAAGGGCTCCAGTTTTGCCGCGTCGCCCGACACGTCTTTCGTCTCACCGGGATCGGTGGCGAGGTCGAAGAGTTGCTCCTCGTTGGTGTCGGAGAACCAAACATATTTTTGCTGACCTTGAATGATCCAGTGGTTGGCGCCGCCGCCGCTGTGTTCGCCGTAGAGTAGGTCGCGATCGAGCTTGGCTTCCTTGCCCTGCACGATCGGCAGGAGGGAACGACCGTCCACCTTGTCGGGAATGGCCACGCCGGCCATGTCGAGAATGGTCGGGGCGATGTCCTCGAGGCAGGCGAGCTGGTCGGAGCGCTGGCCGTTGAGCTTGATGTTCTTGCCCGAGATGAAGAGCGGCACGTGGGTTGAGCCCTCGTAGGGCAGGACTTTGCGGAACAGGTGGTGGTCGCCGAGCATTTCGCCGTGGTCGGAGGCGAAGATGATGTAGGTGGGCTGATTGGCGAAGGGCGTGCCGTGGATGAAGCAGCGCTGCATCAGGAACCCGATCATGTCGTCGACGTGATTCACGAGCCCGTAGTAACCGGCCATGGTGTTGCGCATGCCATCGAGATCGTAGGGGCCGGCAACGCCGTCGGGCTGGGCGCCGGGTTTCTGCTCACCGCGCGGGCACCACTCGCCGAGGGTCGGTGACCAGCGGTCGGCGCGGCGGGTGTAGTAATCGTAATGCACCTGCGGCGGGACGAGCGGCGGATGCGGCGCCCAGAAGGAAAGATGCAGGAAGAACGGGGAGGACGGGTCGCGGCGCTTGGTCAGAAACTGCGCGGCCTCCTGGGCCAGCCAACTGGTGTGGTGCAGGCTTTCGTCGAGGTGCCACGGCCGCGCCAACCGGCTGTTGGCCCCCATGCCGTTCAGGTTGGGGTCGGCATCCATGCCGGCCTTTTGATGCAGCCAGTCGACGTAATCGTTGTGGCCGAAGACTGGCGAGCCGGGGCGGTAGTCGATCTGCTCGCTGAGGATGATGTTGTCGAAACCGTAACGTTTGCGCTGTGGATACTGGTGCAGCTTGCCGATGAGCTGGGTTTGGTAACCGGCTTGGCCGAGCAACCCGGGAACGGTGAACTCGGGCTTGAACTCCACGCCATCCTCGTAGCCGACCATCCCGTGCGTGACGCCGTGCTGACCTGTGAGGAGCGAGCGGCGGGCGGCGACGCAGCTGGGGGTGGTGGAGTAGGCGCGGGTAAAGTTGGTGCCGGTGGCGGCGAGGTGGTCGAGATGGCCGGTCTGGATGAGCTTGTTGCCATTGACGCCGAGGGTATCCCAGCGCTGTTGATCGGTCGTGATAAGCAGGATGTTCGGTTTCGCCATGGGAGCCGATTCCAGAAACATCCGGCCTTGGTTGCAACCCTGCGGAGTGCTCGGACCGATTTATAACGATTACCGCTTGAACTTTGCGTGATAGATTGACGTGGGTGGAACGCGTTGACCCCAACGCGTTCAGAGCGTCTTGAGGTCAAGCCGCTCCACCTTCCGGCGTCAGGCTGATTTGCGAGGCAAATTCTTGTGCGACCGCCCGCGCGCGGAGCGCACGGTCCACCTGAGTCTCTATTATTTTATCGGAATACGATGTAGAGATTGTCAGCGCAGGTGGAATTTACAGGCTGAGGTCACGATGAATGACTTGGCCGGTGAACGGGTGAGCACGTGGGGGGAGTTCCAGCAACGCTGGGCCGGGGCGCGCAATTTCCTCATGGCGGGGGAATGCGTGCCCTTCGATTTTGCGATGCCAGCGTTGGATCGGGTGGTCGCGGAATTGCGTGCCGATCCCGATGCGCGGATCACCCCCGGCACCAAGGGGGCGCGCCTGCAGCTGGACGACATGGCAGCGCAATTTCGCGCGATGCCGGTCGAGCAGGCGCTGGCCGGTCCCTTTGCGCTCGCGCATTTTCAACTGTCGCGTTTCGACGCGCCCGGGAAATTTCTCCACGGTTTCAAGCAGCAGGTGCTCGATCCGTGGCAAAACGCCTTGCAGGCCGCGGGCTTCACCTTCGAACGCTGCTATCCGATCATTTTCATCAGCGGCAAGGGCTGCGCGACGAACTATCACATGGACCTGTCGCACGTGCTGGCTTGGCAGGTCTACGGCACGAAACGTTTTTGCGGCCTCCAGGACCCGGATCGCTGGGCGCCGCGTGAGGTGCGGGTGAACTACAAGGTGGCGGAATTTTCCCGTCCCGCGGCGCTGACCGACGCCGATGCGCTTTGTTTTGACATGCGGCCGGGCGACGTGCTGTGGAATGCCTTGCTGACGCCGCACTGGGTCGAGGCCGGCGAGGAAGTTGCGATGAGCATCAATATCTCGCACGGCGGGCTGCGCTATCGCGGCGAACTGTGTCTGCACGAACGCGAGCTCGTGGAACATCGCGCCGCGCACCCCGAACTGGCGCCGGCTGGGCCGACGGGGCGGTATTGACTGAGGTCTCAGGCAGCGACGCGGAGACGCAGAGTTTGAGATGTTTTTGTAGGGCGGGATCGCTGACCCCGCCTCGAAAACCAAGCGTGTTCGCCTTGGCGGAGTCAGCGATCCCGCCCTACAACTCTGCGACGCTGCGTCTCCGCGTAAGATTTTCCGTTCAGCTCTCCAATACTTCGGCGGCATGCAGGAAGCCGCCGGCGGTCCAGCCCATCATCTGAGGCATCTTGTATTCGTCGGCGACGTCGATGTGACCGGTGAGCGCGTTGTATTTTTCCCAGAGCTTGCCGGTGGTCTCAAGATTGCGCGCGCAGGTGAGCACATATTTTTCGGCGATGCGTTTGGCGTCGTCGGTGTAGCCATAACGCAACAGGCCGAGGATGGCGGCGGTCTGGAGCGGTGGCCAGGCGTTGGGGGCGTCCCATTGGTAAGTGTTGACGGAGGTATTGCTGCCTTCGGCGCAGGTCATGAGGCCGTGGGCGCGTTCGACGAGGGGCAGATTGCGGGCGAGGGCCGCGGCCTGCGCATCGGAGCACACGCCGGCCCAAAGCGCGAAATACGGCGCGGCGGAAACGACGGCGCCTTGCCTGCCATGCGCCCAGTCGTAATCGAAGTAAAATCCTTTGGCTTCGTTCCACAGGTAGCGGTCGATGAGGGTGCGGCGGCGGGCGGCGCGCTCCCGCCAGACGCTTTCCTCGGCCGGGAGACCGAGGGTTTTGGCAAAGTCTGCGGCGATGGTTTCGAACTGATAAAGGATGGCGTTGGTATCGATCGGGTTGAAATTCGCGGCGTGTTGATCGAAGCGCGGATTGAAGTCCCAGACTTCACACTCGGCCATTTTGTGGCGCAGGTATTGGAGCCGGGCGACGGGGTCGGCCGGAATGTCCGCGAGCCGATGGCTGATGACGTCGTAAAAGTTGGCCAGCGTGATCGGATCGGCGTTCGTGCCGCAGGTGTTGAGGTCGTTGGGGGCGAGACGCATGGCCATCCAAAAGGCATACTCCTTGTTGAGGGCGGCGTAGGCGCGGCGCAGCCAGTCGACGTCGCCGGTGTGGCGGAAGATATCCTCAAACAGCACCGCGGAGACCGGGATCTGCGAACGGTTGAGCGCGATGCGGACGGAGATGTTGGGCACGAGGCCGATCTGCTCAATGCAGTGGATGACGTTCTCGGCGTTGTTGATGGCCTGGGTCAGGCGGTTCTGCCGCAGCAAGCCGAAATTGGTGAAGTAGGTGTCCCAATAAAAGAAGAGCCACATGCAGGGATCGGTGGACGGCACGGTGTGCGGTCGCGGCAGGGGGAACTCTTTGGTCGATTCGTTGCGCGAGTCGCGAAATGTCTGTTCCCAATGGGCGTCGATATGGCGGCGGGTGGTGGCGATGGCTTCGCTTAATTTCACCCGGCCAGCGTGGGGTAGGGCGTGCAGAAATCAATCCCGTCACCAATCCGCCAAGCGGCGGATATGGTTCTGATCACCGCGGATATGTCGTGGCGGGGCGCATCGTATCAGAACAAGTCGGTGATGGCGTTGATCGAGCGTTTGACCGTGTAGGCATCGACGCGCTGCCAGCCATAGGCGGGGAGGCAGGCCTCGTCGGCGGAGTCGATGCGCTTGTGTCGAATCTCGACTTCGAGCGGGGATGCAAACGCGAAGGGTTTTACTTTGGCGCGATCGGTGGCGGCGGATTGCGCGGCGGCCTCGATTTCGCGGAGCACGCGGCGCGGGTGTTTGCTGAGCGCGGCGTTCCAACTGTAGCCGACCTTGGTCGTGACCACCGTGATGCCCGGAAAAAAGGCCTTGGCCTCGGCCACGGCCTTGTCGTCACTGGCCACAAAAATAGCGGGCACGCCCTTGGCCCCGGCGACGGCGGCATCGACGGCCATTTCGCCGATTTCCCGGCCGTTGATTTTGATCCACTGGTATTTGCCACTGTTGAACGTGTGGGCCAGCGGGGCGGCAACCGTGTTGTCGCGGGCGTGGTAGCCGATGAACAGGAGGCCGGCGAAAGTCTCGTCGAGCATCGCGAGCCGCAGCGCATGCACGCCATTGAAGATGTCGCAGCGCTCGTCGAGCTCGTCGTAAACGAGGTTCACGCCGCCGCCGTGATTGTCCCATACGATCACCTGCGTGGCGCCGGCCGCGAACAATCCGCGCGCCGCGGCACTGGCCTCGGCGGTGGCCTGACGACGGGCGAATTCGTATTGCGCCGGGGCGTCATTGAGACTGCCGCCGGGTTTGCCCACCACACAAGCCGGTCCCTCGCAATCCACGGCAATGACGTATTTCATGACTCAGATCACCTCGAGGTAATCGCGGTCCGGCAACGCGGGGAAGGGAGCGGTTGGCAGGGTCTGATACCAGAAGGCGACCGAGCAGAGGTCATCTTGCAGCGGCAGGTAACGGCGGTCCTTGCGCCAGCTGAGGGCCTGGATGGTGATGCGCAGATCCTGCTCGAAACGCACCGGGTCCATCACATGCCAGCGATACAGGCCGAAACGGGTTTGCGAACGATAGACCCCGTCGGGCCGGATGACCTGATGCATCCCGGCGTAGGGCGTGCAAAATTCCTGATACTGTTTCGTTTCAGGGTTCTCGAAATTGTAGGAGCCGCAGAAGTAATCCTCGGTGCCTGTGCCGCAGATGGTCGGCCACTCGTCGCCATCCATATAAAACTTGATTTCGCCTTCGCCCCACCAGCCGGCGTTGTTGACACCCCAACCCATGGAGGTGCCGACGTAGTGACCGCGGCCCTTGACGCCTTCGAGGATGGTGAAGACCTCCTTGTAGGGCAGCGGATTGGTGCGGCGGAACTGAGCGTGAAAATAGGCGCAGTCTTCCGGCACATCCGTCAGCGTGTAGTTGACCTGATAGTAAACCACCATGTCCTCGTCGGCGATGTTGGTCATCGTGATGCGGCAGTGTTTGCGAAACGGCATCTCCCAGTAGCAGTTGAACGCGCTGCCGGGATTGACGCAGACCGCCTGCGAGACGAGCGGCGCAAATTTCTGCCAGTGCATCCCGAAGAAATCCCCGACCGGACACTCAACCGAGGGATTTTCCTGACCGTCCCAATAGATGCGCAGGATGCTGTGGCGCCACGGCCCCGTCGGCGTCATCCAGATTTGCTGAATGGCCCCGCTGCCGGAGATGTCCGCGACGGTGAAGGTCTCGCCGGCCTTGATGCGGACGGAGGGCGAGACTTTCCAACCCTGCCCGAGTCCGCGCGCGCATTGTTCGCCGGTGCCGGTGGTGGCCATGCCGCCGGCGCCTTTCGCGCCATTAAAGTTCTCCGGGCTGATCGAGCGCGTCTGCGCCGCGGAGAGTCTGCTGAGGTTGCCGAGGTTGAGGCCGAGTCCGTTGAAAGCATTCATGGGATACGGTTACGATGCGTAGAGCAGCCGTTTTCCCATTGCAGGCTTTTTGTTCGAATTATGACTGACCCGTGCGGGCCTTGTGACGGGCGACACTCGTTTCCCAAAATAGGGGTAGCTGCGTCAGGTGCTTCATGCGGGCAGGTGAGGCGCTTTCGAGCATCGCCTTGCCATAGGGCTCGCGAAGTCCGAAGCCATAAAAATGCGTGTCTCCGTAGGAAATGAGATCGTCGATTTCCATCGGGGTCTTGGCGCTGCGGCCCAGATTCATGGTGAACATGCGGCGGGCCTTGCCGCCGCCGAACGAGGCGTGCAGCAGCCGATGACTGAAGATGAGCACGTCACCGGGTTCACTCTCGAGGGCTTGGGCCGGGAGATCGCGTTGATGGCGGCCCCATTCGTTTTCCGCGTCGCGCATGGTCTCATCCACCCACGTTTTCATGCCGACATCCGAGTGCGATCCGGGGATGACGCGGAGGCAGCCGGTGTCCTTGTTCACCGGGTCGAGATAGAGTGCGAGCTTGATGTAGCTGTTGCTCGGCGTGAGCCCGTCGCGGTGCCAGGTGGTTTCGCCGGAATAGTAGTTGCCGTCGCTGCCCATGTAATTGAAGTCCGGCCCGAGCAGGTTGCTGAGGGCTGCATTGATCGCCGGATGGTCGAGCAAGGCGCACAACCCGGGACGTTGGTCGACGAAGGGCACGATCATGGTGCGCTTGGTGCCGTCGTGCTTGAGGCCGAGTTGCGGGAAGACCGCCTCGAACTCCGCGGTGATTTCAGCGACCTCGGTCTTCAGCAGGCCGGGGAGTTTGAGAAAGCCGAAAGCTTCGAAAAAAGCGCGTTGCTGTTCTGAGGTAGGCAAGTTCATGCGGCTAGATTGAGATCACCCGGGATTGGTCGCGCGCAAGCGCAATCCTGTCTGATCAATCATGTCGCGAAACCTGATGGATGGTGCTGCTTCAGACCTTGGCGTTCGGTGCTTCGGCTTTGGCTTCGTCGGCATACTTGCGGTTGCCGCCACCCCACCGGTCGCAACCACCTTCTCCGGTGGGACGAACACTCGGCGTATGGATTTCCTCGTAACCGCGGTAGGCGTAAGGGTCGTGGCCGGCGACGATGATGATATCGCGATGATCGAAGTGTCCGTTGTGTTCACCTTCTGGAAGCTTGCCCCAAGGGAGGCGCGATTCGCAGCTCATGTAGTGATTGACCAGCGAGCGCCGGTAGGTGCCCTGCGGCGCGTGGTTGGGCAGGGAACGATGGAGCAGATAGCCGTTAAAGAAAACCACGGAGCCTGGTTCCACTTGGACGGGGATGGCCTCTTCGTCCCGGTAGGGGAAATTGACTGATTGCTCGGCGCAATCAAAACGGCGGTCGCCGTGCCATTGCTGTTCCCACAGGATGCCGGCGCGATGCGAACCCGGGAGCACCCACAGACAGCCGTTGTCCGTGGTCGCACGATCCAACGCGATCCACGCCCCGATCAGCGACTTGTCCCGCGTGGGAATATAATCTTCGTCCTGATGCCACGCTTGGCCAGGTTTACCGGAGGATTTGATGAATAGCATGGACTGCATGCATTTCACGTTCGGGCCGACCACGTTGGTCAGCGTCCTGACCGTGGGCTCGTTGTGAATGGCCCGGCGCATCACTTCCGAACACTTGTGTGGAAAGTGGATGCAGAGAAAACGCTGCAGCACGGAGGCATCCGGTTCCGCGGCCTCGGCTTTGGGGTGATCGGGCAGTTCGCCCCGTTCGCCGCGGCAGATTTGCGTCGTCTCATTTTTCAGTTCTTCGACTTCCACTGGGTTGAAGGCGTTCTCCAGCACGAGATACCCGTTGGCCTCGAAGAAAGCTTTGACCGCCGCCGGATCTGCATCGGGGGAGAAATAACCCGGTGGTTTCTCCTTGGGGAACTGATTGCGACGGGTGCCGGCAAAGCCTCCGGTGTCAGTGACGAGATTGCGAAGTGGGGTATCAAGCGTTGCGGAACTCATGGGAATACATATCTAATAACATACATATTTACTAACGCATAGCCATATGACCGCTAAAAACATATCCAAAAGACTCCGTTCGGCTGAATCCGCCGGCGTGTTTTTTGGGGATGTGGTCTATGAACCGGGCGGACATTTCGGTCCGAGGCTGCAACAGGATTATCAGTTGTTTGTTTTGTTGGAAGGAGGTGCGACCGTGGAGGTGGATGGGCAACGGCGCGAATTTGAGGCAGGGAAGATGGGGCTGTTTTTGCCGGGCGGCCGGGAGGTTTTCACTTTTGCGGATGATCGCAAAAGCCACCATACTTGGTGTGCGGTGCGCCCGCCCGTGGTGTCGGCCGATCTCGCGCAGGCCTGTGAGCAGGCGGCCAGTGTCCTTCCGGTATCGCGCCGATTCGAGCAGATCATGGAACTGGGTCTTTCGCTGCCGTTGACGACCGGTTCACAAGCCCATGGGTTGATCGATGCACTGGGTTTGGCTGCGTTACAGGCCTATGTGTTTGCCGATCTGCGGCAGGAAAACCGAACGAAGGAAGAACCGGATGCGCTCCGCCGTGCTCTGGCCTGGCTGGGGCAGGAGGGTCACGAAAACGTAGATCTGACGCGGCTGGCTCAGGCCGCAGGAGTTTCGCCGGCGCAGCTGGTGAAGCTCTTCAAGTCACACCTCGGCACCACGCCGTTGCGCTACGTTTGGGAAACGCGCACGCATCGCGGGGCGCAGTTGCTGCGCGAGACCGGACTCACGGTGGGAGAGGTGGCTTATCGCTGCGGGTTTCAGACACCGTTTCATTTCTCTCGTTGGATCAAACAACTTTACGGCGTGGCACCACGGGAATTTCGCGCCAATGCGTGGAGTCCCATGTCATCTGGTAAGTGAAATGCAGGACACGGGTCCTGCGTGCGAGGACTCCCTCGTTCGAGGTCGTTTTGTGAGTCATGGTCACGGAATGATTACGGCCGGGTGATAGTTTGGTGACGGAGGTTCGCGCGGCTTGACGGTGATTTGCCTGACGGCGCACGGTCGGATTCAAGGCGCGAAAGCGTGCCGCAACTCACACACCAATCCGACCATGAAACGACTGCAGTCATTTTTGTTACTATTCATCACCCTGCTCCTGCCGCTTGCAGTGCAGGCCCAGACCAACGGCACGATTTCGGGCAAAGTTACCGATGCCGGCACCCAGCTGCCGCTTGGCGGCGTGCGTGTTTCTATCGTCAATACCGCCATCGAAACCTACACGGCTCGCGATGGTGGTTTTACGCTGCTTAACGTGCCGACGGGTGAGCAGACCCTGAGCTACAGTTATGTGGGTTATCCCGGATTTACCAAAAACCTGACAGTCGGCAGCGGCACGACCGACGGCAGTGCGGCCTTTGGCAGTGAAGTCGTAGCACTGGAAAAATTTGTCATCGAAGGCGCTTTGGTCGGCACGGCCCGGGCGATCAACGAACAGCGCGCCTCCGACACGCTGCGCAATGTGGTGGCCTCCGATGAAATTGGTAATTTCCCCGATGAGAACGCCGCCGAAGCGCTGCAACGTGTGCCCGGCATCGCCCTTTATCGAGACCAAGGTGAAGGCCGTTACATTGTGGTGCGCGGCGTCAACTACACCCTGAATTCCGTGACGCTCAACGGCGTGAAACTCGCGAGTCCCGAGGAAGGAGATCGTGGCATCGCCCTCGACGTAATTCCCTCCGATGCACTCTCCAGCGTGGAAGTCACCAAGGTGGCGACGCCGGACATGGATGGCGAAGGATTGGGCGGGCAGGTGAACATCAAAACCAAGAGCCCCTTTGATCATGAAGGCACCAGTGCCAGCGTGGATGCGCGCGGCATATATTCCGCGCTGACCGGTGAATACGGCAGCAAGTTCAATGGCAGCTACTCCACCGTGACGGCGGACGGTAAATTCGGTTTTCTCGTCGCTCCGACCTGGCAGCAACGAAAGTTCGGTTCCTACAATTTTGAGAATGACGGCTACAGTCAGGAGACCTCGCCAACCAATGGGCAGGACTACTACGTGCTCGAAGCGATGAATTACCGCGACTACCAGATTGATCGCAAACGCAAGGGCGTGAGCGGCGCGGTGGAGATGAAGCCCTCCGAGTCGAGTCGGCTCTACCTGCGGGGCACCTACAACCGCTTCACGGATCATGAGTATCGCAACCGCTCGGTCTTTGATTTCACCGAAGGCTCGCTGATCGCGGCCGACGCCAACTCCGCGACCTTCGACAGCCAGCGGCGTTGGCGCCGGGATGTGCGCCTCCGCACCAAGGATCAGGAACTCACCGCCCTGCAGGTCGGTGGTGAAACCCGCACCGGCAATTGGACGATCGACGGCGAAGTGGCCTATTCCCGTGGTCATGAGACGAATCCCGGCGAGTCCTCGGTGCGTTTCCGCCACAACACGCGCGATGGTTCATTCCGCTACACGCAAAACGGACCCTACAACTTTACTTTGGAGCAACTGGCCGGCGGCAACATAGCCGATCCGACCACTTATGCCTTTCAACGGGTGGATTACAGCAACGACTCCGGAACGGAGAAGGAAACGGATGCAGGGTTTAATGCGAAGCTCGACCTCGACACCGCGAATCCCGCCTACCTCAAGTTTGGCGCGATCTTCCGTGGCAAGAAGAAGAACAAGGAAGTGGAGGCCTACGAATTGGATTCCGCCCCGGCCAGCTTCACCTACGCCACTTTGAGCGGCGGATTGAGTGACTATCCCTATCTCGCCGTGCCACGCATCGACGGTGACCGCGCCAGTGAGGCGTTCTTCGGTAATTTCTCCGCCTTCTCCGGCGATCGCATTTTTGAAGACAGCGAGTTGGAAGATTGGAACAGCACCGAGGATGTGCTGGCGGGTTACTTCATGGGCAATATCAAGCTGGGGAAGACCACGCTGATTGCCGGCGCGCGTATGGAGCGCACGAAATACACGACGACCGGACAAGAAATCGATCTCGCCAATGAGGTCGTGATCGGTCCCAGCACGGTTTCCCGTTCCTACACGAACTGGCTACCGGGCGTCTACCTGCGTTATGATTTCACCAAGGATCTGGTGGGCCGCGCCTCGTGGTCCAATTCGCTCGCTCGTCCTTCGTTCGGCGACAGTGCTTCCTTCATCGGCATCAATCCCGACGATGACGAGGTCACGCAGGGTAATCCCTACCTTGAGGCGTTGACCTCCCAAAACTGGGATGCCTCCGTCGAATATTATCTGCCTTCGCTTGGAGTGATTTCCGCCGGGGTGTTCATCAAACAGATCGATAATTTTTCCTACGAAGTGGAAATCCCCGGTGGCTATGCGCCACTGCCGACTTACGACCTGACCACCTTCCGCAACGGCAGCAATGGCAAGATCACCGGTCTCGAACTGGCGTGGCAGCAGCAACTGCGCATGCTGCCGGCCCCGTTGGATGGCTTTGGTTTCATGGCGAATCTGACGCTCAGTGATTCCGAGGCGACTTATCCGACCCGTCCCGGCGAAAAGCTTCCTTTCATCGGTCAATCCGACCGCATCGGCAACGTCGGTCTCACTTATGAAAAAGGCGGCTTCTTTGCCCGTCTCGCACTCAACTTCCGCAGCGAGCGCCTGCGCGAAGACGAGCCGATTGGCGGCGACATTTACGAGGATCTTTGGGTCGACGATTTCAGCCAACTTGATTTCACGATGCGCTACCGGATCAACAAGCAGTGGGAGACCTACGTAGAGTTGGTCAATATCACCAACGAGCCGTTCCGGGTGTATCTGCGCTCGCCGGCCAACCAAGGACCTCGACTCGGCCAGTTTGAGGAATACGACTGGAGCGCCAACTTTGGTGTGCGTTGGAAACTCTGACCCTAATTCGAACCGTGTCATTTCCTTTAAAAGCATTCGCCCTGAGCAGTAGGTTAATCCTCGCTGCCGGGTTGACCGGATGCGATCGCATCGCACCTGATCCCGATGCACCGAAACAAGCCGTGGTGCCGCGGGTGGTGACCGCGGCGGTCACGCATGACACCGATGACCCGGCGATCTGGATCAACCATGCCGACCTCGCGCAAAGTCTCGTGATTGGCACCGACAAGGACACCGCGGGAGCGCTCTATGCCTTCGATCTCAAAGGCAAGGTGGTGCGGACGGTGCCGGATTTGAAGCGGCCCAACAATGTCGACCTCGCCTATGGCCTGAACTTGGGCGGACAGACGGTGGATATTGCTGTGGTGACCGAGCGTGAGGAACAACAGTTGCGGGTCTATAGTTTACCCAATCTGACCCCGTTGGATAACGGCGATCTGGTGGTGTTTGGCGGAGATCGCAGCCGCGGACCCATGGGCATAGCGCTTTATACGCGTCCTTCTGATGGTGCGATCTTCGCAATTGTCGGCGGCAAGACCGGCCCGAGCGGCTCCTATCTTTGGCAATACCGTCTGGAGGATGATGGAACCGGCAAGGTGAAGCTGACCAAAGTGCGTGAGTTCGGAGAATACAGCGGCCGCAAGGAAATCGAGGCGATCGCAGTGGATAACGAACTGGGTTACATCTACTATTCCGACGAACAGTTTGGGGTGCACAAATATCAGGCGGATCCCGACGCTCCTCAAGCGAATGAGCAGCTCGCTCTTTTTGGCATGACCGGCTTCGCCAGCGATCTGGAAGGCATCTCAATCTACAAGTCGGGTCCTGCCTCGGGCTACATCTTGGTTTCGAATCAGCAGGCCGACACCTTCCGTATCTTTCCCCGCGAAGGCACCACCGGCAATCCACATGACCATCCGCTGCTCCATTCGGTGCGCCTCTCCACTCGCGAGAGCGATGGCAGTGATGTGACCAACGTCGCCTTGCCCGGGTTTCCCGGCGGGCTGTTCGTGGCCATGTCGACCGACCGCACCTTTCACTATTATGCGTGGGGCGATATCGCTGCGGCCGTCGGGTTGAAAGCGGCTACTGAATCGAATTAATCGGGCCCACCTTGCGCGGCGAAGTTATGTCTTAACTTAGTCTTGTGGCGGGACGTCTCAGCGACACGCTGGAGGGAATGCCCCGACTACCCCTGTTCAGACTTTTGCTTTGCACCTCCCTCTTTGGCGGCCAGCAACCCAGCAAAGCGGAAGGGAATGAGGATACCGAAGTCTGGCGCAAGGTGGCCATGTATCTCTCCAAGGAGGCTCAGATTGACTTGCAGGATCTGCCATCACCGGAAGATCCCGCTGGCCGGAGGGAGCGAGCTTTTTGCGCGGCGGTGGTAAATCTCGATCAACAACCCCTGAGCGAGAGTCGGCTCGATGACGTGGAATCCCGGCTCAAGGCATTGCTGGCTGAAGCCGACAACGACGAGATTGGCCGGGCGTCGCGCTTTTTATTGGGCCGCATCGCCCAGATTTACCGTAGCAAACCAGATCTGTTGCAAGCGGCGGACTATTTTCGCGGTCTGCTGGAGCAGTCCGGACCGGGTCGTTGGGCGGATGCCGCCCGGGTTAAGCTCGCGGTGCTTACACTCTACGTATTGCCCGGAGATTCCCCGAGCGAGCGCATTGCATGGGTTGAAGCCCAACTCCTCAAGACCCAGGATCCAATCACGCTGCGTGATTTGCACCGGGTCGCGGCCCGGGCCGTCATGTTTTACAATCTGTCTCCCGCGGATGCTTTGAAACACCTGCTGGCCGCGGATGAATTTGGCGGGCTTTCAGGCACCCCGGGGGCTGACCAACTGGTGCAGATCGGGGAACTTGCTTGGGATACGGGCCAGGTGGATTTGGCCGCGAAGTATTACGAGCGGTTGAGGTCGGAATACCCGCAGGATCCGCGGATTTACCTGATGGATCAACGGCGTGCGGGCAATCCGGTGCCGCATCGAACGGAGGCTTTGCATGGCCGCTAAACCAAAGCAGCGCGCCCGCTATGCGTTGATCCTGCTTGCGCTGGCCTATTTGACGGCAGTCGTGCTGGTGCTGACCCGACCGGGTTCAGCTCTATCAAATGACAAACGCGTAGTCATACGGTTTACGCATTGGCAAATCGAGGCCGGCCCACGCGAGGCGTTTGACGCGATGATCAAGCGCTATGAGGAGCTAAACCCCAATGTGCGGGTCGAGCAGGTCGCGGTGCCGGGTAATGTCTACAACCAGTGGTTGCGCACCCAGCTCATCGGTGGCACCGCGAGTGATATCATCGAATTCGGCCGGCACATGCAGGGGATGAACGATGTGCCGCCGCGTTTCTTTGCGCCGATCAGCGAATACGTCGAATTACCCAATCCCTACAACCGTGGAACGGCGCTGGAGGGCGTGCGCTGGCGCGATACCTTCAAGGATGGCCTTAATTCGCCTGACGCCTACATCCCCAACCTGAGCAATTACTATGCGGTGACCCAGTGCATGCTCAGCATGCGGCTGTATTATAACCCCGAGCTTCTGCGGGAGCTGACCGGCAGCGAAATCCCTCCATCTACCTATCCTGAATTCCTGGCCCTGAATGACAAACTCAAGGCCCGCATAGCCGAACCGAAGGACCGCGTGGCGCTGCTCGCGGGCAGTCGCTTCAACAGTTATGTGTTACTCGACCCCATGTTGACTCGGGTGGGGCTGGATGTGTCCTATGCGAACGATCGGTTCCGCTTACAGGGGCCCGCCGGTCCGGAAGTGGGTTTGGAGTATTTGCGCGGAGGATGGAATTTTCGTCGTCCTGAACTGCTGGATGGTCTGAACCGGATGCGTGAGGTCTCGACGACCATGCGACCGGGTTTTCAACAGCTTGAACGTGATGCGGCGGTGCAGGATTTCCTGCGCGGGCGGGCAATGATGATAGTGACCGGAACTTGGGACGCGACGAGCCTGACCCGCATGGCGCCGTTCAAGGTGGGAGTGACGGTGGTGCCCTGGCCGACCATGGCCGACGGCAAAATCGGTCGCTACTATTGGACCCCCATCAGCGAAGGCGCCACGACGGCGATGTCGCTCTATCTCAACAAGGCCAGTCACCATTCCGCCGAAGCCATCGATTTTCTGCAGTTTATCACCAGCGTGGAGGGCAACACCATCTTTGTGCGCGAGAGCGGCTGGCTGCCGGCCGTCCGTGAGGTTCCGATTCCCGACGAATTGAAAGTGCATTTGCCGAATTTTGATGGCTACACGGCGCGGAGTAATTTTTCGCACGGGTTCGGCTCGGAGACCTTCAATCTATGGGAGAAGCAAGCCTATCGACTGACCTCCGCCAACGGAAACGTGGAGGATTTTCTGCAGGCGATAGAAGCGCAATTCCCGACCGCGGTCAGGCGCGATATTGAAACCGATATGCGCAACATCGTGCTGAGTGTGCGTCGTGACATCACGCCCCTGATCGCCCTCGCGGCGCTGGATGAACGCGTGGGCTTGGACCAACGGGAGCGCGACTCACTTGCTCTCCGCGAGAGCAACCAAACCATGATAGAGGCCAAACTCTATGAAGCGCAGCTGGTGTTGGAAAAGGGTCCGAACGTAACCAAACCCTGATCAGCTCGGCCGCACCCGCCGCAGGTTGTCACAGACGATCGCGGCGGCCACACCGGCATTGAGTGATTCGGCCGCCCCGTAGCGCGGGATCGTGATAAATTGCGAGATGCGCTGCTTGACGCCGGGCGAAATCCCACGGCCTTCACTGCCGATCACGATCACGGCATCATTCATCGGCGCCAGCGTGTGCACGTCCTCGCCGACCAGATCACAACCCAGCACCGGCACTTCTGGTGGCACGGTGGCCAGGATGGCCGGCAGATCCAACGCGTGCACCGTCACCCGGGCAAACGAACCTTTGCTCGCATTGATCACCTTTTGGGAAAATAGGTCGGCGCAATCCGGCGAAAGCACCACCCGGTCCAGTGCATACCAATCGGCGATGCGCAGCAATGTGCCGACATTGCCGGGATCTTGCACGCCATCGAGCACCAGGGTCAGGCCTAGCGCCAGTCCGGTGTCGGGCAGCGGGTGACGATGGATATGGCCGACGGCCAACACGCTGCTTGGGGTGGGGAAGTGACTGGCGCGGGCCATTTCACCCGTGGTGATCTCATGGGTTTTGGCACCGGTCCAATCCGCGGTGGCGTAGATTTCCTGGAATGCCAACCCCGCCGCCAACAGTTCACCGACCACCTTCTCGCCTTCGACGACATAGAGCCCCGACGCCTCACGGTTTTTCTTTTCCCGGAGGGAGCGCAGGCGGGTAAGTTCGGCCTTGGTCAACACCCCTTCAGGTTTCACGCGAAAATCCGTGATGCAATCCTTCTCATGATTGCAACGTAACCACAAACCCTCCACGGTCCCGCTCTTGCTATGAATAACCGACTTGGTTGGGGGATCTTGAGCACAGGGCGCATCGCCGGAATCTTTGCAACGGGCGTGGCCCGATCGCAACACAGCCGCCTAGTGGCCGTGGGCAGCCGCACCACGGCCAGCGCGGAACGCTTCGCCAAGGAGTTTGGCGTGCCCAAGGCGCATGGCAGTTACGAGGCCTTGCTCGCCGATCCCGAGGTGACGGCGGTCTATATCGCGACCCCGCATCCCCAACACGTGGAATGGGCGGTCAAGGCGGCCGAGGCCGGTAAACATATTTTGTGCGAGAAGCCCATCGGCGTAAATCATGCCGAGGCCATGGTCATTGCCGCGGCGGCACAGGAAAACGGCGTGATGCTGATGGAAGCGTTCATGTATCGTTGTCATCCGCAGACGGCCAAGGTGCTCGAGATCGTGCGCAGTGGCGTGCTGGGTGAGATCAAACTGGTCAAGGCCACCCTTGGTTTCTTTGCCCCGTTCAATGCCGAATCGCGGTTGTGGGCCAACGATGCGGCCGGCGGCGGCATCATGGATGTCGGCTGTTATCCGGTTTCCTTTTCCCGTTTGATTGCCGGTGCCATGAACGGACAGCCTTTCGCCAACCCGATCAAGGTTTCGGGCGCGGCCAAACTGCATGCACAGACCGGGGTGGACGAGGTCGCGCAGGGCACCTTGCAATTTGCGAACGGCCTGGTGGCTGAGGTGGGTTGTAGCGTGGGTCTCTCCCAGGATGGCTCCGCGCGGATCTATGGCACCAAGGGCAGCTTGCAAGTGGTGTCACCTTGGATTGTGCCGAGCGAAGGCGAAGACGCGCTGATCCACCTGAATGTGGACGGCAAGCAGGAGACGATCACCGTGCGCACCCCGAATAATCTTTACGGCATCGAGGCCGATACCGTCGCGCAGGCTCTGGCTGCCGGCCAGCGCGAAGTGGCGGCGATGACCGTCGCCGATACGCTGGGCAACATGGCGGCGCTGGACGCTTGGCGCGGCGCCGTCGGTTTGATTTTCGAACAGGAAAAGTCTGAGAACTTCAAGCATACCCACGCCCGCCGGCCACTGCGTCGGCGTTCCTCCGGGTTGATTCCCCATGGCACGATTGCCGGCCTGAACAAACCGGTGTCGCGCTTTATCATGGGTTGCGACAACCAGACCACGCTGCCGCATGGCGCGGCGATGTGGGATGATTTCGTGGAACGCGGCGGCACTACTTTTGACACGGCCTACGTCTATTGGGGCGGGGTGATGGAGCGTCTGCTCGGTTGGTGGATGCGTCACCGCGGCAATCGCGAAGAGGTTGCCGTCATCGCCAAGGGCGGCCACACGCCGTATTGCAATCCCGCCGACATGGCGCAGCAATTGACGGAATCGCTGGAGCGATTGCAGACCGGTTATGCGGATATCTACATGTTGCATCGCGACAATCTCGACATTCCGGTGGGTGAGTTTGTCGATGCGCTCAATGATGAGGTGAAGGCCGGCCGTGTGCGCGTATTCGGCGGTTCCAATTGGTCACTCAAGCGCATCGCCGCGGCCAACCGCTACGCCAAGCGCAAGGGCCTGCAGGGCTTCAGCATGGTAAGCAACAACTTCAGCCTCGCCCGCATGGTCGACCCGGTCTGGGAAGGTTGCATCTCGTGCTCCGATGCCGAGTCGCGCCGCTGGTTGAAGAAAAACCAATTGCCGGTGCTCGCTTGGTCGAGCCAGGCCCGCGGCTTCTTCACGGATCGGGCCGGTCGCGATAAATTGGCGGATGAAGAGTTGGTGCGCTGCTGGTATAGCGACGATAACTTCGAACGTCGCGAACGTGCCATTGCCCTCGCAAAGAAGAAGAACACCACGCCCATCGCGATCGCGGCGGCGTATGTGCTGACCCAATCCTTCCCGACCTTTGCGTTGATCGGTCCCCGTTTGCTCAGTGAGACCATCAGCACGATGCCCAGTCTGGCCGTGACCCTGTCGGCGCGCGAAGTTGCGTGGCTCAATCTGGACCGGGCGCGGCCCTGATCGCCCGACCTCGCACCGGGGAAATGCAGTTGTCACCGCCGGGGTGTGGGTTTGTGATTGGGGTAATAAACCACCGCCATGAAACGAATCGCCCCCCTGTTTCTCATTGCATTAACCTGCGCCATAATCGTCACCCCGTTGTGGGCGGCGACTAACAGCACGAGTGCATCGTCTGACCGGTCCCCGGGTTCCGGAGTGGCGGGAGCGGTTTCCACCGTCACGGGTATGGCAATTTCGCCCTTGCTCGGGACCGGGGCTTACGGGGCCTACCAATATTTCACCACCAAGGATGAAGAAGCCCGGGCGAAACTGCCGTGGTATGCCCAGTGGAGCTTTTTCGGTCCGGCACTGTTGCTGGTTGGTTTGGTGGCCGCGAAGGATTCGCTGGGGGCGGTGGTTCCCCCGGGTTGGAAAAAACCGCTCGATGTGTTGGAGACGATTGAGAACAAGGCCTCGGGCTTGGTGGCCGCCGGGGCGGTCGTGCCGTTCACGATGGCGGCAGTTTCCAAGATGATCGTGGCCGATGTGACGCCGGTGGCGGATCCTGCGACCCCGGGTCTGGCGATGTTGCATTTCGGGGCGATCGATTTTTCCTGGTTGCTGAATATCCTGACGGTGCCGTTCGGCATCGCGGTGTTTGCCGTCGTGTGGATGGCCTCGCATGCCATCAATGTCCTGATCTTGCTCAGCCCATGGGGCGCGATTGACGCGGCGCTCAAGGGAGCCCGCACCGCTTTGCTGGGTTTGATTACGCTCACCGCGACAATCAATCCCTGGGTCAGTGCAGCACTTTCCATTGTCGTGATCATCGTCGCGTGGCTGGTTGCGGGTTGGTCATTCCGACTGATGATTTTCGGCAGTGCCTTCAGCTGGGACTTTTTCACCCTGCGCCGCTGCCGTTTCAAGGTCGCCCCCAATGACAACAAATTGTTTACCGGTGGTAATCTGCCCGAGGTGCCGGTGCGCACCTACGGCCGGCTGCACAAAACGGAGACGGGGCTGACTTTCACCTTCAAGCCGTGGCTGGTGCTACCGGCCAAGACGGTCAACGTGTCCGCCGAGCGCATGGTGGTCGGTCGCGGATTGTTTCTCTCGACCATGATCCATGCCGAGAACGAAACCTATTTTCTGCTGCCCCCGCGCTATCGTGGACATGAGGAAGAACTGACCTCGACCTATGGTCTGGGACCCGTGCGACCGGCTGGCTTGCGCAAGGCTTGGAGTGCCATGCGGGAACTCTTCGGCGGCAGTGCCGCGAAGACCCAAATGGTATGAACCGGCTGCGATTGGTTTTCCGCTGGCTCGCCGCGCTCTTCTTTGTGGTGGCCGGCGCGAATCACTTTCGCCAACCAGAAATCTATCTCGGCATGATGCCGCCGGCCCTGCCTTGGCCGGAAGCACTTAATTACATCAGCGGCGCCGCAGAAATCTTGGGCGGACTCGGATTACTCCTGGTCTGCACGCGACGATTGGCGGCGTGGGGTTTGTTGGCGCTGCTGGTCGCGGTCTTCCCCGCAAATTTGCATGTCGCCCTTCAGGGAAAGATGCCCGGGTTGGATGTCTCGCCCCTCACCCTTTGGTTGCGCCTGCCATTTCAGTTCGTGTTTATGGCTTGGGTTTGGTGGGTGGGGCTGAAATCCGAAACTCGATCCGACCGGTCGGGTTGAGTTGTTTGGCCATGAGCCGCAGGCGATAAACCTGATCCCCCCAGACTTGCTGCATTTTGGCATCGGTCACCGGCACCTCATCAATGGCGGCGGTGCAACTGCCGGTGGGGTTGTGCAAGGCCGCTTCCTTGGCCTGACCGGCGATCAAGCGCACGTGGCCATCGGCTTGAATGTCTGGTCGGCGCGCGCACATGAAATTCCAGATGATGGGTTCGCGTGCGGCCTCAAGCTCGAAGTCATCGGTGATAACGAGATCGCCGTTGCGTTCCAAGCACAGGGTGCGCGTCCAGCGTCGAAGCGAGGCCGCGGGAGGATAAGCCCCAGCGAGATCAAGTGAAAGGGTGGCGGCCTGATCATCGGCCGCATAGCGGACATCCTTGGTCGTAAAGGCACGTCCGTTCTGTTGCATGGCACCATTGATGGTCGGCAGGGAATGCCACTGTGATTGCATCGTCCAAATTTCGTAACGCTGCAGACTGAATGTCTTGGCCGTGTAGGCCTCCACGCCGACGTCGATCAGCAGGGGCTCTCCGTCCAGGAAGACGATGAAGGACCCGAGGTCGTTGTGATTGTGGCTCTCGTCGTTGTGCCCGCCCTTGGCCGCGAGAAAGAAACCGCTGGAACTTCCCGCCTGACTGCGGGCGATCATGAATTGCAGATCCGGCAACCACACATCACGCAACAGCGGTGCGGGGGGCGCGCTTTCGGCCGGCGCCGTGGCGAAGAGTCCGCCGAGCGTCCGATTAATGGAACGGATGTGACTATGGGGACGCTGGGCTTGATGGTGCTGCACCCAACGGCCGAAATCGACGAGGGCTTCATCGTTGATGCTGCGTCCAAAACGCTGCACGAGCGCACCGTCGATGTCGCCCTTGGCCGAAGCATCCGCAAAATTGACCAGCCAGTCGCCGTCAATATGGGCCCGCATGATATAGCGGCCGGTTTCCTTGATCAGGGGATCATTGAAAATGGAGATGCGCCCGTCGGTGGCATGGTGCAGCAATTCGAGGCAATCGAAGAGGCTGGCCCCCGCGCGGCCCCAGTAAGCTGGACCCTCGTCGCAACCGCCGTCCGCCGGCTGATGGTTGATGAACAGATCCAAACTGCGCATGATCTTGTGCACCGCTTGGGCGCGTCGTTCGGCATCCGTTTCCAGCAATAACACGCAGGCGAGCCAGTTGGAATTTACCCAAGGATTCCAGTTGTTGATGGTGTGCTGGCGAAAGTCCCAGCTCATCCACCAGAAGTCGTCGCGTTTCAGGCAGGGGGTGAGCAACTGGCGGTCAATCTCGCGTCGGATGCGTGAGCGGAGGAATTTGGAAACTGTGTCGAGTTGATCGCCGAGCACGTGATCAATCCACGCAAGCAGGGCGGCCGTTTCCCCGACGCCGAGATCCACCGTGGGATCACTGACGTCGGGCAGATCCGGTCCGCCCTTTTGTTCGGTCAGGTGCGCGGGATAACCCCACCATGTCTCCTCGCAGGTCAGCCAGATCCCATCGACCACCGCGTCGAGAAAGCGACCCTGGCCCTCGACACACTCGGCCAACGCGAGCTCTTGGAGCCGGCCGCGCCGCCGGCTATAGGGTTGTT
This sequence comes from Cephaloticoccus sp., assembly GCA_030833445.1. Classification (GTDB taxonomy): domain Bacteria; phylum Verrucomicrobiota; class Verrucomicrobiia; order Opitutales; family Opitutaceae; genus Cephaloticoccus. Next base: position 2,686 of record JAURHD010000025.1, on the reverse strand, counting down.
GATACGTCTCGCGGTTACCATGGCGGGGATAGTCGAGCAGCACCGAGGCGAGCAACGGTTCCCACGGGGCAGAGAGTTGGTTTTCACCGTCGGCCAGAAAACGGGTCCGAGTGGCTGCCGGGAGGTTGTCCCAAGCCGCACGGTTGGTGGCCGAAGGATATCGGTGAAAATTTTCAAAAGGCACCAAGGCGGCGCGGACGGCGTTCAGGTCGCGCTGACCGGCGAGCAGGTTTCGTATGGCGGACATTACTTGGATTCGAAGCTACGGGGTTTGGAGGCAATGGTGGTGCCAAAAGGCACGTCCCAAAGCATCGGGGTTTCCTGAATGCCGGCATCCGCCTCAGGCGCGAGATACTGGAAGACCTTGGTAAAACTCAGGCTGCACTGCAACCGTCGCTGGCCCTTGGAATCAATTTTCGGGTTCAGCGTGATGATGGTCGTGTTGAACGGTGGAGCTTTCTTCATCGCTTGGGCCTGCTTGCGCGCTTCGCGGTAATCGAGCGAACGATCCTTGATCAGCGCATCGAGCCGTTCCAGATCGGCGCGGGTGACCTCGCCCCACAAGGGTCGCAGGATTTCCGGGGTGACGACCGGCGCGATGATGTTGACGAAGCGTTTCTCACCGCCCTCCTGCACCCAGTAGCCGACCACGAGGATGAACGACTCTTCGATGTCGAATTGCCGCAACGCATCGCCGAGGTCGACCGGGGTCTTGTATTTGATCGCCTTGGGATTGACCGGGAGACCGCCGTGGGTGCGGTTGATTTCGGCGGGGATGTCCCACTTCTGCGTGTATCCGGGAGGCACGTAACCGTCGAAGAAGGTGTTGCGCACCCATTCTTCGAAAACGAGGCCGTGCAACTGCACTTCCTGCGCGATGAGGGCGGAAAGCAGCGCCAAAAAAAATGCGATGAGGCGGGGTAACCGGGACATTTCTGCTGGCATGGTGGACAACGTCCGCCAGTGTGCAACGCGGCAAATCGCCCCGCCCATGCAAACCCCACGGCCCGAATCTCCGAGCAGTGCCAACTGCCAGCTGCTTTACTTCACCACCTACAGCTCGACTGCCGATGGCAAGTTGCTCGCGGCGATCACCAACGCGTATTCGGATCACGCGGAGGGGGCGAGCCTGGCGCGTATCGACCGGGCGACCGGGGACATGGAACCGCTCGCGATTTTCAAGGGCCCGGCCATGCAGGCGTATCCCTATTTTGCGCGGCCGCGCTCAGACAATCCTTCGGAGGATTATTTGTTCAATGGCACCGTCGCCAAACATGGCCTGAATAAATCCAGTCCGTGTCTGCATTCCGCGACCGGCAACCTATTCTTCGTCTGGGGGCGGGAGGATGGCTGGGGCGTGCTCGATTGCGTGAACCTGCGCGACGGCAAACGCCGCACGCTGTTGGAGATTCCACCGGAACGCTGTGTGGGCTACACGCACCTCGACGCCAAGGGTGAGCATGTGCTGCTCAGCCTGATGGACAGCCGCATCCTTGGTTTCGGCGAAGTGCGCAAAAACAACCAAGAGATGTCGGAGAACTACGCCAAATACGGCCTGACCACGCAACTGGCCGAGGTCGAGGTCGCCACCGGCAAACTCACCGTGCGTTGGGAAGAACCAGCCTGGGTCACGCATGTGCAGTATCATCCGACCCGGCGCGACATTGTGCTCTACAATCACGAATGGACCTGGCCGTTGGGCTTGGAGCGCATTTGGCTCAAACGCGATGGTGAGGAGCGTGTCCAAGTGCGCCGACCCGGCCGGGAGATTCAATTTCGCGCCTCACCTGATCTTTCAACCGACGACGTCGCGCATGAGGTCTGGCAGGAAAACGGCGAGGGTATCATTTATCACGGCGTGCGCTGGGACGCCCCCGGGCATCCCGAGCAATTTGTCGGGCGCGCCCCGGTCGACGGCAACCTGCCGCTGCAGGAAATCTCCATCCCGCGCGACCGGCCGTCGTTTTACGGACACTTCATCCCGAGCCGGGCCGGTGATTTTGTGATTACCGATGCGGTCGCCAACGAAAAGGGACTCGCGCAGCGCAAGGGCAACCTGATCTCACGCCTCAACATGGACTGGGAGAATGGACACATGGAGGTAGTGCCGCTCTGTGAGAGCAACACCTCGTGGCACACCCAGGACAATCATCCGCATCCCGTGCCGACCCCTGATCAGAAGGAAGTGTTGTTCACTTCAGACTGCGACGGGACGCGCCGGATCTATTCCGTGCCGGCGGAGTAGCACCTTAATCTGTCTTTTCCGTGGTCACAGTGGTGGTGTTGAAATCGAACACCACGCGTTCCCCACCGTAGTTTAGGGTGATGATACCGGTGCCACGTTGGGCGTTGAGCCAAGGGCCTTCGAACAACGGCCATTGATCGAGATTGATTGCGACTCCGTCCACGAGTCGCGCGCCGTGGTGCGTGAATTGCAACTGGCGGCCGCGCGTGGTCGTGTAGCGGGCGGTCATCGTGCTTTCGTCGAAAGTCGGCGTGTGCGCGAGACGGTCGGCGCAGAATGCATCGAAGCTTTGCGCGTCCTTTGCCGCGATGGCTTCCAACACAATTGCAGTCTTGGGGTGCTCAATTGTCAGTCGGTCGTAGTTGCCGTTGACCTGACCTCGCTATTTTGAGCCACCTTTGATGTTAGTCTGGGCCCCAGAAAGGACCCAGACCATGAAAG
>JAURHD010000024.1 GCA_030833445.1 Cephaloticoccus sp. | reverse complement strand
TTACCTGCATCAATCGCGTGAACTTGGCCGCTATGCACCAAAATCGAATCGCCTTCAGCCACCTTAAAACTGTGCACACAGTCCTCAACTCGTTGTTCTATGATGGCCTTTTGAAAGGATTCCTTGGTCACCCCTTTTTTCAGGCCAACTATTAATTGGGCCCCGGGCGCCGTGTCGGCAATATACCAATTCTCCGTCTTGGGTTCACATTTCAGTTCCTTGGCCTTCTCCGCGGGGGGATGCACCTGCAAACTGAGGCGTTCGCGACAATCGAGCCATTTGACCAAAATCGGAAACGGCTTATCGGCCGGCCATTTTGGCCCCATGATGTCAGCGGAGTGTTTCTTCAGCAAATTCCGTAATTTCGCTCCACTGTGAGCCCCCCCTTTGACGACTGATTGGGCCTCGGGACGATCCACAATTTCCCAACTTTCCCCAATCGGTTTCTCCGAGGTAAGTTTGCGGTCAAAGGCTGATTCAAAAGCACGTCCACCCCAAACTCGTTCTTGGTAAAGTGGCTGAAAGCGAAGGATTTCCTGCATAATAAAGTTGTAAGTTTCCCAACCAAAAGGCCCGTAGTGAGGTTTACATTTGACCACCCCACCGTATAACGTGGAATCAGGACTTTTGACAGGCCCAGACAAATGCCCAAGTCGCAGACTTCAAACTCAAATAACAGCCCGTCCTACCAAGGACCTCGTTACCGTCCCAACTGGGTATCGGCGGTAATTTGCTTTGTCTTGGGCACTTGGCTGACGGTGGCGTTGGTTGATTATACCCCCAGTCAGAGTGGTTTCGCCACTACCCAAACCATTGGCACCAATCTGGCCGGCCCTTGGGGCGCTAATTCGTCCTGGGTATTGCTTTACGCCATCGGGCTGAGCACTTGGCTGATCCCAGTATTCCTCCTCTGGTTGCTCTATGTCTCCATCCGTAACTCCCGGCGCTTGGCCGGCACCCGCTTGATTGCCATGGTGGTGTGTATCGCAGCCCTTTCCGGTGTCGTGGCCATGTTTGAGAGTTTTAAACCCAGTGATTACTTCCCCCAAGGCCCGGGCGGGTGGTTGGGATCCTTGATCTATCAGAATGCACTCCGGGATACCTTGGGCATCTTCGGCGCAGGTCTAGTACTTGGCACCCTCTACCTCTTTGGCCTGCTCTTTATCTTTACCAAGGACATCGGTGCAGAATTTGAGCGTTACATCGCTGCTTTCCATGCTTGGCGTGAAGCTCGCGCCAAGGAACAGGCCGAACGAGCCGAGGCCAAGCGCATCGCCAAGGAAAACAGAATAAAAGAAAAGGCTGCCGCGAAAGCTGCCGCCATATCGGCCAAGCAGAAAGCCGCCGAGGAACCCGTCGCGACCCAAAAACTGGTTGTGCCCAAGGCCGTAGCCGAACCGCTGGCCAAAGCTCCGGTCCGACCGGTGTCAGTGCCGCCTCCCTCCGAACCAGCCCCGGCTCCCAAACTCGAAGCCAAGGTTGCCGTCCGTCAGGCCCTGGAAAAACAAAAAGCCGACAGCGCAGAAGCGGCAGAAAAAATAAAATTAAACATCGTCAAGGCCGAGGAGACAAAAAAGGCGCGGGTCAGTATTCCCCAAAGTTCGGATTCCAACTACGAATTCCCTGACTTGAAGCTCCTGAAAGAACAGGTTACCAACACTGAAGGTAACAGCGAGGAAGAGCACCGTCAGAACGCCGAAAATCTCCTGCGTATTCTCAGTGAGTTCGGCGTCGAAGTAACCTTGGGCGAAATTCATGTCGGTCCAGTGATCACCCGCTATGAAGTGGTGCCCGCTCCCGGTGTCCGCGTGGAGAAGATTTCCGGTTTGGATAAAAACATCGCGCTCGGCATGCGCGCCCAGTCAGTGCGCATCCTTGCCCCGATTCCAGGCAAGGCGGCCGTCGGCGTCGAAGTGCCCAATCAGCACCCCACCCCGGTCGGCATGCGGGAAATCTTGGAAAGCGAACAATGGGCCAACACCAAGGCCGAGTTGCCGATCGCATTGGGCAAGGATGTCTCGGGCAAGCCCCTCATTTCCGATCTGACCAAGATGCCCCACTTGTTGATCGCGGGTGCCACCGGCTCCGGCAAATCGGTCTGTATCAATTCCATCGTCGCCTCCATTCTCTACTCCAAGAGCCCGCAGGAAGTGCGCATGATCATGGTGGATCCGAAGGTGGTTGAGTTGAAGATATTCAACACCCTGCCCCAGATGCTGATCCCCGTGGTCACCGAGCCGAAGAAAGTGCCCGGAGCCCTCAAGTGGCTGCTCGGGGAGATGGAGCAACGCTACCAGATGTTTGCCAAGTGCAACGTGCGGAATATTCTCGGTTTCAACAACCGCAAGAAAGGCGCCAAACTCGATCCCGTTGAAGCCGCCGCCCAGGCCCAACTTGAAGGGCTCACCCCAGATTTACCCGACGAAACCGAACTGCCCGAAAAGTTACCTTACATTGTGGCGATCATCGACGAGCTCGCGGATTTGATGATGGTTGCCCCGGCGGAAATCGAAAACTCGATCGCCCGATTGGCTCAACTCGCACGCGCCGCAGGTATCCACCTGATCATCGCCACCCAACGGCCTTCGGTGAATGTCATTACCGGCGTCATCAAGGCCAACCTTCCTTCCCGCATCGCCTTCCAGGTAGCATCCCAAGTCGATTCTCGCACCATTCTGGATGGTAAAGGAGCTGACACGCTCATTGGACGCGGTGACATGCTATTCTGCCCTCCCGGCAGTTCACGTTTGGTGCGGGCGCAAGGTGCTTTCGTATCCGATGAAGAGGTCATCGAGATTGTGGAATTCCTCAAACGTAATGGTCCGCCGCAATACGCTGCTGCTGTTCAGCAGCAAATTGACCGGGCGGCCAGCGAGGGCGACGATAGTTCCGAAGGGAATGGCGGAGATGATGATCTGGGGGACGACGGAGAGCTCTTCCAACAGGCACTGGATGTCTTGCGATCAACCAAACGCGCCTCCACCTCAATGATTCAACGCCGGCTACGGATTGGTTACAATCGTGCCGCTCGGATCATGGATATCATGGAAGACAAGGGCATCGTTGGGCCGGAAAACGGCTCTTCGCCGCGCGAGATCATGGTGGATCTTGATACCTACGACAGTGGTGGCCAAAGTTGAACTAAATGACCAATCGTCCCTGAAATCCATTTCACTCTTTCCCTTGACCCGCAAACCCCATACTCACTGAAACCATGCAGACAATTGGCGAACGACTGGAAGAAGCTCGGAAGCGCAAGGGCATTTCTATTCGCGAAGCCGCCGAAGCCACGAAGATACGTAGTGACTACCTGCACAAATTTGAAAGCAATCAGTTCGATCTGAATCTGGCCGAGATCTATGTGCGTGGATTTTTGCGGGCCTATGCGCTGTTCTTGAAACTGCCGGGCGAAAAGATCCTGAATGACTACGCGGCCTTGGGGCGCAGCCAAAACCGCCAACGGCAACCCAGCCGCGAAGTTTACGGACGTATGGATGTATCGGTGGCCTCGGCCGAGGACCGCACAACCGAAAGTAGTCCCTCCCCAGAGCCCACGCCTACACCCGTTGCCGATGCCAACCGGCGGAGCACTGGTCTCAATCGTAGCGGCAGTAGTCTGCCCCAAGGGCCCAATATTTCTCCGGTCTGGATATTTCGCGGTGGCATTGCCGTGGTTGCGATCATCGTCATCCTCCTGCTGGTTTGGGCCGGCAAAGCCATTATCGGTTCCAGCAGCGACAGTGATGCGGTCAAGAACACCAAGACGACCATCACGGCCAATGAATCCACCATTTCGTTGATCGCACTCAACAGCGTTCGAGTGAAGGTGACCCGTAAGAATGACGATGGCTCACCCGGAGAAGTGCTCCTGCCCGACACCAATCTGAACCGCGGTGAGGTGCGCACGGTGCGCAAACCAGGTCCGGTTTTAATTTGGGCGACTGAAGGCAAAAACCTACAGATCGAACTCAATGGCAAGCGCTACCCCATGCCTTTCGAAGGCTACAATCGCGCCCAGATCAACTGAGCCGCCAATTTAGTTTATTAAAAAAGCCGCGCCTACATAGCGCGGCTATTTTGTGTAGTTTGATATGTAATCAGCGCAGCCCCAGCGGAGGGCCGAGCACCTCTCGCACCACCATGGCTCGCCGTAGGTTGCTCCGCCCTCGCAGGTCCGCCATCAGACTTGAACGAGCCACACCCACCGGCATCGGGCGATCAAGGCTAACGTTGGTTGCCTGCAACGGCGTTTGCCGCTTAAGCGCTTCAAGTTGGTCCGCCAGTTTACGCTGACGTTCAAGGATCGCAGTATCGGCTGACCCGCTAGTCGGCCTGCTTTCGACCACAACTTCCTGACGCGGAGAAAACAGGGGCGGAGGCGACACCGGTTGAGGGGATGAAGGCAATCCACCCCCTACTCGTTCGGCGATTTTCCGTCGGATTTCCTCGCGGATGCGTCGGGCTCGCTCGGCCTCCTCGGCTGCACCGGGCTCCTCGCGCTCGAAGTTCGAACCCGGCGGCGGGTCCTCTTCGGCCTGCGCTTCCCTGCGCTGGTTCAGCCAGTAGGCAACCGCCGCGGCTGCGGCGATCACGATTTGGAGATGATCAAGAATCCAGTCCATGGATTACTTCTTTTCTTCAGAATCGGAGGAAATCGACTTACGCATGCTCGTGTCGGCCTGCACATTTTCCATCCGGAAATAATCCATCAAACCCAGCTTGCCGCTGCGGAAAGCCTCGGCGATCGCGAGCGGCACTTCCGCCTGCGCCGCCACCACCTTGGCCTGCATCTCCTGAACCCGGGCCTGCATCTCCTGCTCAAGAGCCACGGCCGCCGCTCGGCGGATTTCCGCCTCGGCCTGTGCGATACTCTTGTTGGCTTCGGCCTGCGCGGTTTGTAGCTTGGCTCCGACATTTTCGCCCACATCTACATCAGCAATGTCGATCGAGAGAATCTCAAACGCAGAACCAACATCCAGTCCGCGTGCCAGCACCGTCTTGGAAATGCTATCGGGCGATTCGAGCACCACCTTGTAGGTAGCGGCGGAACCGATCGTGGTCACAATACCTTCGCCGACCCGGGCAATGATGGTCTCCTCCTTGGCGCCACCGACAAAGCGATCGAGATTCGTGCGCACCGTGACCCGGGCTTTGACCTTAACTTGGATACCATCCTTGGCTACACCATCGATGGTCGAACGACCGGCCTCTGGATTCGGGCAATCAATCACCTTGGGATCTACTGACGTGCGGACGGCTTCCTCGACGCTTTTTCCCGATCCCTTCGTGGCCAGATCAATGGCACAAGCCCGTTGCCAGTCCAACTCGATCTGGGCCTTCTGGGCGGCAATCAACGCCTGCACACAAGCGATGACGTTACCACCGGCCAAATATTGCGACTCGATTTCGTCGATGCTTAATTCGATGCCGGCCTTCACCGCCCGAATTCGGGCATCTACCATTAAGCCATAAGGCACGCCGCGCAGCCGCATTGCCACCAGCGTGATTGGGCCCACATAGGCACCGGCAAGCCATGCTTTGAGCCAGACGTTGAAGAATGAGACGATGATGCCGAAAAGCACCAGACCGGCAACGACGCCGGCAATGAGTAATACTAGGGTGAGGTTCATATGCGTTCTACTTTTTCCGGAGTTACGATTAATCTGAAATTGTCCGCGCCAACGACCTTGACGGCCACGCCGGCATCAAGGAAGCCGGAGCGGGAAAAGGCTTCGTGCTGTTGTCCATCAATTGCCACATAGCCCGAGGGAGCAAGTGCCGTCACCGCCGTGCCAACTTTGCCAGTCAAATTGTCTGCGCGAATGGCTGCAGTCGTTCCCTTGATAGAGGTCGTGAGAAAAAACCGTTTACCCAGCGCGGTCTTGGGCAAAAGCACAAATTCGAAATAGAGCATCAGAGCACCCAGCACGAAGGCCGTGGACACCGCCATTAATCCGCCACTCATACCGAAGTTGGCGAACGCCACTCCACAGCCACCCAACATGGCCAGAGCACCGATGACACCCAGCACTCCGCCCGGCACCACGACCTCAAAGCCGAGCAGTAAAAGCCCTACCGCAAAAAGTAATACGATCGCGTTCATATCTTATCCTCCCCGCCGACGGCTTCCACTAGCAGTCCGAATTCGCGTCGGCCCTTCACGACAATTTTTTGGCCGGCATCAATCATGCCGACATTCACTCGGGCCTCATAGCGCTGCCCATCGATCTCAACCTGACCACTTGGAAACATCGCCGTCACGGCGACACCCGTGCGGCCAGTGAGCGCGGATTCCTGCGAGGGCACATGGGCCGAACTCGTGCCAGTGGTGGCGGCCGCCAGAATCATTTTGTCCCAAAATACACCCTTGGGTAGAAAACGTATCAAGATCACGCCTCCAACCAACGCCAACAACAGCCCCAAGCCCAGATTCATCGCCGGTTGCAGGAAAAGATCGCCGGAAAACGCAATCGGTTCGTTCGGCCAGATGTCGGCCATGGACCAGAGCAGCGATCCGAACATGAGCACCACCCCGCTCAGTGCCATGACGACAATGCCCGGCAGAAAGAATATTTCCACCGCCACCAAGAGCACTCCCAGGGCAAAAACCAAGATCGGTTCGTGGCCGGAAAACCCCGCCACGAAATTCCCCAGGAAAACGATGGTCAGCAGCATCCCACCCCCGATCCCGAATATCCCAAAGCCCGGGGTTTTAAACTCAATAAAAAGTCCGAGTAAACCAAGCCCCAGTAGGATCGGCGAAATCGCATTGAGCAGCACCGCCAGTTCTTCGGACCAGGAAATCTCCAGCGTCGTCACTTTGAATCCGTCTTGGCCATACTTCGCGGTGAGCAACGCATCGACATCCTTCGCAATTCCCGCGGCCAGGAGGGGTTGCGCCGGATCACCGTAAGTCTGGCTCGCTTCCGTCGCCGTCAGCGAAAGCAACTCACCCTTTTCCTTGATCACGATATCATCCACTTTCAGTTCAAAGTCTTCGTCGATCATCGCCGAGATCACCTTGCCGCGATACGGCTTGTCCTCGGAAATTGCCCGCACTCGGGCCTTCAGGTAGCTGACGATTTTCAACTTCATCGTCTTGTCCACATCCGCCCCGCCAGACGTCACCGGGGCCGCCGCCCCGATAATGCCATCCGGGGTAAAATAGATTTCATCCGTCACCGCCGAGATGAAAGCACCCGCCGAAATCGCCTCAGTGTTCACATAGGTGATGGTTTCACCCGGAAATTTGGCCAGTGCCTCCATGATATCGAAGGTCACATCCAGCGCACCACCAGGGGTCTTCATGTCCAGCACCACCACATCGGCTTTTTGCTCAATCGCCTCCTTTAATCCACGTCTGATGATATAGAGCACTGGCTTGGCGATCTGCTCACGCACCGGAATGACCACCACCTTGGTTACCGTGCGCTGCACAGGGGCCGATTCGGGCGTCAGCTCCTGCGCCTGGCAGACCACAGTCTGCAATACCAGCAGACAGATCAATAGGGGGCGCAACATCGTGGACTGAAACTAACACGGCAATGTGCTGCTGCAAGCGTGACCGCATTGGAATTTAACCAGATCTTTCCAGAAACCCGTTGCCGGTATCACCGGAAGTGGTTTCTTCGATGACATGGAAAAAGTCTCCTTTGCGGGTGAAACCCTGCTGCGCTGGCAAGTGGGCCACTCGACCTTCTTAGCTCTGCCAGAAAAAGGTGCGCGTCTCATGAACTGGACCATCGCCCTCGGTGATGGTTCCGTGCGCGACGTGCTGTATTGGCCCGAGAATGCCAATCTCGCCGAAATTGCCCACGTGCGCGGTGGCAACCCCATCCTCTTCCCGTTTAACGCCCGCACTTTTGACCAAGGTGACATCCATTTCTGGCGCGCAGCCGATGGCAAACGTCGTCCCATGCCGATGCATGGCTTGGCCCGCCAAGGTGATTTCAAAATAACCCAAGCCGATAAAAACGGTTTCACCGCCCTTTTTCTGCCGGATGACGAAGCCCGGACCGCCTATCCCTACGATTACGAATTCAGTGTGCGCTACCGTTTCGAGCCCCTCGGTCTGATTTGCGAGATGTCCCTGCAAAATATGGGCACCGAACCATTGCCGTGGAGTGCAGGTCATCACTTCTACTTCACCCTCCCCTGGACCGAGGGTCTGAATCGGAAGGATTACGCCATTCGCATTCCCGCCACCCAACGGTATCGACATGCCCCTACTGGCGCGCTCACACCGGGACCCAGCTTCAAGGAAATCGAGAGTCTCGCAAATCCTGAGATGTCAGACGCGATCCATATGGGTTTGAAGCAGAACACGGTGATTTTTGGCGAGACCGGCCACGCCGGCGACGTGGTGGTGACCCTGGGGGCGGAAAATGTGCCGCCACCGGACGCCGCCATCGTTACTTGGACAGAATCTGCGACAGCACCGTTTTATTGCGTCGAGCCGTGGATGGGACCGCCAAACTCACCCGAGCACAAACGTGGCCTGCACCATGTTGCACCCGGCCAAACTGAAACCTTCACGGTGGCCGTCAGGGTAAAATAAAAAAGCCCGTCACGGGACGGGCTTGGTAAATCTGGCCACTGGCGGCTTAGTGCAGTCCACCCTGCCAGCCTTCACCACAGGGTCCGCCTGCGGTCTGGGCCTCGACATCATATTCAGTGCCGTCCATGCGCACCAGTGGCCGGTAGCCGCCGGAAATCTTTTCGAGATTACCCGAAGCATAGTGGCAAATGAATGCCCGGCGGAAACGATCTTTGGAACGATTTGGACCGGAACCATGGATGACACTGCCATTAAAGAACAGCGTATCGCCGGCCTTCATTTCAACGAGTTCCGGTTTGAGTCCCTTGGGCACGGGAACGTAGTGGCGGGTGTAGCTTTCCTTGTGATTGGCCTCGTCGGGACAGACTACCGGGGTGTCGTTACTCTTCGGCACGACCATCATGGCGCCATTACCGGCATCGCAGTCATCGATTGCCGTCCAGGCCGCGATACAGGTGCCGGGTTCAACCAATAAATAAAACTGATCCTGATGCAGGGCCTGTCCCCGCGCACCCGGCGGCTTGAAATAAAACATACTCTGGGTGCCCACTGGTTCTTCGCCGAAGAAACTCTTTAAATGCGCCCGCACTTTCGGGTGCAGCATAAATTCCTTACTACGAGTATTGAACCGATGGGGCATCATTACCCGGGGATATTGATAGAGCGGATCATCGGGATTTTCCACGCCGTCCCGGACCGTCTTTGGCTCATAATGTCCGGGGACGCCTTCCTTGTGCATCTTGGCGAAAATCTCGCGAATTTCGGTGACCTCAGCAGGGGAGAACATCCCTCGCGCCAGCACATAGCCGTCACGGGCGAATTGCTCTGCCAGACTAGGGGATTCATTATCAGTGATGGGGGAACGGTCGATAACCATGCAAATATACTAGCACTAAGAGACATCTCTTGCCATAGAGACACCCACCAAATACCTATAATATCCTACTGATATGCTTGGCCGCCATGAAACACCCGCCCCCACGCCCGGCCATCTTGTCACCGGGGCCGGGGCTTATCGCCAAGGCCCGCGGTTTAATACCTACCGGGAAAATGGAACACATGACTGGCTGCTAATCTACAATCTGCACGGCCACGCCCGTTTCAGGCACACCAAAGGTGAAATTGTCACGGGTCCGGGTGAGATGATCCTGCTAAAGCCACATACGTTGCACGATTATGGCACCGCCCCGCAACATGACCTGTGGGAACCTCTCTGGGCTCATTTCATTCCCCGTCCCAGTTGGTTGGAATGGCTGAAATGGCCACAAGCTGCATCCGGCATCCTGCGATTGAATCTATTGGAGCATCAACAGCAGCCAGCGATCGAACGGCGGTTTCAGGACATGTTGCTGCTAAATGCCAGTGTCGACCGACTCCGGGAGGAATTGGCCATGAATGCCCTGGAGGAAATCATCCTGCGCTGCGATCGCGCCAACCCCCAAAGCGAGACCGCGCACCTCGACAGCCGCATGCGCACCGCGATTGATTATATCTGCCTGAACTATGCCGAGCCCTTGACCGTGACTCAAATTGCCCGTCAGTGCGGTCTGTCGGCCTCTCGCTTTGCCCACTTGTTCAGATCCCAGACCGGGGAAACACCGCAACGCTATTTAGAGTTACAACGGTTACATCGCGCCTGCCAATTACTCGAATTCACTCAAGAACCTATCCGTGAAATTGCCCGTCAAGTCGGTTTCGATAATCCCTTTTACTTCACCCTCAGATTCAAACGGCAGCAGGGAGTCAGTCCCCGGCATTGGCGGCAGCAATTGCACCCCCCTCAATGATCCCGGCCCTGTGTAATCTTCATTTTGACGTTACAATCAGCTGTGCTTAGAGTCCCATGCATAATCAATGAATGCGACTTTGCACAACTTGGCCTTTATCGAAGGCATCGGTGGACCCGAGTTATTGATGATCATGTTCATCGTGCTGTTACTCTTCGGCGGTCAAAAACTGCCGGAATTCGCCAAGGGACTGGGCAAGTCGGTCCGCGAATTCAAGAAAGCGGCCAGCAACGTGGAGGATGAATTCAAGCGCGCGCTTGAAGATGCGCCGGACAAACCTGTCGCCAAGCCCTTGCCAAAGCCACCAGCTGTTACTCCGGCCAAAGTGACCACGATCGATCCTTCGCGCGATTAGTGATTAGCATGCCAGCGGCAGAACAAGGCGCGTCCCCTGGCGAACCAGCCCCGGTCGCGATTCCTATCACTTGGGAATTGGATCTGCACACCTTTCAGCCGAAGGATCTTCCTGCGTTGATTCCAGCCTATCTCGAAGCCTGTCTGGCCCACAATCTGCATGAAGTGCGCATCATTCATGGTAAAGGCACCGGCACTTTACGCCAAACAGTTCACGCCATCCTGCAGCGTTCACCGCAAGTGGCAGCCACGCGCGTAGGGGACGAAAGCACTGGTAGTTGGGGAGCAACCTTGGTCACACTTCACCGGACGCAAAAATGAAATTAATCCACACCTGCCTAATTTTGGTGTCGCTGCTGATCTGCCCGGTGCTGCACGCCGAGGGTAAACCTAAGCCGATTGTAATCCTGGTTTCCATTGATGGCTGTCGTTGGGACTACTTGAAAACCTTTGCGCCGCCGACACTCACTGAATTGGCCGCCTCAGGCGTGCGAGCCGAACGCATGCTCTCCTGCTTTCCTTCCAAGACCTTTCCCAACCACTACTCGATTGTCACCGGACTGCGGCCGGAAAGCCACGGTATCATCGGTAATGACATGTATGATCCGACCTTTGCCGCGGTCTTCAATCTGAGGAATGGGGCCGCTGGCGATAGCCGCTGGTGGGGCGGTGAACCGATTTGGGTTACCGCCGCCAAACATGGGCTGCGGAGTGCCTGCATGTTCTGGCCTGGTTCTGAAGCTAAAATCGGTGGATATCGGCCTGACCTATGGAATCGCTATGATTGGAAAATGACTTCGGCGGACCGGGTGCAAGGCGTGTTAAACTGGTTGCAGCTGCCCGTGGATCAGCGGCCCAGTCTGATCACGTTGTATTTTGATATCGTCGACGGAGCCGGTCACAATTTTGGACCCGACAGTCCGGAAGTCGCCGCCGCCTTGAATGAGGTGGATACAGCCTTGACCAAACTCGTGGCGGGCATCGATAGCTTAAGGCTGACAGATCAGGTTAACTACATTGTGGTTTCCGATCACGGCATGGCTCCCATCAGCACCCAACGACGCATCGTCCTGGATGACTACGTGGATCCCCAGTCGGTGCAGATCGATTTCAACAGCACCAACATGGGTCTGCGACCGCTGGATGGTGACGTGGAAAACCTCTACGCGAAGTTTGCCGGTGCGCATCCGCATTTTCAGGCTTACCGTCGGGAAGATATACCCGCTGAGCTGCACTTCACACACAATCTGCGAATTCCTCCCGTGGTGCTGATCGCAGATCCGGGTTGGCTGATTTATACCCGCGCCGATTATCACAAACAGGATGAGACCGGCTGGGGTAACGGTGGGGCGCATGGCTATGATCCCACCACCCCGGATATGGGCGCAACGTTCATCGCCGCCGGACCCGCCTTCAAATCGGGCGTCGTGGTTCCTGCGTTCGAAAACATTCAGGTATACGACCTAATCTGCACGCTGCTTGGTATTCAACCTGCGCCTAACGAGGGTGATCATCGGCTCGCTTATCAGCTGCTCAAGCCGTGAACTGACTGCCGGGATCACCATTCATCCGCTAGATCAACCGCTCCTCACAAGGGAGCGATTTTTTTGTAGCTTTCACCGGGACGAGTGCGTTTTAAAGGCAACATCACCCAACCATTCAACTGCTCAACGCCATGAAACTTACCAAGTTATTCGCCATCGCCGCCCTTATCGGGATCGGGATTTTTACTACCGCCGTGCTCTTCGGCACGCACGCCATGGATTCATTCGCCCTCGCTACTATCGGCCTCGTGCTGGTGGGCTTTGTGCGGGACTACACGCCCCGCCGGACAGGGTGGGAACCCAGAAACCGGCCCGTGCCATTTCCGGTGCGTCAAACCGCCGGCGCTTTGAAACTCGCCGCGTAAATCTACGCGACCACCAATCACTGGAACACCCGCCATGTCCATGCACGAAATCGACTATCAAATCCACGGCGACGACATGCAATACATCGAGATCGAACTCGATCCCGGCGAAGCCACAGTCGCCGAGGCCGGCGGTATGATGTATATGGATGACGGGATCGCGATGGAGACGATCTTCGGCGATGGTTCCCAAGCCCATTCCGGCCTGATGGGTTCATTGCTCAGCGCCGGTAAGCGCCTGCTTACCGGTGAGTCTCTCTTCATGACCGTGTTTCAGAATCAGGGCACTGGCAAACGTCGCGTCGCCTTCGGTGCGCCCTATCCCGGGAAAATTATTCCCGTCCGCTTAAGTGAAGTGAACGGTGAATTGATCGCCCAAAAAGATTCCTTTCTGTGCGCCGCCAAGGGCGTCAGTATTGGGATCGCATTTCAACGCCGGCTGGGCGCAGGATTGTTCGGCGGCGAGGGTTTCATCATGCAACGCCTCACTGGTGATGGACTCGCCTTTGTTCATGCCGGTGGAACCTTGCATGAACGCACCCTCGGTCCCGGTGAAACCCTGCGGGTCGACACGGGCTGCATTGTCGCTTTTGAACGCAGCGTGGATTACGATATCAAAATGGTCGGGGGCATCAAATCCGCACTCTTTGGCGGTGAGGGTCTCTTCTTTGCCACCTTGCGTGGACCGGGTAAAATCTGGCTGCAGTCCCTGCCCTTTTCCCGACTCGCCGGTAGGATAGTGGCGGCCGCTCCGCAAACCGGTCGAGCCGGCAAAGGCGAAGGTTCCGTGCTCGGTGGACTCGGCAGGCTGATCGACGGCGACAACCGCTGATCGGACGGGTGTCCGATCGTGAGCCCCGTTTTTGCCACCAGTGGCAAGGCGAGGTCGTCCACAGAAACCCGTCCTTGAGTTCGGAGGGTGTATCTTGCACGCTCCTCCCGATGAAAACATCTCTTACTTACGGCTTTGTCCTCGCTCTCGGTGGAGCCATTGTGGCTATGGCCCTGTTTTTTCTCGGGTTTTATGATACCCCGGAAAAAATGGAAATGGCCCGCTGGGTCTCCATGGTGCTCGGCACTGCTATTTCCATTATCGTGATCACCATGGGCGTGAAAGATAAACGCGGCCTCACCCCAGCGGACAAACCATGGGGCTACGGTTCAGCATTTGGCACCGGGTTTATGATCGGTTTGGTTGGAGCAATCCTGGGAGCTGTTTTTCAGTATGCTTACTTTGCCTATATCAATACGGGAGCCCAAGAGGTGATTTGGCAGGCCCAGCGGGCTGCATTTGAAGCCAAGGGCATGACCGCAGATAAAATTGATCAGATCGAACCAATGGTGCGGAAATGGACGAGTCCGGTGATGATGGCCGTGTTTGGATTTGGCGGCGCTCTGCTCTTCAATACGATTTTTGCGTTGATCGTCGGCGCGTTTACCAAGAACCGACCGGAACAAGCTTCCGTCTGAGTTCACCAGTAATCTTCAGTAAAAAGGCGGAGCCAAATGGCTACGCCTTTATTTCGCGCACAACCCAGAACAACGGTCAGAAAGTATCCAAACGGCGCAGGCCATTGTGTCTGGCGGGTTGCTCCCATTTAGCCTCACGACCCAGACGTTGAATCACTTTGGTTTCGGCACCCTTGAAATCCTCATCGGTGCGAAATTGGAAATCGGGCATAACCTCGATTTTGTCCAAACGCGCCTTCAATTCCGGAGGCAACTTGGCCTTTTCCTCATCCGTATTGATCGGACCGCTGAAGATTTCTTTACCATCCGGGTCCGTAGCCGTGAGCATTTTGTTGCCGTCCTTTCGGACAATTTCTAAAGCACCCGCCTCATCCTTGAATTCCATGGTGCTGCGCCCGGGATTGATTTCGACCATCACGGTATCGTCTCCGTCAACTTCCTTGCGGATCACCCGTCTAGTATCGTCACCACGCCCGACATTCATCATCCAGAGCAGATTGTCCGCGGAATTATTGCCACCAGCCAAAGCCACGGATTGCTCGCGGCCTTGCCATTTCATGCCTGGTCCGGCGCTGAAAAATTGCATGGACATGCGCTTGGGCATTTCACGTTGGCCCAGGGTCAAAGCGGCTGAGGCCTGCTTGCCACCACGAAGGTAGGTAAGCGTGATTTTATCGCCGTCCTTCATGTTACGCACGAGCACGGATAATTGCTCCATGTTAACCAGCACTTGCTCGTTCAATTTCAAAAGGATGTCATGTTCCTGCAGCACCTTGGCCGCCGAGCTGTCCGGCACGATTTCGTTCACCACCAATCCGGTGCCCTGTGCGATACCAAGCTGCGCGTATAAGGTGGGGTCAAGCGGCTGGGTCTGCACGCCGAGAAAGGTGACTGTCTCCATTACAGGTGCCTCGTCGCTAATAAAGCTCATGCCATGACCTCCGGCCGATTGCGCCTCGATGAACTTCATCCGAGGACCGGTAGCACTTACGCCCCCCGGGGCGTGGACGATGATACGTTTTTCTTGTTTGGTCTCCTTGGGTGATGCTTCCGCGGCGGTGGCCGTGAGGGCCGGGGCGAACAGAACAATTCCAAACAACGGGGCGATATTTCTGAGGGATGTTTTCATATGGGTTAAGATTAGGATTGGGTTTACTGGAAAGATATCGGGGTTACGCGGACCTCGCTGCGGGGCACACTCCAAGTCAATGAAGCCCGTGACTGTGGATCGCGCCACACGACGGTATCCACATAGGAGCGGCTTACCTGCCGGCCTTTGCGTCCATCCGCCAAGGTAACGATGCCATTATCCTGCGCATCATAGAGAAGGTTCTGCGTCGCCACCGGCTTGAATACCGGCGGGGTGGTAACCTCGGCGACAGGTGCTGATACCAAATTGGGCGCTGGTCGATTCGGAGTCGTGGGTTCTGGGTAAAAGGCAAACAAGAGTGCTACAGCGGCGGCCAAAGGTAATGCCACCCAAGCCCAAGCGATGCGTTGGCGCGGAGAGAGTTCGGCCTCAATCCGGCGGGTCAATTGCGCAGTCGGCTGCTTGGGCATCAGTGCCTGCAATTCGTTTTCTAAATCTTGTAATTCCTTATCCATGACATTCGGCGCTGCTTAATTCGTTGCGGAGTGCGGCCAAGGCATAGCGGTAACGCGATGCCGCGGTGTTGAGCGGGACGGCAAGTTCCTCGGCAATCTGTTCAAAAGTGAGCTCCCCCCAAATCTTAAGAGTGAGCACTTCGCGTTGTGGTGCGGGTAAACGCCGGATGGCTGCTTCAATGAGCAGGGACCGGTCATCGGTTCCAATTGCTGGTTCAAAATAGGGTTCATTGGCGGCCGCCGTGTTTTCTTCTCGGTTCGTCCGGCGGGTGTTACTGCGAGCCAGATCAATGGCAGAACGACGAATGGATGTAATGAGTAGCGCCCGCGGATCTCCGTCCAAATGTCTTTGATGGCACCAAAAACGAACAAAGGCCTCTTGCACCACATCTTCGGCATCGGCGTAAGAACGGGTCCACTGACGGGCACAAAGCAATAGCTTCGGTCCATAGTGCTGAAACCAGTTTTTCCAAGATTCATCGTTGAGTGTTGCCTCCATGCGGCGGGTTACTGGGGTTTGCTTGGAAAGCGTCATGGCTCACCTCTTTTGTCTAAATTTCAGGCAAAATGTTGCGAGTTCGCTCTGATCCCGTGCATTCAGTCCATAAAAAAGGCCCGGAGTATATCCGGGCCTTGTTGGTTCGCTACGGTTCTCCTCGTGCGATTATTTGACCTGCAGGCGCTTGTGGCTCGAAGTGTATTCGAGCGTGCCAAGTGCCACCAGCATGCCGACTGTGGCATATCCGATCAGGAGATCGATGCTGATGGGGAAGCTCAGGCCAAGGAAGATGGTGGCGGTTGCGGCAATGGCGCCTGCGAAGACCGATGGGCTGTGAATATTTTTCATAGTTTATATGGTTCTGTGGCCAACTTACTTGCTGCCACGCCGTCATAATAACCCGACTTTACAATAAGTGAAATCGTTAGTATTTATCATTACCATCGTTTTTATTTATGGAATTATACCAATTGCGCTCTTTGGTTGCAGTAGCTGAAACCGGAAATTTCACCCGGGCATCCGAAAAGTTAAATATTACTCAACCTGCTTTAAGTCAGCAGATTATAAATCTGGAAAAGGAGCTCGGTCATAAGTTACTGCACCGATTGGGTCGAAAAGCGGTATTGACGGACCCTGGTCGATTTTTCCTAGAACGCGCTCAGCGCATCATCCTGGAAGCAGATAATGCCACAAAGGAAATTCGTGATCATCCCGGATTGGAGAGTCGGATCACCGTAGGTGCAATCCCTTCAGTGGCTCCATTCATACTACCCCCGCTGATTGCCCAGGCGCGAATTGAATATCCCCATCTTGAGATCTACGCCCGGGAAGACTTCCGCACTGACTTGGTGCAGGGTGTGATTGATGGGAGTTTGGATGTCGCAGTGGTTTCAACCCCAGTGCGCGAAGCGTCCTTGTCGATCGAACCTTTCCTCCATGAGCCATTACTGCTGGTTGTCAGTCAGTCCCATCCCTTTGCCAAGCGCGTGAAAATCCATGCCGCCGATCTGGCCGATGAGACTTTCGTAATGTTGGGCAGTTCAAGCTCATTGTTTGAGCAAGTCCGCCAATTTTGTGGCAATCATCAGTTCGAACCACGCATTGGTTACCGTTGCTCACAGTTGGCCACGGTAAAGTCGCTGGTAGCTTTGGGGGCTGGTATATCAATCCTTCCCCGTGTGGCCCAATCCTCCAAGGACAACGACACCCTGGCGTATTTGCCCTTGGCTGATTCCAATCCTGAACGCGAATTGGTGATCATCCGACATCTGCAAAGCTATCAAAGCCGTGGGGTCACCCAATTTTTGCGCATGCTGAAGGATGGGGTAATGGCAAAAGCCCACAATTAGGTTGAGCGGGTTGCGAATCGGAAACGACCCCCAATAGTTCGACGCTTCATGCCCTTGCCCGACGCCACTACTCTACCGCCTCAACGCGAGCGTCTGCTATTACTCACCCTGGCCGCGATCCAATTCACCCATATCATGGATTTCATGATCATGATGCCGCTGGGGGCGAGCCTCATGCGGGTGTTTTCAATTAGTCCGGGACAGTTTAGCTTTCTGGTCGCAGCGTATGGTATCTCGGCCGCTGTAGCTGGTTTCCTCGGGGGATTTGTATTGGATCGTTTTGACCGCCGCACCGCCCTGCTCGCCCTCTACACTGGATTTGGAATCGCCACCCTACTTTGTGCCTTGGCTCCCAATTATCATTTTCTACTTCTGGCCCGGGTGGCCGCGGGGGCCTTTGGCGGAGTCTCGGGTTCGGTGGTGACTGCCATGGTCGGGGATGCAATACCCGCAGGACGGCGTGGTCGCGCCATGGGCACGGTTATGGCCGCCTTCCCTTTAGCTTCCATATTTGGGCTCCCCGTTGGGTTAGTTCTGGCGGGTTGGCTGGGCTGGCACGCTCCATTTTTTCTCCTCGGGATGGTCAGCTTTGCCATTCTCATTCTGGCCCTGCACAATCTACCAAATGTGGTGAGTCACCGCAGTGGTGCCCACCCAGTCAGGCAAATGTTCGAGATCGTTACCCACCGAGTGCACGTGCGCGCCTTGTTACTGACGGCATGTCTGGTCTTTGCCGGCGCGGTCGTCGTGCCGTTCATGGCTCCCAGCATGGTGACCAACGTTGGCCTCGATGAAAAAATTCAACTACCGATGATCTATTTCTTTGGAGGCATCTGCACTTTCTTCACCATGCCCTGGCTGGGACGCTTGGCCGATCGCTACGACAAGCTGCATGTGTTGATTGGGATCTCGTTTGTCGGCATACCCTCCGTGTGGCTCGTCACCCGCTTGGGACCAGGCCCACTCTATCTGACATTGATTGCCTCCACGCTGCTTTTTATCGGCATGTCAGGTCGTTTTGCTCCGACCATGGCGTTGATCACCAACGCGGTCGAGGCACGCTATCGGGGCGGATTCATGAGTGTGAACTCAGCGGTGCAACAAGCCGCGGGTGGGTTGGCCAATATCGTCGCCGGGTTGATTATTGTTGAAGGGGTGAATGGCCGATTACTCCACTATCCGGTGGTGGGTTGGCTTTCATGTGCTGCCTTTGTAGGCACCATCCTGCTCGCGGCCTGGTTGCGTGCGGCGGCACCGCATGCCGCACGTAATGCGGTGCCACTACCACCGGCTGAACCCGCAACTTGATCGGATTGGGCTAAGCATTTGCCATTGACGCAGATGAATCATATAGTGGTGACATGATTGATTCATTGAAAAAAACCATGCTGGCCGGAATCGGCGCCGCCGTGATTACCAAAGAAAAAGTTGAGACCGCACTCAGTGATCTCGTCGATCAGGGCAAAGTATCCGCGGCTGACGCCAAGGAAATCGCCAGGAAGATGGCCGATGATGGCCGGGCGGAATTCGAGCAGATCAGCGATCAGCTGAATACCAAGATCAAGACCCTGGTGGCAAATTTCAATGCAGAGACCCGTGAGCGGATCGATGCACTGGAAAAGCGGGTGACCAAACTGGAACAAAATGGGGCCAAACGCTCCACGACATCCAAAAAGTCGTAATGCCTTTTGATCTGCTCAATCAGGCTGTTCGGGCCAAGTAGATCCTCTCCGTTCTGGCCCGGCACGGCTTCGCTTATCTGATCAGCCAAGTCGATTGGCCGTCCGGCTTTTGGCAGCGATTTGCCCCGGAGCCGGAAAACAATCGCAGCACTTTTGAGCGGATCCGTTTGGCGACCGAGGAACTCGGGCCCACCTTTGTCAAATTGGGCCAGATCCTATCCATGCGTCCGGATGTGCTGCCGCACGCGCTCATCCTGGAATTGCGCCGGTTGCAGGATCAAGTGCAGCCCTTGCCCTTTGCCAAGATGCGACCGGTATTGGAAAAAGAAATGTCCGGCTCGCTGACGGAAATCTTTTCCGAGTTTAATGAAACTCCACTGGCCTCCGCCTCGTTGGCCCAAGTTTATAGTGCAACCCTCCGCGAATCCGGGGCAGGCGTGGCGGTCAAGGTGCAGAAGCCCGATATCCGCCACAACATCGAGATTGATTTGAATCTCGCCGTCTGGGTGGCGGAAAAACTGCAGGGGCGTATTACTGCGCTCGGCGGCGTGGATCTGGTCAGCATCATGCAGGAGGCACGCCGGGGAGTCCTTCATGAACTGAACTTTGAAACCGAGGCGCATAATCAGGAGTATTTCAACAGCCTGAACCCTCATCCGGAGCAGGTCTTTGCACCTCAAGTTTTCACTGAGTATAGCACGGAACGGGTCCTTGTCATGGAGCGGATCATAGGAACATCCGTGGACAAACCAGCCCTGCCCGAGGAGCAATTGCATTTATTGGCCGGCTATGGCGCCACTTCATTAATGCGACAGGTCCTGGTTGATGAATTTTTCCATGCCGATCCCCACGCCGGCAATGTCATGCTGACCAATGACGGACGATTGTGCTTTTTGGATTGGGGCCTGGTCGGTCACTTGACCAAAAGACTGCGTTACGCCTTGGCGGATTTCTGGGTGGCTGCCGTCGAACAGGATGCCGACCGCATTGTAAAAATTGCCGCGGATCTGGCGCCGGTTGATGCACGGCCCAACCTCCGGCAAATGGAAAAGGAAATCACCCTCGCTTTGCGCGAAGAACTAAATTTCAGCATCAACCATCTCGAGCTGGGTCGGGCGATGCTCAAACTGCTCTTCATTTTCAGCCAGCATGGCATTCCTCTTTCCCGGGATTATTCGCTGATGGCCAAGGCCGTCCTCTCGATTGAGGAAGTTGGACGCAGCTTGGATCCAAAATTTGATCTCCGCCAACAGGCAAAACCCGTCCTGCGTGAATTATTCCGCGAAAGAAACAATCCGCGCACCCTGTTGCGGCGCAGTCGCGAATTGATCCGCAGCACCCTCTCCAGTTTGCAGGATCTGCCGGCAGAACTGCACCGTCTCATCAGACGGTTGGAACACGATAATCTGACCATCAAACTGGAGCATCGCGGATTGGAGGATCACGACATTGCCATGAAAATAGCCGCCAACCGCATTACCCTCGGGGTAGTCATCGGGGCTTTGATTATTGGCTCTTCCCTCATCGTAACCACCGGCATTCAACCTCATCTGTTCGGGTATCCTGCCCTAGGGATTATCGGCTAACTATTATCTGCAGTGCTCGGACTTTACGTGGTGTGGGATATCATCCGCCACGGTCATCATAAGTGAGTCTAGGCACTCGGCTAGAAAACCGCCACTGGGGAATGCAGTTGCTGGTTCACCGCGAACCGCTTCATTGACGCAAATGTCGCAGTCCACTCAATCCGCCACCTCCAGCGCTGTAGCCCCCATGGCTTCCGCTTGGCGTCGACCAGAGATCCTGGCCCCGGCGGGCGACTGGGAATGCGCCCGGGCCGCGGTTGAGAATGGGGCCGATGCGATTTATTTTGGCTTGGAGCGTTTCAATGCGCGGATGCGTGCAAAAAATTTCACCCAAGCCGATCTGCCGGCCTTGATGACATTTCTGCATCAACGCGGAGTTCGAGGTTATGTCACTTTCAACACGCTTGTGTTCGCCGATGAAATTGCTTCGGCCGAGGACTATCTGCGATCCATCATCTCGGCCGGCGTCGATGCCGCCATCGTGCAGGATATTGGAATCTGCCGGCTGATACGCCGGCTTTCACCCGACTTTCCAATTCACACGTCGACCCAGATGACCATTTCCAGCGCAGCGGGTGTCGAGTTTGCCCGCGAGCTGGGCGCTCAGTTGGTCGTGCTCGCGCGTGAAAACTCCCTCGCCGAGATCAACGCGATCCAGGATGCACAGAAATCTGCGCCAGTGGTTCTGCCCTTGGAAGTCTTTGTTCACGGTGCGCTCTGCGTCGCATACTCCGGACAGTGCCTGACCAGCGAATCACTCGGCGGTCGTTCCGCCAATCGAGGCGAATGCGCCCAAGCCTGTCGGTTGCCCTATGAGCTGATCTCAGATGGGCAAAAAATTGATCTGGGCGACCGCCAATATCTGCTGAGCCCGCAAGATCTGTCAGGGCTGGCCGTGTTGCCCGAGCTAGTGAAGGCCGGGGTGGCCTCGTTGAAAATTGAAGGCCGTCTTAAGGCCCCAGAATACGTTGCGAGTATAACCCGCACTTACAGGCAGGCTCTTGATAAGGTCATGGCAGAAATTACAGGAGAGCCGATTCCCGCCTTCGATGAGCCCCGGGCGCGTTACGAGTTGGAGATGAGTTTTTCGCGTGGCCTCTACACCGGTTGGTTTCGCGGGATCAATAATCAGGAGCTGGCGCACGGTCGGTTCGGCACCAAGCGCGGCGTCTATCTCGGCAAAGTCACCCAGGTGCGGGGCGAGTCCGTGCACGCCACTCTTACGTCTTCGGCCAAACCCGGCGATGGCATTGTATTTGACGACGGTAACCCGGCCGCGGGTGAGGAAGGCGGGCGCATTTACCAAATCGAATCGCATGCCCGTGAGACGGTCATGCGTTTCGGCCATGGCGACATCAATTTCAATCGGGTGCGGCCCGGCCAGCGCATTTGGAAGACCAATGACCCCGCCCTTGATCGTGAAGTGCGCTCCACTTTCGCGGGTGACAAAATCCGGTTTCAACGAGCCATCGACTTCGAAGTTCATGGCCGCCCAGGCACTCCGCTAACCCTCATTGCCAATGATAATGAGGGTCATGTTACCCGGCTCGATTCGACCCTGCCTTTAAGCAAGGCGGATAACCATCCACTTACGACAGAACGCCTGCGCGACCAGATTGGGCGGTTGGGTGGAACTCCATTCAAACTCGGCGAACTGGATAATCAACTTGAGGGCGCGGTCATCATCCCGGTCAGCGAACTCAACCGAATGCGGCGTGAAATCGTCGAGACGTTGGACAGCCTGCGCGCAGTGCCCAAACGCTGGACCTTGCAGGCAAAAGCTCTGACGACAACTTCCGCGGTATCAGCCACGCCCAAGACCACTATCGACCCGGAGATTATCGCGGTCATACGCAGTCTCGATCAACTCAACCCGGCTTGGCAGACCGGTATCCGGACCATTTATTGCGAGTTTGAGAATCCCAAACACTATCGGGAATCCGTCACGCAATTTCGCGAATTGCAGGGAAATGACCGCGAGGGTTCTTCCATCTGGGTAGCCCCGCCACGAATCTTCAAACCCGGGGAAGAGTGGATCCTAAAACAAGTGCGTTCCAGCGAGGCTGATGGCTATCTGGTGCGCCATCATGAGCACCTCAAGTTTTTTGCCGCGGATCGCAAACGCGGTGATTTCTCGTTGAATGTCGCGAATCCCCTGACTGCAGAGTATTTTTTACAGCACTACGGACTCGAACGGGTCACCGCGAGCTACGATCTGAATATCGGTCAGCTGGAAGCGTTGCTGCGTGACGCACCGGGAACGTGGTTCGATATCACGATTCATCAGCACATGCCCATGTTCCATATGGAGCATTGCGTGTTCTGTGCCTTTCTATCATCCGGCAAAGATTACCGCGACTGTGGCCGACCCTGTGACAAACACCGGGTCGCCCTGCGTGACCGGGTGGGCGCGGAATTACCGCTGCGCGCCGATGCGGGATGCCGGAATACGGTGTTCAATAATCGGGCCCAGACCGGCGCCGAATACGCGCAACGCCTGGTCGATCTCGGGGCGCGCACGTTCCGGGTCGAGTTTATCAATGAAACCGGCGCCGAAGTCACCCGCACCCTGGAAAGCTATCAGCGTTTGCTGCGGGGTGAGCTGAATGGCAGTGAACTCTGGCGTGAACTGAAACTACTCAATCAACTTGGCGTTACGCGTGGACAAATGGACGCCACACCGCAGGTGATTCACCGCAAGCTGTAAACCCAGACAGCCCCGACTGGATAATTAGGAAGCTTTACGCCGGACAGAGCCAAACAGTCCGGCCAGGATGAGCACGCCCCCACCCACATAATACCAGATGTGTTCAGGTTGACGGGCTTCACCGTCCCACGTGTTGGCCACGCTAGTCCCGACACTATCCGCCATGCCGACCACGGAATCCTCCCGTCGCGTGCCCTGCACGATGATCAGGATCCCCACAATAATGAGGATAATGGGGAAGATTTTTTTGCTCATAAATAATGTGTGAGGGCAATCAGGCCGGTAGGCAAGACGGGGCCACCGTGAGGCAGCCCCGTCAGGTCCAGCTTCAACTAACAATCCTGCGACATAGGTCACAGGGATTGACCTGAATCAGGACAAGCCATGTCCTCACAGGTTCCAACGCCTCTGGGGAACCCCACCCAAGTAATTCTGATTTTACTTACCCCCACGGGGTTTCTGGGATGGACTCATTCCCCATCCCCTTCTAAGTGACCACATAACTCCAAGCCATGCCACCAGCCGACACCAAACGACCGGAAGTTAAACCGGGCGCCGCCAACAGCAAACTTACCGATCTGGAAATCAAGGATGCCCATTTGATTTTCCAATCCGCATGGGTGGACATTGAAGAAGATATCGGTCGCGAAAACCTGCGCTTCCCCAAGGAAATTATTCTACTGGGTGGCGCCCCGGGTGCAGGCAAAGGCACGAATACCGCTTTTATCACCAAGGCCCGCGGCCTGACCTGCCCGCCGGTTGTCATTAGTGCGCTGCTCGATTCCCCCGAGGCCAAGCGTCTCAAGGATGCCGGAGCCATGGTCGGCGATCGCGAGGTAATGGGTCTGCTATTGCGGGAGTTGATGAAACCCGCTTATCGCGACGGAGTGATCCTGGATGGGTTCCCCCGAACCCGCGTCCAAGTGGAGTGTCTCAAAATGCTGGTGGACAAGATGCTGCAGTTACGCCGGGAATATTACGGGACTCCGCTGGGCATCCATTTTCGTCAGCCGACCATCCACATCATGGTTCTGTTCGTGGATGAGAAGGAATCCATCGCCCGTCAGCTGAAACGCGGCCGCGAAACCCGACTGCACAATGAGGAAGTCTTGCGCACCGGAGTCGGCACCTTGTGGGAAGATCGCGCCACTGATCACGATGAGGCACTCGCGCAACGGCGCTACCGGGTGTTCAAGGAACAGACTTGGGACGCCCTGCAATCGCTGAAGGAAATTTTCCATTATCACTTCATCAACGCTGAGGGCACTTTCGCCGATGTTGAGCAAAACATCACGGCGGAGCTCGACTACCAGAGCACCCTCGAACTCGACCCCAAGACCGTGGATCGACTGCGCGGCGTGCCGGTCGCCAGCGAAATCATCGTGCACGCCCGCCAAGAACTGGTGAAACGACTGGATGGCTATGAAATCGATAACCCGGAGCTGTTCGCCAAGGTCGTCGGTTTCATTGAGCACAAGATCATGCCGATCGTGTTGCGCCATGCGATTTCAGGCACCGCGCACATCAATACCGAGGACACCACGCTGGATGATCCGCATGCCTTGGCCATGTTGATCGATGTATTTTCCGAACGCGGTTATCACGCTACCGTCGATCTCCATCGGATTGAGGTGCCGGAAAAGGTCGATCTTAACACCGGGCAGATCAGTTGCCGGACCAAAAAGGTCTTCCGCATCCAGATCCGTTTTCACGGGTCTGAAATCCGCCGCGGCTGAGTTTAGTTTGAGACTGACTTGAGTCCCGGCAGTCCGTCGATGCTCGCCCGGTTCTTTTTGACCCGATACTCAGCGAGTCCTTCCGGCCCCAACTTCTCGCAGTGCCGATCGAGCACATCTCGTGGTGCCACAAACGCATAAAGCGGCACGGCAAATCCGCAGGAGTCGGCGATTCGGGTTACGCGCACCCGGATAAAGGCCCGCACCCCAATCAATTTGGGAAACCGCGACTGCAATCCTGCGAAATCCGGTTCACCGGGTTCAATCACATCGCCCTGCCCATGCAACCGAACGATCTTCGGCCCACCTTCAAAGGCGCAGAACATAATCACAATCCGGCCGTTTTCCCTGAGATGGGCCACGGTTTCGATGCCACTACCGGTCTGATCGGCATAGGCCACTTCATGGGGACCCAGCACCCTGAAGGCATCCCCACCCTTGGGTGAACAGTTGATATGACCCGTCGCATCCAATGGGGCGGTGCTGACAAAAAAGAGCTTCTGCGCTGAAATCCACTCACGCATCTCAGTGCTGATTTCGTCAAAGATTTTACCCATGCCGGCAGCTTAACCCCGGGCATTCAAGCGGGACGAGATCGTTTTCAAACCTTGTCCCATCAGGCAAATGGCCTATGTCTCAGTTAATCCGGGTTCCCCGGTATTCCCCCCTCCAACTAAACTACCCTGCCTTATGCTTTCCATAATTGTTTCGCTGCTCTATCTAGCTATCATCGTATTTGTTTTCGCTGGTGTCTGGAAAACTTTCACTAAAGCCGGTCAGCCCGGTTGGGCCGCCATCATCCCAATTTTCAACCTCTATGTGCTGATAAAAACGGCCGGTCGCCCCGGTTGGTGGTTACTGCTTTTTATCATCCCGTTGGTAAACATTGTCATGGGCTTCATTGTGGCGATTGATGTGGCCAAGGCCTTTGGCAAAGGCACCGGCTTTGGTATTGGATTGGCCCTGTTGGGATTTATTTTCTATCCGATCCTCGGATTCGGCGATGCCACCTACCAAGGTTCATCTGCCCCGGCGCCCGCCGCCTGAAAAATTCCAAATTAACTATCCGGCAGCGCAGATTGATTTCTGCGCTGCTTTTTTTGCGGGCAGTAAACGCGATTACTCGAACCGCAAGGCCTCGATCGGATCCAGCGAGGCAGCCTTTAGTGCGGGATAAAAGCCAAAGCCCACGCCAATCCCGCTGCAGACCAACAAACCGATGACGGCCCAAGTCCAAGGGAAAATGATCGCCGCACTCATCATGATGGCGAGCCCATTGCCGGCGATGACCCCAAGGATGATACCCGCCACGCCTCCCGCCAGGGAAATGACCACCGACTCGATCAGGAATTGGGTAAGGATACTGTTCTTGCGTGCGCCGATCGATTTGCGGATGCCGATCTCCTTCGTGCGCTCAGTCACGCTGACGAGCATGATGTTCATGATGCCGACTCCAGCGGCCAAGAGCGCAATGGCACTGATCACAAACGCACCGGAACTGACCGCGTTGGCCACTTTGGCAAACTGTGCGACCAGTGATTCATTGGAGAAGAGCTCAAAATCATTTTCATCTTCCGGCTTCAATCCACGGGCAATGCGCAGGGCGGTGATCGCCTTGTCGATGGTTTCGTAATAAACCTCTTGGGAAAAAGCCTGGGTCGCAATCTTCAGTGACTGTCGCTCGTTGCCAAACTCCATCGCAAAACGAGTGATGGGCACGATGACGATATCGTCCTGACCGCTACCGAAAGAGGAGCCGCGCTCAGCCAGCGTGCCGATCACCGTGTAGGTGCGGCCGCGCACCTTGATCACCTTGCCGATGCCAGATTCGGTCGGGAAGAGTGCCTTGTTGATGCTGAAACCAATGAGCGCCACCGGGCGACCGAGCTCGACCTCGGCCTCCGTGAAATTACGGCCGATATCGACCGCATAGGAATTGGCCGCGAGATAATATTGGTTGCCACCGCCAAACGTGATGCCCGGGGTGGATTTGCGATTCAGATAGGTCGCTTGGGCGATGCTGCCGAAATCATAAAGCTCCAGACTAATCACCTCGGCCGTGCCCTCCATCAACCGTTGGTAGCGCTGGCCCTCGTTCAGCGTGATGTTCCGGCGCAACCGGTATTTGCGGTTGTTGCCGTTGTTAAACCCGGTGGGGAATTTCTGGAATTGAAACGCATTCGTCCCAAGCATGTTCAAACCCGATTCAATGGAGCCGCGTAGGGCGGAGACCACCGTCATCACGCCAATCACGGAAAAGACCCCGATGGTGATGCCAGACATCGTCAGGAACGAACGCAGCTTGTTCACACCCAGTGAACTGAAAGCCATTCTGAGAATTTCTTTTAGCATGGCAGATTATTCGTAGCGGAGTGCGACCACCGGATCCAAACGCGAGGCGCCCCACGCGGGGGCAAAACCCGAGACAATCCCAGTCACCACCGCCACGATCATACTGATGTTGACCAGGCTGATTGAAAACACCACGGGCAAGCTGGGCATGGCGGCCTTGATCCCCATGCAAAGACCAAAGGTCAGGGCCAGACCCACGACACCACCAATCAGACAAATGGAAACCGCCTCAATGAGAAATTGCAGCAGGATGGTGCGGCGGCGGGCACCCAATGCCTTGCGGGTGCCAATTTCCTTGGTGCGTTCCTTAACGCTGACAAAGGTGATGTTCATGATGCCGATTGCGCCGACGAAGAGAGCAAGTCCGGTGATAAACAGGCCGGCCATGGCTATGCCCTTCTTGATCGGATCCAACTGATCACGGAAGGCCTGTTGTTGATTGATGGAAAAATTATCCCGTTCACCCGGCAACTGGCCGCGCGCGCGACGCATGGACCCGGTCAACTCGTCCACTGCTTCTCCCATCTGATTTTTGTCCCGAACCTTGACGCGCAGTTGGGAATTATTGCTATGGATGCCAAAATACTTCCGGTAAGCGTTGAGCGGCATGATTACTTGGGCATCAAAGCTGAAAAGCCCAAGGAAGGATCCTTGCTTCGCCAGCACGCCGATCACCGTGAAAGGCTGCCCCTTGATCAGGACAGTTTGGTCGATGGCCGGCACCGAGGGAAACAGCGCTTGGGCAACATCAGCGCCCAAAACGGCGACTTGGCGGCCACCGGCGGATTCGGTTTCATTAAACAGGCGACCATCGGTAAAATCAGCCGACATCAGTCGTGAGTAGTTGTGCGTGGTGCCAAATACGAAGACTCCACTGAGTTGTTGGGTCCCGGCTTTTATTCCGGCTCCGCTGCCCACCACGGGCACGGCCACCTCCAGTTGAGAATTCGGGGTCGTCTCGATAATCCGGTTAAGCGTATCCGCTTGCTCCGGCCGAACGGCCGGACGATTGCGGTAGTTCCACCAATCGTCGACATTGCGCCAAGGCCACTTCTGAACGTAAAGCACATCGTCGCCCAACATCGCCAGACTGTTCTCAAATCCACGGTCAATGCCATTGATCGCTGTGCCCATCAGGGTCACAGCCACAATGCCGATAATGACACCCAGAGCGGTCAGCACCGAACGCATCTTGTTCGCCCGGATCTGGGCAAACGCGATACGGAAACTTTCGGTAAACTCATAGATTAGACGAAACATAGGGGTAGGTTCACTCGACGGGACCGTCGCTCTCAATCAGGCCGTCCCGCAGTCGAACGATGCGGCGGGCATGCCGCGCAATGTCTTCCTCGTGGGTTACCACAATGATCGTGTTGCCCTGCTCGTAGAGGTCCTCGAACAGCGCCATGATCTCCATGCCGGTTTTGGAATCGAGATTACCCGTCGGTTCATCGGCCAGGATGATCGAAGGGCGATTGACCAGAGCCCGGGCGACGGCCACCCGTTGGCGTTGGCCACCGGAAAGCTCGTTTGGCTTGTGGTGCATGCGATTGCCCAAGCCGACATTTTCGAGCACCTCGATCGCCCGGTCTCGGCGTTCGGATGGTGAGTAGCCGGCATAAATCAGGGGCAGTTCGACGTTGCTAAGTGCCGTGGCCCGCGGGAGCAGATTGAAGGTCTGGAAGACGAAACCGATTTCACGATTCCGAATCTCGGCCAGCTCATCATCTATCATGGCCGCCACGTCCTTACCGTTGAACTCGTAATGTCCGGCCGTGGGCGTATCCAGACAACCCAGCATATTCATCAACGTGGACTTGCCACTGCCGGAAGGACCCATGATCGCCAGATACTCGTTGCGGAATATCTTCAGGTCCACGCCCCGCAAGGCGTGGATAACCTCGGAGCCCATTATGTATTCTTTGGACACACCCTCGATCTCGATGACGAGCGGTCCCTTGGGCCGGACGACACGGGCGGCGGTCGGAGCAGCGGAGGAGATCATGATGTGAATGAAATAAGGCTGGGTCGGCGGCTCAGATGACTCACGGTTTACCCTTCTTGGGCTGTTCAACCGAGATATCCGCGCCGTCTTTCAGACGACGGCTGATCGCGGCATAGCTGCCCGACACCACTTCGTCCCCGTCCTTGAGGCCGGATTTGATTTCAATGTGGGTGTTGTCGGCGATACCTGTTTCCACCTTCTGCATTTTCACCTTGGTGCCATCGACCAAAAATACGACGCGCTCAAGTTGCTCGCGGCTGCGGCGGGCGGTGTCCTTGTCATCACTCACTTCTAGATCATTGCCAGAACGTTCGCGGGCCGCCTTGCTCTTTTCAGCCTGCAAATCCTCGACGGTTTTGCCGCCATCCGCGCGCACGGTGACGCTTTGGATCGGCACGGCGATAACGTTTTCCACCGTATGGGTCTGAATGTCGGAAGTGGCACTCATCCCGGGACGGAGACGGGGATCCCGGTCACTGATGCTGATTTTAACCAAAAAGTTGGCGACTTCATCCGAAGAAGAGCTTTGCGCCGAGATCTCGGAAGTGGCGTTTTGCGATGACGCGCTGATCTCGCGCACCTTGCCGCTAAATTTCACATTAGGCAGGGCATCAATGCTGATGATGGTGGGATCCATGGCCTTAACGTTCACAATGTCGTTCTCGTTAACCTTGACCCGCACTTCCATGTTGCTGAGGTCGGCCACCCGCATGATTTCGGTGCCGGCGAATTGACCGGTGCCGACGACGCGTTCGCCAATCTCACTGGTGAGTGAGCTGATCGTGCCATCCATTGGCGCATAAATCGTGGTCTTGCTCAACTGATCGGCGGCTTGGGAAACCGAACCCTCGGTGCGCCGGATCTGCGCTTGCGATGAATCAAAATCGGCGGTGGCCACATCGAAGTTGGTCTTGGCATTAAGAATATCGGAATCGGAAATCAGCTTTTGGGCGTAGAGATCCTTGGCCTGCTGGTAATCCTGCTGGGCCTTGTCCAGGTGCGCCTTGCTCAACACGCTGGCGGCTTTGGCCGAAAGGAGCGCCGCTTCCTGCTGCTCAAATTGAGCCTGATAAAAGTCGGGTTTGATCTTGAGGAGCAAGTCGCCCTTTTTGACGAGGTCGCCTTCCTTGACCGGCATTTCGACGATTTCGCCGGCGACTTCGGGGGAAATTTTCACCTCAATCTCAGGCTGCACCTTGCCGGTGGCCGTGACCACTTGGGTGATCGTCTTGATAATGGCTTTTTCGGTAGTGACCGAGATTCCCGTATCTTTCTTGCGGCGGGACATGCCAATCGCCACGAGGGCGACCAACAAAACAGTGCCGCCGATGATAATCCATTTTTTCTTGGACTTGCGGCGGGGAGCGGAGGATTTGGCAGAAGCAGGTTGGTTCATAGGACTCAGTTGAAGATAAGCTTGGCAGAATCATTCACGTTTTCCGAAGAAAACGACCGTTGGAGACCCTTGCTCGTTATAAAAAACTGTGGAGGGGCCCAGGCCCCTCCACAACACAACAACTGATTACTACGAACAAGGCTGGAATGAACAGCTACCCGTGTATTTGAAAACTTCTCCGCGACCAAAACCGGACTTTTAGCGACGAATCGCCGTGGCACGACGTTGGGGATACAGAGACGCAGACTGTTCACGGGCATGCACCAACAACACCCAAATACGGGAAAAGTTACACGAAACTTTGATAAACGGAGCCCACGGCGGATGGGCGGACCAATTTACCGGGACGGTTTAATGGTGCATCCGGCCTGTTCCGGAACTCATCCCGTTGAAGTCGCCGGCACGCCTATGCCCTGGGTATCCACGTATGCAGGGCCACCCGCCCGAGTTGGTTCGATCAGGGTAAACCATCGGGCCCTTTCCACCGCCCCACCAAAGCGGTCCAACTCGAC
>JAURHD010000023.1 GCA_030833445.1 Cephaloticoccus sp. | reverse complement strand
GCTGGGGCGGAGGACAAGGCAAACAATGCAGCCAAGCAAGCGGCCAAGTATCGCTTGGTCGCTGGAGCTAGGTAGCTGGTTTGTTGGTTCATGGTTTTGGTGTTTTTTGTTTGGTCCGGCAGAGAGCCGGGCCCAAAGGGTTTGAGGGGGGATCAGCGCTATGCGCTGAAGGGGGAAAGGGATCTCTGTGTCCGCTGCCGACCAATCCGGGAACAAACCACCCCCCGGTGGTATCCGTTGGCGAAATCAATAACCAAGCAGATGCGTTCTGAAATGAGCAGCGACGCGGACACAGAGAAAGACTGAGAGTGGAGGGGGGGTGGCAAAGCGGGACCATAATGCCTGCTTTGCCCCTGGAGGGATACAGCGTCGGCTACCCAATTTAAAGTAGCCCGGTCCATGGGTCGATCGACCCACGGTCCCTAGGACAGCACTTTAGCGGTAAATTTATGAAAACCGGGCCGGATGATGTTTCCGTTGGTGGTCACACGCACCATGCCCAGCCGGACGGCCTCCAAAACCAGCTTGGCACTGCTGGTGATGCCCAGTTTGCGCATAATATTACGCCGGTGGGTTTGCACGGTGGAATCGGTCAGGCCCAAGCGGAGGGCGGCTTCCTGATTATTACTACCGTCGCCGATTTCCGCCAGCACGTGGATTTCGGCCGGGGTGAGTTTCTGGGCCAAAATACCCGTGGGGGTGCGAGTGATGATCTGGGACCGGAGGGTCGGGCTGATATAGGGCTCCCCCGCCGCCACCAAGTGCAGTGCCCGAATCAGCGCATCCGCGCTTTCGTCTTGGGTGTCGATCAATCCATCGAACCGGGACTGACGGAGGGCTTGCAGGGAGTGTTCCTGGCTTTGGTGCGAGGCTACCAGCACCCGGGTGGCCAGTTTTTCCTCGGCGATGTAACGGAGCAGATCCAACCCATCCATATCCGGAAAGGTGAGGGCCAACAGCAGGACGTCCGTGGGCCGTTGCCGCAGGGTATCGAGCACGGCCTCGCCGGTCGTGCAGCACAGCACGATTTCCTTCTTGGGGAATGCCTGGGTGCAGACCCCTTTCAAGGCTTCGGCATAAGTGCGACCCCACTGGGCAATCACGATCTGTTGCACCCATGCACGGGTAAGCGCCGTGATATCACGTGGTTTTACTTCACTACCGGTAGGTGAGGGGGCCTTGATGGCGGACATGGGTGAGATGAGAATTTCGGTCGGAGTAACAGACGTCGCAGTGACGCTGATCAGTTACACGCACTACATATATTTATTTAGACGGAGGAATGAGGGTCCTATTGTGCAAGTAAACTGGATTGAAAATGAATTGTATAAGTTATTTATAAACAACGAAATCAATTAAAAATACCCGATAAAACGTCCCGTGCTACGTCAGACTAACAGGCCCAGTTCATATAAGTAATTAATGAAGGGTCATCGTATGTGTTGTATCCGCCGGGATTATTTTATCCCACGAAGTTGGCTGAGAAGCGCGTTGGTCTTGGAGATCGGGATTGCCGCACCAATGAAGTAAATCGAAAGTCGTCGCCCATGTTGCCGATCAACCCTCTGGTTCAGCTCACCCCGTTACGAACCCAGCGCGGCGTAGCCCGTCTGGCCGAAATAATTTGGGGTAACCCGCAACCTGTGCGGGTGGAGGCCACCGCCACGCGACCCGATCACATCTCTTTGACTCTCGCGAAAAAGCTGCCGCGTAAACCGGTGCTGGCTGGCGAGAGTTGGGGGCAGTTGTATGATCAACGGTGGTGCCGCGTAAAAATTCCCGCCGGGTCTGCGCGCTGGCTACACTGGGACGAGCAGGGCGAGGCGACCCTGCATATCAATGGGGTGCCGTATTTCGGATTCGATGTGGCGCATCGGTATTGTGAACTGCCCGTCGGCACGCGTGAAGTCTGGGTGGAGAGCCTGTGTGTGCAGGCCGCAATCTGGCATCCGGATGCGAAAGGCCTCGGTGCTGAGGGTAATGTTTTCCGTGGGGCGCAATTGTTACAGCGGGATGACGAGGCTTGGCACGCTTATCACGATCTGAACTGCCTGTATGATTACATGCTCGATCTGCGCGCGCGTGAATTTCCCGGCGTGCCGCGCGAACTGTTCAGTCAGACCGTGCAACCGCCCTTGACGGAGGTATCGCCGCTTTACCGCCGACTGCTGCGCGGGCTCGATACCGCGCTCGATGCGTTTGATACCGACGGAGTGGGCGCATTGCGCCAGGCACTGGTTAACGTCTATGCAACGGCCCGCGATGCTGCACCCTTGAGTCGGGCCGCGCTCACCGGACATTCGCATCTCGATCTGGTCTGGCTCTGGAACGAACAAACTGGCGAAGGCAAGGCGGTGCACACTTTCGCGAATGCCAACCGCTTGATGGCGCGTTATCCGGAGTTTCGTTTCGCCTACTCGCAGCCCGCCAGCTACGAGGCCGTGGCGCGGCGTTCACCCGAACTGATGCGGGCGGTGCGGACGCGGTTGCGTTCCGGCCAATGGGAAGCGACCGGTGGCATGTATGTGGAAAGTGATTCGCATGTGGCCTGTGGCGAAGGGCTCGCCCGCAGCTTCATCCTCGGGCAGAAGGGGTTTCAAAAACTTTCGGGTCGCCGTTCGCGTATCCTGTGGTTGCCGGACCTGTTCGGTTTCAGCGCGTGCCTGCCCCAGTTGATGAAACTGAGCGGGGTGGATTATTTTTTCACGACCAAGACCACTTGGAACACGGTCAATCGGTTTCCGCATTCCAGCTTTGTCTGGCGCGGCGCCGGCGGTCACGCGGTGGTCAGTCATGTGACTCAAGGCGTGCAATTCAACAACACGGTGTCCGTTGAACAACTGCGTGCCGTGGCCAATCAAAACCAGCAGGGTGATATCCACGACGAGGCCCTGATGCCGAACGGCTGGGGTGACGGTGGCGGCGGTCCCAGCGATGAGATGTGCGAACGCGCCCGGCGGCTCACCGCCCTGCGCGGACTGCCCGAACTCGAGTGGGATCAACCCGAGGCGTTCTTCGATCGGCTGGCGGAAAAAAGCGCCAAACTGCCGGCACTCGACGGCGAAATTTATCTCGAATATCACCGCGGCACCTTCACCACCCAAAGCGCGGTCAAGGCACGCTTCCGCGAATTAGAGCAGGCCCTTCAATTGCGAGAGGCAGCCTTGGTGGTCTTGGGTCGCAAACCTGATGCCGGCCTCGACCACGCCTGGCGGCGCATGGTCTTCGCGCAGTTCCATGATTACATTCCGGGCAGTTCGATTCCCGAGGTCTACGCTGAAGGGCTGCCTGAATTGGCGAAGCTTACTCGTGAGCAAAGCGCGCAGGCAGCGCAGGCTCTGACCACGGCCAAGGGCGAACGCTGTGTTTTTAATCCGCTGCCGGTCACACGACGCACCGTGGTGGGCGGGAAGTTGTTGGAATTACCACCGCTTTCGGGAGTAAGCATCGCCGACGCGGTGGTGAAAGAGGTTACGGCGGTAGTCGTCCAGGGCCGCACCGTGAGCAATGGAATCGTCGAGGCGCGACTGGATGCGCGCGGCAACTTGGCGGCGCTGACCGTGGCGGGGGCCAAGGTGGAACTGGCGCCGCGCGCTGGTGAATTGGTGGTGTATCCCGAGCAGCCGGCCAACTTCGGGCCCTGGGATATTGATCGGCCATCGTTGTCGTTGGGCCAACCGGCGCGTGGTCCGGCGCAGATCGTGGCGGACAAATCCGGTCTCACGGTTACACGCAAAATAGGGGCGGCGAGCACTGCGTCGATTCGTTATGGGTTGGAACCCGGTGGCAGCGTGCTGCGCTTGACTGTGGAACTGGACTGGCAGGAGCCGGATGCGTTGTTGAAGCTGCATTTCCCCACGAACTATCGCGGCCGCGAAGTGCGTTGTGGCACCCCGTTCGGCAGCGTGTTGCGGCCGCAATTGGCCACTTCTCGCGAAGTCGAGGCAATGTGGGAATGGCCGATGAGTCGTTGGGCCACGGTCAGTGACGAAGGAGAACGCGCCGGTTTGTTTGTCGTCACCGCGGCGAAATACGGGCTTAGCTGCCGCGACGGCAATCTGGGGGTTACGCTTTTGCGCACACCGCGTCACGTTGGCTTTGAAGAACACGCCAAGGCGTATCCGGTGCATCTCAGCCGTTTGCCGAAACCGTCCACCATCTACACCGATCTGGGCCGGCATGTGATCGAACTCGCGATCGGCTCATACGATGCGACGGCCCTGCGGGCCGAGCAACCGGCGGTATTGACGGAAACCTTGTTTACTCACCCCGTCACTTATCGCGGCAAACCGATGGCGGCGGCGTTCCAAGGTCTGGAGGGGGGCGAAACCCTCATCCCGCACTGGGCCAAGCCCGAGGGCCGCTCTGCTGGTCAGCAGAGTTGGGTTCTCCGCCTGCATGAAGTGAGCGGCCAGCGCGGTTCGACGAAATTAAAACTGGCCGCGGGCTGGCGTGCCCAAAAAATCAACCTGCTGGGTGAATCGATGAGCCAGCCGCTGCGGGGCCGCACTCTGAATTACGAGCCTTACGAAATTATCAGCCTGCGCTTGTCGCGCGACTGATCGCGAAGGCACCGCATTTGGTCCGGACACAAAAACCCGGGTGGAAAAGCCACCCGGGTTTTTGACAAACCAAGAACCCCAAATCAGAAGCTGAACTTCACCGTGCCGAAGTAGGTGCGACCATCACCCCACGTGTAGTCGTTTCGCTCATCGGTGACGTTGTTCATGTTGAACTTCAACTCAGCGGGGATGCCCATGAGTTTGGTCCGGTAGCTCACAAAGAAATCGAAGAGCGTTTCGGCCGGAGCCCACAGATCATAGGTGCCCGCATTGGTGATGGAATAAGTTGAATTATAACGCACCGCCGCACCGACGCTGACATTCTTCAGCGAGCCGGAGTCGAAGTTGTATTTGCTTACCAAGTTGAAGCGATTCTCCGGAGCTTGGGAGAGCGGCCGGAGGAACTTCTTCTGGTAATCCAGCGTGCCGGGAGTGTTCGGGTTGACCGAAGGATCCGAGACAATGTTGGCTTCCAGCGAGTGTTTGTAGTTGAACACCATCTGGAGGTTGCTGTTCGGGGTCCAAGTCAGGTCGGTATCGATACCGCGGGAGCGATACAGACCGCCGGCACCGTAACGCCGCGGTTGGACCGCCGCGGGGATTTGTTCAAAGTCGTGGCCACAGTGGCTTCGGCGGAACCCATTGCCTCGCTCATAGAAAGTGATGGTCCCTTGGGCGAGCAGCCGGAATTGCAAAATTAACCCATCGGGCAGTTGGCGAAAGTCGTGACTTTCCGTTTCGCGATTATCTAGGCTGGGGTTGAACACGCCCGCGTGATTCACCCCACCATGTCCCGGTCATCAAATGAAACGGCTATGAATCCACCCCGGCGAGTTGTTCAGGCATTGTGGCGGCAGGCGGGGGAGTTCGCCGGATTGGGTGGTGAAGCCACCCATCTCTGGCCGCGCTGGTTGGTGCTGCGTGCCGTCGGGTTGGTCTATGTTTTCGCTTTTTGGAATATCGTGCGGGAAGGGCAGGCACTCATTGGTCCCGATGGGATCGTGCCCGCCTCCGCGTTGCTGCAGCATTTGCGGGCGGTATTTCCGGATGCGATCACGGCGTTTTTTCGGGCCCCGAGTTTGCTCTGGATCAACAGCGGGGCGGGGATGTTCACGCTGCTCAGTTGGACCGGTCTGGCCGCGGCGGTGGCGGTGGTGCTGAATATCGCTCCGCGTTGGGCCCTGACCGCTTGCTGGATCATCTTTCTCTCCTTCGTCACGGTCTTCACGATCTTCTCCTCGACGCAGATGGATCAGTTGATCCTCGAGGTGGCGCTGCTCTGCATTCCCTATGCGCCCGGTGGTCTGCGGCCCGGATTGGGCCAGCACGCGCCACCACGCCCCATCGCCTTGTTCATGGTGCGGTGGCTGCTCTTCCGCGTGATGTTTGAGTCGGGGCTCTTCAAGATCATCTCCGGCGATGTGCATTGGCAGAATCTCACGGCGATGGACATCATGTATGAGACGGCGCCGTTTCCGACCATCCTCGGATACTTCGACCATCAGATGTCGCATACCTACCATGTGTTGGAAATCGCGCTGACGTTTGCGGCCGAAATTCTCGCGCCCGTGCTGATGATATTCGCCGGCCGTCGTGGCCGGTGGTTCGCCTTGGTGGTCTGGACGATTTTTCAACTGGGAATTCAACTGACGGCCAATTTCGGCTGGCTGAATTTTGCGGCCATGGGCCTGGGCTTGGTGCTGCTGGATGACCAGATGTTGCAGAATCTGGCTGGTCGTCTGCGACCGGCTCGATTGCGCGATTATCTGGCAAATGCGGTTCGGGCCACCACGCGGCCGGCGATTGCGCGCTGGAAATCCTATCTTTTGCGCGGTGCACTCTGGGCGCATTTTGGTTTGGCAATTTATGATGTGTTTCTCGTCATCACGCTCGGCACCGTCG
This sequence comes from Cephaloticoccus sp., assembly GCA_030833445.1. Lineage (GTDB taxonomy): Bacteria > Verrucomicrobiota > Verrucomicrobiia > Opitutales > Opitutaceae > Cephaloticoccus. Next base: position 26,044 of record JAURHD010000023.1, on the reverse strand, counting down.
ATTTGTCCGATGATACGAATCGGCCAGTGAGCCAGTCCTTCCGGATTTTTCGTAGTGCGAACGCCTACACGCTCTACGCCGGATTCACCCCCAACCGCTATGGGGTGGAATTTGTCGGTTCCAACGATGGCGGGGTGACGTGGCGCGCCTACCGTTATCCCAATTTCCCTCAAGCCACGGATGAGATCTGCGATTTCATCGCCCCACGCTTTCTGCGCTTTGAGGCGACCGCACAGGTGATCGCATCCCTGCCGGAGCGCACCTCCACTTTCTCCTTGATCGCGCTTAAACTCATCGAACGGGATCCACGGATTACGGGGCTCTTTGAGGAGAATCCATTTCCGGACCGCCCGGCCCAACTGATTCGCATGCGCCGTTATCAGCTCAAATTCACCGACCTGAAAACTTGGCGGGCGACGGGTGATTACTGGCACAAGGAATATTTGGACGATTATGGACCCATGGCCGTCGTGTATCCTGAAGGACGGATCGGCCAAGTGGCGACGCCGGTCGATGCAGCCCGGGTGCAGGCAGACTACGGCAACCCTTCCGCCCAGAACTATCTGGGTTCCTGTTACCTGACCGGTCGGGGCGTGCCACAGGATCTCACCGCGGCCCGAGGCTGGTTTCAACAGGCGGCGGATCAGGGCTTGGCCAGCGCTCAGTTCAACTTGGGCGCCCTTTATTCCGATGATCGTCTGATGTCTCCGGATTGGTCGCAAGCGATCCACTGGTTCCGGTTGGCGGCGGAGCAAGGTTGGGTGGATGCCCAGCTGAACCTCGGGGTGATCTATGCACAAAGAGCCGGCGTGCCGCCAAACATGGCTGAATCTGCACAATGGTTTCGCCGGGCGGCAGAGCAGGGGAACGTGGCCGCGCAATATCAACTGGGCGTGTATTATGCCAATGGTCAGGGCGTTCCTGCGGATGCGGTTGAGGCACTGGCTTGGTTTGAACTTGCCGCCCGCTCCGGTGATACCGAGTCGGTAGCGAACCGGGATAGTTTGCGGCAAAGGCTGGGTCCAGCTGCCGCGCAGGCCGCGTTGAACCGAAGTGGTCAGCTGCTCATCCGGCCCAAGCCATAACCCAATTGCCGGGGCTAAATCCGCGTCCGCCTTCTTTCTACCCGTAGAATCGGGCTTGCACGCACAGACTGCTTTGCTCTGTCTCGCCATCCACCATGCAAGCCCGCCCGACGCTTCGTGATATCGCCAAGGCCACCGGTTACCACTTTACGACCGTGGGCTTGGCCATTCGGGGTGATCCACGCATCTTGCCAGAAACGGCCAATGCCATCCGGTTGGCCGCCCAGAAATTGGGCTATGTTCAGGATGCCATGCTCTCGGCCCTGTCGTCCTACCGACATTCGAAGCAAAGTCGCTTCGCCGGGTTGATTGGTTATCTGCACACTTATGATTTGCCGAAGGATTATGTGACCAATCATCGATCACGCGCGACCCACTTCGCAGCTGAGGCCCGGGCCAAGGATCTCGGTTTTAAACTGGAGCCGATTGATGTGCGGGCCGGCGGATTGTCGGGCAAACGCCTGACCGCCCTTTTGCAGGCCCGGGGTATTCGCGGTTTGGTCCTGCCCCCCTTGATGCCGCTGCCCGATCATTTTATGGAGCTCGATTGGGAGCAGTTCGTTACCGTCGCGATCGGTTATTCCATCATCACTCCGAAAACATATCGCGCGGCGTTTAATCAGGCTTATTCGATGAAACTGGCCCTGCGGGAACTGCGCCAACTCGGTTACCGGCGCATCGGGCTGCAGATGTATCACGAGGCGGATGTCCGCACGAATGTGAATACCCTCGGAGCTTATCTTGCGGATCAGATGCGTCAGCCGGAGGCGGAGCGAATCCCGCCGTTGTTTACCGCCGAGATCCCGCCGACCAATTTTTCGCAGTGGCTGGATCAGTATCAGCCGGATTGCATCCTCGCGGCGTCCGACAGCCCCTTGTCCCTCCTCAAAAAACTTGGGCTGAAAGTGCCCGAGGATATCGGGTTTGCGGTGTTGTCACGCGACGGAGAGGCGAGTCCGGTCGCCGGGATCGACGAGCAATCCGACTTGCTCGGGGCCAGTGCGGTGGATTTTGCCGTCTCCCTCCTGCAAACCAACCAGCATGGGCTGCCGACCTATCCCCGGGTCGTGCTGGTTGAAAGTCGCTGGGTTTGGAAACCCACGCTGCGGCTACCGACCGCCGTTCCAGCCGGGTCGTAGTCTGCGTGAATATACAGGTAGAAAATCGTCGGGTATGATTTGTTCAGTTTTCGCTCGTGGGATGGGTGATGATGTTTAGCGATAGGAGGCTAGTTGGCTGCGAAGTGCTCTCACTCCGTGGCATTCCCCTAACCCTCTACATTTTCCCATGGAACCAGTTCGTTTCGGCGTCATCGGCGCGGGCGTAATCGCCAACCTGATCGTATCAAAACTCAATTCCGGCAGCCCGGCCAAAGTCGTGGCCGTGGCCGACGTCAATCCGGAGGCGGCGCAGAAACTGGCCGCAACGGCCGGCACCTCGAACATCTACGCCGACTACCACCAGCTGCTGGCCGACCCGGAGGTCCAAGCGGTTTACATCGCCACGCCGCCGTTCCTGCACAAGCCGATGACGATCGATGCGCTGCGCGCCGGCAAACACGTGTGCTGCGAGAAGCCTTTCGTCCTCACCCGGCAGGAGGTGCTCGATATCATGGCGGTGAATCGCGAGTTCCCGCAGCTCAAGGTCAATTGCTGTTCGTCACGCTATCACAATACCGGCACCGCCCGCAAAGCCCGCGATCTGATCGCCGGCGGTGACCTCGGCGAAGTTTACCGCGTGCACTTCGAACAGGTGACCGGTGGTTACAAGGTCGGCACGAAGTTTCCGGCCTGGCGCAACGAGCCCGCCAAGAACGGCGGCGGCATCTCCTTCGACTGGGGTCCCTACGATCTCGATTGGCTGGCCTTTATCCTCGGTGATCTTTTCCAACCGCGCGTGGTCTTCGGCACCACGGGCAATTACTTTCCGCTTACCGCCGAGCGCGTGCCGCCCTGCCTCGATGTGGATGGTCGACTTGCGGCCGAGATCATTTGCGACAACGGCTTGACGATTCACTGGGAGCGCCGCGCCGCCGAACACGGACCCGCCCGCCACAACGTGGAAGTCCGCGGTCGCAAGGCCGGCCTCGATCTCTGCTTTCTGCCGATGGGCGACAAGCAGCAACTCCACCACTACGCCTATGTCGGGGCGGAAGAGATTAAAGAAACGATCTTGCCCGAGGCCGCTCCGGGCTGGGATGACACACTGATGCACTCGCTGCTCGATCTCGCCGGTGCCATCCAGGAAAACCGCGCCACCACCGGCACCATGGCGAACAGCGTGAAGATCCACGGCATCTTTGACGCTCTGCTTGAATCCGCCCGCACGAAGCAGGCTGTTACCATTCCCGCTTAATTTTTCGTCATGGCCATTCCCAACCAGCTCATTCTGTTTAACAACCACTTCGCCATGCACCGGCGGCACTATCCGTTCCGCACGCGCTTGGCCATCGCCGCCGACATCGGCTACGACGGCTACGAGTTCCACCCGATGGAGCCGGATGACGACAAGTCGTGGGATGAGGCGACGGCAGCATTCAAAGCCAGCGGTCTCAAATCCACCGGCATGTATATCGTTTCCAAGGGCATCAACGATGACGACTACGACAAATTCGATGCTGAGCTCACCCGCGCCAAACGCATGATCGACCGCCTCGCGGCGATGAGTCCCAAGGCCTTCGTCAATTACACCATCGCGAGCAATCCCGGAAAGAACGGCACGCCCGACTATCGCGAGGCTGGTTCCGCCAAGGCCGAGGCGCGGCACTGGGAGCGCACCGTGCGCATGCTGCGCGAAATCGACGCGCACGTGACCCAGCTCGGTCTCAGCGCCAACCTCTACAACCACATCTGGTTCATGATCGATACCTCGGCGGCGCAATTGCGCGCACTGAAAGAGGCGGAGGCCAAGACGATCAAGCCCGGCATCGCGGCTTTCCACGCGTTCTTTCACCAAGGCGAACCTGATTTCCACGAACTCATGGCGCAGCCCGGCATGGAAGCCCTCGGCTACTACGCCGTGCTCAGCGGCTGGCGTGAACCCGCCACCCCGTTCCGCTCGCGCCCGATCGACGATGGCAACATCGATATCGCGGCCAACCTCGGTTTGCTTTGGCAGCAGGGTTACACCGGCCCGATCGTTTCCCAAGCCTATGATCTCGGCGGCGATGCCTATCTGACGGCCAAGCGCTCCTACGATTATCTCCGCTCCATCCACGAACGTTTCCAACGCAACCCTGCGCTCAATCCGCATTCGATTTGATCAAAATAATATCAGCCACGGAGGCACCAAGACACGGAGTGGGGATTGGCAACTCGGTGTCTTCGCGTCTCCGTGGCCAATTTGGATAACATGAGCCGCATCATAAGAGTCGAGATAGGTCGCTTCGATTACGCGGTTGCCGGCGAATTCAAATTTTTCAAACCCGGCCCGGATGGTCGGATTAGGCGGCCGTCAGTTTTGGTGCGATTGACCGATGAAAATGGGATGACGGGTTGGGGCCAGTCCGTGCCGGTGCCGACTTGGACCTATGAAACGGTCGAGAGCGTGCTGACCACGTTGGAGTTTTATCTGGCCGAAGTGGTGCTCGGTCGTGACCCGGCGGATTTTGCGGGGCTGCATGCGGCGATGAACACGGCCATTCGACCCGCCTTCTCGGTCGGGCAGCCCTTGTGCAAAGCGGCGATCGATCTCGCGTGTCACGATCTCGTCGGCAAACAGCGCGGCGTGCCGGCGTGGCAACTCTTTGGTGAGCCTGCGAGCGTCCGGGAAGAAATCCTCCTCAGCTGGACCGTCGCTTCGCCGAAGCTGGAGAACGCGGAGCAGCAAATGCTGGAGGGCCGCGCCCGCGGCTACCGCAACTTCAACATCAAGGTGGGTGCACCACAGTCGGCCGAATATGATTTGGAACTGGCCCGCAAAGTGCGCGCTTTTGCGCCCGATGGATTTCTCTGGGCCGATGCCAATACCGGTTACACGCCGGTCGAGGCATTGGCAATCGCACCCAAGCTGCGCGATGTCGGCGTGGACGTGTTGGAGTCGCCACTCGCGCCGACGCGGATTCGCGGTTATCGCGATTTGAAAAAACAGGGTGCGCTGCCGGTGCTGATGGACGAGGGGATTGTCGGTCCGGAAGTGGCCGAGGAATTCATCGCCCTCGACATGATGGATGGCATCGCGATGAAGCCAGCGCGCAATGCCGGACTCTGGCCTTCCGTGCAGATCGTCAATCAATTGCGTGCCAAAGGGCTCACGGTATTGGGTTCGGGTCTGACCGACCCGGATTTTTCCCTGCTCGGGGCCCTGCATCTTTTTGCCTGGAGTGGTATCGCCCGGCCTTGTGCGCTCAACGGCCCACAATTTCTCGCCGACAGTTTGTTCGGGGATCTACTCAAGCCCACGGACGATGTGATCAAATTGCCGACGGCACCCGGATTGGGATGCACGCCGGATGCCCGTGCGGTGGCGGCCTTGCGGGTGGTGGCTGAAGAACTCAAGTAACGCTGTCCTGAATGCCCCGCCCAAAATTCCGCAAAGCCCGTTTTGCCCTTAAATTTGCCGCCGGCACTTTGGCTGCCGCCTTCGGCTTGACCGGGCTGGTCGGACTTACCGCGGAATTTTTCAGACCTGATCTGACCCGACACGTCGAACGCCCGACGGACCATGCCGCGAATGCCGCCCGGCAGGCCCGCAACCCCCGACTCACACCCGATCATCCGCCGGTCATGCCGGAATCCATTTCAACGCGATGCAGAAACGGCTGGGCGAGGGGTTGGACCCGCGCGTTTCCTGCGACGCCCTCGGCATCGACAGCGTGACCGATTACAACTGGCACGATCGGTTCAACCTGACCGAGAAGACCTTTCCGGCGACACCGTATACCGAGGCGATGGCCGCGAACATCGCGGTTTGGACCGAGCGTCACGAACCCAGTGCGCGGCCCTATGTGATCAATGTTACCACCGGTTTTGATTCCACGCCGCGCTGCAATCCCGCCGAGGTCTTCGATAACCTTGGCTATCCTTGGGTGCCAGTGTTGGTCGACGACGGTCCGGATAAATTTGCCGAGGCATTGGTCGCAGCCCGTGAATACTTTGCGGCCCATCCGGCGGCGCCGCGCATCCTGACACTCAACGCGTGGAATGAGTGGACCGAGGGCGCCTACCTGTTGCCAGACACGCGGGACGGACTTGCGCGTTTGGAGAAGCTGCGCGAAGTATTTCCGCCGCGCTGATTCGATTGTGGGGCGGGATCGCTGATCCCGCCAACCGTCACTTGGCTTCCTCGAACTTCGAGTAGTCGCAACCGATGAACATGCCGTCTGGAGCGGTGAATTTTGCGCGGTGTTCCTCGCGCGGCACGATCTGAGTTGCGGCACTGCGATAGTGAAACTGCAGGGCGCGGCGGCGGCGGTTGGAGCGATTCGACGGCGTTTCGTGCGGCAGCATGCCATCGAAAATCATCAGTCCACCCGGAGGCAGCTCGATGGGCAGACCTTGCTGCGCATTGACATCACCGGTGGTGATTTCGCAATCCACCTTCGACCAATAATGTTCGCGTGGTCCGGTGCGATGGCCGCCGGGAATCACGTGCATGCAGCCGTTGTCGACCTTGGCCTCGTCGAGCGCAATCCAGACACCGGCGACCCCGTCGAAACGGTTGACCGAGAAATAAGCGAGATCCTGATGCCAGGGTTTTGCCGCGCCAATGCCGGCCGGCTTGCACAGCGCCATGCTGGAGTAAGGCGCATAATCTTCGCCGAGAATCGCCCCGAGCAGGGCACGTAACTTCGGGTGTTTGTGCGAGATGTAGTCGTAGATCGGCAACTCCATGTCGTAGGACTGAAATTTCCGAATGTTGTCCGCCAAATCGTCGAGCCGGTCGGGCCGTGCCACGTATTGGCTCTCAACTTGGAAATGGAAGTCGGAAGTCTTGCTGCGGAAGAGCAGACCGCCGCTGTTCTGGGAACCACTCATGCTCTTGGTCTGCACATGCTCGGTCAACTCGTCGTTGAACGCGTATTTGTGCACGAGCTCGTTGATGCCATCCGACGCCGCCTTGACCTCTTCCGGGGTCAGGACGTTGAGAAAGGCGAGGTAACCATCTTCGCGGTAACGCTCGATCATCTCGGCGTCAGGTTGAGCGGGCAGGGTGGGGTAGATATTGGCGGTCTTTGTGCTCACAACGCATACCATACCAGATTCACTGGACGTTTTATATAGACGGATAGGGCATTATTTTGCACTTATCGCGCATGTCTCAAGTAAACCTGATGGCGGTCGCGGCCAAAGGCGGGATCACCCCGCGGATGCCTATCGGGATAGTCCGCTGCGAGCCGGTGTGGGAACTGAAGCCGTATGTGCTCAGCGATTATCTGCTGTGGTGGGTGCTGGATGGGGTGGGCCAGGCTTGGGTGGAAGGTCGCGAATTCCCGCTCGGGCCAGGCACCTGCCTGTTGTTGCCTCCGGGTTCCGCGCTCACGGCTTTGCACGATCCGAAACGTCGTTTGCGGGTGTTTCATATGCATGCGGATTTTCTCGATGGGCGCGGCCGACTTTTGTCGCCGGCTTCGCTGACTTTGCCGACTGTGCCGGTGATCGTGAACGACCTTGCGACGTTTGAGCCACTGGCCCGGCAGATAGTGGAGGGGCACACGGCGCACACGGAGGCGGGGAATCTGAAGCGTGACCTGGCCCTACGGCTCGCCTTGCTGCAGATTCACGATTCGGCGCAGTTTCATCCCGCCCGCACCGCAGGCACGAGTCTCGCCGCGGCCTTGTTGGCCGTGCGTGAAAATCCCGGTGGTGGCTGGACCGTCACTGAACTGGCCCGGCGCGCCGGCTTGTCGGTTTCGCAAACCGCCCGCCGCATTAACGAGCTCACCGGGCTGAGCCCATCCGCGTTTGTGATTCGCGCCCGGATCGAACGGGCCCGTCAGCTAATGGAGGAATCTTCCATGAGCCTGAAGCAGATTGCCGAATCGCTCGGCTACACCGACGTGTATTTCTTCCACCGTCAGTTCAAGTCGGTGGCAGGTGTCACGCCGGGACAGTGGCGTCTGCAGCGGGCCTCGGTCAAAACTTGACCGACCAGGCTGTCACGTCACTGGTCGCAATGATGGGGAGTTTGTGCGTGCCGGAGTCGCTGCCCGGATCTGCGATCATGATGTAACCGCTTTCACCTTTGGGCCGGTGCAGTTTGCCGGAAAGGATGCGGGTTTTCGGCGTCCACTTCACGGCGCTCAATTCGCGTCCGCCGCTTTGGTGAAAGCTGGTGCCGAGCGGCCAGGGATGCGTCCGCGGTTTGCGCAACACGAGCAGTTTGACTGCCGGTCCGTGGAAACCGAGATCGAGCGTGCCGGTGGGCGATTGCATCACGGGATGACCGAACTCCCCCGGATGGTGATAGGTGCCGGCAGGTTTTTCGGCGCGCGGCACGGTGCCGAGAAATTGGCCGGACCAGAATTCGTAGGCCCAGAGCCGGGCGGTCTTGGGCAAACCCAGACGGGAAAATTCGACGCGGAAGCGTTTGGCGAGATTGGCGTTTGAGCCGGGCTCGACGGTGGGTTCCGTCCAGTTGAACAACGCAACCAGCGTCCACTCGTCCCAATCGGTTTTCATCGGCAGGGTCCACACACACGCGCCCTGTGGATCAGTTTCGACCTCGGGCAACTTGGTCGGCTGGGCCTTGATCAAAGAGAGATAGGGGAGGGTGCCGGTGGCCACCGGTTCAAACAGATCGATTGGCGTGGCCGGCGTATCATTGGGCGGCAGAGACACGAGCAGCACGGACCAACGGTCTTCGGGTAATGTCGTGAGATCATCGCCGAGATCGACATGACCGGCGCCCATGAAAGTCGCGGTCGCGCGAATGCGGGCCTCTTCCAAAGTGCCGGGTAGGCCGACGACGAGGCACGACGGCTGCAAGAGCGCCCAGTGATGTTTGAAAAGATGACAGGCGTAGCTCGTGTAAACTTCGCGCAGGTGCCGCCAACCGAGCCCGGCGTTGCCGGTGTCCATGTTGACGTAGTTGATCGCAGCGATGCCCGCGGCGGCGTAGTCGGTGCCCGAGCAATCGAGCATGACCGCCTTCTCGCCGGTCGAGTCGAGTGCGTCCTGCGCGATGCGGAAAGCGGTGCGGACGGCTTCGCGTGAACGGGCGTTGACCATCTGCGGATTGTGCCGGCCGCGCAGCTCCTGCCCGGTGACGACGCTGGCGAAATCCCACTTCACATAGCGCACGCCCTTCTCGGCGAGGGCGGTAAAGTTTTTCCGCAGCCATTCCTGCGCGCCGGGATGAGAGACATCGAGGGCGTAGATCGGGCAGAATGGTTCCCAGAACCAATTGTAGTTGTTGTGGGGTTTGCCATCGGGGCCGCGCAGCAACCACTCCGGATGCTCTTGCGCGATGGGATGACTCTCCGCGATGCAGAGCACGCCGACCCAGACGCCGAGCTCGAACTTTTCCTTCTTCAGTTGCTGGTTTAACCAACCCAGACCGCGGGCAAACCGTTCGTTCTCCTCGAAGAAACTCGGCACGTTGTCCTTCTCCCAGCCGAGATCGACTTGGAGAAAGCGCAGGCCGAGTTGGTGGAGGTTGCGCGTGCGCGCTGCCTTGGCGGTGGCGACGACCAGATCATCCGTGACGCCGAGGCGATAGGGATACCAGCTGCACCAATTGGCCAGTGGTCCGATCGGATCGGGGAGACGGTTGCGCTTTTTGATGCGGCGACCGTAGCCATCCAACAACCTAAGTGGATCCGTGCCGGCCTCGATCACGAAGTCGCCAAGGGCGAGCGTCTCGCCGGGGTTGATCACATAATCTCCGCCATCGAAACGGATGGTGAATTCCTTGAATGCCGGCACGCGGGTGGTGGTATTGATTTCGGCTGCACGAGTCTTGGCGGCACCGCCATCCACGTTGTCCATCCCGCTAAAATCACCACCGGTGCCGGCAACCATCCGGGCGCTGAACTGGGGCAACCAGCGGTCGATGGTTTCAAAGCCGAGTAGCAGGGCCTCCCGGACGGTGTGATTGTAGAGGACGGTATGGGTCTGGCTGACGAAACCACCGGTGGTGCCATCGGTGGCTTTCAGATGATCACTGCCCGTGAGCATCTGACGCGGTGTGCGCACGCGGCCGAAGTAGGCGTTTTGTTCGAGGATGCGCGTATCGGCCGGATTGGGGCCGAGGCCGAGTCGGCGGCTCGCGAAGAGCGTGACCTCGGTAAGGGAGAGGGGATTTTTTCCGGTATTGGTCAGTGTGCTGGTGATGCGCAGCCGGGTGCTGGTTTCACTTTCAATCCGTTGCTGCAACTCCACGCCACGCCCCCGCCAGTTCAGTTCAGTGCATTTGGCTTCATCGTTGCCGCCGGTGCAACGCAGTGTAACCGCCTGGCCATCGACTTTCAGCGACGGCTGGCCCGGGCCGAGCTTAAAAACGCCGGCGGCGAAGTGAAGTTTTCCAGATTCGTAGCTGACGTGCATGGGGTTGGGTGGATTGGCGGGTAGGGACGGACCGCCGGGCCGTCCATGCAAACTGCGGCGCGCCCGGCGGTCACGCCCTGCCAATTACATCAGCACTTCGCGACCACCGTTGGCACGGCTTTCGTTGGCGGCCTCGATGAACCGAATCAACTCGATCGTCTCCGCGGTCGGCACCGGGGGTTTGCCGGTTTGGAAGAACTCGAGGATGGCCTCACCGAGGCAGGTAAAGAATCCCTTGTCCTCGGCCTGCACATTCACATGCACGGAGGTTTTCTCAAAGTGGATGACGCCGTGGTATTCGTAATTACCGGTGCGGTTGCAGTGAATCGAGCCGATGCGATCGTCGGCCCAGAAACCCGTGATCACATCGAACGTGTCGTTGGAGACGCAACGCACGGCGCGACAACCGGTGCCCATCGTCGTGTAGAGCATTTCGATCGGGTGGATGCCATACCAGTAGAAGCCGGGGTTGGTCGGCTCCAGGGCGGCAGGGCCTTGGAATTGCGCACCCTTCACCGTGGGCTTCACCTCCGGCGTCAGCACGCGGGTCAAAGCACCGCTGAATCGCAGGGACGATGAAGTGAAAATGGGATTCCCGTGCTGGGCCGCGATCGCAAAAATTTCCTTGGCGACATCGGTGGAAAGGGCGAATGGCTTGTCGACGAAAACCGGCTTGCCCGGACCCGCGGCGGCAATGCGCTTGAATTGCTCGAGGTGAACGCGCCCATCCAGAGAGGTATGAAGAATCGCATCACTGGCGGCGACTACTTCCTCAATGCTGTCCATGATCTTGACGCCGAACTTCTCGCTGAGATCCTTGGTGTAACCCGGCACACGACTGATGCTGGAATGCAGATCCGGTGAACCACCCGGCCAAGCGGCAACAACCTTGGCGCCCTTGAGCGGGTGCTTGGCTTCCGGATTATTGAACTCGTCACTGAAAATGATGACGTGGGAGGTATCGAGGCCGATGAGGCCGAGTTTTAGGTCCGAGGCGGGGGAGTTACTCATGGATAAAGGGGGTTAAACGTGAAACGCGGAGCATCTAGGAGGCTTCGTGCGGATAGCTCCAGACTGGAGTGAAATTTTCTTTAGGTATTTGCATCGATGCAAGTTTCGGCAAGCTGGGGCGCTAGCTTATGGCCGAATCTCCTACTGTTCCTCGTATTCGCTTGCTCGCCACTGGCGGCACGATCGCGGGCGCGCAGACTGGCGCGCGGGGGTATGCGGCGGCGGCCATGTCGGCCGAGGCCTTGCTGGGCGCGGTGCCCGAATTGACCGATCTGGCTGCAATGGAGGTCGAGCAAGTGGCCCGGATCGGGAGTCAGGACATGGACGAGGCGATTTGGCTAAAACTCGCGTCCCGGGCCCAGGCGGCGCTGGATGAACCGGCCATCACCGGAATCGTGATTACTCACGGCACCGACACGATGGAGGAGACGGCGTATTTTCTGAATCTGGTGCTCAAATCAACGAAACCGGTGGTCTTGGTGGGCGCGATGCGGCCGGCCACGGCGATCAGCGCCGACGGGCCGATGAATCTTTACAACGCAGTCGCGGTGGCGGCATCAGCCGCCGCGGTCGACCGCGGCGTGCTGGTGGTGAGTAACGATGAAATCCATTTTGCGCGTGAGATTGCCAAGACCAACACAACCCAGGTCGGCACCTTCAAATCGCCCAACCGCGGTTTGGCCGGACTCGTGAATCGCGGGCGGTTGCATTTCTTTGGGCCGGTGGTCCGTCGCCACACGGCGGGGAGTGAATTTGCCCCGATCACCGCGAGGGAATTGCCCCGGGTGGAAATCATCTACGCGCACGCTGGTCTGCAGCGTGACCTGTTGGACGCGGCGGTGCGGATCGGCGCCAAAGGAATCGTGCTCGCCGGCGTCGGTGCCGGCAACCTGTCCACCGGTGCCCTCACGGCCTGTGCGGAGGCGGTAAAAGCCGGCGTGATGGTGGTGCGCAGCTCGCGCACGGGTGGCGGGGTGGTGGAGCGCAACATCGAGTTCGACGATGACGCATATGGCTTTGTCGTCGCCGAGGAACTGAATCCGCAAAAGGCCCGTGTGCTTTTGATGCTCGGTTTGCAACGCGGGCTGGACGCCGCCGCCCTCCAGGCCCTGTTTACCGTTTATTGAGATGCCGTTTACCGATGATCAACTGAAGGCCGCGCGAGCGGAGGAATCCCCGCGCTGGAAATTTGTCCCCGGCACGCGTTACCGCGAAATGCCGCGGACCTTTGCCCTGCAATTGCTGGCCGTGGCGGCCATGGCTGAACCAAACCGGATTATCGACGGTGTAACGTTGTCCGCCGCCCTGATTGAAAAATTACACCTGCTGCTGGGCGGATTGCCGCCGGATGATACGGAGGGCAACACCCGCGAGCCCGAGGCGCAGGGTGGCATCGGCGGTTGGACCCATGCGGCCCCAGCCTGGGTGCTCTTGATCGCAAAACGTCTGCCGATGGTGTGGTCCCAATTGTCACCGGATGAAATTCACCGGGCCGATTTGATCATGCAGTCGCTCGCCGTCGCCGGGCACTTCACGATGAGTGATGCCAACACCTATCACGTGCTGCTCGATGGCACCTCCAATCACCACAAAAGTTGGAACATCAATATCACCGAGGGTTACATCGACGCGCTGATGGCGGCGGGGCTTTATTTCGGCGCGGATGAATTGAACGCGTTTTTCAGAGGGTTTGATTTCGATACGTTTATCGCCGAGGCGGATCGGATGGGGCTGCGCAACATCGTGCGTTGCTGGACCAATCGGCCGTTTATTCGCGAACTGCTGATGCATGGCGGACCGCATTTCATGCCCGGTGGCAAAGGTCCCGTGCCGGCCGAGGGCATTACGGGTCATGGTCAGGGCGTGCGCTGCGACTATTTCTTTCAAGGCCACGCACTCAGTGAGGTGTGGGAAATTTTTCGCACGCAGGCCACGCGTCAGTTTTGCAAGGCGGTGCGCACGGAGGTGAACGCGAAGCCGGGTGAGGTCACGCGGCTGTTGCAGCGCGAAACGAAAGCGGTGGTTTCCCCGTGGGAAGGGCAGATGGGCATGTGCATGGAATTTGAAAGCAGTGACTGGTATGGGATCCGCAGCTGCCTGACCTACGCGTTCGAGGGCGTCATGATTATTGTTGGCACGGCGGCGTGTTTGCGCGCGCTGGGATTGTGGCCGGCTGACGCCAGCGGCCGCTACCTTGAGCAGTGCATGGCCGTGGGGGTATCCGATCTGCAGTTCAAGGGCCGCGAGGGCTACCGCGGCTGGGCGCACGGCAAGGAAATCCTCGAGGACTTTTCCATCATGCGTGAACGCGGGGCCGATTATATCTTTCCAATGTGGAGTGAATGGTTTGCCGCGGCGGAAGTCCCCGCATGACTGCAACCGTGATGCAGGCGAGTTTTCAACTGCCGGTCTGGATCGACCTGGGGGCGACCTTCGCCTTTGCCCTGACCGGCGCCTTGGCCGCGATGAAGCGCGGCTACGATGTCGTGGGCTTATGCTCCCTCGCGTTGGTATCCGGCATTGGCGGCGGTCTGATCCGAGACGGAGTTTTTCTGCAGCAAGGGATCACGCCATTGCTGGCCAATCCGCACTATCTCTACGTGATCGGCGGGGCCGCCCTCGTCGGCATGGTGTTGGGCGAGCGGGTGCATCATTTCAATCGCGTGATCGCAATGGTGGATGCGTTGGGCCTGGGCGCCTATGCGTGTTACGGCGTGCAAAAATCCCTGCTGGCCGGTCTCGGGCCGACTGCGGCGGTGTTGGTGGGGGTGGTCAACGCTGTGGGCGGCGGCTTGCTGCGGGATGTGATTACGCGCGAGGAACCCCTGACGTTTCGCCCCGGACAATTTTATGTGCTCGTGGCACTCGCCGGCGCCGTGACGTTTGTATTTCTCACCGCGCAAATTGGGGTGGCCCCGACTCGGGCTGCGATGGTGGCGATCGGCATCACCTTTATCTTCCGGATGCTGACGATCGTCTTCAACTGGCGGACGGCCGCGGTGGCGCCGGCGCCGCGGGGCGTTTGAGACGACCGTGGTTCGGAATTGATCCGGTCCACCCCGGCCGGCTCGGCTTAATCGTGTTTATTGAGCAGCCGGTCGATCCAAGATGAGGCGAACTGGGTGAAGATCACTGAAAAGGTGAACAGATACAAACCGATGCCGATTTTGATATCCGCGAGAGCCGCGGATTTCGTCACCACGATCAGGATCGCGACCACAAACACATCGAGCATTGACCAGCGGCCAACATTTTCGACCCACTTGTGCAGGGAGCGCACTTGGGCGAGGTCATGATTTCGTTCGATCCAGATCACGGTGAGCAGCCCGAGTTTCACCAACGGAAACACCAAGGTGAACAGAGTCAGCACGCCGAACAGAAAATATTCGCCGTTATCAAAAAGAGTGATGATTCCGCTGAAAACCGAAACCGCATCGTGAAAGACCCACAGCTTGGTGACGTTGAAGAACGGAAAGAAAACGCCGGTCAGAAACAGCAACAGCGCGCAGACCAGCAGGATCGGAATAGCGACAAGGTGGGATTTGGATTCCGACGACATGGGTTGAATGTAGGGTGGGGATTCCGATCCCCGCCATCCCAAATGGTTGGGCGCGGGTAGTTAGGCGGTCGCAAAAGGCGGGGTTTGGAAACCCCGCCCTGCATTCAATCCGGATTGATCCGAACTTATTCCAAACCGTCCACCTTGATGTCGGTCGGATAATCGACGGTGAACTTGACGGTCAGTTCACGCTTCTCACCGGGCTTTAGATCGAGCGTCCACTTGAGTTTGCCCTCGGCGTTGGGTTTCATCTCTTTCTCGGCCGGGGCCGACACCTTGACCACGATCTTCTCGTTGCGGGAGATCGGCACCTGATCCGTGACGATGACCCGCTCGGTCGTGCGCTTGTTGTTTTGGATCGTGATGAGATATTCGTAGGTGATCCGGTTGTCCTTGCTGAAGACGCCGGTTTCCTCGGCGAATTTCTTGATCCGCTGGTGCTTCACGCTGATGCCTTCGTCGGCTCCCAGTGCGAGATCGAACTTCTCGCCCGGCATGGTGGTATCGAGGCGGCTGGTGGCGACGAAGGTGCCGTCGAGAAACACGTTCATGGCACCGCGGAGCAGCGGGTAATCGGAGTTATTGAATACTTTGGCGCTGAGGAAAGCGGCTTCACGCAGCTTCGGCGTGGTCGCATAGGTCATGGCCGCCTTGAGGTCGATGGTGGTGACCGGCACCTTTTGCACCGAGTTGTCGCTCGGAATGCTGGTGGGCACGGCGATCTTGAAGGTAGCGCTGGTCGCGGCGGTATCGACGGTGGCTTGGGCGACGCCGCTCTGTATTTCCATGCCGATGCGCGTGCGGGCAGCGGCATTGGCTTTCAGATAACCGTAGTCTTTGTCGCTGCTCGCCTCCATCGCGGATACCATTGGAGCGGGACGAACCGGTTGTTGCCACACATCCAAATTCCACACGCCCAAGTCGGGTGCGCTGCCGCCGAGTGACGGTTGGGCCGTCGAGAGGGTGAGGGCGACGTTGTTCCAGTCTTCGCCGGTGTTTTGGCGGACGTTGCCGAAGTAGCCGAGTTGCAGGGCCTTGTCGCCGGTGAGCACGCGGGCGTCGTAGCCGGGGGTCCAGCTGGCGCCGCCGACGGTGTAGTTCAGCGCGAGGGTCAGCGTGCCCGCATCGGCCGCCTGCACCCGCACGACAACGGTTTTCACGCTCTTGTTGCCCGGGTTACGCAGGCTGCCGAGTTGATTTTGCAAGGCGTTGATCTGCTCCGACAGTTCCGTGCGTTTTTGTTCAATATCCTGAATGCTGGCCGCGATTTCGAGTAACTGATCCTGCCCGTAAGTGAGCACATTCTTCACTTCATCAAGATTGGGACGTTCGGATTTTTCACCGGTGCCTAGGGCGACGGCACTGGCTTGGAGACGCGTGATCAAATCACTCTGACCGCGCAGCACGTTGCTACGGTCGACCAAGGTCCGGTCTTTTTGTTGCAGCTGCTCGATCTGTGACTCGAGTCCCTTGGCGCGCGGATCGGGCGTGGCGGCTTGAAAGAGTTGCTTTGCACTGACGTCCAGGATCGTGGCGGCGGTGCTGCCGGTGGCGCTGACCTGCAGCGATTGATCCAGCAGACCGGCGGGCAGGTTGGTGAAGACCAGTTCATTGATGCCGGCGGTGAGGGGGGAGGTAGCCGTGCGGGTGACGACGGCGCGGTCGGTGTAGACGGTGACGGCGCTGATGGTTGAATCGAAGGATGCGGCGCGCAGGCCGGGTAGCACTGCAAGCAATGCGGTGAGGGCGAGGATGAGACGTTTCATATGTTTAAGGGACGGGTTGTTTGAGGAAACGTTCCTCGTGGGAGTTTCTTAGACGGATCTTTTGTTATCACCAATCATCACTGCGAAACGGCGCGGCGGGGAGACCGGCGCCATTGTAGAGGTTGGCAACGGGAACGTTGGACCACGCGTAGCGCACGGCGACGGGTGCCGGCACTTGGGGGGCTTTGACCACGATCGTGTCGCGATCGATCGTGGCGGTGGCGGGATAAAATTTACGGTCGGCTCCGGCGAGTTCGAAGGCTTGTGGCGGCTTGTTTTCGGAAGTGAGTCCGGTGGCGACTTCGTCAAACGATACGCGCATCGTAGCTCCTTCCCGCACGGCCGAGGCGAAACGCGGGCCGCTCCAATCGCCGGGAATCCGGTAGACCTTGGCTTCGGCCAGTTGCGCGAGGCGGCGGCCTACAATGGGTTTGTTTTGTGGATGGATGTCCTTGGGATCGCCGCAATCGATCGTCACCGCCATGTTGACGGCGGATAGTTTGAGGGCCGCGGTCTGAGCCTCGCGCAGATAAGCCCAGCTCTGATTAGTCGGGTCGTAGGTCTGGCCGTAGTTGGGCAGCTGCACGAAATAGAATGGCATATCGCCCAACCCCCACTGCGCGCGCCAGGCGTTGATCATTGTGGGGAAAAGTTCGGCGTATTCCGTCGGGCGTTCCCAATTGGATTCACCCTGATACCAGATCACCCCTCGGATCGCATAGGGCTGCAACGGAGCGATCATGCCGTTGAACAACTCACTGAGTGCATGCGGTGAACCGGAACCGCGGGGCAGCAGTGGCATGGTGGTGGGAGCGGGTAGCTTCTTGGCCGCCAGCTCCTTCACGGTTTTCTCCCAGGCGGCATACTCGGCCTCGATGCGCGGATAATTCGCGATCAGGTATTGCCAGCGTTCATCAATCGCCGGCCAGACTTTGGTCGTCTGCAAGGTCCGCGAATCCATCCACGCTTCAATTTTACTGCCGCCCCATGAGCTGTGGATGATGCCAACCGGCACGCCGAGTTTGCGTTGCAGGTCCGTGGCGAAGAACCATGCCACCGCGCTGAAGTTTCCCGCCGTGGTCGGATCGGCCGTTTGCCAACCGGATGTTTCCACTTTGTCCGCCGGTTCCTTGGCAGCGGTCAGGGCCACCGTGAGTTGACGGATGAAGGGATTGTTCACCTTGGCGATTACCTCTGCCGCATCGGGCAACGATGAAATCTGCCGGTTCATGTTGGACTGACCCGAGGCCAGCCAGACTTCGCCGACCAGCACGTCTTGGATCACGACCGTGGTTTTTCCCGTGACGGTCAGATCGGCGGGTTCGATTGCGGCGGATATAGGCTCGAGATAAACGAGCCAGCGCCCATCGGCGTCCGTCGTCGCGCCGACGGTTTGATCGCGGAAATTCACGGCGATCTTCTCGCCGGGTTCGGCGCGGCCCCAGATGGGCAGGGGCTGGTTGCGTTGGAGGATCGCATGATCCTGGAATAACGGCGCAAGGGTAACATCAGCCATGGCGGTGGATAAGAAAAAGGGCAGCCCGAGGAGAATGACAATGTGGGGGACGCGGCGCATCGACAGTAGGGGACAGTTTGTTCGGCTGGTTGTGCCCCGCAACGTGAATCCGGATACCGAGCCGAAACGCTTGCACTGGCGACTAATGCGCGGGCATTTCCAGATAGGTCGAGAGCCACCACACGAGGCCGAAGGGATCCTTCAGTCCGCCGCTGCGACCGTAGGGTTGCTCGGCGAGCGCCATGACCTCGGTAGCCCCGGCCGCCAGCGCACGGTGAAAACGCTCGTCGACCTCATCAACATAAAGAAAGAGTTGCACCGGTGAGTCGCCGATTGATTCGACCCCGCGCATCCACGCAAAATTGGGATTCTCGCTGGTCAGCATGAATGTAGAATTGCCGATGCGCATTTCACCATGCACGAGTTGACCCGCATCATTGGTGTAACGCGTGATGACCTCAGCTCCGAAGGCCTTTTCGTAAAAAGCGAGGGCGGCACCCGCGTCCTTGAAAACCAGATAGGGTGAGGCGGTGGGAAAATCGGGACGGATTGGCGTGGTCATGATGGCAGTTTGGATCAGGGATTAAAATCGCGGCGAGCGCGTTTGCGTTTGGCGGCGGGGGGCACGATGCCGATTCGTTCGTCACGTCCCCGGATCTTTTTTACTAGCCATTGCGCATCGGTTTCAAAGGATTCTTCTGCTTCGGGCAGATAAAGCCATTTGGGCAGCACCGGATGCGGTGAAAAAATCGGCCGTTCTTTGACCAAGGCGGCATGGTTTTCCCGCTCCATCGGAATGAGCAAACCGCGCCACGGTTCCTCCTTGTCGGCGAGAAATAATACAAACCTCCCGTGCAAGTAGACGGCCTTGCCCCCAAACATGCTCTTCACGATCAGGGTCGGTTCCGACTCCAGGGGTTCCACCAACCACAGGTGGCGGTTGATCGGCTTGGCCAATTTTTTTGGCGAGGATTTGGCCATGTTCAGATTCCCGTGGGCGGGTTCAGGAAGGCCTGCAGTTCGGCCGCACGCTTGGGGCCGATGCCTTCCGCGCCGGCAATTTCCTCCGCGCTCGCCGCGCGCAGTTTGTCGATGGTGCCAAAGTGGGCGATGAGCGCGGCTTTGCGCTTGGGACCGAGACCGGGAAAATCGTCGAGGACGGATTCGCGGATTTTCTTCGAACGCAGATCGGCGTTGAACGTGTTGGCGAAGCGGTGGGCCTCGTCGCGCAGGCGCTGCAGCAGATTCAGCCCCGGGTGATTGACGCTCAGGTTGAGTGGGGCGCGTTCGTCCGGAAAAATGATCGTCTCGTGTTTTTTCGCGAGGCCGATCAGGGCGGGCGGTTCAACCCCGATCGCAATGAAGGCCTTCAAGGCGGCGGCGATCTGGCCGCGCCCACCGTCGATCACCACGAGATTGGGCATCGGTTTGCCTTCCTCGGCCAACCGGCGGTAGCGCCGCCCGACGACTTCTTCCATCGCACGGAAGTCATCATTGCCGATGAAACTCTTGATGTGAAAGCGGCGGTATTGGTCCTTGTCGGGTTTGCCATCACTGAAGTGCACCATCGAGGCGACGACGAAGGTGCCGGAGATGTGCGAGATGTCGAAGCACTCCATGTGCTCGGGCGGAACGGGCAGCTTGAGCTCCGTTTGCAAGGTGACGAGCGCCTCGGTGTCGCTGCGCAGCATCGTGCGGTCGCGTTCGAAACGGCGCGTGCGTTTGAGCGTGCCTTCGAGGGCGGAGATCACGTCACGCAACTCGGCGGCCTTTTCAAACTGCAGTTTGGTCGCGGCGCCCTGCATTTCGGTGCGCAGACTCTCGAGCCATTCACGGGACTTGCCATCGAGGAATTCGCAGGCGGCCTCGACCCGCGCCCGATAGGTGGCGACATCGACGATGTTTTCGTGGCCGTAGATTTCCTGGCGCACATCGTCGTAGAGTTGCCAGCGGCCGTCCGGCAATGCTTGTGGGGTGCTGTCGGCCAACAGCACGCCATATTGACGCCGTATCTGCGCGAGGGTCTTGCGCAACAGACCGGAGTGGGCAAAGGGACCGAAGTAGCGTGAACGCGGATCCTTGCGAATTCGCGTCAGGGCGAAGCGCGGCATTTCCTGGGCGAAGTCCACCCGCACCAGCAGGAAGCGTTTGTCGTCCGTAAAATCCGTGTTGTAGCGCGGCTTCCACTGCTTGATCAACCGGCCCTCCAGCAAGAGGGCCTCGGGTTCGGATTTCACCTCGATCGTATCGAGATCGTAGATGACATCAATCAGCGCCCGGATTTTGGGCTGCGCGATGGTGCGGGCCCGGCCGCGCTGAAAATACGATGAGACGCGTTTCTTCAGGCTCTTGGCCTTGCCGACATAGATGATGCGCCCGAGCCGGTCCTTCATCAGATAGACCCCCGGCCGGTCGGGCAGGGCCCGGACCTTCTCCTTGAGGTTTAATGAAGCGTCGGCTGGCATTTTGCTAAAATCGGCTTAATTGTGTTTCTCGCAAGTATGGTTTCTTCCAGTCCTTCCACCACCCCCGAGGCTCTTATCGCCAAACGCTTTGAACTGCTCACCTTGGGCGATGAGTTGCTGCTCGGCCTCACCGCCAACGGTCACCTGACCTTTGTCGGGGCGCAATTAGGCAAACGCGGCGTGCAGCTGGCCCGCAATGTCACCGTCAGTGACGAGGCGGTGGTGATCGCCCGGCAAATTCGCGAAAGCCTGCAATCGGCGGATGTGATCATCACGACGGGCGGGCTGGGACCGACTTGTGACGACCGCACTCGCGAGGTCATTGCGGAAGTGCTCGGTCAACAGCTGGTGTTTGATCCCACGATTGAGGCGGCGATGGCGGAACGGTTCAACCGGCTCGGCCGCAAGATGACGCTGAACAATCTCAAACAGGCCTACCGGTTTGAACGCGGGGAAGTGTTGCCCAACGCCAACGGCACGGCGCCGGGACTCTGGGTGGAGCAGGATGGCAAGGTGCTGTGCATGCTGCCGGGCCCGCCCAACGAATTGCAGCCGATGTTCGTCGAACAGGTGATCCCCCGCCTGGCGGAACGCGGCCTGTTGCTCGCGCGTGAAGCCTACGTGCAAATCCGCACCTCTGGTATCGGTGAATCCGCGCTCGAGACCCAACTGCAGCCGATCTTTGATCGTCACGGCAGTGCGCTCAGCATCGCGTTTTGCGCCCATCAGGGCCAGGTTGATTGCCGGCTGAGTTCCCCCAGTGGTCAACTCAGCGAGGCACAACTTGATTCGATCGCGGCGGAATGCGCCCAGTTGCTCGGCGAAGATTTCATGTGCTACGGCGACGACTCGATGGCCAAGGTCTGCGCCGATCTGCTGCGCGTGCAGGAAAAGACCCTCGCGGTGGCCGAGGCTGCCACCGGGGGTATGCTGGCCAGTGCATTTACCGACATCTGTGGCGCGGCGAAATTTTTCATGGGCGGTGTGGTCTGCAGTTCGAACGAGGCCAAGATGACCCTGCTCGATTGTCCCGAATGCCTGATTTCCCAACATGGGGCGGTCAGTGCCGAGTGCGCGGTCGCGTTGTCGACCGGCGTGGCCGAGACCCTTTGCGCTGACTATGCCATTGCGATCACCGGATTTTCCGGACCTTGCGCCGGCACCAAGGAGAATCCCGTCGGCACGATTTACGTGGCTCTGCATGCGCCGCACGGCAGCTGGTCCAAGAAGCTCAGTTATCCCGGCCCACGCAAGACGGTGAAGACCCGCACGGTGAATCTCGCCCTCGATTGGTTGCGCCGTGAGCTGGTGCGTTCTTCGGTCGGTCGGCCCAACCCAGCCCGTCGCCTCACGGCGATGCAGTAAACGGTTTATTCCGCCGGCTCCTCGTGGCGCTGAAATTTCCCGGCGATCCAGTCCGCGATCAAATTGAGCCGCAGCGCAAAGGCCGCATAAATCACCGCGATCGCGATGATGCACCCGTTGCCCAGCGCGTGATAGTGCCGGCGGATCATCGAGTCAGGCGTTGAGTCCCAGAGGCTCAAGCTCGATACGCTCAAGGCGAGGATGGCAGACGAGAAATTGAAATTGGCGAAGCTGAAGAATGCCGCGAAGAGGAAGAAAGAATTGGAGAAAGCAAATCAGCACAAGCCGTCGGCCTCCAGGCCGACGACCAATGAAGGGAAATCCACTCGCTCACGAGTAGCCCTGCTCAATGGCAAGGGACGTTGGCTTGGTTTCGTGGAGACGCTGGCGAATGGAAACGTGAATATATACGACGCTCGCGGCCGCATCGTATCACGCGAACTCAGCGGACTGACACTAGACCAAAGCGGGAAACTTTTTGCGCGGGGCCGCGCCGGGCTGGTGGCGCTCGGAAAGAAATTAGCCGCCTGAAATCAGGCGGTTTGCGGGACAGTGTCGGGACACACCCCCGCTATTCTTGGCGCACGTTCGGGCCGTCAGGCGCGCTCCCCGGCTGAGGCGACGCAGAGGCGTGCTTCAGGGCCAGCCGGGGCTTATTTCGGAGATGGGCTTACGGGACGACCAGCGAAGAGACAGGCGGCTTTTTGAAGAGAGCGCGCCACAGATGCTCCTTGGGGGGCGGGGCACCGATTTTCACGATGTCCACAAAGCCTGACTGGTGGGCGTCATTCGTGATAGGCCCAGCATAAAAGGTCGAATTCTGAAGTGGCGTTATTGGTTGTGGCGGGGCCAAGTCACCATACCCAAAAGAAAGAATATTAACTTCATTGGGATGTTGGCTGACGTAGTCTCTTAGATTCAGAGCCGTGCTACTAGAAATGTATTCTGCGAGGACATCTTGGATAAGCCACACAGTCTTGCCACCCCACGCCAATGCGACCTGTGACTTTACGATGAGTTGGCTGACCATGCGCGCCCACACTTGGCGGTAGTTAATCCCCGGCCCCGAGTGCTCCCCGTAGAGGATTGCATCCTCAAATGCCATGGCAATCTGCGTCCTGTTGCGCTTGTTGCCTCCCGAAGTGCTGGAGGTCATAATTTCGACGATGACGACAGGGTCCGAAGGGAAATCATCAACCCATAGCTCGCCGTCTCTAAGTGCCAACGTGAAGCCGTTCTCTTCGGCCTCCCGCTTCGTTCTTTTTATGCCCAAGCCAACAATCTCAGCTACCTCCGACAGTTTTTTTCTACATGAGCCCGCGATGATGTAGTCAAAGGTGTAGTCGAAATATTTTTCCTCTTCGTCGTCTGTGGCGGTATCAACCTTCATCTTCGCCTCAGACCATACGCGATCTCGCTGTCACGGTTCAGCCGAAGCGTGAAGGATACCCTCAACCTGACCGAACAGCTTGACCATGCCAATGCCCACCTCGCCAGCCTGAGCGAGTCCATTGACACCTCAAGTGCAGTGGGGCGCATGGTCTTTAAGATGCTTTCCACCCTGAACGAGTTTGAGCGGGACGTGCTGGCAGAGCGGACCCGCAATGCTCTTGGCCACATGCGCCGTCTGAACCGCAGAATTTCAGGCAAAATTCCCTTTGGCTACGTCTTGGACTCAGATGGAGCGACTCTTCAACCTGTGGAGAGCGAGCAAGCGACCATCCAACAAATCGTGGAGCGTCGTCAGAAAGGTGATTCATTGGCCTCAATTGCGGCAGCAATGGAAGCTGGTGGGGTGCAGACCAAGACAGGCGGGATGTGGCACGCTTCTACAGTTGCGGCCATTCTCAATCGTAGCCAACTGTTGGCGGCATGAGGAAGAAGACCCCAAAGGCACTGCCAAAGCTCCGCCAATCCGAGGTTGAGGCATTGCCCAAGACTGAGGCTGTGTTGCTGCGCCTGACGAAGCAGGACAAGGCGACGATTGTCTCTGCTTCCTCGAAGCTGCACCTGACGGTCACAGAGTTTCTGACCAAGAGTGCGCTGATGGTGGCGGAGAAGGTCACGAAGTGATGGGTGGCGTGTCTTCTGACTAGAAAAGCGCAGGCGACGCACGACCCACCCCACCGCCGTCTGACCAACATGGCCAAACTGGGGTTAGGGAGCCATAAATATGGCCTTGGACGGCTGGCGGAGTGATTGAAGCGGGGAATTGAATAGCCCGTCCTGCCTGCGGCCGTAGCAGCCACCTTGAGGGCTTGCGGGGTAAGAGTGCCACACAGAGCCCGGGATATGGCTCGCCCGTCGTGGACATCCGTGCACTTTGGTGGGCTGTGCGCAAAAGTGTGAGCAAAATAGCCCGAAATTTGGGCAGCGGCCAAAAAGAAGGCCCGCAACTCATTCGAGTCACGGGCCTTTCAACTTTGGCGTCCCCACGGGGATTCGAACCCCGGTTCTTACCGTGAAAGGGTAGTGTCCTAGGCCGGGCTAGACGATAGGGACGGAACCAAAAGAGGGGCGAATGTAGGTGTCCACCCCTGCTGCGCAAGGGAAATATTTTATCCGGCTGCTGGGGCAAAATTGGCTTCGCCCTGTCGACGGATTGCGTCCAAATCATCCCCATGACGTCCGCCGAGATCGCCGCCGCCCTGCCCGCCGAAGCCCGCACCGACTTTTCTGCCGTGCCCCACCCGCTGATCGCGTCCGGCAAAGTCCGTGAAATCTTCGACTTGGGTGACGCTCTCCTGCTGGTCGCCAGCGACCGGCTTTCCGCCTTCGATGTCATTCTAGCGAACGGCATTCCCGGCAAAGGTATCATCCTCACGCAGATGAGCCTGTGGTGGTTCGCCCAGACCCGCGGCTTGATCCAGAATCACCTCCTGCCCGACCAAGCCGCTGAATTCGCCAAGCGCGGCCTCCACGACCGGGACCTGCAACTGCGCAGCATGATTGTGCGCAAACTCAAGCCACTCGCCATAGAGTGCGTCGCCCGCGGTTACCTGATCGGCAGCGGCTGGAAATCGTATCAGGAGTCTGGCGCAGTCTGCGGGATCAAGCTGCCCACCGGACTCAAACAGGCGGCCAAGCTGGCCGAACCCATCTTCACGCCCACTACCAAGGCCCCCAAGGGCCAGCACGACGAGGCGATCAACGATGCCCAAGGCGCGGCCATTATCGGCCCTAAGCTCTATGAAAAGGTGAAGACACTCAGTCTCCAGCTCTACACGCTCGGCCATGAACTCGCCAAACAGGCGGGCATGATCCTTGCCGACACGAAGTTCGAATTCGGCACCGATGCCGCCGGCAATCTTTACCTGATCGACGAAGTGCTCACGCCCGATTCATCGCGTTACTGGCCCGCCGCCGAGTATCGCACCGATTGTTCGCCACCGAGTTACGACAAGCAATTCGTGCGGGATCACCTGCTCGCCATCAAGTGGGATCAAAAACCACCCGCACCGCATCTCCCGGCCGACGTGATTGCGCGCACCCGTGAAAAATACCTCACCGCACTCAATAACTTGCTCAGCTGATTTCAGGCGGTTTCCGTCAGCCAGGCATTCAGGCGCTGCGTCAGCTCAGCTTCGATGGTCGCGAATAACGGATCGCCGGAGCGGTTCTTCATTTCCAACGGATCGGTCGCGAGATCGTAAAGTTCCGGCCGGTCGGTCGGATCGATAATCATTTTATACTGCCCGAGCACCACGGCAAAACGCGTGACCGGCCTCAAGTTTTCGAGCCACCCCGAGTGTTAGTCTGGGAGCTTGTTATGGGTTGTATCTGGATTGCGGT
>JAURHD010000022.1 GCA_030833445.1 Cephaloticoccus sp. | reverse complement strand
ACCTTTCATGGTCTGGGTCCTTTCTGGGGCCCAGACTAACATCAAAGGTGGCTCAAAATAGCGAGGTCAGGTCAGTGGTCTAGTTCGATTGGGCTATTGAATAGGTATTATACCCTAATCTATGCAAGTGGAATTTTTGACTTCTAACCGACAACCAAGTTCAAAATCTTGCCTGGTACAAAGATTACACGTCTGATGCTTTTACCTTCGAGTTGCGCCGTGACCTTTGGGTTTTTCATAGCTAATTGAACAGCATCATCTTGGGTAATTTCTTTCGGAACTAGCTGATCTCCGCGATGCTTACCGTTAACCTGAAAGACCAATTTAATTTCATTGTTTACCAACAAGTTAGCATCATAGCTCGGCCAAGTTGCTGTTCCGATTGAAGCTGATTCACCCAAACGGGTCCATAATTCCTCCGCTAAGTGAGGCGCAAAGGGAGCTAATAGTTTCAGAAAGGCTAAAATGCTGTCCAAATTGACGGTTTCTGCTTTCTGCAGTCGGTTGGCGAAAATCATCATTTGCGATACCGCGGTATTGTAGCGCAAGTTGCTGATGTCGTCGCCGACCTTCCGGATCGTTTCGTGCAACAGACGCAATAAGTCATCTTCGTCCTGGGCACTGGCCGATATTTTTGGATTGGGCCGTCCTTCCGGATCGATGCATTCACGCCAGACCTTTTGTAGGAAGCGATGCACACCTTCGATCCCGCGAGGATTCCATGGTTTCATCGCATCGAGTGGCCCCAAAAACATCAAATAGATCCGGAGCGTGTCGGCCCCATAGTTGCGGATTACTTCGTCAGGATTGGCCACATTGCCGCGACTCTTGGACATTTTCTCACCGTCTTCTCCGAGGATGATGCCTTGATGAAACAATTTGGTGAAGGGTTCATCCGTGGGAACCACTCCAATGTCGAATAGGACTTTATGCCAAAAACGGGCATATAACAGATGCAATACGGCATGCTCTGCTCCGCCTACATAGATATCGGGGGTGCCCCAATATTTCTGGGCGGCCGCAGAAGCCAGCTCGCGATCATTGTGTGGGTCCAAATACCGCAAATAATACCAGCACGAACCTGCCCACTGAGGCATGGTGTTGGTTTCGCGTCGGGCGCGAATCCATTGTGGCGAAGGTTGAGGCTGGCTGCCGGGGACGCTTTTTCCGGTGGAAGGTTCATACCAAATTTCCAACCAGTCGGTCATGGTCGCAAGCGGACTTTCCCCGGTGCCAGTAGGCTCATAGCGTTGCACTTCGGGTAACTGCAGGGGCAGGGCGGAATCCACGATTGGTAGGGCATAGCGGATTTCACCGGAAAAATTCGCCGTTACCGGAGTGGTGGGGACTTCCAACTTTTGATCCGTAATCACCTTATGGTAATCGAACTCACTGACCCATATAATTGGAAACGGCTCGCCCCAGTAACGTTGCCGTGAAAACAGCCAGTCACGTAATTTGAACTGCACTGTAGCTTTGCCCCGACCTTGTTCAGAGAACACTTGATCCAATTGCCGGGTGGCTTCCGCCGGATTCAAGCCGGTGCAGGATCCCGAATTGATCAGTTGGACTTCGCCCCCTTTGTCGCAGAACGGCAATTCCACGGCGGAACCGTCCGCGGGCGCGATCACCTGCGGAATAGGTAAATCGAATTTTTGGGCAAATTCAAAGTCCCGTTCATCGTGTGCCGGGACGGCCATGATGGCCCCAGTGCCGTAGGTTGCCAACACGTAGTCAGCGATCCAAATGGGAACGCGCTGCCCATTGGCCGGATTGATGGCATAAGATCCGGTGAAGACACCCGATTTTACCTTGGCGAGTTCGGTGCGTTCCAAATCACTCTTGGCCGCAGCTGCTTTGGCGTAGGCCGTTACTTCCTTGGCTTGATCCGGGGTGGTCAATTTATCCGCCAAGGCATGTTCAGGTGCTATGACCATATAGGTGGCGCCGTGAATCGTATCCAGCCGGGTGGTGAAAATTTTCAGCCGCTCGCCGGGATGGTCGACGATATCAAATTCGACTTCGCTGCCCACGCTGCGCCCAATCCAGGCGGCTTGCATGCGCTTGGTTGAGTCGGGCCAGTCCAGATCCTTCAAGCCATCGAGCAAGCGGTCGGCGTAAGCCGTGATCCGCAATACCCACTGGCGCAGGGGGCGGCGCTCTACGGGATGTCCGCCGACTTCCGATTTGCCATCCACAATTTCCTCGTTGGCGAGCACGGTGCCCAAGGCCGGACACCACCATACCGGCTTGTCCTCTACGTAGGCCAGACCGCGTTTGAATAACTGCAGCCAGATCCATTGGGTCCAACGAAAATAGCCCGGTTCCGTGGTATTGATTTCCCGACTGAGATCGTATGAAAGTCCGATTTGGCGCAATTGGCGGGTGTAGGTGGCGATGTTTTCCTGCGTGATATCAACTGGATGGCGTCCCGTTTTGACCGCATAATTTTCCGTCGGCAGGCCAAACGCATCCCACCCGATCGGATAGAGCACATTGTAACCCTGAGCGCGTTTGAAACGGGCCATGATATCCGTTATGGCATAGTTCTCACAGTGGCCGAGATGGAGGCCGGCCCCGGAAGGATAGGGGAACATATCCAAGGCATAGTATTTCGGGCGGCTGGAGTCGGTTTCCGCCCGGAAAGTGCTATTTGTCGCCCAGAAGGTTTGCCACTTGGGTTCGATTTGCTGAAAATCGTATTCTTTGCAATGTGTCTCCATCGTATGAAACCCGGCAGTGTGAGTCTTTCAAATCGACGGTCAACCATGCTCACGAGGGATCGGTGCGCGGTTCACACCGCAAGCGGATCATTTGCCGATAAATGCGCCGGCCGAAATATAATTAACCTATTACCTGATATGCGATTCGCCGCCCGTCAGGCAGTATTGCGCCGTGCAATCGCATGGTTGTGGCTGATTATTTGCCCTTTGGCTTGGGCAGGATCAGACATGGCGTTGCTCTGGCAGGAGCGGGTCCGTTCGGTCGTGGCGATAGAATTTGTTACCGAAAGAGAAATGGACCGACCTGTCCGCCAGACATTCGGCGTCGTGATCAACTCGGATGGGTTGATCATTTTCCCTTATCAGTCCCTTGACGCTAACGTAGCTCCCGAGCAGTTTACCGAATTTAGGGTTTATCTGCCCGGTCAGAAGGTTTCCCAAAGCTATTCTGCCCATTATCTCGGTCATGACGAATTGACGGGATGGGGATTCCTCAAGGTGGGTGATGCCAAATTACAGGCTCAACTGAAACCATTGAACCAGTTCACCGTCGCGCAATCACCGGTTGTGACCCAGGAAATATGGGGAATTGGGTTGCGGAAAAAGGAGGAGAATTTTGCTCCGTATTATATGCAGAGCCGGATCTCAATTATCCAACGATTACCGCAACATACGGCTTTGGCAGCACAGGAGATGGTCGGGCCCGGGTTACCCGTTTTTGATGGCTTGGGGGATTTTGTCGGACTGGGCTTGGGTGGGTTTGGGCAGACATTTCTCCAGTTTTCAGAACGGGATCGGGGTGGTTTGCCCGTGGTCATGATCAACCCGGATGAATGCGCCGCAGTGCTGCTGGCGGACGAGGTAGAGCCTTATTGGGACCGGATTCCGGGAAACTTGCATGGCCGGCCGTTGGTTTGGCTGGGTAGCAACGGATTACAACCATTGGATCCCGAAGTAGCTCGTTATCTGCACTTGGATGACCGGGCTGGCCTGGTGGTAAACGACGTCTTGGTCGGTAGTCCCGCTGCGAGTGCCGGACTACAGGCTCGCGACATAATACTCTCAATTGACGGCAAACCACTGCCCGTGCTGAAGCCGGACCGTGTATTGGTGACTTATTTTGAGCGCGAGGTAGACCGGCGGCATCCAGGCGATGTCATGCAGTTGGGCGTATTGCGCGGCGCGAAGCAATTGAATCTAAGTGCAATTTTGTTGGATGCACCAGAATTGCCCAGTGAAGTTGAGCGCCACTTTTTCCCAGACCTCGGCATAACAGTGCGCGGATTTGTCTACGTGGATGGCGTGGCCCGGCACATTGACGGGTCTGAACACCGCGGTGTAATCGCGACCTTTGTTAAGACAAATTCTCCTTTCGCTGCGGCTGGTTTGCGGGCCGACGATTGGATTACGGAAATCGAAGGGGTGGTGGTAGCGGATTATGCCCAAGCCATATCAATCCTTGGAGAAATTGAGTCAGATCGATCAAGGATGGAGTGCGCAATTGTGGTGCGTCGCGGGGCCGAAAATAAACAACTCAAAATTAAATTACACTAAACAGATGTTCACCGGCATAGTGGAAGAAACAGGACGAGTGTTGAGCTTCAGACAGGCAAGCCAGGCTTGGCGGTTGCAGGTTGCGGCTGATGTGGTGCTGCAGGATGTGAGTCTCGGTGACAGTATCGCGGTAAATGGGTGTTGTCTGACCGTCGCCAACATTGAAGGGCGCTCGTTGACATTTGATGTCTTGGAGGAGACGCGTCGGCTGACAAATTTCGCCGCCATAACCGAGCAATTGCACGTCAATTTGGAGCGTAGTTTGCGCTTCGATGGGAAAGTAGGTGGTCATTTTGTAACCGGCCACATTGATGAGCAAGGCACGATAGAGTGTTTGGAACAGCGTGGGAACGACTACTATTTACAGGTAAAATTATCCTCACGCGACACGCGGCTCATTGTGCACAAGGGCAGCATCGCCATTGATGGGGTCTCCCTGACGGTGGCCGAGGTCGAACCCGAACTGTTTGCGGTTTGGTTGATACCTACCACACTGGCGATAACCAATTTTGGTGAGAAAAAAGTCGGAGACCCGGTAAATCTCGAATTTGATTTGTTGGGTAAATACGTTGAAAAATTTACCCGTCATCAAAGCAAAGCCACTCCATGCGTCACAGCCTGAATGCATTAACTGAGGAGCTTAAGCGGCTGAAGGCGTCAGGGGTCCGCTCCGTGTCGGTTGATGGGGTCACGCTGCAAAGGCTGCAGGCAGTGGTTGGGCACTACTCATCCGGAGCAAAGGTTGAACAAGCTGATTCTGCAGATGCATTTTCACCTAAGGCGATACCGCAACCTGTGCAGGCAACTTCCGTTACTCAGTCGCCAATTGCTTCAATCCAAACGCCTCCTTTTTCCCTGCCTCAGGGAAGCAAGTCCGATCGAATGGATGCCCTGAGAAAAGTAGTGCTAGAAGACGAACAGTGTCTTGCCAATGTGCGTCCGGGTAAACGGGTGGTTTTCGGCGTGGGTAACCTTGATGCGGCCATCATGTTTGTCGGCGAGGCTCCGGGTGCAGAGGAGGAAAAACTCGGCGAACCCTTTGTCGGTCCTGCGGGGCAACTCCTGACCAAAATGATTTCAGCCATGGGGCTCTCAAGGGCGGAAGTCTACATTGGGAATATCATGAATTGGCGTCCACAGATGCCGGTAGATGCCGATGGTGAACAATATGGCAACCGTCCCCCGAATGCAGAGGAAATGAATTATTGCCTGCCATACTTGCAGGCCCAGATCGAAATTGTATCCCCCAAGGTCGTGGTGGCACTCGGCTCGACTGCGGCTCACGGGTTGTTGGGAGCGGATGCATTCAAAGCCCTGGGGGATGTGCGGGGTAGATGGCATGAATTCGCTAAATACCCCATGATGGTAAGCTACCATCCGAGTTACATTCTACGTAATCAGTCCAATCGTTCGAAGCGTATGATCTGGGAAGACCTGCTGCAGGTCATGGAACGGTGCGATCTGCCGATTACCGAAAAGCAACAGGGTTACTTTTTGTCCGTCTAGGTCACCCAAGAAACGGGTGAGGCTCAACTCAGGCGCTGCTGCTTAGTCGGTTCAATTCGTCCTTGGCCAGATCAAATTGGGACTCGATTTCCGCGATCATGGAAGTGACATCGGTTAAGCCCACGCTATTGGAGTGATGTTCGACTTTTTCGGCTGCAGCGCGCAAGGCAAGTGCACCCAAGTTTGCGGAGCTCCCCTTGATGCTGTGCGCGGCTCGGATGAATCGCACCGTATCCTGACTCGCCAGACTGGTGTTCAATTCCGCAATACGTTGCGGGGTGTCTTCTAAGAATATCCCGATGATTTATTTAAGGAATTCGTCACCATCATCCGGGTTAAGGGAACGGAGATTTTCAATGGATTCCTGATCAATAATGGGAAAATTTGACATGCGATGGTGTCTCCGAGGTCAGAGAGGTAGTTATGCCATGAATTCAATTCTCACGACGCGTTCCGTCAATTATCGAAAGCACCCGAATGGATTCATAAGTAAAATAATCCAAACTAACTAGGTAAGAACTGACGTATTAAATTTGATTTAAGCTCAATTTGGGTGTCAACGGGGGGACAAAATTGTTCGGGGAATTGTCTGAGATCAAAATTTGAAAACTCAAGGTCGCAAGAATTCGCTGATGCCATACATATCACCAAATACAAATATGATGATATTGCTCTTGCCCTAGTCGTATTCTCCCACTGCTGTAGTGGCTCTACTTATGGCAAATTCCTTCGTATTCTCCTCCGAGTCGGTTGGTGAAGGTCACCCGGACAAAGTCGCCGATTATATCTCGGACAGCATCCTTGATGCTTGTCTCAAATTTGATCCCAAGGCCCGGGTGGCCTGTGAGACTTTTGTTAAGTCCAATATCGTGGTGATTGGCGGCGAAATAACCCTGCCCAAACTACAGGACAAGCGCACTGGCAGGACGCGTCCATTGGATGATGCGTTCAATGTTGATAAGGTAATTCGGGATGCGATCCGTGAAATCGGCTACGTGAATGACGACGACGTTTTTCAGGCTGATACTGTGTTCATCAATAATTACCTCACGGCGCAGTCGAGTGACATTGCCCAAGGGGTCGATGCAAAAAAAGCTTCGGGTAAGAAAACCGCAGAGCAGGGGGCCGGTGACCAAGGGATCATGTTCGGCTACGCCTGTAATGAGACGAAAGAGCTGATGCCCACGCCGATCATGTATGCCCATTTGTTGGGACGTGAGCTGACCCGCATTCGGAAATCCGGCAAAGTCAAGTGGCTGCGTCCAGACGCGAAGTCGCAGGTTTCGGTTCGTTATGAAAACGACAAGCCCGTCGAGATCGTTAATGTGGTTATTTCCACCCAGCACACCGCCAATGTTTCGCACCGCACAATTGAAAAATATTTGATCGAGAACGTGATCAAAAAGGTGCTGCCGGCCAAGATGCTGAACCGCAAAACCGAATATCTGATCAATCCTACGGGTAAATTTGTGATAGGGGGACCCCAGGGAGACTCTGGACTTACCGGACGTAAAATCATTGTGGATACCTACGGTGGCTGGGGTCGTCATGGCGGCGGCGCATTTTCCGGCAAAGATCCATCCAAGGTTGACCGTTCTGCGGCATACATGGGCCGCTGGGTGGCAAAGAATATCGTCGCGGCAGGTTTGGCTACGCATACGGAAATTCAATTTGCGTATGCCATTGGGCATCCCCAACCGGTCTCGGTACGGGTGGAAACGTTTGGCACCGGCAAGGTTGATGACGAAGTGATCACCAAAGCCGTGAGAGAGATTTTCAGTTTCAAGCCGGCCGATATCGTGGCTCAGCTCAATTTGTTGCGGCCGATTTATCGGCGCACGACCAACTATGGTCATTTCGGCAAGACCGGCCTGCCGTGGGAGCAGACGAACAAGGCAGCGGCTCTCAAAGCCGCCGTGGCGAAACTCGCCTAACCTACCAGATCACCAATTTAACAATAAAGTATATGTCATCAGTCATAAAACCCGCACCTGCCACGCAGGATTATCACGTTAAGGATATCTCACTCGCGGAGTGGGGCCGCCTCGAACTCACCGTCGCCGAGCATGAAATGCCCGGTTTGGTTTCGTTGCGGAAAAAGTATGGCACCGAAAAGCCGCTCAAGGGTGTTCGTATTACCGGTTCCTTGCACATGACTGTCCAGACGGCAGTCTTGATTGAAACTTTGGTCGAACTGGGGGCTACGGTCCGTTGGGCCTCGTGTAATATCTTTTCAACCCAAGACCACGCGGCGGCTGCCATTGCGGCCACCGGGGTGCCGGTCTTTGCCTGGAAGGGGGAGACCCTGCAGGAATATTGGGATTGCACCTGGAAGGCCTTGGTTGGTCCTGATGGACTCGGTCCGCAACTCGTCGTCGATGACGGTGGTGATGTTACCTTGTTATTGCACAAGGGCGTCGAACTGGAATCCGGCTCGGATTGGGTGAACAGCCCCTCGGAATCCGATGAAGAGCAAGTCATCAAGGATCTGCTCAAGCGCGTGCATGCTGAAGATGCGACGATCTTCACCCGCATGGCCAAGGAATGGCGCGGAGTTTCGGAAGAGACGACCACTGGGGTTCACCGGCTTTACCAGTTGCATGAGCAGGGCAAATTGCTGGTCCCGTCCATCAATGTGAATGATTCAGTAACCAAGTCGAAATTCGATAACCTCTATGGTTGCCGCGAATCACTCGCTGACGGTCTAAAACGTGCGACCGACGTGATGATTGCCGGCAAAGTGGCCGTCGTCTGCGGTTATGGTGATGTGGGCAAAGGTTCGGCTCACTCCCTGAAGGGATTTGGCGCACGCGTTATTGTGACGGAAATCGATCCGATTAACGCCCTGCAGGCCGCCATGGAAGGATTTGAGGTCAACACGATCGAATCCAGTTTGGGCACCGCCGATATCTATGTCACCACGACGGGGAATAAGGATATCATCACCCTGAAGCACATGGAGCAGATGAAGGATCAGGCGATCATTTGTAACATCGGCCACTTCGATAACGAAATTCAGGTCGATAGCCTCTACAAATCACCTGGGGTGAAGCGCACCACCATCAAGCCACAGTATGACATGTTCACCTTCCCGGACGGACATAACATTTACCTTCTGGCCGAGGGTCGCTTGGTCAATCTTGGCTGTGCGACCGGCCATCCCTCATTTGTGATGTCGAACAGCTTCACTAACCAGACACTGGCCCAGATTGATCTCTGGAACAATCGCGAGACCTACGAGCCGGGCGTATACCGTCTGCCGAAGCACCTTGATGAAGAAGTCGCCCGTCTCCACTTGGAGCGCATCGGCGTGGTGCTTACCAAATTGAGCCCCGAACAGGCCAAGTATTTGGGTGTGCCGGTCGAGGGTCCATACAAGCCGGAGCATTATCGCTACTGAGGAATCCTGATAAATCATTTCAAGCCCGTGCCCTAGTGGCACGGGCTTTTTTTGCGTCTACTGGATCAGGATAAATTTGGTCTGGCAGTTTACGCCAAAAATCCCGGTCTCCATTACTGGAAACCGGGATTAAAGTGGCGGAGAGAGGGGGATTCGAACCCCCGGTAGGCTTTTACACCTACAACGCTTTAGCAAAGCGCCGCTATCGACCACTCAGCCATCTCTCCGTTTGGAAGGTTCAGAAGCAAACCGACCGGGTTTAAAGTGCAAGGCCGTTTTCGACGGGTATGTGATTAGTCTTCGTCGTCCTCAACGGGGCGCTGCAATTCACTGCGACATTCACCTATCACCCGCAGCCAGATTTCACGGAGATCAAACAAACTCATCAGCACATCCTTGCGGTAAGCAGCTACGGCCGTCCATTGATTGGCCCGGCTGTCATTGATGAGAGCCAACGTGCGATTGAGAGCGCTGAGCGCCCGTTTGAACAGACTTATGGCCATGGCGTAATCGCCAAATTCGAGGGCGTGGATCGCTTGAACTGACTGATCTTCGCCATGATGCAGGGTAGTGAGATAGTTGACGGCAATGCTTTGCGGCATGTTTTTGGCATCCGCGGCAATCAATTCCCATTTACGACGTGCCCGCAGGTAGATCGCTTTGGTGGAGATAAATATCGGGTTCTTGTGGAGGGTATAGACATCAGAGTCAGGGGCAAAATCCTCTGTTATGGCCTCCGGCAGTTCGCTTGTGCCCTGATTGTCTGCGCTATTTTCCAAGATATCCCACTGGCCATCGTCCCAGCCCATGTTGCGAGCTACCTCGTCGATGCGCTGGGGGTGTTCAAGATTGTTTTCGTAGAAGGCCAAGTAGCGATTGGTGGTCTCCTCCTGATCCCGGAGGTATCTTTCCCAATCAAACTCATTCCAGGCTAGTTCGCCCCGTTCGTTCCACTCGTTTTCGAAGGACCCGTCAGAATCGAAATTACTCATTGGTATGAAAGCAGACTGAGTGTGCTCCGGGGGAAAGTGCAAATAAAAATCCACCTTTTGTGAGCAGCTGCGGCAGCTGTTTTTGTGAGTTGAAGTTGCTGTTTGGTATGGGTTTGCTGCCTCCGAGATGGCTGATACCCGGCGGGAAACGCTCCAATTTTATGGTCGAGTGCAAGGCGTGGGCTTCCGCTATGCCACTTTGCAATTGGCCAAGGAGTTCGAAGTGACTGGTTTTGTCAAAAATCAGCCGGATGGGAGTGTATTGCTCGAGGTGCAGGGTAACCCGATGGAGCTTAGGCGCTTCGTAGAGTCGATCGAAGACCGAATGCATGGCTATATTCGCCGCATCGAACGTAGCACCTCCGCATCGGAAATTACCTTTCAGGGTTTTGAAATTCGATAATTCTGAATCGACGGATCGAGTGCGATGCCTGCAATATCCCGTTGCAATTGCGTTGCTTGTATTTCGGCAACCGTGAATTCGTTCTCAACCATCTTACCAGTATTGTGAGTATTAATTACCTCTACCTGATTTTCGCCATCGTGCTGCTTTGGATGCCCCGACAATGGTTGCGGCTCGGACGTAAATCGGCCCGGGCCTTGGGCTTGGCTCGCCGTAATCGCAAGCGTGACTTTGTGCGCATTCGCGAAAGTGGGGATAATCGGGTGAACTTTTCCGAGGAATTTACCAAGGCCAGAAATTACATCGATTTTCTCCGAGCGTTGGTGGGTGGTCTGATTCTCGTCGGCAACCCGGAATGGGGAATCAATTCATGTTTTCTGTTGGTGAACGAAAACGGGTTGGAATCCACGGGGAATTTCCTCTTCGAACTACAGATTGGCATTATTGCCGTAGGGGTAATCCGTCAGTTCCTGCGGATTGAGGGTCGGGTTACCTTTTATGCGCCGCTGTTTTATTTTGCTGGTTTAGCGTTTGCCCTATGTGGCTTTGGGGCGGGTTTCTTCGCGTTTTTGCTGATCTGGACTTTGAACTCGGCTTTGCCGGTGCCTCCGGTGGGTTTCCTCACGGTTTACGCCCTGATGTTAGGGTTAATCGGCATCCTGTTTCAGGGGATCGGGAATTATTATGTTTATGCGGCTTCCATCATGTTTGTCATCCCCGTGATGGTGAGTCTGATGGCCAAGCGCTCACTGGCTCTCTTTAACAAGAAGATCAAATAGCACCCAATTGCGATGGTTCGACCCGCGACTCGAATAGGTGTCTGGGTTCAGGCAATGAGACCCAAAACTCTACCGGCGGCTATCGCCCCGGTAGTGGTAGCCAGTGCGCTGGCTTGGCATGATGGCTGTTTCAATTTTGCCGCTGCGACCCTCTGCTTGTTGTTTGGAGTATTAATCCAGATCGGCACCAACTTCGCCAACGATTACTACGACTTTATCAAAGGCGCGGACACCGCCAACCGGGTAGGTCCCACGCGGGCAGTCGCCACTGGCTTGGTGACCCCCGCCGCTATGCACCGCGCCATGCTGCTGGTATTGATCACGGCATTTTTATTGGGCCTGACGCTGATCTATTGGGGCGGGCCCTGGCTGATTTTGATAGGTATTCTCAGTGTCGTATGTGCGGTTGCTTACACCGGCGGTCCGTATCCTTTGGGTTATAACGGTCTGGGTGATTTGTTCGTATTTCTGTTCTTTGGTTTGGTGGCAGTTGGCGCCACCTACTACGTGCAGGCTGGCACAATCACCCCGGATGCCGTGGCATTGGCGGTGCCGATTGGATTGCTCGCCGCCAATATTCTATTGGTAAATAATTACCGTGATGTCGAAACGGACCGGGTAGCGGGAAAGCGCACTACGGTGGTGCGATTTGGGCAGGCCTACGCCCGGGTGCAATTTACCGTCACTCTGCTAATTGCCTTTGGTGTGCTTATTACTCGAAACCTTCTTGGCGGCAGTGCATGGGAACTCCTGCCATTGTTATTAGCGCCCATGGCCTGGAGGCAACGGGGTCGTCTTCAGCATAGCAAAACGCCCAGCGAGTTGATTAGACTGCTGGGCGATACGGGAAAACTGCTGGCGCTGTATGCGCTGCTGCTTTCGCTAGGTCTGATTCTTTCTCCGTCTTAGACGTGAGCGGTCAGTTTGGTTTTGAGCGCATCCTTGGGCATCATGCCCACAATGGTATCAACCACTTGACCGGCCTTGAAAATTAACATCGTCGGGATCGCGCGAATGCCATACTCGGCTGCGACGGTATCATTCTCGTCAACGTTTACCTTGCAGATCTGGATCTGCCCATCGAGTTCACCTGCAAGTTCATCCAGGATGGGGGCAATCGCTTTGCAGGGGCCGCACCATGGCGCCCAGAAATCCACGAGGACTGGGGTGTCACCGGCTACGGCGCTCTTGAATGAATCGGTGGTCAGATGAGTGATTTTTTCAGACATATTTTTATTGGTTGTTTGAGAATAGAGTCTTGATGGGCCAAAACGCAAATGGCCTTCCTGCTATGCCGGAATTAACGGGGGGTGGATTCCTTGATGATGTCGGCCAGTTCCTTTGGCTCCACTTGATTGAGGTGCTTGCCACGACCTTTGAGCTCTTCGAAAGTTTTGATCACGGTTTCGGTCATGCGACCATGTGTTTCCTCGGAGCCACCGACGATCGCAAATTGATCGCCCGTGGTGATTCGTTTGTGCCCGTCTTGGTTGTCGAGTCCCAGGCCGAGCAGACCGGCCTTGGGCGTAGGCTTTGGTGATTTTTTACTCACGCGGTTACCGTGCTTGGGTTATCCGAGGTTTCAAGCGGGATTTCATCCGCGGCATGGCAAAAAATATCGGTGAATGCCTCGTTTTGCGTCAGCCGGAGTCGTTTAAGGCGCGTAAGCTCAAGGACCGCCAGAAATGTCGCCACGAGATAACGCAAAGTCACCTTGCCGGGAAAGAGATCGGCGAAACAGAACGATTTCTCCGTCTCGATGCGTTGCAGCAGGTATTCCATCTGATCGGCCACAGTGATCTGCTCGTCTTGGATTTCCCCCACGACCAATTTTTCTGCAAGCCGGCGCAAGACACTGTTAAAGGCATGCCACAGTTCAATGCGATCCACGGGCTTGAGGGAGCGTTCGCTGGCGTCGGCATTCAGGGCGGAAACGTATCGTTCCATCAGATCCTGCCGTCGGGTGATCAATTCGCCCAACTCCGTCGAGGCATCCTTGAATTTCTTGTATTGGAGCAGCTGGTGAACCAACTCCCAGCGAGGGTCCATGTCATCCTCATCAGCGTTGGGGTCGACCGCGTGCAGACCCTTGGGTAGCAGCATGCGACTTTTGATTTCCATCAGCGTGGCCGCCATGACGAAAAACTCACCGGCGACCTCGAGGTCGAGCTCCTTCATCGCATGCAGCGCATCGATATACTGCCGGGTCACGGATTCGATGGGAATATCGTAGATATCGAGCTCGTTTTTCCTAATCAGGAAGAGCAAGAGGTCGAGCGGTCCTTCAAAGACCTGCAATTTGATAGGATAATCTGAATCGGGAACCACCGGCTGATGTTTGTGAGCAACCAAACCCCGGCAATGGAAAAATTAACGTCGGCGCATGGTGGCCACAAAGAAACCATCCGTATCGTATCGTGCCGGCAAAATGTTCAGACCGAGCGGGGAGGGGGTGTAGCCGAAATCGCGGAATGGGGGAGTCATGGCATAGTCCTTTCTCCGGTCTAGGAAAGAAGCCACGACGCCTTGATTCTCCCGGTGATTCAGGGAACAGGTTGCGTAAACCATCTGCCCTCCCGGATTCACGCAATCCGCATATTCTTCCAAAAGGGACAATTGGACACGGGCAAATTCAGCGATGTCTTCCGTTGTGGTCACCCATTTCAAGTGAGGCGATCTGCGCCAAGTGCCACTGCCACTGCAAGGCGCATCAATCAAGACCCCGTCATAATGGTCTTGGGTGGGATTTGCAGGAATTACGATGTTCTCCAAACCCGCACGTTCTGCGCGTTCCAACAATTCATCGATGGCGGATTCACGGATATCGTGCACTGCGAGTTTACCTTCGGTCCCTAGCATACGGGACAGTTGCAAAGATTTGCCGCCGGCCCCTGCACATGCGTCCAACCAGTGACCCCCAGCTTCGATTTGGTTTGTTTCTAGAATCAACTGCGATCCCAGATCCTGCACTTCGAATACGCCATGCCGGTAGCTTTTGGAATCGGTGACATTCGACTCGGACGTAACCTCGATTGCATCAGGCTTGATCGGTGAGATTTTCCACGACCACCCATTCTCATCAAATTCGTCCGTTACGATGTCGAGGTCCGGCGTTTGTAGGCGCAGCCACAGTGGTGCGCGGCGATTCAGCACATCCAGCTCCTTGGTGGCTAATGCTTCCGGGCATTCTGCGGAGATCCAGTTTGGCAATAATACTTTTGGGTCTTGCTCCAGATGGGCCGCCTTGTTGGACAATTTTTCAGGACAATCCGGCCAACCAGAGGTCAGTTCGGTGCGATAGCTGGCGGTCGCTTTGTTTCTTACCGACAACCATGCAACTGTGGCGGCGGCGCGTTCACTATCCTGATCAAGCAGAGGTTCCACCCACGGGAGGTAACGCACTGTGGTATATATTAGTTCGCGGTATAAACGGCGATCACGTGAACCGAAGCGCTTTTCCCGGGCCAATAATTTCTGAATGCGTTCCGGCAAATTCACATCGGTGCGAAAATGTGGCCGCAGGGACGCGACGAGGCGCAAATAAATTTGCCTCTGATTACCGGTGACACTCATCGGCTGCCCGCGAGCGGGGATAATGTGGGAATTAAGTCCACTCCGGTGGATTTTGTAGATGAGACTTGAGCACGCCGATACAGGGCAGGTTGCGGTAGCGTTCTGCAAAATCCAAACCATACCCAACCACGAATTTGTCGGGGATTTTAAAACCGACCAGATCCGCGTCGAAATCCACCTCCCGGCGTCCTTTTTTGTCCAGGAGCACACACACTTTCAAACTGGCCGGTTTAAGCTTTTTTATCATGCCAGTGACCATCGCCAAGGTCTTGCCGGTATCGAGAATGTCATCAATCAGCAGGACATGACGTTTGGTGATGTCCAGAGTCAGACTGTGCACGAGCTGGGGTGTGCCAATTGACTTTGTCTCATTGCGGTAACTCGAGATGCGGATGCAATCCAAGCGGATCGGGTTCTCAATTTCTCTCAACAGGTCAGCCGTGAAAAGGATCGCCCCGTTGATGATAGAAATCACCGTGAATTCGTCATCGCCGTAAAGTTCCTTCAGTTCTTTGCCCAGTTTCCGGATGCGTCGCTTGATTTGGGCTTCGGTGACAAGGACACTTTCAAGATCTGGGTGACAGGGAGGGACTTTGGGTGCGGGCATGCTTTAATTACAGAGACAAAGCTCGCCCACCGTGGCAATGCGTTACATATGCGGATTACGGGTTAATTACTTTGACTTACCTTTGGCCAAATTCTTGCCTCGGCGCGGCACCACTCCGGCATGATATCCATTCGTATTGAAAAACTAACGAAACGATTTGGCGCCATCACGGCGTTACACGATTTGGACCTGACCATAGAACCGGGCGAGTTGTTTTTCCTGCTTGGGCCCAGTGGTTGCGGCAAGACGACCCTGCTGCGCAGCCTGGCTGGATTTTATATCCCCGAAGCCGGCCATATTTATTTTGGCGATGAGGACGTGACCAAACTGGAGCCGCACAAGCGCAACACGGGTATGATGTTCCAAAGTTATGCCCTGTGGCCGCATATGACTGTGGCCGAGAATGTGGCCTTTGGGTTGGAAGAGCGCAAAGTATCGAAACCCGAGATAAAGCGACGGGTGGGTGAGGCCTTGGAATCAGTTCGAATGAGCCCGTATGCGGACCGCAAACCCAATCAAATGTCCGGTGGCCAGCAGCAGCGAGTGGCGCTCGCCCGGGCCTTGGTGATCCGTCCACGCTGTCTCCTGTTGGACGAACCGCTGTCCAATTTGGATGCCAAGCTTCGATTGGAAATGCGCACGGAAATCCGGCGGGTCTGCAAGGAGTTCAAGTTGACCACGGTCTACGTGACCCACGATC
Organism: Cephaloticoccus sp.; assembly: GCA_030833445.1. GTDB lineage: Bacteria > Verrucomicrobiota > Verrucomicrobiia > Opitutales > Opitutaceae > Cephaloticoccus. The sequence goes on along the minus strand of JAURHD010000022.1, from coordinate 23,080 downwards.
AAAAGGAGGCGCTCTCCATATCTGACCGGATGGCTATTCTCGAGAGTGGACACATTTTGCAAGTGGGCACCCCGCGTGAAGTCTACAAACGGCCCCGGAAAAAGACGGTGGCGAATTTTATCGGTGAAACCGATTTTATCCCCGGCAAGTTGGCCGGCTTGAATGGCAATATGGCTACGGTCGAGACGGCGATCGGCCGGTTTGACGGCGTGCTGGGCGATGAGTCCCGCACGCCGGTAATTGGCCAGGAAGTCACCTTGTCAATCCGGCCTGAGTGCTGGGAATTGAGTCGCGATCGAAATGTGGAGCGCAATTCGGTGCGGGGTAAAATTGGTGCTTTTGTTTATCTCGGAGAGGTCGCCCAATATGAACTGATTGTCCGGGATACGACCCTCAAGGTGTTCGAGCGCAATCCGCGCTTCGTGGACGGAGCGACTCGTGGCGAGATTTTTGCCGCGGTCGAACCCGAGGACGTTGTAGTCCTGTTGGATTGAGCGAGGCGATGAAGCGGGTAATCATCATCCTCGCCTTGATCGCTACGGTAGCGCTGCCGTTTATCATGCGACCACCGCAAACTGGCCTCGAGCAGGCGGATGATATCCTGGTTATTATCACTCCGCATAACGAGGCGATCCGGCATGAATTTACTGCGGGTTTTAGAAAATGGTATCTGGAAAAAACTCAGCGGACGGTCGCGATTGACTGGCGCGTTATAGGTGGGACCAGTGAGATCGCTCGTTTTCTAGAATCCGAATATGTCTCTGCTTTTCAAAATTATTGGACCAATGAACTGCAGTATCCATGGAGCATTGAAGTGCAATCTGCCTTTGCCAATAGCCGGCTGTCCGGTGATGCTTCTGCCGAGGCCACCGCGGCCCGCGAGTCATTCCTGAGTTCCAAGGTCGGTTGTGGAATTGATCTATTCTTCGGTGGCGGGAGCTATGATTTCATCCGGCAAGCACAGGCTGGTCGATTGGTATCGTCGCGAATTTTGACCACCCATCTGGAGTGGTTCACCGACGACTCGATTCCCTATACTTTTGCCGGTGAACAATACTGGGATGAGGAAGGGCGCTGGATAGGCAATGTTTTGAGCAGTTATGGGATACTCTATAACAAGGATTCGATCAAACGGTTGGGCATGGATGTTCCCCCGGCCCACTGGCGGGATTTGACCAACCCAAAGTTGATTGGGGAGGTGGCCCTGTGCGACCCGACCAAGAGTGGGTCCATTGCGAAAGCATTTGAGAATTTAATCCAACAGCAGATGCAGATTCGGCTGCGGGCACTTACCTCCGAGTTGAAAGGCACTGACCCGAAGACAATTGAATCCCGGGCGGTCCGCGAAGGTTGGGACGAGGGGATGCGTATCATGCGATTACTGGGTGCCAATGCGCGGTATTTCACCGATTCCTCTCAAAAACCACCGATCGATGTATCGCAGGGTAATTCGGCGGTGGGGATCTGCATCGATTTTTATGGAAGATACCAGGCTGAGGCTGTTACCCGGCGGGATGATTCCGGACGTTTGGTCTATGTTACCCCGCGGGGTGGCACGGTTAGTTCAGTCGATCCGATCGGGTTGTTACGGGGGGCGCCCAATCGTGAAGTGGCGGAGTTGTTCATAGAATATACCCTTTCGATGACTGGCCAGAAACTCTGGAACTTTAAGGTCGATACTCCCGGCGGTCCGACCCGGTTTGCATTGCGCCGCCTGCCGGTGCGCAAGGAGTTTTATGCCGAACCCGATTGGGAACAGTATCGTTCCGATCCGGACGCCGAACCGTATTTTGGTGAAGATCAGTTGATCTACGAACCAGCCTGGACTGGCCGTTTGTTTCGCGAGATGGCTTTTGCCATCCGCGTAATGTGTCTCGATACCCACAATGAACTGGTCGAGGCATGGCGGGCGGTAATTGCGGCCGGTATGCCACCCGAGGCCATGAAGGTCCTCAATGACATGTCTGTGCTCAGCTATGATCAGGTTAGCGGACCGATCAAAGGGGCACTGAGTGCAAAAAACAAAGTCGAGGAAGTGCGGATGGCCAATGAACTTGGCACCAAGCTACGGGCCCAATATCAACTCGCGGCGCAACTCGCACGGGAAAGCCGTTAGCCGAAACTAAATGGCGAATTGCTCGATACACCGGGCGAAATCAGCCCGGTCAGGTGCCTTGAAGAAGGCGGTGCCAGCTACGAAAGTGTCCGCGCCGGCATCAAAACATTCCTTCGCGTGCTGCAGATCAATCCCGCCGTCGACTTCCAATCGCCATGTATGTCCCGATTGCTGGCGCCAGTCATTGAGCTGAGCAATCTTGGCGAGCATCTGCGGTTGAAAGGATTGTCCGCCGAAACCGGGTTGCACCGTCATCACGAGGACCAAATCAACTTGATCTAACAGATGTTCCACCGCGTCGGCCGGGGTGCCGGGATTCAGCACAATGCCGCATTGGCATCCCAGTTGGCGAATTTTCGCCAATATCCCCCTATGATCATAGTCCGGTTCAATATGCACACTGATCAAATTGGATCCGGCTTTGGCGAAGGCTTCGATGTAGTGCTGTGGCTCAGAAAGCATCAGATGGGTATCGAAGAACAGTTTGTTCCCAGCTTGGCGGAGTGCCGCGACGGTGGCTGGTCCAAAGGATAGATTCGGCACAAAGTGGCCATCCATGATATCGACATGCAGCCACTTCAGTCCCAGTGCACTCACTGAGTCGGCACTGGCGGCCAATGCACCATGATTGCCCGCCAAGAGGGAGGGGGCTAGTAGGGTGGATTGCCGGGAGTTTTTTACCATGTGTCGAGAACGGCGTGGGTGAGTTTTTGTGCTAAGTCTTGGGCCAGCAGGGGCAGGATTTGATATTCGGCCTGCTGTTGTCCGCTATCGGTATAGACATCACGCTTAACAATAATCGTCCGGTTGTGAAACAATTCGTTGCCCGTCGCCGTCTCGATCAAAGTGGCTTCAGTGGTCAGGGTAATGACAAACTTTCTGGCCAATCCAGTGTCGCCCGGGCGCACCGTGGCGACCTCCCGGTGATAGTCCCGCACCGTTACATGGAGCGATACGTCTGCCTGATCGGACAGATTTACCAAATCGACCCGGCCATCTTGGATAAATGCATCCCGAATCTGAGCCACGATAATGGGTTGGGCCTGCGGGACCAAGGCACGCATTTTTAGCGGTGCGACATATAGAGTACTGAAAGTCACTTTCCCGCCGCTGCCCAACTGGTAATGTCCACATCCACCCAGCGCGATGAACAGGGTGATAAACCCTGAGATAAAAACTCCGCGACGCCAGTGTGAGCCCATGCGATTTAGCTCAGTCCACTCGGCGATCAAAAGAAGAAGAAGCGCTTTTTCTTCTTGGGCTGATTGTCATCATTGCTGGCATCGGCACTTGGCTGATGGGAAGCCGCTTCGGCTTCCACTTCGACCAATCGTTGCTTGGCAATCCCGGCGACCTCGGAGTCAGGATAGACGGTGATGGCTTCGTTGTAGAAAACCCGGGCGGCGGTATAGTTGTCGCGCTTGTAGAAATAGAAGTCGGCCATCTTGATTTTACTCTGGGCCAAAATGGTGCGCATGTGATCCAAGCCGGTTTCCGCCGAAGCTACGTTGGGATCACCAGGGTAGAGGATCATGAAATCCTGGAAATAAGTGATGGCTTCCTGGGTAGACGCTTGATCGTAATATGCGCCGTCAACCAATGAAGCGTGGGTCTGGGCCAACTTGAGATAGGCATCTGCCGTCAACAAGCTCTGGGAGTAGTTGTTGATCAGGCGGTCCAAGGCATCAATGGCCTCTTCGGTGTTGTGCAATTTCTGGTGGGCCCGGGCAATATTCATCAACGCCAAGGGCGCATAATCACTGTAAGGCGCCTCAATGAGGATAATCTCAAATTGCACGATACCCTTGGGGCGATCAGGCAGACCGGGGATCACGCCCCAGAAATAACTACGGGCGCCGTCAACCAAGGCACTGGCGATTCGGTATTGCTCGCCGATGATCTCGTTGAATCGGGGCGTGTTGGGATAGCGGGATAGGATCCCGTGGTAGGATTCGAACGCCTTGCTGTATTGTTTCCGTTTCAGATAAATCTTGGCGCTGCGGTAGAGGGCTTCTGGCGTGTAGATCGAAGTGCCGTATTTTTTGATAACCTTCTTATAGCCCTTCAAAGCGGCGCGCAAACTGCCACGATCTTCATCGCGACGGGCCTTGTTCATGATTTCCAAGGCGTTTCGACCTTCCGAGCCCATCAAGCCCGAGAGGACACCCCCCTCGATGCGCCAGCCGGTGTCCGGGTTCCAGACGAGTTCCGCGGCAAGTTGTCCGGGGAGGGCGAAGCCCAAAATTGCAATCAAACTGGCAAAATAGAAACGGCGAAAGGTGCGGGATAACATGAGCAGTAGTTTTACCAGCGAATCAGTGCAGAACCGTAGGTCAAGCCCGCCCCGAATGCGACCAGCAGGGTATAATCACCCTTCTTGATACGGCCGGCCTTGCGGGCCTCGTCCAAGGCAAGCGGCACGGACGCGGCCGAGGTGTTTCCGTAGCGGTCAACATTGACGAAAAATCGGTCCATCGGAAGATTCAGGTATTTGGAAATGGCTTCAATGATGCGGAGGTTGGCTTGATGCGGGATAACCAAGCCAATCTGATCAGGATGAATGGAATGTTGTTCCAAGATATCGCGCGCGGCTTCGTCCATGGCTCGAACCGCCAGTTTAAAGACTTCTTTGCCCTTCATTTTCATGAAGTGGTCACCCGCGGCGATTGATTCAGCGGTGGCCGGTGAGTTACTGCCGCCCTTGGGGATCCAGAGCAACTCGACACTATCGCCATAGGCACCAAGTTTGGTGCCGAGCAGGCCTACATTGGGCTCCTCTGAACAACCCACCACCACCGCTCCCGCTCCATCGCCAAAGAGAACGCAAGTGGTGCGTTCCTTCCAGTCAACGATCGAGGACAGCTTCTCAGCTCCGATCACCAAGGCTTTGCGGTAACGACCGGAGGACAGCATCGCACAGGCCGTATCCAATCCATAGATGAAACCGGAACAGGCGGCGTTAAGGTCAAAACAGGCGGCGTGACTGGGCACCCCAAGCTTGTGTTGGATAATACAGGCTGTGGCTGGCAGGGGGAGGTCGGGTGTGACCGTGGCAACCACCAACAAATCGATATCCGCGGCGGTCAGTCCCGCGTCCGCCAGAGCGGCCTGTGCAGCAAATACCGCCATGTCGGAAGTGGATTCTCCGGGGCCGGCAATGCGGCGTTCACGAATTCCACTGCGGGTGCGAATCCATTCGTCGGAAGTCTCTACTTGCTTGGATAGCTCGTCATTGGTGAGGACTCGCTTTGGCGTGTAGGAGCCGGTGCCGAGGATTACAGTGGATGGGATAGCCATGTTTATTGAATAGTAGGGGTAACCGGATTGCCTTGGGCCAGCAGATCGTTGACGCGTTGGACGTCGGTTTCTATGCGATGGTTCAAATCGGCCTTGATGATAGCGTTGGCTGCGCGGATTGCACTCCGGATCGCATGCCGGTTGCTTGAGCCGTGTGCCTTGAGAATGTTACCTCGTAAACCCAGCAGGGGGGCGCCACCGTAGCGCTCCGGATTGACGCGTTCCTTGAGGGCTGCATAGGCCCCTTTGGAGAGCAAAGCCCCCATCATCCGGAGTGGAGTGGCTTTCAGCTCCTCCTTTAACATGTTCGAGAAGAAATTAACCAGGGACTCCCAGCTCTTCAGCATGATATTACCGACGAATCCGTCGCAGACCACCACATCGACGTGCTCCGCGAAGACTTGGAATCCTTCGATCGGCCCCGCGTAATTGATGATACCCTGCGCGCGCTTGAGCAATTCGTTGGTATCGGCCACCAGCGCGTTGCCTTTGCCTTCCTCGGTGCCGATCGTCATCAGTCCGACCCGGGGTGAAGCAATACCCAGCATGACGGTGCAATAATGACTGCCTAGGATTGCGTTGTGTAACAGATGCTCCGGTTTGGCGTCGGGATTTGCCCCAGCGTCGATCAGGATGAAATGACCGTTTTCTCGTGGGACAACCGCGGCGAGGGCAGGGCGGGCAACTCCATCCATGGTCCGCAGGCGAATAGTGCCCGCCGCCATCAGTGCACCTGTGTTACCGCAACTGACCACCACACTCGCGTGACCTTCCTTGACCAGCTCTATGGCGCGGACCATCGACGAGTCCTTCTTGCGCTTGATGGCCTGCAGAGGTTTGTCGTCCATCGTAATGATCTCGGAAGCGTGAAAAATGCTCACGTGATCATTGTTGGATAAGCCAGCTTGGGTCAAAAGGGGCCGCAAAACTGCTTCATCGCCCACGAGGGTGACTGGGTTCAGACCATGATCTTGCGCCACGGCCAACTTGACTGCCTCCACAACTTCAGCCGGGCCAAGATCGCCGCCCATGGCGTCTACGGCTATACGCCCGGTTTCGCGGGAAGGGGTAACCATCGCAAAGATGGCGGAACTTTAAAATCGACGGATCAGACCTCGACGTCGAGGACCTGACGGCCGCGATACATGCCGTTTTTGGCGTTCACCCTGTGGGGGCGGAATAAGCTGCCATCGGTCGGGTCGGTGGAGAATTCGGGAGCCTTAAATGCATTGGCCGCGCGGCGGTTGGCGCTGCGGCGCTTGGATTGTTTGCGTTTCGGATTAGCCATGGGAGTGCTGTTTTAGTGTGTCGTGCCGTTTGGAAACGACATTGGTTACTGTTTAAAGGGTCGGAGTAAAGGGCGGGTTATGACAGCGTCAAGCGATATAAATGCGCTTGGTTTACAAGTAGAAGCATAAGGCAAGGATCCCTGCAAGCAGGAGCCGGTAGACGGCAAATGCCATCAAACCGTGCCGGGTCAGAAATCCGACCAAGAATCGGACCGCGATGGCGGCTGATATTGTGGCAACCACTATGCCTACCAACACGTTGGACCATCCGAATATATCAATCATGGCGGCACCTGACCGCCATCCTTTGATAACCGCAGCGCCGGCCAATACCGGCAACCCTACCAGAAAACTAAACTCAGCTGCTTTGGCCGGACTCAACCCCGTCAAATAACCACCGATAATGGTTACCATGGAGCGGCTCGTGCCCGGCCAAAGTGCCAGACATTGGATAAACCCAATCTTGAGGGCATCAAATGCGTATAAGTCGGCGGGTTCCTTGAAACCACCTGCGACCCCACCTCGCCGCCAACGCCAGCGCTCAACCCAGATCATGAGTATCGCTCCACCCACCAGGCCGATAATAACCGTTCCGATTGAAAAGAGATGTCGTTCAATGAACTTGCTCGCTAGCAAACCAACCACGGCCACCGGGATAAACGCGCAGAGCACATTCCGAAATAGACGGACTCCGTTGCTATCCCGTCCCATGACGCCGCGCAGCATGCTGATGAGTTGCGACCAATAAAGCAGCACCACCGCAAGGATGGCCCCGACCTGTATCACGACCGTATAGGTATCGGCCGCCAGCTTGAGAGTCAGGGGCTCGCCGTTGGGATTTTTACGGGTTGGCTTCTTGTGCCAGAGCGGCTGCCCTTGGGCATCCATCAGTGGTTTGTCGGCGTCAAGTTTAAGCAGATGGGTCGTGATGATCAGATGGCCGGTGGATGATATAGGCAAAAATTCAGTCACCCCTTCAACCGCACCAAGTATGATGGCATCAGTCACACTCAATTCAGCCAATGGCGCTGGCTCGGATTGGGCGGTCTGACCAAACAGCGGGGAGCTGATTGAGGTCCCGGCCACCCACAGCAGAAGATACAAAAAAAGTCGCACGGCGTTTTTGGTGAAAGGTTTCGCCATGGGTAGCAAATTTATTTGCCGCATTCCGATTCGACTGGCTGCCTGTTTTTGCATGGCACTACTGACCGACTTATCCGCGCAACTTTCCGCCGGCCGTGATCTCCGTTCCGAACAGGTTCAGGCCGCTGCGTCCTCACTGGCTTCACCTGAAGTGCCAGAAAGCGACAAAGCCGCCTTCCTGGTCAGTTTGTCAGCCAAAGGCGAAACCGCGGATGAAGTGGCCGCCTTTGCCCGAGCTTTCCGGGGTCTGGCGCTCGATCCCGGCATGCAGTCATGGGCAGCGGATGCCATCGATATTGTCGGCACAGGGGGCGACCACTCGGGTGGATTCAATGTTTCCAGCATGGTGGTGCTCACTTTGGCCAGTGCCGGTGTGCCAGCGATGAAGCATGGCAATCGCGGTATTACCTCAAAGTGTGGTAGTGCGGATCTTTTGGCAGGACTGGGCTTGGATCTAGCCGCGTCACCGGAAAAACTCCGTCAAGCGATGTCCGAGTTGGGTTATGTCTTTTTCTTCGCGCCAAATTATCATCCGGCTTTCAAGCACATTGTCCCGGTGCGCAAAGCGCTTGCCGCCGAGGGCAAACGAACGGTTTTCAATATCCTGGGACCGTTGATCAATCCGGGTCGCCCGGCCCATGTGTTATTGGGTTCCTTTTCGGAGGCTTGGGCGCCTCGGTTATCAGAGGCGCTGTCAAATTTAGGGGCTACCGCCGGTTTGGCGGTTCATGGTGTGATTGAACCGGGCAAGGGCATCGACGAACTCACCACCGCCACGATCAACAAGGTCCGGGGTTTTGGACGATTGGCTGAGCTGGAGGCCGAGTGGCGGGCAGAGGATTTCGGTCTCACGACCGCGCCGTTTGATGAACTACTCGGCGGCGGTCTCGCGGAAAATGTGGCCTTGGTGGATGCGATTCTCTCGGGAAATGGCCCGCGCGGTTTGGTCGACACGATTGTGCTCAATACGGCGGTGGGTCTGTGGATTACCGGTAAAACCGAGTCCGTGCAGGTGGGACTGGAACCCGCGCGGGAGCTATTAACTGGTGGGGCGGTGCGGCGTAAGATTGCCGCCACGCGTGAATTTTATCGTTCATGAAGCGACTGTATTTTGGCACCGATGGGGTGAGAGGGAATTACAGCAGTGAACTCATCAACGAAGCCTTTGTCGCGCGATTGGTAGCAGCAGCGGTTAGTTGGGTGGCTACAAAAAATAAAGGATTGAGCGAACCGACCGTGCTCATCGGACGGGACACACGCAGTTCGGGAGTAATATTGGAAAGAGCGGTCATTGATGGCGTAGTGGCGGCTGGTGGCAGTCCTGTGCCACTGGGAATTTTGCCCACCCCCGCCGTCGCCCGTGCAGTCAGATTCATGCCGGCGGATTTAGGGGTGGTTATCACGGCCTCGCATAATCCCGCCGGGGATAACGGTATTAAATTTTTTGGGCCGCAGGGTCTGAAACTTAGCGATGCGGATGAAATTGAAATCGAGGGGCTGCTGGCGGAATCAGTCGAAAGAAAAAGCGGCCATAGCGCCTACTCAGATAATGCCGTGCTCGACTACATCGACACGGCGCGAAAACTTTTGTCGGCGAACTCTCTGACTGGTTGGCGTATTGTATTGGACACGGCCAATGGTGCAACCTGTCGGACCAGCCCCATAGTTTTATCGGAACTTGGTGCGGACGTAGTGGGTTTGGGCAATACTCCAGACGGGCTAAACATCAATGACGGTGTCGGCAGTGAACATCCTGAAGCATTGGCCGCCTTGGTGAAAAAATTGGGCGCGCGTATTGGAATAGCCCATGATGGTGATGGTGACCGCTGTATTCTGTGTGACGAACAGGGTGCGGTGCTCGATGGCGATGAAATCCTCACGATTTTGGCGATTGATGCCATTGATCGCCGGGTCCTCGCTGAAAATACTTTGGTTATCACCGTGCAAAGTAATCTCGGGGTCGATGCCGCGGTCACGGCACGGGGAGGTCGCGTGCTGCGCACTAATGTTGGGGATCGTTACGTGATTGAGCGTATGCGAGCGGTCGGGGCGACGTTGGGTGGGGAATCCAGTGGGCATATTGTCTGCGCTGATATTTCTCCGACAGGTGATGGGCTCGTGGCGGCGTTGCGCGTGATTGATGTGATGCAGCGCACCGGCAAACCCCTCTCAGTATTGCGGATGGGATTGCAGAAATTTCCCCAGCGCACCACCGCTTTGAGAGTGAGTGAACGGCGAGATCTCGCCGCATGCATAAATTTGCAATCTGCCGTTGCGCAGCTGGAGACCAGCCTGGGCACCGGGGGACGCGTGTTGGTGCGCTACTCCGGGACCGAAGCCAAACTGCGATTGCTGGTGGAAGGGCCCACACCGGAGATTACGGATGCAGGACTGGCGGCCTTGGAAGTGGCGGCCCGCAACGATTTGACCGTGCTCTAGCGTTGCGCCGATCTGCCGGACGATTTCAAATATCAGCATGTCCGACTTGTCGCTTGCCACTCTTGATAGCCGCCAGCAAAGGCTGGCTGACAATGCGAGTCGGGCGTTTGAGCAGGGTAATTATGACTACGTGATCACGGCCTGTGCGCAAATATTGCAGACCGTGCCGTCTTGTCTGCCGGTGCGCCGTTTGCAGCGTGCCGCCCAGCTCAAAAATTCGTCCGCGCGAGGTGGTTGGATGAACAAGACGCTCAGTGGTCTGACTGCTCTGCCTTTCGCCATCAGTATGGCACGCAAAACACCGGAGGAAGTGCTGCAACAGGCGGATAAGATTTTAAACAAGGATCCGAACAGCATTACCGGTCTGCAATTACTGGCACAGGCAGCTCATACTTTTGAGTGGCCTGAGACGGCGGCATTTGCCCATGAGGCCATTCGCGATCTGGATCCGACGAATCGTGAAAATTTACTTTCACTCGGCGAGGCCTGGCTCCGGGCTGGAAAAAATGATGCAGCCTTGCGGGTGGCCGATGAAGTTCTCCGATTGAATCCCGTCGATGGCGAAGGCCAGACCCTGATGCGCCGAGCCTCCATCGCTCGCACTACTGAGCAAGGGTGTTGGGAAGGAGCGGGGAATTACCGGGAAAAGCTGCGTGATGAGCCTAAGGCGGTGTCGTTGGAACGAGCGGCAAAAATTGGGGCACCTTCACCAGTTCCGGCTGCTCCTCCCGCCGTGACCCCTTCACCTTCAAATCCCCTGCAGAGTGCGCGGGATATGGTGGACCGTTATCCCGGCGATATGGATGCGCGGTTTCGATTGGCCGAGCTCCTCTTGGCCGCCAATCAAATTGAACCGGCGATCGCCCAGTTTCAGCAAGTGCAGAAGAATGTTAAGCTACGCAGTCGCGCACTGCAGGGTCTGGGGCGCTGTTTTCGGGCCCGGGGTTTGCTGGATCTGGCGGTAACGCAGCTTAACACCGCCAAGCAGGAGTCCGGTCTCAGTGAGGAATTGAAGAAAGAAATCACCTATGAGCTTGGCGAATGTTACGAGAAGTTGAAACAGCCCGAATCCGCCATCGCTCAGTTCAAGGAAATCTACACCGAGGACATCGGATTCCGGGATGTAGCCGCCAAGATCAACGGCTACTATTCAGAAAAACCGGCCGCGGAATAAACCTGCGCCTCAGGGAGGGCTGATCGTGGTCGACATGGCCGGTTCGATAATCAAGGGAGTTTTCGCAATCGAGGTGACATCCAATTGGGACCAGTCTCCGGTCCAGAGTTTGATGTAGTCGTCGACTTTGAGGAAAACGGGTTTGTCCGGAATCGGATAGTTTTCAGGTGCGTGCCAGCCGCCTTCCACCCAGTCGGGCAGATTGGGACCAAACTTCACGCAATCCTTGCGGCCAACCAAATTGAAAACGCCCTGCCAAAGGTAATCACCGATCATCCAACGCGAACCCTGTTCCATCCAAAGGCATTGTTCGCCGAGGAGGATTGAGATGCGGTTGTCCTCCTTGAAGAACTCATCCCAAAACGTTTCGTTCACGCCATGCCGGTGGACGAGGTTGCGGAAATCGTGACTCTGCCAACCAGTGCTCGGTGCGAGATCACATTCACTTTCCCAGCCTGTGCCGGAAACAAAGAAGCCGCGCGGATGCTGATATCCAGCATAGGTGCGGTCGGTTGCTTTGAGAAAAGCTTCGAGTTCAGCGTCAGGCCGCAACCGAATATAACGTTGAATGCCTTCCAGTGAATCGCCCATGCCGCCAATCAGCATCGGGCCGCGGTTGTGATGCCAGCGACCGGCGTGGTAAAACCAAGTGCGATGGCAGCGCGTAAAACCGCGCTCGTCGACCCACTGTGAACGCGCGACGTGCCGGCAAAGTTTGCCGGCTTCATCGATGTAACGCTCATCACCATAAATCTCCGCGGCCAACAGCAATGGGCAGATCATCAGGCCATAATACTCAGACGGTTCGAGAATGTCCTTGATGCCGAGGATCCGCAGCGTGCCCGCGCAATCCGCATCCGGCATACCGCTGATGTGGAAAGTTTTGATCATGTAATCGATGTCTTCCCGCGTGGAGTCATACCAACGCTTGTCTTCGAAAACATGCGTGAAGAGCAGTTTACCCCAGATGCGGGCATAGTCCTGGTTGGTGACGGCGGTTTTGTCAGGACGTCCGTTGGTGCCGTAGGGCATGCAACCCACCTCGAGATTGCGGATAATGGCGGTCCGAATTTGCTCCATCAGTTTCGCCGGTAGCCAGTCCTTGGCGTAAAACGCCGCAAGACCCAATGAAAGATTGGGCACGGCATTGTGGATGAGGCCACGTTGGCAGATTTCACCTGCGTTGAATCCGATGTGCTTATATTGTCCGTCGTCGGCGAAACTGGTGCTTTGAAAATTGATCAGTTGCTCGACCAACGCCTTGGCGCGCGGATCCGGTTTCTTACTGATGGCTTCGGCGAGGCCGGCAATAAACGGCGAGGCCCAGGTGGTGTGACCAGCGGTCATGTCACCCCAACGGTAGGGATTGGCCCCCCAGACCGGATGGTTATGAAAACCGTGGATGGCGCCGCTGGGTTGCACCCAGGAGCGGATCCAATTGCCGAGTGCGGCTACATTAGGACGAGGAGTAGGGATCATGGATAAATTAATTGGGAGACTTCTTTTGCAAAAACCAGTTCTCGGCCAACGCGACCGCGAGTAACATCACGGCACCACTCAAAAGTAGACGAATGGGATCGGCACTTTCCCTGAAAAAAAAGAGTGATACGGCGATCCCCACGGGAATCTTGGCATTGTTCATCACGGCCAGCGTGCCGGCGTTAACTTGAGTAGTCCCCAGATTCCACCAGAAGAAGCCGAGTCCAGATGCGACCACGCCGAGATAGATCAGGACACCGATCTGGGGCAGCGTTAGACGCAGGGCCAGCCAATCGGTGGTGAAAAACGATGCGATCAGGGCGGCGACCACGGCTCCGGCGTAGAGCAGGGCGAACATATCGCCGGCTTTGACTTCAGGTAGACGCAGGCGCTCCCGTTTCCAAGCCAACTGACCGGCCGCAAAACAAAGATTGGCGAATTGCATCAACAGAAAGCCGATGGCGATGTCACTGCTAGGTGCATTTTTCCACAAGATGATGGCTGCCCCAAACAAAGCCAAGGCAGCTGCTCCCATGTGCCGCCATAACCAGCGCCGCTCGATGGCGGCATCCAGCAGCGCGACATAAACGGGGGTGAAGATGGTGAAGAGCACCACTTCATGGGCCTGCAGAAAGACATAGGCCCGCTGATACAGAACATACATCAGGCCGAATTGCACTGCGCCAATGATCGCAAGCCGCCAGGCATTACGGCGTGGGATGAGTCGAATGCGCAGAAAAGGCAAAAACACCAACAGGGCGCAGAAAAGTCGCAGCATGGCGCTGGCCGTGGAATCGATTCCGGCGAGTTGTCCCTTGATCAGGCCATAGGAAAATGCCCAGACCAACGATGTCAGCAACAAGAGTGGCATGGTGCAGACTCAGACGCGAAAGATCGCGCCGAGTTTTTTACCGAGCAACAGGCTCATACCCACGATCGTCACGCCCAAGAATACCATGGCCCAAACCCCCAGTGCGCTGGCTATGAACTTGCCGTCACCCAACAACTGGAAGAGCTCCATGATGGCCTTGGTAATCGGGTAATAAACTTGTTTTTGTGCCAAGATCAGCGAGTCGGAGACTTCCAGCATCGCGAATGCAAAGGCGAGCAACCCACCTGCTATCAGGTTGGCGGTTATGAGTGGCAGCGTGATTTTAAAAGTCGCCTTGAGCGGCGGACAGCCGAGGTTTTGCGCGGCTTCCTCAAGGGTTTCGCTGGTTTGCTGAAAACCCGCTGCGGCCGAACGCACGACGTAGGGTAGGCGGCGCACCGAATAGGCGATAATCAACAGAACGGTGGGGTTTTCGACCGGATTGATAAAATCGAAGAACTTGCCCTCTTGCGACATGGCCAGATACCCAAACGCCAACACGAGTCCGGGCACCGCCAGAGGAAGCATCGCGAGAAAATCGAGCACCTGCCGTCCGGCAATTTTGGTGCGCACCACGACATACGCGATGGCGATCCCGAGGATGACATCAATGACCGTGGAAATACTGGCAAATTTCAGACTGTTGGCGATGGCGGGAACCGTGAGGTCGTGACCGAGTGCGATGCTGAAATTGTCCAATGTGAAGTTTTGCGGAAGGATGGTGCCATACCAGTCCTTGGAAAAGGCGACGAGCACGACGCCCATATGCGGCAGCACGGCGATCAAGGTTATTCCGGCAAACATTATGGTGCAGAGCCAGCGGCGACCCGGACCAAGTGACCGCGGACCTCCGCTACTCGTGGCCTTGGCCATCATCGCGTAATTCGTGCGGCCAAAGAGTCCCTTGCCGATGGCATATAGCGTGAAAGAGCTGAACAGCATGACCGCTACCAAGGCGTAAGGGAACGGATTCCCACCGATATCCTTCAAGCCGTAGAAAATCTGCACTGACGTCACCCGCGCGTAATCGAAGACAAGGGGCGTGCCGAGTTCCGTGAAAGCCCAGATGAAGACTATCGTGCCACCGGCAAAGAGACCGGGCATCATCAAGGGCAGGGTGATTTTGAAAAAACGGCGAAAGCCGGTGCACCCGAGGTTCTCCGCCGCTTCTTCCATCGCGGGATCAATATTGGCCAAGGCGGCGACCGCATTGAGGTAAATGATTGGGTAGAGCGAAAGGGCTTGGATGACCGCGACTCCCCAGAACTGATTAGCGGCAAACCAGTCGAAGGTCCAACCCTCCGGTCGCAAGCCCATGCCGATCAGGAGACTGTTGACGGCGCCATATTGCCCAAAGATCTGTTTGATGCCGATCGCCCCCACAAAGGGCGGCAGAATCATTGGCACGAGAATGAGTGACCCGAGGAAGGCTTTACCCGGGAATAGAAAGCGGTCCGTGATGAACGCAAGAGGCAGGGCGATGATCAGGGTCAGCGACGTCGTGGCGCAGGCCAAGAGGAAGGAGTTCTTGAGGCCACCCAAGTATAATGGGTCCTTGAGCAGGGCCGTGAGGTAATCGATGGTGAAATGCCCGTCGGCGTCGATGAAGCCGCCTTTAAGTATCTGGATGATAGGCCAGATGAAGAACGCCGCAAAAAATGTGGCCGTCAGGGCGAAGACGATGCGCGCAAAGGATTTCGACATCGGGGCGCAGTTTGGCCGTAGCTACTTTAACGCGGCAAGGCGTATTTGCCGGAATTTGTTTCTACCGGGTGAATTGTGAAACAGAGAGGCATTAACCGCATAATACGCTTGCATTTCGAGTATTCAAAATAGACTTTACGGGTAACCATATTGATACTCATGGCCACGAGCACCGTCGAAAACTACTTGAAAGCCACGCTCCTGCATGAACAGGAGAACGACGGTATTGTGCCCATGGGGGCCTTGGTTGAAGCCCTTGGCGTAGTGCCCGGCACAGTTACGACAATGGTCAAAGCCATGGCTGCCCAGGGCCTCATGGAACACGAATCGCGGCAAGGCGTGCGGCTGACCCCGGTTGGCCGGGCCCTGGCGCTTGGAGTGCTGAGGAAGCACCGCTTGGTGGAAACCTTTCTTGTCCGAACCTTGAAAATGGACTGGTCCGAAGTGCACGATGAAGCAGAGGCATTGGAGCATGCGGTTTCAAACCGAGTTTTGGAGCGGATAGACGAATTTCTGGGACACCCAACTGCTGATCCACACGGTGATCCCATTCCCAATCAGGAAGGGGTAATTGCCGACACAGCGACCCAAGTCACCATGCAGGGCTGCGCCATTAACAAGTCTCTCCAGGTTACACGGATTCTCGACCAATCGCCAGATTTCCTGGCTTATGTTCAGGATACGGGGCTCAAGCCGGGGACCCGGGTTAAGGTGCTACGGCGCGAGGAGGCCAGCGGGGTGGTTCGATGCGAAACCAAGATCGGTCATGAAATCGCACTGGGACTCACTGCCGCCGCCAAAATTGTCGTGGGCGCGGTGGCCTGATATCGATGACTGAACTATTGCTCATATTCTCCTTTGGTTTGATGGCCGCGCTGTTGTTCTGGCCGGGCATCGGGGTGATTTCCCGTTGGCGGGATGCCCGTCGCCGCCAAGTGCGGGTGAGGCAGGAAGACGCGCTGAAACACATTTTGAAATGCGAAGTGAACGGTCAGGTGCCCACCTTGAACAGTGTCACGGGTGCGTTGCATCTTCGGGATAATGTCGCCGCGGACTTGTTGAATACCATGGAGCTTAGCCGGCTGATTACGCATGCGGAAGGTCGGTTGATGCTTTTGCCCGCCGGACGTGAACTGGCCCTGCATATCGTGCGGGCGCACCGGCTGTGGGAAAGTTATCTCGCGGAGCAAACGGGAGTGGATGAATCCCAGTGGCATCGTTTGGCCGAGCGCAAGGAACACTCTATCTCTCCTCAGGAAGCCGAGGTCTTGGAAGCACGGCTCGGCCACCCGATGGTGGATCCACACGGAGACGCCATTCCGGAATCCGGTGGAGAACTTGATGCCGATTCAGGCCAACCTTTGAACACGGCTCCGCTCAATCTGCCGTTGGAAATCGTGCACATTGAGGACGAACCGGATGCTGTCTATCGGCAGATTCTCGCCCTGGGATTGCGCCCCGGCATGCGCATTTGTGTGTTTGTGAAGGAGCGCGACTGCGTGCGGATTTGGTCGGAAGGGCGTGAAATCGCCCTCGCACCCATCCTCGCCAACAACATTGCCTATGTGTCGGTGCCAGGTGCCACGGCCGCAGACTTGTTCGAGGAAGAATATCTGGCCGGCTTGCTGCCGGGTGAACAGGCCCGCGTGATTAGTTTGAGTGCAGCCTGTCGCGGGGCTGAACGCCGACGTTTATTCGATCTGGGTTTTGTGCCCGGCACGTTAATCGAAGTGGAGATGATCAGTCCCAGTGGTGATCCGATCGCCTATCGGGTGCGAGGCACGGTGATCGCCCTGCGACGCGAACAGGCAAAGCACATCCGCATCGGACAAAGAATGAAAGTGCCGGAGCCAATTTTAACCTCATGAAAACCGAGCCAGCTATCACCCCGCCGACTGAGGCATGTGCCACTTGCAGCGTCTACCGCGCCGCCAATCTCAAAAAGCTGGGCGTGAATATGGAGCAATGGGACTTCGTGGTCGCATTGGCAGGCAATCCCAACACGGGAAAGAGCACGGTTTTCAATGCCCTGACGGGTCTGCGGCAACACACCGGTAATTGGCCGGGCAAAACGGTCACGCGAGCGGAAGGTGGTTTCGCTTATGCGGAACAACGTTACAAAATAGTCGATCTTCCCGGGAC
Organism: Cephaloticoccus sp.; assembly: GCA_030833445.1. GTDB lineage: Bacteria > Verrucomicrobiota > Verrucomicrobiia > Opitutales > Opitutaceae > Cephaloticoccus. Next base: position 5,426 of record JAURHD010000022.1, on the reverse strand, counting down.
TTACTCGCTGCTATCCACAAGTCTGGATGAGGAAATTGCCCGGGACTTTATACTTTTCGGGCAACCGGATGTAACCGTGGTCGTGGCCGATGCGACCCGACTGGAATGCAACTTGAACCTGATGATTCAGGTCTTGGAGATCACCGACCGTGTAGTGTTGTGCCTGAATCTGATGGATGAAGCGCGCCGCCATCAAGTCGTGGTGGACGATCGTCAACTGGCCCGTGATTTGGGGGTGCCAGTGGTGCCGACCTCCGCGCGATCAGGGGAAGGTCTCCCTGAACTGCTTAAAGTGATCTCTGATGTCGCTTCCGGGAAAATTACCTGCCGGCCGTATCGTTTGACCAATGAGCCCCCGGCCTTGAAGGCTGCCCTGAATGAATTGGTCGCGCAAATTTCCGCCGCATATCCCGATTTGCCCAATGCCCGCTGGGTGGCCATGCGGCTCCTCGGTGGTGATGAAAGTCTCTCGGCGGCCATGCGCGACGGCACCTTGGGCAATCTAGCCCTGACCCTGGCCAAGGGAATTGAGGAGTCGGTTTCGGCCTAAAGGAATTATGGCCTCAACTGCTGCAAGTTCCTCCGCCAAGATGGATCCAACGGGAATTCTGGAAACTGCCCGCCGCTTACGCCGGGAAATACCCGGTGATGTGCACGAGCACATTGTAGAGGCGATCTACAGCGATGCCGCACGGATTGCCGACCGCTCCGTTACCCGTCCCGGACGCGGCGCCCGTCCCACTTTTGATCGTTCACTTGATCGTATCCTGACCAGCCGGTTGTGGGGTTTCCCAATAATGCTGCTGCTCTTTGCCCTGATGTTTTGGATCACGATCATCGGCGCGAATGCACCATCGGGTTGGCTGGCGGATTTTTTCATTGGCTGGCTCTGGCCGATTTTGCGTGAAGTCATGGTCGATCTCGGGTTTCCGGCTTGGCTGACCGGGCTGACAGTGGATGGCATGTATCTATCCATGGCCTGGGTTATCAGTGTGATGCTGCCGCCGATGGCTATTTTCTTCCCGCTATTCACCATGCTGGAGGACTTCGGCTATCTGCCGCGGGTGGCTTTCAACATGGACCGACTTTTCAAAAGTGTCGGCGCGCATGGCAAACAAACGATGAGCACGATGATGGGCTTTGGCTGCAATGCCACCGGCGTGGTGGCGACCCGGATCATCGATAGCCCGCGCGAACGATTGATCGCGATCATTACCAATAATTTTGCCCTCTGTAACGGTCGTTGGCCGACCCAAATTCTGATCGCCTCGATTTTCATCGGCGTATTGGTGCCGGCCCACTGGGCGGGCTTGGTATCCGCGGCGGCCGTGACCGGAGTCGCTTTGCTGGGATTGGGATTCACCCTCGTCGTCTCCTGGGTGCTGTCGCGTTCGGTGCTAAAAGGCGAAGTCTCGTCCTTTAGTCTTGAGCTGCCGCCCTATCGGCCCCCGGCCATTCTCCAGACTCTTTATACTTCGTTGATTGATCGCACGATTTTCGTGCTCTGGCGGGCCATCGTTTTCGCTATTCCGGCCGGCGCGGCAATCTGGCTGATTGCGAATATCCAAGTGGGGGATGCCAGTCTTGCGCATTGGTTGATCTACCGACTCGACCCGGTCGGGCTGGCTCTAGGTTTGAACGGAGTCATCTTGATTGCCTACGTGGTGGCGATCCCGGCCAACGAAATCGTGGTGCCAACCATACTCATGTTGACGGTGTTGGTGGCCGGGGTGCACGGGGTTGGTGCCGGTGCGGGGGTCATGTTTGAACTCGATTCGGATACGGCGACCAAAGGTGTGCTCGAGGCCGGTGGCTGGACCTTGTTGACCGCAATCAATCTGATGCTCTTCAGTCTGCTGCACAATCCCTGCAGCACGACGATCTACACGATCTACAAGGAAACCGGCAGTGTGAAATGGACCGTGGTTTCCACGCTGCTACCCGTGGCCATTGGTGTGCTGGTTACCTTTAGCGTCGCATTTGTTTGGCGGTTGTTTGCCTAGAATCTGCGCATTGCTATCCCCATGGATTTGCGCGGATTTAGATTGGGCGTGGTGTTGGTCTTGGGGAGCATTTCAAGCCATGCACTTGCCCAGTTGACCGAGGCAAGTTCCACCGCACCCCAAAGCGGCTGGCTGCTGGAAGTGGATGTTTTCAGCATGGCGATCGATCGTCACACCCCGGGGAAAGATGGCGTAGAATATCGCTCGACGACGATTGGCTCGTTGCTCTTTTCCACCGGACTGAGTGATCGGTTGGATATCCAATTCGGCATGGATATCGGACGAGAGGAAAGAATCGTTGGCGGGGGCGCCAGCTCAACCAACTCCGGGAATGGGGATGGTTGGTTCAGGGCGAAATGGAATTTTAGTGGCAACGAAACCGAAGGTCCGGGCTGGGCGCTCTTGCCCTATCTAAAATTACCCTTGGCAAACGACGACTTGGGCAACGGCTCACTGGAGCCCGGTGTCGTATTGATTTTCGATTGTCCGCTAGGGGAGCTGACGCAATGGAATGCAAATCTGGGAATGGATTGCCTGGATGACGGTGCCGGGGGTCGGGATATCCCGCTTTACGGGAGTATGTCCTTTACTCGAACGATTAACGACAAATGGGCCGCATATGGAGAATTCTCGGGTTGGATCGATCTATCCGATGCGTCGAATTGGTCGGGGGAGATCGGCGGCGGGATTACCTACATGTTCAACCCATCCGCGTGGCTCGATGTCGCGCTGTATGCTGGCCTGACGAGAAGTGCCCCTGACTACACACCAGTAGTGCGAATGGGCTGGCAGTTCTGAGCACTCTCAAGCCGTGAAGAGCTCGCGGAAAAGATGCACGGCGAATATCGCTGCCAGCACATACACCAGCCAAGGTGTTTGACGGGCCCGGCCAGTCGTCAGATGAATGATCGCGTAGGCGACCAAGCCCAGACCGATACCTTCGGCGATGCTGAAAGTGAGCGGTGTAGCCAGAATGATAATGAAGGCCGGTGCGGCCTCTCGCAGATCTTCAAGGTTCAATTGGGCCACCGATTGAAACATGAAAATACCCACGACCACGAGGGCGGGGGCAGTGGCTATCACTGGAACAGACTGGATGACCGGCGTGAAAAACAGTGCGCCCAAAAACAGCAGGGCAACCGTGACACCAACCAAGCCGGTGCGGCCACCGGCTTCGACTCCCGAAGCGGACTCGATATAGCTCACGACATTGGAAGTGCCAAAGATTGAGGATGCGATCACGCCGAGAGAATCGGCGACCAGGGCTTTGCCGGCTCCGGGCAGATTGCCGTTTTTATCGAGCAACCCGGCACGCTGGGTAACGCCGATCAAGGTGCCGACGTTGTCGAAGAGCGCGATCAACAACAGCGTGAGCACTACTGTCGTAGCTTTGACCCAGTCGGCCCTAAAATAGCCGAGGTTGAGCTGCATGAAGGTATCACTCATGGAGGCCGGCAGAGAAACAAAATGATCGGGCAATTGGGTTACGCGGCCTCCTTGGCCATCCGGCACAAACATGCCAACCACGGTGATGGTTAGAATCGACAGAATGATGCCGCCGGGCACGCGTCGAACCATCAACACGATGGTGAGCAGAATACCGGCAAAGCACAGCAACACTGGCGGGGAACCCAAGGCACCATGAGTGACCAACGTCTCGGCGTGGGCGGTGATGATGCCGCCGTTTTTCAATCCGATGAAGGCAATGAAAAGACCGATCCCGCACGTAATCGCCATCTTCAGTTGGAAGGGGATGACGTTGATGATTTTCTCTCGAATCCCGGATAGGGACAGCGCCAGAAACGCCAGACCATTGATGAAAACCAATCCCAAGGCTTGTTGCCACGGCACACCCAAGCCGAGACATACCGTATAGGCGAAGTAGGCGTTGATCCCCATTCCCGGAGCCACAGCCAGCGGGAAATTGGTGCTGAACGCCATGATCAGCGTGCTGACAGCCGCACTGATCGCAGTGACGGTGATAAGTCCCTCCACCGGCATGCCAGCGGCAGCTAAGATTGCAGGGTTGACCGCCAGGATGTAAGCCATGGCGGCAAACGTCGTGCAGCCGGCCTGGATTTCACGGCCGACCGTCGTGCCGTGGGCTTGAAGTTTAAAGAAGCGCTGAAGCATGGGGTTCTCGGCTTGCGCGATTGAGCACAAAAATGAGAATGAGAACGAGAACGATTTTATGCCCATCATCGACGCGCATGTGCATCTATACCCAGATGAGGTGAACCGTGATCCGGCGGCTTGGGCCGCCGCCTGCGGCGAAGCGCACTGGGCGACGCTTTGCACCCGTCGACGTAAAAATGGGCAACCGGTGCAGGCATTTCCCTCGGTGGATCAACTGCTGCGCGACATGGATGCTGCGGGAGTCTCGTGGGCGGTGCTGTTGGGCTGGTATTGGGAAATGCCCGCAACCTGCATCATGCAGAATCGATTTTACGCCGAGTGCGTCCGAGCGCATCCGGACCGGTTGTCGGCCTTTGCGACACTTCATCCCGGTGCGGGGCAGGATGCAGCGTTGAGTGAACTGCGGATTGCGCGTGACTCTGGCCTGATCGGAGTGGGTGAGCTGTCACCGCATGCCCAAAGAATTTCCATTGAGGATCCTGTTCTCGACGCGGTGCTCGCATGTGCCGGACGATGGGGCATGCCGGTGAACCTTCACGTGACCGATCCCCAGAGTCGCGACTATCCGGGCCGGGTGGAGACGCCGTTGGCCGATTTCATCGAATTGGCCCGCCGTCATCCGGGGACAAGGTTCATTCTCGCTCATTGGGGTGGCCGCTTGCCGATCCTTGTGAAGCAACCCATACCCACGAATATTTTCTATGATACGGCGGCCAGTCCGTTGTTATACCCGCAGACATTCTGGCGGGAATTTTGCAATACGGTGGCGCCTGATCGGGTATTGTTTGGCTCGGACTATCCGCTGAATCTCTATCCCACAATCGATCCCGGGCCGGATATGCCGCGACTGATCGCAGAGGTGCATCGTTCGGAGCTGTCCGCGGAAGCCCTGCAAAGTATCGTTCATGACAATGCGGCTGCATTATTACGCGGATGATTCTCGCCCGAGGGGTTATGAAGGTATGCGATGGAAGCGTGAGACACTTTAATTTGGGAATTCTGCTTTGCGCCTCGGTATTGTTGGGTGCGGCATGCCGGCCAAAACCGGTAACGCCAACCAATCTGCGCAAGGTGGTGTTCCAAACTGACTGGTTTCCGCAGGCAGAGCATGGCGGATTTTATCAAGCCCTAGCCAAGGGCTACTATCGTGACGCGGGTTTGGATGTTGAAATTCTGAGTGGCGGTCCGGGTGCGGCCATCAAGTTGAAAGTCGCGAAAGGGGAAGCCGATTTCGGCATGCTGCGAAGTGATGACACGGCCTTGGCGGTGAGTCGCGGACTGCCGCTG
>JAURHD010000021.1 GCA_030833445.1 Cephaloticoccus sp. | reverse complement strand
CACAGTTTTGCCGATCTGGACGGACGCACTATCATGGCCCCGGTCAGCATGGCTTGGATTCCTTTCATTCAAAAAAAATATGGAATCACATTCAGTCTGATTCCGACGACCTACGGACTTGGGACGTTTCTGGGCGACAAGGATTTCATCCAAAGTTGCTTTCTTACCAGCGAACCATTTTTTGCCCGCCAGAAGGGCCTGGTGGTGCGCACCTTGCCGCTGACCGATGCCGGCTACGATGTGTATCAGGGGATCGTCTGCCGACGTGAATTGATCCGCAGTTCGCCGGATCTGGTGCGGGCTTTTTTGGCTGCATCCATCAAGGGCTGGCAGGACTACCTCACGGGTGATCCGACCCCGGCCAACATGATGATTCTGACTGAGAACAAAAACATGTCTCAGGAGCAGCTCGACTATTCGCGTCAGGCCCTGATCGATCACGCCTTGGTGGAAGGCTATCCGCAACGTGGAGAAGCGATTGGCCGGCTGGATCTCGCCCGGCTGCAGCGCGAAATCGAAGTGTTGCGAGAGTTCAATATTCTGGAGACACCGCTCCAAGCCGCAGATATGGCGACAACGGAATTTTTGCCCCCGCAATAATCTTAAAATCCGCTTTGCGTCACAGTAAGATTACGACACCACTTAAATTCATGAATCCTGAAGCAAAAATCGCCGAACTCGGTCTTACTCTTCCCACGCCTCCTGCTTCGGCCGGCAGCTATGTGCCCACCGTGCGCACCGGCAATCTGCTCTATTGCGCCGGCACCATCTGCATGGTCGATGGCAAGATGACCCATACGGGGCAGGTTGGTAGAGAACACACGGTCGAAAGCGGTGCCAAAGCCGCCGAAGTTTGCGCCCTCAATACCCTGGCAAATATCAAGGCCGCGGTAGGGTCGCTCGACCAAGTGGCCCGTGTCGTCATGATCAACGGTTTCGTGAATGCTGTGGATGGTTTCGAGGACAGCCCGGCCGTGATCAACGGTGCGAGCAATCTGTTTTTGGCGGTTTTTGGCGAAGCCGGAAAGCACGCCCGCGCCGCCGTGGCGACGAATGGTTTGCCCAAAGGCACCACGGCCGAGATCCAAGTCGTGGTTGAATTGAAGGCCTGAGCGGATTCGTTCTTTCCCCTGCGGGTGAACGTTCACCTTCGACAAAGTGGGGATTAATCCGCAACGCTGACTCTTAGTTACTCCTACCCCATGAAAAAGACCCTGTTACTGTTTGTTCTGATGGCTGCTGCCTTGGTTGCACGTGCTGAAGATTATCGCATTGCGGTTATTCCCAAGGGCACGACGCACGAGTTTTGGAAATCCATTCATGCCGGCGCCGTAAAAGCTTCGCGCGAATTACAGGCTGACGGCATCAATGCCGAGATCATCTGGAAAGGACCCTTGCGTGAAGATGACCGCGAGCAGCAGGTGCAGGTGGTCGAGAATTTCATTGCGCGCCGCGTGAGTGGTATCGTGTTGGCCCCATTGGATGCCCGCGCGCTGGTCGCACCGGCGGAGACGGCTGTGCGTGTGGGCATACCGGTCGTGATCATCGATTCCGGACTAAACTCAACCAAGCCGATCAGCACGGTTTCCACCGATAATTACAAGGGCGGTGTTTTGGGAGCACATCGGTTGGCCACTTTGCTTAACGGCGAAGGAAAGGTGATCTTGTTGCGCGTGCTCGCGGGATCGACCAGCACGGAACAGCGTGAAGCCGGATTTCTTGATACGATCCAAAAGGAGTATCCCGGGATCACCGTGATTTCCAGCGATCAACATGCCGGGGCGACCCGCGACACGGCATACCGCGCAGCACAGAATCTCCTCAATCGCTTTGGTCGGGATGTTACGGGTGTATTCGCGCCAAATGAATCGTCCGCTACCGGCATGCTGCTGGCGCTGCGTGATGCGGGCTTGGCTGGTGGCAAGGTGAAGTTCGTCGGCTTTGATACCGGCACTCAGACTCTCGCCGCATTGAAAACAGGTGATCTTCAGGGACTGGTCGTTCAAAATCCCTTTAAAATGGGTTACCTCGGAGTGAAGACCATCGTGGCAAGTCTGCGGGGCCAGACCGTGGATAAGGATATCGATACGGGTTGTGAGTTGGTGACCTTGGAGAATCTCAACGACCCCGCCACCATTGATCTGATTACGCCGCCGTTGAGCAAGTATCTGGATTAAAATGGAGTCCCGACTTCGACTGCAGGGCATCAGCAAGGCCTTCGGCGCCACGCAGGCCCTGCGCGAAGTTTCTCTTTCAGTCGCCAGCGGGGAAGTGCATGCCCTGATTGGGGAGAATGGAGCCGGCAAGAGCACCTTGATGAAGGTATTGAGCGGAGTGTTGGCACCAGATGCCGGCACGATGGAATTGGAAGGCAAGACCTACCGACCGGCTGATACGCTGGAAGCCCGCAAGCATGGCGTGGCGATGATTTACCAAGAACTGAGTTTGGCCCCACACCTCAGTGTGTGGGAAAACATCGTGATGGGGGATGAACCGCAGGATTGGGGTTGGTTGAATCGACCTGAGGCTAAAAAACGTGCGCGTGAAGTGCTGACCCGACTGGCCCATCAATACCTTGAAATTGACCGCCCCGTGGCGTCATTTTCCATTGCTGAACAGCAGATCATTGAAATCGCGCGCGCGCTGCTAACCAAGCCCCGCGTCCTGATCATGGATGAACCGACCAGCAGTTTGACCCAACGCGATACCGAGCGTCTGTTTGAAATTATCCGGCAGTTAAGTGCTCAGGGTGTCAGCATCATCTACATCAGTCATTTTCTGGAAGAGGTTCGGCAGGTCGCACAGCGATACACGGTGATCAAGGATGGTCAGACCGTGGGTAGTGGGGATATCGCACAGGCCAGTCAGGATGATATTGTGCGCATGATGGTCGGACGAGAAGTCACTGACTTGTATCCGACACGCATGGCTCAAACTGGTGAGGTGAAATTCGACCTTGGCTCCGGCATGCAGGTGCACGCAGGCGAAATTCTAGGTATCGGCGGGTTGATTGGTGCCGGTCGAACCGAGTTGCTGCGGCGGGCATTCGGTTTGGATCCCGACGGAACGATTGCAACCAATCCCGCACTCCGTTGGGCGGAGGCGGTCGGATACCTGAGTGAAAATCGCAAGGAAGAGGGACTGATGCTGCCATTGACGATATCAGAGAACATCGTCTTGCCCAAATACCGGCAAATGGCCCGATGGGGTATTCTCTCACCTGGGAAAACGGCGGATGCGGCGCAAGTTTGGATCAAAGATCTGGGGATCAAGGCCCGCGATTCTGATCAAGCGGTGGGTGAACTCTCCGGTGGCAATCAGCAGAAAGTGGCCATTGCTCGACTGCTGGAGTATCCCGCCGATGTTTTTCTGTTGGACGAACCTACGCGGGGAATCGACGTGGGCAGCAAAGCGCAGATCTATGAACTCATGGTTCAATTGGCCGCCAAGGGCCGTGGCGTAATCATGGTGAGCTCCTACCTGCCGGAACTGTTTGGGTTGTGCGACCGTATCGCCGTCATGCGCCGAGGTGCCGTAGTGGAGTGTCGTGCTACGGGTGACTGGACCGAACAAACCCTCATGAGTGCGGCTATTGGCACGGCCGCCGCCTGAAACCGTATTCATTATGAAAAAGCTATTAGCCCAATTCGGCCCTTTTATCGGCCTCCTGCTCGTGATCGGACTTTTTTCGCTTAATGGCGAAGTGCGAGAATTCTTTCTGAGTTATGCCAACTTTAAGATTATTCTCACGCAGACGGTAATCGTGGCGATAGGCGCCTTGGGGATGACGCTGATCATTATCAGCGGTGGCATTGATCTAAGCGTGGGTTCGGTCATCGCATTGACCAGCGTAGTGGGTGCACTCCTGATCCAGCTTGCCTGGCCAACTTTTGCCGTGGTGTTGGCCGTGATCGCAGCAGGTGGTTTGATCGGATTATTCAATGGGGCGGCCATCGCCGGACTGCGAATGACGCCGTTTATCATCACTCTTGGCACCCTGGGCATAGCACGCGGCGTCGCCAAGTGGCTGGCAAATAACGAGACCGTCAATTACGACACGTCTCCCATAAACGGTTGGATGACCACGGCCAACCCTTTCGGTTGGACCCTCCCGACCGGCGCATGGATCACCTTGGTCCTTGCGGTGCTCACGGCGGTGATGCTGCGACGAACAGTGTTTGGCCGGCATATCTTTGCGATTGGTTCGAATGAAGCCACGGCCCGGCTCTGCGGCGTCGCGACCGTGCGCAACAAGATCTACATTTATGTGCTCGCGGGTTGCTTCTTCGGCTTGGCTGGACTGATGCAATTGTCACGTCTGCGCCAAGGCGATCCCACGGTGGCGATCGGCGTCGAACTCGACATCATTGCGGCAGTCATCATTGGCGGAGCCAGTTTGAATGGTGGCGTGGGCACCATACTGGGCTCAATGATCGGTGCTCTGATTATGGCGACATTGCGCAACGGTTCGCAGCAGATGGGCTGGCCGACCTATTTTCAGGAAATCATCATCGGCGTCGTCATCATCGCCGCGGTGTTCCTTGATCGACTGCGGCAGACCCGCACCAACTAATTTTATTTATAACTATCCGGCCGCAGGTGCTGGAGCAGTGGGATGCGTTGATGGAAGCGGGCGATGGCATCCGGATCAATGTCAGCGCTAACAATCTGATTTTGGCCGACTTCACCCCGGGTGATAATGTTTCCGTGCGGATCGGCAATCATGGCCACGCCATGGAAGCTTGGGCCGAGGTGCACGGAACCTGCCACAAAGATGCCGTTGTCCATGGCGCGCGAGCGCAACGAGAGTTCCCATTCCTCTGCCGGCCCCAGCCAAGCCGCACAGACAAGTCCAAGTTGAGCGCCGGATTTGGCGAGACTGCGCGCAGCTTCGGGGAAGCGGTTGTCGTAACAGATCCACTGGCCGAGGGTGAGATCACCAAACTTCGCCACGGAAAAATGGTCGCCGGGTGTAGCCCAGGATTTCTCATTATCCCACAGATGCACCTTATGATAGCGCAGGAGTTCCTGTCCGTCGGAGTCGAGCAACAGCATCGTATTGCGCAATTGGCCGCCTGCCTCGCGCACGGCGATACCGAACGCGACGGCGAGATTGTGGTCCCGGGCGAGGGCAGCCATCGCTTGGCTGATAGAACCGGGTATCGGTTGAGCGAGACCTGGAACTAGTTCAGGTCGCACATAACCGGAGACGGCCAATTCCGGCAGAACCAGTAATTCGACACCATCTTTGGCCGCCGTCGCCGCCAGTTGGGTGATGGTCGCCAGATTGGCGCCGATATCACCGTTTTGGGCGGTGTATTGTGCGCAGCCTACTCGAAGGGTCTTGCCCATGACACTAGGGCTCAGGTGAGAGCCTTGGTCAGCACCTTGGCATTGCGCCCGCTGTCCTCGTAAAGCTTGAGCCGCGTTTCGGGCAGGATGGATTTATCCGCCTCGGTGAAACCACAAACGTTACTGAAAAAACCAAAGCTTTGCGTGGACAAGGCGACGATGTTCGTAGCCCCGCGTTCCTTGGCCATCATGCCGGCGTATTCGACCATCTTTTTGCCAATCCCGCGGTTGTGATAAAAGGGCAGAACGTAAAGGGATCCGATCTCGGCGAGTGATTTGCCGGGATAAAGTATGAGGGTCACACACGCGATGATGTTCTCATCGATCTCAAAGACATAGTATTGATCGATGTTCTTTTCGATCGCGACTTGGGTGCGTTGAATGAGTTCCTCGCGCTTTACCGCCGCCCGCGTGAGGCTGTAGATGAACCGCACATCACGCCGCGTAGCCTTGCGGATCTGCTGGTAGTCGTTGCCGTAGATGAGTGTGCCGACCCCTTCGTTGGAGAAGATTTCATTCAACAGGCTGTCAAACAGCCGGCCATCCACGATGTGCACCCGCGGGGTGCCGGTATCAATGGCCCGGACGGCGTTGAGCGCTTTGGAACGACAGAGTTCAGCGATTTGATCTGGTGCATCGGTCAATTGTTTCCGCAGGACCGTCACCGAAATCTGCGGCCGTAGTTGGTCGTTGATCAACAAACCGGGTTGAGGGGTGAGATAGATGATCTTGGTAGCCTGCAAGGCCTCGGCCAATTCAGCGGCGAGCAGATCTGAGTTTACCCGCAGGGAGCGTCCATCCGGCCCAAAGGCCAACGGCGCCATCACGGGGATGACCTGATCCTTGATCAAGCTGAGGATGAATTCCTTGTCGATCCGCTCCACCTTGCCGGTGAGTTGCTGATCCACGCCCTTGAGAATCCCCATCGGCAACGCACGCACGGAGTTGGTGATAACCCCCTTCAGATTGTTCTGCGCCAAGCCTTCGAGGATCAGATGGGAAACCCGGGAGGAAGCCCGGATGGCCAGATCGAGCGTGGCCGCATCGGTAACGCCCGAGCCGTAGACATCACTGATCGGAATCTGTCTTAACTCGGAAAGCTCCTGAATTTGCCGCCCGATGCCGTGCACGAGCACGACCTTGATGCCGAGACTGCGCAACACGGCGATATCAACCAGCAAGTTGCTGAAGTTCTCATCCGCTACGATGGAACCATCGAGGGCGATGATAAAAATCTGGCCCTGAAAACGGGGCACATACTGCAGAATCCCACGGAGGTCCGTGGGCTTGATGGTGGTCACCATGGCCGGGTTGGCCGCAGCGGGAGGTGGCTGGCTCGTGCCGTTTGTCATTGCAGTGGGTGCTGTTTCTCGTGGATCGAACGCCGCGCGTCAATTCACTTGCAAGGGCCAACCCAATGACGACGCCCGGCCTACGAGCACTACTTGGTAATGGCCGGACTTGATTACCCCGCCGGGAAGCAACAGTTGCACGTGTGCACTTCTGGTGCGGCTTTGCAGCTCGCCGGCAAGTTTTTCAAATTCCGGCACAATATATATCCGGTCATTTTTAACGTAAAGATAGGCGGAGACGAATTGCTGTTGGTTGTCCGCTAAGGTGCAGTCTAGAATCACTCGAAAGGGTAGCAAACTGTTGATCGATGCGGGAGCATGCAGATTAGCGTAGGATTCAGGCAGGACGGGTTGATCAAACAGGCTGTTCTTTAACTCCTCGGGAATGCCCCCAGGAGCCGGCGTTGCCACGACCGTGGACTCGACCGGCTGTTCGTTAGTGGGCTCCGCGGCGGTCAGGGTTACCCGTTGATAACCGGCAGTCAGGAGATTGTGATTCTGGCCCCGGTTCTTGAGGTCGTTGTAAGGCTCATAGGAACGGTTGGGCTTGCGAAAATGCAGGGTCAAATAGGTATACCCGCCCATGAAGAGGATGATCACGATGATGATCCACTTCATGGACCATGGTTCGGGAGGAGGTCCGGGCAGCTTGGGCATAGGAAGGAGCCGAATAATGCCGAGGCGGCGGAATGCGCAAATAAATTTGCTCCAGCCGCTCTGCAGTGTTTCGTTGCCAAACCTCCATGAAACTCTGGTCGCAGTATTTTATCCCTACCTTAAAAGAAAGCCCGGCTGACGCCGAGATCGCTTCGCACAAGTTGTTGGTGCGCGCCGGTCTTGTCCGCAAACTCAGTGGCGGCCTCTACACCTACATGCCCCTTGGCCAGCGGGTCATGCGCAAGATCACCCAGATCTGCCGTGAAGAAATGGACCGGGCAGGTGGTATCGAATTGTGGATGCCGCACCTGCATCCGGCGGAAAACTGGCAGAATGGTCCGCGTTGGGCGGCGACCCGTGAAATTATGTTTCGGGCGGATACGGCTGGAAATGGCAAACGGCTGTCTTCGGAACCGGAATTCGTGCTCGGGCCCACCCATGAAGAGGTGATTACTCCGCTGATCAAAGCCGAGTTGAACAGCTACCGGGATTTACCCAAAAATTTCTATCAAATCGCGACCAAGTTCCGAAATGAGATTCGGCCGCGCTACGGTTTGATGCGGGCGCGTGAATTTGTGATGATGGATGCCTACTCCTTTGATGCGGATGAGCAAGGGGCGATCAAATCCTACGAGTGCATGAAAGCGGCCTATGTGGCTTTTTTCAAACGGCTCGGCGTGCTGGCGATTCCCGTTGAAGCAGACACGGGTGTGATGGGCGGCGACTATTCACACGAATTCATGGTGCCGGCGGAAATCGGTGATGATGACATTATCTATGATGAATCGAGTGGCTATGCCGCGAATCGCGAGAAGGCGACCAGTGGCCTGGTGCCAAAGGACCTGGCCGATGCGGCGCCATGTGGAGCCATTGAGGAATTTGCCACGCCGGGGGTGACTACCATCAACGCCTTGTCGAAGGATCCATACAATGTGGCGCCTGATGCCCAATTCAAGACCCTCGTTTATATCGGCGATGGGAAACCATTCCTCGTGATCCTACGCGGTAGCGACGAACTTGAAGAAGCGAAACTCGGCAGTCTTGGTTTTGGCGTCGTCCGCCCGGCGACGCTGGAAGAAATCGTTCCTCTTTTGGGCGCGAAGCCCGGCAGCTTGGGCGCGGTGCGCGGATCTATCAAAGGCGAGGGCGCTTTGGCAGGTGTTTTCGCCGATCAGGCCATTCGCCTCATAGGTAACGGTGTGACCGGCGCCAATAGGGACGGCTTTCATTTGCGTAATGTGAATGTGACCCGCGATCTCGCCATTACCAAGTTTGGTGATTACCGCCGCGTGCGGGCTGGTGAACCTTGTCCGATTTCTGGCCAACCCCTCAAGAGTCGTCGTGGCATTGAGGTCGGACACGTGTTCGTGCTCGGCACCAAATATTCCGAAAAATTCAACGCGGTCTATACGGACGACGCGAAGCAATCCCACCTAATGGTCATGGGCTGCTATGGCATTGGGATTAGTCGGACTATGCAGGCCATCATTGAACAAAGTCACGATGGCGACGGCATCATCTGGCCGTGGAATACGGCTCCGTTCCAAGTGATTGTTACCTGTCTTGATCAACAGGATTCCGCCGCCATGGAGATGGCGCGCAAACTGGCCACTGCAGCCGAATCGGCTGGGGCGGATGTTTTGATCGATGACCGCGAAGAACGACCGGGGGTAAAATTCAAAGACGCAGATCTCATCGGCATCCCGTTGCGTTTGACGGTGGGGGGGCGCGGCCTCAAGGAAGGGGTCATCGAGATGAAATGGCGCACGGCCAAGGATGTGCAGAAAATCCCGGTCGCGGAGGCGGAAACATTGATCGCAGCCGCGGTGCGGGAAGCGGCGGCAAAGGCATGACCTTGGTCTGGGCGAAAACACAGACTACGCCGGAGGCGGAGACGCTGACGGAATTGCAACTCGAGGGTATTTGGCACGTCATAGTGCTGAACGACCCCGTTAATCTCATGTCATATGTCGTGATGGTCTTTAAAAAGGTCTTCGGTTTTGACGAAGTGACTGCCCGCAAACACATGATGGAAGTGCACGAGCAAGGTCGTTCCGTTGTCTGGTCCGGTCTTCGCGAAAAGGCCGAGGCCTATGCCCACACGCTGCAACAATGGCATCTGACCGCCGTGCTTGAACCCGATGAAACGCATTGAGGTCAGATTAAGTGTTACGGTGGTGGCGCCTCTATTGGATGTTATTCGCGAACTGGCTGAGGGGTTGAGAACTGAATTGGCCGCACCCCAGCAACTAGAGCAGCTCGACGTGGAGTTGCGGGATGCATGGCAGGATGACTTGCTTGAGTCCCAAAATGCGGATCTCAAGACCCTGTTGGACTTATTTAACGAGGAGTTCTTCCGGGAAGGTGCGATTGTGCTGGATGAGGACAATACGGACCACGTGATTCGGGCCTGTGCGGCCGTGCGCCTGGCGCTACGTTCCAATCACCTGCAGACCATCGATGAAGAGTCCATGGAAAGCGGCAACGTCGACATCGAGGAGCTGCCGGAGGCAACCCGCAAGACCTTTGTCTGTTATCTATTTTTGGCCACCATGCAGGAACTCATTATCCAGCACTTGGAGCAGAGTTCGCCCTAAGCGTGATTCGCATTTGACGGCACGGGCCGGCAACCTACCTTAAACGTTAACACCCTGCAGTGTTCGAGGCGCTTTCATTAAACAGCTCTTCGCCTTTGATAATATACGGGAGCCAAGACCGCCGCGGAAGCTGCTAGGCCGTAAATCGGAAAGCAAACGCTGTGGAGGAGGTGCCCACCTTAACATAAAAAGGACCAGAGCCTTTGGGCGCACGGCACAGGCGGGGTGTTAATTTAATTTTCCATGAATACTTCAGAACTAAACGCGCTCCATATCATTCATGTTTTGGCGGCTATCGGGCTGATTGGTTCGACATTCTATGCGTGCGCCGGATCACCGGAAACGCGCAAAAAAACACTGATGTGGAGCGGGATTGCCACGTTGCTGGTGTTTCTCACCGGCATGCGCATGTGGAAGGTGCAGTATGATTTCTCGGGTGGCTGGGCCATCGTGAAACTGGTCTGTTGGCTCGGCTTGTCGGCCTTTACCGGCTTGGCCTATCGTAAACGCGAACGAGCTTCGCTGTGGATTATCCTGACGATCGTATTGAGTGCGGCGGCACTCGTGATGGTTTACCTTAAGCCATTTTGAAGGTTGCGGCCATGGGTGATTCAATCTGTGGCGTTTGGGTCGACGATCTTGGCCAAGCCCACATCACCCGCCGTCAACCTGGTGGGGTTCGCCACGAAGCCCGTTTGGCGTATCGGCCCTTTGCCTGGTTACAAAATCGTCCGGTCGAAGAAGCGGTCAGTGGAATTGCGATAGAAGAACTGAAGGGCTCAGGTCCCTTTAATATGCTGGCTCACGCGGAGACCCTTGATGGCCTCCAATCATTTGTGAAACTTGCCCGGGAGTCCGGTGCAGTGGATGTGCTGCGACCATGGGAGAGTCAGTGTCTCTTGCAGGGGCGGGAGCGCTTGTATGCGGATATGACGTTCGGGGAATTGCGTCGTTGCCAGCTGGACATCGAGACTTCGTCGGAGAAGGGAGGATTCAGCGATGCCCGTAATCCCGGTGACCGGGTGTTGGCGATCGGACTGCGAGTGAACGGCGAAAATCGCATGTTGGTGCTGGCCGAGGAAACTGACGCGGCGGAGAAGCAATTGTTAGTGGAACTCAACGCCGCATTGGACGAACTCGATCCCGACGTCATCGAGGGGCACAATATCTTCAAATTCGATTTGGATTTTCTGCGGTTGCGCTGCCGTCGCCACAAGGTGCCCTGTGCGTGGGGCCGGTTTGGGCAGAACGCCACCTTTCGCAACAGCCGACTCAAGGTAGCTGAGCGCTGGGTGGATTTTCCGCGTTGTGACCTGCCGGGTCGGGCCGTGATCGACACCTATCTGCTGGTGCAGATTTACGACATCACGACCCGTGAGCTCAGTTCCTACGGACTCAAGGACGTGGCTGTGTATTTTGGCATCACGGACGAGGATAGCGCGGAACGCACTTATATTGCTGGCAACCAGATCGCGCAGTGCTACCGGGAGGAGCGGAATCGGTTTCTTGCCTATTTGGGGGATGATTTACGCGAGACCGAAGGGGTGGGGAGCCTGTTGCTGCCAACCTATTTCGAGCAGGCGCGGGCCTTTCCGCTGACCCTGCAGGAAGCGACCCTGCGGGGAACATCAACCAAGGTCGATCTGCTGTTTCTTGAGGAATACTATCATGCCCGGCAGAGCTGCCCGATGCCGCCGGAGATATCTGCGTTTGAGGGAGGCTACACCAAGAGTTTCCAGGAGGGGGTTTTCAAGCAGGTCCTCCATTTTGACGTGGCCTCTCTTTATCCGAGTCTACTCATGCACATCGGTCGAAATCCCAAGAATGATTCGTTGGGTGTGTTTATCCCGATGCTGAAAAAACTGCGAGAATACCGACTGAAGTATAAAACTCTCGCGCGCACGGCCGAGAGTGAATCCCTCCGCGCGGAATATACCGCCCGCCAGACAACATTTAAAATCCTCATCAATTCATTCTACGGCTATCTTGGTTTCAGTGGCGCTCGCTTTGGCGACGGTGATCTTGCGGCGGAAGTTACCCGACTGGGGCGTGAATTGTTGCAAAAGCTGATCGATGAATTCGACCGCTTGGGATGCACGGTGCTCGAGGCCGATACCGATGGAATTTATCTGTCATCATCCGATTACTTTGATGAGCCGGACAAGTTGCTGGCCAAGATGTCGGGCGTTTTGCCACCCGGCATCGAACTCGAATACGACGGCAGTTATGCTTCGATGTTTTGCTACAAGGCGAAGAACTATGCGCTCTACGACGGCAAGAAAATCACCCTCAAAGGCAGTGCGCTGCGTTCGCGCGGTATCGAACCTTACCTGAAAAAATTATCAGATCGCCTCATTCAATATCTGTTGGGTGTGACCGCCGAACCGACGGAAACCCTATTGCTGGATTATAGGGAAAAAATTGCTGCTCTGGATATGCCGTTAACGGAATTGGCGAAAAGTGAAATCCTCAGTCAAAATCCAGATGCCTATGAGCAGAACATGGCTGCGGGTGGCAAACCCCGCCGGGCCTCGGCGGAGGTCGCCTTGAAGCTGAATCCCCGTCCGCGCATGGGCGACCGGGTGAGTTATTACATTTTGCCCCGCGAGAAAGGCCAGACGAGTGACTGGCAGCGGGCCCGTCCCTTGCAGGAGTTTGATCGCGCGCATGCACCCTACGACCCCAAGTATTATCTGAAGAAACTGGACGATTGGCAGGAACGCTATGCCACCTTTCTCGACATCAAGCCGGAGGGTGGAGTGCAGGGCGAGTTACTCTAAGGCAAGGTCCCGAGCGCGTTACTTTTGGGAGGCTCGTGCCGCCACCCAGTCGATGATGGCGTTGTCATCATCAATATGCCGCCAAGCCAGGTTCAAAAACTCCACGGGGTGAATATTGTTGGTCTTGAAGAAGCGGCGGTCACCTCCGCAGCAATACATCATGGATGCGGGAAGTTCACCCCGCAGTTTGGCGCGGACCTTGGGCAGAATGCGGGGCAACCACTCGATGCCTTTTACCGCAGCAGTTTTATCCGGCCAGGTATCGGCATCGGCAATCTTGCCGCTGGACACACCGAGTTGGGCATTGAGGAAATAATCGCGCCGGATCAGTTCGATGCCCAGGGCAATGTCGTAACTGGGATCGTCATAGTTATTTTTATCCTCGGCGTAATCGTAGAGATACTGGGCAGTGATCCCGTTGCTGGCGAGAAATGCGAGTTCCTCCGCATTGAAATACGATTCCGCACCGCGCTGGCCCTTGGCGTAGAGCGTTACAGCCTTGTCGTATAGTTGGCGAAAAGTCTGGGCAAAGTTATAGTGATCCATACCCGCACTGTGCGGAACAATTTGACGAATGGCAAAGCGGGACGATGATTTTTACCGTGATCACTCGTGAACCGCGAAATCGATCAATCGCTTGAAGCGATCGACCCGTTCAACGACCACCTCGATCCGGTCGTTCAGGGCGTAGCGCTGCTTGCGTTTGCGTCCCACCAAAGCGGTCCCATCCGGGCTGAGCATGTAGTGATCGCCCTTGAGCGTGCTGCTGGGCACCAGCCCGAATGTCATGGATTCGATCAGTTCGATAAAAAATCCATTGGCCCGAACATCGGTTATGACGGCGGCAAAAGGCTTGCGCGGTTTGCGTTCCGATTCGCGCTCAAAGAATTCAAGCAGCTTGATCTTCACTGAATCGCGCTCGGCTTCCTGACTGTTGACCTCGGTCAAAGTGAGATGCTCGCCGAGACTTTCGACCCGGGCGGCATTGTAGCCCGCATTTTTTTCCGGATGAGCGGGATAGCCGGCATGTTTGATCAGGTAGCTATCGAACACCCGATGCACCACCAAGTCGGCATACCGTCGGATAGGAGAGGTGAAATGGGTGTAGTCGCGCTTGTGGAGGCCGTAATGCCCATCCGGTGATGCGCGGTAGCAGGCCTTTCGCAGACTCCTGAGCAACTGGGTGCGGAGCGTATAGCCCTGCGGGTGATCGCGTAGTATGCGCAGCAACTTGACCACTTCCTCGCGGACGGAGAGATCGCCGACTTGGATGCCGTGAGTCCCGAGCAACTGACGCAGTTCGTTTAACTTTTCCTCATCGGGATCGTCATGAACCCGGTATAATGATGGCAGGCGATGGACGCGGGTGATGTGAGCGACGGCTTCATTGGCCGCGAGCATGAACTCTTCAATCAATTGGTGACTCTCGTCGTGTTCGAGCTTCTCCAACCGATCAGCATAGCCCTTTTCATCCACATAGATTTTTGTCTCCGGCATATCCAAATCCAGACTGCCCTTGGCCATCCGAGCTTCGCGTAGTTGAGCGGCGAGAGACCAAAGCTGCCGCACCCAAGTCTGCAGATTATGCAGTTCTTTGTCGGATAAACCGCTCAAAGCCCGGCCCGTGGATCCAGTCTGATGCTTGGGCGGGAGGGGCAGGGCGCGGATCTTGGCCAGATCATCGGTGAAGAGCAGTGCATAAGCCTGTTTATAGGTGAGTCGCTTGCTGCTGCGGATGACGGTATTGCCGTAGGATTTGTCGCGAATGCGGCCATTCTTACCAAAAGTTAGAAAGACGGCTTTGGTCAGTCGGATCTCGGCCTCAACCAGCGAGCACAAACCATTCGACAGTTTCTCGGGTAACATCGGAATCACGGTGCCCACGAGGTAGGTGGAATTGCCGCGCCGTTGAGCTTCTCGGTCCAAAGCAGTGCCGGGTTTTACGTAGGCTGATACATCGGCAATATGTATGCCGATACGCACCTCGCCGTGCTCCAACTGTTCAACTGAAAGAGCATCGTCGAAGTCCTTGGCATCGTCCGGATCGATGGTAAAAGTCGGCACCTCGCGATAATCCAAACGCCCCACGATCTCGCGCGGTTGCACCTTGTCGGGAATCTTGGCGACCTCTTGTTCGACGGCGGAAGGGAATTTAGGATCGAGACCGTATTTTTCAAAAATACCCAGCATCTCGGCCCGTGGTTCATGGGTGCGGCCAAGCCGGTCAGTAATTGTGCCAGTCAGTGGATCACGGGTGGACCGCCATTCGTTCAATTTGACGACGACCTTGTCGCCGCCCGATGGCACGGGCTTCAATTTTTCATGTTCCGGGTTCTTGACCAGGACTTCGTGCACGAAACGCGGATCATCGGGCACCACGATCCAGTTTCGGCCGGACTTGCGCAGATTGCCCACGATGGTGTCCTTGGCGCGTGCCAAGACTTTCTCAATGCGGCCGGCTTTCTCTCCGGGACGGCGGGTGCGCACCCCATGAAGGATGCGAACCACCACGCGATCCCCATTCAGGGCCACCCCGGTGGCATCCGGGCTGATTTGAATGGCGGGTTGCTCAGGTTGGTTGGCGTGAACTTCGTCGAGGATGACAAAGGCAGTGCCACCGGCCCGAAAACGGATCTGCCCGGTGATTTCCTTGGCTGATTTGGCTGCCCCGGGAAGTTTTAACAGCCCGCCGCGGGTGCGCTCGACCTGTTTTGATTTCAGCAGGCGGCCTACCTCGTGGGATAAAGATTTTTTTTGATGTTTGCGCAGATCCAACTGCTTGAACAGTTCGGATTCGCTAACAGGGCGTTGCTTGGCTTCACGCAAGATGGCGAGAAGACGGTCACTTAGATTCATAATATGATATTCAGAAGGCGGGCGCGCGGGCCACGCTTTGGGATTGGATTGATCAAACTCGGTTGGTAGAGCTGGCGCGATGAAAATCGTCCATGTGGCCAGTGAATTGTTCCCTTACGTGAAAACGGGTGGCTTGGCGGATGCCGTGGCCGCGCTGGCGACGGCGCTGGCCAACGCTGATCATGAGGTGGCGGTATTCATTCCTGGTTACCGGATTGCCCGAGAACATGCTGATGCGGTTGAGTCCGAACGTATCCTGCGACTCAAGATCGAAATGGGTGATGAATTCATGTCCGGCCACGTGCGGATGTTCGCTCCACGACCTAATCTGAAGGTCTATTTGATTTGCCGCGATGAGTTTTTCGACCGCAGCCACCCTTATGGAAATGGGGAAAGGGATTATGAGGATAATGCCGACCGGTTTATCTTTTTTGCCAAAGGGGTGGTGGACACCCTGCGGCTGACCGAGATTCAGGCGGATGTGGTGCATGCCCATGACTGGCAGGCGGCATTGGTGCCGTTGCTTCTGCGGATGGCTGAGCGCCGCCATGGCCAGTCCCTGGCCATCAAGACGGTCTTCACCATTCACAATATCGCCTTTCAAGGTCTGTTCCCGGCGCGGGCGTTTCAACGCACCAACCTGCCCGAGGAGCTGAACAACATCGATGGCCTGGAGTATTACAACCAGATCAACCTGATGAAGGGGGGCATTTTATTTGCCGATCGCATGACCACGGTCAGTCCACGTTATGCCGAGGAAATCCAAACGGCTGAATTCGGCTGCGGCCTGGATGGTGTGGTGCAAACCCGCACGGACGATATCGTTGGTCTGCTCAATGGCATTGATGACGCAGTTTGGAATCCCTCGATTGATCCATTGCTACCCGCGCGCTATTCGGCGGGAGATATGAAAGGCAAGGCAGTGTGCCGGAGTGCCCTGTTGAAAGCACAGGGACTTGATCCGAAATTCAAGGGGCCGGTGTTTGGCATGGTCTGCCGATTGGCGGAACAAAAGGGCATCGACCTGTTGCTGGCCAACGAGGACTTTTTCCTCAAGCACGAGTGCCGGTTGATCGTTCTCGGCACGGGAGAGCAACGTTATGAAGTGGCGTTGAAGGAACTAGCCGCCCGCGCGCCGGATCGAATCGCCATCAGTCTAAAACTGGATGAAAGCGCCAGTCATCTGATTGAGGCGGGCGCGGATTTCTTTATCATGCCTTCACTGTTTGAACCCTGCGGGCTGAATCAGATGTATTCGCAGGCCTATGGCACCATACCACTGACCAGCGAAGTTGGAGGATTGGTGGATACGGTGAACGATGCGGATCGCGATGCACTACGCGGCACCGGTCTGACTTTCCCGGCTACGGCCGAGGGATTGGGCGAAGCCTTGCAACGAGCGCTCGTGCTGCATGCGGATGCCAAGCGCTATTCGGCAGTGCAGAAACGCGGGATGGAAAAGAATTTCAGTTGGACCACGGCCGCGGCGGCTTACGAGCAACTGTATCAGGATTCACTCTAAGCAGATGCCAGCCGCACCGGTAATTCTGTGGTTTCGCCGTGACCTGCGCTTGCAGGACAATCCCGCGTTGTTGGCAGCGAATGAGTGGGGCGGCCCGGTGATCCCGGTTTATATCCACGATGAGTCCGCCGGAGGTCCGTGGTCGGCCGGGGCAGCTTCGCGGTGGTGGTTGCATCACTCCTTGGTCAAGTTGGATGAATCGTTGAGGGAAAGAGGATCACGTCTGGTGATCAAATCCGGAGATGCGGCTCCTGTGTTGGATCAACTGCAACACGATTTGAAGGCGGAGGCTGTATTTTGGAATCGATGCTATGAACCAGCCAGCATTACCCGGGATCGAGCGTTGAAACGCACCTTGAGTGAATCTGGATGTGATGTTCGCAGTTTTAACAGCGCCCTGCTGTTCGAGCCCCAAACGATAAAGAATAAGTCAGGTGGACCATTCCAAGTCTTCACGCCGTATTGGCGTCATTGCCTGACCCTGCCAGTTGAACCAGCGACGAAAATTACGGCAGCCAATATATGTGCACCAAAGACTTGGCCGGCCTCTCTGAAAATTGACGAGCTTGGCTTATTGCCGCGCTTGAATTGGGCGGATGACTTCGCGACCCACTGGCAACCCGGGGAGGCCGGAGCGCAAGCGCGCATGCGGAAATTTCTCAGTGACTCAGTGGATAGTTATGACAAGGAACGGAATATCCCGGAATACGACGGCACTTCGCGCTTATCCCCTTGGTTGCATTTTGGGGAAATTGGACCGCGTCAAATCTGGCAGGCCTTGCGCGAAAAGTCCAAGTCCAGCGGCGTGTTCCCGGCCAGTGCCGGAGCCAAGGTATTTTTGAGTGAAGTGGGGTGGCGCGAATTTGCGCATCATCTGCTTTATTATTTTCCCCATACTCCCGAGGAACCACTGCGAAGCGACTTTGCGAAATTCCCGTGGGCCAAAGATCCGAAAGGGGAGAAACTACAATCCTGGCAACGTGGTCGCACGGGCTATCCGATCGTGGATGCTGGGATGCGGCAGCTTTGGCAAACCGGGTGGATGCACAACCGCGTGCGTATGATTGTGGCGTCGTTTCTGGTGAAACATCTCCGCCTGCCGTGGCAGCAGGGTGCGGATTGGTTTTGGGATACCTTGGTGGATGCCGATCTGGCCAACAACACCCTGGGCTGGCAGTGGTCGGCTGGTTGCGGAGCCGATGCCGCGCCGTATTTCAGAATTTTTGCCCCGGTTACCCAAGGTGAACGCTTCGATGCCAATGGTGATTATGTGCGGCACTGGGTGCCAGAACTGAGTCGAATGCCAGCCAAGTGGATTCACCAACCTTGGAACGCGCCAAATGAAGTCTTAGACACAGCCGGTGTCCGATTAGGAGACAACTATCCACAGCCGATGGTGGATCATGCGGCAGCCCGAGCTGAAGCCTTGGCCGCATTCAAACAATTACGAGGAGCAGCGATTGAACGTGACGCCTAAACACCGAATCCTTGTATCCGGCGCATCCGGAATGCTTGGAGGTGCGTTGGTGCCATCTTTGCGTGCAATGGGTCATGAGGTGCACACCCTCGTCCGACGACCGGTGCAAAACGCCAATGAAATTGAATGGGATCCCGCGGCTGGAAAATTAGATGCGGCCCAACTCAAGGGCATCACTGCTGTCATTCATTTGGCCGGGGCCAATGTAGCCGGGGGGCGTTGGACCCAGCAGCGCCGCGCCTTGATCCGGGATAGTCGAATTGAATCGGCTCGCACCTTACTGCGGGCAATGAGCGAATTGGAACACAAGCCGGAGGTTGTTATCAGTGCTGCGGCGACCGGAGTGTATGGCGAAAGAGGAGATGAAATCTTGACCGAAGAAAGCAGCAGTGGGACCGGTTTTCTCTCGGAAGTATGTCGCGATTGGGAAGGGAAGCTATTCGAGGCTGAAACCATGGGATTGAGAACCGTGGCCTTGCGATTTGGACTGGTGCTGAGCCCGACCGGTGGCGTGCTAAGTAAAATTCTCCCGGTGTTCAAACTTGGTCTGGGTGGGCGACTCGGTGACGGACGTCAATGGATGAGCTGGGTCGCATTGGATGATTTGCTGGCGATTGTGCAAATGGCGCTTACGGAAAAACGGGTGCGTGGACCGATCAACGTGGTCGCCCCAAATCCGGTGAGAAATGCAGAATTTACCAGACTTCTGGCGCAGGTGTTGCACCGTCCCTATTTCTTTCCGGTGCCGGCAGCTATATTGCGGCTGATATTCGGACAGATGGCCAACGAGACGGTCCTCGCCAGCAGTCGGGTGATGCCGGCCAAATTGACGGAGTTGGGTTATCAATTTAGGCATGCGGACTTGGATCAGACCTTTCGTCATTTATTGACTCGTTGAGTCCCATAAGTGGGGACCTATAGGCTAAAGAAATAGGCTTTCCAAAGTGCCTCTGAACCCTAGGGTGAACACTTTATGCAGAAAACGTTCGTAATCTTTAAACCCGATTGCATGGAGCAAAAGCACGTTGGCAACGTGCTTAGCCGATTCGAAAGCGCCGGCTTTTCCGTGATCGGATGCAAAATGACCCGCCTCACCTTCGCTTTGCTGCGCGAGCATTATGCTCACGTCGCCGACAAGCCGTTTTATCCGGAAATTGAGGAGTTCATGAGCTCACGTCCCGTGATCATGATGGCCCTCCAAGGCGATAACATCGTGCAGCAAGTCCGCGATCTGCTGGGGCCGACCGATTCCCGCAAGGCCGCCAAGGGCACGATCCGCGGTGACTTCGGCACCGAAATGATGAAAAACGTCGTTCATGCCTCGGACAGTGACGAGAACGCCAAGATTGAATTGGCACGTTTTTTCAAAGCTGAAGAGCTCTTTGCCTAAGCTTCGGTCATTGCCGAACTGATCAAAGCCCGCTACCTCGGCGGGCTTTTTTGTGTCCGGTTTCCTCCTGCGGATCCAGCTACCCTCACGGGGAATCGAACCCCGGTCTGGTCCGTGAGAGGGACCTGTCCTAACCGCTAGACGATGAGGGCAAAGCTAGGGAGGGAAGACAGTTGAAGTTTGCGCGCGCTCGTCAAGCGCGGGATTTCAGAAGCGCGCCTAACCGCTTAATAGAACAACTTGCGATCGAGACTGCGGTATTGAATCGCTTCGAGCAGGTGAGGGGACTCGATCCGTTCCGAACCGGCCAGGTCGGCAATGGTGCGGGACACCTTCAATATGCGATCGTAGGCCCGGGCCGAGAGGGACAATTGCTCCATGGCCTGTTGCAGCAAATCGCCTTGGGTGGAATCGAGCTGGCAGTGCTGCCGGATATGCGCGTGGGTCATCCGCGCATTGGAAGTGATGGTGGCACTGGCAAAGCGGGACAATTGGCGGGCCTTGGCTGCATCAATTCGCGATCTCAGCAGGGCCGAGGATTCACCGGGCTTGGCCGAACGGAGTTCCGCAATGGAAAGGGCCGGCGCGTCGATATGAAGATCGATGCGATCCAGCAGGGGACCGCTGACCCGGGAACGATAGCGCTGGATCTGAGTTGGGGAACAACGGCATTCGTGTTTACTGTCACCCAAATAGCCACACGGGCATGGGTTCATTGCCGCGACCAACATGAAGGCGCAGGGGAGGGTGATTTTCCCGGCACTGCGGGAGATCGAGACCTCACCATCCTCGAGGGGTTGGCGAAGCACTTCCAAAGCAGATCGCTTGAATTCGGGTAATTCGTCGAGAAAGAGAACGCCGTTGTGGGCGAGTGAAATTTCTCCCGGACCTGGAATGGTTCCGCCTCCCAACAAGCCGACATCGGATATGGTGTGATGGGGACTGCGGAAGGGCCGCACGCCCCAGGCACGTTCGCCCCGGATGGTGCGTCCAGCGGCAGAGTGGATACTGAGGATCTCCAATTGCTCCTCGGTTTCAGGGGCCGGCATGATCGAGGGAATTCGTTTGGCGATCATCGATTTACCGGCGCCGGGAGGACCGATCATCAGCAGTTTGTGGTTGCCGGCAACGGCGACCTCCACCGCGCGTCGCAAGGCGTGCTGACCCTTGATTTCAGAAAAGTCACCGACCGAAATATCGGTTTCCTCGGTCGAGGAAGTATCCGGTTTAACCGCTGGTAGTTGGATTTCCCCATTTAGAAATCGATGGGCGGCATCGAGGGATTCGACGGCATGCACCACAAGCCCTTCGACCAAGGCGGCCTCACCGGCGGAACGTGGCGGCAATAGCAATCCGACTTTCCCGAGTTTTTTGGCGAGTCGTCCCATCGCCAGGGCACCTTTGACTGGTCGGGTCATACCAGATAGGCCCAATTCACCTGCAATCAAATAGTCAGCGGGTCGACGCAATGGCTTTAGTTGTTCCGTGGCCATGAGCACGCCGAGCGCGATGGGCAGATCGTAGAGTGGGCCTTCCTAGCGAATATCAGCGGGGGCCAAATTAATTGTCATCCGGGTTCGGGGCATGGCAAATCCACTGTTACTGAGTGCCGAATGCACCCGGTCCTCCGACTCCTTGACGGCCGCATCAGGCAGACCGACCAGAACCAGTCGTGGGTCACCGGCATTCACCTCAATCTGCACCGGCTCCGCCGTGATGCCTTGGAGGGCAGCCGAATCGATTGTAGCCAGCATGGCTACTTCACTACCAATTTCAGGCTGAAACGCGAGCCAGGCTTTGCTCTATCTTGGATATATTGGCTTCAACCGCTTCAATATAGCGATTAGGCCCATGAGGATAGGGTGAGGCCAGGAAACGATATACGGCTCGAAAATCATTCTCCAGTTTGGGTAGCACGATTTTGCGCCAGAAATCCGGGGTTTTGGACTTCATATCCTCAGCGGTTTTGAACATGCGTTTCTCTGGCTTGGTCCGGAAGAATTCATACGACTCGATAAATTCTCCATAGAGAATATCCAATTCATCCGGATAATCAGCAGCAGCCATCTGACCCAGGTAATCGGCGGTGGATAGCGCACAACCGATGGTCCGTTCCAAGGTGTCGTGAAAATGAAGCTCGGATATCTTGCTGGTAGGTCCGGTGCAACGTATCGCCCCCAGAACCCCTTCAATTTCATACTCACTGACTCCGAGTGTTGGCAGGTAGCTGGCCGCAAAGGCACAACTGCGCAGAACGTGGATGAAAGTATACTTGGCCCCGGTGCCGGTCAGGTCTGATTTTTGTTTGAGGTAGCCCGTGTCGTGCAGCAAGGCACTGGCAATGGCGAGTTCCGTCTGGCGCGCATTCAAGTGCGGTTCAGCACCAGCTAGATGACGACCTTCCAAGAGTTGGGTCATGCAGACCGTAGCTTGCAGGGTGTGCTCAAAATCGTGATAGCCCAGGTCGTTTTTCTGATAGTCTGGATGTCCGCCCATGAACAGGTTGGAGATATCGGTGAACAGCGGATTCAGCAACTCGGGTGCTTCGCCAGGAAACATCGATTGAAAGCGGTCCTTTACGTAGTTCGCGACGCCAGCCGCATTCTTGGTATCGACAGAAGAGGGCATAATAGTGTTGATAGGCGTGCGATTGAGCTGAGTTGTGTTTCGCCTGATACTAGTAAGTGTTCTCACGCGATACTAGCCAAGCTCAAACTAGGGTGAAATACTCAATGACACTAGGTATAACAGGTGGGATGGGTTGTGGAAAATCAACCGTGGTGAAAATGTTGCACCGATCCGGTTTTCAACTGCTCGATTCCGATGCGTTAATCAGGGAGCAGGTGCTGACAAATCCGGAGGTGATCACTGCCTTGCGCGATCGCTTTGGCCCGAAGGTGATCAACGCGAATGGACTGATCGATCGGGGGCATCTGGCCGCACAGGTATTTGCCAACGATCAAGATAGGGAATGGTTGGAAGAACTGACCCATCCAAGGGTATTTGAGCTTTGGCGACAGGCCCTTCGCTCGGCACCTGAAGCAAATTGGGTCATCGAGGTGCCCTTGTTATTTGAGAAACAGTTGGAAAATTGGTTTGATTTCATTGTATGCGTGGCGTCATCTCCAGACCTGCAACTCGCCCGGCTGGAGCAGCGAGGGATTCCGCGACCGCTCGCCGAGCAACGAATTTCCAAGCAACTGCCCCTGGCAACCAAAACAGCGCATTCCGATATTGTCCTCTGGAACGACGGATCGATCGATTTCCTGCAAAAACAGGTGAATGCGATGATTGCCGACCTGCCCAAGCCAGTTTGATGCCTCCAACCTATTTCCCCAGCCCAACCTCACTTTAAGTAATGGAAAACCCTCCCAGCAAAGAAGAACAGACATCGGCGGATTCCGCCAAGAAGCCAACTCGTGTGCGCACTCGCTCGGCCAAACCGCGTGTAAGCAAGGCGAAAGCTCCCGCCAAGGAGTCGGCGCCCGAGAATGTTCCGCCAGAGACCAGATCTGAAGCGCCGGTCCAGCAAGAACCACCCCGCATGGAATTTCCTGCGGAGTCGAACCAAAGTGAAGCATCGTCAGGGAGTTCCCATGATGAACATGACAATCGCTCGAGTGAGCATTCGAATGATGATTCTCGGGCTGAGCAAAGTGAACAATCGCGCGATCAGGGCAACCGCGGCGACCGCCATCAAGGCGGCGGAGGCCAACAGGACTATGGCCGTGGCTCCTGGAAGAGAAACAAACGCAAACGTGGTGGACGCCAAGGCACTTGGCAGCCCAATGGCAACAATGCTCCGCTCCATCCGGTGCAACCGGGCCCGGCGCCGGCTCCCCGGATTTCCGGCGATCTACCCAATCCAGCCGCTTTTGAAGACCTTGCGGCCTTGGATGCCTTGGCCGCGGAAATTTCATCCGGCGCGGAGTCGCCCCTGTTTCTCGATGAAATCTACGCCAAGAATCTGGCTGATCTGACTGCATTTGCCCGTCAACACGGGGCCACTTTCGAGGGCGCCCCCAACCGAGTGCAGCTGATTCTGCGTATCTTTGCCGCGGTTACCGAATCCAAGCGCCCGTTACATGACCGGGGTTACATTGATATCAATGCCGAAGGCGCATTCATCGTGCACCAACACGTGAACTACCGGCTGTATCCTGAGGATCCTTATTTGCCGGAAAGCCTGATCAAACGTTACGGTTTGAAGCGCGGGCATGAGGTGGAGGTTTTGATCCGGGTGCCCGAAGGTGAGGAGCGTTGCCCGGCGGTGGTGCGCATCGAGAAAGTCATGGGTATGCTCCCGGATGAAATCTCCAAGATCACTCCATTTGAGGAATTGGTGCCTTACTATCCGCTCCAACGAATTTTGTTGGAGGCGCCTGACGTGCAAAAGGATGTTTCCATGCGGGCGGTGGATATCCTGACGCCGATCGGTTTTGGCCAACGCGGGTTGATTGTGGCTCCGCCGCGCACGGGTAAAACCATCCTGCTGCAGAATATCGCGAACTCCGTTTCGGAAAACTTCCCCGATTACACGTTGATCCTGCTGCTGATTGACGAACGTCCAGAAGAGGTGACGGATTTCAAACGCCACACCAAGGGTGAAGTGGTATCGTCAACCTTTGATGAATCGCCCGAAAACCACGTGCATTGCGCGGAAATGGTCGGGGAAAAAGCGCGACGTTTGGTGGAGCAGGGCAAGCATGTCGTCATCCTCCTCGACTCGATCACGCGTCTGGCCCGGGCCTATAATGCTTTGACCGGCAATCAGGGCAAAACGATGTCCGGCGGTCTGGAATCCAACGCCCTGCAAAAGCCCAAGCGCTTTTTTGGGGCGGCTCGAAATATTGAAGGCGCCGGCAGTCTGACGATCATTGGCACTGCTCTGGTGGATACGGGCAGTCGGATGGACGAGATTATCTTCGAGGAGTTCAAGGGCACCGGTAACATGGAACTCCATTTGGATCGCGGCTTGGTTGAACGCCGCATTTTTCCGGCGATCAATATCGACCGTTCCGGCACCCGGAAGGAAGAGCTTATCTACCATCCGGAGGAACTACAGAAGATCTATGGCCTGCGTCGTGCGATGCAGGGTCTCGGTCCGATCGAATCAATGGAGATGCTGATCACACGGTTGAAGAAGACCAAATCCAACGCTGAGTTCCTGCTCAGCCTGCGGTAACCCAGTATCTTTCAGGCAACGATCATGCCCGCCAATGCCCATGCAGACGATCAGCTTCTGCAGCTGGCATTGTCGGACCGTATTATTTTTGAAGCGGACCTAGCTGAAGCGGAGGCCGGACTGGCTGATCATGCCGGTGAGGCCACCAGCGTTTACGATTATTTGGTCAAGCAAGGTAAGCTCGATACCGCCGACTTGATGGTTCGACTGGCCGATCAATTCGGCATGACCACCGTTGATGTTGATCACCTGGATATCCCGGAGGATGTGCTCGGCCTGATCACCCGCAGTCAGGCGGTCCACTATCAATTGCTGCCCTTGGCCCGGCGGGGCGATTCGCTGGAGGTGGCCTTGGCCGATCCGCTATCGACGGACGGGGTCGATACGCTGGCGCACCTTCTCCAGATTTCCATCGTTCCCCGACTCGCCAGCGCGGAGAGTATTCTCCTCGCCATTGATCGCTGCTATGTTCGGCCGGATACAACCATCACGGATATTCTGGAGGCGGCATCAAAGGCTGATTCCACTCCATCGGCGGCACTCACCGGGAACCATGAGGAATCGAGCGATTCGGATGCGCCGATCATAAAGCTCGTTCATACGATTATCACCAAGGCCGTGCAGCTGCGCGCTTCCGATATTCACTTGGAGCCCATGGAGCGGTATTTCCGGGTGCGTTACCGGATCGATGGCGTATTGATTCCGGGCGAGACTCCTCCGAAACGCCTCCAAGCCGCGATTATCTCACGCCTCAAAATCATGGCCGGCATCAGTATCGCGGAAAAGCGCCTGCCGCAGGATGGCCGCATTCAGATTAATGCGGATGGCCGCACCCTGGACCTGCGCGTCTCATCGCTGCCCAGTTCGCACGGGGAGGGTATCGTGATGCGTATTCTGGACCAAGAGAGTCTTAAATTTGGCCTGAGTGAACTGGGTTTTCTCGCGGATGACCGGGCGGTGTTTGAACGCTTGGTCGGGCAACCAGATGGGATTTTGCTGGTGACCGGCCCGACCGGATCAGGCAAGACGACGACGCTCTACAGCTGCCTGCACGCGATCAACCAGCCAGATCGCAAGATCATCACGGTGGAGGATCCCGTGGAATATCAAATGAGCGGCATAAACCAAGTGCCGGTGCGGGCCGAGTTGGGCATGACCTTCGCCGCCGCCCTGCGAGCCATTTTGCGGCAGGCCCCCAATATTGTGATGGTGGGTGAGATTCGTGATTTGGAAACGGCCGAAATTGCCATTCATGCGTCCCTGACTGGCCACAATGGTGTTCTCCACCTTGCACACCAACGATGCCCCCGGCGCGGTCACCCGCTTGGTGGATATTGGCGTAAAACCATTTCTGGTTTCGACTGCATTGCGTGGAGTTATGGCCCAGCGGCTGGTGCGCAAAATTTGTGAGCATTGCTCCGAACCGCATATCCCCAGCGAAAATGAATTACGCCAGTTGAATATTACATCCGCCGAAGCCCAGGCAGGGACTTTCCGACGGGGGCGGGGCTGCCTGAGCTGCCATGCCACCGGTTACCGAGGTCGCATGGGGATTTTTGAACTCTTGATCATCGACGATGATGTCCGACAGTTGATTCATGCCGGTGCCAGTGCGGCCAAATTACGCGTGCTCGCGCGCCAAAAAGGCATGCGCAGTCTTCGGGAAGACGGGATTCGCAAGGTCATCGCTGGTTTGACCACCGTGGAAGAAGTCGTTTCGATAACCATTGGAGATTCCAGTTAACCCAAAATCTATACGCCATGAGCTATGAAATGAATGACCTGCTTGACCTTGTGGTTGAGCAAAATGCCTCGGATCTTCACCTGCAGGTTGAGCAATCTCCCACATTGCGCATCAGCGGCAGTATGGTGCCGATTGAGGGAGAAGCGCTGACCCCGGCGGACACGGAGCGACTGATGCTCTCCATTACCCCCGACAGTCACGTGCAAAACGCCAAGCTTAACGGCGGTGCTGACTTCGGTTTCGCTTTTCTCGACAAAGCCCGGTTTCGCGTGAGCGTCCTGCGGGCCAAGGGCAACTACGGCATGGTGCTGCGGCAAATCCCGAACAAAATGTTCGGTCTTCGCGATATCGGGTTACCGGACAAGATTCGCGAGCTGCTCTATCGGCCGCGTGGTCTGATTCTCGTTACGGGTCCGACCGGTTCGGGCAAGTCGACCACCCTGGCTTCCATCATCAATTACATCAACGAGAACCGCGATGGACACATCATCACCATCGAAGACCCGATTGAGTATTATCATAATCACAAGCGCTGCCTGGTGACACAGCGTGAAATCGGCTCGGACGTCCCGAGTTTCGCCGAGGCCATCCGACGCGCCCTGCGTCAGGATCCGGACATCATCCTGGTCGGTGAAATGCGCGACTTGGAAACCATCGAGGCGGCCATCAGTGCGGCCGAAACCGGTCACTTGGTTTTTGGCACCCTGCACACCAACAGCGCCGCCAAGACCATAGACCGTATAGTGGATGCATTTCCGGCCAACATGAAGGACATGATCCGCACCCAATTGGCCTCATCCGTCCAAGCGGTTATATCGCAAGTGCTCTGTAAAAAAGTCGGCGGCGGCCGGATTGCCGCTTACGAAATCATGATCACGACGACCTCGATTGCCTCGCTGATCCGTGAGAACAAAACTTTCCGCATCCCTTCGGACATTCAAACCGGGGCGGGATTGGGCATGATCACAATGGATACCCATTTGATGAGTCTGTTTAATCGCGATTTGATCACGGCCGATGACGCCGTGGAAAAAGCCCAGGACCCCGTGGTCATGCGCGAAAAACTGATCGCATCCGGAGCTAACTTGAAAACGCTTTAAGGTCTGGGTTAGCCCGGCACGATGTTCAAAAGCCACAGCCAAGCTATTTACGAGTTGCTTGGCGCCGATCAGCATGCCGCGCATGCGGAAATAGTGCCGGTTGCCTATGCGGAACATCAAGCCACCGGCAAGCCACTGGCTGATGTTATTCTTGAAGCCGGGTATCTGGACCGATCGGAATTTCTGCAGCTAATCGCAGGACATCTAGGTTTGGCTTACCGTCAGTCAATTGATGGAGTGGTGACACCTGAACTGGCCGCCCAACTGCAGCCTGAGTTGGGCCGCAACTACGGAGTGATCCCGTGCCATAGTTAGGCGCGAAGCCTCGATCTATTGGCGGTGGATCCATTCAACCAACAGATCGTCGACGATCTGACCTTTTCACTCGGACGGGAGATCCGTCTGGTCGTTGCCGATCCCGATGCCATCGAAGCACAGATCCTGTTTCACTACGGGGAAGATCGCGCCAGTCTCGATGAATTGCTGACTGAAATTGAGCCGGAAGATTTTGCCGCCCAAGGGGACGATATCAGCACAACTGATCTGGAAACCATGGCCGGCCAAACCCCGATAATCCGGTTTGTGAATCTGGTGCTCGCCCAAGCCATTCGTGACCACGCCTCCGACATCCATTTCGAGCCGTTCGAAACCGAGTTCAAAATTCGCTACCGGATTGACGGCGCACTTTATGAGATGACGCCACCGCCTCGGCAATTGGCCCTGCCGATTGTATCGCGGATCAAGGTGCTCGCGAATTTGAATATCGCTGAACGCCGGATTGCCCAGGACGGGCGCATTAAAATCACTCTGGCCGGACGTGCAGTGGATCTGCGTGTATCTACTTTGCCCACTCAGTTTGGGGAGAGCGTGGTGCTGCGGGTGTTGGATCAATCCGCGGTGCAGCTCGATCTCGCGCAATTGGGTTTGCCGGAGGATATCGCCGGGGAATTTGCCGAAGTCATCCGACGGCCCAATGGAATTTTCGTGGTCACCGGTCCCACCGGATCGGGTAAGACCACGTCGCTTTACAGCGGACTGCGCGAAATCAATACCCCCGACGTCAAGATTCTCACGGCGGAAGATCCGGTGGAATACGAAATTGACGGAATCATGCAGGTGCCGGTTGTGCCGCAGATCGGACTGACCTTTGCGGCGGCATTGCGTTCATTTCTACGTCAAGATCCCGATGTCATCATGGTGGGTGAGGTGCGTGACCTTGAAACGGCCCAAGTCGCGATTCAGGCCTCACTGACCGGACATCTGGTGCTTTCGACCTTACACACGAATGATGCGCCGGGGGCGGTTACCCGGCTGATTGATATGGGGGTCGAACCTTTCCTCATCGCATCCACATTGGAGGCGGTGCTTGCGCAACGTTTGGTGCGGCGGGTTTGCCCACATTGTCGCACGGCTTATCAACCGGATGATGAATTATTAGCTGGCACGGGTATCAAGCGCGAAGCCGTGGGTGGCCGGCCGTTTTATTACGGGACCGGTTGCCCCCGCTGCCATCGAACCGGCTTTCTCGGTCGACGCGGTATCTTTGAATGGCTGCGCATGACTGAACCTATCCGTGAATTGGTGCTGACGAAGGCTCCGACGCTGCAATTGCGCCAGGCCGCCATCCGACAGGGGATGCGCACGCTGCGGGACGACGGACTACGGGCCGTCTTGGATGGTGAAACCACGCTGGAGGAAATCCTCAAATACACCTGACGATGCCGCGCTTCAGCTACACTGCGATTGAACAATCCACCGGCCGGGAACGCGAGGGGGTGATTGACGGAGCTACACTTGAAGTCGCGGTGGGTATATTGAAGTCGCGCGGTCTGGCACCGCTGGAGGTGACACCGACCAAGTCCTCGGCCACGACGAAACCGCCCAAAGCTCCCGTTCGGTCGGTCACGCGCGTTCCTACAAAAAGCAAGGCCCCGGCCAAGCAGTTTAGTTTCGGTCGGGTGGCCAGCGCCAAGGAAATGACGGTGTTTACCCGGCAGCTCGGCACCTTGATCAAGGCTGGCATGCCGCTATTGCGCAGTCTGGAAGTTCTGGCCCGCCAGCAAAAAAATCAGCGGTTTCAATCCGTGATCATGTCCCCCGGGGAAACCATTCGTTCCGGCGGCACCTTCTCGGAAGGCCTGCAGCAAAATCCCAAGGTTTTTGACCGACCTTATATCAACATGGTCAAGGCGGGAGAAGCCGGTGGAGTGCTTGAAGTGGTCCTAGATCGGCTGGCCCAATTCATGGAAAAATCCGTCCGGGTGCGGGGACGCATAAAATCGGCCATGACATATCCGCTCATCATTGTGCTTGTGGCCGTGGGGATTGTCTCGGCCCTGATGGTTTTTGTAGTGCCAAAATTCGAATCGATCTTCGCCACCACCTTGAAAGGCCAAGCGCTGCCCATGCTCACCCAGATTGTCATCGGAACGAGTAATTTCCTTAAGAATCATGCCATCCTTGCCGTGGGTTTGGTCATCGGACTTTATTTTCTCGGACAGTTGCTCGCCCGCACCAAAAGCGGCACGCGGTTTGTCCATGGGGCCCACCTGAAGATGCCGGTAATGGGGGATCTGTTTTTGAAATCCGCCGTGGCCAGGTTTACGCGCACCTTGGGCACTTTGCTGGCCAGCGGCGTGCCCATTCTGGAAGCGTTGCGTATTACCCGGGATACGAGTGGTAATGTTCGCGTCGCCGCTGCGATCACCGTCGTGCATGATCGGGTCAAGGAAGGTGATACCGTGGCCGGCCCACTGCGGGCGACCAACATATTCCCGGACATGGTGCCAAGCATGATCGAAGTGGGCGAGGAAACCGGGGCCTTGCCGGATATGCTCACCCGGGTGGCTGATGGTTACGACGAGGAAGTGGATAACGCCGTCAATGCCCTGACATCGCTGATCGAACCGCTCATGATTGTGGTCATGGCTTTCATGGTGGGCACGATCGTGATCGCGCTGTTTCTGCCGATTGTCCGGATTATCCAGAGTCTGGGTTAGGTCGTTTCCGAACCCATCGGCTTGGTCAGCAGGCTGGTTTGGAGACCTGGCAATCGTTCGGAAAACTCGGTGTCATCCGTGCTTTGGCGCAGGGCGCGCTGCACCATGCCCATCTTGGCATCCAAATTGTCGATCATGGAAACGAACACGGCCTCCGGCGTCGCTGCATATACGGCCGCACCCCAAGCCGGTTCGCCCTGGTGACTGAGCACAATGTGTTCTAGTCGCTCCAGTCGGTCCGCATCCAGCTTGGCCTTGAGACCGGCCTTGCGCACCAGTTGATAACCCAGGACCACGTGGCCCTGTAAAATTCCGCGACGGCTGCGCTTACTGGCGAGCGTGCCTTCGTATTCAATAGTCTTCCCGGTGTCATGGACGAGAATACCCGCCATGGCCAAATCCGCGTCGACCTCCCGATAATGTGGCAGGAGAGCCTTGCAGGCCCGTGCCATGTGGACGGTATGTTCCAGCAGCCCGTGACGATAGGCGTGATGCATGGCCACGGCGGCCGGGGACCAGCGGAAGGTCTCGCCGATTTCTTCAAACACCGCCCGCACGGTCATGCGCAGTTCGTCATGTTTGATGCCATCAATGAATCCGTTGAATTCGGTCCAAAGTTCTCCGGCATCCTCGGGCGCCACTTCAACCAGATTTTGAATTGCGTCGGGCCGGGCCGCCAATTCCTCCTCGGTGACCAAGGCCACCCGGAGCGTGCGGGGAGAAAAACGATCCTGATAAAACTCCACCTTGCCTTCGTAATGCACGACCCCGCCTTCACCGGCGCTTTTGAGCAATTCGAATGCCGGACTGTCCCCGAAGATGGTGCACGAAAATGATCCACCGCGGTCACCCAGCTCCACACTCAGGAACGGATTGCCGTTGGAGGCCGTCTTGGCCGTCAGCCGCTTGATCACCAACAGGCTGATAAAAGTTCGGCCGTGATCCGATTCCGTGTATTTCTTCAGGTCCTGAACAGGAAGGGTGGGGGTATCAGCCATGAGGGGAATCAGTTGAAGGACGGGAACACGTTGGCATGCCTGAATTGAAACACGTGGGATGGATTACGTCACGTAAAACACAGCGCCGCTCAGGTTCCATCCCTCAAGGGTAATAGCGGCGCCGGGCCTTGACCTGCACCACGCGGCGTTCCGGCAGGATGAACGCGGATAACTGTCCGCCCATGGCGCAGCCGGTATCGAGGCAGATGGACCATTTCAATTTGTAGACCTCGGCGCGCGGGGTGTGGCCGTAGACCACAAAAGGAGGGCCGGTCCAATGATCGGCCCAAGGCAATGCATCCGGAGCTTCGCGTCGTTTGCACGGCCGCCCGTCGGCATCGATCACCTGCACCTCGGTCACGATGACCGCGTTTTGTTCGTTCCAAGGGATGTCGGGCAGAAAGCCGCCATGCACAAAGACGGTGTTCAATTCCTTGATCTCATGGGTCAGCGGCATGCTTTCCAGAAAGCTCCAATCTTCCGGCTGTAGTTTATCAAAGGTGTCGCGGTCCGTCGCACGCAGTTTGCCCTCGGTGCCGTTGCGCCGAGCGGCGATCAGCCTCCGTTCATGGTTGCCGAGCAAAGCCAAGGCATGGTGCTTTTTGGCCAGTTCGATGACCTTGCGGCTGTCCGGTCCGCGGTTGATGAGATCACCCAGGACAATGAGCCGGTCTTCCGGTTCCAATTTCAGCAATTGGAGAAGATCGGAAAATTCTTGGTGGCAGCCATGGATGTCACCAATGGCGATGATACGTCCGTTCATTAATGGGTGGGAATTTGCTAGCGTCCGCCAGAGGGCGAAGTAAACAAGAAACCCGATGGATATGAATCTGCAACCTCTCGCTCCGACCTGTTTTGTTTCAGGTGAAGCTTTCGTGGAGGGTGACCGTGTCGTGAGCCGGTTGCTGCGCTCGGCCTCGCTCGAAATTTTGCGTTACGACATGCTGGAAGCCCGGGTCGCGGAGTTTGCGGGCGATGGAACGTTGATCTGTAGCTGGGTGCATTCCTATAAGCCCAAGACGAAGGACGAGAATCCAGATCGCACTCTCAAGCTCACGGCGGAGAATTTGTTCATCACCCTGGCCGATCCACTGAATGAACCGACACCGGAAAATACCCGCTTGCTCCAATTCCTGGCCCTGATGCTGGAGCGCAAGCGCATCTTGCGCCCCAAGGGTCGCACCAGCGATGGAGCCAACAACATCTACGAGCACGCCAAGAGCAAATTGCGCTACGAGGTGGGGGTAGGTGAATTGGACCCGGCATTTTTTCTGGCTGTTCAGGAGCAACTAAGTGTCCTGGTTGGGGTCCCAAAGGAGCCTGAAGTGGCCGTGGTTGGAGCAGTTGAGAGCGGTAATGTCACCGAACAGGAAAGTGACTAAGTGCTCGACGCTGAACCAAATAAAAGGCCTATTTCAAAAAAGTTTCAATCTGTGTAGCGGATTTGGCACATAAAATGGTCTTACTAATAACTGAACATGAGTAATCTAGGATATTGCGCGAACGCGGGTAGCCTGCCCAAAGTCCTATTACCTGCAGAGGTTGAAAAACAGGATCGGGTTCTGCGCGATTTGTTGCGTCGTTGTCCTCCGGCAACTCACGAAGCGGCAAGACGTTATCGCATAAGCCGTAATCCCATCGAGGTGCCGGCGATCATTCACGGAGTGATCGGTCGTTACATCGAGAAGGATAAGCGTGAACTCCTGACCACCGGTGAAGACTCATTGAAGCTGGTCAGTGACCTCGGCCTCGATTCCCTCAGCATGATCGAAATCTCGATGACGCTGGAGGATGTATTGGAAATTTCCCTGCCGGACGAAAAGCTCCGCCAGTTCCAAACCTTGGGTGATATCAAGGGTTTTGCGCGTAAGAGTCTGGGAGTCTGACGGCCACCCCGCGGGCCGCCAGAAATTGCTTGGCTTGGGGCACCGTGTAGGTCCCGAAGTGAAATAAGCTGGCGACCACTACTGCGCTGGCATGGCCTTCATTGAGGGCTGCTCCTATATCTTCAAGTGAACCGGCCCCACCCGAGGCGATTACCGGCACTTCGACGGCATCACTGACCGCTCGGGTCAGTTCGATATCATAACCCGCCTTGGTGCCATCGCGATCGATGCTATTGAGCATGATTTCCCCGGCGCCCAACGCGACTGCTTGCTGGGCCCAAGCTAAGGCGTCGAGGCCGGTTGCCTTGCGGCCACCGTGGGTATAAATCTGCCATGATTTGCCGTCGGGCTCACGTTTCGCATCCAAGGCCACGACGATGCACTGATTGCCAAACTTGCGCGCGGCTTCTCTAATGAACTCGGGATTGGTGATCGCAGCCGTATTGAGGGATACCTTGTCGGCCCCCGCATTGAGCATGGCGCGTATATCATCCACGGTGCGCAACCCACCGCCCACGGTCAGCGGCATGAAGCACTGTTCGGCGGTGGAGCGAACGACATCATGCATGATGCCCCGGCCCTCACTAGAGGCGGTGATGTCGAGGAAGATCAATTCATCGGCCCCTTGTGCATCGTAAGCCTTGGCCATTTCGACGGGGTCACCGACATTGGTCAGTTCACCGGCCTCGGCTTTGCCAAACTGGACCCCGCGGGTGACCTTGCCATTGTGGACATCGAAACAGGGAATAATGCGGCGGCTGAGCATGGTTGGAAATGGAAAGAAAAAGCGCCGTCGGCACAAAGTCCAGACGGCGCATTAGATTCGTTAGGCGCAGTGGCCCGGATTATCAGCTGTCGATCTTGGCTACATCCGGGTCGAAATTAACCGCCAAGCGGTAAATCTGGCCGGGGCGCATGATCAAGGGATGATCGCGCACCAGATGCTGGATATAGTGGATCTTGCCGTAGTTGGTTCGGTAGGTGGGGTCGTTGGTCACGACTTCAGTTTCGGCCCACGCGGCTTGGAAATCATCCTTCGGCACCGTGCAACGATGGCCTTCCGTGCCCAAGGCAAGGGAGCCACCCACGCGATATTGGGAATGGGGGGCCGCGATGGCCAACACGTAGCGGAACTTGTCCAAGGTGACCTGTTGTTTCACGGTGTAGGCGAATTCGCAGCTGATCTGGTTGCCGGAGAAATTCCACTGCACCTTGACGCTACCCAAGCCCTTGAGGATTTCCTCACTGGTGGTGATTAACTCAGGTTGCTCATAACGGAAATAGAAGCTGTTGCGCAGCCCCAGACCCGTGACGCAGTTTTTACCGTAAAACGCCGGGATGGTTACTTTGTCCCCGAAGGTCAGTTCGGGCATCATTATCGGCAGATAGACATTGTTCGGCCAGTCGAAGACGCCGGGGCAATGCGGGAAGGGCAGGGCATCGCTGGTCAGGTGTCCGCCGCAACTGATGAGCGGGATTTGCGCGTGGAGGCCGCTCTGGCCGTCGCGGTAGAGGAATACGCCCTGCTCCTTGCGGCTGCTCTTGTCGAAAATAACGAAACGGCCGCTGGTGCGGGGTGCCTCGATCTTGGGTTGGCCGGGCGGCATTTGCACGGTCTTGGCCAGTCGGGACCATTGGCAGAGGTAACGTGCCGCGTCGAAGTTGGCCATCCGCGTG
Organism: Cephaloticoccus sp.; assembly: GCA_030833445.1. GTDB lineage: Bacteria > Verrucomicrobiota > Verrucomicrobiia > Opitutales > Opitutaceae > Cephaloticoccus. The sequence continues at coordinate 4,575 of JAURHD010000021.1, read as the reverse complement.
GTGTGCGCTTCGTAGGCAGTGCGTTCGTCGTCGCGCAGGTCGAGAAAACCGTGCTCCTGGTCGAGGTAGGTCTCGAAAAAGAACATGAACAACCGACGGAGCATATCGAAATATTTGGCTTTCTGGTCGTCCGGAATCCAGCCGTCACGCAGGCCTTGCAGGATGAGACTGATGCAGTGCATCTGACCGTAGGCTCCAGCCGCACGGCCAAAGGCCCAACCGAGCCCGTCCGCCCGCACGAGGTCGGGCATCATCTTGATGTATTTTTCCGCGTAAGTGCGCAGCGTGGGCAATTTGCGGTCACGCACGCCGCTGTTGGCGTGCAATTGCAGGGCGGAGCGCACGAACACAAAGGTCATGACGCCGTAAAGGTTGAAGTTTCCGCCGATACCGGAGGTCGAGTCATCGAAGAAACCGGTGGAACTCGTCTGCCCGACGCGGTCGACCATGCGTTCGATCAGGCGGGAGGTCTCGTCCTTCTTGGACAGGCCGATGCTGAAACGGGTGACGGCCTTGGCGATGTTGAACGCCTGCCAGTGATTGTCGTAATCGCTGCGGTGCAGGAGCTGCTTTTCAATGCGCTCCTTGGTCTCGTCGACCAAACGCTCCCAGACCGGGTTGCGGTCCTTGGAGGGTCCGAAGGCGAGCAGGCCGAGGGCGGCGTAGGCGAGGCCGTTTTCGGCGGCGGGCTCGGTAAACATTTGCGCCGTGATGCAGCGGGCGGCCAGATCGATGATGTCGTGGCCATCCAGGGTCGTTTCACCGGTTGAGCGGTAGAATTCTCCGAGCGCAAAAGCCACGTGGCCGGGCTCGTCAGGACGGGATTGTTCCCCCGGGACGGGTAGAACGGTGCCGTTAGGCTGAATTGAATCAATATTGTGGCCCAACATTGAGCGGGCCATGTCGAGACATTGCTCGGAGAAACTATGCATTCGTGGGAGTTTTAGCTGGCGTGGGCGGCGATGCCGCGAGTGAAGGAAAAGTCTGGGTTGCCGCCAGCGGGCGCGGCAAGGATGAAGTTATTGCGTAATGAGTTTAAGAAACTCGGCGTTGGTTTTGGTCTTGGACAGCCGGGTGATCATGGTCTCGGTGGCGTCCTCGATCTTTTGCTGCACCAATGCGCGGCGAAAGAAGTGGATGCCCTCGAGTTTTTTCTCGTCAATCAGCAGTTCTTCGCGGCGGGTGCCGGAGGCGGCGACATTTATGGCCGGCCACAGGCGCATCTCGGCGCACTTGCGGTCGAGCACGAGTTCCATGTTACCGGTGCCTTTGAATTCCTGGAAAATGACGTCGTCCATGCGGCTGCCGGTTTCGACGAGCACGGAGGCAATGATGGTCAGGCTGCCGGCTTCTTCCGTCTTGCGGGCCGAGGCAAAGAGTTGACGCGGCTTTTCGAGGGCGCGGACGTCAAGACCACCGGATCCGGTGCGACCCGAGTTGCGCAGCGTGTTGTGCGCCCGGGACAAGCGGGTGATGGAATCGACAAAGATGACGACATCGCGGCCGACTTCGACGAGACGCTTGGCGCGCTCGATGCATTGGTCGGCGACCCGAATGTGACTCTCAATCTGTTCGTCGTTGGACGAGGCCCAGATTTCGGCCGGCACACTGCGACGAAAGTCGGTCACTTCCTCGGGACGTTCGTCCACGAGTAGAATCATGACGTGGCACTCGGGATTGTTTTCGAGCACGCCCAGCGCCATGTCGCGGAGCAGGGTGGTCTTGCCGGTGCGGGGCGGGGCGACGATCAAGCCGCGGGTGCCTTTGCCGATCGGACAGAACAGATCCACGGCGCGGGTGGTCATGCGACCATCCTTCATTTCCACCTTCAAGTGTTGCTCAGGTGAAACCGTGGTGAGCGCGGTGAAATCGAATTTGCTGCGGCGTTCCTCGAGCGGAATGCCATCCACCGTCTCGATGAATTTCATCTTCGGGTTGGGGAAACGACCTTCGGCCGGATAGGCCGTGCCGCCGATTTCGCTGCCGTCTTTCAGTTTGAAGCGACGGATCAATTCCTTCGGCACAAACGTGTCGGTGGGCCGGCGCTTGCCGCCCTTGGACATATCAAGCAGTTGACCGTTGCCACCGCGCTGGCGGTCGATGTCGAGGATGCCCTCAACGTGAATGAGATTATCAACGGGCGCACGTTCCGGCGCAGAATTCGACGCGGGGTTCGCGTTATCCTGACCCTCTAAGGCTGCCACTTCGGGAGTGTCTGCGGATGCAGACGAGGTTTTCTTTTCCATACAGTAATTACTGAAACTTTTGAGTCTAAAGACACGTCCCGCACTTGACGCTTGAAACTCGTAGCGGGATAAAGAGCGGCGTTTCGCCTTTCTTGTAACCCTAAAACCCATCACGAATTGTGACAGATCAAACGATAACTTCCGTTTCCCGAGAGAGTCGGGTATTCAAGCCTTCAGCCGAGTTCAAAGCCCAAGCAAACCTTGGGAGTGAAGCCACTTACAAGAGACTGTATGCGGAATCTGTCAACTCTCCAGCTAAGTTCTGGGGCCGTCAGGCCACAGAATTATTAACCTGGCGCAAACCGTTCTCCAAGGTGTTGGATTGGAAGGCGCCTCATGCTAAGTGGTTTACTGGCGGAACTTTAAATGTAGCGGAAAACTGCCTCGACCGCCATCTGGGCACCGCCCGGGAAAACAAGGCTGCGATTATTTTCGAAGGTGAGCCCGGGGATATCACCACGCTCACTTATAAACAGCTGCATCGCGAGGTCTGCAAATTCGCCAATGTCCTCGATTCCCTCGATGTGGGGAAGGGTGATCGCGTCGCGATTTACATGCCGATGGTGCCCGAGGCGGCGATTGCCATGCTGGCCTGCGCCCGGGTCGGTGCAATTCACACCGTAATTTTCGGCGGCTTCAGTTCCGAGGCCATCAAGGACCGCGTTAATGATTGCCAGGCCAAGCTCGTGATCACGGCAGATGGTTCCTGGCGCCGCGGCAAGGTGGTCGAGCTCAAGGCCAGCGTCGATCGCGCCCTCGAGGGCACACCCAGTGTTCAACACGTCATCGTGCTCAAGCGCACCGCGACGGAGGTGAGCATGACCGCACCACGGGATCGTTGGTGGCATGATGTGATGACCGGCGCGAAGGCCGAGCATAAGGCCAAGGCCTTTGGCAGCGAGCACCCGCTCTTCATTCTCTATACCAGCGGCTCGACCGGCAAACCGAAGGGCGTGCTGCACACCTCGGGCGGTTACCTACTCGGCACCACGATTACCACGAAATACATTTTCGATCTCAAGGAGAACGACATCTATTGGTGCACCGCCGACGTCGGTTGGATTACCGGCCACAGCTACGTTGTTTACGGTCCGCTTTCCTGCGGTGCCACCGTGATGATGTATGAAGGTGCACCCAACCATCCCGCGCCGGATCGTTTCTGGGATATCATCGACCGTCACGGCGTCACCATCTTCTATACAGCGCCGACCGCGATCCGCGCCTTCATGCGCTGGGGCGATGACTACGTTAAAAAATACAGCCTCAAGTCGCTGCGTCTGCTCGGTTCCGTCGGCGAGCCCATCAATCCCGAGGCTTGGATGTGGTATCACACCCTGATCGGTAAGAAGCGTTGCCCGATCGTGGACACTTGGTGGCAGACCGAGACCGGCGCCATTATGGTTTCACCGCTGCCCGGCGTCACTCCGACCAAGCCCGGTTCCTGCACGCGTCCGTTCTTCGGCGTGGTGCCCAAGATTCTCGACGACAATGGCAAGGAAGTGCCGAAGGGTTCCGGTGGCCGTCTCTTCCTCATGCAACCGTGGCCCTCGATGCTGCGCACGCTTTGGGGCGACGATTCCCGCTACAAGAAACAATACTGGAGCGAAATCAAAGGCGTCTACTTTGCCGGCGACGGCGCGCGCTTCGACAAGGACGGCTACCTCTGGGTGGTCGGTCGCATCGACGACGTGCTCAATGTTTCCGGTCACCGCATCGGCACCGCCGAGGTGGAGAGCGCACTTGTCTCGCATCCCGCCGTGGCCGAGGCCGCGGTGGTGGGTCGACCCGATGAAATCAAGGGACAGGGCCTCGTTTGCTTTGTCACCCTCAAGTCTGACCAAAAGCCCACGGAGGAACTCAAGCAGGCCCTGCGTGGTCATGTCGCCAAGGAGATCGGCGCGATCGCCCGTCCGGATGAGGTGCGTTTTGCCGCGGGTCTGCCCAAGACGCGCTCAGGCAAAATCATGCGCCGCATTCTCAAGGAAATCGCCGCTGGTGGCGCAATCAAGGGTGACACCACGACGCTCGAAGACTTCAACGTCGTCGCGAGTCTGCAATCCGAGGGCTGAGTTTTCTCCAGTTTGTAACGCCGGTCGCCGCAGTTTGCATTTGCTGCGGGACCGGCGTTTCCGCTTCTTCGGGACATGCTTCGCACGTCTCAAGGCTTTACGCTGATTGAGCTCCTCACGGTGATCGCGATCATCGGTATTCTGTCCGCGATCGTGATTGGGGTGGGGCGACACGCTTCCGAGACCTGACCTGACCTCGCTATTTTGAGCCACCTTTGATGTTAGTCTGGGCCCCAGAAAGGACCCAGACCATGAAAGGT
>JAURHD010000020.1 GCA_030833445.1 Cephaloticoccus sp. | reverse complement strand
ACCCTTGGATGTGCTGCGGGTGCTCAAAATGGTCCTGATTCACGATCTGGTTGAGATCGATGCGGGCGATACCTTCGCCTACGACACGAAGCTGATGGTCTATCAGCATGAACGCGAGGCCAAGGCCGCTGAACGGATATTCGGTCTTTTGCCCAAAGATCAAACCGCAGATTTTCGCTCGTTGTGGGATGAATTTGAGGCTCAGGTAACCCCCGAAGCCAAATTCGCTGCGGCCTGCGACCGGTTCCACCCCATGTTATTGAACTGCCTTACGGAGGGACATGCTTGGCGCAAACACGGGATCACCCACGATCGGGTCGTCGCGCGGAATGCCCACATCGCCAAAGGTTCGCCACTTTTGTGGGAATACGCCCTGAAAATGATCGATGAAGCAGTTGCCAAGGGCCACCTGCCACCAACGCCAAGTTCTCAGGTCAGCTAAGATCGTGGATCGAACCGAATTCGGGATCAAACAACCGGCGGTAGGTAAGCACGATTGTGCCGTCCGTCAGACCACAGAGGTAATCACAAATCCTTCGGGCCTTTTCGGGCCGCGTTTTTGCCGCATCGATCAGCCGACCGGTTTGGGCGGGAAGGATGTTGATTACACGCGCACCCTTATCGACGTAATTGCTCCAAATGGAACCCCACAAATCGAAGAGCACTCGCCTGGCCTTATGCTCCATTTGTTGCAGTTGGGGACTTTCGAAAATGATATCATTTGCCATGGTCTTGAAGAACAGGGCTTCACGCAGGGCGGTATCAGCCACTACCAGTTCAAACCGATAGCGGTTGGTCTGCGTTGACATGAAATTTTTCCGTTCACGCAAGCGGCAGGCTTGAATGAATCCACCGATCCTGGCGCCGAAGATACCCTCCATCCGATCGGTTTTCATCGCATTGAAGAGTCGATCAAGATGTTGCTGTTCCTCAGGTCCGATGGCCTGACCCTCCGCCCATTCCTCCACGCTGTCCGCGGTAAGGAATCCCGCCTTCACCCCATCCACAATATCGTTGAGTGAATAGGCTGCGTCATCGGCCCAATCCATGATCTGGCATTCGATGCTCTTGAATTCGTTGAGTGCTTCGTCTTTGTGCAGGTTTTTGGGGATCGGTTTATTCCCAAAAACAAATTCACGGACCGGCAACTGCGAATCGTAGATGAAGTGATTGGACGGTGGCTTGGTGTATTCGGTGAATAGTTTTTTGTATTTCAGCACCCCATCCAATAACGCCCGGGTAGGACGCATGCCGCGAACACCCGATTCGTTTTGAAAGATGGTCGCCGTCAGCAGATGCAGGGTCTGGGCATTGCCCTCGAATCCACCCCACTTGATCATCAACTCTTGGAGGGTGCGTTCACCGGAATGACCGAAGGGAGGATGGCCCAGATCATGGGCCAGACAGCTGGCCTCAACCAGATCACTATCAATATGAAAATCCGGCTGCATCGGTCCGCCCTGGGTGCGTAAGAATTGGCAGATGGAACGGCCGATCTGGGATACCTCGATGGAATGAGTCAGCCGGGTGCGGTAAAAATCATACTCCCCCGAAAGGAAAACCTGCGTCTTCGATTGGAGTTTGCGGAAGGCATGCGCATGGATGATGCGGTCGCGGTCAGTCTGGAACGGGCTGCGGTAATCCGCCTTGCGCGGGCCGCCAAACGATTCGGCATCGAACGCATTGTAAAACCGGTTTTCCATAAGGTTGATTTTGAGAGCAATGGGAGGTTGGCTGGGATGCAAACCCTAACGATTTCCATGCCCGCCACCCATTTTGATACAACAGTCGGCCCCATGGGGATAAGTTGGTCAGGAGCAGCAATCACCGGTTTTACTTTTGTCGGTGGCAAGCTGCCGCCCAGTGTCACTCCGGAACCATGGGTCGCGGCCATCATTGACCGGGTGCACGCTCACTTGGGTGGAATATTTCAAGACTTCACGACCCTGCCCTACGCCTTTGCCGAAGTCGGAGACTTTCAACGCCAAGTTTACCGGCAAACCCTGACGATCAAAGCTGGTTCCACCTGTAGTTATGGCGATATTGCACGCCATATCGGGCACCCGCCCGGAGCCAGTCGAGCGGTAGGAGTGGCGCTCGGAGCCAATCCCTGGCCACTGTTGGTGCCCTGTCATCGAGTCGTTGCGGCGGACGGGAAAATGACCGGCTTTTCCGGAGCGGGCGGAATCAAAACCAAATTGCGGTTGCTGGCCTTGGAAGGCGCGCAACTATTCGCCGAGTGAACCGGGACATTAACGGGGCTTAGAACGGACACCAAATCGGCTTAGGAGTTGTTTCTAGGTCCGACTCACACACACTCTGACCCATGCCCGATAGAACCATGCAAGCCATTGCTAAATTGAGTCCCGGAGAAGGACTGCAAATGACAGAGGTGCCGGTGCCCAAACCGGGCATCAATGATGTCCTGATCAAAATCAAACAGACCTCAATTTGCGGCACGGACGTTCACATCTACAACTGGGATTCCTGGGCAGAACAGACCATCAAGCCACCGATGGTAGTCGGACATGAGTTTGTCGGCACGATCGAAGAAGTTGGGGCCAATGTGCAGGGCTACAAAAAGGGCGATCTCGTCGACGGCGAAGGCCACATCGTGTGCGGCGTGTGTCGCAACTGTCTCGCCGGTCGCCGCCATCTCTGCAAAGACACCAAAGGCGTAGGTGTAAACCGTGACGGTGCCTTTGCAGAATACCTGTGCATCCCGGCCAGCAATGCCGTGCACGTCGATCCCGCCATCCCCCTCGACATCCTTTCCTGTTTCGACCCCCTCGGTAACGCGACCCATACGGCTTTGCAATATGATCTCGTGGGTGAAGACGTGCTCATCACCGGGGCGGGACCCATCGGTTGCATGGCCGTGGCCATCGCCAAGCACTGTGGTGCGCGTAAAATTGTCGTGACCGACGTGAATCCAGATCGCCTGGCTCTCGCCACCCGGATGGGCGCGACGCGCACGGTCGATGTGTCCAAGGAAAAACTGCCCGACGTGCAAAAGAGCATCGGGATGCGCGAAGGCTTTGATATCGGCTTGGAGATGTCCGGCAATCCACGGGCCCTCAATGACATGATCGACAACATGGCCCACGGCGGGCGCATTGCGCTGCTGGGCATCATGCCGGCATCAGCGGCGGTCGATTGGAACAAGGTCGTTTTCAATATGCTCACGATCAAGGGCATTTACGGCCGGGAAATGTATGAAACCTGGTATAAGATGACTTCGATGATCCAAAGTGGCCTGGATATCTCACCCGTGATCACCCACCGGTTTCACTATACGGAATTCCAAGAGGCCTTTGATTTGATGCGTTCGGGCAAAAGCGGTAAAATCGTGCTGAAATGGGACTAACCATATGACGCCCGAATTTCAGACCCACTTGGACAAAACTCTCGCCGACATTGAATCGGCTGGCCTCTACAAGCGCGAACGAATCATCACCACGCATCAAACTGCGCATATCGCAGTGGCCAGTGGGCAAAAGGTGCTGAACATGTGCGCCAACAATTACCTCGGATTGGCGGATAATCCCGAGTTGATAACAGCCGCCCGCGAATCGCTGGATCGCTGGGGCTACGGTCTCGCATCAGTGCGTTTTATCTGCGGCACGCAGCAGTTGCACAAGGATCTCGAGGCAGCGCTTTCCCGCTTTCTGGGCATGGAGGATACGATCCTTTACACGTCGTGCTTCGACGCCAATGGCGGTCTATTCGAAACCCTGCTCGGTCCGGAGGATGCCGTCATTTCCGATGAGCTCAATCATGCCTCGATTATCGACGGCGTGCGCCTCTGCAAGGCTAAGCGCTATCGCTACAAAAACAACAATCTCGAAGACCTCGAAGCAAAGTTGAAAGAGGCGGAGTCCAAGCAAGCCCGCTTTAAACTCATCGCCACCGACGGGGTGTTTTCCATGGATGGCTTTATCGCCAATCTGCAAGGGATCTGCGATCTGGCAGACAAGTATGGTGCATTGGTGATGGTCGATGACAGCCACGCCGTGGGTTTCATGGGCAAGACCGGACGCGGCACTCACGAACATTGCGGGGTGATGGATCGCGTCGACATCATCACCGGCACACTCGGCAAGGCGCTCGGTGGCGCCAGTGGTGGCTATACGAGCGGACGCAAATCCATCATCGATCTGTTACGTCAGCGTTCCCGCCCTTACTTGTTTTCCAATACGGTGGCACCTACCATCGCCGCCGCCTCCATCAAGTGTTTGGAACTGCTAAGTCGCTCAACCGAGCTCCGCGACCAGCTCGAGGACAATACGCGATTCTTCCGGGAGGGTCTGACCCAAGCAGGACTGACGATCAAACCGGGAACCCATCCAATTGTGCCAGTGATGTTAGGCGACGCCGCCCTATCCCAGAAATTCGCCAACCGGATGCTGGAAAAGGGAGTTTATGTCGTTGGTTTCTTTTATCCCGTAGTGCCACAAGGCACCGCACGAATCCGCACGCAAGTATCGGCTGCGCACAGCAAGGAAGACCTCACCTTTGCGATTGAGAAGTTCACCGAGGTAAAACAGGAACTTGGCCTGTGAAAACACCGACATCCGCCCAGTTGGCAAAACTGTCTGCAGCGGCCAAACAAGCGTCAACAAAGGCCTACGCCCCCTATTCCAAATTCAAGGTCGGTGCCGCAATTCTTACTCAAAGTGGTAAGATATACACAGGCTGTAATGTGGAGAACGCTTCATACGGTCTTTGCAACTGCGCGGAACGAACCGCCATATTCAATGCCGTCGCCAGCATGGAAAAACCGCTGCGATTAGCTTGCGTGGCGGTTTACACCCCGACACCCAAGCCCACCGCACCCTGTGGAGCCTGTCGTCAGGTTATCTACGAATTTGGACCGGCAGCACGCGTTATTTCCACCTGTAAGGGCCGAGACAAACTTGACTGCGTCATCACGGAATTACTCCCGCAGGCGTTTGGTCCGAGTGATCTAGAAAGTTAGCCGCTGAGAGTGTCACGAACCGCGGACACAATCTCGGCAATTGGCACTTCACGCTCTGAACGATCGTTCATATCACGTAGTTTCACGACGCCTTTGGCCAGTTCGTCACTGCCGTAAATCAGGGCCAGTCGCGCGCCTGCTTCACTCGCGGCTTTGAATTGCTTACCAAAGGCCACGTCCTTGAGTGGGTATTCCACCCGGAATCCGGACGCACGTAACGACTGGATGGCTGCAAATGCCGCCGTCCGTTCTGCCGGGCCACCAATCACACAATACACGTCCACGGTTTGGACCATGGCCGGCATGAGTCCGCGCTGTTCCAGCAACAGCGCAAAGGTCATATCCCCGATCGCAAAACCAACCGCCGGCAAATCGGGACCACCGAGCTTTGCCACCAGATCATCATAACGGCCGCCGCCGGCAATGGCCCGTAGCTCGCCCTTGCGATCAAAGGCTTCGAAAACAAATCCGGTATAATAGGCCAAGCCACGCACTACGCCAAAATCAACCTGGATGAATTGCGAAAGGCCCATCGCATCCAAGCTGCCCAACAATGACCGCCAGTCAGCCAAACGTGCGGTAATTTTATCATCCGTCATGGTGGCGAGGGTTTCTTCCAGGGCCGCCAATGACTTGATTTGCAGGAATCCGATAACCTTCGCTTTCAGCTCGGGATCCAGTGCACCATACTGCTCGGTGTAGCCCTTGAATGCGTCCTCGCCGTATTTCTCATAGCGATCGACCGCCCCGAGCACACCCCGGATTCTAGCTTCGTCCAGACCCAGGGCTTCCAAATAGAAAAACCACAGATTGCGATCACTCAAACGGACATAGAAGTCCTCTGACGTGAGACCAAAACTGCACAGGCTCTGCACCAACAGTGCGAGCAATTCTAATTCGGCTTCCGGTCCCGGTTCACCGAAGATATCCGCGTTGAGTTGATTGAAACAACGGCCCCGCCCTTTTTGCATCCGCTCGTAACGGTAAAATTCGGCGATGCTAAACCATTTGATCGGACGCTTCAGCGCGTTCGCCTTGGCGCCGACCAGCCGGCAAACCGTGGGTGTCATTTCCGGACGCAAAGCCACTTCCCGCCCCCCCTTGTCTGTGAAACTGAATAGCTGCGCCTCGATTTCATCCCCCGACTTCGCCTTGTAGAGGTCGAGCGGTTCAAGCACCGGGGCATCGTATTCGGAGAACCCAAAAGCCGAGGCTGTCTGCCGCCAGAGACGAAAGATGTAATTACGACGGGAGAGGTCGTCCGGATAGAAATCCCGGAAACCGGGCAATGACTGAAAGGTGGCCATGGAAATTGGGAAATTGCGGGTCGATCCAGACCCGCGCCACTCTAAATTTTAGGCAATAAAAAGGCCGGGAATAGTCCCGGCCTCGCCTCATTGAATACAAATTTTAATCAAATATCCTCAGATGGCTCTGCGGCGCTCGGCGCGGACAGGGTTGCGAGGTCGATCTTCTTGAGCTGTTGCTTGAGAATTTTGCCAGACTTGAATTTCACCACGGCCCGTTGCGGGATAACCACTTCGGCCTCGGGTTTGTTCGGATTGCGGCCGATGCGTGATTTGCGCACTTGGACCTCAAGCACACCAAAATTGCGCAACTCGACATTACGCCCAGCGGCCAAGGCCTTCTGTATGATATCGAGGGTCAATTGAACCGTATCGACCACTTGCTTTTGGGGAAAGCCGGTCTTCTTGTAAATTTCGAGGACGATTTCTCGCTTCGTCAGATTGTTGGACATGATATTTTCCTTTCGCTTATTACAACCGGTAAGAGACTTCCTAAACTACTAGCAGTTCCATGATTGCGTCAATGAATATGACTCGGATGTCATTGAAAAAGACGTGAAAAAGCCTCCTTTTACCCTGCACCATGCCAGACCCTAATGCCGTCAACTCAATGTTTGCCCGTATCGCTGGACGATATGACCTGGCTAATCGACTGTTGAGTTGTGGCGTGGATTTGTGGTGGAGGCGGACCTTGGTGAAAGCTGTCAACCGTTCCGAGCCGGGCGATATTCTCGATTTGGCCACCGGAAGCGGTGATGTCGCATTTGCACTAAGCCAAACAGTGAAATCAGCTAAATCCATAACAGGCATGGATTTCTGCCAACCCATGTTAGACGAGGCCGTGATAAAACAGCAGGCCACATACCCAGAAAGCCACTTACGGCTGGGCTTTCAACAAGGCGATGGGATGGACCTTCCGCTCGCAGATAGTCATTTTGACGCCGTGACGATATCCTTTGGCTTAAGGAATATGGCCGACCGAGGCCAATGTTTGAGGGAGATGCGACGGGTGCTTCGCCCGGGTGGCCAGCTGTATGTTTTGGAATTTTCCCAACCCCAGCGCTGGTTCAGGCCGATTTATATGTTTTACCTGCGGAAAATTCTCCCGGTTATTGCCGGCTGGGTAACCAAGGACAAAGCCGCCTACGTATATTTAAACGAGAGTATCGAACAATTTCCCAACCGGGCGGACTTGGCCCAGGAAATACTCACGGCCGGCTTTAAAGCTGTTCACTCCAAGGGAATGACCTTCGGGATCGTGGCGTTACACCAAGCGACCGCCTGATCTGCTTAATTGAAGGACTTACCGCAGCCGCAGGTGCTTTGAGCATTGGGGTTTTGAATTTCAAACCCCTTGCCCTGAAGCCCGTCATCAAAGTCGATCCGGCTACCCTGCATGTAGGCCAGACTGGGAGCATCCATCACGATCTGGATTCCCTCACTCTCCAGCCGCGTGTCCTCGGCTTTCGGCGCATCAAACGACATGCCGTATTGAAATCCTGAACAACCACCCGACTCGACCAACACGCGCAGTGGTTTGTCCTCAACGCTAGCTTCTTTTTGCATGGCCCGGATTTGGGCAGCCGCCCTTGCGGTGAGAGTGATCATAAACGGAAAGTAGCCCGGATTTAGCCCCTGTCAAACCAGCCTTGGGCGTAGCACAGCAGGAATCGGGCCGGATGGGTGACAGATTACTTGCCAGTGGATAGTTCCACTCCTTTGCTCGCGGCGTGAGTTCACTGAAACAACTCTTCACCGAGATCAATTACGAGATGGTGCGCAAACTGGCCGAAGGCGGTATGGGGCTGGTCTATGAAGCAGCGCAATTGGGTGCAGGTAATTTCCGCAAAACCGTCGCCGTAAAACTGATCAGGGAAGAATACTCGGCCATCCCGGAATTTCAGAAAAACTTCATTGGCGAGGCACGACTGGTCGCGGATCTCATCCATACCAGTATCGTGCAGACCTACCATCTGGGTAAGATGGGCGGACAATATTTCATGGTGATGGAGTTCGTGCGCGGGGTGAATCTCGAACAATTCATCGAGCGGCACCAAGCCTTGGGCCGCCCAATACCGGTCGAGCTGGCGGTGTTTATTGTTTCCCGCGTGGCGCGTGGCTTGGCCTATGCGCACCAGAAATGCGACCGGGAAGGCCGCCATCTCTACATCGTTCATCGCGATATTGGTCCCAAAAATATCCTGATGGCCTACGAAGGCGATGTTAAGCTGACCGACTTCGGCATCGCGAAGGCTTTGGACCTGATGTATAACGAAGAAGGCAAGGTGATCGCAGGTAAGGATGAATATCTCTCCCCCGAGCAGGCCAGTTATGCTGTCACCGATGCACGGGCTGATTTATTCCCTCTCGGCATTGTGCTGACAGAGTTGCTGCTGGGGAAAAATATATTTCGCGCCATGGATCGCAGTCAGTCGCGGCGCAACATCCAGACAATGCCCATACCCAAATTTGGGACACTGCGCGCAGAAATCGACGCCCCGTTGGATGCGATCATCCAGAAAGCCCTCCAACGCGACCGGGACAAACGTTATCAAAGCGCCTACGAGATGCTGACGGATCTCGAAGTCTATCTCTACAGCGATCGTTACGGCCCCACGATTGAGAAATTGGGAGCTTATCTGAAGGAGCTTTTTGACTTTCATGATACCGGCTCCCGTCCACCCATCTACAGCTCCAACCCCTGAGCATGCACAACTCAATTCGGTATTTTGCGCATGAGCGGGCCTGGATATAGCCACGACCTACGCCAAAGGCAGACGCAGTCACTCGTCCTGGCTCCGCAACTGCGGCAATCGCTGAAGATTCTGCAGGTCGCCGCCATGGACCTGCGTTCGGAGATCCAGGAAGAGCTACAGAGTAATCCTACGTTGGAGGAATTGCCATCGGATGGGGTCAGCCTGGATCAGGAAAAAGCAGAGAATGAAAGGGATAACGACGAAAGCACCGATCAGAATGAAGGCAGTAGGGATGAATTGGATTTTTCCAAGGAATTCGAAATATTGGGCAAGTTGGATGAAGATTGGCGGGATTACATGAACCAAGCGGGCGGCACCCAGCCTTTCACCACTGAGGATGCAGAAAAACGCCAGCACTCCATGGACTCACTGGTGAGTGTGCCTTCCTTACAGGAACACCTGATGCAGCAGGCCGAAATGGCCGACCTGCCCGATGAAACATTGGAAGCACTGCGCCATTTGATCGGAAGCATTGATGAACGCGGTTTCCTCACCCAGAACCCGGCAGATGCCGCCCTCCAATCCGGTTTGTGCTTGGCCGCGATTCAGGAAGCCCTCCAAGCCCTGCGCACATTCGATCCACCTGGAATCGGTAGTGAGTCCCTTGAGGAATGCCTCCTGGCGCAGCTTAACAGCAAAGACAGAGGCAGCTCATTGGCGGCCCGTATTGTCCGTGATCATTTTCCCCTTCTGGCCCGGAGACGAATCCCCGAACTGGCGAGAAAATTGGGGGCAAATCCCGACGACATCCAATTGGCCATCGAAGAAATTGGAAAATTGGATCCCGCACCCGGTCGAAAATTCAGTGAAGATACCAACCGTGTGGTCGAGCCCGACGTAACCGTGTTCAAAGACGACGACGAATGGAAGATTGTCCTCAACAGTGACTACATCCCCCGCCTGCGGATTTCCAATACCTACCGGGAAATGATCGCCAAAGGCACGCTTTCGAAATCGGAACGGGATTATCTGCGTGAGCGCATGCGTTCGGGAAAATTCCTGATTGATTCCATCGAGCAGCGGCAACGCACGATCGAACGAATCACCAGGGAGATATTGAAAGCGCAGATGGATTTCTTCGAACAAGGAGTGTCACGCTTGAAGCCGCTGACGATGACGCAGGTGGCTGATATTGTTGGCGTGCACGAAACCACCGTGAGCCGGGCCATTGCCAACAAATACATCAAGACCCCGCACGGGGTTTTCGAATTCAAATACTTCTTCACCACCGGATATCAGGCCGAAAGCGGCGATGCGGTATCAAATACCAGCGTAAAGGAGCTCATTGCGGATTTGATCACGGTTGAAGACAAATCCTCGCCACTGAGTGATCAGGCTCTGGTCGGCAAATTGCAGGACAAGGGACTAAATATCGCACGCCGCACCGTGGCCAAATACCGCGAAGAACTTGGGATTCTCCCTAGTAACCTGCGCCGGGATTATACTTGAAACCATTAATCAGTCCCGTTGCCCGGAGTGGCATCCGGATTGATTTCCAGTCCCATGCCACTGGTCACATCCACACCAGTGCGATCAATCCAGGCAGCAAATGCAATCATACCGGCATTGTCCCCCGTATGACGAGGAGCGGCCAGTAAAACAGGAATACGCTGTTGGTTTGCCAGTCGGGTAATGGATGTGCGCAGGAGCCCATTGTTTGCGACTCCACCGGAAAGTCCCATGCTGGCGTAATCCTGCTGTTCAGCTGCAAACTTCAATTTGCGCATCAGGGCATCGATAACCGCCTGCTGATAACTGGCGCACAGATCCGGCAGTTTCGCCGCAACCTCAGCTTCCGACATCTTCTCCAACTGATAACGTAGACTCGTTTTCAAGCCCGAGAAGCTGAAGTCGAGATTATCACGGCGCCCCATGCCTCGCGGAAAATCGTAGGCTTCGGCATTGCCCGTGCGAGCCAGCCGTTCCACGAAAGGCCCCCCCGGGTATCCCAATCCAAGAAGTTTGGCTCCTTTGTCCAAGGCTTCTCCCGCCGCATCATCCCGGGTGGTGGAAATCACCCGGATCCGGCGGTTCC
The DNA here is from genome assembly GCA_030833445.1 of Cephaloticoccus sp. Classification (GTDB taxonomy): domain Bacteria; phylum Verrucomicrobiota; class Verrucomicrobiia; order Opitutales; family Opitutaceae; genus Cephaloticoccus. The sequence goes on along the minus strand of JAURHD010000020.1, from coordinate 32,984 downwards.
GATCGATCTCGATCAACAGGGTATTCCCACCGGATACAATCAACGCCAAATGGGGTAATAATTTTTCCAAGGCGGCATCAAAGTCTTCCGGGGATTCTGCGTGCAACGAGATGAAAGGTGAAAAGGCATGCGCTCTAAGATGATTAATGCCCACGACAGGCACTTTCAGCGCCGTGGCGAGGGCCTTGGCCGAGGCAACGCCAATCGCCAGACAAGCTGCCAAACCAGGTCCCTGCGTTACAGCAACCCGAGTAATGCCAGCAAATCCAAATTCATCCCGTGCTTGGGCCAGCAAGACGGGAAATTTGCGCAAATGTTCCCGGGTGGCCAAATCCGGGACAACCCCACCATGTTTTTCATGCAGGGCGATCTGACTATGAATCCACTCACCCACCATCCCGACAGCGGGATTGAAGATTGCCACCGCGGTTTCATCACAGGAACTTTCCAATGCCAGTATCATGGGCCGTCAGCTGCTTTAGTTTTCACGGATCCGGAACGATTATTTATTAGCATAACACCCTTCAATGCATCCATGGCCGTGATCAATTGCCGATCCAAAATGGGAGTGAAGCCAAAGCGCTCCTTGAACTCAACCGGGTCGGTCACATCACCACGGACCTTTTGCAGGCGCAGTTTGCTATCCTCCTCCGGGCTCATGATCACCTCAATTTGCGGGGCAATGCCCTTGCCGTGGATACTGACCCCACTGGGCGTGAAGTAACGAGCCGTGGTGATCCGCATCCCCTCCCCGTTACGAAGTTTGAATATGGTCTGCACGGACCCTTTGCCGAATGAACGCTCACCGACTATGACCGCCCGGCGGGTATCCTTGAGCGCGCCGGTGACAATTTCTGCCGCACTCGCCGTGCCGGCATTGATTAGCACCGCTATCGGCATTTGCACCGGCGGTCCATGCATTTGGGAAAGCAAATCTTCACGATCCTCGGGCCGACGACCTTGGGTATAGACCACCAGTTCGTCTTCATTGAAAAACGGCTCAGCCACTTCCACGGCAGACTCGAGCAATCCGCCCGGGTTGTTGCGTAAATCGAGAATCAGGGATTCGGCACCTTGTTGCAATAAACTCCCCAAGGCGGTGAGAAATTGCTCTCCCGTATGAGCGGAAAAATCAGCCAACTGAACATACCCAATATTGCCGGCGAGCAATTGAACCTCACGGACACTATCAACCTCGATTACTTTCCGAACGAGAGTCATTTCCATGAGCTTGTTGCTGCTGGGTCGACGAACCTCCACGACAACCTTGGTGTTTGGTTTGCCGCGCAACCGCCTGATGGCATCATCCACGGGTGATTTTGGGCCCAGGATTTGACCGTCCACTTTAATGATCTCATCGCCTCTTAGTATGCCCACCCGCTCAGCCGGCGAGCCAGCTATCGGGGCAATCACGACGATCCGTTCGTTACGAATTTCGACCTGCACTCCGATCCCGCAAAAGTCACCATCCAGGTCATCCTCAAAATTTCCAAATTGATCTGCCTCCAAAAATTCTGAATGCGGATCCAGTGATTCCACCACTCCGTGGATGGCTTTGCGGGCCAGTAGATCATAGCCCACCTCACCAGCTTCAACATAGTTTTCGTGCACTATTTTGAGCACATCGCTGACGTAGTCCGCCGAGCGATTCAATTCGCGATTCGGCAGAAATCCCCACGCTGCCGCCACCCGCAGCGATACTGCGGCAAGTAACAACCCCAAGGCGGCACCGATTGCCAGCGTGAGAAAGCGTTTGAGCATAGGCCGGACTGTGTCCATCTGCTTCGCTTTGTAAATGGGATCGTCAACCAACCAGCCTGAACCGCCCTCCCCGACATTCGTCGCCCGCTTCCAAGCTTTGGCCGGTGGTGAACAGATGATGGACTTTGCACAGTTCATGGATCTCGCCCTATATGACGAGCAAGTCGGGTATTACCGTCAGGCCAAAGCCCGCGTGGGTTATGGTCAGGGTACGGATTTTTATACCGCGTCCACATCAGGTGCAATTTTCGGGGAGCTGATTGCCAATGCCGCCACCCAAATTCTCAGTCCAGCCGCCGTGGCCGAAATGACTTTTGTCGAAATTGGCGCCGAGCCCGGGGGTGGTATCCTCGAGGGAGTCGACCATGGCTTTGCCCATACCCGGACTATTCGTGTGGGCGAGATCCCCACAATCAGCGGTTCCTGTGTCGTATTCTCGAATGAGCTCTTTGACGCCCAGCCATTTCGCCGCTTCGTCAGTCGTGGCGGTATCTGGCATGAAATAGGGGTGCAACTTCGTGCCGGAAATTTTCACGAAGTGGAATTTCACGTTGAACCCATTCCGGATTTTCTCCCGGACATTGCACCTGAGGGTTACCGGTTTGATGCTCCAAGCGCAGCGGTCGCCCTACTTGAGGAATTCTGCCAGCAACCCTGGGACGGATTGTTTATCGCGGCAGATTACGGGAAATCTTATGCGGAATTGATCCAACATACCCCTCAGGGCACCGCCAGAGCTTATTTTCGTCACATGCAGACCAACGAATTACTGGCGAGACCTGGCGAACAGGATATCACGTGTCATGTATGCTGGGACTGGTTAGCCGATGCCTTGGGAAAATGTGGGTTTGAGCCTCCACAGCTTGAATCCCAAGAAGCCTTTCTCATTCACCACGCGAATCAATTACTTGAAAAAATTGCCAAAACCGACGCGGCGCATTTGAGCCGGCGAAAGCAGTCGATTATGCAACTGCTTCACCCGGGGAATCTTGGGCAAAAATTTCAAGTGCTGCACAGCCGTCGTCGACCCAATTGAAAGATAATTGAAAATCCCCTTGCTTCAAGGGTCGGCAAACCACTAGTAATTAACCTTTAACCACTGAAATCATGGCAAGAATTTGTGCAATCACCGGTAAGCGCCCTACCATGGGTAGCTCCATTAATCGCAAGGGACAGAGCAAAAAGAGCGGCGGCATCGGCACGCACGTGACCAGCATTACGTCACGTAAGTTTCGTCCCAACCTTCAACGCATCCGCGTGAAGCTGCCTAACGGCGGCACCAAGCGCATGCTGGTCTCGGTGAAGGCTATCAAAGCCGGTTTGGTCCAAAAGGCCTGATTACCGTTTACATTTTCGTTTGATACGACCCGCAGATTCATTTCTGCGGGTTTTTCTTTGGGCCGGGATCACCTTGCACAATGTGACTATTCCCGGTCATATGGCTTATCCCCTGTCCGCGTGCTTATGCCGTCAACCGGCTGAAAACCCAGTCAAAGTGAGCGCGGAAATTACCGCCCGCGTGGATGCGCAAATGACGCGGCTGTTATATCGGTCGGCCGGTTTCGGCCTGTTTTCAAATTTTGTATTGGCAACCATCCTCTTTGTGGGAGTTGGACCACTGGTCAGTTGGCCGCTGAAGTTGGGTTGGTATAGCCTGATCATTGCGATTTCACTGGTTCGCCTGGGGCTAAATGGCGCATTTGTCCGGCGAAATCCGACGCAAACCGAGTTGCCGCGTTGGCGCACTTATTTTATTATCGGAGTGGTCATGGCGGGCGCTCTTTGGGGCTGGGCCGGATGGAATTTCTTTTCCAAGGACAGCTTCTTTTCCAGCCTGTTGCTCATCATGATACTCGCCGGCATGAACGCCGGAGCGGCGCGTTCACTTGCCCCGGTGCCACTAAGTTACAATCTCTACGTCGCGATTACCATGATCCCCGCCGGGGTGCTGTTTTTCATCGCCGGCGAAAGCGGCTGGTTGTTGTCTGGTGTTACCCTCACCTACTCCATATTCCTGTATAAAACAGCCGAATTACACCACACTGATCTGATTCGGCAGTATCAGCTGGTTTATGAAAATGAGGATTTTGTCTGCCTCTTGAAGGAAGCCAAGGAACGGGCGGAAGACTCCAATCGGATCAAAGGAGACTTTCTCGCCACCATCAGTCATGAGATTCGCACCCCGATGAACGGCATCATCGGTATGTTGCAGATCCTGCGGGATTCGAAATTAGATGCCGAGCAAATCTCCCAAGTGGACATCGCCACCGGCTCCGCCGACACCTTATTGAGACTCCTGAATGACATTTTGGATTTCTCCAAAGTGGAGAGTGGCAAGCTGGAATTCGAATGCATCCCCTTTGAACCCGCGGTCGCCATGCGGGAAGTAGTCGCACTGCTTCAGCCCCGGGCCGTGGAAAAAAAGTTGAGCCTGAATCTAATTCTTCCCCCAGGTCCCAACATCAGGGTCGATGGGGATCCGGCTCGCTTGAAACAGGTGCTGCTCAACCTCACCGGCAATGCGATCAAATTTACCGAACGCGGTCAGGTCGACTTGTCCATGGCGGTTGTAGCCTTAGACCAAACCTCGACTACGCTCCAATTCAGTATTCATGACACGGGCATTGGCATCGACCCATCCACTCAAGCCAAACTTTTCCAAGTATTCACTCAAGGGGACAGTTCAACGACGCGCAAATTCGGGGGCAGCGGCTTGGGTCTCGCAATATCGCAGGGGCTGGTAAACCGCATGGGCGGACATATAAACCTCAGCAGCGATCGGCTGCGCGGGACAACTTTCCAATTTGAAATCGAGTTTAAGTTGGCCCTTGGTGTTATTCCGATCATTCAACAGTTACCCGTGAAGCCGAACCAAACACTCCAAGCCAATATTCTGGTCGCCGAAGACGATGCGGTTAATCAACGCGTCATCCAACTCATGCTAAAGCGCATCGGTGTGACTTGCTCCATCGTGAGCAACGGTGAAGCGGTCGTCAGGTCTGCCGTGGATGGTTCTTGGGACGCAGTGTTAATGGATTGCCAGATGCCCGGGATGGATGGCTTTGAAGCCACCCGTCAAATCCGGAGTGAGCTAGCGGGCAAGGCATTACCGATCATCGCACTGACGGCCAATGCCATGAATCAGGATCGCGAAGCCTGTCTGGCGGCAGGCATGGATGATTTTCTGACCAAACCGATCCGGCAGGAGGAATTGTTCAATTGCTTGAATCGGTGGGTAAGTCCTGCGTCGGAATCGGCATCCTGATGGTGATATAGTGCGTTCCCATTCGAACGCATCGTTCAAAGCGCCCGGAAAATCAAAGAGGCATTCTGGCCGCCGAAGCCCAGATTGTTACTCAGCACAGTGCGCACCGATTTTTGGATGGCTGTGTTGGGCACAAAATTCAGGTCACAATCGGGATCCGGTTCCACCAGATTAATGGTGGGGGCAATCATGCCGCTCTCAATCGTTTTGACGCAAATCACTGACTCAATACCGCCGGCGGCCCCCAGCAGGTGGCCGGTCATCGACTTGGTGGAGCTGACAGGAATCTGGTAAGCATGGTCACCCAGCACCTTCTTGATCGCGAGGGTTTCATACTTGTCATTGTAAGGGGTAGAGGTCCCGTGAGCGTTGATATAATCGATGTCGGCGGCCTGCAGGCCACTGCTGGCCAGAGCCCGGTTCATCGCCAGGGACAGCCCCTTACCTTCAGGGTCTGGTTGGGTAATATGAAACGCGTCGCAAGTAGCAGCATACCCGGTTAATTCGCAATAGATCCGGGCACCCCGGGCCTGGGCGTGCTCCATGGATTCCAACACCAAAATACCCGCGCCCTCACCCATCACAAAGCCGTTGCGTTTCAATTCAAAAGGACGACTGGCGGTCTGCGGTGTGTCATTACGGGTGCTCATCGCCTTCATGGCACAAAAGCTGGCATAGGCAAAGGGCGTGATGGCCGCTTCACTGCCGCCGGCGATCATTACGTCGGCATCACCACGACGGATGGCATGGGCGGCTTCACCAATAGCATGGGCTCCAGTTGCGCAGGCGGAAACCAACCCAAAATTCGGACCACGGGCCCCATATGCAATCGCAACCAACCCCGCACACATATTTCCGATCAGGGCAGGAATAGTAAATGGGGATACTTTGCGCGGACCTCGTTCATCCAACACTCGCAGTTGCGTCTCGTAAGTGTGCATCCCGCCGATACCCGACCCAATCATAACTCCAACCCGGTCACCATTCTCATGGGATACATCCAGCTTGGCGTCTTGGACCGCTTGTTTGGCGGCTACAAAACCGAATTGGGTATACCGGTCGTTCCGACGGGCATCCTTGGGGTCCATATGAGCTGCCGCATCCCAGTCCAACACCTCAGCACCTATCTGGCTGCCATAATCACTCGGATCAAAATGCGTGATCCGGTTGATGCCTGATTTTCCTGCCAGCAAGGAGGCCCAAAAATCATGGGCGTTATGACCAATTGAGGCGACGACCCCTAGGCCCGTAATGACTACCCGACGGTTTGGTTGAACTTCCATGATGAGGTTGCAGAAAGTAAATTCCGCTTAAAAACAAAAAAGCGTCCTACCGGCAATTTCCATCATGGAAAGCGGTAGAACGCTAGAAAGTGTGCGGGTTTACTGCGCTCCGGCCTTAGCCTTGATGTAGTCGGTCACTTGGCCAACCGTCTGAAGTTTTTCGGCATCGGATTCGGGAATCTCACCCTTGATCTCGTCCTTGAACTCCTCCTCAAAAGCCATGATCAGCTCGACAGTATCAAGCGAATCAGCCCCCAGGTCATCGAGAAACGATGCCGTAGGCGTAATTTGCTCCTCGTTCACGTTAAGCTGGTTAACGATGATTTCCTTAACGCGTTGTTCGATGGTTTTTTGGTCAGCCATGTGGTGGATATTACGTGAGTAGCAGGCTTCACATCGCCATCCCGCCGTCAACGGTAAAAACTTGCCCGGTAATGTAGCCAGCTTCCTCCGAAGCGAGGTAAGCCGTCATATTGGCAATGTCCGCTGATTCTCCAAATCGTTTGAGTGGAACCGCCTCCAAAATCTTCGCGGATACATCGGTATTATTTACAAACTCACTCGTCATGTCGGTCTTGATGAAACCGGGGGCTACCGCGTTAACTGTAACACTGCGGGATGCGAACTCCCTCGCCAGGGTCTTGGTCAGACCAATCATCCCTGCTTTGGCGGCTGAATAGTTGGCTTGGCCAGCATTGCCCATGATACCGCTGACTGAGGCTATATTGATAATACGGCCCCAGCGGGCCCGGGTCATCGGTCGGGCCAAGTGCTTACACCAATGGAAACAGCTGGAGAGATTGGTGCTGATGACATCGTTCCAATCCGCATCGCTCATTCGAAACAGTAGACCATCCCGGGTAATTCCGGCGTTATTGACCAAAATATCTATATTGGTGAATTCGCCGAGTAGAGTTTCGGCCGCTTGAGCGATGGCGGCGCCATCTGCCACATCCACGGCCAGCGCCTTGGCCTTGCCGCCAGATGCAACAATGGCATCGGCGACGCCGCCGCAGGATTCGGCTGATTTGGAGACACAGATCACGGTGGCCCCGTGCTTGGCCAACGTTTCAGCAATGGCCCGGCCAATGCCGCGACCGGCACCCGTCACAAGTGCGGTGCGATTGTTAAATGTATAACTCATGGGATTGTTCGGGGGTTAATAGACGTCACGCTGATAGCGTTTATCCTTTTTGAGCTGCTTGATGTAGTCCGTCGCCGCGGCACTGTCCATCCCGCCTTCCTCGGCAATGATTTCATGCAGGACCGCATCGACATCTTTGGCCATCCGTTTGGCATCTCCGCAAACATAGAAATGCGCACCGGCCTTCAGCCAAGCCCAAAGCTCAGACGCATTTTCGCGCATACGATCCTGCACGTAAATCTTCGTCAATTGGTCGCGTGACCAGGCGAGATCGAGCCGCTGGACCTGCCCTTTCGCAACATAGTCGGTCCATTCCTCTTCATAGAGGTAGTCGGTGCCTTTTTTCTGATCGCCAAAGAAAACCCAATTGCGGCCGGACGCGCCGTCCGCCACCCGATCCTGCACAAACGCACGAAACGGAGCGATCCCAGTGCCAGGTCCTACCATGATACAGTCAATCGAACCGTCTTCGGGCGGACCGAAGTGCGAACTGGAAACAAACACGGGCACGGGAGTGGCATTCACCGTCGTCCGGTCAGACATGAATGTCGTGCAGACCCCCACCCGTTCACGGTGATTCGTTTCGTATCGGACAATCGCCACGGTTAAATGAATCTCCTGTGGATAAACTTTGGGGGATGAGGCGATGGAGTAGAGTCGCGGCATCAACTTGCGCATGTGATCCACCAATTCCTGCGCGCTCAGTTTTGCGCTCGGGAATTCCGTCAACAGGTCGATATACTCCCGATTATACAAAAAAGTAGTGAGCACTTCCTTGGCTTCCGGTTCAAGCAATCCATTCAATTTGGCTTGCTCAGCCGGATCGGTGGCTTTCTCCGCGAGTGTCTTGACGATCTTGGTCGTTGGGCTGGCCAATGCCAGACGCTCGGTAAGGGCCTCACGGAGGGTGATTGGCTCGGCCAAACGAAGCATGGTCGGTGAAACGAACTCATCGCCAGACGCACCTATGGCGTCCAGCAACGCAGCTACTTCCTCCGGGCGATTTTGCGCAAATACCCCCAATGAATCGCCTGCCTTATAGCTCAGGCCGCTGCCGGTAAGATTAACCACAAAATGGCGGGTTTCCTTCGAGGAACCCGGTTTGTTCAATACTCGATTTTCCGTAATTCGGGCCGGAAATGGATTATCCTTGGTGAATTGTGCAGTGACAGATTCGTCTGACATGATTGTGCGGATGAAGGGCTCGGCCGAAGATTCGCGCAAGCCTTTGTTGCGTCTTAGATGCGGGGCTTGCCCCCGGTCAATATTTACCGCCAACTGCGGAGTCCCATGAACACTCCCGAGCCCATACGACTGCAAAAATATTTGGCCGATGCCGGCATCTGCTCCCGTCGAGCCGCGGAAACTCTTATCGCGGAGGGTGAAGTATGGGTAAACAGCAAGCAGGCCGTGATCGGACAGAAAATCAGCCCAGGAGAGGACAAGGTGACCGTCAATGGCAAGGCGGTCCGCCCCATCAGCCAACCGCGTCTGACACTGGCCATGCACAAGCCTCGCGGTTTGGTCTGTTCCAATGATGATCCACACAATCCAGAAACGATTTTCGACCTGCTACCGCGTGAATTTGCCCGTTACCGTTTCTTTTGCGCCGGGCGTCTTGATAAGGACAGCGAAGGTTTGGTGATATTGACCACCGATGGTGAACTCGCCAATCGCTTGATGCATCCCTCCAACACGGTCGTGAAACGTTACCACGTGGTGCTCAAGCAGCCCTACCCGGCTGCACGGCTTCCTCAATTACTGAAGGGAGTGACCATTGAAGGCGAACGTCTGAAAGTGGAACGGGCCGCGCTAGTCAATCCGAGTCCCGCCAAGACTTCGACTAGCCTCGATGTGCACATGCACCACGGTAAAAAACGTGAGATCCGGCAATTGTTCATTGCCCTGCGGCATGACGTAAAGCGACTGCGCCGTTATCAAATCGGATCATTCAGATTAAAGGGAATCCCGTTGCGTGCGATGAAACAACTTTCTACGAAAGAAATCTCACTATTATTCAAGGTCCCTCGTCCCCACGTGGAAACCGCCGATCGGTAATCCCTAAAACCAAATCTCATGAGCAAAACCGTCCATATCATCCTCGGCTTTCTGGCCATGTGTCTCACGGCCCACGCCGCCCCTCTGAGCGCACCAACTGCCGTGCACACGCAGCCCAACGCCAATGCAGCGGTTGTCACTGTCCTGAGCGCCGGCACTGAACCAGAAGTAGTGATGCTCAACGTGATGTCCGCTGCCGTAGCAAACTGGACCGCCGTCAAAGTTCCCGGCCCATTTGAGGCTTATGTGCAGAACAAGGACATCGACAAGGGTCTGCACGTGAAGACCGGTGCCGCGATTCACCTCCAGCCTTCGTTGTCATCAGGTGTCATAACGACGATGGAACTGGGCGACAAAACCATTATTACCGGACTCCATGGCAAGTGGACCCAGATCAGTTTGGATAAAAGTGTGATCGGTTACATCAAGTCAGGCAGCACAACTGCCAGTGCCCAAACCAGTGGGCCTACCCTGGTAGATGTGCCAGCGGCGCAGACAAAACCTGCTAATAATATGCCTCCACCTGCTCCAGCCTACGCCACCAGCAGCGCCAACAATCCAGCTACGACAACTGCCAGCAGTTCCGGCACCAGTAACCTCCCTCGCCTGTTTCAAGGACAGTTTGTTTCCACCCGCCGACCCTTCACCCCCCGACGCCCCTACGACTGGCAACTCAACGACAATGCCGGGGTGCGCTATGCCTATCTGGATATCTCAAAACTCTTGCTGACCGATCAGCTCGAGAGTTTCGCGGAACACGAGGTCGTGGTCTACGGCAGCCCCAAGGCGATGACTGACGGCAAAAATATCGTTATCGAGGTTGAAAACCTGCGTTTGAAGTAAATCGGAAAAACTACCTCTTACCTCTCTATTACGCCTGACCAAAATCATGGAATTAATCGACGGAAACCAGATCGCTTCCACCATCATTGCCGAACTCAAGGCCGAAGTCACCGGCATCACGGGTCGCAAGCCGTGCATTGCGCTGGTCAGGGTTGGGGAAGATCCCGCCTCGGTTTCATACGTGCGCAAAAAAGAAAAAACGGCCGCTGAAATCGGGATCACCAGCCGGATTATCTTACCGCCGATTACAATTTCTCAAACCGACTTAATTCGGCAAGTGGCCGATCTCAATGCCGATGAAAGCGTTGACGGTATTTTGATTCAGTCACCCATGCCCAAGCACATTGACGAATTACTCGTTTTCCGTGCCATCGCGCCAGAGAAAGATGTCGATGGTCTTGGCACGATGAATCTGGGCAAAGTAGCCCAGGATGACGATACCGGTTTTGTCTCCTGCACCCCCGCAGGTATCATGGCACTGCTGGCCCGCAGTGGTGTTGATCTGAAAGGAAAACACGTGGTCGTCATCGGTCGCAGTCTACTGGTCGGAAAGCCCGTCGCATTGCTCGCCCTGCAGAAAAAGGCGGGGGCCAATGGCACGGTAACAATCTGCCACTCAGGCACCAGCAATCTCGCCGAGATCACCCGGCAAGCAGATGTCGTGATTGCAGCCATCGGCCGGCCTGAATTCGTAAAGCAGGACATGATCAAACCCGGTGCGGTTGTCATTGATGTCGGAATCAACCGGGTGCCGGATGAAAGCCGCAAAAGTGGTTATCGCTTGGTCGGTGATTGTGCCTTTGCGGAAGTCTCCACCATCGCGGATAAAATCACCCCAGTTCCGGGTGGGGTTGGCCCTATGACCGTGGCCATGTTAATGAGTAACACGGTGAAGGCCTACCGACAGCGCGAAGTGAAGTAGTCGCAAACCATAAAGCAGGATTGCGTCCGTCCCTGCCCTGCATTTCTCTCCCAGCCAATGTCCGCGCCCAACATTCTGGTGGTTGATGACCAACCGATCAATGTGCAGTTGCTCAAACGCAAACTTGAGCGGGAAGGTATCCAAGTCACTGCGGCTTACAATGGAATGGAGGCCCTGCAATCAGTCGCGGCCAACAAGCCCGACTTGATTTTGCTGGATGTCATGATGCCCGATATGGACGGTATCGAGGTCTGTCAGCGACTCCAAGCCAATGAGGATACTCGCTCAATACCTGTAATCTTCATCACGGCCCGCACCTCCAAGGAAGGCAAGCTGGAGGGACTGGGGGTAGGCGCGGTCGACTACATCACCAAACCGATTGATTTGGATGAAACCCTGGCCCGGGTGCAGACCCAGCTTCGTTTCGTGACGATCAACCGGGAAATGGTCGACCTGCAACGCCGCCTGGTCGAGGCACGCCGCGCGGCGACCATCGGCGCAGTCACCCAAGGTATTGCCCATAATCTGAACAACCTGCTCGGGGTGGTCATTGGATATCTGGAATTGGTGAAAGCGTATTACGACAAGCCAGAGCAGGTAAAAAAGAATGCCCAGCACGTCGAGGATGCGGTCGAGCGCATCGTTTCCATCATCAAGCAGCTCAGTTCGTTGGTGGTAAAAATTCGTCCACCCCTCTCAAAGACTAGCCTGCAAACCTTGATCGATGGCGGCATCCAACGGTTTCAAACCGAATACCGTATCACCGCCCCGATCACGGTGACCAACCCGCTGGGCGAGCTGGCCATCGACAGTAACATCGAGATCTTCGAGGAAGTCCTGGCCAAAGTGTTGATGAATGCCTGGGAAAGCTACGACACCCGACCGGGCGAACCTCGTCCGATCTGGATCAATACCGCTTTGATCGAAAAACCGAAGGATGGCAAATTAGTGCAGATCATCGTGGGCGATCAGGGCCGAGGATTGGATCCGGAAATTCGCGATCATATTTTCGAACCATTCATCAGTTCAAAAAATACCGTGGGGGTAGGTATGGGATTAACCGTAGCCCGCCACGCATTACGCAATCTCGGCGGTGAGGTGACTATAAGTGATCGCCCGGGTGGTGGAACCCAAACAATACTCGATCATCTGCTTGAAAAGAGAGTAAGACGGGAAGTGATGCACGATGACTAAAGTGGCATTTCTTGGGGCGGGTAACATGGCCTCAGCCATGGTCGAAGGCATACTTGCCAAACAGCTCGCCCAACCATCAGAGCTCAGCTGCTTTTCCGCCAGCGGACAATCGGCCCAAAAATTGGCTACCCGCACCGGGATAGCGCAATCGGCCAACCTCCGTGAACTTGCCGCAGCCTGTGATATTCTCGTCGTGGCCTACAAGCCGCAGCATTTACCCCGCACGGATACGGAATTGGCCGAACTCTTCAGAGATAAGCTGATCATCTCGGTATTATCCGGTAAAACGCTGGCAAGTCTGCACCGGGTATTTCCCCAGTCCCGTAATTTGGTTCGCACCATGCCAAACACAGCGAGTCGTATTGGGGCCGGTATCACGGGTTGGTGCGCGTATGCAAAATTATCAGACGCTGACCGAACCTCGGTTGATGGTCTCCTAAGCGCACTCGGCCGGGCAATAGAACTCGAGGAGCAACATCTTGACGCTGTCACCGCAGTCAGTGCCAGCGGAGCGGGTTTTGTCTTTGAGTATGCCGCCGCCATGCAAGCCGCAGCTGAAGCTGCCGGTCTACCAACGGATGTAGCACACACCTTGGTCACGGAAACTTTATTGGGCTCGTCCCGCCTACTCGCCCGCACCAACCAAGACCCAAATCTATTGCGTGATCAGGTTACTTCGCCCAATGGCACCACGTTTGCCGGTTTGAATTGCCTGAAGGCCGCCGACTTTCGGGGTTTGATCCTAAATACCGTGCTTGCAGCCAAAGCTCGGGCCAGTGAGCTATCAAAGGATTCATGAATGCATTGAACGGACGTATTTTGGTTACAGGTGGTGCTGGCTTCATCGGCAGCGCCCTGATCTGGGCCCTCAATCAGCGTGGTTACACCAACATAGTGGTCACGGATTATCTGGGGCAGGACGAGAAATGGCGCAACCTGGTCCCGCTGAAATTTGACGACTATGTCGAGGCCGGCGAATTCCGCACCCGACTGGCGACCAAGGGTTCCTGCTTCGGTAAATTTTCCGCCGCTTTTCACCTAGGAGCTTGTTCGGCTACCACGGAACGCAATGCCTCCTACCTGATAGATAATAATTTTGCCTATACCAAGGAGCTCGCGCTGTGGGCATTGGAGCATGACACGCGCTTCGTCTATGCCTCCTCCGCCGCCACTTATGGTGATGGTGCACTGGGCATGGATGACCGGGATGAGGACTTAAACAGACTACGGCCCTTGAACATGTATGGGTATTCCAAACATCTGTTTGATTTGCACGCGCAACAACATGGATGGCTGGATCGGATTGTAGGGGTCAAGTATTTCAACGTTTTCGGCCCCAACGAGGATCATAAAGGCGATATGCGTTCACTGGTGAACAAGGCCTACCAACAAATCCAAAGCACGGGAAAGGTCGGTCTCTTCAAGAGCTACCATCCGGACTACAAAGATGGTGAGCAGATGCGCGATTTCCTCTACGTGAAGGATGCGATCGAAATGACTCTCCACTTTGCTGAAGGCGGACTTCCCGCGCATGGGCTATACAATCTTGGATCGGGCGAGGCCAATACCTGGCTGACTCTCACCAAAGCCATCTTCAAGGCCTTGGATCGTGAACCGGAGATTGAGTTCATCGAGATGCCGGAGGTCCTGCAGGGCAAATACCAGTATTTCACCCAGGCAAATATCTCGAAGTTACGAAGCACCGGGTATACGCGACCCATGACACCCCTGATTGATTCAGTGCGTGATTACGTGCAGTCGGCACTGGTTCCTGACAAGAAATTGGGCGAGTAAGCAGATACCCGCCCATAAAAAAGGCCGCACCTCAACGGGTGCGACCTTGGAAAATTTAACATAGGCGAATCAGGGCAATTGCAGCAGCTCTGCTTCGGTCCATTCTTTGCGGTTCGCCTCTTTATTGCGTAATTCGGTGACTTTGGCCACCGCAATGGGGCCTCCAGTATTACCCCACTCTTGGCGCACGTAGGTCAACACGGCAGCAATCTTTTCATCGCTCCAGTTGTAGCCACCGCCTGGAACCTGACCGAATGCCGGCATCACTGCCGCATTATAGGTCTTACCTTCAACCGTGATCGGTCCCTTCAAGCCATGCAGCAAAATGCTGATAACGCGCTCTTCCGAACCATTAACCCATTCAGAACCCACCAGTGGCGGGTAGACGTTGGGCACGCCTTGACCGTTGGCTTGGTGGCAGGTGATGCAGGCCAAAGCATATTGCTTACGCCCCAAAACCACGGGATCTATTTGCACCACGGCAGCTTCGGCTCCACCGCCGGGCATTTGGCGTTCGTCAAATATCTCCGAATGGAAATGACCCGAGTAACGATTCAAATAAGTGCCGCCAAAAAAGATCAGGCCGCTAAAGACGAACAGTAGTGCGAGTGGAAGCAAACGGTAATGCGCATGCGTGTCCGGCTCACCGGCAGCAGCCTTTTCATGGGCCGATATCAGGCTTTCGTCAGTTGCGGCGGCCTGTTCAAGGCGCGGATCATTGGGCATTTCAGCACTCATTCGTGTGCTCCTTCATTGGCATGGACCGGCTCAAATGGACGAGCCTCAGAAAATTCATAGGTCTGTTTTAAACTTAGCAGATAGGCAACCAAGGTTTCGGCACGTTCAGTTGGGACAAGTTCATAACCCGGTGCAGCCACACCCTGCAGGCCCTTTGGACTGCTTTCGCCGATAATCTTACGCTCTTCGAAGAGGAAACGATAAGCAGGCATACCTTCACTGCCATTATAGAGGCTGACCAGGAGACTGGCCGCATCGACACCGTCTTCCTTCGCCCGCATTCCAAAGTTGGCCAAATCAGGACCAATGCGACTACTGCCCAAAAGTGGTCGTGCTTGTTGTACATAATCACGAGCGACACTCTGACGGCTGCCCCAGTTGCGCTCTTTGTCTGATCCGTATTCCGGACGCCGAACCTGTTGCGTATGGCAGGCAGCACAACCTAAGTCTTGATAAACCAATTGGCCCCGCGATGCCAGACCACTGGCGCGCTCAGGGAATGATTTCCCTTCCAGATCGTCATAGTGCGGACTGAGGTCACCCATTTGCGCCTGGGTGCCGAGCACGAGGCCGGCCCATGACAAGGCGAGCACAAAAAACAGGCCGAAAAAGAATAGAAAACCGTTTTTCATGAAGAAGCCTCCAAGGCGGACGGTTGATTAAATTTGGCCAAGGATTCAGCAGTGGATTTGGTCAACATCAGTCGAACGAAATGGATCCCCAGGGCCAGATTGCCCACGACCAGTAGGCCCTGCGCAGCGGTCGCAACCAGCAGCCAAGGACGAGTGATACCGGCAATAGCCGTGAAATTGAGTTCCGGATTGTTCAGCGCCACACCCTGCCGCCAGCCCGCAATTGCCAAGGCGCAAATGAGGACGGTAAATCCGATGATCGAGGCCATGTAGTGAGCCCGGGCCAAACTACTCGATGGCCAAGCCGCCCCAACAATTCGTGGCGCCAAGTAGTAGATGGCCGCGAAAATGCTCAGGGAGAAGGCCGCCAGGACAAGCTGGTGTTGCGCAGTTTGGAAATAGGTAAATTGAGTGACCGCGGCCAGCACCCGGGACGAAAAGAAAGCATCCACCACCCCGTTGATCAGATACGCGGCAAACCCGAAACCCGCAAATTTGAGCGCCAAACTTCCAGCCGGACTAAAAACTTCCCGTAGATTTACGAACAGGATGATGTGATGAAAAAGGACCAGTGAGCTGGCGACTATCGCCATGGTCGGAATCCACGCTGGAACCGGACCACCAACCAAAGTGCGTCCAGCCATCCAGGTTCCAAACAACAGCAACGACCAGAATCCGTAGATCGCGAAATCGTAACTCGGGATAACTTTCCCCTTAATCTTAGGAAGCAGATAATACAGAACCGCCACCGCCAATGGAGCCAGCAACAGACTGTAAACATTCTGCGCATACCATGAAGCGAGGACGGTTTGCAGCACGCCTCGCACCGGAACGAAAAGCAGCATTACTTGAGCAACCGAGAAAAACCATGGAAAGAGAAACAGGGCACCCACGACATACCATTGGGTTGCATAGGTCGCTTCCTTGCGGCGGCCGGTCCATGCCAGCACCCCCGGAGCCGCCATGGCTCCAAATGCCACCAACATCAACGGTTGGATAAAACGGGGTAATTGCAGCAGTGAAAATGAAGTCATTTCGCCGCAGGCGATACCGACCAATGCCGCGGTCAGACCCAGATTCCAAAATACCGCTCCAATGCTGATATAGTTACCTCCACGCAAGGGTGCACCACCAAGGCGCGCCAAAAACCATAGGCCGACAGCCAAGCCACCATTGACGGCCCAACCGTAAATCAGGGCAGTCTCTTGCAGGGCTTGGGTGTGCCCATAGGTCAACCAAGCACAATCGGCCAGGAACGCCGGGGTATGCAGCTGGATCAGGTTGATCAGCGAAAGCACGCCGCCAATCACCAACCAAGCCAGTGAGGAAGCGATGAGAAAAGATAGTGAACAGTGCGCCGAACGATCAATATCGCTGACTTCAGTGGACACAGAGCTGGTCGAGACGGTGGTCATTTCTTAGTGGCGATGTCCGTTTAATTCTTTGAATGGTAGCGCTGCACTGTCAGTTCCATTGCACGGTCAATCGGCAACTGCACAACCCCACCCTGTTGATCTATCCAAGCATAGCTGTGGGCGTGCTTGGCCTCATTGGCGCGGAGTTCGGCAAGTCTTTCCTTACGCTCAGCCGGCGTGCGAATACCGTCACCCGTATAAGGTCCGGTCTGGTTTGGCAGGTAGGCGATGTAAACCAAGAGCAGAAACAACGCGAGGCAGCACAGGATCGCCAGGATAGAGACCAGTGATGCAGGACGAACAGAGGGTGAATTACTCATGATGGGTCAGGCATTCGCGAATACGGGGATCGCGGATAGGAATGAGTTTCGTGGATGGAAAACTTTTCAGGTAAGCCCAGGCACAAATACCGCCTACTCCGACCACGGATGTAATCGTCCAGAGCAACTGTATGGAAAGAAACGGTTCGGGATTACCATGCGCATCCTTGATGGCCGGCAGCACATTGTAGCAGATATCGATCAGGATGATCGTCAGAATCCAGTAGGCGATTCGACGAATGATATGATGCGTAACCTTAAATCGGTAGGACAGCAGGGCAAAAAACGGGATGAAGAAGTGGCCAAACAGGATCACCATGCCGACCCACCACCAGTCCCCGTATTCACGCAGATTATACCAGAAGGTTTCTTCCGGAACGTTGGCGTTCCAGATCAGGAAATATTGGGAAAAGGTCACGTAAGCCCAGAACACGGTAAACGCCAGCATCAGCTGACCGATACTGTGCATATGGTTCTTGTTGAGGATACCCTTGTAGTCTCCGCGATTGTAGAGCCACAGCGTGATTATTACCCCGATACAAAGGGCACCGCGGACACAGTTCGCGAAGAACCAAACCCCATACATCGTGGAGAACCAGTGGTATTCGAGACTCTTGATCCAGTAGATCGCCGCGCCGGTCAGGGAGAGCGCCACCAAGGGAATACCGAAGGCGGCTGTTTTGCGGTTCATTGTGGTCCACCCGGCGTTACCATCGAGATCCTGAGTGAAGGACGCTTTGCGCAGGCGTGACGACAACCAGATCCAGATCCCAAAGAAGGCAACGGTCATGCCCGTGAACATATTCAAATTTAGGAAACTGGATTTCTTCAGATAGAGCACATCATGACCTACCGTGTGACCGCCATGAATTTCATGGCCCAAGTTCATCCATGGCCAAATCAGGTCATGAGGAGCTACCCAAGAAGCCACCAACAACGGAACAAAGAGCAAAGCCAGCCATTTGAAGGCGGTAATTCCGTGTTCATACTGGCGGCGCAGGATGACCGACCAAGAGGCGTCAAAAATATGGTGGATCAATATCAACAGCAGCATGCCTATGGCAATGGCTGTCCAGTAGCTCACGCCAACCAGCCATGACATGGCGATGGTTTGGAGACCGGAGACAAAGATTCCCAAGGCGGTGACCACGATACCGGCCAAGCCGATATAAAGGGCCTTGCTGGCTTGGGATGCAGTAGTGTCAGCAGCGTTGCTCATTTAATGCCAAGCTCCGATTTGTGGGCCATTGGAACGTCGGCCGTGGATCCGTTTTGGGCGCGTTGCAGGGCGCGGACATAGGCGATTACCGCCCAGCGATCGTCCGGGGTTAGTTTGTCGGCATAAGAGAGCATATTGCCCTTGCCGTGGATAATGGTGTTCAGGATTTCACCCTCAGGCATGTTCCGAATGCGATCATCGTGATAGGTCGGAGTAGCGCCCATGCCATATTGCTTGGTGATACCGTTACCGTCACCCAAAGCTCCGTGGCAGGGTGCACAATAAATGGTGTAGCGATCCTTGCCATGCTCCAAAAATTTCAGGTCAACCTCCACTGAGGCAGGAAAACCTTTGGCGAACGTTCCGCCTGCTTGTGTGCCACTGGTGAAATGCGCATCAGAAGAAAAATCCTGGCCCAGCGGTCCAAAGTTCGCTGCCACTACTCCAGCCGGCAGAGGACGATCGGCGCGGCCATCGGCGAAAAATTTACTCGCCGCCTGAGGCTTGTATTTGGGCTGCCGCTTCATGCCGGGAAACGCCCATTCAGGAAATACATCCATGGGCGCGTGCGTAAATTTGGTGCCGCGCAAGCCCAGCACCGAAATGGCGAGGACGACGAGTAACGCGGTGGTTAGGTAAACGTTGCGCATGATCAGGCTTCCAGCTCCTTGATGTCCGCACCACCCGCCTGCTCGAGGAGGGCCTTGGTGTTGGCGAGGTTGAATCGTGGGTCACGGGCTTCAATCACGACAAAGAATTTATCGTCCATGCCGCGGGCAATGTGCTCATAAGCGAGCACCGGATGATTATGCCTTGGCAAACCGTTCAGTAGAAACATTCCGATGATGGTCGCAAACGCCGTAAACAAAATCGTCAGCTCGTAGGATACCGGAAAGGCAAACATTGGGCTGAAGAAAGGCTTACCGCCGACGATCAGGGGATAATCATAAGCATCGGTGTAGAAAATCAGCGACATGCCGGTGCAGAAACCGGTGATACCGCCGAGCAGCGAAATCCGTGGCACGATCGAACGACGCAAACCCATCGCCCCATCCAAGCCGTGCACCGGGCAAGGTGTAATACAATCCCAGTTCTTATAACCGGCATCACGCACCTGCTCCGCCGCATGATAGATATCAGCGGCAGTGTTAAAGGTGGCGATCAGGCCGTATGGTTGTGCAGACATTGGCGTGATAAATTAATGGTGAGCGTGGCCTGCATGTGGATCGGCCCCCGGGGTGACCGCCTTGATTTCGGCCATTGGCATGACCGGCAGGAATCGGATGAAGAGCAGGAACAGCACCGAGAATACTCCGAACGTGCCGAAGAAGGTGAAGATATCCACGATGGAGGGGCTGAAATAAGCCCAGCTGGAAGGCAGGAAATCACGGGTCAGCGAGGTGCAGATGATCACGAAACGTTCGAACCACATGCCCACGTTAACGAAGATCGACAGCACCCAGACCATGGTGGTGTTCTGACGAACTTTCTTAAACCAGAAGAACTGGGGAGTGATTACATTGCACGAAATCATGATCCAGTAGGACCAAGCAAACGGACCGAATGCACGGTTGATAAACGCAAAACCCTCATAGGGATTGGCGCCATACCAAGCGATGAAGAATTCCATCGCATAGGCGTATCCAACCATCGTGCCAGTCGCCAAAGTGATCTTACACATGCAGTCGATGTGATACTGCGTGATCAGATCCTCCATCTTGTAGATCGCCCGCAGTGGCAGCATGAGAGTCAACACCATGCCGAATCCGGAGAAGATCGCGCCAGCGACGAAATACGGCGGGAAAATCGTGGTGTGCCAGCCGGGAATCAGAGAGACCGCAAAGTCGAACGACACGATCGTGTGCACCGAGAGCACCAGCGGGGTGGCGACACCAGCGAGGATGAGATAAGCCATCTCGTAATTGCTCCAGTGGCGGTTCGAACCGCGCCAGCCCATGGCAAAGAATCCATAGAGCGACGAACGCAACTTGTTACCCGCGTTGTAAAAACGGTCACGCAAGACCGCTAAATCTGGAATCATGCCGACATACCAGAAAAGAACCGAGACTGTTCCGTAGGTTGATACCGCGAATACGTCCCACTCCAAAGGCGAACGGAAGTTCTGCCAGATTTGGTTGTAGTTGGGAATAGGGAACAGAAACCACGCATACCAGACGCGGCCGACGTGGAAGACCGGGAAGATCGCAGCACAAACCACCGCGAAGATCGTCATGGCTTCCGCCGCCCGATTGATCGATGTGCGCCATTTTTGACGCAAGAGGCAGAGAATTGCCGAGATCAAGGTGCCGGCGTGACCGATACCGATCCAGAAAACGAAATTTACGATCGGCCAACCCCAGTTGACCGGATTGCGATGACCCCAGACGCCAACACCGGTTGCTACCAGATAAGCGATACCAATCACGGTGAATGACGCCACAAAACAGGCGACGCCGAAGCACCACCACCACCACGTCGGAGTCTTGCCCTCAATGATGCCGCAGATCTTTTCGGTAATCCACGAGAAGTCACGATTGTGCTCAACCAGTTCGGCCCGTGGCAGGATTGCCGGTTTGACCTCGGCTAAAATCGCCGGGGTGGGATGCGTTGAATCAGCGGTATGGGCCATTAGCTCAACCCTCCAATGCGCGTATTGGTTTTCACAGAAGTATGACCGGTCTCTTCATGACCGTGCTTTGATTCTTCGGCCCCGTGTTCTTCGCCGTGAGCGGCCGGTGGGTGATTCTTGTTGGCGTTTTCAATGCGGCTGAACGGCATCTTATCATAATCCGGCATATGGGGATTCGGATTGCGTAACTTGCCGAGGTAAGTGGTGCGGGGACGGATATTCAGATAACCCAGCAAGGCGTAATCATGCTCGCGCGCCTTGGCTTTCGAGACGGCGCTCTCGGGATCGAGAATATTGCCGAAATCAATCGCGTCGACCGGGCAAGCCTGTTGGCAAGCACTCTTGATTTCACCATCTGGAACCACGACATCGCCCGGACGTCCGGCCTTGGCCATTTTGACCTTGTGCTGGATCTTGCCGTTTTCGATGCGTTGCACGCAATACGTGCACTTTTCCATCACGCCGCGCATGCGCACCGTGACTTCGGGATTTTTTACCATCTTGACCAACTCGGGCATGCCCTGCGGACCGAGTGGCCCGAGATACAGCTTGTCGAGTTCGCGCTGGTTCCAGTCAAAATAGTTAAAGCGCCGGACCTTGTAAGGGCAGTTGTTCGCACAGTAACGAGTGCCGATGCAACGGTTGTAGGCCATGACATTGAGGCCTTCGTCGTCATGCACGGTAGCATTCACCGGGCAAACCGTTTCACAGGGGGCCAATTCACACTGCATGCAGGCCACCGGTTGAAGGGATACTTGCGGATCTTCAGGAATGTCCCGATTGCCACTCGGTTCACCACCGAACAGATCTGCCATCGCGCGCCCGTCGGCTTTGCCATCCGAATAATAACGGTCCAGACGAATCCAATGCATTGAACGACCACGCAAGGTCTGATCCTTGCCGACGATCGGAATGTTGTTCTCCGCCTGACAGGCGACGATACAGGCATTGCAACCAATACAGGTATTCAGATCGATACTCATGCCCCATTGATGGAGGCCCTTGTAGTCCGGACTTTCGTAAAGGGAATTTCCGCGCGGCGTCAGGGTGGCTTTTTCAGCCAGGGTCATCTTCTCCCCTTCTTCGCCGTAGATCGGCGGGCTGTGTGCCTCAAGACCAATGGCATTCACAAAGGCAAGTCCCGCACCATGCGGATCCTGCACTTCGTCAAGATTGGCTTCGCGCACCAAGTCGCGGCCTTCCATCGACCAGTGTTCTTGCGTGTTGGCCAACTTAACCCGTTCACCGGTCAGGGTGAGACTTGCCCCAGTGGCAAAAGCTTGGGTGGTTGAGGTGCGGATCGAATAGGCGTTGAAGCCAGAGCCCTCACCCACCCGTCCCGTCACCGCATGACCGTAGCCAAGTGGCAGCACGATGGTGTAGTTCGAAAGACCCGGCTGGATGTGAATCGGGCCACGCACGGTGCGGCCATTGATGGTAACTTCACCGACCGGTGCCATTTCGACACCCCGATCCGAATCCGCCAACCCAATGCGGGCGACTTGGATCAGTGAATCCTTTGGCAAAATATCCAATTCCTTGGCCAAGCGAGGACTGACGAAAATGGCATTATCCCAAGTGATCTTGCTGATCGGATCAGGACATTCTTGCAGCCAGCCGTTGTTGATGAACCGGCCGTCGTCCATCTTGTGGTCAGTGGCAAAACGAACTTCCAAGTTGCTGCGCGACAGGGCAGCCGGGGCGGGAGCACTCTTGAACAGAGGGCCCGTTCCATTCATATCGAAGCTGACCTTGACCACGGGATAAGTGGTGTCCGCCAGCAAGCCGTCGTGGAGGAATTTCTGGAACGCGGTTTCGTCGCCACCGGTCAATTTGCCGATGGTCGCATGCACGAGCGAATACGGATCGGTATTTTCCTCACCGAGGATGCGGGACAAAACTTCAATCTCGGTCAAGCCGCCGAACAGCGGCAAAATCATCGGTTGAACCGGCACGATAGTGCCGTCAACCGTGCGGGCATCGCCCCAAGCTTCCAAATAATGAGCCGCAGCCAAGTGGGTGCCAGCGGCGGCCGAGGTCTCGTCGACATAATAACCGTAACGAATTACGCTCGAAACCGATTTTTGAAGTGCAGCCCAATCCAATTCCGCCGGTGCATTGTAAGCGGGGTTACCACCGAGAACCACGAGAGATTTGACGGCGCCAACTTTGACCGCTTTGGCCAAGTCAGTAATGGAAGCGGCTGGTGAAGACTCGACGGCTACAAAATCAACGGTGAGACCGATATTACCGAGGTAAGAATTCAGCGCATAGGCGATGGCATGAACCGCCGGTGGCTGATGCGAACCGGCAACCACCAAGCATTCGCCCTTATGATTGCGCAGATCTTCGGCGCAGGCTTCCAACCACTCAGTCTGACGAGGGAAATCCAACCCCTGGGACAATACATCCAGAGGCGATGAACCCATTACATTGTTCGCCAAGGCGGCAGCAAAGGCCAGCATGTGGCTGCTGGCCAGACGCAGACGGTGATCGGCCATGGAACCGGTCAGAGTGAAAGTGCTCTCGACCGCATACAGGCGGTTCATCGGGTCATCGCTTTTGATGACCTTACGCGCCTTGGCAAATTCCCGGGCAAAATACAGACTGCCGCTTTCCGCGTGGAGGAAATCAGCATCAATGGAAACGATCCGCTTGGCCTTGGCGAAACGGTAAAGCGGCTTCACATCCTTGCCAAACGCAGCCTGTGCCGCAGCCAAGGGTGGTTCGTCCTGCAGGGGCTCATATTCGGCCCAGATAGCGGACGGGAACTTCGACCGCAGTTTGGCAACCAGACGAGCGCGCGTTGGAGAAGCAGATTCTTCAGCCAGGAAGGCAAGTCCTGCCCCACCCGTTGAACTGTAATCACTGCCCAACTTGGCCAAGAGGTCGTTGACCGCGGCCGAGGTGAGTTTGGCCCCATCTTGGGTATGGGCGGTCGCCCGATCTGGATCATACAGATCCAACACCGAAGCCTGGGCATGCAATGAACTCGCGCCACCATGGGGGGTATAGGACGGATTGCCTTCCAGCTTGGTGGGCCGGCCCTGATGAGTTTCTGCCAGCAACGGAATCGCTGTTTTGCGAATCGGCATGGCCGTGGCGAAATACAACGGCAGTCCGGGAATCACTCCCTCGACCGACTTGCCATAGGGCAAAATATTAGCCTCTGGACGGCGGCAACCAGCCAAGCCCACTCCGCCGAGCGCGAAAGATGCGGCCATGACCTTCATGAACTGACGGCGATCAACCCCTTCAATGGAGGAAGCCCCTTCCGGGAACTCCTGCGCCAAACGAGCCTTGAAGCCCGGCGTGGACGCCAACTCGTCAAGACTGCGCCAATACTTGGGGCCGTGCTTCAGCTCGGTTTCAGAGGGAGCGGGATGGTGAAATTTGCGTTTCATCGATGACAGCCTGAGCAGCTTTGCGGTGGCTTGATATTCCAGTCGTGGACAAATTTGGCTCCGTCGCGCAATTGGCCTTCGGTCCCTTCTGGGTGTTTCCAGCCGAGATCGGTAACCTTGTCGAGCGGACGAACCACCTGCTCGGGATTGCGATGGCAATCCAAGCAAAAGCCCATGCTAAGAGGTTTCATATGCGTCACGGTGTCCATTTCGTCGACGCGACCATGGCATTCGACGCAACTGACACCGCGGTTAACGTGAGCAGAGTGATTGAAATAGGCGTAATCCGGCACTTGGTGGATTTTCACCCAAGGCACTGGATTACCCGTTTCATAGCTTTCGCGAACAACCGCGAGTAACGGGCTGTCCACCTTGACCTGATTATGACAGTTCATGCAGGTCTGGGCAGCTGGCACCGTCGAGGCAGGTCCTTTATCCACACCCACATGGCAATAACGGCAATCGATACCCAGCTGACCGGCATGGATGGCATGACTAAAGGGCACGGGTTGAACCGGGGCATAACCGACTCGAGTGTAACTCGGAGTCATGTAATAGCTCACTCCGGCTGTCGCAATGCCACCGAGCACAAATAGAAAAATGACTATTTGGAGGGGCAGTTTGTTAGCCGCTTTGGGAAACAGTTTGGACATGGGCCTAAAATCTCCGGAAGTCTGGTTTAGACTGTGGACTCACGACGGGAAACCGCGCGCGTGTCCGCATGCAGTTTGATGGAAGGGATCGTTGCGGGCGTGCTCACGCGCGCAGGTTGCGGCTTGGCGAGCAGCTTGGGCACGATGCTAAAAGCGGCAAAAATTCCGGTTAATTTGGCAAAAAAATGTTTTCGCGATAAGTCTTGGCTCACAGGTCGTAGTAGTTTTCCAAAATCAGCTAAGGAGCGAACCCGGCGTAAATTCCAAAGTAAACCAAAATTTCCAACGAGTTTTTGAAATTGGTTAAATCATTAGCATCAGCGGCAGCAGCCTAAGCCATTTCTTATCTCAATTTCGTAACTATTGTGGTTCAGCGTGGGCAACTAATAGTCGCTTAATACCCAACCAGGCAAAATAAGGGACATTAACCAGATAGATCACCAAGAGCCACTCGTGTGCGCCAAAGCTCAAATTCATCACCCATCGCACCAAGAGATGCATGCTGAGCAAACCCAGCCCAAATAGCATTGCCTGCCGCCGGCCAAACAGTGCCAGAAATGCGAACAATTCCAATAGTAAGCCGGGGGCAAAAAACAATCGGGTCAAGTTAGGATGCGCCGCAATAAAGTGCGGTAACTGGGTGGCGATCCATCCCGACTGTGGAATCAACGTGTCGTAATAGACGTTGGCATGGGTTTTGATGAGCTGCAGTGATATATCGGGCAACTGGATCACCCACAACCCACCCGAGGCGATCAACTTTACACAGGCCGAGGTCACATAGGAGGCGACGATCACGAGTATCGCCCAATTGGTCGCCCGCTGATGAGACTCATGCGAGGGTGGCAACCAGACCACCTCTCCCCGCCTCAATAGACTCAGGTAAGCCGCCCATTGGCTCAATGCTACCATGCAGACCAGCTGTAAATGGTGACCAATAGCGCCTTGGGAGTTTTCCAATCCTCCCGCCATGGTTATCAGGACTGCGGCGTATCCGAGGGAGATAAATGGCACCCACCCGGCGGTGAACAAAACCAGTGCCCCGCCATAGATGATTCGCAGATATGCGAACAACCCGGTATCAGCCAAAAATGTCAGGTCGAGCAAGCTACCCAGACCATTGGGCACGGGCTGGTGACCATAGGGTATGTCGGTCGGTAAACTACGCCAAAGCAGCCAACTGAACGCTGCGCGCATGATGACGAGCTCCCAGCCTTGAAACGCAATGCCACCGCCGCGGCATTTTTCGAAGAAGGCCTTCATTCAACCTGACGCCACGGGAAGTTCACGTTTGGTTATCTCGCCCGTATCTGAACGTTCCAGAATAACGCGCATGAGGGTAACCGATTCCGCAGGAACTGCCGCTCCGGCGTTCGCGCCAAGTCCACGCAGGTAGGCGATGGTTGCCTCCCCCGCAGTCCGACGTTCGCGCAGAGTGGCTTCATCCTCAACCGCATCACGAAGGGCCACCATTTCGCGTAAACGGGCACGATACATTTTCTTCACGTTCGCAGTGGAAGTCCCGAATATCTGCACACAGGCGTATGGTTCACCGGCCTCGTCTGCCACGTAGTAATAATCAGTCGTTGGATCGAACGACGAATACATGGGAAAGTAGGAGAAGGGAAATTGTTCGCCGATCAACAAGAGCGCCACGACCAACCCGACCAGACGGACCATCGGCCATTGCCACCAACGCATGGACCGCACTGGTCGGACACATACGGGCTGGTTCTTGACGACTTCCTTCATGGCTGCCCGTGAAGTAGCTGCCTCATGCAAGGCTGGCGAGACACAACTGTTTCAACCCGCCGCCATCCACGTCGATCAGATAAAAATTCCATCCCGCATCGGTCTTACGGTGTCACAGCGATTCGCAATATCTGGATTATGGGTTACCAAGATAACCGCCTGACCGTTGTCCTTGGCCAACCGGGTCAGCAGATCGAAGACCATCGTCGAATTTTTCACATCAAGGTTACCTGTCGGCTCATCAGCGAGAATAATGCTCGGCTGATTGGCCAAGGCACGGGCAACGGCCACACGCTGCTGTTCGCCACCGGACAATTGAGTGCCCAATCGATGTGCTTTCTCGCCCAACCCCACTTCTCCCAACAATTCCCGAGCGCGGTTTTCCATTTGCTCCGGTGTAAGTTTACCGAGTTTGCGCATTGGCATCATGACATTATCCAAAGCGGAGAATTCCTGCATCAGGAAGTGAAACTGAAAGACAAAACCAATATTTTCACCACGGGCCGCGGTGCGCTCGGCATCACTGCTCTGGGACATTAGTTTGCCGTTGATGGTAATCTCGCCTTCATCCTGCCGATCAAGTAATCCAAGTAGATATAGCAAGGTGCTCTTACCACAACCCGAAGGACCGACAATCGCATAGACTTGGCCTCGATGCGCTTCAAACGACACTCCCTTCAGCACATGCACGCGTCCATCTCCCTGCCCAAGGTAACGGTGGATGTTGCTGCAATTCAGGGCAATTTCGGAAGACATACTCATTGGGCTGTTCCTCGTATGACATCGCCCGGTTCAAGTTTGGCTGCACGACGTGCCGGCACCAAGCTGGCCACCATAACCATGACAATCGCGGTCGCCACTGCGGCTACATAATGCCAACCATCCCATGAAACTACGAAGGTCTCTGTTTTAAAAATACCTGTAATAGAAAGACGAATTTGGGAAACGCCATAGGTCACCAGTGCGCCAAACCCCATGCCGATCACGCAGCCAACCCCCAGCACCAGGACTGCCTGCCAGAGAAAAATCCGCGAGATATCCTCACGGGTGTAACCCATCGACCGCAAAATCGCGATTTCCTTGGTTTTCTCCATTACGATCATGGCCAAGGTATTGAACATCGCCAGACCGGCGATCAGGGTGAAAACAGATACGGTGATGGCCGAGGAATAGCGCAGTGCCCCGAATGCCTCCAGCCATGACTTCTCACGTTCCTGCCACGATTTCGCACCGTGATGGAGAACTTCACTGATGCGATCGGCATCTGCCGGCGCACGATTATTATCAATGAGGTTTACCTGCAGGAACGAAGCCCCGGTGGGCTTATGCAAGAGGGATCGGGCTTCGCCGATGTTAAGATAAACCCAATATTTATCGATATCACTTACACCCGTTTCATAGAGCGCAATCACCCGGTAACGGCGAAGCTGACCGGTCGCCTCAAGCGTAAAGGAATCCCCAACATCAAGCATCAAGCGTTTGGCCATCTCTAAACCAAGAATGGCCCCAGTGGGAGTCGTGCGAAAGACCTCAAGGTCACCGCGCACGATCTGGTTACCCAGTTGAGAAACCCTCAGATGATCCTCAAGATTTATACCGTAAACTTTGACGGATTCATCCTTGAATGAGCTGCGAATGGTGACCGAACCGTAAAGCACTTCCGATACGGCGAGCACGTTGGGAAACTGCTTGAGGGCATCAATCAAAAGCTTGGGCTCTTGGATACCTTGGATGAACTTGCGGCCTTCCTTTTGCTGGATCTGAAAGCCGGAATTGTAGCCGCCCACATCCATACTACGTATCGTGTCCTGAATTTCATCCTCAATGGTGATAGCCCCTTTGGTGCCAAGAATTGTGCGAATGAAAAACTCCTCGAAACCCTTGGTGGTGGCCTGAGTGACAATAAAGAGTCCGACGCCCAGCACGATGCAGGACAGACTCATCAGCATCGCCCGCTTTTTGGCGGTCAGAAAGCGGTAGGCGATGCGCAGATTGGGCGACATAGGAACAGTGATTCGCGTTAGAACGGACGAATCTGATTATTTTTTATCACCGCGCTCAACCAAGACAGGCCTGACGCGGTCTCCTTCCCGAAAGCGATCCAGTTGGTCGATGACGACCTGTTGACCCGGGGAAAGGCCTTTGAGAATTTCGACAGAAATCATGTCGACATAACCCGTCTCGACATTGCGCAGATGAACGCGGCCATCCTCGACCACGTAAACATAGTTCCCAAAGAGGGCCCGACGCGGAATCTTCGCCTTCGCATCACGCTCGCCAACCACAATAGTGACCTCACCTGTGATTCCGGGGACCAGTTTCTCGTGGTCAATCTTAACTTCCAGATGAACGATATAGCGCTGGGTAACCGGATCCGCCGTGGGGAGGATCTTGACCAAGGTCGCGTCGTAGAGCCAGGCTCCATAGGGTAAGAATCTAACGGACGCGGCCTGCCCTACTTTTAGATCGGCAAAGTTCTCCTCGCTGATCTTGGCCTCAACCGTGCGACTGGTGGAAATCAATATGGCAATCGGTGCATTGCCACCGATCAGGTCACCAGGACGGGCATAGACCATGGATACTTTGCCGTCAAAAGGGGCGGTAATGGTCATCTTCTCCAACTGTCGCCGTTTGACTCGCAAGTCGTTTTCGAAACCTTCGAGCAACTGGGCATTGTTCACCTTCTCCAATGCATACTTCTGTTCGATCTGCTGCACTCCACGTCGTTTTTTAACCAACTCGGATTCTGGAAAATTTCCTGAACGGAACAGTTGCTCGTAGTTTTTCAGATCGTCCTGCGCATTGGCTAATTCCAGCGCAATCGACGAACCCACCGCGATACGCTTCTTGGCTGTTTCATACTCGTTGGTGATTCTTTCGATGTCCAGTTCGAGATCTCCCGTATCCAACTGACAGAGCACGTCGCCCGCATGCACCGTCTTACCTGGATCCAAATCACTTTTCACCACTCGGCCAGCCACCTCGCTTTTAAGCTCCATCTCAAACTCGGCTTGGACCACTACACTGCCGGGCACTGCTTTGATCGCCCGACCACTGGTCACCTCTGCGACCAACGCCGTGGGTCGTGAGATGTAAATGTAGGCCACTACCAAGACGGTAACGACTATGACAAAGCTCAAAAGTTTTTTACCGAAACTCATAAAATCATATCAAATTAGTGTAATCAGTTTTTGCTGACACCATCTTCCTCAATAAGTGACAGAAATTCCGAAACCCGCAGCAAGTAGTCGCGGCGGGCAGCATTAGCCGTGTTCTCCAAGGAATTGTAATTGGCCTGAGCATTGTTCACCGCGGTCTCAGAAGCCTGCCCTCGTTTGAAATCATCCTTCGTGTAACTCAGAAAGTTACCCGCATTATCAAGCAGACGCTCACTGATGGCCAACTGGCGCTGGGCCAGTTCTACGGCTTTCGATGCTTTACGGGCGTCTTGAGCCAAACGAGCGGTGAAATCGCGATAAACGCGTTCGTCAAGTCGCTTACTGGCCAAGGCACTCTTCACGGCACCGCGGGTCGCAAAACCGTCAAAAATATTCCAGCTGACTTGGAGTCCGGCATATTGCGATTGCAATGCATACTTTTGGGCCAAGTTGGTGGTGTAGCTTTGTTCATCCTGGCTCAGGCCAAGCACCAAATTCAATTTGGGACGCAGTCCGGTCTTTTGGGTTTTATAGTTCAAATCATCTATCCTGATCTGTTGACGCAGTATCCGGGCTCTAGTCGTATCCGGCTCACCTTGGGCAAGAAATCCGGCCAACATCCGTTCAATCGCAGAATTGGATTCAATCAGCCCAGGTATACCATCGGGGATTTGAGCGTCGGACAACTGGGGCTGTCCGGTCAGCAGGGCAAAATCCTGCTTGGCATTGAGAAAATACCATTCGGCGGTATCAACCGCCAGACGTGCCTGTTCGGCATCGATGCGAGTTTGAAATATGGCTCCTTCCGAAATTACTTTTTTCTGCAACCGCTCCTCCTCAACCGCCAGTTTCTCCTCGGAGAGCTTTCGATTGAACGTCGAAACGCGAACTCCAACCTTTAACATAATCAACCCCAGATAATTCGCCCGAATTTCCTGCGCCAGAACCCGGTAGGCCTCACCGTAATTTTCATCGGCAATCAACCGACGAATCTCTCCCGCCTTGGCGTTGTTCCGCAGCGCCCCCCAGTGAAAAATTGGCTGGCTGAGTGAGACACTATAGTAGGTCTTATTGGAATCGAGTGTGCCAGCCACATCCTCCCGTATATCTTTGGTTTTGGATTTTTGGTAGTAACCTCCGAGTCTGGGAAGCATACCTGACTTTGCTTGGATCAGATCACCATCGGCAATTAATAGGTTGAGGTCTTGGGCTACCATACGTGGTGATCGGTTGGCTGCTTCAGCCAGGATCTGTTTAAGCTCGGGAAATACGTCTTCGGGCAACTGAGGGGTTGCGACAGCCCTACCTTGGCCCAAGCCCAGTGCCAAGGTGGCGATTAGTCCAAGGATTCTTTTACGGAGCAATAAGTTCATATAAGCTGGAATGAAAACCCTTCGATTGCCCTGATGATTGCAACAGTTAATTCTTGTCCAATGGATGGGATGGTTACCAACATTTCGTCAATCAAAGGGGAATTTGTGGAGACCTTGATTCAGGCATGCTCATACCCCTTGTGCGTCTAACCCCAAGTTATAAGGGGATTGCCGCAATAACGCGGATACCCAAAATCCTTTACTTGCATAAGTTCGACGTGCTTAAGGGACCTTCTCAATAATGCTGTATCGTATCTTTCTATTTGTTCCTGATCTATGGAAAAGCCGTGAACTTCTCTGGCAGTTCACGCTGCGGAATGTGGAATTGCGCCACAAAGGCAGCCACCTGGGCCTGATCTGGTCATTTCTCAGCCCATTATTGATGTTGGGGCTCTACGTTTTGGTTTTCGGTTATATTTTTGGCGGGAGCTTCGGCGTGTTGCCCGATGAGACGCCGGTGGACTACGGGCTGGGGATATTCTTCGGCCTCACCGTGTTTCACTTTGTGGCGGAGGTGCTCGGTGGGGCCCCGGCGCTCATCGTGGGCAACCCCAATTTCGTTAAAAAAGTGGTCTTCCCGCTGGAGATCCTGCCGGCGGCCAGCGTGCTGGGGGCCCTCTTCCACATGCTGATCAGCCTCGCTCTCGTACTGATTGGCATCCTTGCCCTGGGCCCGGGGCTGAGCCTCACCGCGCTCTGGCTGCCGGTGGTTTTGCTGCCGGTCATTCTGCTGCTGTTCGGGGTCAGCTGGTTTTTTTCCGCCATTGGCGTATTTTTCCGGGATGTTGGGCAAATCATGCAGTTTCTGACCCTGGCGCTCATGTTTTCCAGTGCGGTGTTTTATTCGGCCGCGAAGATCCCGCCGGAAGCTTGGGCATTCCTTCGTTTCAATCCCGTGCTCCTGGCCATCGAGCTCACGCGCGACGCCGCGCTCTGGGGCCGGCCGCTCAATTACCACCATCTGGCCTACGTCTACGCCTGTGGGCTGCTGGTCTGCATCCTTGGCCACCTCGCCTTCAAGCGGATGAAACCCGCCTTCGCCGATGTCCTCTGAATTTTCCCCGCCCGCCGGCCCCACCGGACACATCTTCTGGCTGTTCGGCCTCTCCGGCGCGGGCAAGTCCACGCTCGCCGCCGCCTTGATCGACGACCTGCGGACCCGCGGCATCGCCGTGCTGGCGCTGGACGGGGATGCCCTTCGCGCCGGGTTGTGCCGCGGACTGGGTTTCTCCGACAACGACCGGACAGAGAATCTCCGGCGCGCCGCCGAGGCGGCCAAACTCGGCACCGCCTCTGGGCTTTGCGTGGTGGCCTCCTTCATCACTCCGCTCGAAAGCCACCGCCAGCTCGTCACGGACATCCTCGGTGCGCAAAGTGTCTCGATGATCCATGTGAGCGCCCCGCTCGAAGTCTGCCGCTCCCGTGAC
>JAURHD010000001.1 GCA_030833445.1 Cephaloticoccus sp. | reverse complement strand
CCTCAGCTTCTAAGCTGGGTCGTTACTCCTAACGTCTGCCTTTCGAGGGCGGAGACCTCCGG
Organism: Cephaloticoccus sp.; assembly: GCA_030833445.1. Lineage (GTDB taxonomy): Bacteria > Verrucomicrobiota > Verrucomicrobiia > Opitutales > Opitutaceae > Cephaloticoccus. Next base: position 266,489 of record JAURHD010000001.1, on the reverse strand, counting down.
GTCTCCGCCCTTTTTGTTTTACCGGATAGCAATAGATGCCTGACCAAACCCGCCGGTTGCAGGGTGGCGTTTCAATTCACGGGCGTGGTTTTTCTGGTGAGATGGGAAAGTCTGAAGTATAGTCCGTGTTGACGGTGTTAGTTCTTTTATCGCCCAGTTTACCACGACAACATGCACGTATGTAGCGACCAAGCTGCGTTTTACTCTCTGGCCCCCTATGCCTACGATTTTCAGCCCCGGGAACTTTCTATGAAATCGATCACCACCCTGGTATGTATTGCTACCGTCGCCTTGTTGGCTGGTTGTGAAATGTCCGGCGCCTCAGGACGAATCGAAGAAAAATCCGCGGTCTTCAGCAGCCTTACCCCGGAACAGAAACAGATCATCGAGGCCGGTGATATCGATATCGGGTTCACGCCCGACATGGTGTATATGGCCTTGGGCAAAGCTTCGAAGTCTGAGGTCAAGGATAGTCCCGATGGAACCGTCACCCTGTGGACCTACAACCGCTATTACCCCAGTAATCGCGCCATTTCAATCAGTGTATCCTATGCCAGTGGCATGGACAACGTATCCTCCCGTTCCCTTCCCTATGAGAGACGGAACGCACCCCAAGCCGATCAATCCCGTCGCGGTTTTGTGGAAAACAGCGGACCGACCATGGCCCCGGAACCTGCCGACCTGCCGGCCGATACGCTCTATGTCTTTTTCTTCAAGGGAAAGGTGTTTGACCTCAAGCTCGCCAGCCAAGGTTAAGGGAATCCTGATTTTTCCCGCAGGCCCTGATCCCGCGACGGATGACCGGGTCGATTCTGGTATATATTAGGTTATCGGGAACCGCCTTCTATTATTGTCCGGCCAGTTCCAGTTGCAACTTGGTCAGTTCTTGGCGGGCCGCGGGATCTTCCGCCATCGCAATTCCCCGCTGTAGCACCGCTTGCGCTTCGGCGCGCAAACCCAATTGGGCATGCACCCGGACCACGGACTTGATCAGGCCGGTGCGACGCGGAAATTGTTTCAACCCTTCACGCAAGAGGATCAGTTCCTGTCGGTTTACTCCGACCGCCGCGCAGGTTTCCGCCATCAATTCGTAGACCGACGGGAGGGGTGGATGATGGGCGCAGGCCATGACCAGGAGCCGCAGCACCGAATCCGCCTCTGCCTCAGTGATATGACCTCCTTTGGTCGCTTGCATGGCCGCCTCAAATCGAATGCGGGCCAGCTCGTAATAGACCCGTGGACGCTCGGCCCCACCATTCACGGCGGCCTCCAATAGCGGTTGGGCGGCGACATCATCGCCCACGTCGCACTCGCAAAGTCCCAGCAACCCCAGCAGGCGGGCATCGTGATCTCCGCCCATGCCATAACCTTGCTTCAAAATACGGCGCGCCTGTTCGATGTAGCGATCGGTCAGTTCGGGAAAATATCGGCGCACGTAATTGATCTTCAATCGGTCGAGATCCCCCTTGGTCCAGGCGGTGTCCAGATCGGTGGCGGAACGCAGCACATAGGCCGGCAGCTCATCGAACTTGTCCGGTTTCAACTCAAACTCCCGTTTGACTGCCTTTGGCAGGTAACGGCGCAATTTTTCATCCGCTTCAGCAAAACTCAGCCCGAAGCACTCTTTGAAATCTGTCTCAGTCAACGCGTGGTCATCCGACCGGCGCAGGAGATCCCACAGGGCCTCCCGACCGTTTTTAACGTCATCCAAGGCCCAGCGCACGAACAAGGCTCCTTGGGCCCGCCAGTTTCGGCGGGACAGATCCGCCGCGGTGGGGGCGGATCCGGTAATCAGGTCGGCCAACGGCACCAAACCTGGTTCGTGCCCCTTGCGCATAGACTGGGTTTCCTCTTCGGAAAGCCAGACAAAGGGTTTGAATTTTGCCACGCCACCGGGGATTCGGTGCCGGTTTTTAATTTCCATGGCAAAGGCCCGGGCTCCATAGGGATCGAGGGTGATCGTGCTGTAGAGTTCCACCATGCCTTGGATATACCACGCCGGCAGTGAAGGACTGCGACGCTCCATCATCTGGTGCAAATAATCACCGCGGATGCTCAGTCGGCCCACCATGAAGGCACCCTCATTCAAGATGAAATAGATCGCCCGACTATCCACATCCCAGAAAATGTAACTCCGCATGATGCCAATATTCCAAATCAGCGTGTTTGCGGCGGATTCCTTTTTCTCCTGTTGCCGCAATTTCTCCATCAGTTCGGGTGGAAGGGATGCGTGATCCCGATCGGAATGGAGCACGTAGACGATCGGTTGATCCGATTGAAAAATGAACTCGGGGGGCACGATCTGCTCCAAGGCTTCGTGCAGACGGTGGATTTGCTGGATCACCCGATTGGTCACATCGTCGGTGCAGGAGGACAGCACCTCGATGTTTCCCGCCCGGGCATAGCGCCATGAAATCGGTTCGCCTTCGACCGTATAGGGCGGCAACCGCACCACCGGTTTCTTGGACTCCGCACGGGCAATCGTTACGATGCCAGACTTCTCATCATATTGCGCCGCCAGTCCCGTGTCCCCCAGCAAACGATCCAGGGCTTCACCCATGGTGTAGTCGCCGCGCACTGCATTGACCCGGCGGTTTTGCGCCAGCTCCGTCTCAAAAAGCACCTGCAGCCCGCTCTGGACCGCAAATTCGTTTAACTGCGTCTCGGCCGGTCCGGCCTTAATGCTGAAATTACGGGTGATCGCCGCTAAGTCCAACGGCAGGGCAAGCCCCCATAACAGCACTGCACCAGCCAGCAGTCGCATCCAACGAAACTGCCCTGCCGCGCACTGCTTCCCGTGGTTATCTGCGGCGCAGGACAATCGTATTTTCCCCATTATAAGTGATGGCCACGCCATGATCGTTCTCGAGCATCCGCACAAATCCGGCGGCGTTGTCGGCGCGGAACACCCCACTGAAACGCAATGGCTCCAGACTGGGGTCCGCGATCATCATCTGCGTGTCGTTAAGTTGATTCAAAAGTGCCACGACCTCGGGCAAGGTCGCTCCGTGCAATTGCAGCCGCGGGGCCCGCCATTGGAGGCGTCGCGCCATCTCTTCGGGATTGAGCATTTCCACCGTGGGCGTTTCCCCGGGTTGGTAGGACATCAGCACCCGGCCCCCGGCCGGCACCAGCAGAGGTTCGTCCGTGCTGGTCTCGTCCACCGTGCGGGCCACGCCAACCCGGCCCTCGGTGACCAGCACATCGGCAGCCGTATCAGAGGGCTCCACGGCAAACGCGGTGCCCACGGTGCGCACCGCCACGGCTCCGGCCTGCACGATGAACGGCCGGTCCGGGTTATGCGCCACCGTGAAATGGGCCGTGCCGCTGATCAGCCGGACCTCGCGACGCTCCGGCGTGTAATTGACGCTTAAAAGGGCGCGCTCATTCAACTCGACCACGGATCCGTCATCCAAACGGCGCTGTTCCGGTCGCAAGACCACTGCACTGGGGATCGTCACCAATTTGATCCGGGATTCGGCTGCAGACGCTGTCTCATCCGCGGCAACGGGGGCATAGGTGGGAACCGGTGCAGCCGGTGTCGATCGGTGATCCAGCCCTGCGGTTATGCTGACGGCCACTGCGGCCGCAGCCGCCAGACCGATCCAATTCCGCCGACGGGACCACTTCCGCTTCTGCTCCCGACGGGCCAGCTCTGCCAGCATTTCCGGGGCATACCCATCGGCCCGGGCTTGATCCAAACCCTCCCAAGGTGCGGAGACATCTTCCCAAGCTGCCTGGTGATCCGGTGAGGACCCCAGCCATTGTTGAAATTCTTTCTGCCCGCCGGCATCGAGACCAGCATCAATCCGGGCCAGCCAGTGGGCGGCCTGGTCCACCAAGGTGGAGGGGGTTGGTAGATTCGTCTTCATGGCCATTTAGCTGCGAGTTACCCCGCGTTTCCGGAAATATTCCGCACATTTGGCCGCCCCACGGGTGACCTGCACCTGCACTGTCATCACTGAAAGGTCCAGTCGCAGGGCGATTTCCTTCTGGGGCACCCCTTGTAACTTGCGGAGGATGAAGATCTCCCGACACCGCTGCGGGAGTGCGTCGATCGCATCCATCAGCATGGCAATCTCCTGTCTTTGATTGAGAATTTGGGTGACATCGGGGCTTGTTTCTATGACGCCCGGGTCGATCAAATCTGTTACCGGCTGGTCAGAAAAAATTCGGGGCCGCCGGAGAATGGACAGCGCGGCATTGCGGGCGGTGGTAAACAAATAGGCCCGCGGTGAGACGATTTCGTGCTGCCGGCGAGCCTCCAGCAGTTTCATGTAGCTGTCCTGCACCACGTCATCCACATCCCGCAAATCGGGAAAGTGGCTGCGTAAATAGGCTTTCAACGCCGCTTCATGGGGCAGCACTTCTTCCGTCAGCCAACGCGATTGATCAGAGGGGATGGGGTCTACGGACAAGGTGGACGCATCTGAGCCAGCCGTGCGGGGTCATGCAAGCCGTGTTTTTGTGTCAGTGCGGGTCATGTGGGTTGCACCGTCCGGCGCAATGGTATGAGTTCGCAAAGCAATGCAACCCACTCTTCTTGTGCTCGCGGCCGGCATGGGCTCGCGATACGGCGGTCTGAAGCAAATCGACCCGGTCGGTCCTGGCGGCGAAACCGTGTTGGACTACGGGGTCTACGACGCGATTCGCGCCGGTTTCGGCCGCGTGGTGTTCATTATCCGCCGCGATTTCGAGGCGGTTTTCCGCGAACAAGTGGGCAACAAATATGCCGGACTCATTACCGTGGATTATGTATTTCAAGCGCTCGACGCATTGCCCGAAGGCCATGCCGCGCCGATCGGTCGCGAGAAACCCTGGGGCACCGGCCACGCCGTGTGGTGCGCCCGTGAGGTCGTCCACGAACCGTTTGCCGTGATCAACGCGGACGATTTTTACGGGGCCGATTCCTTCAGTCGGTTGGGCAAATTTTTGCAGGCCGATCGCGATGCGGCGCGCGGCTTTGACCCGATGTCGGGACACCAGCCTCCCAAGTCCCTTGCCGCCCAGTTCGCCATGGTGGGGTTTGAATTGCGCAACACCCTTTCGGAAAACGGCGCGGTCTCCCGCGGCATCTGCACCGCCGATGCCGGCGGCCGGTTGCAAACCATCGTTGAGCAAACCAACATCCTGCCAGCCGAGATCGGCCCCGGCCTGACTTACTCCGGCACGGAAATCGCCTCGCTGAATTGCTGGGGATTCACCCCGGCGTTATTCGATGGGCTGGACCGCCAATTGCGCGAATTTCTATCCACTCGTGGCACTGAGCCTAAAAGTGAATTCTATCTGCCCGCCGCAGTCTCAACCATGATTGAACGTCATGAAGCGGAGGTGCAGGTGTTGCCCACCACCAGCACGTGGTTCGGTGTGACCTACCGCGAGGACAAGGCGCGCGTCGTCGCAGCCATCGCAGACTTGGTCGCCGCCGGCGCCTACCCCGAAAAACTCTTTGCCTAACGAGCATCATGCCGGACGGGCTCCGGCACAACGCACCTGAGGATTACCCCATGCACCCTTGGCCTTCCCTGAAGCATTACAGCGGCGAACACCTCGCCAAAATCGCCCTGCCCATCGGCGGCATCGGCACCGGCACGGTTTCTTTCTGCGGCTTCGGGGCCTGGCGTCACTGGGAAGTCGCCAACCGTCCTGCCAAAGGATTCACCCCCGTCGGTCAGGGCCGGGCCACGCCGTTCTTCGCCTTGTATGCCGCCAAAAAAGGCGCGGCTCCGGTCACGCGTTTGCTGGAGGGTCCCTTGCCCATCGGCGAATGGGAAGGCGACGAGGGTGCGCCCATGCCGAACGCCGGCTTGCCGCGTTTTCGCAATGCGACTTTCAACGCCGCCTACCCGCTCGCCCGACTCGAACTCACCGATGCCGACGTGCCCCTGCAGGTCGCGATGGAAACGTTCAATCCCCTGATCCCCGGCGACAGTGATCGCAGCGGCTTGCCCGTGGCCATGGTGCGTGTGCGTCTGCGCAATCCCTCACGCAAGCCGGTGTCGGCCTCGGTTGCCGCCGCTCTGCCCAACTTCATTGGCACCGATGGTTTCGCGGTAAAACTGGAGGAGTTCCGTGGCCGACTGGAGCCCGTGGGTTCGAAAGCCGGACACAATGTTTATCAACAATCCCGGCATGCCCGCGGTCTGCATATGACCTCGAACGGGGTGGACAAATCCACCGATACTTGGGGCACGCTCGCGCTTGCCACCACCGCCAAGCGTGGGGTGACACATCGCACCGCTTGGAGCGATTACGGTTGGAGTGATGCGCTGCTCGATTTCTGGGATGACTTTTCCGCGGATGGTAAAATCGATCCGCGCGAAGCCGTTAGCGATTCGCCGACCGCTTCGCTGGCGGTCTCGATCGAAGTGCCCCCGCTAAGCGACCGCACGGTGGAGTTCGTCATCGCCTGGCATTTTCCCAACCGGCTTTCGTGGGGTCGCCAGCCCGACAAGGAACCGGCCATCGTCGGCAACTATTACACCACCCGGTTTGCCGATGCATGGGCGGCAGCGGATCACGCCGCCAAAAACTGGGCGAAACTCGAAAAGGATACGGTCGCATTTGTGCAGTCGGTTGCAGGGAGCGATCTGCCCGGCGAGGTGCGCGAGGCTGCGCTCTTCAATCTCTCCACGCTGCGCTCACAAACCTGCTTCCGCACCGCCGACGGCCGGTTCTTTGGTTGGGAGGGTTGCTTCAGTCGACAGGGCAGCTGCCACGGCAACTGCACCCACGTGTGGAATTACGAACACGCCACCGCCAATCTGTTTCCGGACCTTGCCCGCTCGATGCGCGAAACAGAATTTTCCGAATACGCGATGGATGCGGACGGCCTGATGTCGTTTCGTGTCGCGCTGCCATTGGCCCCGGGCACCAGCCAACCCTTCGCGGCGGCGGATGGCCAGATGGGCTGTCTCGTCAAACTGCATCGCGAATGGCGTTTGAGCGGTGACGCGACGTGGCTGCGCAGCCTTTGGCCGCACGCGAAACGCGCCTTGGAATTTGCCTGGTTGCCCGGCGGCTGGGATGCCGATCAGGACGGGGTAATGGAAGGCTGCCAACACAACACGATGGACGTGGAATATTTCGGGCCGAATCCGCAGATGGCCTCATGGTATCTCGCCGCTTTGCGCGCCTGCGAGGAAATGGGCCGCGCGTTGGGCGAAACCGTTTTTGCAGAAAAATGTCGCGGGCTCTACGAACGCGGACGGACGTGGGTGGACGCGAACCTGTTCAATGGAGACTATTACGAGCATCACATCCGGCCCGGGAAAAGCTGGGACGAGGTGCGCACGGGTCTCGCGGTCGGCGCCGGTGCCAAGGATGTGACCAACCCCGATTTTCAACTCGGCGCCGGTTGTCTCATCGACCAGCTCGCGGGTCAGGTAAACGCACACTTCGAGCATCTCGGCACGCTACTTGAGCCCAAGCATGAATCCGCCGCCCTGCGCGCGGTGTTGAAACACAACCGTCGGAGCGATTTCAGCGGCCACTTCAACCACATGCGCAGCTATGTGCTGGGAAATGAAACCGCCGTGTTGATGGCGTCTTATCCGCGGGGCCAACGCCCGGCCCGGCCCTTCCCCTACTACACCGAGGTGATGACCGGCTTTGAATACTACCTCGCCATTCATCTGTTGCAGATCGGTCGCACCCGCGATGCCCGCAAGGTTGTGCGCGACATCCGCGAACGCTACGACGGGCACAAACGCAACCCGTTCGACGAGGCCGAGTGCGGCCATCATTACGCCAGAGCGATGGCCAGCTGGGGACTCATCCCCGCCTGCACTGGATTTCATTACTCGGCCCTCACCGGCACCCTGACCCTGAACTCGGCTAACAAAAAAGTGCGCTGGCCTTGGTCGACGGGCGGAGCTTGGGGGACGCTGGAAATCAAACCCACTCGCCGAAACACCGAGGTAGTGCTGACCGTGTTGCATGGTTGGCTGGCCCTCAGAAGGATTAACGTGGGCAAATCCGGACAAACCGTCCCGCCGCGCACCAAAACACTCGCCGCCGGCCAGAGCCACCGATTTAAATTTGCCCTGAATTCATGAGCAGCACGCCCGTTCCCGCCAATTTTACCGCCACCTTGGAATTGTTTTCCCTCCCTGGGAATTATGTTTCCGCCGAGCCATACGGCAGCGGTCACATCAACGACACCTATGTCGTCAATTATCTCGGGACCAACGGACAGGCCAAACGCTACGTCGCCCAGCGCATCAACACGAATGTGTTCCGGAACGTCACCGCCCTGATGGACAATGTGCGCCGCGTTACCGCGCACTTGAACCAAAAGGCCGGCGCACAATCCCGCGAGTTGACTTTGATCCCGGCGACTGACGGCGCGCCCGCCGCCATCGACGGCGAAGGCCGTTGGTGGCGCTTGTATGATTTCATCGAAGGCGCCCACACCGTGGACCGTGTGACCAACGAGGCCGAGGCCCGCGAGGCCGCTTGTGCCTTCGGTAACTTTCAAGCCCAACTGGCCGACCTCCCCGGCGATCGGTTGCAAGAGACCATTCCCAACTTTCACCACACGCGCAGCCGCTTCGAAAATTTTCGCCGCGCCGTGGCTGATAACAAAGCCGGTCGTGCCGCCAGCGTGCAGGCCGACATTGAGTTCGCGTTTTCCCGCGAAGCCGATGCCGACGTGCTGCTCACGCTCCTGGCCAAGGGCGAGGTGTCTGAGCGCGTCACGCACAACGACACCAAGATCAACAATGTCATGCTGGACAATACGACCAAGCGCTCCGTGGCCGTGATCGATCTCGACACCGTGATGCCGGGGCTGCCGCTGTATGATTTCGGCGAAATGATGCGCACCTCCGCGAGCTCGACCTTCGAGGACGACGCCGAGGCCGGCAACATGCACGTCGAGCTCCCACTTTTTAAGGTCCTCGTTGAAGGTTACCTCTCTTCTGCCGTGGGCGATGTGCTCAACGCCACCGAACGTGCCCACCTCGGTTTCGCCGGTAAGCTCATGAGTTATGAGAACGGGCTGCGCTTTCTCACCGATTATCTCGAAGGCGACACCTACTACAAAATCAAATACCCGGAGCACAACCTCGTCCGCACTCGCACCCAATTCGCGTTGGTGCGCAGCATTGAGGCCAACACTGATGCGATGAGCCGCATCCTCGAACCCTTCGTGTCACCTTGATGCAATTCGCCCACCCCAAGTCCGATGTCTATGTGCCTGATGGCAGTGATCCCGCCGTTGCCCTCGCCCGCACGACCCACCTGTGCGTCATCGCGCATCAGGACGACATTGAGATCAATGCCTATCCCGCCGTGGCGGATTGCTACAGCCGATCGGATCGTTTTTTAACCGGCGTCACTGTAACCAATGGCTCCGGCTCATCCCGCACCGGTCCGTTTGCCAATCATACCGATGAACAGATGCAGGTCGTGCGCGCCGAGGAACAGCGCGAGGCCGCTCGGCTGGGAAAATACAACCTGCAGATTCAACTCGGTTATCCCAGCAGCGACGTGAAGCAGCCCGGTCACGCCGGGGTGCAGGCTGATCTCACCGCGATATTCTCCGCCTGCAAACCACAGGTCGTGTATCTGCACCAGCCACTCGACAAACACGACACCCACGTCGCCGTGCTCCTGCGCTGCCTTGACGCCATCCGCACCCTGCCGGTTGAACAACGTCCCATCAAAGTCCTCGGCATCGAAGCGTGGCGTGGGCTCGACTGGTTGATGGATGACGAAAAGATCGCCCTCGATTGCAGCGCGCACCCGGAGCTCAAGCTGCCGATCATGCAGGTCTTCGCCTCGCAGATTGCCGGCGGCAAACGCTACGATATCGCCGCCCTCGGCCGCCGCCAAGCCAACGCCACCTTTCACACCTCGCACGCCACCGACCAGTTTACTGAAGTTGCGTGGGCCATCGATTTGACGCCGTTGGTGCAGGACGACCGACTTACGGTCGCCGAGTTTGCCCTAGCCCGGATCAATCGGCTGCGCGACGACGTGGCCGCGCGCATCGCCAAGTTCAGCTAAGCCTGCGCGGATTGCATCAAAGGCAACCGGTAACGCATTTCCCTCAGATTTACCTCTCCTACATCAATGGTTTTGACCTCACCATCGGGTCGGAAGCCCAAGGCCTTATAAAAATTTTGCGCCGGGGTATTTGCCACCAGCACCCAAACCGTGACGGCAGTCGCCCCGGTATTTTGAATCGAGGCAACCATGCTCGTCCACAACTCGCGCCCCAAACCTTTGCGCTGAAACTCCTGCAAGAGATAGATTGCATATAACTCCATCGTTTTGGGCTTTGCGTCCGCATCCCTCGACGGCCCGCCATCGGCAAAGCCCACCACCCGGTGCCCGTCCACGGCCACCAAAATGGGCAAACCGCGGAGCGGATTACCAAAGCCCCCGGTCCATTGTTTCAACCGGTTTTCGAACGAGAGGCCGTCCAGAATATGCTGAGGCACAATGCCACGATAACTCGTTTGCCAAGAGGCGACATGCACTTCTGCAATCGCTTGGGCATCAGCAAGGGTGGCGGGTCTGACCGGCATAGTTGACTCGTGGCAAATATAAACCCTCGCCGCAATCCAGCTATCGGCGATATGTGATGAAGAGTTGCCTCAGGGCCGGGAAGCCCTACGGTCCGGGCTTTCATGTTCGGCATTCCGCTTGAACTCCTTGCCTTGGGTCTGCTGGTGATTGCCAACGGATTGCTTGCCATGGCCGAAACCGCCGTGGTGTCGGCCCGTAAGTCTGTGCTCGAACGCGAAGCTCAGGAGGGCGACCTCGCGGCCGCCGCCGTGCTGGATCTCACCCGTCATCCGACGCTTTTTCTCGGGCTCGTCCAATTCTGGCTTACGCTCAGCGGTATGATCGCGGGCGTGCTAGCCGGCACCCGCTTCGCTGAACCGGTCGCATCCCGACTGAGCACGGTCGATTGGCTGGCCCCTTGGTCCCATCTATTGGCCCTGATTTTTGTCACCTTCGGCCTCACCGTCTTCCTGCTGCTGTTCGGTGAACTGATTCCCAAGCGGATTGGTTTGGCTCATCCGGAAAAGGTGGCCAAGCAACTGGCGGGCACCATGCGCAGTCTTTCCTGGTTGGCCGCCCCGCTGCTCTGGGTCTTCGAATCCGCCGCCAGTGGTGCCATCCGCTTGATGCGCATCAAGCCGCGCGCGGCGGCCGATACGGTTGGCGACGATGAAGTTCGCGCCCTCGTCGAGCAGGGTCTCCATGCCGGTGTGTTCAAGCGCGCCGAGAAGGAAATGGTCGAGAGCGTGCTCGAACTCGATGATTACCCCGTCACCGAGTTGATGACCCCACGCCCAAAGATCGTCTTTCTCAACATCGACGACCCCGAGGAAGCCAATTGGCGCAAGATCGTCACCAGCGGCCATTCCTACTTTCCCGTCTACCAGCGGACCCGCGACCAAGTCGTGGGCCTGGTCTCGGTCAAGTCGCTCTGGGCGCATTCCGCCGTCGGCCTGCCCACCCCGCTGAAAAACCTGTTGGTGCCGCCGCTCTCGGTTTCGGAAAAACTCACCGCCATCCAGCTGCTCGAAAAATTCAAGAAGACCGGCAAACATATCGCGATCGTCACCGACGAGTTTGGCGCGATCCAAGGGCTCGTGACGTTGATCGACGTCCTTGAGGCGATTGTCGGCGACCTGCCGGACCACGGCCCCAAGCATGAGATGCCGGCCGCCCATAAACGCGAGGACGGGTCGTGGTTGATCGACGCCACCCTGCCCATCGGCGAGTTCAAGGATACCATCGCGCTCGACGATGACCTGCCCCATGAGGATGAAGCGGACTTTCAGACCCTCGGCGGCTTTGTCATGACCCAGTTTGGCCGCATCCCCAAAGCCGGTGACCACTTTGAGTGGGAGCACCTGCGCTTTGAGGTGATGGACATGGATCGTCACCGCGTGGACAAGGTGCTGGTCACCATCCTCGCGGCCAAAGACGGCGAAACCGAAGCCTCCGCCTGAAACCAAGCTTGCGAATAACTTGTCGGCAAAAACGCTTTGCTTTCAACGCCCCCTGCATCGACGTTCCGTTCATGGCTGACCCATGCAAGACCTCTTCACCGGACAGCACACCTGCATCCAAGGCGGATGCCTCCCCACCGCCGAAGAGCGCAGCGCGCTTCACGACCATCACCGCCGACGATTGGAAGCGCTCGATCGTTTCGTCGCGGCAGCGGCGCGCGTCGGCATCGGCACGGATCCAGACGATGACCTCGTCCTCTGGGAACCCGACGAAGTAGGCCTGCTGGCTGCGGCGGATCCGCTATGGCGGGAATTGGATGAGGCCGCCCGGGCCTTTCGCGCCACCCTGCCTTTGCTGGCCTTGGAAAATTTCGGATTCTCCCCGGATGTGGAAGATCTGTTGGGTGAAGCCGGGGCTCATTTGCGCCCAATCAGCAGTGGGGTTGAAGCAACCGCCTTTGAATCCGCCGACCATTCAATCTACAAATTCTTCATGCCCCGGGACAATGGTCGTATCGGCGGGAGTTTCTCGTTTCGCCGCGGGGAAGAGACCGCCTTGTTGGCCGAAGCCAGTGACGGGAGCTATCAGGCTATGCTCGAAAAATTTGATCTGATCATGCATCTCGGCGGCATGCCGACCGAAGTGCTGGGCGTGACCCGTCGCGAAGGCATCCTCATCACCAAGCAAACCTTGGGCGAGCGACTGCCGGAGGGCGCCGACACCTCCGCGGTGCAGCCCGAAGCCCTCATCCCTATTCCCACGCGTTTCCTCCGCGCCCACCGGGATCACCCCCGCCTGTATTTTGTCAACGACGAGCCCTGGCTGGTCGCCGACCTTCACGCCCGAAATCTAGTCCGGGCCGCCGATGGCCAACTGCGGGCCATTGACCTGCTGGCCGCCCCGATGCCCCGTGATCTGATTGCCGCCGAGCCTTTGCTCGCCGGGTGGTTGACCCGGGTGCGTTCCGATCCGGATGCCAGTGCGCTGCCGTCTTCGGAAGACGACGAGTTGTAGACCGAAAACCGGTCCGCTTATTTCTGGCTGAGAATCACCTTCAGCACATCCGTCGCCTGCTGCGCGGTGGAGGCTTTGTAATCCGCCCAGATGATCTTGCCGTCCTTGATCAAGAAAGCCTGGCGCTGGGCCGCATTGGACCCCGCGTAAGTCGGCACGCCGAAAGCATTAATCACCGTTTTGTCGGTGTCGGCGATCAGGGTGAAGGGAAAGTGGTTCGCCTCCTTAAAGGCTTTTTGCGCCGCCACCGTATCGGTGCTTACGCCGATGACCGCCACCCCCTTGCGGGTCAAATCTTCATACGAGTCGCGCAACGAGCAGCCCTGCGCCGTGCAACCAGACGTGCCGGCCTTCGGGTAAAAGTAGACCAAGGTGTATTCCTGCGCCGCATAGACATTCGCGAAAGCCAGCGCAGCTCCGGTTTCAGTGGTGCCGGAAACTTGCGGGGCAGCGTCCCCGACCGCGAGCGGTCCGCTTGATTTGGCCGTGCAGGCCAGGGTGAAAAGGGAAGTCAGGGCAAGCAGGGCGCGGAGTTTCATAGAATATAGAGCGTAAGGGGTCGGACCGGTTTGGCAAGTGACCGCCGTAAAGTTCGCTTAAGCCGCGATTACCTTGAGCACATCCGCCGCCTGTTCGGCAGTGGAAGCTGAGTAATCCGCCCAGATGATCTTGCCGCCTTTGATCAAAAACGCCTGGCGCTTGGCAAAGCCCATCGTCGTCGGCACGCCAAAGGCTTGGATCACGGTTTTGTCGTGGTCCGCGATCAAGGTGAAAGGAAACTTAAACTTCGCCTTGAACGCCTGCTGGGCCTCGGGCTTGTCGTTGCTCACCCCAAGGACTGCTACTCCCTTTGCTGCCAAATCAGTATACGCATCACGCAGCGAACAACCCTGCGCGGTGCACCCGGGCGTATCGGCCTTGGGATAAAAATAAACCAGCGTGTAGGTCTGCGCGGCATAGACCGCGGCCAAGTCGATGGTTTCTCCGGTTTCTGTGACCGCTTTTACGGTCGGCGCGGCATCGCCAACGACCAGGGGTTCGGATTTTGAAAAGAGGGACATGGATTTGGATAGGTATGTTTGGGGCAGGTTTGCCTGGGGCAACCCACTGCATCCAGACATAATCCTTTCCGCACAATCCGCAACCATGCCGGTGGGCACCGCTCACCAAAAAAGCGCCAGCCCGGTGAAGGACTGGCGCAAGCCATCGGCAATTGCGGTGGTATCCCCCGGTTTCAGGCCGCGGATTTTTGCATGCGGTGCACATCGGCGGCTGTCAGCGTCTGCCCTCCGATGCCCCAGTTGCCTTCCTTGATTTCCTCGATCTTGACCCAGGTGACTTCCCGCAGCGCCTCACCCTCAATCGCCGTCATGGTGTTGGTGATTTTTTGGATAATTTCCTGCTTCTGGTCGGGGGTGAATACATTCTCGATTACTTGAACGGTTACTAGTGGCATGATTTTGTTTCCTGCTTTGTTTTGGTTTTTTCGAAACAGTCGTTGTTTCTGTTGGGACGACCTTATCGTGCCGGCGTTTTTCCTTCCACGACTCAAAATGTAGCGATTAACTACAATTTCTGTAGTCCGCCGGTTTCCCCATGAGTATCCAATACGGCCAGTTTTGCCCGATCGCCAAAGCCGCCGAAGTCCTAGGCGAACGCTGGACCATCCTGATCGTGCGGGAACTGCTTCTCGGCACCACTCGCTTCAATGAACTCCAGCGCGCCCTCTCGCAGATTTCCCCCTCCCTGTTGACCAAGCGCCTCGTCCAATTGCAGGACTACGGACTGGTCATCAAAAAGGAAATCCCCGCGCAACGCCGGTCTGAATACTACCTCACCGCCGCAGGCAAAGAGCTCAAACCCGTCGTCATGGGACTGGGTGAATGGGGTTCACGTTGGGCCCGTGGTCAGATGGAGGACAACGATCTCGACGTGGAGCTACTGATGATCGACCTCCAACGGCGCATCGACACCGATGCGCTGCCGGCTGGGCCGCAGGTTTTTCGTTTCACTTTTGATGGACTCAATGTCTACCCCCACTGGTGGATCGTCCTCGATGGCAACGGCGGGCGTGAACTGTGCGTCGACAATCCCGGCAAACCGGCGGATGTAAGCATCGTGACCAATTTGCGCACGATGACGGAAATCTGGGCGGGCGACACCAGCATCAGGGAGGCAAAAAATGCCGGGACTCTCCGCGTGAGTGGCAATCCCGTGTTGCTTCGCACGATTTCATCCTGGCTGCGCTCCGGGATGTTTTCCGATGTCCGTCCGGCCACACTTGGAGGCAAGTAATCCCCCACCTAGTCGCGCTGTTTGGTTCACCCGGAATTGTCCGGGGCGTCGGCATCCGCCATGAACACGCGCTCCACGGCCTCGACGGCATTCTGCTCGTCGTCACCCACGACCTCTATTTCCAAACTCGCCCCTAGCGTCGCACACAGAGCCAAGATGCTAAAAATACTGCGTAGGTCGGCGACCTTGCTCCCGCACTTCAGGGTCACGGTGGAATGAAACTCCCGCGCCACCTGCACCAGTCGACCGGCCGGACGCAAATGCAGGCCGTGGTGCCAGGGAACAACCACGCGTGAACGTTTCATGCTGAGTTCGGACCGGGCGAATTAGTTCCGGGTCCATGAATTCTAAAAAACTTATGTCCGAAACAGTCCGATCTCGTCCCATAGTTGCAGGCCGGCCAAACCTGACTACCTAATCCCGCATGCAAATCGGCATCGATAGTTTTGTGGCGACCAATGCGGATCCGGTGACGGGCCAGACCGTCAGCCCGGAGCACCGCATTGCCGACCTGCTAGAGGAGATAACCACTGCCGATCAGGTGGGGCTCGATCATTTTGGCATCGGAGAGCACCACCGCGGCGAATATCTCGATTCCGCCCCAACCATCCTTCTGGCCGCCGGTGCAGCCCGCACCAAGCAGATTCGCCTGACCAGTGCCGTCACGGTGCTCAGTGCGGCCGATCCCGTGCGCGTGTTTCAAGAATTCGCCACCCTGGATCTGGTTTCGCAGGGCCGCGCTGAAATGATCGTCGGCCGCGGTTCCTTCATCGAAGCCTTTCCACTTTTCGGTCTGGCGCTCGACGATTACGACGAGCTCTTTACCGAGAAACTTGATCTGCTGCTGAAGCTGCAAGCCAGCACCCATGTGACTTGGTCGGGTCAACACCGGCCGGCCCTGACCGGCCAAGGCGTCTACCCGCGGCCGTTGCAGGATCCGTTGCCGATCTGGCTCGGCGTGGGCGGCACCCCGGCGTCCTTTGTCCGCGCGGGCACCTTGGGATTGCCGCTCATGGTCGCGATCATCGGCGGCGAGCCGCACCGCTTCAAACCGCTGATCGATCTCTACCGGCAGGCCGGAGCCAAGGCGGGCCACCCCAAGGAAAAACTCAAGGTGGGGCTGCACTGTCTCGGTTATGTCGCGGATACGAATCAACAGGCCGCGGATGAATTCTTTCCCGGGTATGCGCGGGCGTTTACGGCGATCGGCAAGGAGCGCGGCTGGCCCCCGACCACGCGTGCGCAATTCGACGCCCTGATCGGTCCGACCGGCGCGTTACATGTCGGCGATGCCGATAACGTCGTGGAGAAAATTCTGCGCGTGAACAAAGCCCTCGGCGGCATCGACCGGTTCAGTTTTCAAATGTCGGTCGCCTCTCTACGGCATCAGCCGTTGTTGCACGCGATCAAACTCCTCGGCACCCAAGTCGCCCCGAAAATCCGGCAAGCCCTGCCCTGATGGGCAGAGACCAGATATTTTTACTTTGAAATGACCTTCGCGGCGGCCTGCGCTTGCAAGCAGAGCTCGGCGGCCTTGAAGGCATGCGTCTGGGTCATCGCCTTTTCGGTGCGATTGAGCGAATCGAGGATGAGTTCGCCAAAGAAACGAAAGCCGACCTTGCCGGCCACGCTGATCAGCTTTTCGCCCGACCCATCGACCAGCACGACGTTGTCGCCAACGGCACTGTGGCCGACATCAAGATACTTGCGCAACTCGATGTAGCCCTTGGTCCCGAGAATCATCGTGCGGCCGTCGCCCCAGGTGCTGAGTCCATCGGGCGTAAACCAATCGATGCGAAAATAATTGGAGGTGCCGTTGTCGCCGACCAACGAGGCCTCACCGAAGTCCTCGAGCTCGGGCGTGTCGGGATTGGCGAAGTTGCCCACGGCCGCGTTGGTCACGGTCGCATCGGTCGCGCCGCTGTAATGCAGGAACTGTTCGCACTGGTGGCTGCCGATGTCGCAAAGGATGCCGCCATATTTTGCCTTTTCAAAAAACCAGGCCGGACGCGATGGCTTGCTCAAGCGGTGGGGCCCGAGGCCGAGCACTTGCACCACCTTGCCGATCGCACCGCCCGCCACGAGATCACTCGCATGCATCCCCGACTCGGAATGCAGCCGCTCACTGTAGTAGACCATGTATTTGCGTTTCGTCTGGGCGGCCACCACGCGGGCCTGCGCCAATTGATCGAGCGTGGTGAAAGGCGTCTTGTCCGTGAAATAGTCCTTGCCCGCCTGCATGACGCGACAACCGATCGGACCGCGTTCACTGGGCACCGCCGCGGCGGCCACCATCTGCACCTCGGGGTCTGCCAAAATTTCATCCAGGCTGCGCGCGACTTTGACCGTTGGGTGGTTTTTTTGAAAAGCAGCCACCTTGGCGACATCCGGTTCGTAGACCCACTTTAATACCGCGCCGGCTTCGTTGAGTCCGTTGCACATGCCGTGGATGTGGCCGTGATCGAGATGCGCCGCGGCAAAGACAAACTCACCGGGCTTTACCACGGGTTCAGCCTTGCCCTGCGGGGCGTAGTTCATGCCATCAGATTTTTGCGCCATGGCATCAGTTGCTGGCAGCCTCCCGGGTGAGTCAAACTGTTTGGCTAAACCTCTATTTTTCCCATCGTGACTGCATGGCCCAATCATCTGAACTCGGTTTTGGCATTATCGGCAGCGGCATGATCGCCGACTACCACGCCCGTGCGATCATCGATGCCACCGGCGCCAAATTGGTTGGCGTGGCTGGCCGCAATGCCGCTACGGCCCAGGCATTGGCCGAAAAACACGGCGCGGAAATTCACTCCACGGACATTGCGGCATTCGTCGCCCGACCGGACATCCAGGTCGTCTGCATCACCACCCCCAGCGGCGCACACATGGAACCTGCTTTGATGGCAATCGCGGCGGGCAAGCACATCGTGATCGAGAAGCCGTTGGAGATTACCGTAGAACGGGTCGACGCCGTGCTGAATGCGGCCAAAGTGGCCGGGGTCGTCGTCGCACCGATTTTTCAAGCGCGCTTTGGCCAGAGCGTGCAACGCATCAAGACGGCGATCGATACCGGACGTTTCGGGCGTATCGTGCTCGCGAGCGCCTATGTAAAGTGGCACCGCGCCAAAGAGTATTACCACGGCTGGAAAGGCACCCGCGCTCTCGACGGCGGTGGAGCCACCATGAATCAAGCCATCCACGGCATTGATTTGTTGCAATGGCTGGCCGGCATGCCGGTCGAGGTCTTCGGCCGCACCACGCGCCGCGTGCACACCGGCATCGAAAGTGAGGATACCGCCGTCGCCACCTTGCGCTATGCCAACGGGGCGTTCGGCACGATCGAGGCCAGCACCGCCATGTATCCGGGATGGGCACGGCGAATCGAGATCGGCGGCGAGCACGGCTCGGTGTGCCTGGAGGACGACACGATCAAGCAGTGGAATTTTCGCGATGCGTTGCCAGAGGATGAAGCGATCCGCGCCGCCGCCGCCGATACGGCGATGGGTTCAGGTTCGAGCGATCCCAAGGCCATCAGCCATCAAGGACACCTGCGCCAGATTCAGGATCTGGTGCATCACCTGCGCGAGGGGCAGCCCCTCGGCATCGACGGACCGGAGGCGCGCAAAGCCGTGTCACTCATCCGCGCCCTCTACGAATCAGCGGAAACCGGACTCCCGGTTATGCCGGCCTGACGGCCACCTCGATACTGGCGATCGTGATCGGTAATTCGCCGCCATTCTCCACCGTGATCTCATTCCACCCGTCGCGGATCAGATTAACGGGAAAAACAAAATTGTAGCCGTGATGCGCCGCGGTGAGGTGCGTGAGTGGACCGCAGGGGTAGAGCAATTCATCAGACGGCGTGGGTTCTACTTTTGGCCAGCAGCCATTGAATGCCACCGGCAAAGCCTCGGGTTTGTTTTCCGCCCGCAATACAATCTGAATCACCAGTTCCAGCTTACGACCGGTTGGTTCGGCGCACATCGGCAGGCGAAAACCGCGGTTCCACCATTTCTCCAGCGTCACCGGCAGTTGCGGGGCGATTTCAAACGGCGGATGGACCAGGCCGTGGCCACTGAGCGAAAACGTGTAGTGCTTCGGTTGACCGCGCAGCCAGTCGAGATTGTAGATGTCGTGGAGCGCCGAGTAGTCCGAAATCAATCCGGGGACGCGCCCCGGATCCGTGCAGTAAAAGTTAAACCACTCGATGCCATCGGCCCCGAGCACGAGCTTGCCGGCGGCATTTGCTCGCAGCATTTCCGGACTGGAAGAAATATAGCGAATGCCCTGTTCGTGATTGAGGGCTGGCGCGCGCGTAGGCAGCGGATTCGCGCCGTCCTCAATGTTTCCGTAGATCGTCACGCGGTCGCCCAGTCGACGACGCAATTCGTCGTGCGGCATTTCCCATGAGGTGCACCAGAATCCTGAGGGACCCACAAAATCGATCACGCTTTCGCGGCAAAGCGTCTCGATGTCGATGCCGATGCTCTTGAGCGTGTCCAGTTGGCCGGGAATGCGCATGCCAAACGGATATCGCCGCCCGGTCGCCTGCGCGCGGCGCTCGGTCAACGCGCGGATTTCGCGGAACCAATCGGTCATCATGGCAACGGTCTCCGGGGTCGCGTTGGGCTCGCAGCACAACGGCTGCCGCCACCAATCAAGCTCGAGACCCGCGTAATCGTAGTCCTCCACGACTTCCTTGATCTGCCGGAACATCAGCGCGCGCACTTCCGCCTTTTCGTAATTCAGCGCACGGCGGTAACCCGGCTCATACATCGTGGGCGAGTAGGCGCTGTGCTGCAGGCGCATCGTCGGGTCCTTCAACTGATCGGTATTAAAAAAGCTGCCTTCGATGTTCTTGTGCCCGTGAAAGTCATTCATGCGAATGCTGACCCAAGGGGCCACCCCGCGACGGCGACAGGCCTTCGCCGCCTCGGCCAACCAATCCACCCCGGCGTCGATCAGGTCCTGATACAGATTCATGAACGCCAGCATACGATCGATGAACCGGTCGACGTCGGCCGGCGCGGTCACCCCCTGGCAGACGGCGTGGCCGCGGAAAAACTCGCGGTCGCCCCGCACGTAGCCGTCGAGAATTGTCGGCACCACTTTGCTGGGATACCACGCGCGACAGGCGTTGGCGTTGACCAAAAAGGTATCGATCCCGCTGTCGGCCAGCACATCGACGTAGCGATGAATAGCGGTGGCCTTGAAGGGTCCGCCCACCGGCACGGTGGCCGGATCAAGGATGCCGCTTTGCGCATCCACCACCCGTTGCAGCTTGAAATCCTCGGGCTGCCACTTTTCCGGATTATAGAAAAAAACGCAGGTATCCGCGTTGAAGAGGTTGCGGTGCCGGTCAGATAACTTTTCCGGGGCGGCGGGGGTGCCATGGGGCTGCATCACCTTCTTTACTGCGCGCCGGGAACGCGCACAGCAATCCGGAAGCATGGGGTGTTTCGTGAGTTAGATCGCGAATCAGGTCATCATTGCCAATTTTGTTTGACGAAATCTATATTTCACATTGTGAAACGATAACTGGCGGGTTTTTGCGCGTCTCGCAGGTGCGCGCCCAGTCCAACACCCAACCGTTTTCCATCTTATGTCGGCTCCCACTACGCTTCGCATCGCCATGCTGGGGATGATCCCCGGGAACGGCCACCCCTACTCGTGGTCGGCCATCGTCAACAGCTTCGATCGTGCAGCGATGTCCCGCTGCCCCTACTCCGCGATTCTGAACTATCTCGGCCCGCTCAAGGAAGCGGACGTCTGCATCCCAGGTGCCCAAGTCACCCATATCTGGACGGACAAGCCGGAGGAGGCACCGGAGGTGGCCGCGGCTTCCCTGATCCCGAATATAGTCGCGAAACCCGAGGACGTGATTGGCCACGTGGATGCCGTGATGATTTCGACCGACGATGGCTTTGATCACGTGCGGCGCGCGCGTCCCTTCATCGAGGCGGGGCTGCCCGTCTTCATCGACAAGCCGCTCGCGACGAGTGTCGAGGAACTCAACACCTTCATCGGCTGGCATAAGGCTGGCGCAAAATTCCTTTCTTCCAGTGGCATGCGCTACGCCCCGGCGCTCGACCCTCTGCTGGCCGACCCCACTGCGCTCGGCGACCTGCGCTGGATCTCCAGCACCTCGGCCAAGGCTTGGGAAAACTATGGCATCCACGCCCTGGAGCCGGTGTTTTGTTTGCTCGGGCCGGGCTTTGAATCCGCGCGCTTGGAATCGCGCCCGGGACTTGAGGTCGCCCACCTGCAGCACACGTCGGGGGCGCAGGTAAATCTTCCCCTGATCTACGACGGTGGAGCGAGCTTCGGCCGGATGCAAATCTGCGGCACGGGAGGCGTGGCCAACCTGCACCTGAACGATACCTACACTGCCTTTCGTCGGCAAATGCTGGCCTTCATCGATTTCGCCCGGACCGGAAAAGCTGCGTATCCATTTGCCGACACCGTTGAAATGATGTGCGTTTTGATTGCCGGCCTGAAAAGCCGCGCCGAGGGGGGCCGCCGCGTCACCATCGCCGAAATCAAAACCACCCTCATTTAATGCAACTTCGCCCCAGCCGTATCCTCCGCCAGCTCCGCGCTAATCGCTTCGTCTCCACGATGAAGCTCAACCTGACCGACCCGCGGATTGCGGAGATTGTCGGCATCTCGGGCATTGATGCCCTCTGGCTGTGCCAGGAGCACGTGCCGGGTGATTGGGTCAATCTGGAGCACGCGATCCGCGCCGCCCGCTTGCATGATGTCGATACCCTCGTGCGCGTGGCCAAGGGCAGCTACAGCGACTACATCCGTCCGTTTGAAGCCGGAGCGACCGGCATCGTGGTGCCCCACGTCGAAAGCGAAGCCGAGGCGAAGAAAATCGTGGAGTGGACGCGCTTTCATCCCATCGGCAAGCGTGCGCTCGATGGCGGCAATACGGACGGCGCCTACTGCATGGTGCCGATGAAAGATTACATCGAGAACAGCAACACCGAGAAGATCCTGTTGTTCCAGATCGAGTCCCCCGAAGGGTTGGAGCAGGTGGAAAAAATCGCCGCCGTGCCCGGCTTCGACGGTTTCCTCTTTGGCCCCGGCGATTTCAGTCACCGCATCGGCAAGGCCGGCGATCTGACTTGCGAAGAAGTCACCACCGCCCGGTTACGCGTGGCCAAGGCCGCCAAGGCCCACGGCAAATTCATGATGGTCTCGGGACTCTATGTGCCCTTCGACCAACTCGCCGCGGAAGGTCACATGGTCTTCAACCTCGGTTCGGATGTCGGCGCCATGAGCACATGGTGCAAGCAGCGGCTGGAGCTGATGGCGGGCAAAACGCCAGCCGCCATGGCCCACCCCTCCCCTTATGTCTGAAGCCACCAACTTCTCCCTCCAAGGCAAAGTCGTCGTGCAATGCGGCGGCACCGGCCTCCTCGGCCGTGAGCTCGTCAAGGCCATCGGCCAAGCCGGGGCAACGCTGATAGTAGGCACGCGCGATCCGGCCAAATACGGACCGGAACTCGAACGTGCCAAGGCGGCCGGGGTCGAGGTGCAGGTTCATCCGCTTATCGTGAGTTCGGAAGAGTCGGTCCTGGCTTTTCGCGCCGCCGCTCTGGCGAAACACGGCCGGGTGGATGGCCTCGTTTACAATACGGTGAGCCGGCCGATGAAGGGTGAAAAGCCGCACGCCGAGGAATGGCGCAATTCGATGGAGACCAATGCCACCGGCTATTATCTGACGTTGAATGCGTTTGCCGAGACGATGGGGCAGCAAGAGACCGGCGGCAGCATCGTGAGCATTTCCTCGATGATGGGTATGGTTGGTCCCAACCCGCACAACTATACCGGCACCGCGATGTCGGCGATGCCGGACTACTTTTTCCACAAGGCGGGCATGATCAATATGACGCGCTTCTACGCCTCCTACTTCGGCCTGAAGAAGGTGCGCTGCAACGCCGTCTCGCCCGGCGGCATCTACAATCCGGAAAGCCCGCAGGCGGATGCCTTTCTCGAGCGCTACGGCAAGATGACGATGCTCGGGCGCATGGCCAACCCCGACGAGATCAACGGTGCAGTCATCTTCCTACTCAGCGATGCCTCGAGCTATATCACCGGGGTGAACATCCCGGTCGACGGCGGCTACACTTCAAAATGAAACTGTCCTCACTTGAGGGTAAACTGATCTGGGTCACCGGCGGGGCCGGTTATTTGGGTTCCGCCATCACGGCGACCCTCGACGCGGAAGGCGCCCGCGTGGTCTGCCTCGATCTACCGGGCAAGGCCGCCGAGCTCGTCGCCAAACAGAAACTCACCCGCACCACGCCCGTCGAACTTGACGTCAACAACGCGGCGACGCTGCCGACCGCGGTAGCCAATCTTATCGCGGAGCATGGCGTGCCCGATGGGCTCGTGCATCTCGCCCTGGCCAGCTCAAGTGGACTGACCTTGGAGGAACTGCCGGCGGAAACTTTTCAGGCCACGCTCGACCGTTCGCTGGTGCCGACCTTCGTGCTCTGCCGTGAACTCGCCGCGGTGATGATACCCCGCGGTGGCGGCAGCTTCGTGCTGTTCTCCAGCATGTATGGCGTCGTCGCCCCGGACAAACACCTCTATCGCGGCAAGATGAAGCCCAATCCGATCGACTACGGGGTGAGCAAGGCGGGCATGATCCAATTGTCGCGCTACTTCGCGATGCACTACGGCCATGACGGCATCCGGTGCAACACCATCGCCCCCGGCCCGTTTCCCAGCCCGGCGGTGCAAGCGGCGGAACCCGAATTCGTGGCCAGCATCGGCCAACGCACGCTGCTCGGCCGGATCGGCCGCAATCAAGAAATCGTCGGCCCCGTCTGCTTCCTGCTGTCTGACGGAGCCTCCTTTGTCACCGGCCAGAACCTCCCGGTCGACGGCGGATGGACTACCTGGTAAGTCCGGCCTCTTTTTGAAACCGATGCCGGCAGCTTGAGCCACGTTTCATCTCCGAAACATTCTCTTCCCCGATTGGCACTTTCTCCCATGAGCACCCAACCCACCATTCTCATCATCGGCTGCGGCAGTATCGGTGAACGTCACCTGCGCAATTTCCAAGCCACCGGACGCTGCAAGGTCATCGCCTGCGACAATCGCCCCGCCATCCTGGCCGCCATGGCGGAGAAGCACGGCGCCGCCATCGCCGCCGATTGGACGGAAGCACTCGCCAATCCCGAGGTAACCGCGGTGCTGGTCGCCACCCCGGCACCGAGCCACGTCGCCATTGCGACCAAGGTGCTGGCGGCCGGCAAACACTGCCTGATCGAGAAACCATTATCCCTTTCCCTCGAAGGCATGGATCAACTCTCCGCCACGTCTGCATCCAGCGGCAAGGTCTGCCGCATCGCTTATGTGCAGCACAGCCGACCCGAAGTGCGAGCGGCCAAGTCGTTTCTAGAGAGTGGCAAATTCGGCCCGGTGCGCGCGGCGACAATTATTTCCGGCCAGCACTTTCCGACCTTCCGTCCCGCCTACCGCGAGATTTATTACAACAACCACGCCCAGGGCGGCGGAGCGATTCAGGATGCGATCACGCACATGTTCAACCTGACGGAATGGCTGACCGGACCGACAGCGTCAGTGATGTGCGACGCGGGACATCAGGTGCTCGACGGCGTCGAGGTGGAGGACACCGTGGCCGTTACCACCCGCACCCGGGACGGCGCGATCCTCACGTATACGCTCAACCAATTCCAAGCCCCCAACGAGGCCACGATGCAGTTCAATTGTCCGGGCGGCAGCGTAAAGGTGGAGTTTCACCATAGTCGCTGGGGCCGGATGGCGCTCGGCGAAACCGAGTGGACTTGGGAAACGTTTGAACCGCTCGGCCGCGACGGTCCGTTCGCGATTCAAGCCAATGACTTTCTCGATACCTGCGAAGGCAAGCCCACGCCGCTCGCCACCCTTGAGGAAGGCATCCAAGCCGTGCGCTTCAACCTAGCCTGCTTCGAATCCCTGCGCACCGGCGCACGAGTGCAAATCAAGTAACGCACTGACGGCGTTAAACGCGAAAGACCGTGTTCGTAGGCGCACCTGCGGCGAGCTGACGGTAAAGTGCGGTGATGGATTCCGTGGTAGGCGCAGATCCCAGTGCTGCGGTGATGCGCCGCGCAAGCGTGCCCTGCTCCACATAAACTTGCTGGGCCGTTTGCTCGGCGGGAGACGCCTCAGCCACCGGTTGCAGCCGCGCCATCGCCGCGCACCAAAGCTCATGGGCCGTCGGCGTGCCCAGTTCCGACCAACCAAAGGTCCGGTGTAAAATGGGTGACGTGATTTCGGCCGCGTCGCCCTGCTCCACGGAGGCATGAAACACCGGGGAGAGTTCATCCACCGTCGCGGCCTGTTGGTCGGCCAATGGCACCAAGGTCTCGGCCACGAGTTCGCGCAACAGCGCGACGACGGTGCGCACGATCGCGAGATCGGCCGCGGGGCATTCCTGTAGATCGAGCAGGCGGATCTCGATGCTACCGCGTTCAAAGCGGGCGATCGCGCCACGAGAATTGCTGAACGCCGGCTCCAGCACGCCGGTGGGATCATGCGGGGCCAGCGCCCGACCAATCGGTTCAAAAATCGCGCGGTGATAATCCGCTTCGGAATACACCGGCTCGGGGATCACCCGGCCGCAGAGTTCCGGCACCTTGGCGGAGTTGTTGCGATAATAGGCCAACCGATTGTCAGGATAGCCCGTGACTTCGCCTTCCACGATCGGCGACGAGGCCGCCAGCGCCGGGAGCAACGGCAGCACCAATCGGATGGCCGCGTGCAGCCGCGCAAATTCCGCGTCATCCGCAAACGGCAGATTCAGATGCACGCTCTGCAAATTCGACCAGCCGTGACCACGACAATCGAAGATGCGGTCAAAGGCCGCGTAGATGTCGTTGTTGTCGTGCGACCACAGCATCGATTCCTCGGGTCGCATCAACGGGTGCATCGCGGTGGGCAGCAACATGGAGCCGTGCGCGGCCAGGCGGCGGTTGATCTCCGCCACTTCCCCGGCAAAGGCCGCGGCATAACCGTCGAGTGAAGTCACCGGATCGGTGGTCTTCAATTCGATCACATGCGCCGTCAGTTCGTTGGACCAAGTAACCGGCCCGCGCTCGATATCGGAGATCGGCCGGCCCTTGGCGTCGATAAGCACGCGGTCGCTCCAGGGGGCGATGCGCAGGTCATCGCGCCAGACGATCATGTATTCAAGTTCCACGCCGAAGCGTTCGAAGAGAGAAAAACGCGGCATAGCTCAGTCCTCGGAGCGGCGTTCCTTCTGTTTCTCGATGCGGCGGACAAAAACTTCCATGATGCGCTCGTAAAGACTGTCCTTGAGCAGGACGTCCTCGTAACCGGCATCAATACTCGGGTTGTCGTTGACCTCGATCACGCAGCACTGCCGGCCCATCTGTTTCAGATCGACGCCATAGAGTCCGTCGCCGATCAGGTCGGCCGCCTTGACCGCCGTGCGCACGACCTGCTGTGGCACGAGCTCCAGTGGCACTGCCTCGACCTTGCCGTAATCGGCATCGCCATCGGCGGCATTGGCGATGATCTGCCAATGCTTGCGCGCCATGAAGTATTTGCAGGCGTAGATCGGCTTGCGATCGAGCACACCGATGCGCCAGTCGAAATCGGTCTGGAGAAATTCCTGCGCGACCAGCAGTTCGGTTTTCTCAAAAAGTTCGTCCACCTGCGCATCAAATTCCTCGCGGGTCTTCACCTTTTTTACGCCCAGCGAAAACGCGCTGTCGGGCTGCTTGAGAATAATCGGAAAACCCAGTTCGGCGCACACGCTGTCGAGGTTGTCGCGGTGCACGATGATCGTCTTGGGTGAAAGGATGTCGTGCCGTTCGAGCAGTTCAGCAAGGTAGACCTTGTTGGTGCAGCGCAGGATCGAGCGTGAATCGTCGATCACCACGAGGCCCTCGGCCTCGGCCCGGCTGGCAAAGCGGAAGGTGAAGTGATTCACCGCGGTGGTCTGGCGAATGAAGAGTGCATCGAATTCGCCCAACCGCGCATAATCGTCACGCGTGATCACCTCGGCGGCGACATCGAACGCGTCCGCGGCCTTGATGAATTTCTGGATGGCCTTGAAATTCGACGGCGTGTTGTCCTCCGCCTGATCGTAGAGAATCGCGAGATGGTAGCGCGGGGGGGTGCGGCGTGGTTTGGCCGGACGGCGGCCTTCGATGAATTGACGCGCCACGTCCGCGACGAAGGGCCGGTGATTCTCAGGGATTTCACTCGCGGCCACGGGGCTGATGTCGCGCATTTCCCAACGATCGTCGCGCCGGAGGAATTGGGCCCGCAGCAAGGGCGACTGAAACTGGTTGTAGAGCTGCAGGCTCAGCCGGTCGTAGGTCTTCGCCATGTTGCGCGCGAAGTAGATGCTGAGCGTAAAGCTATCGCCCTTGATCGGGGCCAGCGACTTTTGGATGAGCTCGTCGAGTTCCTCGGAAAGTATACGCGCGACGACCGGCGACTTCAGATCCTGGATGGTGGAGAGGCTCGGCTGGGGCCGGTGGCCGCGCGCCTCGGCGAGCAGCGAAACGTAGTAGCCCACGGACTGGTAACCATAGGATCGGCAGAGGTTGAACACCTGCACATGCCGCAGCGTGGTGTAGCGGCGATCGGTCAGGTAGGCGCGCGCCGCGACGACTTCGACGCCGGGAATATCAAACGGCCAGCGGTCCGGATTATTGACGACAATGAGGCTAGGCATGGGTTGCTTCGGACGGAGGTTCGATCATCAGCAAATTGGCATCGTAGGTCAGCACTCCGAGCAGGATGGAGTTAATCACCCGGTCGATGTTGATGGAATAACGGCGCGTCGGCGAATGCGGGTTCGCCTGCAACGGATCATGGATGTGCACCTGGCGGAGTTTGCGGTCATAACCACTCAAGACCACGAAATGCCCCGATGGACTGCCACGCACATCATCGTCCTCGTCCTCAGGTCCATATTCGCGCGAGGCCTGATACAGATTGGTCGAGCTGAGCCCCGTCAGGATCGGCACATTACGATTGAGCTGCTTGCGGATCAGCGAACCGCTGAGCACGGCCGCGCGCACCACACCACCGAGTTGGAGGAACTCAACGTAGGCCTGGCAGGCGAGTCGCAGTTTCTGTGAGGTCTTCGCCTTCGCCTGCGCCTCGAGCTTGGCGGCCAGATCCGTGTCAGGATTGGTAAACCAAGTGGGATCGAAGACCTGCAGATTGTAAGTGATGAGTTCGACGCGGTAGCCGCGCTTGAGCGCATCGATGCCCAGCAACACGCCTAGCGTGCCGCCGGTTTCGAGTTTCGGCACCGAGGCGATGACCTCGGGCAGGCCCACTTTCTCCCCCCAGTAGCGGTAGACCGCCTGCAGGCAGGTCGGCCCGCAGGTTGTGTCGTCCGGCTGGGCGAGCATTGTCAGCTCCAGCTGGTGACGTTTGGGTTTGCGGGTGGCGGGCATAAAAACCCAGCATGATGCCACGGCCGGCCCGCACGCAAGCGCGGCGCGGTGAATGGCTGGCGTCGCCGAGGGGCTGGCTTGGGTGGGGCGCGTTGACTCAACGCGCCGAGCGAATTGGGGTCAATCCGCTCCACCATGTGCCCAAGCGGGATCAGCGATCCCGCCCTACAGTTCAGTTCACCACGTTCTGCGGGGAACCGTCGATGAAGGCGCGGACGTTGGCCACGACGGTGTTGAGCAACCGGCTGCGTGCCGCATGCGTCGCCCATGCCAAGTGTGGCGTCACCAAACAGTTCTTGGCGGTGGGCAACGGATTGTCGGGTTTGGGCGGCTCGGTGGACAAGACGTCCAGTGCCGCGCCGCCGATCAGTCCGGCGTTCAAGGTGGCGGCGAGGTCGGCCTCGACGACCAGCGGCCCGCGGCCGGTGTTCACCAGCAACGCCGTGCGCTTCATCAAACCAAGGCGCGCGGCATTCACGAGCCCTTCGGTTTCGGGAGTCAGCGGACAGTGCAGCGAAACCACGTCGCTGCGTTGAAAAAGTTCATCGAGCCCCACCTGCTCCACCCCGGGCTTGGCACTGCGCGAGTGGACAATCACCTGCATGCCAAAGGCCCGGCCCAAGTCCGACACCGCCTGGCCGATGCGGCCATAGCCGACAATCCCCAGCACGCGTCCATCGAGCTCGACCAACGGGGAGTCCCAGAAACACCAATCGGGATTGCGGCTCCAGCGCCCTGCTTGCACCGCCGCGGCGTGGGCGCCGACGTGCTGCGTATGCTCCAGGATCAAGGCAAAGACATGCTGGGCGACGGACTTCGTGCCGTAGATCGGCACATTGCTGACCGCGATGCCGCGTGTCTTGGCCGCGGCGACATCGACCACATTGTAACCGGTTGCGAGCACACCGATGAACTTCAAGCCGGGCAGTTGCGCAATCGTTTCTGCGGACAGGGGACACTTGTTGGTCAGCACGACATCGGCGCCGGTCGCCCGGGCGACGATCTGATCCGCCGGGGTGCGGTCGTGGATTTCACAGGAGCCGAGCGCCTGCAGGGCCGACCAATCCAAGTCACCGGGGTTGAGCACATGCCCGTCCAAAACAACAATCTTCATCAGCCAAACCATTCATGGATTCATGGCGCAAACAACGCATTTTCGCTGGCCGGCTATGCAGACCAGCTCTCACTGGCCTTTCCTTGTTTATGTGGTTAATAACTGTCCAGCTATGGTAGAATCGCCGTCATCGCTGAACATATGAAAAAGCTAGGTCCCATGATTTTCGTAGGATTATCTGTCTGCTTTCTTGTGGGATGCACATTTATCAATGGCTTGGATGCCAAGATCCCTCGAACCGTAATTCCAATTGATAAAACCTTTGTTATTGAGCTCCAATATCAGAATCGAGAGATCATCAGAAAAGAGATCCACTGCGAGAAATACTACGACGCAATGGCTTCTGTGAGAGGCAATTATTGGGCTGTGCGGGAAGTTGGTCTAAGTAGCCAGTATCAAACCAGTAAAATCATAATTCATGATAATGAGATTGGAACGATAGAGTTTCCAATCCCCGTCAGTGAGGATCTAGTCGAATCGAAAAGGACCCTACTTAAGCATCTCCCTCTTACCATCAATGGGAAAACTTTCTGGTTCAAATCGTCCAAAGGCAGCAATCACGCATATTTCAGACCAGCTATGCATAATAATGGAATATATGAATCGGTGACCCTGAACTTCACGTTGAAGGTCAATGGTATTACTCTGGAGTGATTATGTGACATCCTCTCTTGGGCATAGCAGTGCGATTCCAGGATTCTGCGCTCAGTTGAAAGAGCGCTTCTTAAACTCTGTATTTCTGTGCTCCTGCCGTAGGTGCCCATAGAGACGCGCATCGCCAAAGCACCGCCGCCCTTGTGTCCCAGCCAGCGGCTCACGGTGGGAATATCCACACCAGCATCGATGCAAGGCGTCGCAAAGAAATGCCGAAAGTCAGTGAGTGGATTGTGGATAGCCCAGATGCCGGTAGTCCTGCAGACTATTCCTGGCTTCATGCGATTGACTCGACGGATTCGCACCCCTAGCAACACTCCCTTGGTTAAGGGCTGGTAGCTCAACGGTTAGAGCAGAGGACTCATAATCCTTTGGTTGCGGGTTCGAATCCCGCCCGGCCCACCATGCTTCGCTCCGGCGAGCTTCGCATGGTGTCGATGGAACCAGTAGTTGGCCGCTTTGGACAGCTTGTGCTTCCAATCAGGGGGTGGACAACTCCTGCTTCCAATTTCGTAAGTGCTTGTTCTCAAGATATTCTTTGATCGTGAGGCCCATAAAGCCAACGAAAAGCCTCGGCCATTAAGTTGGGCGTTACGTCATGCCTCGCTGTGCAGCCTCTTCAACCAACGCAACCTTTAGGTTGTCACGATACTTCTCCAAAGCCTCTCCGATAGATTCAAGATTACGCCGACTCCAAGCGAGAACAACCGGTCGGTCCAGATCAGCCAAACCGATGTCATCAACGACTTCACATTCAAGATTAGGATCATTCTCCCATGCCTGCGTTGGGATCACCGCCGCGTAACTCCCCGTCCGCACAGCCGCCATACATTGGCCAACAGAATCACAGATCAACTTTGGCTGAAATCCACCCCCTTGTGCCGTAGCCAAAGATTGGAGTTTTTTCATGGGGTATCCGCTAAGCTAGGCGTATTCGTATCGACACGGGAAGCCCCTTGTATTCGGAGTGTTCGCATCTCATCGAGTGCCGCATGGACTGTCCGAAACTCCAGTTCGTGCAACCCGATGCGCTGAATCTAATTTCTCGTTCACCTCAACCCTGTCCACTTTTCCTATGGCCTCTTCCCCTACCTCAGCTCCCGCCGTGCTCAAATTGGATGCCGGTCAAACCGGCCCCGTCATCAACCGCAATGTCTACGGTCATTTCGCCGAGCATCTCGGTCGCTGCATTTACGAGGGCGTCTGGGTCGGCTCCGATTCGCCGATTCCCAATACCCGCGGTATCCGCAACGACGTGATCGCCGCCCTGAAGCAACTCGACATCCCGGTGCTGCGCTGGCCGGGCGGTTGCTTCGCCGACGAGTATCATTGGAAGGATGGCATCGGTCCGCGCGAGTCGCGCCCAGCGATGATCAACACGCATTGGGGCAACGTCGTCGAAAACAACCATTTTGGCACCCACGAGTTCATGGACCTCGTCGGCCAGCTCGGCTGCGACGCCTACATCTGCGGTAATGTCGGCAGCGGCACGGTCCAGGAAATGATGGAATGGGTCGAGTATATGACCTCCGACGCGATTTCGCCGATGGCCAACCTGCGCCGCGCCAACGGCCGCGACGAACCGTGGGTGGTGCGCTACTTCGGCGTCGGCAACGAGAGCTGGGGCTGCGGCGGCAACATGACGCCGGAATATTATTCCGACCAATACCGCCGCTATAACACCTTCGTCAAAAACTACCGCCCCACCCACCCGATCCAGCGCTACGCCTGCGGGGCCAACGGCAGTGACTACAACTGGACGGAAGTGCTGATGAAGAAGGCCGCGCCGCTCATGCACGGACTTTCGCTGCACTACTACACCCTGCCCAATGACAGCTGGCAGAACAAGGGCTCGGCCACCGAATTCGGCGAGGACCTCTGGATCACCACCCTGCGCAAGACCCTCTTCATGGAGGAGCTGATCACCAAGCACGGCGCCATCATGGATCAACACGATCCGGCGAAACGCGTCGGCATGATCATCGATGAATGGGGCACTTGGTATAACGTCGAACCCGGCACCAACCCCGGGTTCCTTTACCAGCAGAGCACGCTGCGCGATGCCATCGTCGCCGGGCTCAACTTTCACATCTTCCACGCACATGCCGATCGCGTCACGATGACCAACATCGCGCAGACCATCAACGTGCTGCAGGCCATGGTGCTGACCGACGGTCCGCGCATGCTGCTGACGCCGACTTACCACGTCTTCGAAATGTTCAAGGTGCATCAAGGCGCGACGGTGATCCCGGTCACGCTGACCACGCCGGATTATGCATTTGGCCAGGAGAAGATTCCCGCGGTCAGTGCGTCGGCCTCGCGTAACGCCGCCGGGCGGGTCCATCTCTCGCTCGTGAACACAAATCCGCACCACGCCATCACCGTGCAGTGCGCGCTCACCGGCATCTCCGCCGACAAAGTCTCCGGCCGCGTGCTCACCGCCCCGGCGATGAACACCCACAACACCTTCGACCATCCGGAGGCCATCAAGCCGGCGGACTTCACCGGCGCGAAACTGGACGGCGGCCAACTCACCGTCGAGCTTCCCGCCAAATCCGTGGTCATACTCAAACTGTAGGGCGGGATCGCCTGATCCCGCCTCTGCATTTTTCCGATCCGGTTGAATGTGGAACTCAGGAAAGCTGGAACGGGACTTTCTGATCCGTGGTATTTCCCAGCCGTTCCTGAGTTCCACATTCAAATCGGTTTGGTCTTTTCCCCTTCCCACTGTCTGAATCACCCCGGTTCGCGCCACCGGGAATCCCCGGGATCATAAGGCGGTGGTCCTGCGCCACCTCACCTCATGCCCCCCCGCGCTGCTAACCCTTGCCTTGCCGGCGTCCCTCCCGACTGAGCCGTGCAATTTTCAAATGGGCACGGATCAGGCACCCAACGGGGACACCCTAAACGTGGATACCTGCAGTTTGCTTCTGAATGGCCGGCGCTGGGCGCCCGCCATGGGTGAATTTCATTTTTCGCGTTACCCCATCGCCGACTGGGCGCAGGAACTGGCCAAGATCAAGCAGGGCGGCATCGAGATCGTGGCGAGTTATGTTTTTTGGATTCACCACGAGGAAATCGCCGGACACTGGGAATGGTCCGGCGACAAGGACCTGCGGCATTTCATCGAACTCGCAGAGCACGCCGGACTAAAAGTCATCGTGCGCATTGGGCCGTGGTGTCATGGCGAAGTGAGGCACGGCGGCCTGCCGGACTGGTTGCTCGCCGCCGCGGGCGAAGTGCGCGCGGATGATCCTGTTTATCTGACCGCGACGCGGAAGTTTTATGCGCAGATCGCGACGCAATTGCGGGGGCTATTGTGGAAGGACGGCGGTCCCGTATTCGGCGTGCAGATCGAAAACGAATACGCCGGCCCGGCCGCGCATCTGCTCACGCTCAAACAGATGGCCCTAGACGCCGGGCTCGACGTGCCGCTCTACACCCGCACCGGCTGGCCAGCCCTGAGCACGCCCTTGCCTTTCGGCGAATTCATCCCGCTCTACGGCGTGTATGCCGAAGGGTTTTGGGATCGCGAGACCACCGGGATGCCCGGGCTGTATTGGTCGGGTTTCCATTTCTCCACGCAACGCACCGACGCCAATATTGCGAACGAAGCCTTGGGGCGCCGCGACACGACCGACGATCCGGATGTGACGCGCTATCCCTACCTCACCTGCGAAATCGGTGGCGGCATGATGAGCAGTTACCATCGGCGCATCCGGATCGATCCTCGCGACATCCTGGCAACCACCCTGGTCAAGCTCGGCTCCGGCTCCAACTCACCCGGTTACTACATGTATCATGGGGGCACCAATCCGACCGGGCACCGCACGCGGTTGATGGAGAGCCAGGACACCGCCTTCACCAACTGGAACGACCTGCCGGTGAAGAACTACGATTTCCAGGCTCCCTTGGGAGCATGCGGGCAGATCCGTCCGCACTACCGATTGCTTCGGCGGCTGCATCATTTTCTCCACGACTTCGGCCCGCAATTTGTCTCGTGCCGACTCGCATTGCCGGACACGAACAGGGCGCCGCCTCGATCATCGTGGGCATCGCCGCCGTGGAATCGATCCGTCGCAATAAACCCGTCACCCTCACCGATCTGGTGCCGCTCAAACCCTCCGCTAAAAAACTCAGTGAACTGGAATAAGCTTAGCCTGCTCGCCGCCTTCGTGTTAGCCTGCGCCCCGATGTCCGCAGAAGAAACTCCCTCCTTCGATGCCAACCTCACCGACTGGCTGGTCGAGCAAATGCCCGGCGGCAACGTTTACGCGCATGACGGCGCACTCGTCATCGAGGATGTCGGCGGCTGCACCGTCTGGTATCGGCACGCCCTGACTGCCCCGGTCGAGATTTCCTACGAGGCGATGGTGGTCATGAACGACGGTCCCCACGACCGGCTCTCCGACCTCAACTGTTTCTGGATGGCGACCGACCCCGCCGGCGACTTGCTGCACCCGGCCAACCCTCGCACGGGCAAATTCGCTGATTACGACTCCCTGGCCCTCTATTACGTGGGCTACGGGGGCAACCGCAACACGACCACCCGCTTCCGGCGTTACCTGGGCACCGGCGAACGGCCATTGCTCCCCGGACACGATCTCACGGATCCCACCCATTTGCTCGAGCCTAATCGGGTATATCACATCCGCCTCGTGGCGCGCGATGGGCGCGCCGAATACTGGCGGGACGGCGAACTGGTCTTTGCCTACGATGATCCGGCTCCGCTCACCCGCGGCCGTTTCGGGTTCCGCACCGTCAACAGCCACCTCGTCATCCGCAATTTCAAGGTCACGACACTGACTCAATAAAGGTAAATGCCATCGCAGGCAAACCTGCTCCATTTATGAATGTGGAAATCAGGAAAACTGGAAAAATCACTCCGGTAGTTTCCGGCCGTTCCTGAGTTCCAGATTCAAATAATCAGCTCACGGCGCGACGTAGCCGCGCGGCCCACCGAGCTTCATGAAGCGGCGATACACCACCCAGTTGCTGACCAGCGCCGCGAAGGCGAGGATGCCGCCGGCGAGAAAGGTGTAGCGGTAGTCGTGGTTCAACCGGTCGAGGATTTCACCCATCAACGGACCCAGGATGATGTTGCACACCGCGAGGATCATCCCGCCCGCGGACGCGAATTGCGCAAACTTGAGCTTGGGAAACAGCATCTGCCCCATCGCCGCCGCGCCGGTAAAGTAGCAACCCGAGACCACCCCGTGAATGAGGAAAATCGTCCCGAAACTTTTCGGACCGGCCAGCACGGCATAACCGACAAACATCACCAGCGTGTAGAGCAGCATGGTGATGACCGCCATGCGCACCGCGTGGATGCGATCGGCCAGCCAGCCCAAGGGATACGCCAGCACCAGCGAGCACGCATAGGTCACCACGATGTATTTGCCGTAGCCTTCCATCGTGAGCCCGAAACTCTCCGCCGTATAAACCGAGAACAGGTTGACCGGGACCAGCGACAGCATGCCCAGCGACATCGCGGCAAATACCCACCAATAATAGGAGTTGGTGAAACACTCGCGGGCATAGGTCTTGGCTGCCGCCCACACGCCCTTCGGCTGGCCGTCCGCGACCTCATCGGGCGGCGGATACTCCCCTTCCTTCACAAAGAAGCACATCAGGGCAAAGCCAACGCCATAGACCGTGCCGATGCCGACGATGATCGGCAGGTAGTGCTCCTTGGTGTGGCCGATCAGGTAATAGTTAAAGAACATGCCCGTGCCCAAACTCACCGCGCGGAATAAGCCGAAGAACCGCCCGAGCAATTCGTGCGGCACGACGTCATTCACCAGACCGCCGAACACCGCGTTGGCCGTGATCGTCGCAAATTCGAACACGGTCCACGACAACCCCATCATGACAATAATGGCGAGGTTGAGCGAATCCGGCCCCCACCCCATCGCGTCATGCAGCCACGTGCCGAGCTTCGGACTCAACGCGATCCCATACATCGAGAGCGTCGCCATCGGGGTCGTGATTAACAGATATGGAATACGCCGCCCCCAACGCCCGCGATGCCGGTCACTGCGATAACTGATGATCGGCCCGAGAATCAGCCCGATCATCGCCGGCAGCGACAGCAGAAACAATCCGGTGAGAAAATCCGAGGCCTTGAACAACCGCAGCATGATCTGCACGACCGGCGCGGCGGACCGCTCCTTCAACTGCCACGCGAAATCACCCCAGAGCAACCAGCAGAACAGCACGACGAGCGCGCCGGTGGTGTAGGTCAGCGTGCCTATGGTCCAGGTCTTTCGCGGGGATGCGGCGGGGGTAGTGGGGGTTTGCACCGGCAACATCGGCATCCGATGCCGGCCTGACTGGCAACCCCATGCAATTCGGACCGTCCGTATTCACGCCCGTTTTCCACCCTTTCAACCCGACATTGACCCCTGCAGGCGGCGGGGAGACATTGCTCGCCACCCTGCATGCATCTCGTCGGCGAATCCCTGGTCTTTTTCGGTGAAACGCCCTCCCCGCTTGCTTTCATTCCCCGCCCGGGCTCGTCCGTGCGCCTCCGCAGCACCTATGAGCCGACCGCCGGGACAATCGCTTACATCGAGGGCCGAGATTTCCGCGTCGACCTTGGCGCCGGCACCATCACCCGCCTCTCCGATTCGCGCTTGCCCGACTTTCGGACCAACGTCCTGCACGGTCGCGATGACTTCGACCACATCGACTTTCCCGGTTATGGCAACCTGGCGTTCTTTGCGTATGCCGATTACGAAACCGCCACCGACTTCAACTTTCCGGTTCCGACCGAACGCACGAAGGTCCTGGCCGCCACCCGCGCCCGACTGACTGCCGGCCAAGCGATCAGCGTTGTGGCCTATGGCGACAGCATCACCTGGGGCGGTGAAGCCAGTGCGCCCCACCTCATCTTCTGGCAGCGCTGGGTCGACGAATTGGCGGCGAAATACCCGCAGGCGAAGATTCGCGCCACCAATGCCGCCACCGGCGGCGACAGCACGACGCAGGGTCTGGAACGGCTCGATGAAAAGGTCATCCCCACCAAACCTGACCTCGTGCTGGTCGGCTTCGGCATGAACGACCACAACCGCGACTGCGTGCCGTTGCCGCGTTATCAGGAGCAGCTGTGCAGAATCGTAAACCGGATCCATAAGGAGACCGGAGCCGAGACCGTGCTTTACTCCACCTTCCCGCCCAACCCCAAATGGCGGCACGGCTCCCACCAAATGGCCGCCTACGCCCGCGCCACTGCCGACGTGGCGATGACCACCGGCAGTGCCTTTGTCGACGTCCATGCGGCATGGCAGGCTCTCGCCGCACGCAAGCGACCCGAGGATCTGCTGGCCAACAATATCAACCACCCGAACGATTTTGGTCACTGGATCTATTACCAAGCCCTGGCCGGTCTGGACCTCTGAGGGTCAAGCTGCCATCGTGCCCTCCCATGAATCACTATGACCTGATTGTCGTTGGCGCGGGCTCCGGCGGATTCGGCGCTGCCCTCGCGGCCGCCCGGCTCGGCATCAAGGTCTTGCTGGTGGAAAAGAGTGATTGGTTGGGAGGAAATGCCACGCGCTGCGGCGTGAACGTGTGGGAGACCGGCGTCGGCGGCACCGGCATCCCCTTCGATCTCTACAAACGCCTGAAAAAGATCCCTCACGCGGTTGGGATTTATTCGATCAATCGCCACATCTGTTGGGCTGACCCCGCCGCCGGACCCGTCTTCCCCGGCGGCGAACTGCTGATCGATCCGACGAAGCACTACCTCGACACGCTACGGCAATTCGGCGCCCCCGAGGATTACGGCGAACGTGTCTTCCGCCAAACGCACTGGCACGGCGTGCCTTTTGAACCCGAGATCTATGCCGCCGAAATGGAGGCGATGCTGGCCGAGACCGGTTGCTGCACCGTGTGGAAGGACACAGGCTGCGCCAAGGTGGCGGTTGGCGATCGTCGCATCCGCTCGCTCACTCTCAGCAGCGGGCACTCGGTGTCGGCCGATTTTTACATCGATGCCACCGCCGATATCGTCGTCGCTCAAAGGGCGGGTTGCGCCACCTCGCTCGGCCAGGAGCCCCGCTCCCTGCACCAGGAACCCAGCGCCCCGCTCGAACCCAATGACCGGCTCAACGGTTCCACCTTGATCTACCGCGTCACGCGCACCGATCACCCCGGCATCGAACCGCTGCCGGCGGACATTCCCGCCACCTGCTGGTGGGCTTCCGAATTCCCGGTGGCCTCTTGCACCCAGTATCCGAATGGCGACTTCAACATCAACTCCCTGCCCACCATGCAGGGCCGGGAGGTGATCGCCCTCGGTTATCTCAAGGCCTACGCGGAGTGTGCCCGGCGCATCCGGGCCCACTGGCATCACCTCCAGAGCGTCTTTCCCGAATTTCAGTCTTTCCGCATGAGCTGGATCGCGCCCGGTCTCGGCGTGCGCGAGGGTCCCAGGTTGCAGGGTCGGTA
This sequence comes from Cephaloticoccus sp., assembly GCA_030833445.1. Lineage (GTDB taxonomy): Bacteria > Verrucomicrobiota > Verrucomicrobiia > Opitutales > Opitutaceae > Cephaloticoccus. Next base: position 227,531 of record JAURHD010000001.1, on the reverse strand, counting down.
TATACTCACCGAACACGATCTCGATGCAGGTCTCTCCGGCCAGACCCACGACGACATCATCACCATCGCCGATCACTGCAAGGATACCCACGGCGCCGACACCGGCCGCGGCGCGAGGAACCTCCAGCAACCCTACGGCGTGCCGTTCCGCTGTCTGCTCCCGGCCGAAATCGACAACCTTGCGGTCGCCTGCCGGGGCGCCAGCTTCTCCTCCATCGCCGCCTCCAGCTGCCGGCTTTCCCGCACCATGATGCAACTTGGCCAGGTCGCCAGCACCGCCGTGGCGCTGGCCCACGACGGCCACCTCCACTCATTGGCCGAGGTGCCCTCCGCCGAACTCCGGAGCCGCCTGGCCGCCCAACACGTCGAGCTCACCTGGCCGCGCCCACCGGAACTGGTTGCGCATTTGCAGGCCGAGGACGATTGAGAAATCCTGTCGGCATGGAACTCGCCGCCCTCACCCGCCGCGCCATCGCCGATCACGATCGCAGACTGGCGCACGAGCTCTCCGACTGCCTCTGGAGCATTCTCGTCCTCGCCCAACTCTATGATGTGGATCTCGAAAAGGAATTCCTCGCGACGATGAATGCCTTGGAGCATTCCATGGCAAAGCAACCTCCCAGCCCATGAGCCTTCGCATTGTTCGACTCGGCACGCCACGTTTACCGGGCGAGGGATTGCGCATCGGCACGGTGCGCCGGCCGCCACGGGGCGTGCCCAAGAGCGAGTTTGCCCGGCAGAACTGGTATGACGTGTGGTTTCCCAACCTGGCGCCGAGCCTGCCATTGATGCAGCAAGCGCTGGCGGCCGAAACCCCGGTGCAGTAGTCGGCATTTGTGAAAAAGTTCAAGGCCGAGATGGCCGCGCCCGCGGCGAAGCACGATCTGGCTCTGCTTGCCAAGCTCTCGCACACGACGGATTTTTCGATTGGGTGTTACTGCGAGGACGAAGCGTATTGCCATCGCTCGGTGCTGCGCGAGCTGCTGCGGGCCGAAGGCGCGGTCCTGGACTGAGGTGAGTGAATGCCGGGCAACCGCCGGGTCGGTCGGTGCGGGGAAGCGGCTTGGCATGCCGTGTCTTCCCCTCCAGAAAACACGCCATGCATGACTATGTGGGCTGGCTGATTGGCGGAGGCATCGCCTGCCTGCTTTGTCTATGGGGCAACCTGCGCGGATTGCGCCGGCGGCGCTTGCTCGCCGATACGCCCACTTCCAAGACCCTCGGGGTCTTTATCGGCATGACCGAGCTCAAGGGCACCGCGGAGGCCGCCGAACCATTGACCAGTTTTCTGGCCGCATTGCCCAACGTTCACTACCAGTGGAAGGTTGAGGAATCGTGGTCCCGCATGGTCACTGAGACCAACACCGACAAGGATGGAAAGTCGCACACCCGCACACGGCGGGAAAGTGGTTGGACCACCGTCGCCGACGGCTGCGAAAGTATTCCGTTTTATCTGCAGGACGATACCGGCGTGATCCTGGTCCGACCGACCGGAGCCAAGCTGGAAACACAGAGCTTCTTCTCCCGGACGGTGGGACGCGGCGATCCGCTTTATTATGGCAAGGGGCCGGCGCATGCGGTGGCGAATTCCGACGGTCGCCGGCGTTTTATCGAGGAGGGCATTCCCTTGCATGCACCGCTTTACCTGATCGGCCCGGCCCGGGAGCGGGCTGACATCGTCGCCCCGGAGATCGCGGCCAATAAGGATGCGGAAATATTTCTCATCTCCACCCGCGGAGAGGAAAAGGTGCAGGCGGCCATGGGACGTTGGGCGTGGTGCTGGGGCCTGCTGGGTTTCCTGATCACCTGCGCTCCGCTGATCGCCGTGCTAGCGGACAAGGCCGTGGACTGGCCCGATCTGCTGCGACGCTTGGTCGGGTTTCCTCCCTTGGTCTACGTGCTGGTTTGGGGCGTGGGCTGGGTGTGGATGGTTTTTAACAGCATCGTCGGGTTGCGCCAGCGCGTCCGCCAAGGTTGGTCCCTGATCGACGTGCAATTGAAACGCCGGCACGACCTCATCCCCCGCCTCTCCGCCATCCTCATCGGACTCAGCGCGCAAGAAAAGGAGGTGCAAACCGCGGTGACCCAACTGCGCACGCAAAATCAGGCCACGGCACCCGGAGCCGCCGGACCGGATTTCGCGGGGCTCGCCGGCACGCTGCGGGTGGTCGCGGAGAAGTATCCCGCCATCACCGCCCAAGCTGGTTTTGCCACACTTCAGACCGAGTTGGTGGAGACGGAACAGCGCATCGCCCTGGCGCGCGCTTATTACAACGACATCGCCACGGAGTTTGCCAACCGGCTTGAAATTGTTCCTGACCGTTGGGTGGCGGGCTTGGTCCACATGCAACCCGAACCCCTGTTTCAAGCCACCGACTTCGAACGCGCGGCGGTGAAGGTCGACTTCGCCTGAGGGCCACGCATTTGTTTTCACCACGGAATACACGGAAGCGGACTTCTGATTTTTGCGCCTCTTTGCGGCTAATCCCGAGACCCGTCCGTGGCCCAAGATGTCCTGTTTGCCAATTTCGTCGTCTACGGCTTGGCAAACGCGAATCCGCTGCCTAAGTAAATCCGCACCATGGATACCCCGACCAAGGAAGAACGCGATCTGAGCTTTGCTCCCACGATCAACGAGTCGCCGCTGCGGCTCTCCCGCGAGCAGATCGCCTTTTATAACGCCGAGGGCTACGTCGCCCCTTTCCGAGCCTACAACCAAGCGGAGGCCGATGCGAACCGCACTTACTTCGACGACCTGCTCCTCAAGGTGCAGACGCAGCGCCCCGACCTCGACGCCTATTCGGTCAACGGGTTCCAGGTCTGCTGCCAGGGTCTCTACGACATCGTGATGAATCCTTTCATCCTCGATTGCGTGCAGGATATTATCGGCCCGGACATCATCGCTTGGGGCACGCATTTTTTCTGCAAGCAACCGCACGATCCGCGCAAGGTCGCGTGGCACCAAGACGCGTCCTATTGGCCGTTCACCCCGGCGCGCACCGTCACCGTGTGGCTGGCGATCGATCATGCCGATCAAGAAAATGCCGCGATGAAGTTTATTCCGCGCAGCCACAACAAAGGTCACCTGAAATGGCGCGATGTCACCGGCCAAGCAGTGCTTAATCAGGAAATCGAAGATACCGAATCCCTCGGTCAGCCGGTGTATGACGAACTCAAGGCCGGAGAATTTTCCCTGCATGCCGACATGCTGGCCCACGGCTCGGACCCCAACAGTTCGGATCGCCGCCGTTGCGGTCTGACTATTCGTTACTGCCCGGTCAGTGTCCGGAAACTAAATCCAGCCTGGGGCCAAGGCGCGATTCTCTGCCGCGGTTCGGATCCGGACAACGCCTGGACGCACAACCCCCGCCCCCCCGGCGAAGACGTCACCGTGATGGTCAAGCGCATCGGCGCGAACTGAGCATCCCGCTCATGCTGGATTCCACCCGGGTCATCCTCATCGGCGGCTCGTCGCATGCGGGCAAGTCCACGCTTGCCGAGGCGGTGGCCGGCAGACTCGGCTGGGCGTGGCGCTCGACCGACAAGCTCGCGCGTCACCCGGGCCGGCCATGGAATCACCAAGGGGAGGTGAAACCACACGTCGCGGCGCATTACGCGGAGCTTTCGCCCGAGGAACTGATCGAGGATGTGCTCGCGCATTATCGGCAGAACGTGCTGCCGCAGGTGGCGGAGCTTATTCATGTGCACGCCACCGATGATGCCGCCGGGCCCTTGGTGCTGGAGGGCTCCGCCCTCTGGCCGGCGGAAGTGGCCGAGCTCGATCTCGAGGGGGTCAAGGCACTCTGGCTGACCGCGAGCGATGAGCTATTAACCGCGCGGATTCACGCGGAGAGTCGTTACGCCGAGGCCACGCCCACCGGGAAATACCTGACCGACAAATTCCTCGCCCGCACCCTCCTCTACAACCGGCAGATGGTCGCCGCCTGTGCGCAACTGGACCTGCCGGTTTGTGATGTCGAAGCCTATCCGGATGCGCACCAATTGACGGAGCATTGTCTGTCACTGCTGACCTGAGTCCGCCGACCGGGGGCACGCTCAGAGTTTGCCCTGCTCCGCCATCTCGCGCTTCATGTTGGCCTGATACTCACGGATCTCCGCCTCATTTTCGCGGGCACGGGCCGAGTAATAGATGAAGCCCAGCGCCTGGCGCGTGCGATCGGCGGAACGATTGCCGTCGGCGCGGTGAATGGCGAATGCCTCGTGCACCAGCAGGTCGCCGGCCTCGGCCCGCATGCAGACCTCCTGTGCCTTGTCGGCCTCACCGTAATCCGTGATGCCCTGCGAAAATCCGAGCGTGCCGGTTTTGCCGTGCGTCCGGTGGCCGGCCAGATGCGAACCCGGGATGTAGCGCACGCAGCCGTTTTCCTCGTCCACCTTTTCCAACGCGAGCCACATGGTGAGTCCTTCGATCGGTTTGATCATCCAGTAATGCCCGTCTTGGTGTGGCGGGGTGGGCGCGCCGACCTTGGGCGGCTTGTTGAAGTATTGCATGTTCCGGCCGACCGCGGGGCGGCCGAGCAGAAACTCCGCGAGCGCAAAGAACCGGCTCTTCAAGAACAGCTGCTCGAAAAAATCGTCCCATTGATACATTCGCTGGATTTGCTTGAGGGAGGACCGGTCGGCCTTGTCCTCGTAAAAGACCTCGTTGGCGGGCATCCGCGGAATCACCTCGTCGATATAGCGGCGCAGATTGGTTTTCACCTGGGCTGTCTCCTCGGCATTCAGAAAACCGGGCACTCGCACATAGCCTTGCTGTTTATATTGTTGGAGTATCTCGGGGGCAAAGTGCCATTGGGGCGCCAGATTCTTTTCGAAGAGCATGGGATAAAGGGGTTCGGCTGATTGCTGCGGGGAGTGAAACAACTGACGGCTCCAGCATACCGAACTGCCTTGAAGGTCGCAATTGATAGAATTGCGGTTGTATTGATAGTTCCCGAATGCGTTTTCTGCTGCACGACTTCGGCCAGTTTCATCCCGGTCACCGGATCGGACCGAACAAGTGGCCGCACTTCGATTTGCTGTGGATTCACACCGGGCGAGTCACGATCCGGATCGGTCGCGGCAAACCCGTTGAACTGACCGGCGGGGACGGCGTGCTCATTTTTCCCCACACGCCCTTTGCTGGCAAAGCCATCACCCCTACCGCCTTTGCTTCCGTGCAGCATTTTACCTGCGAGGTGAACGACGAGCTGCCGGTCTCGATTCGACGATTCGTCGGCCGAAAAAACGGTCACCGCGTCTATCGGGGCTTGGCCAAAACCGCAGTGGTGCGCGACATCGAGCGGGCGATCGCCTTGGGCGCGGAGCCGCAGACCAAGGCCCTCGGTCGATTGCGCGAATTGAACCTGGCCATGATTCTCGAACAACTGGAATCGAAGCCGGCTGGGCAGGGTCCGCTGCGCGCCGGACGCGAAATGCTCGCGGTCTGGCGACGTGAGTTTCGGCAAAATCCCTTGCAACCCCCAACGGTGGCTGAACTGGCCCGCCGGGTCGGCCTGTCACCGGAAAAACTGCGAGCCTTTCTCGCCGCGCGGGCGAGCAATCCCAGGCGGTTTTTGCTGGAGATGCGGATGGAGCACGCGCGACAGTTGCTCACCGGTGGCACGGCGCCGATCAAGACTATCGCCGCCGAGACCGGCTACACCGATGTCGTCGCGTTTCACCGTGCCTTTACCGGATACTTTTCAGAAACGCCGTCGACCCACCGCGAGCGCCACCGCCAGCGCTTTACCGGCTGACCGGAAGAATCAGAGCGATTTGATGGCGATCGCCGACAAGTCCAAGTCGCCCGCATAACCAAAGGGCGCCGCCAGCACGGAACCGAGTTCGAGGTGACCATGATCGACGTTGAGCCGCGGCCATCCAGCGTCCGTTTTGACAAAGAGATCGGCGTGGTGCGTGAGCATGTGCTGCTGCAAGGCGGCCGGAAACTGGGCGAGGCCCGCGAAGTAGTGGTGCCCGTTGCGCTCGACACTGGTGATGCCGAAGCAGGCCTGCGCCGCGAGATCCTGCAACACGGCCACGGGAGCCACATTAGAAAGATCCTCGCCGCTCATCATCGAGGTCTCGCCCCGTGAACGACGCTGCGCCAGCAGGCACGCGTTGGCCGCGCCCTTGAACACGCCTTTGCAATTCTTGTGGCTGGTGCCGGCATAGCCCAATGACAACGCGGTCGGCAGGCTTGTGATTTCGGCATCCGATTCATCAATGATGATCGGCGGACGGTCCGGCCATGCCGCGGCGAGTTCGCCGATCGCGGGTGAGAGCGCCACGCTGCGGTGCCAGGGTTGTTCAATGAACAACAGCTTGGACCAAAAGGCGTCATCGCCAACGTTTGCGCGTAAATTCGTGACGTAGTCCTTGAACGCGGAAACTTCGTGGAAGCTCTCGTTGCCATCGAGCGAAAAAGCGTAGTCGTCGCCGCACTCCGCGGCAAAAATCTTCGCCATCTGCGCGAGCCTTTGTTGGTCACGCGCTGACTCGCCGTTGATCTTCAACTTGAAATGCCGCATGCCGTAAAACCGGATACAGGCCACGAGTGATTGCGGCAGGCCATCCGCCACTTTTTCGTCGGCCGGAATTTCCTCATCAGTTAATGCATCGGAGAGTCCAACCGTGTGCCGGGCAAAGACTCGGACCGGCGGTTGCGCCGGCAGCCAATCAGCGGGAGCCGTGCCGGCGAGTGATGCGTGAATATCCCCCAGCTCAATCCCGAAGGTGTTCTCGTGCAGCGCCGTCGCGAGGGTTGTCTTGGTATGACGACAGAAAGCATCGATCAAGGCGCGCTCGACCAACGTCACGCCGAATTGGGCAAGCAGCGGCGGGATCTTATTCGTCACCCCCCACGCGGCTTGCGCCGCATAGAGTTCGCGCCAGAAGGCAAACGGCGTGGCTGCGCTGAGTTGGCGCGCGTTTACCACCGCCGTGCGCAGCACGAGCAACATCTCTTCAATCTCTTCGTCCAGGGCGCGCTTGGGATCCTTGGTGAACCATTTCGGCGGCAGGTGATCCGCCGACACACCCGTCGCCGGTGTGCCGTCAAAATCAAAGGTCAGACGCAGGAACACATGCGGCACCTCGGTCATTGTCGCGATGCCATAGCGAAACGGCATGCGGGCCTTGAGTTGGATGCGGAAGAGTTCGGAGTCGCGGAGTTGGATCATGAAGTAAAATTGATTTGGCAGACGGCATCGAACAGCTCGACTGGCAGGGGGCCCGCCTCGAAATCCGCCCAGGCTGATTCCAATTCACGCCGGTTGCCGGCACCGATGACCACACGGTCGAGTTCGTTCACGCTGAAGGTGAAGCGATGCGCCAAGGTCGCAAGGGAAAGTCTGTTTTTTTCGGCCAAAGTTTTCAGCTGAATCGCGCGAGCTCTCTGTGGAGCCCAAACCCAATCGGGTTCGTCGCGCAGAAACTCCGCGTGTCGTGCACCCAGCAAGCCCATGTGCAACGGGCTTGCGCCATAAGTCGCCAAACCCGCGCGATGCAACCGCGGCAAATCCTCGGCCACCCCATTGAGGATGCACGGGTCGATTCGGCGGAAGAGCATCACCACCGCAAATGCCCCGCTTTCAACCAGTCCGTCCCAATCGGCACCGTGGCCGCCGGCGATGCCCAAGTGCCCGACCAAGCCCTCGGCTTGCAGTTGTTGGAGGGTCCCCACCACCCCGGGACGTTCAGCCATGGGCACCCGTTGGGGTTCGTGCAAGAATAGCAAATTAACCCGAGGCACCCCCAGCATCTCCAGGCTCCGTTCCAAACTGCGGCGAATCCCTCGCTCGGAAAAATCATGATTTTCATCATGCGAATCGCGACCCGGCAGCCGACCCACCTTGGTGCTGATCACAGGGCTTGGGCCATGCCACTGGGCCAAAGCCCGGCCCAATAGTTTTTCGGAAGTGCCGTAAGCCGGGGCCGTATCAAAAACCCGAATCCCCTTTTCCAGTGCATGCAAAATGGTCGCGAGCGATTCGTCTTCATCCACCGGTCCCCACGCCCCGCCCAGTCCGGCCAAGCCCAGCGCCAGCCGATTTCTGCCGAGACCCAGTTCATCCAACTTGGGACTCGGGCCGAAATCCGTTCGCCGCGTGGGCCTTGAGGAAATCATGCCGCCTTATTTGCCCACACTCCAGCCACCATCCGCGACCAACGAAGACCCGGTGACAAGCGCCGCTTCATCGCTCGCAAGATAATGCGCCGCGGCGGCGATCTCTTCCGGCCGACCCATGCGACCGATCAACTGCGTGGCACTCATCTCGCGATAGGCTTGTTCGGGATCCGGATATTCCTTGAGTCGCGCCTGCACAAACGGCGTTTCGACGCGGCCGGGACAAATGCAGTTGCAGCGCACGCCGCTTGCCGAGTGATCGAGCGCGAGCTGCTTGGTGATGCCGACGACGGCAAACTTGGTCGTCACGTAGGCAAAGCGGTCGCGCACCCCCACGATGCCGCCGATCGAGGCGATGTTGATGATGCTGCCGGCCCGGCGTTCGATCATGCCGCCGATAAATGCCTTGGTGACACTGAACACACCGCGCACATTCACGCGATAAAGCCGGTCCATGTCCTCCGCATTGGTCTGCAGAATGGTGCCGACGTGGCCGATGCCCGCGTTGTTCACCAAGATGTCGAGTTCACCGATTTGCTTCGCCGCCGCGGCCACGGAGGCTTCATCGGCTACGTCCAGGCTCACAAATTCGGCGCGCCCACCTGCGGCCTTGATGAGTTGCACCGTCTCGGTGCCGGCGGCTTCGTTGAGATCGCCGACGTGGACGATGGCACCCGCTTTCGCAAACCGCTGGGCAATCGCCCGGCCGATTCCGGAACCCGCTCCCGTGACCAACGCCGCTTTGTCTGTAAGGTCGAACATAGACTCGTAGGCTTAACCGCCCAGCTCCTCTCTGTCGTGAAGAAAATTAAAGATTTCCTATTCTTTCCGCGGATTGCACGGATGAACGCAGATAGCTGACCCACCTCCCTACTGATATAGAATGGATTGAAGAATTATCCGCGCCCATTCGCGTAATTCGCGGGAATATATCATTGCTGCGTGATTGCATTTTTGCCCGCAAACCCCGAAAAACCCACCACCCCGCCCCATGAAAATCATCGCCGTCCACGCCTATACCACGAAGACCCAGCCAAAGGTTTCCTTTGTCTGGCGCAAGGGCCTGCCGGGCAGCGATCCGGTCATTGAGCAAACGTGGCTGCGGATCGTCACGGACGCGGGGATCGAGGGTTGGAGTTGCGCGGTGCGCGGGCCGATCGCCCTCGACCTGATCGAACGCCGCCTGAAACCGATGCTGCTCGGCAAGAATCCGCTGATGAAGGAACTGCTCTGGCACGAGGTGTGGGAGTTGGACCGGTTGGAAGAATTTCCCATCTACATGATGGGCGTGGTAGACGCGGCACTGTGGGACATCACCGCCAAGGCCGCCAACCTGCCCCTCTATCAATTGCTCGGCGGCTATCGCGATTCGATCGAAGCCTACGCGAGCACGGTAACGTATTCCACCACCGAAGAGTTTCTTGACGTGGCCGACCAGTGTCTCGCCCGCGGCTTCAAGGCGATCAAGCTTCACGCGTGGGGCGATGCGCGCAAGGACGCCGCGCTCTGCCAGGCTTTGCGCAAACATGTCGGGCCGGAAATCGCGCTGATGTATGACGGCTCCGCGGGTTTCGATCCCTACGAGTCGCTCTACCTCGGCCGGGCACTCGAGGACGCGGATTATCTTTGGTATGAAGAGCCGATGCGCGAGTTCAGCATCAATGCCTACAAACGGCTGTGTGAGCAGCTCGACATCCCGGTGCTCGCGGCGGAGACGTCCGATGGCTGTCACTATAACGTCGCCGACTTCATCATGCAGGGCGCGGCCGACATGGTGCGCACGAGTTGGTTCTACAAGGGCGGCATCACCGGTGCGCTGCGGGTGGCGCACCTCGCGGATTCATTTCAACTCAGCGTCGAGGTCCACGGCATGGGCGTGGAAAACATCCACCTCTGCCTCGCGATCCGGAACAACCATTACTACGAGACGCTCGTGATGGGGAATCCCGTGGTGTTCGAATCGCGGATTGGACCCGACGCACACGTGCGCGCCCCGGAAGCCCCGGGACTGGGTCACGATGTAGATTTACAGACGCTCGAAAAAGTAGCCGTAGCCAAATTGTAAGCTCGCGGCTCGCATGAGTGCTCCGGGTAAATGTTGATACGGTTTAAAGCGCCGGTAACGGAAGCGGCCGATTCACGCGTCTAAACAGTAATCCGCTGTAACCCATGAAATCGATCTTCCGTTGGCTGACCTTGTTCTGCCTATGTGCGGTAACCATCCAAGCCGCACCGCCACCCCATCCCACCCGGCTGAATATCGTCTACAAGGACAGGCCACAGCCTGTGCTGCGGGTGGAGGGGTCGGATCCGGTTGCGCTGATCGACGGCCATGAACAGCTCATCAAACAACGCATAACCTATTATCCTGAACGGGCACCGGCCTTTGGGGCCAATCACGTGGAGGTCGCATTTCATTTTCTCCATAGCAATCCGAACCGTGTCATCCGCATAGACATGAAGGCGCGTTCTCTATTGGTAAAAATGACGTTGAAATCGGAAGCCGACTTGAGCGGAGCCTTTCTGTTGGTCAGCGCCACCATACCCCAGACCGAGCGCGACAAGGACCAGTGGCCCAAGACCTTTTTTCTCGCTCGTGAACTGCCCGAGTTGAAAGCCGGCATCGCCACCCGCGTTGAAGAGGCCTTGGTGCTGATAGATGTGGTCCCCGACATGGACTGTTTTGTGCAGCTCTTCGACGCGCAGGGCCGGGAAATTACTACCAACGTCATGCAACCGGCCTGGGCTTACTATCACGCGCAGGAAGTGCATCAGCTCCAGGAAGCCACGCCGGATTATCTGAAGAAATTTGCCGGCCAGAGCCGCGAGGTGTTTCCGGTGGTGCATCCGTCGCCCTATTTTCCCGATAAGAATGACGCGCGGCCCGAAAGCGCCCTCGTCCGAATGACCATATCAGCCGAAGGGCGCGTCACCGAGGCTTCCGTCGAAGGCGTCACCGATCCGGCTACGTCGAGCGCCGTGCACGATGCGTTCATGGGCTGGCTCTTCTTTCCACGGCTAAGGGACGGGGTTCCCGTCGAAGCCGTGGTCGAAGTGCCGGTCAAGTTTCACTAACCACTACCGCTGAAAGCCCGGAGCCCCCCCGGGATAGGCAGCGTGCTCCCGATGCGATCTGGTTTGATCTCGCGGTTGCAGGTCACGACCCGCTGACATCCGCGTTTACCTCCGCCGGAGAAAGCGCACTTCGGCACGAAGCGTTTCCAATTCCGCCAGAATCGGACCAACCAAACGCAACCCGTCGACATCGAGCCCGTGCTGATGATGAAGTTGCGCCAAGTGACGCAGCATCCGCAGGGCATCATCATCAAAAGCCCACTCCACTTCGGCATCGGGCGGACCTTCCGCCGGAGCGACGAATCCCTGTCGGCAAAAGATCGCGATGGTGTGCCGGGAGAACCCGGTAATGTGCACAATTTCCTCAATGGCATGCAACGACGCACGGTTCTCGGGTGACGCGGATTGAAAGATGTCTTCGTTCATGATTCGGCGCGGGGTTTAAAGTTGGAAGTGGCGGCGAGTTTTTCCCACAAGGCGCGTTCCTCATCCGTGAGGGTTGAGGGCAAGGCGATCGCGACCACGGCATAAAGGTCGCCCTTGCTGCCGTCACGATTCGGCAGGCCGAGACCGCGCAGGCGGAGTTGCTGACCGGAACCGGTGCCGGACGGCACTTTCAATTTGCCTTGGCGCCCCCCGGGCAGCGGCACGTTGACCGTCGTGCCCAGCACGGCCTCCCACGGAGTAAGGGTAAGTTCATAATGCAGATCATTCCCATGCACACTGTAGTCGGGATGAGCCGCCAATCGCACGCGCAAGTAGAGATCGCCGGCCGGGCCACCGTCATGACCTTCCCCGCCATGACCGGCCGTGCGCAGGCGCTGGCCATCACGCACCCCAGGGGGAATTTTCAATCGAATCTTGCGCGTGGTTGCCTGACGGGTGGCGGGATCCATCCGCTCAAGGCGGATCATGCGCTCGCCGCCGTGCAGCGCCTCTTCCAAGGATACCATCAAGTCGGCCTCGGTATCGGCACCGGCCTGCGGACCGGACATACCGGGATGCTCCGCGAAACCGCCACCATGGCGCGTGCCAAAATATTGCTCGAAGAAATCGCTGAAGCCGGTGGAGCCACCGAAATTAAATTCATAATCCTGCGCCCCGCTTGCGCTTGGATGCGGTCGACGGCGAAAGCCCTGCGGTCCCCGGTTTCCCCCCGACGGCGGCGCCCCGGCGCCTTCGTAGGCCTGCCAATCCGCGCCGAGCTCATCGTATTTGCGCCGCTTCACCGGATCGCTGAGCACTTCGTTGGCCTCGTTGATCTCCTTAAACTTCGCGTCGGAAGCGGCCTTGTCCTTCGCCACGTCGGGATGGTGGATCCGCGCCAGTTTGCGAAACGCTTTCTTGATCTCGTCCGGCGTAGCGTCCCGGGAAAGCCCGAGCGTGGTGTAGTAATCTTTAAATTCGACGGACATGGTTTAGAAATGGATCAGCGGGCAGTCGTGATGAATTGCTGGATGGCGGCCGCCGGCATCGCGCCGGATTGGCGCGCCACTTCGCGACCATCCTGAAAGAGCACCATGGTGGGAATACTACGGATCCCAAATTGCGCGCCGAGTTCCGGTAAATCCTCGGTGTTGACCTTGGCGACTGTCCATTGGCCCGCGCCGGCCTGGGCGACTTTGACCAGTTCGGGCGCGACCATCTTGCAGGGTCCGCACCACGGTGCCCAGAAATCCACCAACACGGGCAGTTTGCTGCGGGTCGTCAGGGCCTTAAAAGCGGCGGCATCCTCCACCTCGAACGGGGCCACGGGTGACGACAATTCAGTCTGACAATCGTGGCAGCGAGCCGGCTGCCCCAAACGTTCGTAAGCGAGCCGGTTGGCGCGGCCACATTGGGGACATTCGGTGATCAGGCCGCGTTCGTCAGGTTGGTGGGTTGGAGGGCTTGGTTGCATGGTTGTTTACATGCATCTTTAGGGCCGGAGTGACTGAAGTGGCGGTGCATTGCCCTTCAATGGCTTAGAGCTTCGCTCAAATCGGGCGCTGCGTCAAATCAACCGGCGCCGCGCCAAACTGCCCCGCCCCGGCTGACCCTCAATCAATCAGCTCAATCGCCGCAGGGCGCTGCTGCGCGGCCTTCACGCGCTTGAGATCGTATTTCTTTTTGCGGTCAAAATAGAAAATGCCGTTCTGTTCCTGAAAGACGTCGGTCAGCTGGGTGTAACAGTAGCCAAACATGCGCGGGTTATCGAGCAGCGCGGCGCAAAGGCCTTCGAACCGCGTGTAGAATTCCTCGAGGGTCTTGGGCTCGTCGCCGTAACCCCACGACGCATTGCCTGACTTGGCCCGCGGGTTCCAACGGATGCCGCCGAACTCGCTGACAAAATACGGCTGGCCGCGCCACGGGATGCTGTCGCGTTGCGGATCATCGTTAAGATAGGGCTGGTCACGCAGCAGCCCGTCATGCCGCGCCTTGAAGGTCTTGGGGTTCTGATCGTAATCATGGCTGTCGTAGATGTCGCTCTCCGGCACCCGGTGGCAGTAACCGGAGACATCCAGCACCGGACGCGTTTGGTCAGCTAGCTTCGTCGCGAGAAACAACGCCCGCATCACATCGTCATGCGGCGTGATCTGTTCGTGAATGCGGTTTTCCGATTCGTTGAGTGGGCACCATCCGACAATGCTCGGGTGGTTGTAGTCTCGCTGCACCGCCTCGAGCCACTGCGTGACGATGCCATGAGGAAACTGCGGACCGTTGTGATTGCCGCTGCGCACAATGTTGTCCGCCGCGTCGCGATGCCACCGGCGGATCGGCTCATTTCCATTGAGGCCCCAGTCGCTATATTCGCCCCACACCAGATAGCCGAGCCGGTCGGCATGATAGAGAAACCGCTCCTCGAAAACCTTCTGGTGTAATCGTGCGCCGTTAAATCCAGCCGACAGCGACAGTTTGATATCACGCACCAGAGCCGCGTCAGTCGGAGCGGTCAAGATGCCATCAGCGTAGTAGCCTTGGTCGAGCACGAGACGTTGGAACACAGGCTTGCCGTTGAGCTTCACCGCCATGCCATCGATGAACACACTCCGCAGACCGGCGTAACTTTTCACGGCATCGATCACCTTGCCCGACTTCACATCGACGAGTTCCAATTCCAAGTCGTAGAGATGCGGATCCTCCGGCGACCAATAACGGCAATGTTGAACCGGCACACTCAGGTCTAATCGCGGATACAGTCCGCCACCGCACCCGCACTCAGCCTCGCCGAGTTTCTTTTTGCCGCTGAACAAACGCGCCCGGTAAACAAGACCCGCCTGTGCACCGGTTATGGGCTGCTCGATACCGAAACGGTGATTCGCCACGTCGGGGGTGATCTTGGGTCGCAACAGGTGGGCGCGCCGCGGCACCGGTTCCAGCCAAACCGTCTGCCAAATGCCGGTCGTGCGCGTATAGTGACAACCACTGTTGCCGTGCACCCACGATTGCTTGCCGCTCGGCATCGACTCCCGGGCGTTGTCGCGGGCACGGACCACGAGGGTCACCTTCTTGCCGGGAATCGCATGGGCCGTGAGGTCACAACTGAAAGGCGTCATGCCGCCGCGATGACGTCCCGCCTCAACCCCGTTAGCCCACACAAAGGTGTCGTAGTCACTGGCCTGAAAGTGCAGCAGGATGCGTTGACCCTTCCACGTCTTGGGAATCTTTACCTCGCGACGATACCAGACCGCGTTGAGATAATCGAGGTTGCCGATCCCGGAGAGTTTCGATTCCGGGCAGAACGGCACGGTGATGCGTTGCGCGAGCGGACGCGTTACCAGTCCGCGATCAAGGCCACTGTCGCCTTGGTCGATTTCAAACTGCCAGGGACCATTGAGGCAAAGCCAGTTGGCGCGGACCAATTGCGGACGGGGATACTCGGGACGGGGGATGCGGGGGTTCGGCATGGAATTGTCGGCCTGCGTCCTACCACATTTTGCTCCGGGAGGATACGGACGGTTTAAGAAAATCGTCTCCTCGATCATTTTTTGGCACTCGCCCCTTGGGCGGGTGCGGCCATGCTGCCACTCATCGCCGAACTGCCATGAACCCACGCAAAACCGCCGACCAGTGGTTCGCCGAATACGGCGAGAGTCACCAAAACGACCCCAACGAGATCATTCATTGGATCTGCGTGCCGGTGATCTTTTTCTCCGTGGTGGGATTGATCTCATCGCTTCCCGTGCCTGCGGACTGGCAATCGGCCACCGTCTGGTTCGACTGGTCATTGCCGGCCATGGGGCTGGCGCTGTTGTTTTATCTGCGCCTCTCGCCCGCCTTGGGCTGTGGCATGCTGGCTTTCATGGCCGGCTGTTACTGCGGGCTGGCCTTGCTCCGCTGGTTTTCTCCCGTGCCGGTCTGGCAGGTCTGTCTCGGGCTATTCGTGCTGGCGTGGATCGGTCAGTTCATCGGTCACCAGATCGAGGGCCAAAAACCCTCGTTTCTGAAATACGTGTTTTTCCTGCTGATCGGGCCGGCGTGGTTGATGAGCAAGCTCTACAAGAAGGCCGGACAGCGCTATTGATTCAGCCAAGAAAAAACCGCCGCCTGTTTCCCGGCGGCGGTTTGGATAATTCGTTTCCGAACGGAACTTAGTTCTCGGACTCGTCGACCACAATGTAGCGGCGGACGCCTTCGCGCCAGATGAGCACGAGCACCTTCGGGCCTTGGATCTCTTCGCTGAGCTTGATGGCCTCCTCCGCATTGGTGACTTGGCGACGGTCGAGGCTGAGGATGACATCGCCTTCGCGCAGGCCATCCCGGGCAGAGGGACTGTCGGGTTGCACTTGGGTGATAAACGCGCCCTGCAGATTGGCCGGCATCCGGAACTGTGACCGGATTTGCGGGGTAATGTCCGTGACCCCCACGCCGTTGAGCACACCTTCATCGCTACCCGGCGTTGAACCACCTCCGGCCAGTTTATCGCCGGTGAGTTCACCGAGCTTGAACTTAACATTCTCCGTCTTGCCGTCGCGCACATAGTCCACGTTCACCTCGGTGCCGGGAGCGAGCCGGATGACTGCGAGCTGCAGGCGTCGAGGGTCGAGCACCTGCTTGCCGTCGACCTGGGTGATGATGTCACCGCTCTTTAAGCCGGCTTTATCGGCCGGGCTGCCGGGGGTGACATCGGTCACCAGTGCGCCATGCTCGACGCCAAACTGGGCCGCGAGATCAGACTCCAGCGCTTGGGTGCTCACGCCCATGAAGCCGCGCGTGATTTTGCCCGTGGTGACGAGTTGCTCGGCGAGCGACTTGGCCAGGTTGATGGGAATCGCAAAGCCCACTCCGTTGAAACCGCCACTGCGGCTGAGGATGGCGGTGTTGATGCCGACCACGCGGCCATTCGCGTCAACCAAGGCGCCACCGGAGTTGCCGGGATTGATCGCCGCGTCGGTTTGAATAAAGTCTTCGTAGGCCTCGATGCCAAGACCACCGCGACCAAGGGCACTGACAATGCCGTGCGTCACGGTCAGGCCGATGCCAAAGGGATTGCCGATCGCAAAGACCGTGTCGCCGACCTCGAGTTGATCCGAGTCGGTGAGCTTGGCGGCCGGCAGATCCGTCGCGTCAATTTTCAAGACGGCGATGTCGGTCTTTGGATCACGACCCACCACCTCGGCCTTGAACTCGCGCTTGGATTCGCCGAAGGCCACGCGCACTTCGTCAGCACCATCAACCACGTGGTTGTTGGTGAGCACATAGCCGTCGCTCGTGATGATCACGCCGGAACCGAGGCCCTGTTGTTTTTGTTCCTGCGGGGGCAGCTGGCCCTGATCGGGCACACCGAAAAAGCGGCGGAACATCGGGTCGTTATAATACGGCGCCATGTCGTTGCGGATCTTGAGCGTCTTGGTGGAGAAGACGTAAACTACACTGGGCGAGGCCTGCTTGACCACGCCGGCGTAGCTGACCTTGAGGGCGCTGTCGCGATTGATCGGGGTGTCGTCGGATTTGAGGACCAGCGGGTCGCGGTCCTTCGCTTTTTCGCCCGCCCACAGGGCGAGTCCGGAAGTGCTGACCAGTGCCAGCAGGGCGGCCCACCACAGGCCGCGTTTAGATACGGGATTTTTCATAAGTTGATGCAAAGAATCGAAGTTAGTCGAAGCCCGCGCAGGGGGACTGGACCTAACCGGCCACCCGCGCAGCGGATAGTGTCTGACTGGAAATTGCGCCGCGGGTTCCATGGCATTGACTCATCGCGACAACTTCGCGTGGCTGGATTTGCCCGTGATAACCCCACTGCCGCCCACTGCCAACGGACCTCGCGTTCGCCCTGCATGACCAGGGGAAATCCTTTAACTTGGCCGTGGTTCCGCCCATTCGCGCGGCGCGGGCGAGACTTTGCCGGTTTTGGCGATGATGCCACTTACCTTTGGCCGCGTTGGCTGGTGCTACGCGCAGTCGGGCTGGTTTTCATCGTCGTCTTTGCCGGCATCCTCACAGACGTCGCGGGACTAATCGGCCCCGATGGCGTCGTGCCCTTGCCGGAGGCAATGGAGCAAATCCGCGCGTTATTTCCCAATCAGGTCGAAGCATTTTTGCGCTACCCTAGCCTGTTCTGGTTGAGCGATCACGCAGTGATGCCGGTCTTGGTTGGCTGGCTCGGGCTGTTCGCGGCCTTTGCCCTCGTCGGTAATTTCTGGCCGCGCATGATGCTGTTCATCTGCTGGGTCAGCTTGCTGTCTTTCGTAAAGGGCTGGCTGCTTTTCTCCGGACCCTTGGTGGACGGATTGATCCTGGAGGTTGCCTTGCTGAGTATCCCATTCGCGCCCGCCGGTTATCGGCCCGGGTTGGGGGCGGACTCAGCCCCAAGGCCCTTGGTCGTGTTCATGATGCGGTGGTTGCTCTTCCGGGTGATGTTCGAGTCCGGGATCTCCAAACTGCTCAGTCAGGATTTGTATTGGTATAACTTTACGGCGATGGACGTGCTCTACGAGACGGCGCCCAACCCTACAATTCTGGGCTACCTGGACCATCAACTGCCGCATCTCTGGCACATCTTCGAAATCGTCCTCACGTTCACGGCGGAGATTGCCGCGCCACTGATCGCGGTCTTTGGCGGCCGACGCGGTCGCTGGTTCGCCCTCGGCGCCTGGACGCTGCTGCAACTGGGCATTCAACTGACCTGCAACTTCGGCTGGCTCAACTTTGCCTCCATTGGCCTGGGCTTGATGTTACTCGACGATCAGATGATAGCGGAGGCCGCCCGGGGCTTGCGCCTGCGATCGCTCGCGAATTTTCTCCAAGCCTCGGCGGTGAAGTTGCGTCCCCCACCGCTTGGACGCTTCCGGCGCTATGGGCTCTACACCGCCCTCTGGATTCATTTCTATCTTTCAGTCACGGTCTTCACGACGTTGGCCGGACCGCCGTCAAACCGGGTCTTGGATTCGGTCTCGCGGCCTTTGAGCTTTGCCTTCGGTGGCTTAGGCAGCTGCAACGCCTACACGCTCTACTCCCGTCTCGATCCGTTTCACTTTGTGGCGGAGTTTCTCGGCTCCAACGACGGCGGCGTCACTTGGCACCCCTACGAATTCCAGCACTTCCCGCAGGCACTGGATCGTATCGGCGCGTTCTCGGCCCCTTGGTTTCATCGCTTCGAGGCGAACCTGCAGGTGCAGGCCAGCGCCAACGACCAAGCCCCGCCGATCTACGGGTTGGTGGCCACGCGACTGCTCGAACAGAAGCAACCCGTGCTAGGTTTCTTCGCCAGCAATCCGTTCCCCGATCGTCCGCCGCAAATGATCCGGGTGGCCGGCTATCGCTATACTTTCACCGATTACGCCACCTATCGCGCGACCGGCAATTTTTGGGAACGCACTTATCTCGGTGAATACCAGCCAATGACCTTCATCGGTCCCACCGGCAACATCGCACAAGTCACCTCAAGCTTTGAGCAACTCCAGGTCTTCGCCCACTACGGCAATCCGTTGGCCCAGACCAAACTCGGCATTCTCTTCATCAACGGCGAGGAAGGCGTGCAACGCGATCCCGCACTGGCCGCCAAGTGGTTTCGCCGGGCCGGCGAACAGAGGCAGACCGTGGCCCAGCTCAATCTCGGCCTGATGCTCGCCCAAGGCGATGGGATTCCCCGGGATGAAACCGAGGCTTTCGTCTGGTTTACCGTCGCCGCCCATTCCGGCCACCCCGCCGCGGCCCAAGAACGCGACCGCCTCAAGTGGCGACTCGATGCCCACATCGTGAGCGCCGCCGAGGAACGCGCGGCCGGGATTATTTCCGAGTTGGAAGCGGGGCCGGCCTCGTCCACTGCACCTTGAATGTTCCGCGATCCAAACCGCGGAATTGACCATCCGGCCCGCGGCCGCCATGTATGGCAGGCTATGTCCGAATCCGCCGCTCCCACCGAAGTCTCCATGGATGCCCTCGTCGCGCTTTCCAAGCGCCGTGGTTTCATCTTTCAGTCGTCCGAAATCTACAACGGTTTCAACGGCTTCTTCGACTACGGTCCGCTCGGCTCGGAGTTGAAGAAAAACATTCGCGACTGCTGGTGGGATGACATGGTGCGCCGCCGCGACGATGTCGTGGGCATCGAGACCTCGATCATCATGCACCCCAAGGTCTGGCAGGCCTCCGGCCACGTCGACGGCTTCACCGATCCCTTGGTAGACTGCAAGGCGAGCAAGCAACGCTACCGCGCCGACCAATTGTTTTTCTCTCCAGTCGTCGTGGACGGCAACACGGTCGGCTATGTTTCCGCCCTCGAAAGCGAAAGCACCACGGAAGAGCTGCAGGAGAAAGCCGAAGCCCTGAAGCGCAAAAAGGCGATCCAAGGCACCCTCGCCCCGGTCGTGGCCAAGGACATGACCGAGGCCGCCCCGGAAGAGATCGCGCTCATCCCCTCGCCCGCCACCGGCGAGCCCGGAAGCCTCACCGCGCCGCGCTCGTTCAACATGATGTTTCAGACCAACGTCGGCGCGATGACCGACGGATCCTCGGTCGCCTACCTGCGACCCGAGACCGCGCAGGGCATGTTTGTGGATTTCAAGAACGTCGTCGACACGGGCCGCGTGAAACTTCCGTTCGGCATCGCGCAAATCGGCAAGTCGTTCCGCAACGAAATCACGCCGCGTAATTTCATCTTCCGCTCACGCGAGTTCGAGCAGATGGAAATGGAATACTTCATTCACGAGGACGCCGACTGGGCGCAGGCCCACAAGGATTGGATACAATGGTGCTGGGACTGGCTCAAGTCGATCGGTCTGCCCGATTCGCACCTCTCGCTCTACGATCACGCCAAGGAGAAGCTCGCGTTCTACTCACGCGGCACGACAGACATCATGTTCAAGTATCCCTTCGGCGTGCAGGAACTGTGGGGTATCGCCGCGCGCGGCAACTACGACCTCACGCAACACGCCAACGCGTCGGGCAAGCCGCAGGACATTTTTGACGAGGCCACGAAGAAGAAATTCGTGCCGCACGTGATCGAACCCGCCGTCGGCGTCGACCGCATCTTTCTCGCCGTGCTTTGCGCCGCCTATGCGGAGGAGTCGGTCACCGACGAGAAGGGCAACACTGAGACGCGCACGGTGCTGCGGCTCTCGCCACGCATCGCGCCGGTCAAAGTTGCCGTGTTGCCATTGTTGAAGAACAAGGAAGTGCTCACTGATCGCGCCAAGGCCCTCTACAAAAAATTGCAGCGCCGGTATGCCGTATTCTACGACGAGGCCGGGGCCATCGGCCGCCGTTACCGTCGCCAGGATGAAATCGGCACCCCGTGGTGCGTGACCATCGACTTCGACACGATCGAAAAGGAAGGCGACACCTTTACCCTGCGCGAACGCGATTCGATGGAGCAGCGTCGAGTCACGGAACAAGAGCTGTTCCAGCTCTTGGACGAAGCCGTTTATTGATCCCGGCCGGTCCACTGCAACCTGGACGAAGTTGGAAGTTGCTTGCCCTGTCTGACGAACGGCCGCGCTAATATTTTTCCTGTGCATGATCACGGCGTTCCCGGCCGGGACCGGCCACCGACCGTTTATCCGCCTTTGGGTCCAATCACTTTAGTCACCTTGCGATTGCGACCGGTTTTGCAAAATTAGGGGCATGACATACCAACCCTCTGCCCAACTGCTCGATAGTTATGCCGATGTGCTGATCAACTTCGCCCTCAACAGTGGCGAAGGGGTCAAGCCGGGCGAGGTCGTGCAACTGCGCGTGCCCGAGATCGCCAAGCCGCTCCTGATCGCGCTGCGTCGCGCCGTGCTCAAGGCCGGCGCGCATCCGCTGGTGTTCTTCACCCCCGATGATATCGCCCGTGAGTTCTACGAACTGGCCAGCGACAAGCAGCTCGCCTTCTTCGCCGAGAAATTTCACCGCGGCACGGTGGACCAGATCGACCACACCGTGGCCATCATTGCCGAGACCAACAAACGCGAGCTCGCCGGCATCCCCGGCCAGAAACTCATGGCCGTGCAAAAGGCCCACAAGCCCTACATGGACTGGCGCCGCGACAAGGAAGCCGCCGGCAACTATACGTGGACGCTGGGTCTGTATGGCACCCAAGCCATGGCCGACGAGGTGGGCCTGTCGCTGGAGGAGTATTGGCACGAAATCATTCAGGCCTGCTATCTCGACGAAGCCAAACCCGCCGAAAAATGGCAGGCCCTCTACACCGAGCTCTATGCGATCAGGGACAAACTCGATGCGCTCGAGATAGACCGCCTGCACGTCGAGGCGGAGGATACGGATCTTTGGGTCAAGATTGGGCCCCAGCGCAAATGGCTCGGCGGCTCCGGCCGCAACATCCCCAGTTTCGAACTTTTTATCTCACCCGATTGGCGCGGCACCGAGGGCCGCATCCAATTTACCGAACCGCTCTACCGCTACGGCGCGTTGATCAAGGGCACCTACTTGGAATTCAAGGACGGCTGCGTGAGCAAGGCCACGGCGACCGAGGGCGAGGATGTCCTGCGCGAGATGATCGCAGTCGATAACGCCAATAAGATCGGCGAGTTCTCGCTTACTGATCGCAGGTTTTCCCGCATCACCAAGTTCATGGGCGAAACGCTCTACGACGAAAATGTCGGCGGCCAGTGGGGCAACACCCACCTCGCCGTCGGCGCGGCCTACCGCGACTCCTACACCGGTGATCCCGCCACCGTCAGCGAGGCGCAGTGGGCTGAGCTGGGCTACAACAACTCCGCCGTGCACACGGATATCGTCGCCACCTCCAACCGCGTCGTCACCGCCCACCTTGCGGACGGCTCGACGAAAGTCATCTATCGCGACGGCGAATTTAAAGTCTGAGTCAATCCTTCGGGTCATCGTTCCGTCGTGGAAATCCGCATCGATAACCTGAAGGACGGGCTGGTCATCAGGCTGCTCGAGGAACACCGGCGGGAGATGTTTCAGTATTCGCCCCCGGACACTGTGCACGCACTGGATGCCGCCGCCCTACGCAAACCGGACCGGACCATCTGGAGTGCTTGGATTAATGGTAAATTGGCGGGTTGTGGTGCCCTCAAGGAACTCGACGTCACTCACGGTGAAATCAAATCGATGCGCACGGCCCGCACCCATTTGCGCCAGGGGGTGGCCGCCGGCCTGCTCACGCATATTTTGGCGATAGCCAAACGGCGTGGTTACTCCCGCATTAGTTTGGAAACCGGCACCCCGGAAGCCTTCGCGCCGGCGCGTCGGCTCTACGAAAAATTCGGGTTTCAGCCCTGCGCCCCGTTTGCAGACTACAAGGCCGGGCCCTTCAGCGTTTGCATGACCAAGACCCTTTGACCGGATGGCGGGTCTGGGTAAGGGGCATTCAACGAGGGCCATCCGACACCTATGTGCAGGGGCGGGTTAGACCCCATGGTCGAAACATGCCGCATGCCCCATGATGGGCGTTCACAAGTTCAATCCAACTCCAGAAAAATTATGTCCTACCAAATCAGTTCCACCGCCAACGACAAATTCATGTTCAACCTCAAGGCGGAGAACAATCAGGTGATTCTCACCAGCCAGGTCTACGAACAAAAGCAATCTGCACTGGCAGGGATCACCTCCGTGCAGGTGAACGGTGCCGATTCCGGCAACTTCGAACACAAGGTTTCCACCGCTGGCGAGCCCTACTTCGTCCTCAAGGCCCAGAACGGTGAAGTCATTGGCAAGAGCCAGATGTATTCCTCCGAAGCCGCAGCCCAAACCGGCATCGCCTCGGTCCAGGCCAACGCGGCATCCACCGAGATTGCCACCGTAGAGTAAGCGAGTGTGCGACCATCGCCGGGGAAATTCTCCGGCGCATTTGTGCAGTCCGAGGCTCGACGCCCGGACTGCACGAGTTAATCGTCGGGTGTGGAAAACGAGTGTCACTTCTCGCCCGACCGGCGGCATCGCTATACCCTGCTACATCGCATCAACCCGCTGTTCGGCGAGAAATTGATCATGTGGATCGGGCTTAATCCGAGCACCGCCGACGAGCAGCAACTCGACCCCACGCTCACGCGCATCCGTGGGTTTTCCGAGCGCGAGGGCTATGATGGTTTTCTGATGACCAATATTTTCGGCTTTCGTGCGACCGATCCCAAGGTGATGCGCAACACCCCCGACCCCGTCGGCCCGGAGAATGACGCAGCGCTCCTCGAAGCAGCACAACGCTGTGACAAGGTGGTTGCCGCCTGGGGAGCACATGGCGTGCACCAGGACCGGGCCCTCGCCGTCGCGAAGCTCCTGGGTAAGCACAAACTCTGGTGTCTTGGGACAACCAAGGACGGACATCCGCGCCATCCACTCTACGTCAAAGGCGACCAGCCGCTGGTGCGGTGGATACCGGGCAAATGCGCCTGAATCCAGTATATCCAAGCTGTTTTTCGTGTCCATTGGGGTTAAATCCTACTGCATTTTCCAAGGATGACCGCCTACGACCAAGCCCGTCTGTCGATTGATAAGGCCCACGCCGCCGACCCGACCAAAACTGAAACCAGCCTTGCCGCGGAGCTGGTCTATGCCGACCGCGTGGAGGCTTGGGTGGCCAGACTCGTCCCGGATGCGCCGCACCACTTGCTCCTCGCCGCGCGCTGCCAGCACCTAGAACGCTTCCTCACGCCACGCAGCACGTTTCCGGAGGGCAAGGTCGGCTACCTGCAGTGGCGCAAATCGCTTTATCAAAAACAGGCGGTGCGAGCCCGCGAACTCGTGCTGGAGGCCGGTCTGCCCGAAGCGCAGGCTGACGATATCGCCCGCTGGGTCAGCAAGACCGACCTGAAAAAAGACGCCGGTTCGCAGGCCCTCGAGGACGCCGCCGTGCTGGTTTTTTTGGAAAACGAGATCGGCACCTTTGCCGCGCAGCATGCGGACTACCCCAAGGAAAAATTCGTGGACATCCTGCTCAAGACCTGGCGGAAGCTGAGTCCGGTGGCGCAAGCGCACGCCTTGCAGCTCGACCTCCCGCCCGCCATCGCGGACTTGGTGCGCGAGGCCGTGAGCTAACTATTCACCAGCAGCAGCGCGAAGCCATCATAGCCTTTGCTGCCGACGGTCTGAAGGGCGGTCGCGGTGACCCGATTATCCGCGGCGACCGTGTCCATGAACCGGCGAACCCCTTGCACATTCACATCGGTGGTAGACTCGTCGAGCACCGCTCCATTGCGCACGACGTTGTCGACCACGATGACCGTGCCGGGATGGGACAGTCGCAGGGCCGCCTCGAAATATACGGGGATGCTCGCCTTGTCGGCATCGATGAAAACAAAATCAAAGGCGGGGCACTTTTCCGTGATCAACTGGTTCAACGATTCCGCCGCCGGACCCTCGCGGAGTTCGATCTGTGCGTTCAAACCTGCCTTCAAAAAATTATCGCGCGCGACGGCGGCGTGTTTCGGATCGAGTTCGAGGGTAATGACCCGTCCGTCCGCGGGCAGCGCCTTGGCCAGCCACAAGGTGCTGTAGCCACCGAGGGTGCCCACCTCGAGGATGCGTTTCGCACCGAGCATCCGCGCGAAGAGTTGCAGCAGTTTCCCCTGATTGGGCGCCACATTGATCGCCGGCAATCCCGCCGCATGACTGGCCTCAAGCGCGGCCGCAATCATCGGATCCTCCGGCACCAGCTTGCTCACAAAATACTGATCCACCTCGGTCCATTGTGCGGGATTCATCGGGTAAGAATCCTTGAGGACCGGCTCAGGTCAACTCAGCCCGTGCCGCCGCAATGATTTCGAAGGAGTGCCGCCGCGCCGCGTGATCGAAAATCGCTGACGTCACCATGAGTTCATTCACGCCGGTGCGCTCGACAAAGTCCGCCAAGCCACGCTTCACAGTCGCGGGATCACCCACCACGGCCTCGCGAAAGGCGTGATTCACCATTCGCGATTCCAACAGCGACCAGACCGTCCCCATGTCATCCACTGGCGGTGGCAACTGTCCCGGCGTCCCCCGCCGCAGGTTGAGAAAGCTCTGCTGCAACGAAGTAAACAACCGCGCCGCCTCGCGATCTGTGTCGGCGGCATAGACGCCGATGCAGGCCATCGCATGTGGCTGGGCCAACGATTTCGACGGGTTGAAATTGCCGCGGTAAACCTCCAGCGCCTCCATCAGCAGGTCGGGTGCAAAATGTGAGGCAAAGGCAAACGGCAGACCCATCTGCGCAGCCAGTTGCGCGCTGAACAAACTCGAGCCGAGCAGCCAGATCGGCACGTCCTGACCTGCACCCGGCACCGCCTGCACCGCCTGTCCGGGTTGGGCCGGGCGAAAGTAATCCTGCAACTCCGCGACATCCTGCGGGAAGCGATCGGACGTGTCTGCCTTGCCGCGCCGCAGTGCGCGCGCCGTATATTGATCCGTGCCCGGGGCCCGGCCCAAGCCCAGATCGATGCGCCCGGGAAACAAGGCCGCCAGCGTGCCGAATTGTTCGGCGATCACCAGCGGCGCATGATTCGGCAACATGACTCCGCCGGAACCGACGCGAATCGTTTTCGTGCCGGCGGCGAGATGGCCGATCACCACCGCCGTCGCCGCACTGGCGATGCCCGGCATGTTGTGGTGCTCCGCCACCCAGTAGCGTTGATAACCCAAGGTCTCCGCCAGCTGCGCCAGATCGAGTGAGCGCTGCAACGCCTCCGTGGCCGTGCCCCCCTCATGAATGGGCGAAAGATCAAGAATGGAGAACGTGGCCATGCCCCACCCTGATCAATTGCCGGAAAATTGCCAGCGGTTGAGTTGCTTCAGCTCTTGCCGCGCATTTTCACGATGAGGTCCTTCGACTCGACGGTGTCGCCAACGGCGGCGTGGATGGCTTCCACCACCCCGTCTTCCGCGGCATAAACCGAGGTCTGCATCTTCATCGCTTCCATCATGAAGAGGCGGTCGCCCTTCGCGACCTTGGCCCCAACGGACGTGGACACCGTGACGACCAAACCTGGAATCGGCGCAGCGACCTGCAGCGGATCGGAGAGATCGGCCTTCACGCGTGCCTTGGTCTCGGCGGTCACATTCTTGTCGAGAATCTGCACCTCACGGGCGATGCCGTTGAGTTCGTAGTTCACCGTGCGACGACCATCCTTGTCGGGCTCACTGACATTGATGAGCCGGATGATGAGCACCTTGCCCTCCTCGATCTCGACGGAAATTTCTTCCTTGGGTTGCAGCCCGTAGAAAAACGCCGGGGTCGGCAGCACGCTGACTTTGCCATACTCGCGCTGGTGCTTCGAGAAATCGGCAAACACCTGCGGATACATCAGGTGCGAATAGAATTCGTCGTTCGTGATATTGCGGTGGAGCTTGGACGCGAGGGCGTCGCGCAGTTTCGTCAACTCGGCCTGGTTGATTACCGTGGGCTTGGACGATTTTTTCGCCGCGCGTTTCTTTTCGGCGGCCAAGGCGGCACGATACTTGGTCTGCGCAGCCTTCAATTTTTTCTCTCCCAGCACGGCGCGCCAGACGCCGACCGGCCAGCCACCTTCGGGCCAGCCAAGGCCGCCACTAAGCATGTCGATCACGCTCTCGGGGAACGGGGTATCGCCGGGCGGCAGGTTGACCACGTCGGCCGGTTTGATGCCGCGCGAAAAGAGGAACAGCGCCATGTCACCGACGACCTTGGAAGACGGGGTGACTTTCACGATGTCGCCGAAGAGTTGGTTCACCTCGGCATAGGTGCGCGCGATCTCCGGCCAGCGATGCGAGACGCCCATGGCGCCGGCCTGCTCCTTGAGGTTGGTGAACTGGCCACCGGGCATCTCGTGCAGATAAACCTCAGCGCTGCCGGTCTTGGGCGCGGTATCGAACGGCGCATAATACGGGCGCACCTGTTCCCAGTAGTCGGAGTAGGTGTCGAGTTGGGCGAGATCGAGCTTGGTGTCACGCGGGGTGTGTTGCAACGCGGCCACGATCGAGTTGAGGTTCGGCTGGGCGGTGCTGCCTGACATTGAGGCGATGGCGAGGTCGACAATATCCACGCCAGCCGCACTCGCCTGCATGATCGAGGCGGAATTGATACCGCTGGTGTCGTGCGTGTGGAAATGAATCGGCACGCCGACCTCGGACTTCAGCGTCTTGACGAGCTTGTGGGCCGCGAAGGGCCGGCAGAGCCCCGCCATGTCCTTGATTGCGATGGCGTGGGCGCCCATTTTCTCGAGCTCCTTCGCCATACGGACGTAATACTTGAGGGAGAACTTGTCGCGCTTCTCGTCGAGGATGTCGCCGGCATAGCACAGTGTGCCTTCGCAGATCGCGTGGGTGTCCTGCACCGCTTCCATCGCGACGCGCAGGTTGGGCAGGTAGTTGAGCGAATCGAAAATGCGGAAGATATCCATGCCGCTCGCGGCGGCGTGCTTGACGAAGCCGGCCACGACCGAGTCGGGATAGTTCGAATAACCCACGGCGTTCGAGCCGCGGAAGAGCATTTGGAAACAGATGTTCGGCACGCGGGCACGCAGATCGCGCAACCGTTCCCACGGATCCTCGTTGAGGAAGCGCATGGCGGTGTCGAAGGTCGCACCGCCCCACATCTCCAGCGAGTAGAGCTCAGGCGCACGGCGGGCAAGATGGCCGGCACAGGCCAACATGTCGTAACTGCGCACGCGGGTCGCCATCAGCGATTGGTGCGCATCGCGGAAAGTCGTGTCGGTGATCAGGAGGCGTTTCTGCTTGAGCGTCCACTCGGCGAATTTTTTCGCTCCGAGATTGTGCAGCAGTTGCCGGGTGCCGTCCGGCGGGGCGCTGCGATCATCGACGCTGGGTGAAAGCACGGTCGGCAGCACCTTGCCGGGCTTGTAACCCTTGGCGTGCGGGTTGCCGTTGACGATCACGTTGCCGAGGAAACTGAGAATCTTGGTCGCGCGGTCGCGCCGGGCCTTGAAGCGGAAGAGCTCCGGCGTGGTGTCGATCAACGTGGTCGTGGCCTGGCCGGTGCGGAAGAGCGGATGCGCAATGACGTTCTCGAGGAACGGAATGTTGGTCTTCACGCCGCGGATACGGAATTCGCTCAACACGCGACGAGCGCGGTTGAGGGCGAGCTCGTAGCTCTGTCCGCTGGTGATGACCTTCACCAACATCGAGTCGTAGAACGGGGTGATGACCGCGCCGGCGTAACCCATGCCGCCGTCGAGGCGGACGCCGAAACCGCCCGGTGAACGATAGGCGAGAATGCGCCCGTAATCTGGCACGAATTTGTTTTCCGGATCCTCGGTGGTGATGCGGCACTGGATCGCGTAGCCATTGCACGGCACGTCGGCCTGCTGCGGCATGCCCACCTCCGGCGAATGCAAAGCGTGACCCTGCGCGATGAGCACTTGGGCGCGGACGAGATCGAGCCCGGTCACGACTTCCGTGACCGTGTGCTCCACCTGGATGCGCGGGTTCATCTCGATGAAGAACCACTCGTGGCGGTCGAGATCGTAGAGAAATTCAATCGTGCCCGCGTTGTCGTAGCGGATCTCGCGCGCCATGCGGGCCGCGGCTTCGCACAACTCGCTGATCACCTCGCGCGGCAGCCCAAAGCTCGGCGCAACCTCGATCACCTTCTGGTGGCGGCGTTGCACCGAGCAATCGCGCTCGTGCAGGTGGATGACGTTGCCGTGCTTGTCCCCGAGAATCTGCACTTCGATGTGCTTCGCGTTGCCGATGTATTTTTCGAGAAACACCGCCGGGTTGCCGAAAGCGCGTTCGGCTTCGCCTTGGGCTTCGTCCAACAGCGAGCTGAGGTCCTCGGCCTTGGGCACGATGCGCATACCGCGACCGCCCCCACCAAAGGCCGCCTTAATGATGAGCGGAAAACCAATCTCCTTCGCGACCTTCATGGCCTCGGCGCGGTCGGTTACGGGCTCCTCGGTGCCGGGGAGAACGGGCACCTTGATGCGCTTGGCCAGCGCGCGCGCGGCTGTCTTGTCGCCCATCATCTCCAACAATTCAGGACGGGGACCGACGAAAGCGATGCCGGCCTTGGCGCAGGCGCGGGCAAAATCCGCATTCTCAGACAGGAAACCGTAACCGGGGTGGATGACGTTGACGCCCTTTTCCTTGGCGATGCCGATGATGCTCGGAATATCGAGATAAGCCGCCACGGGACCCTTGCCGTGCCCGACCAGATAACCCTCGTCCGCCTTGTAACGGTGAATGCAAAAACGATCTTCCTCGGCATAAACCGCCACGGTGCGGAGGCCCAATTCGGTGCCGGCCCGGAAAATGCGCACCGCGATTTCGCCGCGGTTTGCCGCCATGATTTTAGTGAATGGGGCCATGGTGGCGGCCTCCGGTTGGGTTTTGGTTTTGCGCGCTGACATGAGTGACAAGGGGCGTTTGTAAGGAATGTCCCCGCATGCGCCAAGGAGAACCGGAAATTTATGTCATGTTTTCAGCGCAATAACGCGGTCCGTTTTCCGGGCCAGTTCCGCTTCACACTGCGGGGACCCGCGCGCCAGATCCCGGCAGACCTGCGGCCGACGATCATAGATGGAACACGCATAGCGCACGCCGGCGTCAGCGTCTTGGTGGATTTCCAGCGAGGCGCAGTGCCCCGCTGTCATCCGCATATAGGCTCGATTCCCCACGAAATGTGCCACCGTTTCCGCCATCTCACCCAACCGCGCCCAATCTTCGCCGGTAATGCGCACATAGGTCGGTGAGAGGGAAAAACAACAAGCCCCGCAGCACTGACAATCCGCCGGGATCGGGGTGGTTTTCATCGGCCCGCCCAGCCTGCCGCCCCGCGGAAGTCGATGCAAGCGTGGTCGGGCTTGCCTGTCTTTTGTGTCTGCGCAAGCTGTCGCCATGAAGTTGACGTTCTTGATCCTGGTAATCGCCTTGGCCGGGATTCAATTCATCCGCCCGGAGAAAAATCTGTCCGCGGAAGCGCCGGGTCCCAACGACCTGACGGTCATGTATCCGCCCTCGACCGAAGTTCGGCAGGTTCTCGAGCGCGCCTGTTTCGACTGCCACTCGAATAACACGCGCTATCCTTGGTATGCGGAGGTGCAACCCGTGGCATGGTGGCTGGCCGATCACGTCAAGGAAGGGAAAGCCCATTTCAATTTTTCCACCTTCGGCACCTACACGGCGAAGAAACAGCTCCACAAACTCGAGGAGCTGATGGATGAGGTGCAGGACGGTGAAATGCCGCTGGCCTCCTACAAACTCGTCCATGCCGATGCCCGGCTGACACCCGACGAAGTCAAATCGCTGATCGTCTGGGCCAGATCCGTGCACGACCAAATCCAATAAAATTTCCCCGTCCCTTATGTCCATTACCCTCATTCGTTATGCCGTCATCGGCGCCGGCGGCATCTCTGCCACCCACCTCCATGCGATCGCCAAACTGCCCGCGGTCGAAGTCGTCGGCATCAGCGACCCGGCCGATCCCGCCACGTGGCGTATGCCGGACGGCTATGAAGCGGTGCCCAAATTCACCGATCCGGCGAAAATGCTGCGCGAGACCAAGCCCGACCTCGTCTCGATCTGCACGCCCAACAAGTTTCACGCCGAACTCTCGATCCTCGCGCTGGAGCACGGGGCACATGTCGCCTGCGAAAAACCCATGGCGATGACGGTCGCGGAAGCCGAGGCGATGGAGGCGGCGCGGGCGAAGGCCGGCAAACACGGCGGCATCAATTTTTCCTACCGCAATGTCGGCGCCTTCCGTTTCGCACGCGAGCTCATTGCCCGCGGTGACCTCGGTAAACTGCACCGGGTCAACTGCGTATATCTGCAGAGTTTTCTCGGTGCACCGGCCCAACCCTACACCTGGCGCAACGACATCTCGTTGGCCGGCTTCGGCGCACTCGGCGACCTCGGCGTGCACATGCTCGACGGGGTGAACTTCATCACCGGGCTGGATTACCAACGGGTCGTCGGTCTCGCGCAAACGCTCATCCCCGAAAAACCCGACGCCGCCGGCAAACCGCAACGCATCACCACCGACACCAACGCCGCGTGGCTGAGCGAACTGACCGGTGGCGTGATCGCCTGTTTCGAGACCTCGCAGGTCGCGCCCGGCTACGGCAATTTCTTCCGCATCGAGCTCTCGGGCGAAGGCGGCACCCTCGCCGTGCAATCCGACACCCCTGATGCCATCTGGCTGCGGGCCGGGCCGACCCTCACCCGCTACGGCACCTGGCAGACCGATATTCCCAAGCAGCACCTGCCCACCGAATACATGCGCTATTTCCAGCCTGTCACGCCGGCCGGGATTGTGCGCGCTATTCGCGGGGAAAAATCGGCGGAATACGCCACCTTTGCCGACGGCCTCCGTACCCAGCGGATGCTGGAGGCCATCGGGGCCTCGATGAAATCGAAGGCCTGGGTAACGATCAGCTAACTATCACCCCACTGATCGTAGAAGTCGTTGGTGGATTTCCTTGGTTTCAACACGACCACGCAGGGTAGCGTCTGGGTGCCAAGGGCAACCGGGTTATAGATGTAGTTTTCGGCCGGATCGTCCGTCGCGGCATGCGGCGACGGCCACCAACGACCGATGAATTTTCGGGTGCGTTGCCAGCGGTGGGTCAACGTAGGAATGGATTTTAAGGTTTTCATGAATTTGCATGGTGAAGGTTGTGGTTGTTGGCTTGAGGGCGCCGCGGAATGGCCAGCAGGGCCTGCCAGTGCGCGAGCACGATAAAGTCGGCGCGGAGCTTCTTTTCTCCGGCGACGCGGATCTGCCGTGCGCGTTCGCGCGAGACCCCGAGTTCGTCAGCTATCATGTCGAGCGTGGCGTCCTCCAGATAGTAGCGACGCAACGCCAATGCCTGATTGGCGGGCAGGCGGCGGAGGGCGGCCCGCACCGACCGGGCGACGTCATCCCGGTCCGCCGATTCGGCGGGACAGGGAATCATCGGGTCGGGCAAACCGGACCGCACGTTCTGGGGCAGTTGATCCATCGGGCAGAACTCGACGACGGCGATGCGGTTGGATTCGCGCACATCGCCAATCGTCATACCCACCGCGGCGGCGACCTCATAGTCGGCCGGTTCGCGGCCGAGCTGACCGGTCAGCTCCTCGGTGGCCCGGTTGATGGTTTTCACCCGGGCGCGGGTATGCCGTGACAAGGGGTCGAGCCGGCGGAGTTCGTCGAAGATGGCCCCGCGGACGCGGGTGTAACAGAAGGCGCGCGCCTCGCGGTCGGGCCCGTTGAAGCGGGCCAAGGCCTCGACGAGCGCGACCTTGCCGGCACTCGCAAGGTCTTCCCGCGAGATATGCAGGGGCAGACGGCGGCTGATGAGATGGAGCACCGCTTCGACAACCGAGAGGGTGTCGAGCAGTTGAGGTGTTGAAAGGGTGGAGGTCATGGGAAACACGGACTGTTGGGGGTGTTTCCCGGAAGCGGCCTGAGCCAAAAAACAAAAAACCTACTTCCGGGAAGGAAGTAGGTCAGCGTTAAGAGAGAATTCTCGGGGGCTAAGTGACACCACTTCCAGGGTCGAAATTCCAACCGTAGTTGACGGCTGAAATGGCGGACTGACGGTCAAAACGCACGGCCGCGCAAAGGCGACCGGTGTTCCGGCGTTCCGCTTTACGCATATGGTTAAGACTGATCATGGTGAGTGGTTACACCCCTTGATACGGCCACGGCCCGGGGGAAATCAAGGCCCCGAATGAAATATTTTTCGGCGCAGGGATACGGGTGGACATCCGCTTGCCAAAATCGCGGTCGCGGCCGTTTATCCAGACGGCCCTCCCGATGAAACCGCCGGAAACCTTTTCGACCGACCGTCTGCTCGTCCGCAAACCGCGGCGCGATGATGCAGCCGCGGCCTTTGCCGCCTTCGCCAGCGATCCCGAGGCCACGCGGTATCTCACGTGGAAACCCTATACCGCGGTCGAGCCCGTGGCGGACTTTCTCCAAGCCCGGGCCGATGAATGGGAACAGGAGGACGGGTTGTTTGCCTATATGATCTGTCTGCGGGGAACCGACACGCCCATCGGGTCGATCGGGATCACTATCGCAGACGGCAAGGCCGTCTTTGGCTATGTGCTCGGCCGGGCCCATTGGGGCCAAGGTTACATGGTGGAGGCCCTGCGCTACCTGATCGCTTGGAGCCTGGCGCAGCCCAAAATTTTTCGCGCGTGGGCGTTCTGCAACGTGGAAAATCCGGGCTCTGCCCGGGTGATGGAAAAAGCCGGGATGGTCCGCGAGGGCATTTTCCGCCGGTATCACGTCGCCCCCAACATCAGTCCCGAACCTCGCGACTGTTTCGTCTACGCCAAGGTGCGCTAAGGGCTACCTGCATGGGACCTTCGAGCATGCTCGCTATCTCACCCAGGTTGGCTTTGCTGTCGGCATGATCACCGTCGCCGAATGCTCGAGTGTTGATGAGGCATTGTTCCTGAAATCCATGCTGGCGGGTAACGGCATCACCGCATTCGTGCCCGACGAGATGATGGCGCAAAACGCGCCGCACGTGATGTTCGCCGGAACGGGTGTGCGGGTGCAGGTGGCGGAAGAGGATGCAGAAACCGCGCTTGATCTGATCGCGATCGAGTAGTCGTGACTTGCGACGGTGGCACCCAGGCGGCAAGCTGCGGTCTAGCCCATAACGCCATGGCCATTATCAGAATCCCCCTTCTCCTTGCCACCTCCGCCCTGTTCCTGGCGGGTTGTTCCTCCACCTATTACGGCGCGATGGAGAAAATCGGCTTCGCCAAGCGCGACATCCTGGTGACCCGGGTGGAAAAAGCGCAGACCGCGCAGGAAGAGGCCAAGGTGCAGTTTACCGACGCCCTGCAACATTTTCTCTCCGTAACCAAAGTGGACGGCGGCGAGCTGAAGTTGAAATACGACGAGCTCAACGACCAGTTGAAGCAATGCGAGTCCCGCGCCAAGGCGGTGAACGACCGCATCGGCTCAATCGACGAAGTCGCCAACGCCCTATTCGATGAATGGGGCAACGAACTGGTCCAATACGGCAACCCCACCCTGCGCTCGCAAAGCCAGCAACAGCTGCAGGCCACCCGGGTGCGCTATGGTGAACTCATGACGGCCATGCGCCGCGCGGAGTCCCGCATGGAACCGATTCTGGTGAGCTTTCGCGACCAAGTGCTTTTCCTGAAGCACAACCTGAACGCCCAGGCCCTGCGTTCGCTGGACACCACCTCCCGGGCCCTGCAAGGCGACATCGCCAATCTGGTGCGCGACATGGAAAAATCCATCCGCGAAGCCGACGCGTTCATCCGCGAGATGAAGCCGCTCCAGTAAACCGGGGTTAACCACGGTTGTTGGGCAGTC
The DNA here is from genome assembly GCA_030833445.1 of Cephaloticoccus sp. Classification (GTDB taxonomy): domain Bacteria; phylum Verrucomicrobiota; class Verrucomicrobiia; order Opitutales; family Opitutaceae; genus Cephaloticoccus. Next base: position 192,684 of record JAURHD010000001.1, on the reverse strand, counting down.
CATCGCACCTTTGGGTGCATTTAACATCGCGCGCTTGAGGTATTGGCCGGGGCGACCATGGTCACGGCGATCCCTTCGCACCTTTCCTTTTGTCCGATGCCCCCGCTTCAACGACTGTCCTTATGGTTCGCGCTGCTCCTATCCTCGCTTTGCTGGCTACAGGGTGAACCCTCCACCCGTCCCCTGACTTGGGATGATATTGATGCCTGGCGCTCCATCGAAACCCCCATCCTCTCGCGCAATGGCGAATGGCTCGCCTACAGCGCCATGCCACAACAAGGAAACGGCGAAGTCATCGCGCACCATCTGCCAAGCGGTCGCGAATGGCGCGCGCCGGTCGGCGCCACCCCCATCCCGCCGTTCCCCCGGCCGACCCATCCGGAGGAGAAGTTGCCGACGGTGCCCAAGCCCGGCCTCCTGTTTACGCACGATAATCGTTTCCTGCTCACCAGCACGTTTCCGCGGGCCGAAGATACCGCCGCCGCGCGCACGGCAGGAACGTCCGCTCCAGCCAGCAAGCAACGCGGCTTGAACATCATCGATTTGGCGACCGGAGAAACCGAGACCATTGCCGGGGTTAAATCCGTGCAGGTTTCGGTCCTTGGCAACTGGGTCGCTTATCTGCTGGAGCCGGAGATCAACCACCCTCCCCGGGGGCAACTCGACAAGAGCCACGGGACTACGCTCGTGCTGCGCGATCTGGCCGCCGGCAAGGAACGGACCCTGGACTACGTGACGGAATACTCCCTGACCCGCGATGGCCGCACATTGGTCTATACCGTGAATGGACCGAGCGAACGCCGGAACGGCCTCTACACCTACACCCCGGGCGGCTGGTCCTCTCCCGAACCGTTGCTGCGCGGCAAGGGGCGTTACCTAAAATTGAATTGGGATCTGACCCAGACCCAGCTTGCCTTTCTAAGCGATCGCACGGAAACCAAAAACGAAAAGCGCTCGTTGCGCGTTTATTTGTGGCATCGGGGCTCCGAGGCGCCCCCGCGCGCGGTGGTCACCGCCAAAACCGCCGGTCTGCCCCCGGGCATGAAGCCCAGCGAACAAACTGCCCCAGCCTTTTCCCGGGACGGCCGGAAACTCACCGTCGGCGTGGCCACGCCGACGGTGAAGTCGTCCAACCAGCGAACTGATCCGGAGGACAAAGTCGTAGCGGATATCTGGAGCTGGCATGACGGGTTGACCCAGCCGCGCCAAGCCGTGCTCGCCGAGAGCGAACGCAAACGCACCTTCACCGGGGTTATCGATCTTGCGACGAAGCGCTACACCCAGGTGGCCACCCCGGACCTCGCCGAAGTCACGCTGAGTGATGACGGCAACTTTGCCCTCGGTCTCGATGAAACCCCGTATCTGCGCGAACGCGATTACGACGGCACCTATGCGGATATCTACATCATCAATACTACGACGGGTGAACGCCGCCTCGCGGTCAAAAAACTGCGCGGCCAATCCGGTGACGAAGGCCGCCCCAGCGTTTCGTTTTCTCCCGACAGCCAGTGGGCGGTCTACTACCGTGATCGCGAATGGCATGCGATCAATGTGGCAACGGCGCAGAGCTACTCCCTGACGGCCGGCCTGCCGGTTTCGTTTGCCCATGAACTGCATGATGAGCCCGAGCCCACGACGGCCTATGGTTGGGCTGGTTGGACGCGCGACAGCCAGTCCGTAATCATTTATGACCGCTACGATATCTGGCAGTTGTGGCCCGATGGTCGCCCGGCGCGCAACCTGACCCGAGGTTATGGTCGCGCCGAAAAGGTCATCCTGCGCGCCCAGGATATCGCGGCGCACGAAGAAGCGGAAACCTGGCGCGGGATTGACCCGACCCGACCCTTGATTTTGCGGGGCGAAGACGAGCTGACGCGCGCGAGTGGATACTACCGTTATGGTTTTGAGTTCGCTGAAAAGCCGCAACGCCTCCTCTGGGGTGACAAACAATACCGCTACATTGGGCGGGCGCTTGATGCCGATGTCTTGCTGTTGACCGTTTCGCGTTTCGACGAATTTCCCGACGTGTGGCGCACGGATGAAACGTTCTCTGGCTTACAGCGCCTCACGGACGGCGCGGCCCAGTTGACCCCGTTTGCGTGGGGGAGCGCGGAGTTGGTCGGCTACACCAATTCCCGCGGCGAACCCCTGCAAGGTCTGCTCTATAAACCGGCCGACTTTGATCCGCAGAAAAAATATCCCCTCATCGTCTACACCTACGAGCGGCTCTCGCACATCGTGCATAATTTTTTCCCACCGGTCTATGGCTCCAACATCAGCTTCCCCCTCTACACCAGCAACGGCTACCTGATCCTGCTGTGCGACATCGCCTACGACATCGGTCACCCCGGCCAAAGCGCGCTGGAGTGCGTCAATGCCGCGGTCGATGCCGTGATCGCGCTTGGTTGCGTCGACGAAGATCGACTTGGCATTCAAGGGTCGTCATGGGGCGGTTATCAATCGGCGTATATCATCACGCAAACGCACCGGTTTCGCGCCGCCGAGGCCGGGGCCGTCGTCGGCAACATGACGAGTGCCTATGGCGGCATCCGTTGGACTTCAGGACAGCCACGACCGTTCCAATACGAGCAGACCCAGAGCCGCATCGGCCAGCCACTGACCGACGCCCCGGAACTCTATATCGAGAACTCTCCGGTGTTTCACGTGAAGAATGTGCAGACGCCCCTGCTGATCCAGCACAACGATCTCGACGGGGCCGTGCCCTGGGAACAGGCGGTGGAACTTTATCTGTCGCTGCGCCGACACAACAAGCCGGTGTGGTTGATCAACTATCCGCAGGAGGGCCATGGGCTCACGCGTTACGCCGACCGGCGGGACTTCAGCCGGCGCATGTGGCAGTTTTTTGAACACTACCTGCACGACCAACCCGCGCCGGACTGGTTGACCAAAGGCGTGCCGTATCTCGATCGGGACGCGGAGAAACTGCGGTTCAATAAACCGTAGAACTCATAAACACAGAAGCCCGTGACCGGAATTGCTTCCGCGCCACGGGCTTCTTCACACAACTAACAACACACATAGAACTATTCCGGACCCGGCCGGAACGAGGAGTTTGACGCAGCGGCGGCCAATACGTTCCGACAAAAGATAAGTCTGTGTGTCATACCGGATGAACGTTGCGCCCGGCCCCACCGCGCCCCACCGTGCGCCACTGCAAATGGAACTTTCCGCGACATCTCCGGCGAAACCCTGGCGCTGGATTCCGACCCTCTACTTTAGTCAGGGTATTCCCTACGTCGCCGCGATGACCCTGTCGGTCATCCTCTATAAAAACCTCGGCGTCTCCAACAGCGACATCGCGCTCTACACCAGTTGGCTCTACCTGCCGTGGGTGATCAAGCCGCTGTGGTCGCCGATCGTCGATTTGTTCCGCACCAAGCGTTGGTGGATCGTCACCTTGCAGTTTCTCCTCGGCGCCGCGTTTGCCGCGGTCGCCCTGACGGTGCCGGGACCCGCATTCTTTCGGGCAACGCTCGCGGTATTCTGGTTGATGGCCTTTAGCTCCGCCACGCATGACATCGCGGCCGATGGTTTCTATCTGCTCGCGCTGCCCAATCATCAACAAGCCGCCTTCGTTGGGGTGCGCAGCACTTTTTACCGGCTCGCCATGATCGCCGGACAGGGCGGGTTGGTTTGGTTGGCCGGATCGCTGACGGAAAGCACCGGTAATGTGGTGCAGGCGTGGACGCTCGTGTTCGGGGGACTCGCCGTAATGTTTGTGCTGGTCGCGTGCTATCACTGGTTCGCCCTGCCCAAGCCCGCCGTGGATCATGCGGTGCGTGAAACCAATTTCGGCCGCGGTTATTTCTCCACGTTCGGTTCCTTTTTCCGCAAACCGGGCATCGGTGTGATGCTGGGCTACCTGTTGCTCTACCGGTTGGCGGAATCGCAACTCCTGAAACTTGCCACGCCGTTCTTGCTGGACCCGCGTGAGGCCGGCGGACTGGGCCTCTCCACCCAGCAAGTCGGCATCTATTACGGCACCATCGGGGTCATCGCCCTGACCGTTGGCGGGTTGATCGGTGGCTATGTCGTTTCACGGGTCGGCCTGAAGCGGCTGTTGTGGCCGATGATCGCGTGCATGCATGTGCCCAATGCGGTGTTTGTTTTATTGGCTCTCGGCCAACCCGAAAATCCCGCCCTCGTCGCCGGGGCGGTGGCCGTGGAACAACTCGGCTATGGGTTCGGGTTCACCGCCTACATGCTCTACATGATGTATATCGCCCGGGGCGAACACCAGACAGCCCACTATGCGATCTGCACCGGTTTCATGGCGCTGGGTATGATGCTGCCCGGCATGGCCGCCGGTTGGATTCAGGAACAACTCGGCTATGTTAATTTTTTCTGGTGGGTGCTGCTCGCAACCCTGCCCTCGCTGCTCGTCACCGCGCTGCTGCGGATCGATCCCGCATTCGGCCGGAAGACATCGACCGCTGAATGATGGTCACTTGATCGGCGCTTTGGCCGGGGCATCGATTTTGCGCGCGCCCTTGATCACGCGTTCCCATTGGAAAGCCGGGCCGGGATCGATCTTGTTGGCTTGAATATGGAAATGCCCCAGCACCCCTTGGAATTTTTCCCGGGTTTCATCACTGAGCTTTTTCGTGATCAAACGACCGCCCGGATCCCGGGGATAATCGAGGGCGATGCGGGGGAAAATCCGGTGAAGCGCGGCGGTGAGTTTGATGAGCGCCGCGTATTGCTCCGGCGTAAAATCGTATTGGCGCACCACGGATCCGTTGATGTTGCCCACCACCACCCCGGCCCGATCCGGGCGCGCGACAAACCCCTCGGTCAAAACCCGGTCATTTTCTGCAAAGCGCTGCTGGATTTCTCCGGTTGCGCCGGTTTCATACCGCGCCGCCAAGACCTTGGCCTTAGCCAGAGGATAAGCACCGGGATTCGCGATCTCGATCCCAATGGCTCGGCTGTTGGCTACCGTGGCGTGATAGGCGCGCTCGCGCAGGTCGAGGGTCTGGTATAGCGTGCCATCCACATCGAGCAGGAAGTGAGCGCTCAAGCCGCGTTTTTGGAGAATGGGAAATGTGCGGTAACTGAAAGCCTCGCTGTCGTAGTGCAGCACAAACTGATCAACGAACCCCTGCAAGGCGGCGAGATCCCAGAGCTGGGGAGACGGAACGGATTCGTCGGTCGATAACCGGCGTTCACCATGGTTTTCTTTTCCGGCCTGCGGGGTGGGCACAAAGTCATAGGCGTTGAACCCATCCGGATCGCGCCAAGTGACCACCCGGGTGCCGGTGTGAAACGGTTGGCCGGCGACGATGATGAGATCTTCGGTGCGTTCCACGACCACGGGAGCCGGGACCGACACAACCGGTGGCGGGGTTGGTTTGGTTTGGCAGCCCGCGAGGAACAGCGTGCCCAGCACCATCAAGGTCGGGCTCAACCACCTCCGGACAAATTCACTTCGCGACGACCAGGGGGAAGCCATTTTTTTTGAGGGCGCGGTGCAGGGCGAGGATATGGGAACGGTCACGGGTTTCGACGGTGCAGACCACGTGCACGGCCGAAACGTCGGAACCACTGAATGCACGGTCGTGTGCGATGTCCTTCACGCTCGCACCGCTTTCGGCAATCACGCGCGTCAGGCGGGCAAGACCACCCGGCCGATCGCTGATTCGCGCGGTAAAGCGGGTGAGCCGACCATCGGTAACGAGACCACATTCGATGATGCGACTGAGCACCGCCGGGTCGATGTTGCCGCCACAGATCGCGAGCACAACTTTCTTGCCGGCGAGATGAGGTAGCTTGCCCGACATCATGGCGGCGAGCGGCGTAGCCGCCGCGCCTTCGACCACCGTTTTCTCGAGCTCAACCATGCGGAGAATCGCCAACGCAATCGCGTCCTCATCCACCTTGACCACTTCGTCGACATGTTGGCGCGCTATCGCAAACGCATTGGTTCCCACCGTCAACGTGGCGAGACCGTCAGCCAAGGTCGGCCGGCGCGGTTGCAGCACGGGTTTGCCGGCCTTCAAGGCCGCGGAGTAGTTGCCGGTCGCGGTGCTTTCGACGCCAATCACGCGCACTTTGCTCCGCAAGGATTTCACCGCGAGAGACAAACCAGCAATCAATCCGCCGCCGCCGATCGGGCAAATAATGGCATCGGCATCCAGCACCTGCTCCAGGATCTCGAGCCCCATGGTGCCTTGCCCGGCGATGATGTCGGGATGATCAAAGCCGTGGATATATTTGTAGCCGTGCTCCGCCGACAAGGCATCCGCGAGGGCCCGCGCTTCGACAAAGTCGCGACCCTTCACCATGACGTTGGCGCCGAGCCGCTGACAGGTGGTGATCTTGATGAGCGGCGCGTAATCCGGCATGACCACGGTGACCGGAATGCCGAGTAGTTTGCCGTGGTAAGCGAGTCCCAGCGCATGATTGCCGGCACTCGCCGCGACGACGCCGGTCTTGCGTTGCGCGGGAGTCAACCGGAGCAGCGCGTTGCATGCGCCTCGTTCCTTGAATGAACCGGTGCGTTGAAAATTATCGAGTTTGCAGAAAATGCGGGCGCCGGTGATCTCGGAGAGCGGGATGGATTCAGGACAGGGCGATTTGATGATCCCGTTGGCGATGCGGCGGCGGGCAGCGCGAATATCCTTAAGCGTAACTGGCATGTGGTCAGTGTGCCCGGAACACGTCGGAAGGGAACACGAAAGACGGCGGGCCCGAAAGCACCGCCGTCTTCAATACCACTGCAGGGATTTTGAAGCCTCTTATTCTTCCGGCGGCGGGGGTGGCATCATACCGGGTCCACGCGGACCCTTGGGCCCGTGTTCCCCCATCATCGGGTGCTCGCCTTTGAATTTTTCCTTGGCCACCGCCCATTCGGCGTCGCTGATCTTGCCGTCATTGTCGGCATCAACGGCTTTCAGACGGGCGAGTTGTTTTTCCATGCCGGCGCGCTTCTTGGCTTCCATGGCACTGCGGAGGGCGGCGCGTTCCGTCTCATCCAATTTGTGATCGCCATTGGTATCATACTTGCCGAGCAGGTAGCCGCGGCGGAATTCCGGATCGCGCGATTCGCCCCTTTGTGCCTGCCGACCTTCGCGACCTTCTTCACCCGGCGGACGCATCCGGTGCATTTTCTTGAAGTGCTCCTTGGCGGCGGTCCATTCGGCGTCACTGACCTTGCCATCCTGGTCGGTATCGATCCGGGCCAGCATGCGCGGATTTTCAGCGAGCTTGGCCCGCATCTGCTGCTCGGCGGCGGCGCGTTCGGTTTCATCGATCTTGCCGTCGTGATTGAGGTCGAGTTTCTTGAGGTGGGGACCGCGGGGTCCAGCCTCATCCGGCCGGTCGGCGGGTTGGGCGAAGGCCGAGGTGGCGAGGAATAGCGTTGCGACCGCTAGGAGTGGGGTTAAATCAGACTTTTTCATGGGTTTAATGGTTGAGGGTTGTTAACGCACAAGACGCCGGGTCCGCCCGTTGGTTACACCTTCATCTGCGATCCGCATCACCGCATCATGTATCAAGTCACTTTTTCCGAGCAAAGCCTGCGCGAGTTAAACCAACTCGATAAGCTGCTGCAGTTGGAGCTCATCGAGCCGATCAGCAACTTGAAGCAAAGTGACCTCGAGCATCCGCGGGAACCGCTCGGCCGGTTCAACCGCGGCGGGCAGGTCTTCTACCGGTTGCGGGCGGGGGACTACCGTTTCTATTTCGTGCAAGTCGATGATACGCTGCACACGCACTACATTCTGCACCGCAATTCGCTGGAGGATTTCCTGCTGCGCAACAAACTGCCGGTCTCGGAACAGCAATTGGTCGAGCAGCATTCCAAGTTTTGGAAATACCTTGAGAGCCTGACCAAAAAATAAGCCCATGCCCGACTCTTCCAAAACTCCGGGTGATCCGGACGATCCGCAAAACCCCTACAACGTCACGCAGGCCAGCCGGATTTATTTCCTGCCCAACCTGATGACGGCGGGAAATCTCTTTTGTGGTTTCATGGCCGTGATCAACTGTATCCAGGCACGCTTGGCGGAAACTGCGATCGATGGCGAATACCTTGGCGGCATCCCGACTGACCATTACCGCGTGGCGGTCTGGTTTATTTTGGGCGCGGCGGCTTTTGACATGCTGGACGGGCGGCTGGCCCGGATGGGAGGACGCGAATCCCTGTTCGGCGCGGAATTCGATTCGCTCGCGGATATCATATCCTTCGGCATCGCGCCGGCGCTGCTGATGTTCTTCTTCATCATTTCGCCTACCCAGGGCATCATGTGGTTCCGCAACGTCGGTTGGTTCGTCGGTTTCGTCTACCTGCTTTGTGCGGCCATCCGGCTGGCCCGGTTCAACGTGATCACCAATCCGCTCCTGCACCGCAGCAGCGAATACGACAGCAAGGACTTCATGGGCCTGCCCGTGCCCGCCGCCGCCGGGACGGTCGCCGCCTTGGTGCTTTTCCTGATTCACCTGGCCGAGGCCGACAAGGGGCTCAACCGTTGGGCGCTCGCCCTGCCCTTCCTGATGCTGCTGATCGCCTTTTTGATGGTGAGCACGGTCCGCTACCCCAGCGGCAAGAAGGTGGATCTGCAAACGACCGCGCCCATGAACAGCTTCATCCTCTTTTTGGTCGTTGCCGGGGTGGTGGTGGTGTTCAAGGAGATCGCCATTCTCATCCTGATGCTCGGCTACATTTTCTTTGGTATTTTTCGCCAGTTGCACCGCGATCGCCAGGCCCGGAACGCGGAGTCGAAAAGCGTGTGAACAAGCCCCGAGCAATTCTCCAACAACTTCCGGCCGGTGAATAACCCGGAGGTTATTGGTCGCTTATTCGGAGTTCCTCACCCCTCCATTTTAGGTGCTTTTGAGAGCGGAAGAACCTTGTTACTGGTCTTTTTCCCCGCTCATATGAATACGGATAGAATTATCTATTGAAGAGCTATTCTTTTATACTTTGTTAGTTTCCACGTTTCCACCCGCCCCGCGCATCCATGAAATTTAAAATCAATCGCGATCATTTCGCCAATGGCCTTGCCCAAGTGCTCAACGTGGTCGGCTCCAAAGCCACCATGCCGATCCTGAGCAATGTGCTGATCGAAGCGGAGAAGGATCAAATTTCCCTGACCACCACCAACCTCGATCTCGGCATTCGCTGCAAGATTAAGGCCGAAGTGAAGGAAACCGGGTCCGTGACCCTGCCGGTCAAACGTTTGGCCGGGATTGTGCGCGAATTGCCCAATGTGGACGTCTCTGTCGACGCATCGCCCAATCATCAGGTCAAATTGACCTCGGGCGGTTCCAACTTCCGGATCATGGGCATTGGCAAGGATGAGTTTCCTCCGCTGCCAGAGTTCGGTGACGAAAAGTCCTTCACCCTCGAACAGGGCGAGCTCACGTCGATGCTCAAGAGCGTCGCCTACGCCCAGTCCAGCGACGAGACGCGCTACATCCTCAACGGCGTGTATTTTAACTTTAAGGACGGCAAGTTGACTCTCGTTGCCACCGATGGCCGCCGCCTCGCCCATATTTCGAAGGAAATGGACGTGCCGGCGGATACGGCAGGGGCGATTATCCTCCCGGCCAAGACGGTTGGCGAGCTGCTGCGCCTCCTCGACAAGGGCGAAAAGCTCAAAATCAACTTCAACGACCGCCGCGCCGCGTTCCAGATCGGCACCGACAAGGATGGCAGCGGCCTGATCGACAGTATCTACCTCTATTCGAAGGTAGTGGAGGGAAATTATCCGAATTACCAACAGGTTATTCCCAAAGAGACCCACCAGCGCATCAAGTTGGAGCGCGAGCTGTTTCTCCAGTGCGTGCACCGCGCCGCCCTCGTCTGCAGCGAGAAGGCCAATTCGGTTAAGATCAAACTCACGAGCAACCTGCTCGAGATCACGGCCCAGAGCCCTGATTTCGGCGAAGCCCACGAATCGATGGCCATTGGTTACAGCGGCCCCGAGCTGCAGGTCGCGTTCAATCCCCAGTTTGTCATGGATCCGCTCCGCGCCCTGACCAAGGACGAGGTCTTCTTCGAAGTGAAGGACGAGGTAAGCCCCGGTGTCTTCAAGACCCTGGAAAGCTTCATCTGCGTGATCATGCCGGTTCGCCTGAGCTGAGATCCCTTTATCCCGCCTGAACTGTCCGGGTTTTCGTCCATAAGAGTGGACGGATTCAACCGGGCAGTTAGGTTTTCTAGCCCCGCTCGCACATGGAACCCTCTTATTTCATCCTCGCTGCCATTTTTATCACCATCGTGCTGGTGCAGGTAAATTTGCGGGCGGGTTCACCGGTGATTGCGATCTTTGTGCGTTGGATGCGCTGGATCATCTTTGGGTTTGGCGTCGCCCACATGTGCGTGGATTTCAACCTTATCAACCGTCCATTCTGGGCCTTGGTGCTCGTGTTCATGCTGGTGTGGTTTCTCGGTGAAACGCTCTACAACTGGCTGGGCATTCAGGCGCTCAGTGTCAGTCCGCTGCCCCTGTTTCCACGCTACGCAGTGAACCAAAGCGGTGAGGAATGGCCCACCCACCCGCGCCTGCTCAAGGTGCGCGAATGGTTGCGCGCCCAAGGCTTCAAACAAGTGCAGGCCATCAAGGCCGAGATCGGCGGCGGCATCTATCTGCGCGGCTCCGTTTACCAGGACGCCGAGGCCCGCGTGCGCGTGCAAGTAACCTTTCTGCCCCAAGCCGCAGGTATGGTTTCCGTTTGTTATTCACTGGTTTCCCTCACCGCAGACGGCAGCCGTTATGTGACTGATAATTTCTACATCCCCTTCGCCGGTTTCTATCCGGAGAACTGGTATGTGGAGCGGCTCCCTTGGCGGCGCGCCCTGCCCCGGCTGCTCAACCGGCATCGCAAACGCATCGCCAGCGAAACCTTGGTGGCCTTTGATTCTGATCCATTGACCGACCTCAATACCCAACAGCATGAGCTTGATCAATTGAACACCCAGTTGGGATTTTTGAATCCGCATGCCGAGCGCGAGGAATTCGGCAAGATCACCCAGGCCGGTCGCTATCGTGTCTGGAAGGAAATCTGGATGCTCAACTACCTCGGCCGCAGCGTGCGGTATCAGTAAAAGTCCGGCATTCGACGGCAGCAGAGCCAGTTGGAAGTTTGACTGTGACGAGGTGCTGAGACGGCCCTTTAGAATCTCGCACTACATCGGGTTTTATGATCATAATATATGGGTATCCTTGTTTCTCGGGGAGCGTTCTATTTTCAAACGAAAGCCTTTCTATGACAACTCGAGTGATATTTGTGCTGGTGGTGATTGGGATGTTTTCTACCCGGGCGATGGCGGAAGAGCCTCGCGAGGTGTTTGAGGTGGAAATCGATGCGGGCGTGGATGAAATTTGGGAGGCGTTTACGACCACTAAGGGGCTGCAATCTTGGGTCACGCCGTTGGCTGATATCGACTTGAAGGTGGGTGGAGAATGGAGGGCAAATTACAATCCGGATGGCGCTCTGGGTGATGCTTCAACAATTGTGAACACGATTCTTTCTTACGATCCCAAGCGCATGCTTTCGCTGAAAGCGACCGGGTTTCCAGAAGGGTTTCCATTCAAAGAAGCAGCACAAGAAACATGGTCAGTTTTCTATTTTACACCTGTTTCCGAAACGAAGACCCAGATCACGGTTGTCGGCATGGGCTACAACGACACTGAACAATCGCAGAAAATGCGTTCATTATTTGCTGTAGCGAATCGCTATTCAATGGATCAACTCCGAGCCGCCCTCGAAAAAAACCGGGCGAAGAAAGAGGACTAACTCAACCGCCGATGTAGCTCATCTCGACCTTGGTGCGAGGTTCTTTCTTCGCGATGAGTTCCGCGCGTTCATCCGAGTAGCGATCGTGCCGCCCGCGCCAGATACCGGCGATATAGTCAGAGAGTTCCGGGTCACTGATCCCGGTGCGCAGCCGGGCCAAAATGTCGTGGCCCTTCGCCGCGAAGAGACAGGTGTAGAGTTGGCCGTCGGCGGACAACCGCGCGCGGTGGCAGTCCTTGCAGAAGGGCTCGGTCACCGAGCTGATGATACCGATTTCGCCTTTGCCGTCCCGATAGCGATACCGCGCCGCGACTTCGCCACGGTAGGCCGGACTGATCGCTTCGATCGGCCAGCGTTGGTGAATCTGCGCGATAATCGCCAAGGCCGGCACGACCTGGTCGGACGTCCAGTGGTTCGTATTGCCGACATCCATGAATTCGATGAAACGGAGGGCGTGTCCGCGTTCGCGGAAATAGTCGCAGAGCGTGAGCAGTTCGTCGTCGTTGACCCCGTGCTGCACCACGCAATTGATCTTTACTGGCAGCCCCAGCGCCGCAGCCGCATCGATGCCGCGTAGCACCCGACTCACGCTGAAACCAAGTCCGTTCATCAGGCCGGCCTTGGTTTCGTCGAGCGAATCCACCGAGACATTGAGGCGATCCAAACCAGCGGCCTTGAGCGCGGTCGCTTGCTTTTCCAGCAACCAGCCATTGGTGGTCAGCGCGACTTCCGGCATGCCCAGATCTTGTTTCAAGACGCGAACGAAATCCGGCAGATCCGCCCGCAACAACGGTTCGCCGCCGGTCAAACGCACTTTCTCGACCCCCAACTGGCGAAAGGCGCTCACGATCCGCGCCAACTCCGGCAGGCTTACCAACTGGTTCTGTTTCAGAAAGGAATGGTCCGCGCCGAAAACCTCCTTGGGCATGCAATAGGGGCAGCGAAAATTGCAGCGATCGGTGACCGAGATGCGCAAATCGCGCAGCGGGCGGCTGAATTGGTCACGTAGATCGGCAGACATGGTCCGCCACTGAGACACACTGCAGGCCGGGAGGCAAAGCCCGCGTGCAATTTTCGCACTGACCCCGGCCCGCCAATCGCTACCGTCGATTTTCCGACATGTTGACCCCCACAGCCGCCGAAGCGCTTATCCTCAAAAACATCGCGCCCTTTCCGATCGAGGATTGTCCGCTGGTCAATGCGCAGGGGTGCATCTTACGGGAGGCGATTTGCGCCGATCGGGATCTGCCACCGTTTGATCGCGTGACCATGGATGGTTTTGCGCTGCGCTCGGCTGACGTAGCCGCAGGTATCCGTGAATTTCACATCGAGGGCGTGCAAGCGGCCGGGATGAGTGCCCATACCTTGGGGTCGGCTCCGGGGAATTGCGTCGAAATCATGACCGGCGCGATGCTGCCGGCGGATGCCGATTGCGTGGTGCCCTACGAGGAAACCACACATGAGAACGGCCAGATGACCCTCAATCCAACCGCAGCCATCAGGGCAGGCCAATCGGTGCATGCGCGCGGTTCGGATTATCGGGCCGGTGAATTGATCGTGCCCGCCGGCACGCGGCTGACCGGGCGCGAAATCGCGGTGGCGGCGAGCTGCGGGTGTGCCACGCTCGTCGTGAGTCAGCGGCCGAAGATCGCGGTGGTGAGCACGGGTGACGAATTGGTCGAAGTCGATGGCCTCGTAGCCCCGCACCAAATTCGACGCAGCAATGACTACGCGTTGCGAGCGGCGTTGATCGCAGCCGGGTATCCGCAGATCGAACGCTTTCATCTGCATGACATGCGCCACGAACTGGAGCACGAGTTGTGGCATATCCTCGCGGAGTTTGATGTCGTGCTGCTAACCGGCGGAGTTTCAAAAGGTAAATTTGATTATATGCCCGCGGTGCTTGCGGAGCTTGGCGTGGACAAGATTTTCCACGGGGTGGCGCAGCGCCCCGGCAAACCGTTTTGGTTTGGGATGGGTCAACGGCAGGTTGCGGTCTTTGCGCTGCCGGGCAACCCGGTCTCCGCCTATACCTGCCTGCATCGTTACGTGTTGCCAGCCTTGGCCCAAGCCACGGGCTTGCCACGCCAGACTCCGCGCACGGTTTGTTTGGCGGCGGCGGTGACGTTCAAACCGCCACTCGCCTGCCTGCTGCCGGTGAAACTTGCCGATGATGGATGCGGTGGTCAAACGGCCCGCCCCCGTCCGACCAATACCTCCGGCGATTTTGCCGGACTACTGGACACCGACGGCTTTGTGGAGCTTCCTGCTGATCGGGCCGAGTTTCCTGCCGGGACGGTTGCGAACTTTTACCGTTGGGTTTGAGTGATTGCGTCATGCGTTTTGTCATCATTTCCAGCAGTCTCGACGCCAACAGTCGCAGCGTGAAACTGGCCGAGGAATGCCGGACTTATTTGGCGGACCAAGGCCATGAAGCGAAGGTTATCAGCCTGAAGGAACACGCGCTCCCGCCGTTCGACAACGACACGGTGTTCCAGAGCAAGGCATACCAGTTTCTGCATCGCGAAACCCGGGCGGCGGACAGCCTGATCTTTGCGACGCCGATTTATAATTGGAGCTGCTGCGCCGAGTTGAAGAAATACATCGAGGCCGTGGGCTCGACCCCCGGGGATGGATCCTTGCACGGGGCTTTTTACGACAAGGTGCTGACCTTTGTCTGCGCCGCCGGCGGGTCCGGGAGTTACATGGCCTACGGGAGCGTCGCCATGTCGATGATGTTGGACTTCAAATGCGTCATCAATCCCTACCAACTTTACGTGCACAACCGGCACTGGGACGATCCGGTAATGATGACCAAGAAGCAGGAGCGCCTGGAAAAAACCATGAAGGTGGCCATCGAACTCACCCAAGGTCTGAGCAACCGCACCTATACTTCGACTTGGGAAATCTGAGTTCCCATTGAAACGCACAATCTGCTTTGCCTCCCCGCGCCATCGTATGAAGCTCTTTCTCCCATGCTTTCTCACGTAAATGCCCAAGGGCAGCCGGCAATGGTTAATGTCGGCGACAAGCCGGTGACCAAGCGCACGGCGCATGCCGTGGCCGTGGTGACATTGCCGGCCGAACTGGCGGCGCTATTGCACGAAGGTGACATCGCGACGAAGAAGGGGCCCGTGTTTCAAACGGCCATCCTCGCCGGCGTGATGGGTGCCAAGCAGACCAGCAGCCTGATCCCGCTTTGCCATCCGCTGCCACTCGATGATTGCCAGATCGAGATCGAGCCCTCGGCCGACGGCCGGGAGGTCACGATTCATTGCCGGGCGCAGACCCACGCCAAAACCGGCGTCGAGATGGAGGCGTTGACCGGTGCCAGTGTCGCCGCGTTGACCCTCTACGACATGGGCAAAGCCATATCACACGGCATCGTCATCAAGGAAATCCGCCTGCTGGAAAAGACCGGGGGCAAGAGCCACTACACCGCTAAGTAATGCAGCTGCACCTCCAGTATTTCGCCCTGTTGCGCGAACAGCGCGGCCTGCGCACCGAAACCGTGGAGACTGCGGCGGAGACTCCAGGTCAACTTTACGACGAATTGAAATCCCGCCACGCGTTTTCTCTGCCGGGCGACCGCGTGCGCGCGGCGATTAATGGCGAGTTCGTGTCGGCCGACGCCAAACTGAAGACCGGTGACACCGTGGTTTTTATCCCGCCGGTGGCCGGAGGTTGATCATGTTTCGCATTTCCGCCGAACCCCTCGACCTGATCGCGCTTAAGACGGACCTGCTCGATCCCCGCGCGGGGGCCTGCGTGACCTTCGAGGGTTGGGTGCGCAACCACAACGAGGGCAAGCCCGTGCAGGCACTCGACTACGAGGCCTATGCCGAACTCGCCGAGGCCGAGGGCAACCGCATCCTGATTGAGGCGAGGGAAAAATTTGCGGTGCAAACGGTGTCCGCGGTTCACCGGGTGGGAGCATTGCAGATCGGCGACCTGGCCGTTTGGGTGGGCGTCGGATCGGCCCACCGGGGCGAGGCTTTCGAGGCCTGCCGCTACATTATCGAAGAGGTAAAGGCCCGCGTGCCGATTTGGAAAAAAGAACACTACGCCGACGGCGCCAGTGAATGGATCAATTGTGCAACGCAGCGGTCTTCATAATTGGTCACAAAAAATTCGTCAAAATCCAGTGGACCGGGATTCATCTCGTATTGTAAATAAAGCCAACTAATCTGTCGCCATGCTATTTCTCGCACTTACCACTATGGAGAAATTGCAGCGGGTTCCCGTAGAACTCTGGCTGCGCATCGTGATGATTATCTCGGTGTTTGCCCTGAGTATCGTGCTGATACGCAGTATCTCGCAGATGAACAAGGTCCTGCTGACCATGACGATATTTGTCGTGATCACGGTGTTTGGCTTCAGCTGGGTTTATGAGCGCAACGAACCCAAGATGTTTACCCCCTTCGTCAACAAGATAGCTCCGTTTTTTCCGAGCAAGAACACGACGAGCCGCTGGTAGTTGGCCGGCTTTATGACGCCGCCTGAAAAAACAGGTGGTTTTTGGCTAGGTATCCGCTAGCACTTGCTTTGCCTATGGCCAAAGAACTCTCCGACATCGGACTCATCGGGCTTGCCGTGATGGGTCAAAACCTTGCGCTGAATATCGCCGATCACGGCTTTCAAATTTCAGTCTACAATCGCACGACGGAAAAGACCGACAAGTTTGTCGCCGAAAACCCGTCCACGCCCGGCGGACTCGTCGCCGCCAAGACCCTGGAGGCATTCGTCGCGTCCCTCGCCAAGCCGCGCAAGGCGATCATTCTCGTGCAGGCCGGCCGCGCCACCGATGCCGTGATCGACGGGTTGGCCGCGCTTTTCGAAGCGGGTGACATCATCATCGACGGCGGCAACGCGCTTTGGACTGACACGATCCGCCGCGAAAAAGCCCTCAAGGAAAAAGGCCTGCGCTTCATCGGTTCCGGTGTGTCCGGTGGCGAAGAAGGGGCGCGGTTTGGTCCATCCCTCATGCCGGGCGGCGACAAGGCTGCCTTCAAGGAGCTCGAACCCATTTGGAAGGCCGTGGCGGCCAAGGTGGACCGCAAGACAGGCAAGCCTCTCGAGGGTGCGGCCCCCGGCAAGCCGGTCAAGGGTGGCGTTTCCTGCACGACCTATATCGGCGAAAATGGCGCCGGTCATTATGTGAAGATGGTCCACAACGGCATCGAGTATGGTGACATGCAGATGATCTGTGAGGCCTATGCGCTCATGCAAGGCATCCTCGGGCTCAAGCCCGCCGAGATGGGTGATATTTTCACCAAGTGGAACAAAGGTGCACTCGACAGTTTCCTGATCGAAATCACCGCGGACATCCTCAAGCAGAAGGACCCGGTCACGAAGAAACCCTTTGTCGACGTCGTGCTCGACACCGCCGGTCAGAAAGGCACCGGCAAGTGGACCTCGACCAACGCGCTCGATATGGGTGTGCCTGCCCCGACCATCGCTGAGGCTGTGTTTGCCCGCTGCATTTCCGCCATCAAGGAAGAGCGCGTGGCCGCCTCGAAAATTCTCAAAGGACCCAAGGCCAAATACAAGGGTTCAAAAAAAGCGTTGGTGAAGGCGATCCACGACGCGCTCTATTGTTCGAAAATCTGTTCCTATGCGCAGGGCTTCCAGCTGATGCGTGAAGCACAGAAGGAATATAACTGGAAACTCAACTTCGGCCAGATCGCCCAGATCTGGCGCGGGGGCTGCATCATCCGCGCCGCCTTCCTGCAGAAGATCACCGAGGCCTACGCTCGTGATCCCAAGCTCGCGAATCTCCTGCTCGATCCCTATTTCAACAAGATGGTGCAGAAGGCTCAGGCCAACTGGCGCAAGGTGGTGGCGCTCGCGGCCGAATGCGGCGTCCCTGCCCCGACCTTCAGTTCGTCGCTCGCCTACTACGACAGTTACCGCTCGGCCCGGTTACCCGCGAATCTGCTGCAGGCCCAGCGCGACTACTTCGGGGCGCACACCTACGAGCGCGTCGATCAGAAGCGCGGCAAATGCTACCACATCGACTGGCCGGAGAAGACCCGCCCGCAGCTGGAGGCCTGAGCCTCGGTCAACAGATCCCAAAAAAGCCCGGTCAATTACGACCGGGCTTTTTGTTGGGCGATGGGCAGACATTTACTCCAGCCAGACCTGCTCGAAGGGTGCTTGCGAAAGCAGGTTGTCCTCCCAGCCCTTCACCGAGGGGTCCATTAGATATTGGTTGGTGTAGTAATAGATCGGCAGGATCGGCATGGCATCGGTGAGGATTTTTTCCATCTGCTGCATCAGCTCCATGCGCTTGGCGTCATCTGCCGTGTCCATCACCTCTTTGTATAGCCGATCGTATTCGTCGTTCTTCCAACCGGTGCGGTTGAAGCCGTTGTCCGATGTAAACACCCGTAGGAACTGCGACGGGTCATAGGGATCCATGATCAAACCGGCGCGACAGATCTGGTAGAACTCGTGCTGCATGTTGTCCAGGTAGACCTTCCATTCCTGATTCTCCAATTGGATGTCGATGCCGAGCTCATGCTTCCAGGTTTGCTGAATCGCCTCGGCTATCACACGGTGGTTTTCCGCGGTGTTGTAGAGCAGCGTGATCGGCGGCATCCCCTTGCCGCCGGGATAACCGGCCTCGGCCAGCAGGCGGCGCGCCTCGTCAAAGTCGAGCTTGGTGCGGGCTTGGCTTACATAGCCGCTGATCCCTTCGGGCGTGAAATGATAGGCGGGGATTTCGCCGGCGAGCGTGACGTTCTTCACCAGGCTCTCGCGATTGACGGCCATCGCCAAGGCGCGGCGCACGCGCACATCGGTGAACGGGGGCTTGTTCACGTTGAAGTTGTAGTAGTAAACGCCCGAATACGGGTGGATGTGCAGTTTTTCGGGCGCTTCCTTGCGGTAGACGGCGATCTTGGTCAGCGGCACACGCTCGGTCTTGTGCAATTGCCCGGAGCGGAAGGCGGCCTCCTCGGCCGGCTGGTTGTCGATCGGGAAGAAACGGATGCCGTTGAGTTTGACGGTGTCGGCATTCCAGTAGCGCGGGTTGCGCTCGACCTCGACGTAGCTGTTTGGCTTCCACTCCTTCAGCTTGAACGGACCATTGACCACGATGTTGCCGGGCCGGGTCCACGGGCTGCCCTGCATGTAGGGGTCGCCGAACTTTTCCAGCACGTGCAGCGGCACCGGCACCCACGTGCGCGAGCCCATGGTCTTCAGTAGGAATGACGCGGGATGCTTCAACCGCACCTCTAGGGTGAGGTCATCAATGACGCGGAAGCCAACCTGCGAAAAATCCTGCAGCTTCCCCTTGTGGTATTCTTCCGCATTCACGACGTCGTAGAGCTGGTCGGAATTATCCGAAGCCAGTGAACCCGTGAGGATGCGTCGAAAAGAGGCGTAAAAATCCGTGGCGGTCAGCGGCGCCCCGTCGGACCAAGTCAGGCCTTCGCGGAGGTGAAAAGTGTAGACCAGGCCATCCGCCGAAACATCCCAGCTTTTGGCCTGACCGGGAATGGCCTCCAGCGTTTTTGGGTCGTTGCGCGTCAGGCCCTCAAACATGGCGGCGGTAATATTGCGCTCGGGAATTCCCGTAATCGTCTGTGGATCGAGGTCCGAGGGCTCGGCCCCGTTGCCCACGAGCATGATGCCGTTCTTGGTGGCGATCTCGACCTGGGTTTCGCGGTTGCCGCAGCCGCTGATTAGAATGAGCGCGACCAGGGTCGCCAGAGATCTCAGGAAGGTAATGGGGAATGCTTGCATGAATGAATGAATTAAATGCCAGTGGCAGTTCGCGGGATGTTTGGTTTGGTCTGGGGAGATTGCAAAAAAAAGCGAGGATTCCCGGGGTTGTGCAACGGCGCAGCCCTTGGTAAGCTGTGCCCACGTTGAAGTTTTTAAGCATCGTGCTGCTGACTTTCACGACCGGTCTGGCAATTGTGCAGGCTGCCGACGGTGAAGCGAACCGGCAAAAACTGATTGTTGGCACGCGCGAAGCGCCGCCGTTTGCCATGAAGGATGACGCCGGAGTATGGACGGGCCTGAGCATCGAATTATGGGAGGACGTGGCACAGGATTTGGGCATGGCCTACGAACTGCGCGAAATGGGTGAACCCGTGACGCTGATCGATGGGGTGGCCGACGGGACCATCGATGTTTCCACTCCAACCGGATTTTATCCGCGACCGTTTCCCGAGTGTGGCCGCCCGTTGTGCGGCCCATGGCGTCGACATCACCAAGGAATTGTTGCCGGTGGTGCCGGCAGCGCATTTCTCCTGTGGCGGCGTGCATGCGGATTTGCATGGGCGCACGAATGTGCGGCATCTCAACGCCATTGGTGAAACTGCCTGCACCGGTCTTCATGGTGCCAACCGGCTGGCGAGCACCTCCCTGTTGGAGTGCCTCACGAGTGCGAAGTTCACGGCGCAGGCGGACGTGAAGGATATTGCCGGAGAAACGTTTCGCTTGCCGCAACCGCAGGCTTGGCGCTCGGCGGCCAACGAAGTCGATCCCACGCTCATCCGTCAGGATTTGCAGCTGCTCCGCAGCACGATGTGGAATTATGCCGGAATTGTGCGTTCACCGAAACGGCTGACCCGCGCTCGTCGGATCCTGTTGGAATTGCGTGAAGAGATTCAGAGCTTCTACCGCGACTATCAAGTGACCCAGGAATTGATCGAGCTGCGCAATGCCGTGCAGACCGCCCTCCTTGTCGTGCACGCGGCGTCACTCAATCCGGTGAGCAAGGGCTGCCACTACGTCGTGGAGAAAGAGTAAGCGCGGACGGCGTTATACGCCGTCGGCCAACTTGGCCCGGGCCTGGACAATGATATCCAACAACGCGGCATAATCCTCTTCCTTGGAAGCGCTCTGGATTTGATATTCAAATTTCGGTGCCTCCAACAATTCGGCCTTCGCGGTGGACATGCGACGCGCGATCTCGGCTTCATCATCGGTGCCGCGCTCACGGATGCGCTGTTGCAGCTGGTCGTGACTGACCAGGATAAACACCGTGGCCAGACTGCGGGCCAGCAGCGGATAGCGATCCGTGGCCGCGCGCAAACTGGCGACGCCCTGCACATCGAGGTTTACCACCAAGCTCTTCCCTTGGCTCAACGGATCGAGCACGGATGAGGCCAGGGTGCCGTAGCGACGTTCGCCATGCACCCAAGCCCATTCGAGAAACTCGCCCGCGGCGATCCGGGCATCAAATTCTGTCGGCGTGAAGAAATGATAATCCACCCCGTTGGTTTCACCGGGGCGCGGATTGCGCGTGGTCGTGGTAATGACCCGGGAAAACCCTGAGCCGGATTCGACCAGGCGTTCACAGAGGGTGCTTTTGCCGGAACCGGCCGGACCGGCGAGAACCAAGAGAATGGGGGTCGCTTGATCGGCCACGTGGTCAGTAGGTAAAGGCGGTGATGGTCAGGAGCAGACCGTAGCCGGCGAGGCAGGCACCGAGCACCCGCGATCGGCCCGGGGCGCGGAACAGCCATTCAAAGAAATCACGCAGGCGGTAGGGCACGGCACCCAAGTAGATGGCCAAAGCAATTAGCAGATAGACGACCGAAACCATGAGGAGACGTTGCGGTTGGTCGTAGTGCATGAAGGCTGCATCGAGCAATGGGCCAGCGCCCAACAGCACCAGGACGGCGACGCCGCGCACCGCCAGAAAATCCGGCACGTATTTGAAGGAAAGCAATGCGATCGCCCCAAAGGCGATGCACAGGATGGCGCGATAATCACCAAAGTCCGCGGCAGACAAATGCCACACGCGATAGAGGAACCAAATCGCACCCGCGCCGAAGAAGACCATCGCCGCGGTGCTGGAGCGGGGAAACGCCTTGAGTGATGCCGCGACCGTCTTGCGACCGCTGACCAAGCCCGCACCCAGCACAAGCAGCAACAATCCGGGAATCAAGGTGGCGACGGTAAGTGACATGTTGGTTTCAGTTTTCCACACCGCTCAGCACGAGCGAGCCATAAAGTGTGCTGACTGACGCCCGTTGGACCTTGAGGGAAACCAATTCGCCAACGAGGCGGGGATCGGCGTCAAAAATGGTCACGCGGTTGCCCCGGGTGCGGCCGGTGAAGCGCTCGCCCGTCTTGTCCGGTCCCTCGACCAGCACCTCTTCGACGGTATCGAGCAAGGTGGCGTTGCGGCGTTCCGAATTGCGACGCAGGATGTCGAGCAGGACTTGGTTGCGACGTTCCTTTTCCTCCTCGGGCACTTGGTCGGCCAGCTCGGCGGCGACCGTGCCGGTGCGGATGGAGTATTTGAAAATGTAGGCCATGTCGTAGTTGCAGGCCTCAAACAGTTCGCGCGTCTCTTCAAAGTCCGCCTCGGTTTCGCCCGGAAAGCCGACAATGATATCCGTTGAAAAATACATGTCAGGTCGCACCGCGCGCAGGGCCTCGACGATCTCTTTGTAGCGCTCGCGCGAATAGGGCCGGTTCATCGCCTTGAGAATGCGATTACTGCCGCTCTGCATCGGCAGGTGCACATATTCACAGAGCTTGGGCAGGCGACCATAGGCCTCGACTAGGTCCTGCTTGAACCCGCGCGGATGCGGGGAGGTGAATCGGATCCGCTCAATGCCATCAATGGCGTGAACCTTTTCGATCAATTGCACGAAGGGAGAAACTCCATCGGTGTGCACGTAGTCACGGCGGCCGTAGCTGGTGACGATCTGGCCGAGCAAAGTGATTTCGCGCACACCCTTGGCGGCAAGCTGCTCACACTCCCGCACAATGTCCTCCATCGGCCGCGAACGTTCGTCGCCCCGGGTTTTCGGGACGATACAGAAATGGCAGTCCATGTTGCAGCCCTGCTGGATCGAGACAAAGGCGCTGACCTGGCGGGTATCCACCTCGAGGTGATCCCGGATGGTGTTTTGCGACCCGGCCTCTTCACCGATATCGACGATGGAAGAACCGATCGGCACCCCGGCCTCGCGGGCGGCGCGCAGGTTGTCGAGGTAGTCGGGGACTTGGTGAAACTTTTGGGTGCCGACGATGAGGTCGAGATCGGGCAGGGCATCGAGGAGCGCCGCACCACGGTTCTGCGCCATGCAGCCGAGAATCCCGAGCACGAAGTCGGGCTGTTTCTTTTTACGGGCGGCCACGTTGCCGGCCTTGCCGATCGCCTTTTGTTCGGCGGCGTCGCGCACACTGCACGTGTTGAGCAACATGATGTCGCAGTCGGCTTCATTGCTCACGATCCGATAGCCCCGGGCACGCAGCATCGCCGCGACGGCCTCGCTGTCGCGCTCGTTCATCTGACACCCGTAGGTTTTGATATAGACCCGGTTCACTTGGAGAAGGGTCTTAAGTAAGGCGCTCGCCCCGTGGGTCAACGAGGGATTGTCCACTGGATGGTCCATGCAAATATATTTGAAACCCAACCGGGCAATCGGTCTGCTCCCGGGATGAAACCATCCAAAAGGGTTGTGCTCGGTCTGGCCTTGGCGATCGGTGGGTCATTTCTGGTTTCGGGTTGCGCCATGCTTTTTGACAGCCCCGAGAAAGCCGACCGCTCCAGCAGTGTGGTGAACTTCCTTTACCCCGGACAGGTCAACCCACTGCCCCCCAGGGATATCCCGGTTCTGCGCCTGCCCTTGCGGGTGGGGATTGCCTTTGTGCCGTCCTACCAGACTGGATCCGGCGGATTCTCGGAGCAGCAAAAGGCGGTGTTGATGGAGCGCGTGGCCCGGGAGTTTCGCAGCAAGGAATACATTCAGACTATAGAAATTATCCCGGCCACTTACCTGCGACCGAACGGCGGTTTCACCAATCTGGATCAGGTGAGCAGTCTGTTGAATGTGGATGTCATTGCGTTGCTGGCCTACGACCAAGTGCAGTTCACCAATATCAACATGCTCTCGCTAGTTTATTGGACGCTGGAAGGCCGCTACCTGTTTCAGGGAAAAAAGAACGATACGCATACCTTGATGGAGGCGGCCGTTTACGACATTCGCAGCCAGCACCTGCTGTTTCGCGCTCCAGGCGC
This sequence comes from Cephaloticoccus sp., assembly GCA_030833445.1. Classification (GTDB taxonomy): domain Bacteria; phylum Verrucomicrobiota; class Verrucomicrobiia; order Opitutales; family Opitutaceae; genus Cephaloticoccus. Next base: position 168,926 of record JAURHD010000001.1, on the reverse strand, counting down.
GAGTCAGGTCGAGGGCAAGTCCACGGTATTGGATCTGTTGCACACGGATATGCGGGCGGAGAGTAGCGAGGGCTTTGACCGGGCAACGGATGCATTGATCATAAACCTGAAGCTGCAGTTGGAAGATTTCCGTGACCGCATCAGAAAATCTCCAGAGACCGTCAAAATTGAGCACAAGCCCGGTTACACCGGCGGTGGTTCAATCGAGGGTTGGTTTGCATGGGTCATCGCCTTGTTGGCCATGGGCCGTTGGGCCCGAGCCCGGTGGTTCGAAGCGAAACCATGCGTCTGACGCCACGGTTGCCGGTTTCGGCGTGGCCTTGGATCACCGCGGGATGCGCAGCCTTGGCCGGTCTCATGCAGATTTGGCCAGCGTTCCATCAACTGGCCCTCTACGAACGTAGCGCCATCCTCAACGGCGAATGGTGGCGCATCGGCACCGGAAATTTCGCTCATTTCAGCGGCTCCCATCTGGGCTGGAATCTGGTGGTGTTGATCCCGACGGGCCTCTGGTTGGAATCTCTTTGGCCCCGTTTGGCCCGCAGCTTTTTGGCGCTGTCGCCTTGGGTCGTTGGCCTGGCTTTGCTGGGGTTTGAACCGCGGTTGGAAACTTACGCGGGCTTGTCCGGGGTCGTGATCGGGCTGGTCACTTTACTAGGTCTGCAGTTGCGCAGACATTCGCCCCAAGACCGGTGGTGGGCCAATGCGTTATTGTTACTGGTGTTGATCAAGCTCGCGGCGGAGGGCGTAAAAGGCGGTCCGTTATTCGCGCGATTTACGGATCATGCCATCGGGGTAGTGTTCATCGCTCATCTGGCCGGGGTGCTCTCAGCCCTGTTATTTTGGATGGGGGAAAATTGGACGAAGCGCGGAAAAGTTGAAGCCTCGTCCGATGAGAAATCGAATGCGGATCACACCTCGGGTTGATGAGTATATCGCGGATTGACCTCCAGACTCGCCCTCTGCGGTAACCTTTTCATACTGAAGGGGTCTTTGTATCATGCGCCCCGGCCCCCGTTATATCCTGCTGTTACTCCCCCTGTTGCCCATGGTCGGGTTGGCGGAGCCGCAACCTTCGGAGACTGCCGCCGAGCAGCCTTCGATCGATGATCTCTACGATACGGGCAAGGCGCTGTTTGACGTGTTTGCCCCGGAGGATGTGAAGGCAGAATATGAGTTTCCGGATCGTCAGCAGTGGGACACCTTTGCCGTCAAATTGCAGGACGCCTTGGCCAATGATCGACTCGAAGATCTCGCCATATACGAACCCGAAGCGCGGACGGCGGCGGTGGCCCTGCGGGCGTTTTCCGGTGGAGAGGAGTATGCTGATTGGTTGGAAGAGCGGCTGGATTACATTCTGGCGGCTAAAGAGGCCGTTGCCGCCCCACCCCCTGTCGTTACCGACGCCCCGGTGGCGATTCCATATTTGGATCTATGGCGGGAACGCATGAGCCAACGTCCTGTGCCGGCGAATGCGGCCAAATACCTGCCGGTGCTGCGCCGCGAATTTGTCGCCGCCGGCATCCCGGAGTCCTTGGTCTGGATGGCGGAGGTCGAATCGACCTTCAATCCCGGGGCGCGCAGTCCGGTGGGGGCGCGTGGGTTGTTTCAATTTATGCCGGCCACGGCCAAGGAGTTTGGTCTGAGCACATTTTTTCCTGACGAACGGGCTGACCCAGAAAAATCTGCCCGGGCCGCGGCGCAGTTTCTTAAGCAACTTCATGCCCGCTTCAACGACTGGCCGCTGGCCATCGCCGCCTACAATGCCGGCGGCGGGCGCGTGAGCCGCACGTTGGCGAAGAACAATGCAACCACCTTTGCGGAAATTGCCGGGTTATTGCCCTCTGAGACCAAGATGTATGTGCCGAAAGTGCTGGCGACGATGGAGGTGCGCAGTGGGGTGGCACTGGCAGACCTGGCTCCACCAAAGAGCTAAGTCCTCACCTCAAGCGTTTGTTTATTTCGATTCGCCAGCGGGTGAAGGGTTGTTTTTCGTGAGGTTATGGGACTTTTCGACCGATTGCTCGGTAAATCATCCACCTCTGCCAGTAATCCATCAGCCACACCGCATACAGCGCCGGCCGAAACCGTGGACACGCCGGACAGCCCGGCGGTCTCTGCGGGTAATGTGATGCCGCGGTTGGTCGAGGCGCGCGATAAGCTTGAAGCGAAGGATCTGCCCGGTGCCATGGCCATTTATGAGGAAGTGCTGGCGGGTGCCGGAGAACGGGCGGATGTGCTGGTGACCATTTCCGGTGACCTTGGCGTCTGCGGTTACATGCGTGAAATCACCGAGCTCGTGGGCCCGCGCTACGATGCGGAGAAACATGGTCCCGCGACCGGGCTCAACCTGCTGCAGGCTTATCTCGCCTTGCGCAATGCCGATGCCGCCCAGCACGTGCTCGATATTCTCTTCGCGCTCAAGCGGCCTGATCTGGAGGACCGGTTGTATGGATTTTCCAATGCCATCGCGGACATCTTGGCCAGCGGTCTGCAAGTGGAGGGTAATGCCCCCACCGATGGGTCCACGGATCCTGAGGCCACCGACAAGGTCGACGTCAAACTCGTCAGCATCAGCAAACCGATCTGGTTTTACGGACTGGAAAACGTCGACGGAATTTTACCGGCCAAGGATGGTAAATTGCGCCGCGTGGCCTTTGCACAACTGGCCCTGCCCGGCATCGAAAAAATCGAGGAGCTGGCCAAGCAACCCGAGGAAGAGATGGGCCGGCTCAGCCGCGCGATCCCGCTCTGGTTTGCCGAGACGTTTTACTTTTCCCCGCACTATGCGCCGATCGCCGCGGTCGGCGTGCATGGCCAGCCCGGCGCGCCCGGCCACTATGCCTTGTTTGGCTCGGAATGGTCGACGGACAACCTGCGTCAGCTGGTGGATACGGCGGGCGATGGGCTTGATTATATTTTCACCGGCGCGCTTCGGCAACAGGCCGGGGACTACGAGTTGGTGCTGCGGGTTTGGGAAGTGCGCAAATTCCGCGAGCGCAAGCAATTCACGGCCCGTTGGACCCCCGCCACCGCCGATGAAGAGTTGGCCAAGTTACATGAACAGATCCGCCTGTTCATGGAGTGGTCAGCCGATTCGTCCGCCCTGGCCTATGCGCCGCCGGCCTCCCCGCGGGCCTGGCTCGAAACCTTGGGCGCTTCGGTCACGCTCTTCCTCGCCGACAAGACCCTGCTCACCAAGGAACAGATGCCGGATCTCACGGCGGCCCATGCGTTGACGGGTGAACAAGCGGCGGCCAATGAAGCCGCGGCGCTGGCCTATCTCACCCTCACTTCCCGGGCGACCCAACTGGAATTACCTTCACTGCCACCGGTCATGACCTTGGTTGAAACGGCCCGCGTGACCGCGGCCCGGACTAGTCTGGCCGGTTAATCAATCTGCGCATGCATCCCTCGACCGCCGATCTGCGCATTGTCGCCACCAAGCCGTTGGTGGCACCGGCCGCCTTGGAAAAGGAGCTGCCGCTTGATGATGCTCGGGCGGAATTGGTGGCGCGCTCACGCCGCGAAGTGGAGGCGATCATCACCGGCAGCGACGACCGGCTGCTGGTCGTGGTCGGTCCCTGTTCGATTCATGATCCGGCGGCGGCGCTGGATTATGCGCAACAGCTGAAGGAAATCGTTCCGCTTTACGGCAAGGACCTGCTGATCGTGATGCGCGTGTATTTTGAAAAGCCGCGGACCGTTGTCGGCTGGAAGGGCCTCATCAACGATCCTGGTCTCGACGGCAGCTATGAAATTAACCGCGGGTTGCAGATCGCGCGAAAGCTCATGATCGACATCACCGGGCTTGGTCTGCCGGTGGCGACGGAGTTTTTGGACACGACGCTCGGCCAGTATTACGCCGATCTCGTTTCCTGGGGTGCGATCGGCGCGCGCACGGTCGAAAGCCAGGTGCACCGCGAACTGGCCTCGGGTCTCTCCATGCCGGTGGGGTTCAAGAACCGCACGGACGGCAACCTACAGGTCGCGGTGGACGCGATTCGTTCGGCGAGTCATCCGCACTGGTTTCCCTCGCTGACTCGCAAAGGAGCGCCTGCGGTCATGGGCACGGCGGGAAATCCGCACGGGCATCTCGTGCTCCGCGGCGGCACGGCGGGACCCAACTACGCCGCGGCCGATGTCGCCGAGGCGGTGGCGTTGCTGAAGCAATATGAGCTGCCAACCGGACTCATGGTGGATTGCAGCCACGCCAACAGCGGCAAGGACCCGGAGCGTCAGCCGATGGTGGTGGCCGAACTCGCCGCGCAGATTGCCGCCGGGGAACGCGCGCTCGCTGCCGTGATGCTCGAGAGCAATCTGCTCGGTGGTGCGCAGGATTACCAAGCCAAGCCGTTGGTCTACGGCCGCAGCATTACGGACGGGTGTTTGTCGTGGGAAAAGACGCTGCCGCTTTTCACACAACTCGCCTCAGCTGTGCAAAAACGCCGTGGTAAAATCAGTAATTAACACGGAGGACACAGAGACCACGGAGAATGCGTTTGTTTCTCACCTCTGTGCGCTCTGCGGCCTCTGAGTTATAAACATACCCTCATTGCGTCGCGATCGCCAGTTGGCCGCACCCGGCGGCGATGTCGATACCGCGGCGTTGGCGCACCGTGCTCGGCATGCCAAATTCATCCGCGAGAATTTTTTGAAACCGCTTGGCTGCCTCACTGCGGGTTGGCGCGCCGTCATAGCCGGTGGTTGGATTGAGCGGGATCAAATTCACTTGGGCCGGCAGTCCGCGCAATAAGTTGCCTACGTCGCGCGCGTGCTGTTCGGAATCATTTTCCCCTTCGATCAGCGTCCATTCGTAGAAGATGCGGCGGCCGGTGGTCTCGCTGTAGGTGCGGCAGGCGGCCATCAGTTCGTCGAGCTGCCATTTGCGGGCGGCGGGCACGAGGGCAGCGCGGCCGGCTTGGGTGGCTGCGTGCAGAGAAACCGCCAGGCGGATCGCCTTCTTTTCTGTGGCCAGACGTAAAATCCCCGGCACCACCCCGACGGTGCTGAGCGTGATGTGATCCGCGCCGAGCGAAAGCCCGTTGCCATCGGTCAGGATGTCGACGGCCTTCAAAACCGCGTCGTAATTGTGGAGCGGCTCGCCCATGCCCATCAGCACGATGTTGCGCAGGCGGGTGCCATCCTGACTGCGGAGCACGCGTTGCACGTGGACGGCCTGGGCGACAATCTCGCCGGTGGTGAGATGGCGCGTGTAACCCATCTGCCCGGTGGCGCAAAACACGCAGCCCATCGCACAACCGACCTGAGAACTGATACACGCCGTCACGCGCCCGGTGAAGCGCATCAAAACGGTTTCGATGCGTTCGGCGTCGTCGAGCGAGAGCAGATATTTGCGCGTGAATCCGTCACTCGAATCCGTCTCCAACGCGATCGGCAGCACGCCAACGGAGGTTTCGGCTTGGAGCCGGGTGCGCACCTTGGCGGGCAATTCCGTCATGTCAGCCAGAGATCCGACGCATTCCCAATACAGGTAGCGCCACAACCGCGCGGCATGCACCGGGCTGAAATCCCAGCCGGTTATGAGCTCGGTGAGCTCCAGGCGGGTTAGGTCGTAAAGGTTGAGCGGGACTTTGGCGGTCACACTGCCGGGTATAGATCGCAGAATTCCGGAGAACAGGTTAATCGTATCGGCTTAATGCCGGATGCCATGCGCTGTCACCGGATTCAGACTCGCGAGGGCGTCGGTGATCGCGACGGTCTGCCGTTTCCGATCGAGAAAGAAATTGATCTCGGTGTAGCCGGCGGCCTGCAACGCCTGCATGGCGTCTTCGTAACCCTCGGAAACGCGGCGGGGCACGTGCGCATCGGCGCCGAGCACGACCGGGATGTTGCGCTCCCGCATCAGACGGAGGATCGACGGGTTGGGATTGAACTCGGGAATGGTTTTCTGGCGGCCGCTGGTGTTGAGCTCCATCGCGACGCCGGTGGCCGCGATACGGTCGAGGGCGCGCTCGATGAAGGGCTGGATGCGCGCAATGTTCCACTCGTGCGGCGCCTCGTTCTTGATCAGGTCGGGATGAGCGAGGGTGTCGTAGAGGCCGGTCTCGGCTGCATTGGCCAGATGATCGAAATAGACCTGCTGATAGGCAAACCAGTCACCCTTGAAATACTGGACGCGGTAATCGGGCACCTGCGGATGCACCGAGCCCAGCACATGGTGCAGCGGCTCACGGGCATGCAGTTTTTCCAGCCAGGGCTCGACGCCGGGATAATAGTCGCTTTCCAAACCGAGCCGCACATCGACGCGGCCGGCGAATTCCTCGCGGGCGGCGGCCACCATGTCCACGTATTCCTGAAATTGCTCCGGAGTCATCCGCACATTGGCGGAAAATCCGTCGGGCAGCGGGCAATGGCAGGTGAAGATGATCCCGCGCAGGCCGCGCGCCTCCGCTTGGGCGGCGTATTCGGACGGTTCTCCGTAGGCATGTTTGCACAAAGGCGTGTGAGAGTGGGACTCGTAGAGCAACGGAACGGACATTCTTCGATCTTAGCAGAGGACGCTCCAACGGTGCAACCCGGGGATGTAACAATCCGGCAGACTTTTTCATCCGTGCAAAAAAAGGCGGGATCAGCGATCCCGCCCTACAATTTGTATCCCAGTCTTTCGCCTTGGTTAAGGGAGTAAGAGAAGGATTTTCTCAGAAGAACGTGTGGTATTCGCCGCCGCCCATCCGTTGGATGAGGAGGGCGAGTTCCATGGTGTGGTAGTCGCCCCACATGGAGGACTCGCCGCAGGGCACCTTGCGGCCCTTCGGGATGTGATCCCAGCCGTTCGGACGGTGGTAGACGCTATGCAGGAGCAATCCTTGGTGCTTCGGATCGGTGGAGAGATACGGATCGTCGAAGATCGTGTTGGCGATGGTGAGACCGGCCTGGGTGTATTTCTTGCCGGCGGCATTTTGGCCCTTCTCGGCGAGGTATTTCCCGAGACGCAGGAAGCCCTGCGCCGCAATCGCGGCGGCAGAACTGTCGACCGGCTCATGATCGTTGTAGGGATCAGCGTTCTTCTTGGTGAAGTCGCCAAGCTTGTGCGTGTTGAGCGCACAGCTGTCCCAATACGGCACGCCGTCCTTGGCGGAGTAGCCGTCGATGTAGAAGTCACTCGCCGCCTTGGCGGTTTCGAGGAAGAGGTTGGTCACGGCCTTGCGACCGCCAACCGCCTTGAGTTCGGCATCGCTGAGGGTGTCGAGGAACTCGAGCTGCTCGGGATAACCGCAGATGATCCACGCGGCGCCGCGGGTCCAGGTCGTGAAGGCGGAGTAGCCCTGCTGGGTGCTCGAGCAGCGGAATTGGCCGTCGTTGCGGTTAAAGATGGACTCGTGCGCGACCCGGCCGCGGATGTCGTAGATGTCACGACCCTGGCCGAAGAACACGTTGTAGCGCGAAGTGGTCGCGGCGTGCTCGATCGCGCGGTGGAGCAGATTGATCGGCTTGTCGCCCTCGCCCATCAGCACATGGCCGAGTTGGTGGGCCACGACGAGCGCGCGCATGGAGCGGATGGTGTCGGAAAAGAGCGATTGCGGGCCATTGAAGGAGTAGATGTAGCCGCCGGGCACCACGCCGGGGGATCCTTTGACCGGCGACCACGGGTCCTTTTGGTTGGTCGGCGCATAACGCGCGGCCTGCACGGCACCGGAAACCTTCAGCGCCATCTCGGTGTAATCGATCTCGTGCTGGTTGTAGGGCACGGCGCCCTCGAGCATCAGCCGGCGCAGGTTGCCGTAGGTGGAGACATTGTTGAAGCCGTGGTCATGCACGCCGATGTGCGACACGTGCGACGCCATGTATTTAAGGGTCTTTTCGCGGCCGAGGGCCAGAAACTCCTCTTCGCCGGTGGCGTCGTATTGCAGGAACGACATGCCAAACTGAAAGCCCTGCGTCCACTCGGTCCAGCCGCGCGAGGTGTATTTGCCCTTCTCGGTGAAGACGGGCGTGCCCTTGGCGGAGTCCCACGATTTATTGATCAGGTGGATCTTCTGGCCGGAGAGTTCGAAAACCCGGTCGACCTTCTTTTGGAGTTTCTGTGGCGTGAGCTTGGCGTCGATTTTCATAAAGCGAACCGTCAACGTAGCGGGTTTCATTGCGGCGAAACAAGGGTGAAAAGCAGGCTCATATACCGGGTCGGCAGGGCTGTTAATATCCTTACGGTCGATACACTTCTGACAGAACCGTTCGCGCATGAGTCACTTGCCCAACTCATCCGAATAGGACTGGCTCCGCTTCCTCACGCGGCTGTCTAGTCTCTGGTGATTCGCACCCTCCTGATTGAAGATGACTTGGCTGCCCGCAAGATTCAGCACCGGATGCTGGTCGCCCACCCGATGGTCCAAATTGTGGGCGAGGCCGGCACGGTCCGGGGAGCCCGCACGCTGTTGGCGCGCGGTAACTACGACCTAGTGTTTCTGGATATCCAACTGGTGGGCGGCAATGGGTTTGACTTGATTCCCCATGTGCGCCGGGAGGCGCGCGTGATTTTTCTGACGGGGCACAATCAACACGCGGTGCGGGCTTTTGCGGTCAACGCGCTGGATTACCTGATCAAGCCGGTGAGTGCGTCACGGCTGGCGGAATCGCTGCGTCGGGTGCCTCGTCCGGCCGATCAGACCCCGCCCTCCCCGCCCTTGCGGGAAGCGGATCTCGTGCTGCTGCGCACCGGAAAACACCAACGCATGGTGGCGATCCACGATATTCTCGTGATCGAAGCCCAGGAAAACTACTCGATCGTCCGGTTGGCGGATGGCAGCCGCGAATTGGTCCGGCGCAGCCTGAAGGATTGGGTGCAGCGACTGCCGGCGCAAAGCTTCATGCAAGTGCACCGCCAGACCTTGGTGCATCTGCCGTTGGTCGTGGCGTGGCAAAACGCGGGACCCAAGGCATACGTGTTGCGCATGAAAGGCATGGCGACCGCTGTGCCCGTCAGCCGGGAGCGATGGGATGAGGTGTTGCTCCGACTTCCGCCGGCGATCGCCCAACCCGGCTGAACCTCGTCGTCCGGACGGTTCGTCACATTTACCGGACGGCTTGTCACCGGCGCATCGTGGCTGGGGCAGGGCCCCGTTTGTGTCCTTGGCCCGCCGCGCGCTCCATGCCGGCCGGCGCCCAACACAAACTATGAACGTTATTATCCGCACCGCTATCGGTGTCACCGCGCTGGGGTTCAGCGTGCTCTCGTCTTCTGCCCAGACTTTCCTTGGCTCTGACAACTTTAACGACAACACCCTGACCTTGATGACTTCAGGGGGTGTAACGATTCCCCAAGCGGTGGGCCAATGGCGTATCGTGGATGATTCCGAGAGCAGCGGCACTTGGACTGAAACCAACCAAGGGATGGAATACACCACCCCGGTAACGTCGGGCTTTGACCGTAGCTTCCTCTACTGGGTTTCCGGAGCCACTAGTTACAACCGCCCGGCTTCCGGCAATAATCTCGGTATTGGTGGCACAGGCTTGCCCACGGGAAATCCTTACACCTCCAGCTGGGTCGCCCAGGTGGAGGTTACCAACAATCTGACGTCCCTGTCCACCGGTTGGTCTAACACCGGGTTGCAACTGTTTTCCTCCGGTTCCAATGGCTTCAACGCTTACTACACCATTTCCGTCAACACGGCTCCGGCAGCCATATGGATCGTGCCGGAATGGGGCGTCTATAATGTCGGAACCGACGACTTTACCACACACATCAATTACATCGCCACCAATGACAGCACCAATGTGCTGCTGCAGATGAGTTTTAACGCTGACACCAAGGTGCTGGTGGCCAGTTACAGCAATGACGGCGGATCGACCTTTCTGACGGGTGCGACCTACGATCTCGATGGGGCCGAGGCGGGATATGAGCCGCCGCTCAACGGTGGTTTCGCATTGGAGCTACTGGCTTCGGTGAACAACATCGGCAGTGCCGTGACCTCCGGGCAGATGTCTTTCGATAACCTAAGCGTCTCGGCCGTGCCGGAGCCTTCGACTTATGCGGCCTTGGCTGGGTTGGGTGCCCTCGGCTTTGCCGTTTGGCGTCGTCGTCGCAAGGCCTGAGCTGCAATTCTCAAAGGTTCCCCGAGGCCGGGAGAATCCCCGGCCTTTTTTGCGTCCCGGTGCCACCGGGGGCTGGGCTTGCAGCAGGCGGGGCGCCGTGATGATACTGCGGCATGCTCGACCGTTTCATCCAGGCCTTCATACCACTTTTCGTGGCGGTGGATCCCATTGGCTTGGCGGCAATCTTTCTCGCGCTCAGTCGCGGCACCGCCTTGGTGGCCCGGCGCAAGATTGCCCGGCAGGCAACCCTGACCGGCGGTGGGGTGGCGCTGTTGTTTCTGTTCCTCGGGCAAAGCATTTTTGCCGCCTTGGGCATTACGGTGAGTGACTTCCAAATCGCGGGCGGACTGATCCTGTTTATCCTGGCGGCGCGCGACTTGATTCACTCGGCGGCCGAAGAACCGGCACCGTTGGTGGAGGGATTCGGGGTCGTGCCGCTCGGCATGCCGCTGATTGCCGGGCCGGCGACGATTGCCACGCTGCTCTTATTGACCAACACGGTGGGCGTCTGGCCGACGTTGGCCGCACTTGTAGCCAATCTCGCCATGGTCGCACTGGCCTTTGGCTACAGCGACTGGCTGGGGCGCAAGATCGGCCCGACCGGTTTGCGGGCGATCTCGAAGATCATCTCCATGCTGCTCGCCGCCATCGCGATCAACATGATCCGCCGTGGCTTGGCGGCGTGAAAGCCCCGGAAATTATTCCGCGGATCACGCGGATAATTACGGATGGACTACTATATGCTCAAATTGAAGAGGGCGGGTGAGATCCCTGTCCGTGGGGGGTCTATTAGTGAGAATCAGCGCTAATTAGCGGTTTATATTAACGCAGTTTTTATCCGTGTTAATCCGCGCCATCCGCGGGATATCCTGAACTCACCCTGCAAAAGTCGTTAACAATTCGGCGTAGATTTTAGCGGAGCGGATGAGCTCTTTGATCCGGGCTCGTTCGTCGATCGCGTGGATGTCCTCGCCGCCGGGACCATAGCCGAGGGTCGGAATCTTCAGGTGGTGCGAAAAGAAGTGCATGTCGTTGAACCCGGCGGAGACGTGAAAGACCGACTGCTGTTTGCGCACCTGGGTGACCGTCGTCGCCATCGCGGCGAAGAAGGGATGCGTGGGCTTGTTGTAGCACGGGTGATTATCGGAAACCTTGTCGATGGTGATTTTGCACTGCGGGATTTTCTTCGCCGCGACGGTGAGGACTTGGCGCAGTTCACGTTCGGCACTCTCGACGGTTTCGACGGCGAGGACGCGGCGATCGATCGAAAATTTGGCGAGGGCTGGCACGGTGTTGATCTTGCCGCCTTCACCCGCGGAGAAGACACCGCCAAGATTGATGGTGGGGCGCATCGTCTTGCCGTCGGGCGTTTTGAACACGCGCTTCGCCAGTTTTTGTTTGTAGGCGTCCAGAGCCAGCACGAGGGCGGACATTTTTTCGAGGGCGTTGATCCCGGCTTCAGGGGTCGAACCATGGGCGGCCTGACCATGCACCGTCACTTCGAGCCAGACCACGCCGTTGTGGCCGCAGCAGACTTGGTTGAGCTCCCCGCCCTCCATAACGATGGCGTAGTCGGGTTTGATGGGGGCGTTTTCCACCAACCAACCGGCCCCGAGGAGAGAGTCGGTTTCTTCATCCGCGGTGAACGACACCTCGATGTTCATCTTTGGGATGGTTTGGGTCGCCGTCAGGGACTGGATGGCGAGCAGGAGACTGGCAATGGAGCCCTTCATGTCGGCCGTGCCGCGGCCATAGATCCAATCACCCTCGACTTTGCCGCTGAAGGGGCTGCCGTGTTTCCATTGGCCCGAGACCGGCACGACATCGTAGTGGGCGTTGAAGTGGATGGTTTTCTTCGCGCCCTTGGCGGCGAGTTTGCCGAGCACGTTGTAACGGGGAAAAGCATGCTGGTCGGCCGGGAGCACTTTCTTCACTTCGGCCATCGGCACCGTCAGTCGTTTGGTCTTCAGGCCGATGGCATTCATTTCATTGACGAGGTAGGCGGTGATCGGGGCGTAGTTTTCCCCGGGCGGATTGACGGTGGAGGTGCCGACGAGTTTTTGCAGACGGCGAATCAAATCGGCGGAATGGGTATCGATGTAGGCGGCGGGTGTAATCGGCATGGGTAAAATGGTTTTGGCTTAAGTATGACTCAGGGTGCGGTGACGGCCAGATAGATCAACCGGCCGAGGGTAACGGTGACCACTACCAGAAACAATGGTCGCACAAAGCGCACCCCGCCCTTCACGACCAATCCGCTGCCAATCTTGGCGCCGATCATCTGACCCACCCCCATGGCGATCCCCGCGCTGAACAACACACTGCCGTGCCAGAGAAACACCGCCAGCGAGGCGAGATTGCTGGTCGCATTCATGACCTTGGTATGACCGGTGGCCTTCACGAAGTTCTGGCCCTGCACGATGACAAAGGCCATGGCCCAGAAGGCGCCGGTGCCGGGCCCGAAGAATCCGTCGTAAAAACCAATCCCCAGGCCAAAAGCGGTATAAAACCACGCCCAAGGCAACCGCGGCGGATGATCCTGCTCACCCACCCGGGGGCGAATTAGGGTGTAAAGCAATATGCCGCCGAGCAGCCAGGGAATGAGCTGTCCGAGTAATTGTGAATCGATCAGCTCCACCGTGAGAGCACCGAGCGCCGCGCCAATCAGGGTCATGACAATGCCGAGCCGGCAGTCGCGAAACTTCACCACCCCGGCCCGGGAATAATGCCAAGCGGCCGAAACGCTACCGAAGGAGGATTGCAGTTTATTAGTGCCAAGGGCGAGTGGCACCGGCAGCCCGAAATTGAGCAGCACCGGCACGGTGATGATGCCGCCCCCACCCGCCGTGGAATCGACTAGCCCGGCGATAATGCCGGTAAGAAACAGCACGGGATAATGCCAGAGTGACATGCAGCGCGAAGCCTGTTGACCTAGGCGGCGATGCACGAGGCGGAAAATATCATCGCGCAATTCGGTCTGCAGCCCCTGCCCCATGAAGGTGGATTTTATCGGCGCACGTGGACGGGTCCCATGGTGGCTGGTCGCACGACTGGGACGGCGATTTATTTCCTGATCACGCGGGATTCTTTTTCCGCCCTGCACCGGTTGGCGTCCGACGAGATCTGGCATTTTTACTTGGGGGATCCAGTGCGGCTGGTGCAGTTAATTCCTGCGGGAGGCCCCCCGAAGCTGGTGACCCTTGGGTCCGACTTGGGGGCGGGACAAATTCCGCAACAGGTCGTGCCTGGAGGAACCTGGCAGGGAGCGCAGTTGGTGGAGGCGAGTCCACGGGGTTGGTCGTTGCTGGGATGCACGATGACGCCGGGGTGGGACGACCGGGATTTCACTTTGGGTGAACGCGCCTCGCTGCTGGCCGACTTTCCTGCGGCGGCCGAGTGGATCACCCGATTAACCAGATGATTTTTGACAGGCGTGACCGGTAGGCTCACGTTGCAGGCAAATCATGACCCTGGCCGATCTTAGAAAAGAATACAGCCTTGCCGGGCTGAAGGAAGCGGACCTAGCGAAGGATCCGTTCCGTCAGTTCGACAAATGGTTTCAGGAGGCCGAGGCGGCCAAACTGGTTGAGCCCAATGCGATGACGCTGGCCACGTCGACCCGCGATGGCCGGCCTTCCGCCCGCACGGTGCTGCTTAAAGGCGTGGATGGCCGGGGTTTTGTATTTTATACCAACATGGAGAGCCGCAAGGGCCGTGAACTCGACGGCAATCCGCAGGCCGCTTTGGTGTTTCCCTGGGTGGCACTGGAGCGGCAGGTGCTCGTGCATGGCACCATCACGAAGGTCTCGCGGGAAGAGGCCGCGGCGTATTTTCACAGCCGACCCCTGGCCAGCCAGTTCGGGGCTTGGGCTTCACAACAAAGTTCGATCATATCCGGCCGCAGCGGCCTCGAGGAGAACATGAAGGCGGTGGAGAAAAAATACGCCGGCCAGGTGGTGCCGTTGCCCCCCTTCTGGGGTGGGTATCGCATGGCGCCGGAGACGGTCGAATTTTGGCAGGGTCGGCGCAGTCGATTGCATGACCGGCTGCGCTATCGTCGCGAGTCGGATGGCAGTTGGACCGTAGAGCGGCTATCACCTTGAAAAAATCCCCCAAGACCCGTGGTGCTCGAAAGCCGCGCGCGGCTCGTCCGCCCTCCTCCGCCCAGCTGGCGGCGGCGCTGAACTCGCTGGGCGAAGGAGTCATTGTCGTTGGTCGCAAGTTGCTGAAGGACGGCCTCATTATCGAGTATGCCAATGAAAACTTTTGCCGGATGTCCGGCTACACGGCGGATGAGCTGACCGGTCAGGCGCATGGGCTGCTCCATGTGGACCGGGGGGATCGAGTTCGGCTCGCCCAATGGCTGCGGGCGAGGCAGCTGCAGCAACCCTTGGCGGGCGAAAGCACGCTCCGACGCAAGGACGGTTCCACCTTCAGTGGGGCCTGGCTTTTCAGTCCGATCAAGAATGCGCGCGGCGAGGTGCAGCAGTTGGTCGCATCCTACCGTGACACCACGGAGCGCCGTGGTCAGATGGAAATTGAGGGACACAACCAGCGCATGGAGGCAGTCGGCCGGCTGTCCGGCGGGGTCGCGCACGATTTCAACAACCTGCTTTCGGTTATCAACGGCTACTGCGAAATGCTCGCCCCGGAATTGGTCGGGCATCCGGACGCGCTGCACAGCGTCACCGAAATTCATAATGCGGGGCGCAAGGCCTCCAACCTGACCCGTCAGCTGCTCGCGTTTGGCCGCCGTCAGCCGATGGTCCCCCGGGTGATCGATATTAATCGATTCATCGAGGAAAACGCCGAGGGCCTGACCCGCTTGCTGGGCGACAAGGGGAAACTGGAACTCGAACTCGAATCAGGCCTGCCCCACGTGCGGACCGATCCGGTGCAGTTTCAACAAGTGCTGCTTAATCTCACGCTCAATGCCCGGGATGCCTTGCATGATCGTGGCCGCGTGACCATCAGCACGACGACCCGCGAGATAAAGGCGGGACAAAACCGGCGGGCGACTGATGCCGCGCCCGGTCGTTATGTAATGCTCACGGTCACCGACAATGGCACCGGCATGGATCGCGACACCCTTGGGCGTTTATTCGAACCATTCTTCACCACCAAGCCTTCGGGCAAGGGCTCGGGTCTGGGTCTGGCCACAGTCTACGGGGTGGTGCAACAGAGCGGCGGTTTTATCAGCGCGCGCAGTGAACTGCTGGTGGGCTCCACGTTTGAAATCCTCCTGCCTGAAGTGAACGAGCCGGCCGAATATCCGGTGAATGCTCCCACCCCGGCGATTCCAGCCCTGCCTGAGACCAGGGGTCATGAAGTCGTCCTGATCGTCGAGGAGGATGAGGTGTTGCGCAAGATGGTCGCCGGCATGCTGACGGCGGACGGTTACCGGGCGCTGGACGCAGCCAATTCAACCGAGGGCAAGTCCCGCGCGGCGACCTCACCGAAGCCGGTGCGAATCCTCGTGGTCAATCTGACTCCGGAAGGCGAAAAACTGGCCCGGACCTTGCACAAGGCGGAACCCGACCTGCGCGTGCTCAATGCCTGCAATCACAATGCCCAACGCACCCTCCGCTGGTTGCCGGTCGAACACCAGATGTCGTTGCCCAAACCATTTGCCCTGAGTGAACTGCTCCGGGCGGTGCGCCGATTGCTGGATGCTTGAACCCATGTCGGTATTAAAAGGAAGTCGCCCGTGAAGCTGCACTGGCTCCCGAATCGTGCGGCTGGCGCGGCGGAAAATATGGCGACGGATTTTCTGCTGTTGCGCCGCTACCCCGAAGTGGCCGTGCGCTTTCGGCACTACGACTGGCACCGTCCCGCCTTCACCTTTGGCTACAGTCAGAAGATTGAGTTTGTGCGCGGACAACTGCCGCCTAATGACGAACCGTTTGACCTCTGCCGCCGGCCGACCGGTGGCGGGGTGGTCGATCATCGCGAGGACTGGACCTTCGCCCTCGTGATTCCGCGTGGCCATGCGTTGGAAGAGTTACCCGCGACCCAAAGCTACCGGACGATCCATGAGGCATTGGCGGCGACCCTGCGGGAGCATGGAGTATCAGCGGTGGTCAAGGAAGCCTGTGAGCCGCCCGAGGATGGCAAAGGTTGCGGCCCCAGCGGCATCTGTTTTCAGCGGGCCGAACTCTACGATGTGGTTCACCCCGACACCGAGGCCAAGATTGCGGGCGCCGCCCAAAAACGAAACAAGCAGGGTCTGCTTTTTCAGGGTTCCATCTGGCGTCCGGCACTGGGCCGACAACTCGACTGGGATCTGTTTGAGGAGGCCTTCGTTGCGACCTTGGGTCGGACGTTGCAATGTGAAGCCGCGCCCACGCCGTGGCCGGAGTTTGCCGAGGACGAACTCTACGGCCTGACCGAGCAATACGCATCCACTGAGTGGATTGAGTATCGCTGAGGATTATTTGGCCGGTTCGGCGGCATTGGCCGGCACTTCCACCGGCACCACGACGGGCGGTGGCGGGGTGGGCTGCCAGAAATAATGTCCGCGCCGATGGTGATCTAGCCGGATGGCCAAGGCACCCAAGGCCAGCGCAACAATTACCAGTGACCACGTGCGCACCGGGTGTTTCTTCGGGGCATACGGATCGCCGAGAATACGGGTGGAATTTTTCGGCAACTCCGCTTGGTCGGTCAGCGCAGTGCCGAAGGGCACGGAAATTTTTACGCGACCATTAATGGCCCAGCCATTGGCATCGAGAATCGGGCCGAGGTTGCGCTGCCGAAGTTTCAGCCAAGCGATCAACATCGAAGGGCCGGAGATCAACAAGACGATGCCGATGATGCCGAGCGGCATGAAGAAACCGAGGCCGAGGAACCCGGCGACAAATCCACCGAGTAATGTGCCGATGGCACCGATACCTACGCCGAGGGCGGCGACGGTGCCGACTTCAAAATTGGGTTTGCCGACCGCAGCGACCGGCTTGCCCGCTGTGGCGGTATCCGCGGTTTTCAGCGCGGCGCCTTCGAGCGCCTTGGTAGCGTCGCTATCCGCGGCGGCGGCGCGCTTAGCCACCTGCTCCTCGATGAAGCGGATGACCTTTTTATAAGGGGAAAAGAAGGCCTGCCGCACACTGATCGGACTGTCGATCAGCTTGGTAATGGTGGCATCCCAATCGCGACCCTTGCGGTCATAGAACACGCCGTGCCGGCCAACGAACAAGTAATCGCTGTCACCTTGGGTGAAGCACGCGGCGATATTGATCTTCGGGCTGCCCTGCCGGGCGCATTCGACATACGCGATGTAGGCTTTGCTCATCGCCGCGAGAGTCGCGTGGGCTGCGGGACTATCCACCTGCACACAGAGATCACAGGAACGGCTGTCCAGAAACAGCGTGCCGGCTTGGAACACGGCGTGGCGGTCGCGGGAATAGAAATCGGCGAAGTTGACGAAGTTGTGCAGCAGGTCGCGCAGATCGCGGTGATAGCGCGCCAGTCGTTCCACATCACTGATGGCCTTGAATTCCGGCTCGAGCGACTTGTCCTTGGCGACGAGCGCATCCAGCGCTTCCCGGCCTTTGCCGTTGAGGATTTCCTTGGCGCGGGGCAGTCCGAGGGTCTCCACCGCGGAACCCGCCTTGCCGCCCAACCAAGTTTCGTAGGCGGCAAACTTGGCGTTGAGCGTGGTCCACTCGGCCGCGCTGATGGAAGTTTTTTCCGCCCCGAGGATCGGCGTGACGGCCGTCTTGTGCAACGTCTCAAGCGCCTTGGTCCAAGCAGGATTGACGCCTTCGAGCAGCGGCAACAGTTGGCTGGATTCGATGCGGGCCAGCGGAAACTCCGCAACTTCCTCGGCCGAAAGCTTCAGATCCTTGGCCGCGATCGCGAGGTATTCGGATTCACTGCGGTTGAGCGCGGCAATGGCGCGTTGATCAAACGCGGCCATGCGGCAGCGGGCGAAATAGTCTTCTACCTTGGCGCGCACGGCCTTGATCGCACTGCAGGCGGCCGCGGTAGCATCGCCGAGCACGGCAATGTCCTTGGTGCCGCTTTGTTCCACCCACGTGGTGTAAGCGCCGAGGTCGGCGAAGAAGGTGTGGATTTGCCCTTCCGTCACTCCGATGGCTCCCGAACGAGCCTCCGCGCCGCCACTGCAGGTGATGATATCCTTGATCAGGGTTTGCAGCTCGGGCGCCTCGGTGGCTTCCGGGGTGATGATCCCCGAACCGTTGAGCACGCTGGCAGAAAAAATGGCCGCGGTGTTGGCGGCGTCGGCGGTGGTGAGCGCGCCGTCGGCTTCCTTGTTCAAACTACGAAGAATCTGGCGGGCGGAAGCTTGGAGGATGGCTCCTTCCGGGGTGCAGGTATTGATGGCATCGAGCGCCAGGCTGTCCTTGCCCAGTAGCAGGTCGCCCGGGTTGTTCACCCGCGCGGCAGCCCACTTCACCGCCGCCAGTAACTCAGGCACCCGGATGCGGCCGTCGCCATCGGCATCAATGAGCGCGAGGGTTTTTTCGTCGAGGTTGAGCCCCTTGACCGGACAGCTCAGGGCCACCCAAAGCTTTTGATCCAGTTGGTCGAGGTGGAGCAGATCTGCGCCACGATTGAGGGCGACTTGGTCGATACCGCCGGTGCGAAAAAACGTCCAGGTGTGGGAAGTGGAGGTGGAGGCCATGTGGGGAATGTTAACTCGAAACCGTGCCGAATTTCAGGGGACTGGCAATCCTGCGCGACAGGGGGCCGGCGCGGTTCAGCTTGATGATTTTACGAGCGTGCAGACACACTCGAGGTGGCGGGTTTGCGGAAAGAGATCAAAGGGCTGCACCGCGCTCAGACTATAACCCGCGGCAAAGAATCCCTGGAGGTCTCGCATCTGGGTGGCGGGATCGCAGGAAACATAGACCACCGTGCGAGGACCATAATGGACGAGTTGCTGGATGAAGGCCTCGTCGCAGCCCTTCCGCGGGGGATCGATGATCACGGCGGTATCGGCGGCGGGAAAATCGAGTCCGGCGAAAATCTGGGCCGCGTCACTCGCCATGAAGGTGGCGTTGGTGATGCCGTTGGCCGTGGCGTTTTGCTTGGCGAATACGATGGAGGACTCGCTGATTTCCACGCCGGCCACACGTTCGAAGGCCGGGGCCGCACTGAGGGCGAACAGTCCACTGCCGCAATACGCGTCGACCAGAAACCGGGCTCCGCTGCCCGCGGCCTGTTCGCGCACATACGTGGTGAAGGCGGGCAGAATAAACGGGTTGTTCTGGAAAAAATCGCGGGCGAGAAAACGCAGTTTCAGATCACCGACCGTCTCAGTGATGACGGCGTCGAATTCGGTGGCGACCACGCCATTGGCATCACGCAGCAGAATGGTTGAGCCGCGTTTGTAGGTGTTGCGTTGACCCAGCACCTCGGCGCGCGCGGCGGTCAGGCGCTCGTTGATCGCGCCGGTGGCGATATCGCAATGCGGCACATCGATGATATCGAAGCGCGTGCCCTGTCGTAGAAAACCAATCGGCATCGAACCATCGGCCCGGGGCGGATTGAAGTGCGGCGTGATCTTCGAGCGGTAACCGAATTCCTCGGGTGAGCCGATGACCGGCGCGACCGGAAAGGCCACCCCCGCCATGTGCAATAAAAGTTCTTCCACCTGCTGCCGCTTCCAGACCAGTTGTTCGGCATAGGCGAGATGCTGATATTGGCAGCCACCGCAGTTGCCAAACAACGGACAGCGCGGTCCGACGCGGTGCGGTGAAGGCTCCAGGATTTCCACCGGATCCGCTTCAGAGTAATTTTTGTGATTCCGAAACACCCGGGCCCGCACGCGTTCTCCCGGCAGGGTGAACGGGACCATCACCACCCATCCTTCGCTCCGCTCGGCGGAGCTACGGAGGGCAGGCCCATCCTGGCCGGGCTCTGTCTTTAATGGAGAGACTTCGCTTGTCGGCAACATGACCCGTCCCAGCCCCACCCCGCGGTTGGTCAGGGTCGAGATCACGAGTTCCAACTCGTGATGATAAGGAAACGGATGGTCGTTGGGTTTCTTTTTAGCCACGAAAGCATGGAGAACACAGGGAAACGCCACCAAGCGAAAGCTGAAAGTCGGTGCAGATTCTCCGTGCGCTCCGTGCCTCCGTGGCTAGAAATAGCGCGGATGGCCGTTGAAAAGATCACCAGTTTGCAGAATCCCCGCGTGAAACAGCTCGTGAAGCTGCGCGACCGTCGACCGCGCGACGAAGCCGGGGTGTTCATGGTTGAAGGTTACCGGCAGATCTGCCGCGCCCTCGAGAAAAAGGTGGCTTTGCAGGAGCTCTATTTCTGCCCCGACTGGTATTTGGGCGAAAACGAGCCGGCGTTGATCGCCGAAGCGGAAGCGGCCGGGGCCTTGCTGATCGAGTTGTCCAAGGAGGCCTTTGCCAAGGTCGCCTACCGCGAGCGCCCGGATGGCCTGTTGGCGGTGGCTCCGCAATGGCAGCGTTCTTTGGATGACCTGAGTTTGGGCGCATCTCCCTTTTTGCTGGTAGTGGAGGCGATCGAGAAACCGGGCAACCTCGGCACGATATTGCGCAGTGCCGATGCCGCGGGTTGTGACGGCGTGATCGTGTGTGACCCGGTCACCGACATCTTTAATCCCAATGTGGTGCGCGCCTCGACCGGCGTGTTATTTTCCGTGCCGCTCGTGGTGTCAGAAAGCCAGCAGGTGCACGCATGGCTCAAGGCGAAAGGCATTCGCACCGCCGCGACCACGCCCCACACGGATAATATCTACACCCAGACCGATCTGTGCGGCCCGCTCGCGGTAATCATGGGCAGCGAACAATATGGCCTGAGCGAATTCTGGATGAAGCACAGCGATGTGCTGGTGCGCATCCCGATGGCCGGTCAGGCCGATTCACTCAATGTCGCCATGGCGACGATTATCACCCTCTTCGAGGCGGTGCGCCAGCGGTCGGAGTGAGCAACTGGGTGATCAAGATCCGGTAGGCGGGCAGCAGCGCGAGTGCCATCAATAGTTTGACGCCGAGATCGCCGGTCGCGAGGTGCAGCCAGCTGAGTTCAGTGCCGGCAAAGGCCAGGCCGAAGAAGATGGCCGTGTCCACGACCGAGGCGACGCAGGATCCGAGGAAAGGCGCTTTCCACCAACTGGCCTGCCGCAGTTTATTGAAGACGGACACATCGAGCAGCTGTGAAACGAGAAAGGCCGTGCCGGAAGCCAGCGCAATACGCACGGGTGCCATCATCAGTGAACTCGCCAGTCCGATCGCGAATCCAATGAGCGCAATACGCCGGGCGAGGGACGCGCCAAACAAGCGGTTGCACACATCGGTGATGAAATACGCGACGGGGTAGGAAAAGGCACCCCATGTCAGCCAAGCGTTCAGCGGATATTGCACCAGCACGTTGGAGAGGAGCACGATACCCGCCATCGCAAGCGCGGGAGAAATGTAGAGGCGTGGGTTCACGTATTGGTCCGGGATGATGATTGGTAAGAAGTCACGAGTTCGGCGGTGCCTTGGGCCATGCTGATACGCGGGGTGTAGCCGAGATCGCGCTTGGCCGCGGCGAGATTAAACCAGTGGTCCGTGGCGAGTTCCTTGGCGATGAAGCGGGTCATCGGCGGCTCGCCGTTTAGCCGCAGGGTTTTCCAAAGGCCTTCGCAACCGGCGCCGAGGGCGGTGGCGGCGCCGAGTGAAATACTTTTTGTGACCGGGGGTTCGCCGAGGGCCGTCAGCAAACCATTGATCCAATTCCACAAGACGACCGGCTCGTCATTCGTGATGAAGTAGGCGTGACCGGCTGCTGCTGCCGTGCGGCGTTTCAGGGCCAGTTCGGCCAGCAGGTGCGCATCGACCGCGTTGGCCACGTGCACCATGTCGACGCGATTTTTCCCGTTACCGACAATCCGCAATCGGCCGGCCTTGGCTCGGGCCAGCACCCGCGGCACGAGATGCGGATCCCCCACTCCCCAGATCAAGTGAGGCCGCAGAGCCACGGTGCGCAGCGATTCGCCGTTGGCGGCCAGCACCTCGCGCTCGGCGATGGCCTTGGTCAACGGGTAAGGGCTGGGACAATCGGTGGTGAGCGGCAGGGATTCGTCGCTGCCGGCATGATCGTGGCCGTTGTAGACGACACTCGGCGTGCTGGTGTGGACGAGATACTTCACACCGTGTTGCCGGCAGCCTTCGAGAATAGCCCGCGTGCCCAGCACATTGGTGCGATAAAAGTCATCATAAAGGCCCCAGACGCCGACGCGGGCGGCGACATGAAAAACCGTTTCCATCCCGGTGCAGGTGGCGGTCACGGCGGTGGCATCATCCAGGGAAGTGCGAATGAAGCGAACGCCTCGCCGTTCAAGATCGGGCGCCGGGGTGCGGCCCAACACGGTTACGCTCCGGCCTTCGGCGAGGAGACGTTCCACAAGTTTTCGGCCCAGAA
The DNA here is from genome assembly GCA_030833445.1 of Cephaloticoccus sp. Taxonomy (GTDB): domain Bacteria; phylum Verrucomicrobiota; class Verrucomicrobiia; order Opitutales; family Opitutaceae; genus Cephaloticoccus. Next base: position 146,471 of record JAURHD010000001.1, on the reverse strand, counting down.
AACCCGTGCCGCCGGTCACAAGCGTGCTCATGTATAAACCTTGGGCTTGAGCGAGCGAGCCGTGGCGGCCCATCGCGTGAGTTTCAATCGGTGGATCTTGGCGTTGTGCCGCACATCGACGGGAAAGTCCGGATGAAAAAATATCTGTTCGATCCCTTTAGTATGCGGATGGGCCAGCGCGAGTCGGCGGAGCTCGTGGGCCAAGGCGGCCCGATCAAGATCCTTGCTTGCGACGGGCTGCACCACGAGCGCGGGGATTTGTTGACCCGGAATGCCGAGCCCGATCAAGGCGCACCGGGTAACCAATGGATAGGAGCGAAAGACTTGTTCAACGGGTTCGGTGAAGAGCGTTCCGGCCGTGGTTTCCACCCGCTCGACCTTGCGGCCACAGAACCACAACCGTCCTGCCGCATCGAGATACCCGCAATCACCCATGCGATGCCAAAGCGTCTCGCCATCCTGAATTTTTGCGGCTGCGGTGGCCTCGGACAGCGCATCGTAGTTTTTCGTGACGACCGGGCCGCGCACGATGATTTCTCCCGTCGCGCCCACGGGAACTTCGGTTGCGTCGGCCAGGGTGGCGATCGGGCCATCGTTGATCGCGATGATTTTCACATCGATGCCGGGTAATGGTTGGCCGACACAGGCGCCGCGCACCGCAGTGGGGTCAATTTCAGGTGCGGAAACCGAACTCACCGGCAGCGATTCGGTGGCGCCATAGGGACTGTGCAATTCGCCATGGGTCAACCAGCGTTGGGGCTCCGACCACAGGGCGGCCGGGACCGGGGCCCCAGCGCAGAGCACGCGCTTCATGCTCGGCAGGCTGATATTATTTTGCAGGCAATGCGCCTGGATCTTCCGCCACAGCGTGGGTGACCCGAACGAGTTGGTGACGCCTTCCTGCTGAATGGCCTGCACGATTTTGGCGGGGTCTACTGCCGCGGGCCGGCGCGGATCGATTTCCGGCACGACCGTCGTCATGCCGAGGGCCGGATTGAACAGGGCGAAAATCGGCAACATCGGCAGGTCCACTTCACCGGGTTGGATGGCATAGTGCTCACGGATCAGGCGCACCTGCGCTTCGAACATCCCGTGTTCGTAACATACTCCTTTTGGGGCTCCGGTGGAACCCGAGGTAAACAGAATCGCCGCGAGTTCGGTGGCCTCGCTGTGCACAATGGTGGTTTTGGATACGGAGAATTCCGGCTTGGTTAAGCGCGCCGTCAGGGACCCTTGGGCGACTATGCGCACGTGCAGGGTGGCAAAGGTGCGGAAGAAAAGCCGGCTGATCACCTGCGCGAGTGGTATGCCGACAATCGCTCGGGGTCGCGAGCGGACCACGCAACGGAGGAAATTCTTCAGACCCATGCCCGGATCGATCACGACGGGCACGGCGCCGAGCTTGAACAATGCGAAGACACTCGCGATCAAGGGCAGCCCCTGCTTGACCATGACCAAAGTGCGGTCGCCGCGGCGCAGTCCATTGGCGGTCAGCCGCGCACACCACGCGTCCACCTCGGCATCGAGTTCGGCAAACGTAAGCGCCAGATAATCGATGCGACCATCGGCGGTGCGACCGCGCGGAATTTTCAGGGCCGGCTGGTCCGGTTGGCGGGCCGCCATGAGCGGCAGGTGGCGCGCGATGTTGGCGGAGTCCGGCATGGGCGGGCTCTCGGATCAGGCCCGCTTGAGCGAGGGTTCGTACCGCAACAAATCCGCCTGCCAGGGCAGCAGGATTTCATCGAGTTGACCGGGTTGCCGGGCAATGCGGGCCAATTGGGTGCGATTGGCGATGAGCGTGGCCTCAAGGGAAAGCTTCTGCGCGACCCGGTCGCGGTCGCCCTTGATGCGATCCTGCAATTCGACTTCGCGTTGGGTCAGCGGGGCGGTGTTGGGATCGCGCTTGCGACTGCGGCGTGGCAGGGTCGATGGATCACGCTTGAGACCTGCCTCCACCGCAGCACTCAACGAGGGCAGCAGGCGGTCATGCCGACGGCCGAGGTGGATGCTGGCCAAAATGGTTTCGCGCGATTCTCCTGCTTCGGCGGCATTGGCCAGCCGGAGCAATCGGTCGTTGTTACAGACTTTGAAGGGCGGCACGTCGATGCGTTCGGCGGTTTGTTCGCGCCAATGCCAGACGGCGTGCAGGACACTGAGACCCGCACCGCGCAGGCGCTCGCTGTGACCGATGCGCCAAGCATTTTCATCACGAGGGGCGAAACCGGTCAGGCCCGACTCGATCTGAGCTTCGCACTGTTGTTCCAGCCAACCCAGGCGGTTGAGCCGCTTGAGCTCCTTGGTGAGAATGTCGCGCAGGGCGGGCAGGTGCCAGACGTCGAGGGCGGCATAGTCCAGCATCTTCTGCGTGAGCGGCCGTTTCGACCAGTTGGCCTTCTGTGATTCCTTGGACAGCTTTACCCCAAAGTGGTCTTCCAGCAAAGACGCGAGGCCCACCCGGGGTCGGTTGAGCAGCTGGGCGGCGAGCATCGTATCGAAGATGCTTTTGGGCCGGAATTCACAGAAATCGTGCAGCAGGCGGATGTCGAAGTCGCTGCCGTGCATCAGCAGGTCCTTTTTGGCCAGCCGCGACCAAAGACCGTCGAGTTTGAGCGGCGCCAACACGTCGACCATGAAGACGTCCTTGCCGACGAGAAACTGCAGCAGGCAGACGCGGGTCTTGTAGTGAAACATGTTGTCCGCCTCGGTATCGAGGGCGACCTCGTCGACCTTATCGAGCGCCTTGAGCAGGGGTTCGAGTTGGGATTGCTGATCGATCAGCAGGTAGGCGGGCGGGCGGGTGGTCACTTTGATTTTTAGCAGGCGGCGCAACGGCACCGGAATAAAACGGGAGATCATATCAGGCCCAAGCGCTCAGGAATGCATCGGTCAATTGGGGCAGGTCCGAGCTGTAGCCGCCTTCCAAAATGGCCGCGGTGGGTCGTCCGGCGGATTTCAGCCAGGTGCCGAGGGTGGCAAAGTCGTCTTTTTCCAAGGTCATTTCGGTAATCGGGTCGTGCACATAGGCATCGAACCCGGCCGATACGAGCACGAGTTCGGGCTCGAAGGCGAGCACGGCTTCCCATGATTCCGCGAGGGCGGCCATATGGGTGGTCCGCGTCGAATGGGGTGCGACGGGCCAGTTGCGGCAATTATCGAAACTCTGCGTCCCGGTTCCGGGGTAGCCGGGGTATTGGTGCACCGAGGAGAAAAGGATGCCGTCGCGGCCGCGCAATATGGCCTCGGTGCCGTTGCCATGGTGGGCATCGAAGTCCCAGACGGCCACCCGTTTAGCGCCTTGTTGCTGTGCGGCCAAGGTCGCGATCGCGATTTGGTTGAGATAACAAAAGCCCATGGCCTGTCCGCTGGTGGCGTGGTGCCCGGGCGGGCGCATCAGGCTGAAGGCCTTTTGTCCTTCGCGGGCGGCGTTCATGGCGGCCAGCGCCGAGCCGACGCCGCGGCGGGCGTGATCATAAATCCCGTCAAAATACGGCGTGTCGCCGTCAAAATCAGGACCGTGTTGCAGGCGTTTTAGGTGGTGCGGTTCGTGAGCGAGTAACAAATCCGCGGGTTCAGCCGCGGCCGGCACCTGCCAGGTCCAATCCGGGTGCGTCTTCTGCAGATAGGCGGCCGTCCGCACGGTGCGGGCCGGTTGCTCCGGCCGCATGGCGGAGCCGTAGTGGGCGCACTGGGGATCGTGGAAGATCAGCATGAGCCGATAACCGCAAAAAGGCGCGGAAAGCGCAAAATCTAAAACGGATCGAGTGCTGCCGTCGCTCGACTCTTGCGCAGGGCGCGGCTTTTTGCGGCTATTCACGCCATGAAAGTTGTTGTTCTCTGCTCCGGGGGCATGGATTCCGTGACGGCGCTGCATTGGGCGCCCACACGCCACGAGGTCGTGGCCGTGCTCAGCTTCGATTATGGCGCAAAACACAACCACCGCGAGCTCCCCTTTGCCGCGGAGCATGCGGCGCAGATGGGGGTGCGGCACGAGATGATCTCTCTGGATTTCGTCAACCGGCTGTTTGCCTCCGACCTGCTGAAGAGCGGCGGGGATATCCCCGAGGGGCATTACGAAGCCGCCAACATGAAGCAAACCGTGGTGCCGTTTCGCAACGCGATCATGTTGAGCATAGCCTGCGGGTTTGCCGAAAGCATCGGCGCGGAAGGCCTTGTCATCGCCGCCCACGGCGGGGACCACGCGATCTATCCCGATTGCCGCGTGGAATTCTTGCAAGCGATGGATCAGGCGATGCGCGCGGGCACCTACGCCCGCGTCCACCTGATCCGGCCTTTCACCAGCATGACCAAGACCGACATCGCATGCAAGGGCACGCGGCTCGGGGTGGATTATGCAAGGACCTGGTCCTGCTACAAAGGCGGCGAGCGCCATTGCGGCAAATGCGGCACCTGCGTGGAGCGCCGCGAGGCGTTCATTGAGGCCGGCGTGGTCGACCCGACGATATACGAGTGGACCGGGCCGCTGCCGCCCAAACCGAATTAAAGACGGCAGACACTGAACCCGTGGAGAAACTCCGTGCGCTCTGTGTCCCCTGTGTTAAAACCCAGCTGTGTTAATCTCGGAGATATTCTACTCGTTGCAGGGGGAAGGCGAACTGACCGGCGTGCCGTCGGTCTTTGTGCGCACGAGTGGCTGCAACCTGCGCTGCAATTGGTGCGACACCCCCTACGCCTCATGGAATCCGCAGGGAAAGACGATGGCCGTGGCCGAAATCGTGGCCGCGGTGCGATCCCATGCCGCGGCCCGGCATGTGGTGCTGACGGGCGGTGAGCCGATGGTGGCCAAGGAAATCAGCGAACTCGCGGCGGAGCTGAAGAAACTCGGCTATCACATCACCATCGAGACGGCGGCAACGATTGCCCCGGACGGCATCGCGTGCGATCTGGCGTCGCTTTCGCCGAAGCTGGCGAACTCGGCGCCTGATGCGCGATTGGACGAAACGTGGCGGAAAAAACACGAGGCCCTGCGCAGGCAGCCCGACGTGGTGGCGGCGTGGGTCAAGAACTACGATTATCAGTTTAAATTTGTGGTGGCCCGACCGGAAGATGTGGCGGAGATCGAGACCTTCTTGGCCGCCCTGCCCGATCCGATTCCGGCGCATAAGATATTACTCATGCCCGAGGGTATTGCGATGGAGACCCTGCGTGAGCGGGCGATGTGGCTGCCCGACATGTGCAAGACGCGCGGCTATCGTTACGCGCACCGGCTGCACATTGAATTGTTCGGCAACACCCGCGGCACATGAAAAATCCGCGCCGCCGATTGGTCCCTGTGGTGGTGCCGCCGCGCAAGCTTTCGGAGGAATTGGCCGATCTGCGTGCGCGCCTCGGGGCCAAGCCGATGACCCTGCGCGAGGTCATCCACAGTTTGCGCGGTCGGGCCTACACGCTGTTGGTCATCCTGCTCGCCCTGCCCTTTATCACGCCCATTCCCTTGCCCGGTCTTTCGACTCCATTTGGTCTGGCGATAGCCTTCATTGCATTACGGCTGGCCCTGGGCCAGCGACCGTGGTTGCCGATGAAGCTGCAACGCAAACAACTTCCCGCGGGGTTCTTCGACCGCGTGTTTGCCGTTGCCGGCAAAGTAATCGCGTTGCTGGAAACTTTTTTGCGACCGCGGCTGGCCTTGATCAGTGCGCCGGGAGCGATGCTCCAGCTGCACGCGCTGTTTATCCTGATTTCCGCGCTCGTGCTTTTGCTGCCGTTGCCGATTCCGTTCAGTAATTCGTTTCCCGCGTGGACGATCCTGCTGCTCGGTGCGGGGATGCTGGAACGCGACGGCTTGTTTATCCTGCTCGGCTACCTGGTCTTCGTGCTCGGGGTGTTCTATTTTATCCTGCTCGGTGAAGCGACCCAGCACATGATCAACGCGATTGCGCGTTGGATCAGCGGCTGAAGATATTGGGTGCGGGCTCGACTCTCGCGGTATGTTTGATAGGCATACGCTATGTCCGAAGCCACCGCCCTTCCCCTCGGTCAGGTCTCGCACGCGGTCAGTGATCTCGACCGGGCCGTGAAGTTTTTCCGCGACGAGGTAGGCCTGCCGCTCCTTTTTCAAGCCCCGCCCAACCTCGCCTTTTTCATGATGGGTTCGGTGCGGTTGATGGTGACCAAGCCGGAAGGCCTTTCCAACGCCGGCGCCAACTCCACGCTATACTTCAAAGTGACCGATATCGAAGCGGTGCGGACCGCCATGCAGGCGCGCGGGATCACGTTTGAAGACGAGCCGCATTTGATCGCGAAGATGCCCGACCACGAACTTTGGATGACTTTTTTCCGTGACCCCGACGGGAGCCTGCTCGGATTGATGGAAGAGAAACGCTGACGTAAATCAGAACTCGTCGAAGGCGATCTGGGTGGCAGGGACCCCGAGTTTGGCGAGCATCTGGGTGCAGGCCTTGATCATCATGGGCGGACCGCAGAGATAATATTCCACGGCCTTCGGATTGGGATGATCGCGCAGATAGTGATCCAGCACGACTTCGTGAATGAATCCGGTGTGACCGGTCCACGCGTCTTCCGGCAGGGGTGAAGAGAGTGCGACGTGAAAATCGAAGTTCGGGTGATTTGCGTCGAGGGTTTCGAAATAGTCTTCGTAGAAAATTTCCTGCTTCGAACGCGCCCCATACCAATAGCTCACCTTGCGATGGGAATTCTCGGTTTCGAACAGGTGCGAGAGATGCGCCCGAAGTGGAGCCATGCCGGCGCCGCCTCCAATGTAGACGGCCTCCTTTTGGGTGGGCTTCAGGTGAAAATCGCCAAAGGGTCCGATCGCCGTGATGGTGTCACCGGCTTTGAGGCTGAACATGTAGGCTGAGCCTACGCCGGGCGGACAGTCCTGACCCGCTGGCGGCGTGGCGATGCGCACGTTGAAACGCAGATTGCGTTCCGTGTTACCGTTGCTGGCCAGTGAATAGTTGTTGCGCCGGGTGCTGCCACGGTTGGTCGCGACGAGATCGAAAACGTGCTGGGCTTGCCAAACCGCGGCGTAGGGTTCCGGGATATCGAAATCGGAAAACTTGATTTCTTCGTAGGCCGGGATGTCGAACTGCAGATAATCGCCCGGCGTGAACGCAACGGTCTGATCAAGGGGCTCGAGCACGACTTCCTTGATGAAGGTGGCGACGCTGCGGTTGCTGATGACGCGGAAGCGGTAGGATTTTTGTTCCCGCGCACCGGCGCCGCCGACCCGGGTGAGATTCAGCCACAACCGGCCCCTGCGTTCCTCCAGCGGATAAGTCGCGAGACCACGGCAAACCGGGGAGCGTGCAGGGGAACCATCCGCGAGATTGAAGCGACCGTTGTGCTTGGGGCACTCGATGATTTTCCCTTTCACGAGGCCGTCGGCGAGGTGGGTGTTGCCGTGCGTGCAAACGCCATCAGTGGCATAGAGTTTGCCGGCCTCGTCGCGATAAAGCGCGTAGGTCTTATGGCCATGGTCGAAGCGGATCACATCCGCCGGGCCGAGGTCGGCCGCGGCGCAGATCTCGAGCCAGCCATCGGCATCGGGCTGGACGTCGGTGGTAAAGGCCTCGGCACCGGCCGATTTGGCGGGTGGTGGGGGCAGCTTGCGCTTCACGTGATACGCAGGGTCCTTCACCTGCCGCAGAACGGTGGGGATGATTTCGCGAAAGGCCTCGATGATGCCGTTGTAGGGCACGGGCATGTCGGACTTCACCAAGGCGTGCAGGCGTGGCAGATTGTGATACGGCACCAACGGAAACATGTGATGCTCCAGGTGGTAGTTCATATTCCAGTAGAGATACCGGTGGATCGGATTCATGTATACCGTCCGGCAGTTGAGCCGGTGATCGAGCACGTTTTCCGCGAGTCCGGCGTGCTGGGTGTAACCGTAGATCAGCATGAGCCAAGTGCCAAAGATATTGGCGAGACCGACATACATCAGCGGCAGAAAGCTCTGGGTATAAATCGCGAGCCCGATCGAGGTCGCGTAAATCAGCACGTAGATGCGCGCCTTGAAATAGATTTTGGGAAACTCGCTTTCCGGGATGTAGGTTTTTTCCGCGGGACGCATTTTCCCCCGGGCGTGCGTGAGGATCTGGCCAAAGTAATTGCGGTAGACCGGCAGGTTGAAGATGCCGAGCGCCATGCGCTTGAGATTTGGCGGACGCGGCACGGCGATCTCGGGATCGCGGCCCACGATGATCGTGTCGCTGTGGTGGCGGGTATGGCTCCAGCGCCAGAGGGTGGATTCGCGCATCACCATGAACGAGGCGATCTCATACAGGGCGCGATTCATCCAATCGGTCTTGAACGCGGTGCCGTGTTCGGACTCGTGCCAACGGGAATCCGAAGTGGAGCCATACAGCGCGGCGTAGATGGCGTAGGGAATGATCGCCCACCACGAACCCCACAGCGCATAGGTGGCATATCCACTGACGAGGATCAGCGCGAACCAGAGGAGCGTGTCGCGGATGGCGGGACCATCACGCCGCTCAAGCAGCTTGCGCATCTCCGCGCGGGGCACCGTGCATTGATACCAATCGGCTTCGGCCAGTCCCTTCTCCACCGCGGCCGCGGCGTTTTCACCGGTCAGGCTGTAGTCGAGGGTTTGGGCTGGTCGCGTCAGGACGGCGGCGGTGGGGTGTTCGTCGCTCATGGCTACTTCGGTTCGTTATTGGGTCGAGAAAGCGTAGATCGTGGTGCGGCGTTGCGGGGTGCCGGGGTGCACCAAAATGTCGCCCAATTCGGGCCGGCTCGATCCGTTGGGATAGCCTTGGCATTCCAAGCAAAGGGCGCCGTGTTGATTATAAGGTTGGCCGGATTTGCCCGTGAGGGTGCCGTCGAGGGAAACGCCGCTGTAGAATTGCAGACAGGTGTCGTTGGTCAGAACCTCGAGCACCCGGCCGGAATCGGGCTCGGTCACCCGCGCAATCAAGGTGGGCTTTTCGCTGGCGTTTGAGCGCAGGAGATAATTTTCCCCGTGAGATTTGTGCATGTGCGGCAAGGCGTCACCGAGTCGGCGGGCGGTGCGAAAATCACTGGGTGTATCTGCAACGGGGTCGCGCCGGTCGGACAGGGTCATGTCGTTGTCCATGCCGACGAATTCCTCGGCCATGATCTGCACGATGTGTTCCGCCACGCTGCCGGTGCCCTCACCCGCCAGATTAAAATACGAATGATTCGCCAAACTGAGCGGCGTTACTTGGTCGCTGGTCGCATCTGATTCGATGATGAACTCGTTTTTGGCGGTGAGCGTATAGGTGATCGCGATGTCGAGATTGCCGGGATAACCCTCTTCGCCATCAGGGCTATGATAAGTGAGGCGCACGGAATCCGCCCCATCCGGCCGCGTGACGGGTTCCGCGTCCCAGACCCGTTTATCGAAGCCAACCTTGCCGCCATGGAGATGGTTGGGTGCCTGATTGCAGGCGAGTTGATAGAGCTTGTCCGCAACCTTCAGTTGGCCGCCTGACACGCGGCCAGTGATGCGCCCGATGATCGCGCCGAAGTAGGGGTGGCCGTTTACGTAGGCATTGAGGTTGTCGAACCCGAGCACGACATCCGCCAATTGACCGTCCCGATCCGGCACCTTCAGGGCAGTGACGATTCCGCCGTAGGTGATGAACTCGAGGCTGGCCCCGCCGGCATTGCGCAGGGTGTATTTTTCAATGGCTTCGCCAGTGGGAAGAAAGCCGAAGGGTTGTGGGGTCATGGGTAATCGGCTGAGGTTATTTGTGGCGCTGCCAGTCGAATTTATTCTGGTCGATCCAGCGGTAGTGATCCGCATAGCGCAGACCGGCTGAGGAGTTTTCGTCGAGAATCACGGTGGCGCGCGGGTGTTGTTGCAGGGCGGAGCCGGGGCAGATGGCGGCGAGTGGGCCCTCGATCATTTCCTCCACCGCGCGCACCTTGGCGGGACCAAAGGCGAGGAGCAAACAGCGGCGGGCTTCGAGAATGGTGCCGATGCCCATCGTGAGGGCGTGCTTGGGCATGGCTTCCAAGGAACCAAATACATCGCTGTTATCCTGCAGGGTCTGTTCGGATAGAATCTTGATCCAAGTGCGTGAACGCAGGGAACCGGTGGGTTCGTTAAATCCGATGTGGCCGTTGCGGCCGAGACCAAGCAGCTGGATATCGATACCGCCGGCATCGAGGATGCGTTGTTCGTAACCGCGGCACTCAACGTGCAAGTCAGGCGCCGTGCCGTCGGGCACGTGCGTGCGCTTTTCGTCGATGTTGATGTGGCGGAAAAGATTTTCCCGCATGAAATAGCGGTAGGACTGGTCGTGGGTGGCAGGCAGCCCGACGTATTCGTCGAGGTTGAAGGTGGTGACCTTGGAAAAATCGAGACCCTCCTCTTTATGCATGCGGATCAATTCCTGATAGAGCCGCAAGGGCGTGCGGCCGGTGGCAAGCCCGAGCACCGCGTCCGGTTTGTCGCGAACAACCCGGGCGATTATTTTCGCACCAAGTAGACAACCGATCTCGGGGCTTTCACGGATGAGGACTTCCATGACGGCACGCTAGGCAGGCGCCGTCACGAGGGGAAACCCAAAATCAGGCCGGCTGTGTCATCGACCAATTTGATAAAAATCGTTTGTGCAACGGAAGTTGTCCGCGCCATCTTTTGACATGCTGAAGTATTTGATACGATGGGCCCGGTTGGGGTGCGTGACGGTATCTGTGATTGCGGCGGGATGGGCCCAGCAAAACACGATGTTTCAGATACCGCCCATGCCCGATCCGGGGCGGAACCTTTTGCCCGATCTAGGCCCGAATATTACGCGCCCATCAGTTAAGAAGCGGGTAAAGCCGGAATATCCACCGGAGGCTGCAGCCTTGGGGATTAAGGGCGTGGTCGAGGTGGGTTTAGATGTTAATGCCAACGGCAATGCGCGGAATCTGCGCGTGATCCGCAGCGATAGCCCCATGCTGAATCAGGCGGCGTTGGATGCGGTGGCCAAGTGGACGTTCCGACCCGGTAGAGTATCTGCCCGGGCGATGACCCTACATCTTGAGACCAAGGTTAAGTTTTCACTCTCGCGACAGGAACAACGTGATGCTCTGGCTCGGTTGCCGTTAAAATCTCAACCTCGGCCGGTGTTACGTGTTGCCCCCAAGTATCCTAAGGATACCGAGTTAGTGGCTCTGTCCGGGGAAGTCATGGTTGAGTTCGTCGTTACGGAAACTGGGGCCGTTCAGGATGCGCGGGTCGTCAAGACCTCCCACGAGGTGTTCAACCAGGAGGCACTCAATGCGATTGCTCAGTGGGCGTTTATCCCCGCGATCGTCGAAGGTAAAACCCAGGCAACACGCCTCAGGCTGCCCTTTGTCTTCAATCAGCCATCGCACCTCCAGTTTCTAGCCCGGCTTCGAGCTGAGGTGGATGCGCCCACCGTCCCGCAGCCAAGGCATCTGGTGTCGGTGGAGAAGATAAGCCCCGAGCGCCCCGCCGTGGTATATCCTTTTTTGGAACTACTGGAAAACAGACAAGGAGTTGTTACGGCCGAATTAAGCGCTGATCCTACCGGGAGGCATATAATGGTCCAATGGCAGAACGATCCGCCACCGGCATTTCAACTAGCGATTGAAGCGATGCTCGACATGGTGCAGCAAACTGCCCGATCAACTTCCAATCCGGATAAACTGCATCCCTTTAAACTGCGATTGGAATTCAATCCGTATGATGGAGATGTTAGCATCACTGATGCTGCTGCCGCCATTCTCAAACGTCTGCGAATCGAAGGCAACGCCACGGTGTTTCCCGGGGAGGCTGAGCTGGATACGAAGCTGGAAGTCGTTAAAAGCATCGACCCGGTTTTTCCAAGCCGTTTGCCGTCGGAGATAATACAAGGCCAAGCCGAAGTGGAATTTTTTGTGGATGAAACCGGTCGGGTCCAACTACCTCGTATGGTTACATCTACGGACCCGGCATTTGGATACGCTGCCTGTCAGGCCGTAGCCTCGTGGCGTTACGAACCGCTACTATTGAATGGCAAACCCACGATTGTGCGCGCGCAGCAAACCCTATTTTTCAAACGCTGAGGTGGGATTAAAAATTCCCGTTGTGTGTCCCGGGAGCCCCGTTGCAGTTTCAGGCATGATCCTAGGCAAGGCCCGGCAATGGTTAATCGTGTTTCTCGGGTGCGGTCTGCTTTTAAGCGGCCTGCAAGCCAGAATGGTCGACACCCCATCGACCCCCAAATTCAGGGTTAAGCCACAATATCCCTTCGAGTTGCGTAAGGCGGGCGTCGTGGGTCGGGCGGTAATCGAATTCATCGTGGATACCCAGGGAGATGTGCGCAACGCCCGGGTGGTAAGCTGCACTCACGATGAGTTCGGTGAAGCTGCGCTGGCAGCGGTATCGAAGTGGAAGTTTAAGCCGGGGATCAAAGACGGTCGTGCGGTGAACACCCGGTTGCAGGCGCCGTTGGAGTTCACCCTTAATGATGAATCACCCGCGGGTCCGCGACCCAGCCCGCATCCCTTGCAGGGCATTACTGCCGGATCGTCAGTTGCGCCGCAGCCGCCGAGCGTGGATTCCGGTGCGGTCTATCCCTTTGTGGATCTGATGGAAAATAAACAAGGGACGCTCGAAGCCACGATATTGATCAGCGTCGAGGGGATGGTGGTCGATACGACGTGGCAAGGGGAGCCCGACGCCGATTTCAAGTTGGCGATTGAAGCGATGCTGGACTCGGTCCGGTTTCCCGCCGCGGTGGAAGACGGCAAAGCCGTGGCCAAGACGCTTGATCTCAAATGGGTCTTCAATCCGCTCGACGGCGAGGTCAGGATATCTGATTCAGGCGCCGCGATTCTGAAGCGCCTCCGATTCGGCGGCGACGCGGCGCATTTCACCGGGGGCAAGGATTTGGACCGGGCTCTCCGGGCTTATGAAAGGAGGGCCCCGGTATTTCCCACGCGCTTGCCGCTGACGGTGGAAACTGGCGAGGCGATGATCGAGTTTTTCGTGGATGAAACCGGCCGCCCCCAGTTGCCCCGGATTGTCTCGGCGACGGATCCGTCCTTTGGTTATGCCGCTTGTCAGGCGATTGTGCGGTGGCGTTTCAACCGGCCGACGGTCCAGGGCCAACCCACCGTCACCCGCGTGCAGCAACCGGTTCACTTCAAGCGCTAATCAACCGGGGCGCGATTCAGTGCCGCAGTTTGGCCTGAAGTTTTTTCACTTCCGGGCTGATCGCCCCGCATTCACTACTCGCGCAGCCGCCGGACTTTTTGCGAAAGGCGCGCCGCACCAGCCAGACCGACGCGATGGCCACGACGGCAAGGGAAAGCAGGGTCTGGATTTCAGCGTTCATGATTCAGAAGCCGAGCAGACACCCGACTTGATATACCATTAACGACAAAATCCACGCAGTGCCAGTCATGTAGGCGATTTGGAAGAGCGGCCAGCGCCAGGAATTGGTCTCGCGCCTCACGACCGCGACGGTCGCGACGCACTGCATCGCGAACACATAAAAGATCATTAACGTGAAACACACCAACGGCGTGAAAAGCTTGCGTCCGTCCGGCCAAGTGGCGGTCGCCAGGGCTTGGCGCAACGGCGTCGTATCATCGCCGGTGTCCTCCGCGTTAAAAACCACGCCCATGGTGGAAACAAAGACTTCGCGCGCGGCGAAGGAACTGATCAGACCGATGCCGATCTGCCAGTCGAAGCCGAGCGGCTTGATCGCCGGCTCCAATAAGTGACCGGCTTGGCCGGCAAAACTCTGCGCGAGCTGTTCACTGGCCGGCACGCCCTCCGGCACCTTGGGATACGACGCCAAAAACCATAGCACGATGGAGATGCCGAGAATGATGGTGCCGGCGCGTTTCAGGAATAGCCACGCGCGCTCGAGCATGTGCAGGACCACGTCCTTGATCGCCGGCATGCGGTAAGGCGGCAGCTCCATGATCATTAGTGGGGGTTCGCCTTTCAGCAACGTGCGCTTGAACAGCCACGCGAAACCAAACGCGCCCGCCGTCCCGAGAAAATACATCAACAGCATCAGGCCGACTTTGGTTAGCACCGGCACTTCGCCGCTGGGCAGCAGCGCGGCAATCATCAGCAGGTAGACGGGCAGCCGGGCGGAGCAACTCATCAGCGGAGCCACCAGAATCGTAACGAGCCGGTCCTTGTGATCCTCGATCGTGCGGGTGGCCATGATGCCCGGAATGGCGCAGGCATAGGAGCTGAGCAGCGGGATGAACGATTTGCCGTTCAACCCTACTCGACTCATCAGTCGGTCCATGATGAAGGCAGCCCGCGCCATGTAGCCGGTGCTCTCAAGCAGGCCGATGAAGAAAAACAAAATCAGGATCTGCGGCAGAAAAATAATGACGCCCCCTACCCCGGCCACGGCGCCGTCCGTCAACAAATCACGCAGGTCTCCGGCGGGCATGCTGGATTTGACCCACTCCGAAAGCGTGGCGACGTGATCGTCGATCCAGTTCATCGGATATTCCGCGAAGGTGAAGATGCTCAGGAACAGCAGGGTCATCACTCCACCGAGCACGAGCCAGCCCCAGACGGGATGCGTGACGATGCCATCGATGCGATCGCTTTGGCTGGGGCCCGAGGTCAACGTGCGCTGTTCCACGGTTTCCGCGCAAAGTTTTGCAATCGCATCGTAGCGTGAACTCACCAACGAGGCCGCCCAATCGGTGCCTTCGCTGCTCCATTTCTTTTGCCAGTGCCCGAGAATATCGGTCGTGCGCGTATGCAACGGCGCCGATCCGGCCACGCGCACGGTGTTCTGATCGGTCAGCAGCAGCAGCGCCTCGGCGCGGGCGATCAAAGGGGATTTGCCACTGTGTTCGGTTAACGAGGCCTGCAGGTCAGAAACGGCGGGAGCGATGGCGGCCGGCACATCCCAAGCGTGACGGGACAGCGGCAGGTCGGGCCGGCTCATCGCCATGCGCAGTTGCACGAGGCCCTTGCCGTTGACGGCTTCGCAGGGAATCACCGGGATACCCAGCTCGCGCTCGAGGCGTGCGGTGCGGATGCGCAGGCCGGATTGCGCCGCCACATCCATCATGTTCAGCACGAGGATGACGGGCCGGCCCAAGTCGAGAATCTGGTGAACGAGATAGAGATTTCGCTCGAGGTTGTTGGCGTCGACGATGCAGAGGATGCGGTCGGGCTGCGGCGTGTCGGACCGGCGGCCGAGCAAGACATCGCGGGTGACCGCCTCGTCGGGCGAACGCGCCGCCAGCGAATACGCACCGGGCAGATCGATGATCGTCATCGGCTGGCCGTGCTGCGAATAGGTCGTGCCGATTTTCTTTTCGACCGTGACGCCGGGGTAATTGCCGATTTTCTGTTTCAGTCCGGTGAGCGCATTGAAGAGCGTGCTCTTGCCACAATTGGGATTACCCACGAGGGCGTAGATCGGCTGACGCGAGGGCGCAGGAGCACCGCTGGCCCGGGAAATATGTTCAGGCAACGCCATGACGCATCAGCCCGCGGTGGGCTCCACCAGAATTTGCTCGGCTTCGCTTTTGCGCAACGTGAGCCGGTAGCCGCGCACTTTGATTTCTATCGGATCACCGAGCGGTGCGGTGCGCACATGGGTGACAGTGGTGCCGGCGAGCAGGCCCATTTCGCGTAACCGCACCATCGCGGTGCTGGCGGCGGGAAATTCGCGGACGGTGCCGGATGTGCCGACCCCAAGCTCGGAGAGTCTGATCAACGCAGCCATGCGCCTGCCTTACCGTGCTCCGGAGATGGGCTCGACGTGGATTTTGCTGGCCGCGCCGTGGCTTAGGGCGATGCGCGTGCCGTTGACCTGACAGAGAATTGTCTGGGTGCCGGAAACCTTGGTAATCAGGGCGGCCTCACCGAAGCCCATTTCGCGAACGCGCTGACAGAACTGCGTGTCACCGGAAAGCTGCATCACGCGACCCATTCCGCCGGCGGGCAGCTGGCAAAGGGGCAAGTGGTGCGGGTTATTTTCAACAGACGCGGACATGGGCAGATGGGGGCAGTTGAATGAGACTCAGTTTCAATGTCAATGAAGGGCGTGCGGTTTATTGCCCGGCGGCCCGGGATTCAACCTGTCCTAATAGCTCGTATCCAGAGGTGGCGGTCCCGGTTTGATCTAGTCGGGTTGTCGCTTAGCGAGCTGGGGCAAGACTTTACCCTTGGTTTGGGCACGGTGGTTTATGACACTCCGGTTCTGCTCCACCATGGTCACTTCCAAACCCCTGCGCCGGTCACCGGTTTTGTCACTGATTGGTAATACCCCCTTGGTGCCGCTCTATTTTCCCGAGTTGAATCGCACGCTGCTCGCCAAGGCGGAATTCCTCAATCCCAGCGGATCGATCAAGGACCGGTTGGCCTTGTGCATTTTGGAAGATGCGGAAAAACGCGGTTTGCTGCGCCCGGATTCCGTCATTCTCGAATGCACCAGTGGCAACACTGGCATTTCCCTTGCGATGGTGGGTGCGGCCATGGGCTACCGGGTGCATATCTTGATGAGTGAAACCGCGAGCGTGGAACGTCGTTATCTGATGCAGCAACTCGGCGCGAAAGTGGAATTGTTCAAGGCGGTCGAAGGCTACGCCACCGGGATTAAGCTCTCGCTCGAAATGGCGGCAAACGATCCCCGTTACTTTCTCCCCCGCCAATTCGAGAATCCGCTCAACGCCCGCGACCACGAGGAATGCACGGCCCAGGAAATTTTGCGACAGGTGACGGGTCCGGTGGCGGCTTTTGTCTCCGGCTATGGCACCGGCGGCACGTTGACGGGGTGCGGATCGGCGTTGCGCGCCGCCAATCCGGCGACCCGGATATATGCGATGGAACCGGCCGAAGCGGCGATGCTGTCCGGTGAAATGCCGTGCTGCCATTTAATCGAAGGCGTGGCCGGCGGATATGTGCCGCCGTTGCTGCGGACCGCCCACATCGACGCGACGATTAAGGTCAGCAGCAGTGATGCGATGGACATGACGCGCCGGCTAAACCGGGAGTTTGGATTTTTGGTCGGGCCTTCGAGTGGGGCGAATGTCACCGCGGCATTGCGGGTGGCGGAGCAGTTGCCTGCATCCGAACAAGTGGTGACGGTGTTGTGCGACCGCGCCGAGCGTTACTACTCCACCAAACTCTTCTGCCCCTGACCGCCCTTTTTCTCCTTGGCGGGGAAGATACCTGCGATTTGCGTCTCTCACCCTTATCACTTTCTATAAATCCATGAAGTTTACCCGCCTCTTGATCCTACTGGCGCTTGCCGGGTGGTTGCCCCACTTGGCACCCGCGCAAGTCGAGGCCTCTTTGGTCGGTGCGGACAAAACGATCATGCCCGGTGAGCCGTTTACGGTGGCGTTGCGGTTGCAGCATGATGCGCACTGGCACACCTACTGGCTCAATCCCGGCACCGGACTCGCGACCAATATCACCTGGCAACTGCCGCCGGGGTTTACCGCTGGTCCGATTCAGTGGCCGGCCCCCGTGATCTTAAAAGACCGGGTTGGGAACGTGATCGGCAACGGCTACGAAGGAGATCAGTTGATCCCCGTTACGATTACGCCCCCATCGGAATTACCGCCGGGCACCACCGTTGTGCTGAAAGCCAACGTGGATTGGCTGATGTGTGAGGATGTCTGTATGCCGGGCGACGCGAATTTGGAGTTAAGCTTGCCGGTAGCGAACGAGATTCCGGCAGCCAACGGCAAGTTGGGCGACCGCATCGATGAGGTCGTGTCCGGATTGCCGGTGGCCCTCGATAGTTGGAAAGTGACGGCGAGTCGCACGGCGAAGACCATCACGCTTGTCGTCAAACCGACGAGTGATGCGGCGCATATTCCGACTGCCCTGCACTTTTTTGCGGATGATAACTTGGTGGCCTACGAATTGCCACAGACCGTCAAGTCCGACGGGTCCGGCGGATTTGTGCTCACGTTGGATATTTCACCCGATGGTCCGCAGGATACCTCGCAGTTGATCGGTGTATTGGCCTCCGAAAACGGTTGGCGGGCTGACGGCAGTCTGCGGGGGCTGCGCGTCGAGGTGCCCTTCACCGCGGCAACGGAAGTCACTGCGGCACCCGATTCCACCACGCTGGCGGGCACGCTCCTGCTCGCCTTCATCGGCGGTCTGATTCTCAACCTGATGCCCTGCGTCTTCCCGGTGCTGGGCATCAAAATCCTCGGTTTCGTCAATCAAGCCGGCAGTGATCGCCGGAAGGTGGTGGCGCACGGACTGGTCTTTGCCTTGGGCGTGCTCGTCTCTTTCTGGGCCCTGGCCGGTGTGCTCGGCGTGTTGCGCGCGGGTGGACAGGAACTCGGCTGGGGCTTTCAACTCCAGTCGCCGGCTTTTGTATTTTCCCTTGCGGTGCTGTTGCTGGTCTTCGCCCTCAATATGAGTGGCTTGTTCGAGTTCGGACTTTCGGCCACGGGGGTCGGCTCCAACCTCCAAATGAAGTCCGGATTCGCCGGTTCTTTCTTCACGGGGATTCTCGCCACCGTGGTGGCCACTCCCTGCTCCGCTCCGTTTTTGGCTCCAGCCCTCGGGGCCGCACTCGCCCTGCCCGTGGCCCAATCCTTCATCGTGTTCACCGCAATCGCGCTGGGCCTGGCCCTGCCCTATTTGTTGCTCTCGATCTTTCCGTCGGCGGTCAAGGTGTTGCCCCGGCCCGGCGCTTGGATGGAAACATTCAAACAATTCATGGCCTTCCCGCTTTACGCGACGGTGGGTTATCTGATCTGGGTGCTGGCGGGACAGGTGAATGAAGGCAGCATGCTGATGGTGTTGCTGGGCTTGGTGCTCGTCGCCATGGGGGTCTGGTTTTATGGCCGTTGGCGGATCCCCGGGGCCTCAACCGGTCGCATGCGCTTCGGGCTTCTGGCTGGTTTGGTGGTTGCGGGCCTGGGCATTTGCACGGGCTGGCCGCAGTCACCTTCGGCGACCGATATCACTTGGGAAAAATGGAGTCCGGAGGCGGTGGCGGAATTCCGCACGGAAAACCGCATCATCTATGTAGACTTTACGGCGCGCTGGTGCGCCACCTGCCAGACCAACAAGAAACTCGTGTTCGGATCTGATGAGGTGAAACGGGTATTTCGCGAAAAGAACATCGCGACACTCAAGGCGGATTGGACCATGCAGGATCCGCAGATCACCGCCGAACTGGCCAAGTATCAGCGCAGTGCCGTGCCGTTCAACGTGATCTGGTTGCCGGGCAAAACGGACCCCGTCATCCTGCCGGAACTGCTGACTGCCAGCTCGGTGCTGGACGCCTTGAATACGCCTTAGCGCATCCGGGCGATCATCTCGGCGTCGGTCGGGATCTCGTAGCTGATCTTGCCTTCGATGATTTCGCGCAGGGCGATATCCTCGAAGGAGAGTTTTTCCAGCGAGACGACCAGTGCCCGATGGCCTTGGCGCAACTGCTTCACGCGGCGTGACACCACATTGACGAGGATGTTGACATCATCGATTTTCAAACGGGCGGCCTGCAGATATTCGTCGCGCATAAAGGTGGATCGTTCGGAGCGGACACGAATCAACCGGAGGTGATTTTTTCGCGGGTTTCCGGCGGAGTTTGCTCATTATAAAAACACCCCGCCGGGAAGACGATGCCTAACTCATACTTGGCTGAGTGCGCGCCATGCGTTGTTGCCCGGGCAACGGCTTACGGACGATTTATAATTCCGCGCTCGCGAGGTCCGGCAAACCTGCTACCGCGATTAGCTGTGACTACACCTGCGGAACACTCACGCGCGGTCGGCCAATTGTTGTTGGCCGCGTTGTGCTGGAGTTTGGGAGGACTGCTCATCAAGGCGATCGACTGGCCTCCGCTCGCCGTTGCGGGTGGTCGCGGCATCCTGGCTGCGATCTTTCTCATGCTGACCAATGGCCGATTGCGGTTCACCTGGTCGCCGGTGCAGTTGATCGCCGCCGCGGCCTATGCGGGGTGCACGGTCTTCTTTGTCTTGGCGACCAAGTTCACGACCGCCGCCAACGCGATCGTGCTGCAATACACCGCACCAATCTGGATCGCGATCGCGGCCGCTTGGTTTCTCGGCGAACGCACGGTGCGGCGCGACTGGATCATCATCGCGATCGTCTTTGTCGGCATGGGTTTGTTCTTTGCCGACGGTTTCGAGTTCACCGGCTTCATCGGAAATATTTATGGCATCCTCAGTGGAATTTGTTTCGCCGCCATGACGATTGCGCTGCGTAAACAAAAAGCTGGTTCGCCGGTGGAATCGATCATCCTGGGCAACCTGTTGGCCTTTGTGATCGGCTTGCCATTTATGATCGGGGTGCCGTTGCCCTCGCCAGTGGGACTGGGTGCCTTGGCCGCCCTCGGTTTTATCCAGCTCGGTTGTTCCTACTGGCTCTATGCGCGCGCCATCCGGCACGTGACCGCCTTGGGCGCGGTGCTTATTCCTATTTGTGAGCCCATCCTTAATCCCGTGTGGGTTTTTCTGGCTCGGGATGAATTGCCGACTAAGTGGGCGGCCATTGGCGGGGTGATCGTGCTCGGCGCGGTCACTTGGCGGGCGGTGGCCTCAATCCGCCGCCCTGCCCCGCTCTGAGAGGTTGGCTTTCAAGCTGATCTTGGGTGGGCGAAGTTGGATGAGCACATTGGCCGAGGTGATGAGCGCTCCGCCGATCAGCAGGGTCCAGGTCGCGGTCTCGTTGGCGTAGTCAAAACCAGCCCAGCGCGACAACCAATAGGGCAGGAACAGCGCCATCAACGAGGCGAAGATCGGTTCCACGCAGTAGATGAGACCCGCCTCGGTCGTAGTGATCTTGGGTTGCCAGGCGACCATGAGAGAAAAGGATCCGATGGTGCAAAACACGGTGAGCCCAAAGGTAAAGCCCAGCCATGGGGCGGAGGTCCAGGGTTGCACGAGGGTGGCGAGATCCGGGGCGGACCATAGCGACAGGGCGCCAAAGATCACGGCTTGGGACGCGAACATCACCAAGGTGATTTTCTCCGCCCGGTTATTCGCGAAGCGCGGCCAGCCGAGGCAGAGGATTTGCCCCATGAAAAAGACCGAGGACAACAACGTTTCGGATTCCCCGCGCCCGAAGGAAAAATCCTGCCAGTCGAAACGCCCGAGGATGGCCACTCCGGCGAGCACCAGCAGGCAGCTCAACCACACACTGGTTCCCGGATTGCGCCGGAAATAGAGTGCCAGACTGACGGGAATCAGGATGGCATACAGCTGGGTCAGAAAGGCGGAGGTCGACGCATCGGTAAATTGCAGCCCGTCATTCTGCAGCAGCATTCCGATTGATAAGAAGGCGCCGATCATCAGGCCTTGCTGCCATTCCGCGCGGGTGATTTTCCAAAAACTGCGGGCCTGCAGGATCAACAGGATGACCGTTGCGATCAGAAAGCGCGGGGCGATGCTGTAAAACGCGGAGAACCAAGTGCCCGCCGCCGGCACGAGCATCGCATGCAATAGCGCCAGGCCTTTCACCAAGGGAAAGCTCATACCCCAAAGTAAGTTGGCCAGCAACAGCATGAGCAGAGCGGTCGACTTGGGGGACTTCACCGGGGTGGTCATGGCAAACCGCGCAGCGTGAACCGACCATCCGACCCCGCAAGCGAATTGGCTCCGTGAAATCGGCTTACCTTGGCATAATTTTATCCCTGCCTCGACAAGCTCCGGTGGCTGCCCCACTGATTGCAGCCGCATGGCGAAATCGGGCACGAAACGAACCAAGCTTCCCAAAAAAGATTACGAGTCACTCGTGCCGGTGCTGCGTGAGCAGTTGATCAACCTGCAAGTGCAGCTCAAGGCGGCGCCGTTTCCCGTTCTCCTCGTCATCGCCGGGGTCGAGGCCACCGGCAAGGGCGAGGTGATCAACACCCTGAATGGCTGGCTCGATCCGCGCGGGGTCGAGGTGTTTGCTTTTCATCCGCCGACCGACGAGGAACGCGAGCGGCCATTCATGTGGCGCTACTGGCGTTGCCTCCCGCCACGCGGCCGACTCGGGGTTTATGCCGGCTCTTGGTATACCGAGGCATTGCGCGAGGCCTCGGTGCCCAAGGCCAAAAGTGAAAAATTTCAGCACGCCCTCCACCGCATCAAACATTTTGAACGCTTGCTCGTGGCCGACGGTGCGTTGGTGGTGAAGTGCTGGTTGCATTTATCCAAAGTGGATCAGGCGGCGCGCTTGAAGAAACTGTCGGGAAATCCGCGCACGGCCTGGCGGGTTTCGCCGGATGATTGGAAGAGTCATCGGGCCTACGACCGGATCGACCGGTTGGGTCGCACGCTCCGGCAGGCCACCAATCGCACCGGGGCGCGTTGGACGGTGATTGATGCTGCGGACGAACGTGGCCGCAATGTCGCGGTAACGGAAACCTTGCTCACGGCGTTCAAGGTGCATCTGGCCGCATCGCGCAAACTGGCCCAGCCGGTGCGCCCGAAGACCATCAAGTCGCTGGAACCCGCCGGCCTGCGCAAGTTGACCGATCTGCCGCTCAACAAAAAGATCTCCGCCTCAGCCTATGAAGTGAAACGCGACAAGTGGCTGGGCAAACTCAACGAACTGATCCGCCGCACGTCTGCGCTCAAGCGATCGATCGTCTTTGTGTTTGAAGGTTGGGACGCGGCCGGCAAGGGCGGTGCCATCCGCCGACTCACGAGTGCGATTGATGCGCGGGATTGCCGCGTCATTCCCGTCAGTAAACCCACCGACGAGGAGAAGGACCACCATTACCTCTGGCGTTTTTGGCGGCACGTGCCCCGCGATGGCATGGTGACGGTGTATGATCGATCATGGTATGGCCGCGTGCTGGTCGAGCGTCTGGAAGGGTTTGCGCGGGAAGATGAATGGAGACGGGCTTACCGCGAACTCAACGTGTTTGAGCATCAGCTCATCGAGCACGGCACGATCGTGGTCAAATTTTGGCTGCACATCAGCAAGGAGGAGCAGCTGCGCCGATTCCGGGTCCGCGAGCAGACCGAATACAAACGGCACAAGATCAACGCCGAGGACTGGCGCAACCGGCGCAAGTGGGACCAATACGAAATTGCGGTGGGCGATATGCTGGCTCTCACCCGGCAACCGCATGCCCCTTGGCATCTGGTTTCGGCCGAGGACAAGCGCTATGCGCGCCTGCAGGTATTGAAGTTATCGTGCCGGCAACTGGAAGCGGCCTTGGCGCAGGGCTAGGATTCCGTCGGCGCCTCGCCACTGCGGTGGGCATTGAATCGGCGCATCATGGCTTCCATGTCCTTCAGGCGGACCGGTTTTAGCAGATAGTCGTTGGCCCCCGCCTCCATCACGCGCTCCTTCTGTTCAGCCCGGGCATCCGCCGTGAGGGCCGTGATCCATACGTGACGCATGTTTTCGCCGCCGGAACCATCCCGGATTTTCTGAATGGCGGTGTAACCGTCCATCTCCGGCATGTGCAGATCCATCAAGACCAAGTGGTAGTCGGAGCGTTTCAGTTCATCGAGCGCGATCCGGCCATTCTCGGCCACGGTCCATTGACAGCCGAAATGACCCAGCACCTTTTGCATCAACAATTGGTTCACCGGATTATCTTCCACTAACAGCACTTGCAGATCGAAGGTGTTGATGTTGGTAAACGGCAGCGGAGTTGTGCCGGTGGCCGGAGTCGCCAAGGCGGAGCGCAGCGCATCGTGGTGGGCCGGCTTGTTGACCAGTAGGCGGAAGTATAGGGCCGCAGCGCCGCGCGATTTGCGGGCGAAAGGCCCAATGGCACCAAGGCGATCAGTTTTTCCCGTGGCAAATTCGCGGGCAGACCGTGGCTTTGAATCAGCTCCTTGGCCAGTTTATCCGTGATATTCACCAAGGCGGTATCCCAGGATTGGGCGGGCAGTTCCTCGGGAGTGCAGGCGGTAATCCGGGCGCCCCATTGTTCGCACATGCGACAGAGTTCATCCCGCAAGATCCCGGCTTCCGCGGCGATGGCCACGCGCACCCCCGAGATGTTGTGGGGCGGGATGATCGCTTTGCTCGCCGGAGGCTCGACCTCTTCGGCAATGATGCTGAAGGAAAAAGTGGAACCCGAGCCCACCGAACTTTCCACTTTCATGGAGCCGCCCATCAATTGCACCAGATTGCTACTGATCGCGAGACCCAGCCCGGCCCCATTGTAGCGTCGCGTGCTGGAAGTCTCCAACTGACTGAAAGGGCGGTATAGTTTTTCAAACTTGGCCGGATCAATGCCAATGCCGGTATCCTTGACGGTAAAGATCACCGCACGCTGGCCCTTGGGGTGGTCTTCGGTCGGAGCGACCGGCTCACCCTGCACGGTGATCATCACGTCCCCGGATTCGGTAAACTTCACCGCGTTACCGATCAGGTTCAGGAGCACTTGCCGCAACCGGCCCATATCGGTCAGGACTGACTTGGGCACCGATTCGTCGATACGGTAGAGTAACTCGATGTTTTTCTCGCTGGCGCGGGTGGCCATCATGTCCAGCGCATCCTCGAGACATTCGCGCGGATCGGTGGGCTGCAGGTCGAGTTTGAGTTTGCCGGTCTCGATGCGGGCCGAATCCAGGATATCGTTGGTCAGTTGAATCAGCGCTTCGCCACTGGAACGAATGGTGCGCATGTATTCCTCCTGTTCGGCGTTGAGCGGGGTTTCCAGCAGGAGGTTGGTAAAGCCCACAATACCGTTGAGGGGCGTGCGCACCTCGTGGCTCATGGTCGCGAGGAAATGGCTCTTGGCCCGGTCGCCCGCTTCGGCCTGCTCCTTGGCCTCGCGCAGGATGGTCTCGTTGCGGCGCACCTCGCTCAGGTCCTCATAGATGGCGACGAAGCAAGTCACTTGATCCTGCCGGTCGCGCACGGCGGTGATAATACCCCGCACCGGATAACTGGACCCATCCGGCCGGCTGTTCAGCCATTCGCCGCTCCAGTTTCGCCGAGCGTAAAAAATGGCGGCGATATCCGTGGCGGTTTCGACCGGAATGGTCTCGCGGATATATTCCCGCCACGGTTTGCCGATGAGATCGCGGCGGGAATGGCCCACCTGGGAACAAAAACCTTGGTTGGCATATTCAATACGGCCCTGCAGATCGATGATCATCACGGCGGTGTGGCTTTGTTCGATGGCCTCGGAAAGATTGCGAATAACCTCATTCTGCTCCTGTTGCCGCCGCAGCACCGCATAACCGACCAGCGAGAAACCAAATAACACCCAGACATAGAGGGTGGACTTGGCGCTCGCCGACCAGATTTGCCAACGCCAATTGGATGCGGCCATATCCACCCCCAATACTTCCTGCACATTGCCGTTCGCATCCCGGGAGACCAAGGCGTAGCCGGTCACCCAGGTGCCAAAGGCATCCTTGATGGGCCCCTCGGTGGCTGGCAGACCATTCTTCAGGATGGATTGCAAACCGGGCGAAGCGACCGCTTCGGGGTAATCATCGCCGGGCAGCGAAATATCGGGTGACCCCGCCGGTTCTGAATCTGCGAGAAAGATTACGTGCGGATATTCGGGCATGGGGCCCGAAAGAGGTAGACGAAATGCACATTGGTATCCGCCGTGCGATAGCGTATCAGGCGTTCCTTGATATCGCTGTAGACCGGCGACGTTTGATCCGCCTCCGTCCCGGTCAATTTGTGCATTTCACTTTTATCAAAAGCAGATGCGGCCCGTTTCGCATCGCTGATCAGGGAGTGGAGCAATTCATCGCGGGTGGAGACATAGCCCCAGCGGCCGGCCAGCAAGCCGGCCACAATAATCAGACCAGCCAACAGAGGCAGGCGGTGTCTACGGATGCGTGATCGTAATTGGCTCGACAAGGTGAGAGGGAATTAAGACCGGGGGCATGCCCCACGCAATCACGAAGCAGGGCACAAAAAAGCCGCCGCGAGTATTCGCGACGGCTGAATGTTGAAATGAATGAAGTTTAGGAAACGTGACCCGAGACGAGCTTGGTCATCTCGAACATACTGACCTTGGACTTGCCATTGAAGACAGCCTTCAGCTTGTCGTCGGCATTGATCTGGGTCTTCACCTTCGGATCCTGCAGTTTGTTCTTCTTAATGTAGACCCACAGTTTCTTGGTAAGCTCCGTGCGAGGGAGGGGGGTCGAGCCGACGACAGCAGCGAGCTTAGCGTCAGGTGTGACCGGTTTCATGAACGCGGCGTTGGGTTTGCGAGCGGTTTTTTTAGCCATAGTAATTTTTTGATTAGGGTGCTTTCGATCGAAAGCAACGCATTTATAGAGGGAGAAAGCCCTGTTTGCCTAGGAGAATTTTGCAAATCGTAACAGTTGAGGCAGGTCGGATGATCAGTGGTTGAGCCTTGGGATTACCCGTTTTTAGCGGGCTTGTCCTCCATTTGCACGAACTGTTGGTAAAGTTCCGCGTAGTGGCCGCCTTGTGCGAGCAGTTCCTCGTGACGGCCCTGTTCAATGATACGGCCTTGATCCAAAACCAACACCTGATCGGCATGGCGGATCGTGCTTAAACGGTGGGCGACAATGAAGCTGGTGCGACCGCGCAGCAATGCGACGAGGGCTTTTTGCAGGCGCTCCTCCGTCAAGGCATCGATGGAACTGGTGGCTTCATCCAGGATTACAATCCGGGGATCCGCCAGCAGGGCCCGGGTGAAACAGACCAGCTGGCGTTGCCCGACCGACAGGGCGGAACCGCGTTCCCCCACTTCGGTGAACAGGCCTTGCGGCAGGTTTTCAAATATATCCAAGCAATCGAGTTGGCGGGCGGCTTCGCGGATTTCCACATCGGTTGCTTCCGGCCGGCTCAGTCGGATGTTGTCCAGCACCGTGCCACTGAAGAGAAAGTTCTGCTGCTGCACCATGCCCATCTGGCGATGCAGGGATTTGCTGTTCAGGGCGCAGATGTCGTGTCTGTCGATCAACAGCACCCCACTGGTCGGCAGATAGAATTTGGCGACGAGGTTGATGATGGAGCTTTTGCCGCTGCCGGTATGCCCCACCAAGGCGACGGTCTGGCCGGGCTCGGCCGTGAAATTCACCTCGTGCAGCACCGGTTTGTCCGGAATGTAACTGAACGTGAGGTTGCGCAATTCCACCCGGGCTCCCACCGGAATATTATCAGCGCCGGTGGCCGGGCGCGGCAGATCAACGGCGGCCGGATCATCCTCCCAGTCCGGCTTCGCATCAATCAGGCGGAACACGCGTTCAGCCCCGGCCATCGCGACCAAGGCCTGGTTGTATTGGTTACCCAGCGTGGCAATCGGCGAGAAAAAGAAATTGGACAGAAAGAAAAATTGAATCAGCGAGGACACGGCCATGTCGCCGTGAAACACCCGCCAACCGCCGAACAGCAGCAGGATTGCGACGAAGAACTGACTGTTCAATTCCAACAACGGGGTGAGCACCCCGGATGTGCGGGCGAGCGCCAGATTGTAGCGGGAATGATCGGCCAACAATGAACGGAAGAAACCGGCGTTGGTCTCCTGCCGCACAAATCCCTGGGTGACGCGGATGCCGCTGACCGATTCGGCGAGGGTGGCGGTTACGCGGCTGAAACTTTCCTGGGCCGACCGCGTGAGGTTGCTGAGTTTGACGCGGAAGTGGCGGTTGATACTCCAAAGAATCGGAGCCATCGCGAGCACCACGCCGAATAGCTTGAGGTCCAGATGAGCCATGACGGCCGCCGTCACCACCATCTGTCCGCCCTGCACGACGGAAACAAAAAATACATTCTGAATCCCGACACGCAGTGACTCAACGTCGCTGGTCAGCCGGCTGATAATCCGGCCAAGTTTCATCCGGTGAAAGAAACTCATGGGCTGGCGTTGCACCCGCTCGAAGATCTGGGCGCGCAGCAGGTTCACGACAATTTGGCCGATTTCCAAAGCCAGGCGTTGCCGCCAGCGCATCATGCCCTCCGTAATCAGGGCAATGGCCGCATAGCCCAGCACGGCCCAAGGCAGCACATCAATTTTGCCCTCCGCGATCGGGCCCGCAATGATGCGCGACGAGGCCCAGATCATCGCGGACAACTGCAGTGGTCGCAGCATCACGATGACGATCAACCACCGGGTCTTGGATTTTACCGGACCGGTGTAACTGAACAACCGCCGGATCAAACTCCATTGCAAGGGCCGGAAGTGTGCCTCTTCGATTTCCTCCGGTGAACGTTCCACGACGGTGATATCGCCGGTCTTGACCGCGTGTTCCTTCATGAGGCGTCCTCCGGTGCCGCGGGGCCGACCTGCAGTTCGCTGCCGTCGAGTAATTGCAGCTTCGCCACCCGGCGATAGGGTCCCGGCACCCGCATGAGTTCCTCGTGGGTGCCCTGCTGGGTAATCCGACCTTCTTCCATTACGATGACGAAGTCCGCGCGGCGCAGGGTGCTTAAACGGTGCGCCACGATGAAAGTGGTGCGTCCGGCAATGGCTCGGTCGAGGGCTTCAAAAATTTCGTGTTCGGTTTCGCTGTCGATCGCCGCGGTCGGATCATCCAGCAGCAGGATGGCTGGTTCCAGCAGGACGGCGCGCGCGATGGCGAGCCGTTGCCGTTGCCCGCCGGAGAGGGTGTTGCCGCTTTCACCGAGGATCGTTTCGTAGCCCTTTGGCAGCTGCATTATGAACTCGTGGGCCGCCGCGATTTTTGCCGCCTTCACCACCTGCTCCATCGTCGCATCCGGATGGCCGAAAGCGATGTTGGCCGCAACGGTATTGGAAAAGAGAAAGCTCTCCTGAAACACGAGACCGATATTGCGGCGCAAGTCATCAAGATGCAGCCGGCGCGCATCGATTTCATCAATCAGCAGGCTGCCGCGCACCGGATCGTAAAAGCGCGGGATGAGGCTCATCAGCACACTTTTGCCGGCCCCGGTCGCACCGAGAATGGCCACGCATTGACCGGGGTTTACCTGCAGGTTGATTTCCTTCAGCACCGGGGTCAGGCCGCTGTAATCAAAGGAAACATTTTCGAAGCGCACGGTCCCTGCGAGTTTGGGACGCCGCAGGGCATTGGGCCCGTTTTCCACTTCGACTGGCGAATCGAGAATCTCGAACACCCGGCGCGCCCCGATCAGGGATTGCTGCACGGTGTTCACCAGGTTGGCCACGTTGTTGACCTGTCCGGAAAACTGCTCGAGCAATCCCGCAAATACCACGAGTCCGGCGCCGAGCGCCAGTTGGCCTTGGATCACCAACCAGCCGCCGTAACCGAGCAGCACCATCATGTTGATGCGGGTGAGGAAACCGACCGCGGGTGAAAACAAGCTCACTTGGTTGAAGATATTTTGCTGCTGGTCCAGCACGGCGTTGTTCGCGGCATCGAATTTGGCGCGGTCCTCTTCCTCCCGGCCGAAGCCTTTGGTGACCGCGATGCCCTGGATGCTTTCGGCAAAGGTCTGCACCATCTTGTCCACGAGCCCCCGGTTCTTCGCATACTCGGGTTGAATTTTCCGCGAAAACAACATCGAGATGATCCACAAGATGGGGGTCGTGGCCAGGCAGGCCACCGTTAGCCCCGGACTCAGGCTCACCATGTAGATGACGTAGACCGTGAGTGATATCACCATGATCACCGTCTGGATCAGCACTTGGTCGACAAACATCCGCACGGCTCCCACGTCACTGGTTACGCGGGTGATGATCGATCCCGTGGTGTTGGCGTCGAAGAAGCGGAAACTCAGCCGCTGCAGCTTGTCGTAAACCTCACTGCGCAGATCCAGCACCAGTTTCTTGTGCACGAGGATGTTCACCGCGACGGCGTAGGCGTAGTTGAGAATCGCCCGTGTCAATGCCAGCC
The DNA here is from genome assembly GCA_030833445.1 of Cephaloticoccus sp. Lineage (GTDB taxonomy): Bacteria > Verrucomicrobiota > Verrucomicrobiia > Opitutales > Opitutaceae > Cephaloticoccus. The sequence goes on along the minus strand of JAURHD010000001.1, from coordinate 116,783 downwards.
CCAGAATAATACCAGCCAGCAACAGCAGCACGTGCATGGGCTCCCAGTGCAGCGGCAGATCGACCCCGAACTTCAGCTGCGGGGCGGCTACTCCCGGGGTGCCGTCCGCATTGGCGGGAGTCACGATGTGACGGATGTAGTCGATTCCGACTCCGGTGAAGCTCAGGCCGAAAATGCCCAGGGTCAGCAGCACGATCTGAATCAGGACCACCCCGATGCAGGAGAGCCGGTAACGCCACGCCAGTCCAAACAGCCGTCGGATCAGTTCCCCGTTCGAGGGAATCGCCGCGGCGGTGGTAGGCGGAGGTTCTGACATGTGAACCCCCACGTTAAAAACCATGCCGACGAATACACGATTTTTTTTAACTAATTAAAGTCATCCAGGCCGCGCTAGAGCAGCGAACCCCGTAAAACCAAGAATGCCACGCTGAAATAAATGATCAAACCGGTCACGTCCACGAGGGTGGCGACAAACGGAGCGCTCGAAGTCGCGGGATCGAGGCCCAGACGTTTCAGGATCAAGGGGAACATCGATCCGACCAAGGACCCCCACAACACAATCCCCACGAGAGACATGCCTACGGTGACGGCTACTTTCAGTGCGTGTTCACCATAGACCGGGGAAAACATGGACCAGATCGCGATGCGCAGAAATCCGATCAAACCCAGAATCAAACCCAGGGCCGTGCCGGCCATGAGTTCCCGCCGCATGATTTTCCACCACTCGCGGAGTTTAAACTCACCCAAAGCCAGTGCGCGGATCACCAGGGTCGCCGCCTGCGAACCCGCGTTGCCACCGGCACTGATGACCAAGGGCACGAACAGCATCAGCACCACGGCCTTCGCGATTTCATCTTCAAAAAAAGCCATGGCCGTGGCGGTGAACATCTCCCCAATGAGCAGGACCACCAGCCAAGTGGCGCGTTTCTGGATCATCCGGTGCAGCGGGGTCGTCGTGTAGGGCTCATCAAACGCTTCACTGCCGCCCAGTTTCTGAATATCCTCGGTGGCTTCTTCATCCGCCACGTCGAGCATGTCGTCGACCGTGACAATCCCGATTAACTTTTTCCCCTCGCCCACGACCGGCAGAGCAACGCGGTCAAACTTACGAAACATCTCCAGCGCTTTTTCCCGGTCATCGTCCGGGGCCAGTGCCGCGTAGTTGCCATCCATCAATTCCTTGACCGGACGGTCCACCGACCCGAGCAGAAACCGCCGCACCCGCACGTCGTCAATCAGTCGCCCGCCGTCATCCACCACGTAAACCACGTTAAGGGTTTCCCGGTCGTAGCCATGTTGCCGAATATAATCCAGCGACTCGCGCACTGACCATTCCGGGTGCACGGCGACATAATCAAGGGTCATCATGCGACCGACACTGTGTTCGGGATAAGCGAGCAAAGACTGCGCGACCTGTCTTTCATCCGGGCTGAGCAAGGACAGCAGCTGCATGGCCAGATCCAGCGGCAAATCATCGAGGAAAGCGGTGCGGTCATCCGCCGAAAGTTCGTTCAAGAGCGCGGCCGATTGTTCCGGTGTGAGCAGTTTCAACAGGCGGTGCTGCGCCTCCAATGCGAGATAGGGAAACGTGGCCGCCGCCATTTCGCGCGAAGTCAGACGAAACAACAGCGCTAACTTTTCCACCGGCAGATCCGCAATGATCGGCGCCAAGTCACTCGGCAACCAGCGGGTCAGCTTTAGGCGCAAGCCCACGCCGTCCTTGGCCTTTAACAAGGCGCTGATCTCGGCTTTGAGCTCGGTGGTGGTTTCGGGCATTTTTGCACGCTAGTGTTGCCTGTGCCTCTGGCAATCTCTCACCCGCGAGATGCGCACTTGTTACAATCCTCCTCGCCAGCACCGGTCACAATCCGCTATCCATGACGGCGGTTTTCCTGTTTCCGTTCTGTCCGCCGGTCCCTGAGCCTATGAAAAAATATCCATGTGCAACGTTTCTCCCGCTGGTGCCCGTGCTCTTGGTTTGGCTGGGAATAGCCGGCTGCAATCGAACCGAATCCACCCACTGGCAGGGCTATCTCGAAGGAGAATTCATCTATGTGGCCGCGCCATTGTCCGGGCAGCTGGATACGCTGGCGGTGACCCGCGGCGACCAGATTGAGGCCGGGGCGTCTTTGTTCACCTTGGAGCAAACGGCGGAATTGGCCACCCGGCAGGAAGCGGCGGAACGGGTGAAGGCGGCTCAAGCCCGCTTGGCTGATCTGCTGATCGGGGCCCGCCCGAGTGAGTTGGCCGCCTTGGAGGCCCGCCTCGCCCAAGCGCGGAGTGCCGCCGAGCTGTCCGGGAATGAATTGGACCGGCAGGAGGAGCTCCGGATTGCCCAAGTCAACTCGGCCGAGACTTATGATCGGGCCAAGCTTACCCATCAAAAGAACCTTAGTGCGGTGGACGAACTGGTCGCACAACTAGAGACGGCGCGATTGGGTGGACGAGCCTCCACTGTAACCGCCGCCGAGGCCGAGGTAAGTGTAGCTGAAGCGTCCTTGGCGCGTGCCAACTGGAGTGTTGCGCAAAAAAGTCAGACGGCGCCACATGGCGGCTTGGTGTATGATACCCTTTATCGTGCGGGAGAATTTGTGGCGGCCGCCAAGCCGGTTGTCGTGCTGCTGCCGCCGGAAAATATCAAGGTGCGCTTCTTTGTGGCCGAAACGGTGTTTGGCTCACTGAAGGTGGGCGATGCACTACACGTAAACATTGATGGTCGGCCCGGGCCTCTGACGGCACACATCAGCTATCTCTCGCCCAAGCCCGAATACACGCCTCCGGTGCTCTACAATCGTGAAAACCGGGCGAAACTGACCTTCATGGTGGAAGCCAGCCTCGATGCGGCCGATACGCGGGAATTACATCCGGGCCAGCCGGTCGATGTTGAGCCAGTGAACTAATCACGATGAACGACCACGATTTCGTGATCGATGTCAGCGGCATCGCGAAACGCTTCGGCGACAAGACGGTGGTCAACGGCATCGACCTGCAGGTGAAGCGCGGGGAAATATATGGATTCCTTGGTCCCAACGGCAGCGGTAAGACCACCTTCATCCGCATGCTGTGCGGCTTGCTCACACCTGATGCGGGTCGCGGCACTTGTCTGGGTTTCGATGTCTTGTCGCAACAGGCCGAGATCAAACGCCAGGTCGGCTACATGACGCAGCGCTTCAGCTATTACGAAGATCTCACCATTGCGGAGAATCTCGATTTCATCGCCCGCGTCTATGCCGTGCCGGATCGCAAGGCCGTGGTGGACCGCAGTCTTGAACGACTCGGGCTGAAAAACCGGCGCAAGCAACTGGCGGGGGAATTGTCCGGTGGGTGGAAACAGCGCCTCGCCTTGGCGGCGTGCTTGATTCATTCGCCGAAACTGCTGCTGCTCGATGAACCGACCGCCGGCGTGGACCCCAAGGCGCGGCGGGATTTCTGGGATGAAATCCATGGCCTGGCCGCGGATGGGCTGACGGTGCTGATCACGACACACTACATGGACGAGGCGGAGCGGTGTCACCAGCTGGCCTACCTGGCTTACGGAACTTTGCTCACCCAAGGCACGGTGCGTGAAGTCGTCGCTTCCGCCGCCCTGACCACGTGGAGCGTGGCAGGTCCTGGGCTGCGTGAGTTGGCGGTGAAGCTCCGCCAACTCGACGGCATCGAGCAGGTGGTGGCCTTTGGCACCACGCTGCACGTCAGTGGCCGCGACGCGGCCCAATTGGAGTCGGCGATTCAGCAATTGCGCGACGACCGGCATCAATGGACGAAAATTCAGGCTGGTTTGGAGGATGTTTTCATCAGCCTGATGGGAGAATCGAAAGACAACTTCGCCTGACCATGCGACGCTTCACCCCTCATCGTCTCTGGGCCGTCGTCATCAAGGAGTTCATCCAGATGCGGCGCGACCGCGTGACCTTTGGCATGATGGTCGGCATCCCGCTCATGCAGCTGATGCTTTTCGGGTTTGCGATCAATTCGGATCCGCGGCAACTCCCCACGGCGGTGCGCATGGCGGATGACGGCCCCTTTGCGCGCACCCTCGTGGCGGCGATGCAGCACAGCGAATACTTTAACATCATTCGCACGACGGCCACGGAGGCGGAGACGCAACAATTGCTGCAATTGGGTGAGGTGCAGTTTGTGGTGAACATTCCGGTGGATTTCTCCCGTCAACTATTGCGCGGGGAGCGCCCCGCCCTATTGGTCGAGGCCGATGCCACTGACCCCGCGGCGGTGGGTCCGGCGGTTTCGGCACTGCGGGCCGTGGCTGACTCGGTATTGGATCGTGACTTAAAAGGTCCCTTGGCCGCCCTGCGGGTCTCGCAAAGTCCGATCGAGCTGCGGCTGCATGCGCATTACAACCCGGAAAATATCACCCAATACAACGTGGTGCCTGGTTTGCTCGGCGTGGTGCTCACGATGACGATGGTGGTGATCACGGCCTTGGCCATCACCCGCGAACGCGAACGAGGCACGATGGAAAATCTGCTCGCGACTCCCGTGCGACCTTTCGAGGTGATGCTCGGCAAGATCATTCCCTATATCGTCGTCGGCTATATCCAGTTGTCGCTCATTTTGTTGGCGGCCCATTTCATATTTCAAGTTCCGCTGGTCGGCAGTGTCACCCTGCTCTACCTGGTCGCGTTTGTTTTCATCGCCGCCAATCTGGCCGTGGGGATCACCTTCTCCACTTTGGCCAAGAATCAATTGCAGGCGGTGCAGATGGCTTTCTTCTTCTTCCTGCCGTCGATTCTACTTTCCGGATTTATGTTTCCGTTTCGCGGCATGCCGGAGTGGGCCCAGTGGGTTGGCACCTGCCTGCCCAACACGCACTTTCTGCGCATCGTGCGCGGCATTCTACTAAAAGGAAACGGCTTCACCGAAATCATTCCCGAACTCTGGCCGTTGCTGCTGTTTCTCACCATCGCGATGACGATCGGGGTGAAACGCTACCGCCAGACGCTCGATTGATAATCTCAGTTCAGGCTTTTCGGTGGCGGGGGCAACGTGGCCACGTGCACGGTTTGCGTCGGGAAGGCGAACGAGAGACCACGGGCAAGCACGGCGCGCATGATCTTCAGGTTGATCGCTTCGCGCAGTTCGAACGCCTTCAAGATCGCGGGTTCGGTGGCAAAATAGATGATCTGGATATCCAGGGATGAGGCGCCGTAGTTAAGGAAGTTCACGGCGGAGAACTCCTGATGAACCCCGGGGTCCTGCTTCAAGATATCGCGGATGTCGCCGAGAATTGCCTCCATCTGCTCCGGCTTGGTCTCGTAGGTCAGCCCGATTGTCAGGTCAACGCGGCGCTGCGGCATGCGCGAGTAGTTTGTAACCGGGTCGCTCGCCACTGACTTGTTGGGAATGATGATCAGGGTGCGTTCCGGGGTGCGCAGCTTGGTCGAGCGCAGGCCGATGTCCTCGACCGTGCCCTTGAGCGAACCGATCTGCACAAATTCCCCGATCTTAAACGGCTGGTCAATGGCGACGACGATCGAGCCAAAGACATTCGCAATCGTATCCTGCGCGGCGAGGGCGAAGGCCAGTCCGCCGATCCCGAGACCGGCGAGAAACGCCTTCACGTCAGCGCCGAGGCTTTGCGCGATCAGCAGCACCCCGAACACCACGACAATGGCGATCAACGTTTTTTTGATCCACGGCATGAAGGCCGCGATGCCCATCTGCCGTTCCTTCGCTGCCGCTTGCAGATGATCCAGAATGGTATCGAAAGCGCGGAGGAAGAGCCAAAAAAGGGTCAGTGAATAGGCCACGGTCATGGCATAGCCCAATGCATCGTCTCCGCTCGGTGAAAGTTTGAGCACCTTGAGCGCAGTCATGATCCCGGTGACCACGATCAAGGTCGCCACGGGATCCTGCAGCGCGGGAAACAGCTTTTCGTCCAAGGTGGTCTTGGTGCGGGCCGCCATTTTGCGGAAGAACCCAAAAATGATCACGGTAACGACCTTTCGCAGGAGGAAGGCAAAAATGATAATCAGAACCGCAATGACATAGTGCGCGGTCGTGTTGCCGCTGTTTCTCACGTCAAAAATTTCCAGGGCACTATCCACGACCACTTCCATAAAATCCGGGGTGCGCGGTTCGGCCTGACCGCTGGCCACCGCGGCGGCGGCGTTGACGGTTTGCGTCTGGGCCGCAGCGGCAGCGCTATCGGGCGCATCGGATTCCTGCGCCCGGCCTCCGGCCAGCAAAGTGAAGCAGACAAGGAGCAAGCAGAGGCGGCGTTTCATATGGTCAGATGGCCGACAAATCATCGGTTGGCGTCAGCTTGTCAAAATCTTCTCAATCCCGTTCCGCTGGATGGTGGAAACCGCCTGTAATTTTCCAGAAGGCCAATCCCCGGCTTGAATCCGGGCATGGGCTGCGCGCATCCTCCCGGGTCCATGTTTAACCTGTTCGCCATCGTCGATACCCTGCCTGCCCTACCGTGGTGGGCTTGGACAGGTTTCTTCGTCTTCATTACGGGCATGCTGATGTTGGACCTGGGGGTATTTCAAAAGGAGGCCCATGAGGTGAAGATGAAGGAGGCGCTATCCTGGTGCGTCGTGTGGTTCACCCTCGCCCTTGCATTCAACGGCTTGATCTGGTGGTGGCAGGGACCGCATCCGGCCCAGCAATTTCTGGCCGCCTATCTGGTGGAGCTGTGTCTGAGCGTGGACAACGTTTTCGTCTTCATTCTGGTGTTCGCCTACTTCAAGGTGGCACCGCGCTACCAACACCGGGTGTTGTTCTGGGGCATTATCGGTGCCGTGATCATGCGAGCCGTGTTCATCCTGGTCGGGGTCAGCGTGATCGCACGTTTCCACTGGATCCTGTATGTCTTCGGCGCGTTCCTGGTTTACACCGGCATCAAAATGGCGCTGCCGAGCAAGGAGGAAGTCGATGTGGACCCGGACCACAATTTCGCGGTCCGTCTCTTCCGCCGATTTTTCCCTGTCACCCAGAAAAAGCACGGCGGCGATTTCTTCATCAAGGAGAACGGGCGTTTTCTCGCCACGCCAATGTTCATCGTGTTGATCGTGATCGAGACCACCGACCTGGTCTTTGCCTTGGATTCGCTACCCGCCGTGCTGGCGATCACCCGCGACGGCTTCATCGCGTTGACCTCCAATATTTTTGCGATTCTCGGACTGCGCTCACTTTATTTTGCACTCAATGGCGTGATGCGCCTCTTCCGCTACCTCAAGGTCGGCCTTGCGCTCATCCTGACCTTCATTGGCGTCAAGATGCTGATTGAGCACTGGGTTGAACTGTCCATAGCCGTTTCCCTTGGCGTGATAGCCGGGGTGCTGACCACCTCGATCCTGTTGTCGGTTTTGATTCCCGAAAAGAAATAGGGTCAGGCTAGAAACCGCTTCGTCCATTCCGGCTTGGGTAACGGGCAGGCCTGCCATTCCCCCCAGATCCGGTAGCGCCAACGCGCGATCACCTTGTAGCCGGCGTTGCGCCAGCTGGTCGGAATGATGCCCAGCACGGTGCCCATCGCTTTGGCCAAACCTCCGCAAACGCGCAAAGCGGCCACCACCCCATTGGTGCGCAAGAGATAGTGCCCCTGCGACGGGTTCGTCCAGTCCGGCACGAAAACCATCGAATCAAAATCCTCGGTGGGTAAACCCTGCGACCGCAGATATGCCTGTGCCGGTTCGCTCTGCAGTGGCGCAAAATGAATCCGGGCGTGCCGGTCCATCCGCAGCAGCAACCGCACGCTGCGATTGCACAGTCCGCAGGTGCCGTCGAACAGCAGGACTGGTAACGGGGATTTTTCCGGATGGTTGCTCACGACTTGGCTTGTTGCGCGTAAACCTCTGCAATGTCGGCCAAATCGCAAGCCGCGTCCACCACGCCGGCAAACCGCTCGCAGCGATGGGGGTCGGTGAAGCTGCCTCGCTCTGCATAATGCACGACGCCAGCCTCCAGTTTCCACGTGCCTTTCTGATGTTGGATTTTTTCCTGCACCTCGGGCAACAAGGCGGCACGAAAAAATTCCGGCGCGTTGGTTTGGATAAACCAGCTTTCGTCAAATTCCGCCCGTCCGACCGTGATCTCCTTGGCCCCGAAAACTTCCTTCACCTTCGTGCCGAAGCCTTGATGACTCAGTTTGAAGGTCAGCTTGCTCTGGGTCGAGGGAATCACCGCCACGGCCGCCCAGATCGTCTTCGATTTGCTGGTTCCGGTCGTGTAGTTGTAGATGCGCACCGTTTTGCCGCGGATGCTTCCCGTCGCCTCGGGGGACCGATGAAAGCCCATCACGGGTTTGCTGGCTTTGACCTGCAGATGCAACTGCTCCGCGAGGCGTTGCATGTTCTCGAGCGCCTTGCGCGAAGTGATGACGGCCACCCGCATGATCACGCCGAGGAAGATCAAGAAGCCGCCGAAGAACAACAACGGCACCAGTTCAGGCATTTGCATAAAATGAAACTAGGCCTCCCGAAATTGACCGCGAGTTGATCTGTATGGGTGCGACCAGCAAAAAGGCCGGACACTTGCGTGCCCGGCCTTGCTTTTGTTTTTCGTTAATATCGTGAGAATCAGCTCACGGTAATTTTGCGTGGCTTGATGGCCTCGGCCTTGGGCAGCGTCACTTGCAACACCCCGTCGCGCAGCTCGGCGGCGATGGCATCGTTGTTCAGCGCGTTGTCGTGGGTGAGCACCAGCTCGTAGGCCGCTTCGGCTGATTCGCGGTGAATGGCGGTCCACCCTTCCGGTTGCGCCCAGGCGCAGCGACCGGAGATACGAACCTCGGTATTATCGGAAGTAACTTCGAGACTGTCCCTGGCTACGCCGGGCAATTGCACGGTGAGTTGATAGGCGTCTTCGGTTTCTTTCACTTGGTAGGCGGGCCGGCGAACCGGAGTCGACGATTGATCCGCAACCGCACAGGCATTGGACGACTGGCGGATGGTGGGAATGAGGGTGTTTAAGAATGACATGTTGGTTTCCTTTGTAGGTTTAGGTTGGTTTGGGCGGGTTACTTGACCGCCACGGTGATCTTCTTGGGCTTGGTTGCCTCCTGCTTGGGCAAGGTGACGGTCAGCACGCCGTTTTCATATGCGGCACCGATTTGGTCGACCTGCACGTTATCCGGCACAGTGACCGAACGCTTGAGCTCGAATAATTGCTCGTTGTCACCGTCCTTGGTCTTGCGCGTCGCGCTGATCGCAAGTGAGCCGTCTACCAGCTCGACTTGGATGGCTTCGCGGCTGATGCCCGGGAGTTCGGCGCGCACATAGGCGTTGTCCTTGTCCTCATACAGATCGACGGGGAATTGACGGGACTCGGTCCCGGTAAAGTCACCCAAGGTCGAGGCGAAGAGGCGGTCGATCTCGTTCTCAAGACCGGACCAAGCGGAGCGGTTATAACCCCGGAAGAAGGGAGCATAGCCGCGAGTGTAGGGTTGGTTGTATCGTATAATTCTCATGATGTTATTTTCAGTTTTGGTTAATGGATTGGGTTCCGTGCCAGTGGTATTGCATGCGCGATGCCGATCTTCAGAAACACGTTAACAGGTTATATTTTATTAACTTACGAATTTATCGTAATTCGCAGTGTGAAGAAACGACCCGGCCTGCGCCGTCTCAACTGGGAAGATATTGCACGGCATGCATGGGGTTAGTGCGCGTTATCACGCGGGGAGGGTTATGCCGGAAAAAATCCGTGCCGAATTGCTACGGACGTGGTTGGGTGGCCCCTTGCAACCGATGAACTTTGATTTTGATACCTCCATCAACCGGGCGGGGACCGACTCCCAGAAGTGGCAGAAATATGCCGGACGCGACATCCTCCCGATGTGGGTGGCCGACATGGATTTCAAGACCGCCCCGGCGATCATCGATGCGCTGCACCGGCGGGTGGAGCACGGGGTCTTTGGCTATGCCCGACCGACCAAGTCCACGATGGATGCGATGGTTGCCGCCATGGCCACGCGCTATGGCTGGACGGTGGATCCGTCATGGTTTGTCTGGCTGCCCGGGTTGGTCTGTGGACTTAATGTGACGGCGCAGGCCTTTGCTGAACCCGGTGACGAGGTGCTCACACTCGCCCCGATCTATCCGCCGTTCATGAGCGCACCGAAGAACAGCGCTAGGGTTTCGGTATCTGTGAATTTGGTGCTCAAGGACGGGCATTGGGAGATTGATTGGGCCGCTTTGGAAAAGGCCGTCACCCCGCGCACGAAACTGTTTCTGCTCTGCAGTCCGCACAACCCGGTCGCCCGGGTCTGGCGTCGCGAGGAACTGCAGCGGCTCGGTGAATTCTGTGTCCGTCACAACCTCGTGCTCTGCAGCGATGAAATTCACTGCGACCTCATTCTCGATGATCTGCCGCATGTGCCCACCGCATTGTTGGGTGATGAGATTGCCAAACTCAGCATCACGCTGATGGCGCCGAGCAAAACCTATAACATTCCCGGTCTCGGCACGTCTTTTGCGATCATTCCCGACCGCGCCCTGCGGGCGCAATTTGTCCGCGCCACCGCCGGGATTGTCGCCGAAGTGAACACGCTAGGCTATGATGCCTGCGAGGCGGCTTATCGCGACAGTGAGGAATGGCGGCAGGCTTTGTTGAGTGCGCTCCGCGGCAATAGGGATTACCTGCTGGATTTTGTGACCCGGGAATTGCCAGGTGTGAAGGTGGAGGCGCCGATCGAGGCGACCTATCTCGCGTGGCTGAATGTGCGGGCACTGAACCTCAGTGATCCGATTGCCCATTTTGAAAAGCACGGCGTCGGCTTGAGTGACGGGGCCTACTTTGGCGCCCAACCCGGGCATTACGTGCGGATCAACTTTGGTTGTCCACGGGCGACATTGGTTGAGGGACTTGAGCGCATGAAGCGGGCCATCGCGGCCATCTAGGCTGAATCGGCGTCATGCGCATCGGGCCCCATGAGTTGTCGACCAATCTGTTTCTCTCGCCCTTGGCGGGTTACACCAACCTGCCCTTTCGACTGACCATTCGGGAAATTGGCGGACTGGGTTGGGCGACAACGGACTTGGTGAATGCTCGTTCACTCATTGAGCGCAATCGCACCGCGGTTAAGTTGGTCGAGACGGCGGTGGGTGATTCGCCTTTGGCGATCCAGTTGTTCGGTAGCGTGCCGGAGGAGATGCGCGACGCGGCGATCATCTGTCAGGAGATGGGCGTGCAGTCAGTCGATATCAACATGGGCTGTCCGGTGAAGAAGGTCGTCAAGATTGGCGGGGGCTCCGCCATGATGACCGAACTCGACAAAACGGCGGCGCTGGTGCGCGGGATGGTGGCGGCGGTTAAGATTCCCATTACGGCCAAGATGCGATTGGGCTGGGACGACGATAATTTAACCGCGCCCGACCTTGCGCGGGTGTTGGAGGATGCCGGGGTTGCCGCGATCTTTGTCCACGGACGCACCCGGGCCCAGGGTTTCAGCGGCAGGGTCAATCTCAGCGGCATCCGCTCCGTGGTGGTAGCGGTTAAATCAATTCCCGTGATCGGCAACGGCGACGTCACCACTCCCGAGGCAGCGAAGCACATGTTTGAGGAAACCGGTTGCGCCGGAGTGAGTATTGGCCGCGGGGCGTTTTATGATCCGTGGATCTTCCGGCGCACGGCTCATTATCTGGCGACGGGTGAATTGATGGCCGAGCCAAGTTTTGCCGAGCGCGTCAAAGTCATGGGCCGGCACTTTGAGCGCTATTGTGATTTCTATGGCGAAGACCATGGCACCCGGCTGTTCCGTAAGGTGGCTCCGTGGTATGCCAAGCGGTTCGGTCCGGCCAAGCCGTTCAAGCAGGCGGTCATCACGATCAAGTCGCGGGCTGACTTTGACCGGGTTTTGGCCGACTACACCGCATGGCGCGCCCAGTATTGCGACGAAACGGGCGAACTTCTCCCGCGTTTCGCGCTCGGTCCGATGACGGCTTCGTTCATGCAGGAAGAGAACGAACCGGCCGGGCTCAATCGGACCGCGATTCCCGTGCCCAAGGGCCCGGTGGATGTGTGGTGAGCTGCCATCGTTCTCGTAATCCGGTCGATTCGCGGTTTGCTTAGGTCGGGTTGATTTTGTTCAAGTTCAGCCTACCCCGCCCATGCTATCCATCAGCCATTTTTGGGAATTAATTCTCGGCACGATCATTGCGCTCGTGCCGTTGATCAATCCGCTGGCGGCGGCGCCGACTTTTCTCGCCATCACCGAGGGCGATTCCCCGGCCCGGCGCAATCAGCAGCTGTTCATGGCTTGCGTCTATATGGTGGTGATCCTGGTGAGCTTTTTGGTGGGGGGCACTTTCATCATGGGTTTCTTTGGTATCTCGATCCCGGGCCTGCGCATCGCCGGCGGACTGCTGGTGGCGGGTATCGGTTGGAGTATGCTGGTCGCTCCGCCGCGTGATCCGGTGCAGACGCAACAGGAACACGCCGAGGCGAAGGCCAAGCGGGACATCGCGTTTTCTCCCCTGGCCATGCCCATGCTCAGCGGGCCCGGTGCTATTGCGGTCACACTTGGTTTTACTTCGTTGGCGACCGGATGGATTGATTACGTCGCGGTGATCCTCGGCATCCTGTGTGTCGCCATCATGATTTATGTGACCCTGCGTTTGTCCGGGAAAATCGTGAAGGTGATCGGCTTCAGCGGGATGAATGCACTGACCAAAATCATGGGCTTTTTACTGATCTGCATCGGCATCCAGTTTGTCGTGAATGGCGTGCTGGGCATCGCCACCGATCCGGCCCTCCTGCATCGCATCCGGGATGCCCTGATGGTGCGGTAATTTTGCTTCGGCACCTTTTTTCATGAAAAAAGCCAGCTCCAAGTTGCACCCCTCTTTTGCCAGTTTTGGTCAGGCCCAGTGGATCTGGCCGGAGGATCATCGCTGGGATCTCCATAACAGCTTTGTCCTGTTTCGTCAGGAGCTGTCGCTTGCACGACAGCCAAGCGTTGCGCCGTTGTTCATCACCGCCGATCAATCGTATCAGCTTTATATCAACGGAGCCTTCGTGACCCGCGGACCCGCGCGCGGATTTCAATCGCACTGGCCCTATGACGAGGTCGATGTCGCGCGCTGGTTGGTGCCCGGGCGCAACGTCATCGCCGTGCGGGCTCACAATCCCGGCATGGGAAATTTTCAGTATCTATCCGCCGGTTACGCCGGTCTGCTGATGGCGGCGAAGTGGGGCCGCACCGTGGTGCAAACCGACGCGACATGGAAATGTCTCCAACAACCGGGGATCCGGCGCGATACCGTCCTCAACAGTCATCAGCTGTTTGCCCAGGAGCACTACGATGCCCGCGAGGGTCCGGCTGCGTGGATGAATTCTGATTTCGATGACAGCGATTGGTCGCATCCAGCCCTGCGGCCGATAGGCCAAATGCCTTGGGCCACGCTGGAACCACGGGGCCTGCCGCAGATGTTTGAAGAGGCCAATCGTCCCGGACATGTGATCGGCACGGGGAAAGGTAAATGCGGGGCCGACTGGCGAACCGCGCGCAATCTCTACGTGTTGCGACAGAACGAGGACCATACCCATCAACCCATGGAGGCTTCCGGCGCGGGCATGAATCAGCCGGCCGATCCGAAGGCGCCGGTGGGCTTGTTTGCCGCCGGTCTGATGGTGCCGGCCACGGGCGAAAATAATTTCCGCAGTTACCTGATCGATGTCGGACGTCCCGTGGTGGGTAGCTATTCACTCGCCGTCGGTGGGGCGACTGGGGGCGAAACCATCGACATCATCTATGTCGAGAGCGTGGATTTTAAAAAACTGGAGCCGATGCTGCAATATCCCGACGGCAGCCGGGTGACTTTTAGCACGCGGCTGATCTGTCGGGCGGGACGAACCGAGCACCGCTTCTATCATCCCTTTGGTTTTCGCTACGCCATGCTCACCGTGCGCAACAGCACGCGGGAGCTTCACATATCCTCTTGTCTGCATCGCGTGGGTTATCCCATTGAGCGCAAGGGAAGCTTTACGAGTTCGGATAAACGGTGGGAGTCCATTTGGGAAACCTGTGCCTGGTCGCAGCAGAACTGCATGCTCGATGCCTATGTGGATACGCCTTGGCGCGAGCAGGCGCAATGGTGGGGCGATGCCCGGGTGCAGGCATGGAATACGTTTCATCTCACCGGCGACGCCCGATTGTTTCAACGTGGCATCCGGCAGATCGGCGCACAGACGACGTCAGACGGCGTCACCTACGGCCATGCGCCGACCATGGCGCACAACTGCATCCTGCCCGACTTTACGCTCATCTGGATCATCACGATGTGGGACCTTTATTGGCAGACGGGTGATCTGGAGACCTTCCGGAGTCAACGTCACACGATTGAGCATGCCCTCACCTACTTCGAACAGCACACCGGCAAACACGGACTGGTGGAGTATGATGACCGCTATTGGTTGTTCTTGGATTGGACGCAGCTCTTCAAGGACGGGGCTTCGAGTGTCTATAATCTTTGGTTGCTGCTGGCACTCGACAAACTGGCTGAGCTGCATCGCCTGACGCGCGACCATAAGGCGGCCGCACGCTGCAAACGGTGGGCGGCCAAGCTGCGCACGCCGTTGAGAAAACTTATCGATCGGCACGGGCTGATGCGAGACGGCATCGATTGGTCGGGGCGCATCGTCAAAACCACTTCACCGCATGCGCAAACCCTCAGCCTCATGGCTGGACTGGCCCCGAAATCGGAAGCGATCATGGAGCAGTTTCTCGTCAACTACCTGCGCGACGAATCCGGCCACCAGTCGCGTCCGAGTGCCTATTGGATCACCTATGTTTATTCGTTGCTCGCGGAGCGTGGACATGGCGCGGCGGTGCTGGACCACATCAAGCCCCGCTGGGAACCGATGATCGCCTACGGTTCCACCTTCGAGACATTCAGCGCGGAGCACGAAGGGTTTATCAGCAGCCGTTCCCACGCATGGTCGGCTCATCCGCTGTTTCACCTCATGCAGATAATCGGTGGCGTGCGCCAGACCGCCCCAACGTGGAAGGAAGTGAGCTTTGCGCCCGTGTTCCACGGTGATCACGGCGGGGCCACGATTCCTACCCCGCGGGGAACTATTCGCAGTGCCTGGAATCGCACTTCAACGGGCATAGAAGTGAACCTGGAACTGCCTCGAGGTATCGCTGCTATGGCCTCCCTCCCGGGAATTCCACGCCATCGTGTGACGGGTCAGAGACGTTGGCTGATACCTAGTAACAAAGAGTAACAGGGAATCAGTATTTGCGACGCACGGTGGCTCCGGTGCCATCGCGGAAAATGATCTGTTTATCTTCGGCTTCGATGTGATCGAAGATGATGCCCAAGCCGCTATCGATTACTTCACCTTCCGAGACGGTGTGCCCATTGATCAATGCGCGCGCTGGTGAACCTTGAAAGACCCCGTTGATCCGCATTTCCGCGACAAAGTTTTGAAAATCATGACTCGCCTCCACCGCGGACAGCATGGTGGTGGTTGTGGCAGTCACACCGGGGGCGATCTCGGATTGCGAAGTGGCGGCCACCCGATCTTCTGCCGGTGAGGGTGTCGGGGCCGTGGGTTCCGCCATGATATCATCCACCGGATCGGTCAGGTTGGTCCCGTGCTCAGCGGCGACTTCCTTGGCGCGTTCGATCATCTTACCGGCCATGGATGCCGGGGCTGCGGGTTCCTCTACCGGCGCGGCTTCGGGCGTTGCGGCCGGTTTGATCTGAGCGGGTCGGGGTGTCAGGATCACCGGCGGTGGGGGGCCCATGAAAATTTTCCAGGCAAAGAATCCCCCCGCTCCCAGCAGGATTACCAAGCCGACCAAGATTAACATGGCAAACGGCGGTTTGCCTGGTCGCCGCCGCTTTTTGGGTGGTGCTGGCGGAGGCGCGGTCGGGGTATCTTCCGGAGTTACCGGCGGCATTTCTTCATGGGCCGCTTCTTGCGGAGGAGCGACCGGGGCGACTTGCGGCGGTGCTTCAGCTGGGGCTGGCGTAGGAGCGGCCGCGGGTTTCAGCTTGATGCCCGGTGGCGGAGCGGCCGGTGCTGGTGTGTTGCTTGGTGGAGGAGCACTGGCGGCAGCGGCCGGGGGTGGCGCGCTCGCGGCCGGTTTGGGTTTTAATTTGAATTTGGGGGCAGGTTCACTGGAGGGCGGTGTCGCGGTGGGGGCCGGTTCTGGCGGTTTGCTTTCAGTGGCGACTGGCGGTGGAGTCACGGGGGCCGTTGGCTGAGCATCAGAACCCGGCTCCGGAGCGGTGGATTCCTTGGGGGTGGGCTCCGGCTCCAAGTTTAATTTTGGTTTAAGGCGTAATCTACCGGCCGTCGGGTTCTCCTCGGCGGGTTTTTCGGCGGGGGGTGTTTCTTCCACGGATTTGGCCGGTTCTTCCGCTTTCTTTTCCGGGGCAGGATCAACCGTTAATCGGGGTTTCAGTCGAAGTTTCGGAGCTTCGTTATCCGCACTGGGCTCGGTGGCGGGTTGAGCCGGGGTCTCGCTTGGGGGAGTGGGAGCTTCAGTCTCCGCCGCATCCGGTTTCAAACGCGGTTTCAACCGCAGCGGCGGTGGATTGGGCTCTTCACTCATGATGAAACTGGCTTAACACGATTATTGAATTGCGCGAAAACAAAAAGATACGCTCGCGGTCAGAGGAAGCGATCCTTCAAATGAAATCAATCATGTCCGACAAACTACGCCCGGTTATTTTCTGCCTGATTGGCGCCACATTTTTGTTCACGGGATGTTCCACTTTCAAAAAGAAGTCACCCCCGGAGAAGTCCATCACGACCCAGGTTGAACAGTCCTTCAAACAGCGTTGGATTGAGCGGCGCACTTCCGAACTGGTGGGTCAGGGCAAGTCGGCAGATGCAGCCATGAATCAGGCGGTCAGCGAATTCCGGCAGCGCTACGAATTTACCGGCGCAGCCCAGGAATGAACCCCAATCCGGGTCGGGCGTCGGTTCGCGGCGTGCTCGCGGCCTTTGGCTGTTACTTGGCCTGGGGCATATTTCCCCTTTTTTGGCATCAGCTTGCCTCGGTGGATGCGACCGAGCTGATTGCCCACCGGTTGTTTTGGACGATGTTGTTTACGGTGCCGTTGCTTTGGTGGCGGGGCGGATTCGAGCCGGTGTATGCCGCATTTTCCTCCGGCCGACAGTTGGGCCGCTACGCCTTGAGTGGTGGGTTACTCACGATCAACTGGCTGGTGTTTGTCTGGGCGATTAATAACGGACATGTCATTGAGAGCAGTTTGGGCTATTTTTTAGTGCCCTTGGTCAATATCGCTTTGGGTTGGGGAGTGCTGCATGAACGATTGCGACCCGCTCAACGGATCGCGATCGGCTTCGCGGTCTTTGGGGTGGTCTGGCAGCTCTGGCAGCTGGGCCGGCTGCCTTGGATCGCACTGGTCCTCGCGGTAACGTTCGGCATCTACGGCTTGCTGCGCAAACGGTCGGCCCTCGGTTCGCTTGCAGGACTCACGGTAGAAACCCTGTTGCTCGCTCCATTGGCGGGAGCGTTCCTGATCTGGCGCACACACACGGGCACCGGCGCCCTTGGATTTGCCCCACTCCACATTCAGTGGCTGGTCTTGACCACTGGAGTGGTTACCGGGGTGCCGCTGTTGTTGTTCGCCTATGGAGCCCGAAAGCTGCAACTCACCACGATGGGTTTATTGCAATATGTGGCCCCCACCGTGCAATTTGCCCTTGGTATCTGGTTTTATCACGAGCCATTTAGCGCGGTTCGGGCGCAATCGTTTGGGCTGATTTGGATTGGTCTGGCGATCTATACCGTCGATGCCATCTGGACCCAACGCCGCCAGATCTATTCCTGATTAGCCGACAATAACTGCATGGTAAAAACCAAGGTGGCGTTGGCCGGAATCTTTGGCGGTTGACCGCGAGTGCCGTAGGCGAGTTCGGGCGGAATGATGACCAGCCATTTGTCGCCAGGACTCATCAACCGAATGATCTGGTCCCACCCTTGGATGACCTTCCCGCGACCGAGGCGAAAAGTGAAAGGTTTGGCCGGATCGAGCTGCTGATCGAAGGTTTCACCGTCAATCAGGCGGCCGACATAAACCAACGAAACCATCTGGCCCCGCTGGGCGGTTTCGCCATGCCCCTTTTCGATCACCAGGTAGCGAATCCCGGTGTTGGATTTCTGGGCGTCGGGAAAGTTTTTTTCCACCCACGCCAGATCTTCCGGCGGCAGTTTTTCACGCTGGGCGTGCAAGGTGCCCGGGAGGAGCAACAGGGTTACGAGGAAAACAATACGGCAGAACATGACAGAACGCTTAGCAAACTGCGTCGCGAACACACGGATTTTTTTAGCCGGCGGTTTGGCGACGCCGTAATGGTGGATGAAGTGAGGGGTAGATCAGCGCTGGCCACGGCGACCGCCGAAGCCACGGAAACCACCGCGTTTTTGCGGAAAATCACCATGGGCCTGGGCCCGGCCGCGACTTTCGCGTTGTTGGGGCGGTTGATCCGGGCGAGGGGCGTAGGGCCCGTATGGGAAACCCTCGAGTTTGAGCTCGGGAATTTTGGCCCCGATGAAACGTTGAATATCCCGAATGTCCTTTTCGTTTTCCGGCGTGACCAAGGTAAAGGCATCGCCAACTGCTTGGGCCCGGCCGGTGCGGCCGATGCGGTGGACGTAATCCTCGGGCTTTTCCGGCACATCATAGTTGATGACGTGCGAAACTCCGGCGACATCAATGCCACGGGCCGCAATATCGGTGGCGACCATGACTTCATATTTGCCCGACTTGAAGCCTTCGAGCGCTTCGATGCGTTGATTCTGGGATCGGTTGGCGTGAAGCACGGCCACACTGTGATTGGCGCTCTTGAGCCGGCGGGCGATCTTGTCGGCCCCATGCTTGGTGCGGGAGAAAACCAGCACGCTGTCGAAATCAGTTTTTTCGAGCAAAGCGAGTAGCAGATCGAACTTCTGCGCGTAGCCGACGGGATAGAGCGCGTGATTGACGGATTCATTGACCGTGCGGTTAACGCCGACCTCGATCCGGCTGGGATTGCGCAGGGCGAAGGACGCGATCGCCTGAATCTCTGGCGGCACCGTGGCGGAAAACAGCAGGGTCTGGCGCTCGCGCGGGCAGCGGCTGATGATGTCCTTTACGACCGGGAGGAAGCCCATGTCGAGCATGTGGTCGACCTCATCGAGCACGAGCGTGTTGATATCGCGGAGGCTAATGGTGCCGGCCTTGAGGTAGTCCATCAGTCGACCTGGGGTGGCGACAATGATATCGACCCCGCGACTGAGTTCCTTGCGTTGATTGCCATAACCAACCCCGCCGAAAACCGCGACGGTGCGCAGGTCGGTGAAGCGGGCGAAATCGCGAAAGGCGGTTTCAACCTGGGCGGCAAGTTCGCGGGTGGGCTCAAGCACCAGCACGCGGGTTTTACCGTGGGCGCCCAAACGGGTCAGAATCGGCAGCGCGAAGGCCGCGGTCTTACCGGTGCCGGTTTGGGCGGAGCCGACGACATCGCCACCGCCCAACACGAGGGGAATGGCGCGCAACTGAATGGGCGTGGGATCGGAATAGCCGGCGGCTTGGACGCCGCGCAGGACGGGTTCGGAAAGATTGAGAGCTTTAAAAGGCATGAGATTGGGTGCGGACCGGTTAACGCTGGATATGCCAGCACGGGCGCGCGGTCCGCGCGCCCACGGACGGATGAATTACCCGTCCTCTCCCTGCCGGAATGACAGGGGATATTAAGACAAAAAAGACGGAGCCCGGTTAGGAGCTCCGTCCCTGAAAATCGGTTTTTTGGAACCGGGAGTGCTATTAGTAGCGACGCTCGCCGCGATCGCGATCGCCACCGCGATCACCGCCACGACCACCGCCAAAGCCACCACGACCGCCGCCGCCGCCGAAGCCACGACCGCCACCGCCGCCGCCACCACCGAAGCCGCCGGAGCGCTCTTCCTTGGGACGAGCTTCGTTAACCGTCAACTGACGGCCATCGAGT
The DNA here is from genome assembly GCA_030833445.1 of Cephaloticoccus sp. Lineage (GTDB taxonomy): Bacteria > Verrucomicrobiota > Verrucomicrobiia > Opitutales > Opitutaceae > Cephaloticoccus. The sequence goes on along the minus strand of JAURHD010000001.1, from coordinate 96,845 downwards.
TCGGAGCCATTAACTTTCTCGGCTGCGCTTTGCGCTTCTTCTGCTGTGCCCATGGTCACGAATGCGAAACCACGGGGACGACCGGTCATGCGGTCCATAGCGACATAAACGTCGGTAACGCTGCCATACTGACCGAAGTGTGAACGGAGTTCGTCTTCGGTGGTTTTGAAGGACAGGTTGCCAACATATAGTTTGGAGTTGCTCATCTGATGATTCGTAGATCCTCCGTCCGCTGCCAGTCCCGTTCCCACCGTGGGTTTCGAAATCATCACTAGAGCACCTGCTCTGCTAACGACTCACCAGATCCTGTCATCTAACGTTTTCTCTATCGAGACGGACAGCTAGGCAGACCGGCCCGGATGACACAAGCCAAATCCCCGCCCGGCCCCGTAGGCACCCATTAGATGGAATACTTTGCCTTGATATCTTCGGGTAGTGGAGTGCCCCGGCCGGTTGCCAGCGTGACGAGGGTATAATCGCAATAACCGTCGCACACCCGCTTGCGGTTGGGCAGCTTTTCAATCTCAAAGGCGACGCGACATCCGGTTTCGGTAAAGTGATCAATCCAGCAGCGCACGACCATGCGGTCACCCCAGCCCAACGGCCGCTTGTATTGGATGTGAGCGGTGATCATGAACCATCCGAGGCCGCGGTCGGCGAAGTCCTGCATCGACATGCCGTAGTAGCGTTCCATCTGTTCGAAACGGGCGGCCAGCACGTAATCCAGATACCGGGTGCTGTGCACGTGCTGATACAGGTCGATGTCATCCGGGCGAACTGCCAGCTCGGTTTCGAATTTGGATAGCACGTTCATGGATTGAATTTGGTATGAAGGTTCGCTCGTTCAGGTCCGGTCCCGGAGTTGGTCGAGTTTGCGGCGATCCCGCTTGGTGGGCCGCCCGGCACCCTTCTCTCTCGCGAGAACCTGCTGCACCCGCTGGGTTTGAACCTTGGCGAATTCCTCCGGCGGGGTCAGGTCGGCGCAATAGGTCGGCACCAACTTGGCGGCGACCCGTGAGGCGGGATGACCGATGACGCGCAGGGTGCGGATGATCAGGCCTTCTTGCAGGGTGATGATTTCACCGACCTGAACTTCGCGGGCCGGTTTGATGGACTGACCGTCAATCATGACCGAGCCGGCGCGGCAGGCGGCGGTGGCCGTGGCCCGGGTCTTGCACCGCCGCACACACCACAGCCACTTGTCGATCCGCATGCTGTTGCCCTCAAATGACACGGCCGCGAGCATGGACTGCTCGCGGCCGGGCGCAAATGGGTTTTACTCAGACTGAAATCAGCCCGTCTTGAGGTCCTTGCGAACCCAGTCTTTGATCAAAGCCTTTTCGTAGCGGAGGGCGTCGTCCCGGTGGATGTTGATCTTCATCATGAAGTTCAAATCGCGGAGTTCGCGGGTGCCTTCCTTGACCACGCTGCCCGTCGAATCTGTCAGCTTATAACTCAAGTCGATGCGGGGTGGATAGATATCCTTGACGATGCGGATGTCCTCGCTGCCGGCTTGTCCCCATGGTTCGAAATCACCGGCCAGATCAATGTTGGTGATGGTGACTTCCAGCTTCTGGCCGTCCGGCACATACTTGGCGGCTTCCTTTTCCACATATTGGCGGATCAGGTCGATGTTGCCGGCTTTGCCTTTGTCCGAGGCCAAAAAGGCGTCACGGACATCGGAATAATTTTCAGGATTCTCCAAGGTAACTTGAACTTTGCTTTCGCTGGCGGCGGCATCGGCGGCCAAAGCCATACCCGATGCGCCCAAGCCAATAATGGCTGCAAGAATGAAATGGTTGCTCTTCATAGCGGTGATTCTGACTCCTGCGGGGTTGTTTTGGTTCCAAGTTGTTGCCTTGGCGATGTGGATCGCTGGCGATTTTTACGAATTGAGTTCAGCACGTCGTTGGGCCAAGGCGGCAGCAGGATCTTCCGTAGGTTTCAGGCTAACAACGATATACTTCGAGGTGGGCGTATTGCTTTTTGCGGCCACACTGCCGATGGGCACCAGGACATTGGCCTCGGGAAAATAGGTGGCAACGCACCCGCGCGGAATCCGGTAAGGCGCGATCATAAAGGCAGCGGCTAGACGCTCCACTCCGCCATGGTTATTGTGCAAGTCGACCAACTGCCCGGGTTGCAGACCGGCTTCCTGGATGTCGGCTTCGTGCATGAACACGACGCGCCGCCCACCGAACACGCCGCGATAACGATCATCCAGTCCGTAGACCGTGGTATTGAACTGGTCGTGGGTGCGGATGGTCATCATCACATATTCGCCCGCCGCCAGATTGTGCTGCGGAATCGGGGCGACGGTGAAATTGGCCTTCTTCGTCGAGGTGCGCCACTCGCGCGTGTCGCGCGGCGCGTTGGGCAGATAAAAAATTCCATCGGTGATGCGCTGGTTGAACTTTTCGAAACCCGGCACCACCCGCGCAATGCGGTCACGAATCAAAGCATAGTCTGCGGCAAAGTCTTCCCAAGGCACGGAATTCTGCTGGCCCAGAATGGCCCGGGCCAGCCCGCACACAATGGCGGGTTCGCTCTTCAAATCCGGGGAGGCCGGGTTCGCGTGGCCACGGGAGGGATTGATGATCCCCATCGAATCCTCGACGGTTACAAATTGCTCCCCGGTTGCCTGGGCATCCACCTCACTGCGACCGAGACAAGGCAGGATCAAAGCGGTGCGCCCGGTGATGAGATGCGCGCGATTGAGCTTGGTGGAAATTTGGACGGTAAGTGCGCACCGGCGAAGGGCGGTCGCGGTGTATTCCGTATCAGGAGTGGCCGACAGGAAGTTGCCGCCCATGGCGACGAAGACGGTCACTTTACCGGCATGCATTGCCTTGATGGCGTCCACGGTGTCGAATCCGTGGGCGCGAGGAGACTTGAAGGCGAACTCTGCATCCAGCCGGTCCAGCCACCAGTCGGGCATCTTTTCGAAAATGCCCATCGTGCGGTCGCCCTGCACGTTGGAATGGCCCCGGACGGGACAGGCGCCTGCCCCGGGTCGGCCCAGGTTACCCCGCAGCAAGAGGAAATTCATCACCGCCTGAATGGTTTCGACGGCGTTGGGTTGCTGGGTCAGGCCCATGGCCCAGCAACAAATGGTGGCCTTCGACTGCATGGCGATATCCGCCACGGCTTTGATTTGGGCGCGGTCAATACCACTGGATTGGACGATTTGATCCCAGTCCGCGGCATGCAGATCCGCGACCAGGGCATCATAACCGTGGGTGTGCTCCGTGATAAAGGCGTGGTCAAAAATGGTGCCGGGTGCCGCTTCTTCAGCGGTGAGCATCTCCTTCATGATGCCCTTGAAAAGGGCCAGATCACCGTTGATGCGCGGTTGCAGCCATACGTCGGCCAACCGAGCACCCTCGCCCAACAATGTGGGCAACGCCTTGAGCGGGTTCATGAAGTGCTGCGGATTCTTGAACCGGTCCGTGCCCACTTCAGGCAGGGGGTTGACCGAAATGATTTTTGCCCCGCGCTGCTTGGCCTCTTCCAGTGATGAGAGCATGCGCGGATGATTCGTTCCGGGATTCTGGCCGATGATAAAGATCAAGTCGGACTTCTCGAAGTCGTCCAGTTTCACCGTGCCTTTGCCAATGCCTATGGTCTCGCCGAGCGCTGTGCCGCTGGATTCGTGGCACATGTTGGAGCAGTCCGGCAGGTTGTTGGTGCCGAATTGCCGAACGAGCAACTGGTAGAGAAAGGCGGCCTCGTTGCTCGTGCGCCCGGAAGTATAAAACGCGGCTTCGTCCGGTGTGCCTAATGCTTTCAGTTCGCTGGCGATGAGCGCGAACGCCTCATCCCATGGAATCGGTGCATAGTGAGTGGCACCCGGCCGCAAGACCATCGGATGGGTGAGCCGACCTTGGCGGTTGAGCCAATAGTCGCTTTGTTGCGCCAGCTTCTCGACCGAATGCTGGGCGAAAAAGTCCGGCGTGCAGCGCTTGGGGGTTGCTTCGTCCGCGATGGCCTTGGCGCCGTTCTCACAAAATTCAAAGGTGTGCCGATCACCATCCGGGCTCGGCCACGCGCAGGACTGACAGTCGAAGCCGTCCTTTTGGTTCACGTTGAGCAGCAGTTTGGTGCCCTTGACCGGACCAACCCCGGCCACGGCAAAGCTGGTGGTCTTAATGACGGCGGGCAGCCCCGCCGCAGCGGCGCTGGGCTTGCCTAATTTGGTGCCCTCCAGTTCGACGGGAGGTTGGGCGGAGGTGGGGGTTTGATTCGACACGACAGCTTTCATTTCGGCAGCTTTGCGCTATCTTTCAAGCATCCCGTGTTTGCCAATCTCATCCGACTCATCACCCGTCCTCCACATCCGGGCACCGATACCGCCTTTGTTGTGGAGGTAAATGTGCGTTCGAAACCGGTGCGCAATGCCCGGGTCGAGCGTTTCATCATGATTTGCTGGCTGCTGATAGCGATCAAGCACGTGGCGGTGATCTATGCCTGCAGCCATTGGCCGGTTCCGTTTCATCAGCTTTGGATCAATGCGCCTACCTTTGCCCTCGGGTTGCTGGCCACCTTGGTGTATTACCTGCGCCGATAGTTTTTCGGCTCGCCGGAAAGAAGTAAAAACGCGGAAATAAATTTCTATGCCCAACGTTCCCGGACTCCGCAGCATCTACCTCAAGACCCGTCACTTGGTCTATTTCGGCCGAATGCTGGATAAAATCCGACTCCACGCCGCCGGTCAGTTGCCCGAGGATTACCACGGCGGCCTCGGCAAGGGGTTTGACGAACGCTGCTGCGATTTTCTGAAAGTGGATTACGCGGCACTCAAATCGCGGACCCTCGCCGGAGGCACCGAAGAGGAAATTCTTGATTGGTGCCATGAACAGGGCGGCTCACGCACTGAGGATGAGTGCGACGTATGGAATGGCTTTATGATGAAACGCGGCTGGCGTGACGCCCTCACCCCGCGGCTGCGTCAACGGGTTCAGGAATCCGGGCTCACCGACAAAACGATCGAGACGATGTTTGACTACATTGAATATGATGAGGGTCGCGACCCCGTGTCGATTCGTGCTTGGGAGCAGTGAGTGCGTCACGGGTCATCGTGATCATGGGTGTCGCCGGCAGTGGCAAGACCACGGTTGGCGAGTTACTCGCGCGTGAGCTTGGCTGGCGGTTCAATGACGCGGACGGATTTCATCCGCCTGAAAACGTGGCCAAAATGTCAGCCGGCACCCCGCTCACCGACGAGGATCGCCAGCCATGGTTGCGGGCGATTCGCCGGCATATCGAAGAATGTCTTGCTCGGGGTGAAGGCGCGGTCGTGACCTGCTCGGCACTCAAGGAGACCTACCGTAAAATCCTGCTCGGGGATGATGCCCGGGTCGGGCTCGTCTACCTGCAGGGTTCGCGTGAATTGTTGTGGGCGCGGATCGGGGCGCGTAAAAATCACTTCATGAAACCAGCCATGCTCGACAGCCAGCTGGCCACGTTGGAGGAACCGACCAACGCCCTGACTTTGAATATCTCGCCCGAGCCGCCGGAACTGGTGGCGGCGATCCGGCAGGCCTATTCATTATGAGCTTTTCGCGTCGACGACTATTGCGATGGACGGTGACCGTTTTGGCGGTGGCATTAGCGGGAGTGACCATCTGGGTCGGTTGGTTTTATGTGCAGATGCGTCGCAGTCTGCCGCAACTCGAAGGCAAGACTTCGGTGGCTGGCTTGACCGGTCCAGTGGATATTCAGCGCGATGCCCTCGGGGTGCCGACAATCCGCGGGGCCAACCGGTTGGACGTGGCGCGGGCCCTCGGCTGGCTGCACGCGCAGGAGCGTTTTTTTCAGATGGATCTGCTTCGTCGCCGCGGGGCCGGGGAATTGGCGGCGATGTTTGGCCCAAAAGCTGTTGCCGCCGACAAGGCGGCCCGCATCCATGGTTTTAGGCGCATTGCCCATGAGAACGTAGCCCAGCTCGATCCGGATCAACGCGCGCTGATTGAAACATACGCTGCCGGAGTCAACGCGGGGCTGGCGGCCTTGGACCAAGTCCCCCCTGAGTATGTATTTCTTCGCACCAAGCCCCAACCATGGAGGCCGGAGGACACCAATTTGGTCGCATTCGCCATGGCGATGGAGTTGAGCGACGAAGGACTTTATGAGCGCTCACTGACTGCAGTGCGAAATGTTTACGGATCGGACGCGGCGGATTTTTTTGCTCCGCTGGTGACCGCGTCGGACGCGGCACTGGATGGGAGTATATCCACAACGGTTGTTCCACCGCCCTCTGAGCGCGTGATAAATTTGCGGGAAGCGGGAAGTCAGGGAACAGCCAGTTTGGATGGTAATGACGAGCTGCCGCATGGTGGCAGTAATAGTTTTGCATTGGCTGGAGCACATACCGCCAACGGTGGGGCGCTGCTGGCCAGTGACATGCACCTGCATCTGCGTGTGCCGAACGTATGGTATCGCGCTGCAATGAATTGGCCGGATCACACCCTCACGGGAGTCACTCTGCCCGGGATTCCATTGGTTATAGCGGGCAGTAATGGACAGGTGGCTTGGGGCATGACCAATGCCTATGCCGATACCAGTGATGTTGTGGTAGTGGAGCCGAGTGTGATTGCCCGCACACTATACAAGAACGGTGAGCAATTGGTGCCTTTTGAAACCCGGCACGAGATCATCGAGGTCAAGGGCGGTGACCCCGTGGATTTTGCAGTGGACTGGACTGAATGGGGCCCGGTAATTGGCACGGGCGAGAAAACCCGTCCCTTGGTGTTGCATTGGACGGCGCAACAACCCGGAGCAATCAACCTTTCCCTGATGGGCATGGAGGAAGCCCGCACCACCGATGAAGCCATGGCGGTGGCCCATCGCGCAGGTATGCCCGCTCAAAATATACTGATCGTCGATCGGCAGGGACATATTGCTTGGACGGTTGCGGGTGGTTTGCCCAAGCGCTCCGGTTATGACGGTCGTTTCCCCGTAGCGTGGACTTATGGCGACCGGTATTGGGATGGCATGGTGCCCGATCATGAAGTGCCCTTTCTGAAGGACCCACCAAGCGGACGGTTGTGGACGGCTAATAACCGCATCGTTGGCGAACCGGGACTGAGCATCTTGGGCGATGGTGGTTATGATCGCCCGCACCGGGCCGCCCGGATTCGTGAACGTTTGGCTGGTTTGGAAAACGCCACGCCGGCCGACTTACTGGCAATCCAGCTGGATGACCGTGCGCCGATGTTGGATCGTTGGCGTCAACTGCTCCTCGACACCCTGACCCCCGCCGCAGTGGCGGTGAATAAATCCCGGGCAGAACTACGGAGCCAACTGGCGGATTGGGACGGCCGGGCCCGGATTGATTCGGTGAGCTACCGTTTGGTGAGGTTATTCCGGCAACAGACGGCCAACTTGGTATTTTCGCCCATCTTCGCTCCCTGCGTCCGGGAGTTTGATCAGTTTACTTGGTATCGTTTCCACTACGAACAACCGCTCCAGACCATCTTGAATGAGCGTCCACTTCATCTGTTAAGTGCTCGTTACCAAAACTGGGATGAACTCCTGTTGGCCGCAGCCGACGAAGTGACCGCGCAATTGCAGGCCAAGGATCTCAAGGTGGCCAAAGCTACTTGGGGGCAACGCAACCGGGCCCAAATCAAACACCCGTTTGCCCATGTGCTGCCTGACTGGTTGTCCGGCTGGTTGAACATGCCGTTTGATCCCCTGCCCGGCGACAGTATCACTCCGCGCGTGCAACGCCCCGACTTTGGTGCGAGCGAACGGTTCGTGGTTTCGCCCGGCCGCGAGGAAGAGGGAATTTTTCATATGCCGGGTGGTCAGAGCGGCCATCCACTTTCGCCATTTTACCGCGCGGGACATGAAGCTTGGGTTGAGGGCAAGCCGACTCCATTTCTTCCCGGGGTGACGGTGCATACGCTTACCCTGGAGCCCTGAGCCAACGCGGGTGAGTTTGGCATTGTGGCCACGGCGCCTAGGCGGCTTGCTAGCGGCATCGCGCGCATGGCCCCCAGAAAAAAGAGCTACACGGTTTATTTCGGTAGTGAGTTGTTCAGCCTCAAGCACCTCATCGGCAATGCGTATCTGGCCGAGGCCATCTTCGAAAAATCGCACGGCAAATACCTGTGCCGCCTGCCGCAGGATTTTGAGCCGCGCGGCAAGACGCCCCGCACAATCCGGGACCAGGATATACGGGCCCTGCTGCAATGTGATCTCGGGCTTTTCAATTACGATGGCACCGAACTCGATTCCGGCACGGTGATCGAATTCATGATCGCGAAGTTTGCCGATATTCCCGCGGTCATTCTGCGCAGCGATATTCGGCAGGCCGGGGACGGCAACGATCCGTGGAACCTGATGTCCAGTCTCTTTCCCCGCACGGTCAACGTCGTGGCGAACAGCCTAGGCAACTACAAGGTGATCGCCAAGCGGCGGCAGCGATCGCTGGACGACATCCTGCGGCTGGCCGGACAGCAAAGTTCCGCCGACGCCCAGTTGATGTGTGAGCACGTGGCGGCCCAATGTGTGCGTGCGCTTGATCGGGCGATATTGTTAAAACCGGCCCTGCCCAAGCGACTGCGCAATGATGTTTATAAATGGCTCGCGCTCATGCCCGGACTACGCGGCAAGGACAAAGCGTTGATGAAGGAGCTCGCGGCCATCATGGAAAACAAAGTTAGCAAACGTCTGTTATAACCAACCGCCCCATGTCCCTGCACGTTCTCCAACACCCATTCGCCGCGCACATCATGACGCATTTGCGCGATAAGAGCACCAAGCCGGCCACCTTTCGCACGCTGGCTTATCAGGTGGGCCTGTTGCTGGCCATTGAAGCGACCCGAAATTTGGCGACCAAAGAAAAGGTGATTGAGACGCCGCTCGAGCCCCATACCGGCCAGGTGCTGGCGCGTCCGCTGGTGGTGGTCCCGATCCTACGCGCTGGGCTCGGTATGATGCAGCCGTTCTTGGATTTGTTCCCAGATGTCAGCGTGGGTTATGTCGGTCTCGAACGGGATCATGAAACCGCCGTCGCGCGCAGCTATTATTGCAAGTTGCCTCCGCTGGCCGGAACGCGGGTCTTGGTGGTCGATCCCATGTTGGCGACGGGTGGTTCTGCGGCCCAGGCGATCACGGTGGTCAAGGGAGCCGGCGCACGGGAGGTCTCCTTTGTTTGCATTGTTTCATCACCTGAAGGAGTTGAAACGGTTCACGCCGAACATCCCGATGTGCCGATTTTTACGGCCGCGCATGATCGCGAGCTCAATAACAGTAAATATATCCTGCCGGGTCTGGGCGATTTTGGTGACCGGCTTTACGGCACGTGAGTCACTCGGGCTTTGCCTCCCAAGTATCCAGCAGCTCCTGCACGGGCGGATGTAACTCCACGGCAGCCAACTCTTGCCGCAGGGTTGTGATCCCATCGGCCATCAGGGTGCGTTGCTCCGGCCAACGGTTCGTGGCGATCAGCAGTGAACCGAGGGCAATCTGCCGTGAATTCTTGGCCAGTTGATCCCGATTGGTCGCTTCATAAATCCGCGCAGCTTGTTCGAGAGTGGCCGCATAGGTGGCGACTTTCTCCACGGCAGTTTCCGGGGATTCGTCACGGCCGAGCTGTTCCACTTGTTGATCAATCGTCAGTCCCAGAAAATTGGCCGGCGGGCATTGAAAGAGCCGTTCCTGCGCATGTAAAACTGCATGGAGTGCTTCGCCGGCCCGGCCTGGATCCCCGGTGCCGATCATGGCGCCAACGAATTGCCGCAGCTCGGATATCAGGCGAAGTATGTAATCCTGCCGTATCATGATTGACTACAGGCAACCAGCTGGCCGGCAAAAAGCAAACCGGCCCGGGATCAAGTCCACGGGCCGGTTGAATCTGAAATTCTGGTTGGGGCTTACTTCCAGTTCAGCACGAGACGCGTGAAGTAGGAGGTATCAAGCTTTTCAAGTCCGGCGCCCGGCTGACTGTTGTAATCGTTACTCACGCCCATGCGCAGTTTCCACGAAGGATTGGCCAAGGGTAGTTCATAGTAGGACTCGTGCGTCAGGGTGAAATTGGCGAAATTTTCGAAAGCCGGCACATAGGACAGGCGGTTCACGAGCTTGGAGTTGCTGAATTCCCACTCGTGATTCATGCCAAAATCGAGACCGGCGCTTTTCACGTCGTCGGTGGCCGGGTTTTTATAACCTTCATAGCGGAAAGAGAAACCGGCGCGACCGGTCAACGTGCGTTTTTCCTTCTTGATGAAATCGTAACCAAAACCGGCGCCGGCTACGTTGTAGAGATCGATGTCTTTCACGCGGTCGAAACCGAGCTCATCGCGGACATACCAGGACTAGCGGCCGGAAAAGTTGTTTGAGTAGTCGGCCCCGGCCTTGAATTGATCGGCTGACTTCGTGCCCTCGGTTACCTGGCGGTTGTAGTTGGTATAGAACTGCAGGGTGTCTTCCGGGGTTTTCAGGGTGGCCCGGAAACCCAAGGCAGTGCCGAGTTGATTCTTGTTGCCGCTCTTGCCGCTAATATCGACGGAGCCCTCATAGGCCCAGTGGCGTTCGCGGGCGGCGATCTCGTTACGCATGGCCACGATCTGCGGGTCTTCGTCTTTGGGGGACCAAGTCGCGGCGACTTTATCCACCTGGGTGCTGAGTTCGCCGTCCGATCCGGCAATCCTGATCCCGGTGGTATCGCTGATAACCGTGCCCTGCATGGTCGTGCCGCTGGCCAAGCGCACGAATACCGGGGCATCGGTGCTCAAGCTGGACACTTCGCTCTGCTTGATGACCAGATCACCGGCATAGTCGGTTGTAACGTAGATCTTGCCGTCATCGATCTTGGTGACTTGGCCGACGATCCGCGCGCCGTTCTTGGTTTCGACGACATCAGCCGAGAGCTGGGCCGCACTGAGAAGCGCGGCGCTGAGCATGACGATGGCCGCCTTGGAGAGTTTGAATAGATGCATGGAATTTTTGAGAACGGTTATCCGAAGGTTTGTTGCCGTTGAGTGTCAATAAAGCGCTTTGGGTCGGCCTTCCACCGAAAACTCACGCCATTTATCGTGTTATTTTTTGTGTTCATCCGGGAATTCCGTCGTGCATGCTGCCGGGATGACACCACAACGCCCCGCCATTCTCCTTGCTGACAAATGGGAGGATTATCAGGTGTTGGACAGTGGCGATGGCATGAAGCAGGAGCGCTGGGGCGATGTTACGCTGGTGCGGCCTGATCCGCAGATCATCTGGCCGCGGCACGGGATAGCACCCGGAGCCCCGTGGAAAAACTGGGATGGGTTTTACCACCGGAGCGAGAAAGGCGGCGGCAAATGGGAGTTTCGGCGGCCCCTGCCCGATCATTGGCCCCTGAGCTACGCGCCGCTAAAACTGACCTTTAAAATTCACCCGACCAGTTTCAAACACACCGGTCTTTTCCCCGAACAAGCGGTAAATTGGGATTGGTTCAGTGCCCGCATAAAAAAGGCGGTCGCGTCGGGGCGTGAAGTCAACGTGCTCAATCTATTTGGTTATACCGGGGCGGCTTCCTGCGCCGCCGCTGCTGCGGGCGCGAGTGTCTGCCACGTGGATGCGGCCGAGGGCATGGTAAAATGGTGCCGCGAAAATGCCGCCCTTTGCGGACTGGCTGACGCCCCGATCCGCTACATCGTGGACGATTGTCTCAAGTTTGCGCGCCGGGAAATCAAACGCGGTCGGCGTTACGATGCGATCATCATGGATCCACCGACTTACGGCCGCGGCAGCACTGGTGAAATGTGGAAACTGGAGGATCACCTGTGGACCCTGCTGACGGAGTGCCGTGAATTGTTGAGCGAGCAGCCGCTGTTTTTTTTGATTAATGCCTATACCGCGCGTCTGTCGCCTACAGTGGTGGCGAACCTTTTGGGCGAGCTGTTGCTTGATCGCGGCGGCCAAATCACGGCCGGCGAAGTCGGACTGCCGGTCGCCTCGGATGGCAAGGTGCTGCCTTGCGGTATCTATGGTCGCTGGGAGCAGTGATTCGGTTTCAACTATATTGAGCGAGCTCCAGAATAACCCCGTCTGGATCCAAGAAGTAGACAAGGGTCTTGTGCCCTTGGTCATGTTGCACCACCCCCGACGGCACTTTCACGGGATCACTGAATACTTCGACGCCCGCGGCTCGGAGTTTTGCGGTCATCGCATGGATGTCATCGACCCGCAAAGCGATGTGACGCAGTCCGACGGTGTTGGCGGCGCGATTCACAACCGGGTCTTCGCCGGCAGGTGAATCATAGCACAGTAATTCGACGCGCGGTTCACCAGCCGGAGCCACAACATAGGCGACCCGACCGCGCACGCCCTTAAGGCCGACGATGCGGTCGATCCACTCGCCTTCGAGGGTGGCTTCCTTGGCCAACTTGAAACCGAGCAGCTCCGTGTAAAAAGCTACCGAGCGCTCCAGATCGGTGACGACGATATTGATATGATCAATCGCGCGAATCATCACTTCGCCGGCATGTGTTGCTTGAGGAAGTCGAGGTCTTCCTGCCAGTATTCGATATTGCCCGGGTTCTTGAGCACCCGTTCGAATCCTCCGGTGCGTGCGTTCACCTTCAACACGTGGGGATGAGATATCGCATACCACTGATTCTCGCCGACACCGTCCACCGAGTAAGCTTGGTCATATTCGTTCATCAACACCGTGCCGTCTTTTTCGTCATAGAAATTATAGATCGTGGATGGGGTGTTAAAATAGCTGTCCTTGCGAATGGCGTAGCGATCCCGACCGGTGAGCCCTTCATAATGCTTCCCATCCTTGTCCATGGCGGAAAATCCGTTGGGATAGAGGCTGAACAACAAGCGGGTGCTATTTAGCCAATCGAGCTTGGTGTGCTGCTCCACCCACGGCACGCCCGTATTGGGAATCTCGATGCCCATGATTTTACCCGTGTCCAAATCGCGCATCAGGATCTTCTGATCGCCCTTGATGCTTTGCACATAGGCGACGGTCTTGCCATCGGGTGAAATGGTCATCCCGGTGAAGGCGGCCCCATGGCTAAAATCTTCCACGGGTATCAATTCGCCGCGCATTGAAAGCAGTGAGCTGAACAACAGAACCAGCGATGTGAGATAGCGCATGGGTATAACGGTTATGGGGCGACAAATACTTTTGCAGCGACTTCGCCCAAGGGAAGGCTATATTTGTAAGGGTATGAGTCTTCCCGCCGACACTTTTTATACCCGCTCCACCAAACTGATCGCAACCGCGCGCGAAAGCAACCAGCCGGTGATTAGTGCACTGGCCCCGATCATGGGCAAAAATCTCGCGGGGGGTGGCATGCTGCATGTCTTCGGTAGCGGTCATAGCGAAGTGCTGGCGCGCGAAATTATCGGCCGGGCCGGCGGGCTGGTCTGCGTCAACGGCATGCTTGATCCGACGGGTGGGTTTATCGAAAACCAAGTCGGCTACGGCACGGTGCTCGCCGGCCGTTATGACCGGCAGTATGAGCTTCGCTCTGGGGAAAGCATTATTGTCATCTCCAATTCGGGGAAGAATTCTGCGCCGATCGAAGTGGCGCTCTACGCCAAACAAAAGGGACTCAATGTGATTGGCCTGACTTCCCTGGCCATGTCCACGACCGCGGCAACGGTGCATCCGTCCGGCCAAAAACTGCATGAGATCGCCAACCACACCCTCGATAATCTCGGCGTGCCCGGCGATACCTTGATTGATCTCGGGGATGGCCTGATGTCAGGCCCCACTTCCACATTGGTCGGGGCGATGCTGCTCAACCTGCTGATGCTGGAAGTAATGGCTTGGATGCAGTCGCAGGGTCATCCCCTTCCCTTGTTGCGCAGTCAGAATCAGCCCGGTGCAATTGAACACAACCGTCAGGTCGGCGAAAAATATAAGCACCGCCTGAGCAAGCAGCTGGCCTGATTGATGAATGCAAGGATCGGCATTGACGGAGGCGGCACCAAAACGGAATTCATTCTCGTGGATGAGACGGGGGCTTTCATCGCGCAACGTCGGACCGCGGGTTGTAGTCCCAGCATCCTGGATTCACAGGCCATCTCGAAGCTCATCTCAACGACTTTGGAAGAACTGCTGGCGGCGGGCCGACAGACGCGCCAGGGAATTGTTATCACAGACACGGTCTTCTGTATGGCGGGCAGTCGCTCATTTTGGAGCGAGTTTGGCGCTGAGCTCACTGGCTATGGCCGCGTGCAGACTTTCGATGATTCGATTCCAGTGCTCGAACTGGCGACGGCTGGCCACCCGGGTCTTGTTTTGCACGCCGGCACGGGATCGTTTGTGGCGGCTCGTGGTGATGACGGGACGGCGCATTATGCCGGTGGCCTCGGTTGGCGGTTCGGCGATCCGGCTAGTGCATATGATCTGGGCCAGCACGCCATTGCGCGCACGATCCTTGAACTCCAAGGTTGGGCTGAACCATCCGGACTAGGTGCGTCCATTTGTGAGGCCACGGGAATTCGGGACGCGACGGCACTCACCCGCCATTTTTATTCACCATCAACCACACCGCCCGCTATTGCCGCATATGGGCCGCTTATTACAACACTGGCGGCACAAAACGATGAGGCTGCGCTCGGGATATTGACCCAGTCCATTGGTCAAATAGCCCGATTGGCGAATGAAGTGATTGCGCGCGTGTTTGCCGAAAATGGCTCGCTCGCCCTGCCGGTTGGGCTGAGTGGACTGATCCTGCAAACGCCGATTGCACAGAGCACCCTTGCCGCCACCCTTGATTCCCGTTGCCAAATGTCGGCTATTGTTGACCCCCCAATCGAGGGTGTCCGCCGATTGCTCACACGTATTTCTTCCTAATGCAGACCCTACCCCTTGCCACCGCGTCATGGCGTTTTCGTGATGCGTCTAAATCGTCCTTTTGGCGTGACGCCGTTGTGCCCGGTTGCGTCCATCGCGACTTGAGGCGCCACGATTTGATTCCCGATCCTTTCTTCGGCACCAACGAACTGGATCTGCAATGGATCGAGGATCGCGACTGGGAATATCGCGCGAGCTTCAATGTTTCAAAAAGCCTGTTGGCCGAGGAGGTGGTCGAATTGGTGTGTGATGGTCTCGACACTCTCTGCGCGGTATATCTCAACGGCAAAAAAATCGCCGTGACGGACAACATGTTCATCACCCATCGGTGGGACGTGCGTGCCATGTTGAAGGCGGGGCGCAATGAACTGCGTTTCGTTTTTGCGAGTGCGGGTCGGGCGTTGCCCAAGACGCGTCCCGAGCATCAGCCCAAGGAATTCAATGACTCGATCGGCCGGTGCTCGGTCTTCCGCAAAGAACAATGCCAATTCGGGTGGGACTGGGGTCCGCGATTTGTGACGGCTGGCATCTGGCGTGATCTGCGGCTTGAAGGTTGGAGTGGCAATCGCCTCGATTCGGTCCGGGTTAACCAGGATCACTCGGCCCGTGGTCAGGTCTCGCTCAACCTCACGCCGGAATTCGATCGTCAGGCCATAGGAGTCACTTGTGCGGTTGCCCTATCGTTAAATGGGGAAACAGTTGCCACCGCCAGTTCCACCACCAAGCAGCTCACCCTCGCGGTCAAAAATCCGCAACTCTGGTGGCCGGCCGGACACGGCGATCAGCCGCTTTATGACCTCACGGTTGTCGCTACGGCGACCGATGGACGCGAACTGGGTTCATGGTCACAACGCATCGGCCTGCGCACGCTGGAGCTGGACCGCCACAAGGACCGGTGGGGCGAATCGTTCCAGTTCAAAGTCAACGGCCGCGCGGTTTTCGCGAAGGGCGCCAATTGGATTCCCGCGCATAGTTTCGTCGCTGGACTAACACGCGCCGACTACGAGCGCGACCTCGTGTCCGCCGTGCGGGCCAACATGAACTTGGTGCGCGTCTGGGGCGGTGGCCTCTACGAAAGCGAGGAGTTCTACGATATCTGCGACGAACTCGGTCTGCTCGTGTGGCAGGATTTCATGTTCGCCTGCACGCTTTATCCCGGAGACCGCGAGTTTGTTGCGAGTGTTAAAACCGAGGCCGAGCATAACATCCGCCGCATCCGTCACCGTGCCTCATTGGCGCTCTGGTGCGGCAACAACGAGATCGAGACCCTCAACTGGGATGCCTTGGCGGCGGACAAAAAACTGCGCAAAAACTACGATGCGATTTTCCACAAGGTGCTGCCGGCAGCAGTCGCCAAAATGGATGGGGTTACGCCGTATTGGCCGACCTCGCCCTATCGCGGCGAGGGCCGGAGCAATGATTACACGGTCAAGGCTCTGGGCGAAATCAGCGGCGACACGCATTTCTGGGATGTGTGGCACGCGCGCCATCCGGTGAAGGATTACGAGAAGTGGAAGTTCCGCTTCGTGTCGGAGTTCGGCATGCAGAGTTACTCCTCGCCGGAAACGCAGGCGACCTTCTGCGCCACCGCGGACGGCAACGTGTTCGGTCCGGTGATGGAGAACCATCAGAAAAACGCCGCCGGCAACCAAATCATCCTCGATTACGTCTCGCGGCTCTACCGTTTTCCGAAAAGCCAGGACGCGTTGATCTATCTTTCTCAGCTCAACCAGGCGCATTGCATGCAAACCGGTGTGGAGCATTACCGCCGTATCATGCCGATCTGCATGGGAGCGGTTTACTGGCAGCTCAATGACTGTTGGCCCGTGGCATCGTGGAGTTCGATCGAACACACCGGCCGTTGGAAGGCACTCCATCACGTTGCCCGACGTTTCTTTGCGCCTGCCTTGGTCAGTGCCCATGTGCCCGGCAGCGAAACGGCCATCATCGGTAACTACCGGCGCAGTTCGGTGGACAAAGTCCATCTCTACACGGTCTATGACCGACCCGAAAGTGCTGACGGGGTGTTGGTGTGGGATTTGTTTCACCTCGATGGTCGCATTATTTCATCGGCGAAAAAAGAGGTGCGGCTGCACTACGGCAAAAGCGTGCGGCAACATACGCTCGATCTCCGCCCGGCTTTGCAGGAACACGGTCGTGACCACCTTTATCTCCGGATCGCACTCGAGATTCACGGTCAGCGCGTAAGCGAGGAAACGGTCTTTTTTACCCCGCCACGCTTTCTAGCCCTGCCTTCAGCTGAGACCAAAGTGACGGTTCGCCGGCTCACGCCTACCCAAGCATTGCTAACCTTTGAGTCGACTGCATTTCAGCATCGCTTCGCGTTTGAGATTCCGGGTCACGGACATCACTCCAGTGACAACTATTTCGAACTCTATCCGCGCGAACAAAAGGACGTGGTGGTCGAATTCGATACGCCGGTCACGGTCGCCGAGATCAAAAAGAAACTGACCCATCTTTCACTGGTGGATACGTATTGATTATAAATGCCGGGAGTCGCCACATCCATGATTGTGCAGGCCGAGTCTGAATGGCTCGAACGTCGTGCCGCGCATGAACAACGGGTGTGTGCATTGACCGATGAGCATCAAGCCCGGGCTGCACGTGGCCAGAAGCACCCGGTTTATGATTTCCTGTTCAGCTATTATGCATTTCGCGCGGCCTGGCTGCGCCGCTGGCATCCCGGACCCGATGTCGTGCTGGCCGGTGAGCGGGCGCGGGAGTTTCTGCGTTGGTCGGAATACCACGAGACTTCGGAAGGCGTGATGGTTAACCCCTCCGCCCTGCCCGCGCATCGCCGGGAGTTTGTCGCATGGTTGCGTAACCTACTCGAAGTTACCATGGAGCGCCCGGCGTTCTTCGGTTGTTACGGCCTCCATGAATGGGCGATGGTCTACCGGCAAACTCCGGACGAGGTGCGGCATAATGCTTATCCCCTGAGATTCCCGGCGGCGGAACTGGCCCGGATTGTTGAGGCCAATCCGGTTCGCTGCACCCACTTTGATGCCTTTCGGTTTTTCACGGCGCCTGCGCGCCCCTTGAACAAACTACAGCCGACCCGCGAAACCGCGCCGCAACACGAACAGCGCGGGTGCCTGCACGCCAACATGGATCTCTACAAATGGGCGTTCAAACTGGCGCCCTTTACGCCGAGCGAGTTGGTGGCCGATTGCTTTGCCTTGGCCCGCGACGTCCGTGAGATCGACATGCGGGCGAGTCCTTACGATCTGCGGGCACTGGGCTTTGCGCCGATTGCCATCGAGACTGCTGCCGGCCGGGCCGAATACGAGGAACACCAGCGTAGCTTTGCCAACCGCGGTCAGCCCTTGCGGGAGCGGCTCCGGCAGCTGTGTGAGCGGTTGCTCGCAGCCTAGGCAGTGAAAGTGGCGAGGGCGGTTGAGCCAACCGCCCCTACCTCAATATGGGAAAAGGCGGGATTCGGCGATCCCACCCTACAATTACCAGCGAGCGTCCGTGCCGGGAGGACGCACGTATTCCTGCGGATTGATGATTTTCCGCGCGAACGGATTGGCGCGGGCCAGGAGTTCGGGTGAGGCGTGATAACCCCAACGCGTGCGGTTCCAAGATGAGCCGTAGCGATAAACCGCGATTTTACGTTCGCCGGGATTCACGCGTTTGGCGGATCCATGGCAGGTGGCATCGACGAAGACGATCGCGTCACCGGCCTTCATGTGGACTTCAATTGCTCCCGCGATGCCATCGACCGATCCGCCGCCGCCATCCTGCCATTCGTCGTAACGCTTGGGCTTGCTGAACTCCGGATGGGCGATGTTGGACTTGTGGGAACCGGGAATGACCATGGTGGCGCCGTCTCCGGGACCGATATCGGTGAAGGCCATCAGCACGTTGATCTGGTTACATTGAAAACGGCCGTTGTGGTAACCAAATGACATGCGCTTGGCGCGGTCGTGACCACCGGCGTGCAGCGGAATCGCTTCGCCGGGTCCGCGGATGGTGTAGAAATTCTCATCAATGAAGGCCGGGCCATGGTGGTAATCGAAACAATCGTGTCCGCCGATGAAGCGCATCACGTAGTTGATGTAGTTGGGGTGATCGATCATGCGCTCCAGCGCGCCACCCAGTTCATATACCTGCTGATAGCTGATACCACGATGTTCGGGATGGTCCTCGCGTTGCACCCAGCCGTGCCAACCGTTGCGGGGCAGTGAACGCGGAATGGTGTCTATGCGGGCGTTGGCGTCGGCGACTTCTTCCTTGGAAAGGACACCGCGAAGGATAACGAAGCCGTTCAGATCGAAAAGATATTCGTCCAAGTCGGTCGGCACCCGAGCCTCGGGGACGTTAACGATGGGTGGTGGGGGGAGGTGATTGTGAAAGCGTTGTTCCATGACCCCGCCATTCTAGCAGAACTATTCAAAACTTTCTTTCCGTTTTATCCGAAACATCTCTTTAATAGTAACCATGCCTCGCCCATCCCACCCCGTTGAAACCCGTCATGAAGATGAACTCGGGTTTCGGGTATGGCATCAGCGGAATACCGGGATGATGGCGCGGCCGCATACCCATCCCGATATCGAGGTAAACTATCTGTTTCGGGGCGGGTTCTCCTATTTGCACGGGGGAACCATCGTGCCAGTTGAAGCGGGTCGATTCACCGCCTTGTGGGGCGGAATTCCTCATCAAACCGTTTCGCCGGGTATACTAGGTGAAGGAATTTGGATTACCCTGCCCTTGGCGTGGTTTTTACAGTGGCAACTGCCGCATGCCTTGGGCGAACGGTTATTGGAGGGTGAAATTGTGAGTTCGGCTCCCGCGCCGGAAGATCGACCTCAGTTGGAACGTTGGCTGGCGGATGCCGCGAGCAGTGATCCCGCCCAGCGGCGTGTCATGTTACTAGAAATGGAGGCCCGCTTTCATCGGCTGGCTTTGGTCACGCCGCGAATAGCCAAACGAAAGGATACCGGGGTGAACGAAGGGGTCGCACAGATTGCGAATATCACCCGGTTCATCGCGCGCCATTATCGGGATCCGCTGACGGTGCAGGCCATTGCTGATCATGCGGGGTTGCACGCGAAATACCTGATGCGGGTATTCAAGAAACAGTGCGGCTCGAGTGTTTGGGAGTATTTGACCCGGCTGCGGGTCTCTCATGCGCAACGATTACTTATCACTTCGGACATGAAGGTGCTCGACGTTGCAATGGAGAGCGGCTTTTCGTCGGTGGCTCCTTTTTATGCGGCGTTTGCCGCGCATACCCGCGGATTACGACCCTTGGACTATCGCCGGCAGCACCGACCCGCCGCCAATTGATACTTCGGGGCATTTGTCTCTTATGAAAAATAACGATCTTCAAATTGGTGTCATCGGTTCCGGTGGCCGCGGCGGCTTGCTCGCGCGGCTGTCCCACAAACCCGGCAAGGGTGCCCGAATCGTGGCCTGTTGTGATATCAATCCCGGCACCCTTGCCCGCAACCGCACGGAGTTTGGGGCGGATATCTTCACCACGCACCAAGTGGAGGAGCTTTTGGCCCAAACGCTCGATGCCGTCATCATCGGCACGCCGGATTTTCTGCACGAAACGCAGGCCGTTGCGGCCCTGGAGCGCGGATTTGCCATCTATTTGGAAAAACCCATGGCCCTGACCACCGCGGCCTGTGATCGCATTCTGACCACGGCCAAACAGCACCGTGCGCGCCTCTATGTCGGCCATAATATGCGGCACATGGCCTTTGTCCGTAAGATGAAGGCGTTGATTGACTCCGGTGTCATCGGCGAGGTGAAGGCGTGCTGGTGCCGGCACTTTGTCGGGCATGGCGGGGATTTTTATTACCGCGACTGGCATGCGGAGCGCCGTTACACCAACGGACTGCTGCTACAGAAGGCAGCGCACGATATCGATGTGATCCATTGGCTCTGTGGCGGCTATTCCCGGACCGTCAGTGCGCTCGGTGGACTCACGGTGTATGGGGATTTGCCGGGAAGAATGCCCGCGACCAAAGGACCGCGACCGATTAACATCTCAAAGCTCAAATTTGATGAGTATCCGCCCACTACTTTGCGTGGACTCAATCACCGCATTGATGTCGAAGACCTCAGTTCGATGCAGATGAAGCTGAACAACGGAGTCTTTGCGACCTATGCGCAGTGTCATTACACTCCCGACTACTGGCGCAACTACACCGTCATCGGCACGGAGGGTCGATTGGAAAACTTCGGCAATGGCGAACCCGGCACCCATCTCAAACTTTGGAACAAGCGCGCCAACTACAACGCGAAGGGCAATCGCACCTACAACATACCGCTGGAGAAAGGCACCCATGGCGGCGCCGACCCCAAGATCCTGGCGGAATTCCTGCGTTACGTGCGTCGCGGCGGAGCGACCGACACTTCCCCCATTGCCGCGCGCGAAAGTATTGCGGCGGGCTGTGCGGCGACCGACTCGTTGCGTGATGGCGGCAAGGTGCAGCAGGTTCCCGCCCTCAAGCCGGCTTTGGTGCGTTGGTTTGATCAAGGCGGTGCCTGAGGCTCGCGGGAGTTGTTGCCACCCACCGGTCGCTCCACCAGCTTGGCGCCCATGGATGAGGTCGAAGAGACCCCGTTGGTCACTCCGCGTAAACCCAGCATACCGATTAACCCCGGTTTGCGCGGTTATCTGTTGCGCTATAAACGCGAACGTCAGCTGCCCGTGACCTATGATCGGCTGCGCGATTTTCAAGAAGTCATTCCCTTGGTCGATCGGGACGGCAAACCCACCTTGTGGGACACCGTTATCTACCGTTCAGACGAGATGGGTGACCTCTATGAAGGTCTGAAACGTATCTACGCGCTGCTCAAGGTCGATGGGGACTACAGTATTGTGCAGCATCTCTACGTGGACCGCGTCGATTACTGCAGTTTCGGCAACTCGACTCCGTTTCGGGTCCGGGTAGTCAACGCCTACAACGACAACCAGGACTATTTCTACGTGAAACGGGCCGATGCCTCCCGGGTTTACGGCTTGGAACTTGAGCATCTGCTCTCACCCAACCGTCTGAACTACCTCACCAGTGGCAATACGCTCATTGAAGAGCATATCGCGGGTATCCCGGGGGATATTTTCATCGATCGATGGCTGCAATACCCAGAATTGAGGCCGGTCCGCGTGGCCAAGGAGCTCGTGAAGTTCAATGAGCGTTGTTTTGTGCGACTGCTGGGGGATATGCGGTCCTACAACTTCGTTTTTGTGATCACGCCGGACTTTGAAGCCGCCCAAGTGCGCATTCGCGCGATGGATTTCGACCAACAGTCCTACAACAGTCGCAAAAATTTCTATCTGCCGCAGTTCTTCAAGGAAAACGCGCCTCTGGTAGCCTATTGTAACAAGCATCTGCATCCGCAAACCGCGCTGCAATACCAACGCGAGGAGCAAACCCTCATGGTGCAGCGCGCGGAATTGGCGCGAGTGCGTTTGGGTGCGTTGCTCGAAGAGATGTGCGTCGATCCGATTGCGCCGATTGAGAAAGTGCATGCGTTGCGCACGGCACTCGCCGAACATTTTCACCGCGATGACTACCTGCGTTGTGAATCAATGGGCGCACTCGTGCAGCAAAACCTCACGTCGTTGCGCGACGTGGTTGCGCAAATAAATCAGCGCTGAATGTGGTGCATTAACGCGTCGTCATCACAAAAAATTCACGACGAAACTAAAATTCGCGCGTCAAAATCGAAAAACGG
Organism: Cephaloticoccus sp.; assembly: GCA_030833445.1. GTDB lineage: Bacteria > Verrucomicrobiota > Verrucomicrobiia > Opitutales > Opitutaceae > Cephaloticoccus. Next base: position 74,323 of record JAURHD010000001.1, on the reverse strand, counting down.
CCGGATGAGTTAATGAAAAATTCTTACTCATTTGTGTTGCGCGAACCGCATAGATTGTTGAGTTACCAAAATGTAACTTGCGCACGGCGCCCCTTAGTCGTGGTGAGTCACATCAACTAAAGCCCTAAATCGGAGCAATCGCATGGCAAAAAAAGCAGCTAAGAAAAAGACCGCAGCTAAGAAGCCCGCAGCCAAGAAAAAGGTTGCAGCTAAGAAGAAGCCGGCAGCGAAGAAGAAGTAAAAACTCTTCATTCGTTAAACACATGAGCCGCTCCCGCAAGGGGGCGGCTCTTTTTTTGCCGTTAGCGTCGCGCTTACTCGATGCGCCGCTCATCAAACTCGATCAGATCCACCACGCTGATAATTTCACCGGCCCGATCAGCGCACCCCATGGCGGTTAACGCTTCGAGTAGAAACTCACGACCCGCTACGGTCATCCCCTTCTGCACATAGTTGCGATTCCACTTGGCCGCCTGCAGGTCGGAGGGGAACAGTTCCAGTAAACGGGCATCCATTTCCGCGTCATTGGCCGCGGTCTGCACGATTTGCTCCACCGCGGCGGGTTCAACGCCCAGATGCTGACATAGGAAACGGTCCATGCCGCGTTTGTAGTTCTTGGCATAGCTCGCAGGCAGCGATCCGTGCCGTTGCACGTAACGGATCTTCGCGATGAACCGCGGGAGGTGCAAAAGACCGGTGGAAAGATGCGGCTGATACGCGGAAGGCAACTCGGTCAGCACTTCGCCCGATGATCCGGGGATGGGTTTCGATGGCATGCCGGCTTTTTGCCGTGCGACGCCGTCCGCGCCAACCTCAATTCACTTAAACGGGGTAATGGGCGAGCAATGCGACCCGTCTATCCGGCACCCTGTTGATTGGCTTGTTGGCCATGCCTGCCAAACCAAGCAGTTAACGGGTCGCTTTCGCGACCCGTTAACGCCCCTTAGTTATGGTGTCTCACGGAGCGATCGACACCGGCACCTTCGTTTTATCGAAGGCAAATACTTGTTTGGGCGTATCCGGCGTGGGCGGATGCGGCACCACTTTCCAGAACTTGCCCACCAGGGTTTCCCAATTAGCGACGAGCTTTTGCGCATGCGGACTGCCGGTCTGATTGGCATGGGCCGCGACCAGTTGGCGCAGACTTACGACCTCATCGTCATTGTTCAGCCGCTCCAACCCGATCATCTGCGAATTATACCGATCCGGCAGGGTGCCGCGCTCGTCATAGACAAACGCGAGGCCGCCGCTCATGCCGGCGCCGAAGTTTTTGCCGGTGCGACCGAGGATTACCACGACACCGCCGGTCATATATTCACAACCGTGCTCGCCGACTCCTTCAACCACCGCGATGGCGCCGGAATTACGCACGGCAAACCGTTCTCCGGCCCAGCCCGCGGCAAACAACACGCCGCCGGTGGCTCCGTAGAGGCAGGTGTTGCCCAGAATACAGTTGGTGTGCCACTCGAACTGCTCATTGGGTCGTGGGCGGACGATAATCTCACCGCCGGCCATGCCTTTGCCGACATAATCGTTGGCTTCGCCATTCAAGGTGAGCTTGATGCCGTTCACCAAGAAGGCACCGAGGCTTTGGCCCGCGCTACCGGTGAAGGTGAGGTCGATGGTGCCGGGAGGCAGGCCTTGATTACCGCGTTGGTAGGCGATTTGGCCAGACAAGTGGGTGCCGATGTCGCGGTTGACGTTGGTGATCTTGTAACGGGCGACCAACCGGGCGCTTTTGCCGAGGATTACATCGCGCGCTTCCTGCAGAATAGCCTCGTCGAGCGAGCCCTCGTTACCGAAGCGCTCGTTGCGCTCGCGGGTGTGGTAACGATCCAGCTCTCCGGTAGGATCCGGATCGTGCAAGAGGGCCGACAAATCGATCATGTGGGTCTTCGGGTTCTCCGGATCCTCGATTTGTTGCAACAATTCGGTGCGACCAACGATTTCGTTCAGGGAACGCACGCCGAGTTTGGCCAGGTAATGGCGCACGTCGTCGGCAACGGCGTTGAAATAGTTAATGACGTTGTCGGCCTTGCCGCGGAACTTGGCCCGCAAGTCGTCGCGTTGCGTAGCAACGCCAACCGGGCAGGTGTTCAAATGGCAGACGCGGAACATAGCGCAGCCGGCCGCTATGAGGGCGGCTGTGCCAAAGTTGAATTCTTCCGCGCCGAGGAGGGCGGCGATGATGATATCGCGGCCGGTCTTCATGCCGCCGTCGGTGCGCAGCACGATACGGTTGCGCAGTCCGTTCATCATGAGGACCTGATGAGCCTCGGCCACGCCGATTTCCCAGGCAGACCCGGCATTCTTGATCGAGGCGAGGGGCGAGGCGCCCGTGCCGCCTTCATGGCCGGACACAAGCACAACGTCGGCATAGGCCTTGGCCACGCCCGCCGCGATGGTGCCGACGCCGGACGAGGAAACGAGTTTCACGCAGACCTTGGCGCGCGGATTAACCTCCTTGAGGTCGAAGATGAGCTGCGCGAGATCCTCAATGGAATAGATGTCGTGGTGTGGCGGCGGCGAAATGAGCGTCACGCCCGGCACACTGAAGCGAAGACGCGCAATTAGTGGCGAAACCTTGTGTCCGGGCAGCTGGCCGCCCTCGCCTGGCTTGGCGCCTTGGGCCATCTTGATTTCGATTTCCTTCGCGTTGGCCAGGTATTCCGCGGTGACGCCGAAACGACCCGAGGCGACCTGCTTGATGGCACTGTTGGCGGAATCCCCGTTCTCGCGGATGGAGAAACGCACCGGATCCTCGCCGCCTTCGCCCGAGTTCGACTTACCGCCAATACGGTTCATCGCGATGGCCAGGGTTTCGTGAGCTTCGGGGGAAAGTGCGCCCAAGGACATACCCGCCGTCGTGAAACGACGACGAATGTCTTCAATGGGTTCTACTTCGTCCACCGCGACCGGAGGGCGCTTATCAAAACGGATTTTGAGCAGGTCCTTGATCGCGAGGGGTTGATGTTCGTTGGTGACGGACTTCCAACCATTGTAATTATCCTCCGACCCATCCCGGGTGAAGCGGTTCATGGCCGAAACAACCTTCGGGTTCCAACCGTGGTATTCACCCTCGCCGCGCTTGTTGACGCGCAAATAGCCTTCGTTGTGCAGCGTGGGATCGCTCGATCCCGCTGCTGCATCCCCTTCCGCGGCGGCGGCAGGCGCTTCGGCGTAGGCGTTATCGTGACGACGCAGTGTTTCCACGGCGATTTCCGCGTAACCGATGCCCCCAATCGGTGATGCGGTGCGCAGGAAGCAGTCATCGATGACCTTCGGACCGATGCCGAGCGCTTCGAACAACTGGGCGCCGCGGTAACTGTGCAGGGTGCTGATGCCCATCTTGGCCATGATCTTTAACAGACCGGCCATGATGGCCTTCTTGTAGTTTTCACGCGCTTCGGCAGGGGTAACCGGCTTGGTCGTGCTGCCGCTGGCCGCAATCTCGCTCACAATATCAAAAGCCATCCACGGATTCACGGCATTCACACCGAAGCCCAACAAAGTGGCGATATGATGCACGTCGCGGGCTTCCCCGGTCTCCGCGACCAGATCACAACGCAGACGCAGGCCGGCCCGGGTCAAGCGACGGTTGATGGCGCCAACCGCGAGCAACATGGGGATGGCGGCCTTTTCGGCACTGACATCCCGGTCTGAAATAATGATTACCTTCGCGTTGTCGTCCTCGACCGCTGCGGTGGCGCGGCCGGCGAGTTCCTGCACCGCTAGTTCCAATGCCGTCGGTCCATCGGCCGCATTGAAGGTCGCACTGAGCCTCACGACGCGGTTCTTGAGGAATGGCACGTCAAACAACGCGGCGACTTCGTGATCAAACAGGACCGGGGATTCCAGTTCCACAAAACCACTGGTGCGGGGGAGCTCCTCGAACAGGCCGAGACGCCCGCCGAGATACATGGCCAGTGACATGACCGACTTCTCACGGATGGAATCGATCGGGGGATTGGTGACCTGCGCGAAGAGCTGCTTGAAATACGTGTAGAGCAGCCGGGGGCGGCGCGATAGCACGGCCAGCGGGGTGTCGTCGCCCATCGATCCGGTTGGCTCCATGCCTTCGGCCAACGGTGTGAGAATCATTTCCCGTTCGTCGAGATCGTAGCCAAAGGAAAGCTGTGGCGCGATGGAAACGGACTTGGGTGCAGGCTCAGCTGCCGGAGCCTTCGCAAAGTTGTGGAGGTTGACGAGATGCTCGTCACACCAAGTGCGGAAATGCGGCTGCGCAGTCATCGCCGACTTGATTTCGTCGTCCGGCAGAAACTTCTTTGCGATCAGGTCGATGCCGATCATTCGTCCGGGGCCGAGGCGCCCGTTGGTAACGACCTTGCCGGGCCAGTCGTGCACGAGACCGGCTTCACTCGCGAGGAGCACATAACCATCATCAAAGATCTTGTAACGGGCCGGGCGCAGCCCGTTGCGATCGAGGGCGGCACCGACAATCTTGCCATCGGTGAAAACCACGGCGGCGGGACCATCCCATGGCTCCAGCATGCAGGAATGATAGCGATAGAAGGCCTGTTGTTCCGGAGTGAGCGACTTGTCCTGTTCCCAAGCCGGCGGCATCATGATGGTGCAGGCTTGGAGCGGGTCGCGGCCACTGAGGGTCAGTAACTGGAGGGCATTGTCGAAAGAGGCTGAGTCACTCATGTCCGGCTGCACGAGCGGCCGAAGATCGGCGAAGCGATCACCCCACACGCCGTGCGCCGCACTGCGTTCGCGTGCCCGCATCAGGTTGCGGTTGCCACGGATGGTGTTGATTTCGCCATTGTGGGCCATCTGGCGGAACGGATGCGCGAGGTGCCAAGTGGGAAAGGTGTTGGTCGAGTAGCGCTGATGGAATACCGCCAGGGCGGAGGTGAATTTCGGCGACTTGAGGTCGATGAAATACTTGCGGACCTGCGGGGCGTTGAAGAGGCCCTTGTAGACGATGGTGCGGGATGAGAAGGAGCAGATGTAGAATCCTTCGAGATTCATTTCCCCCGCCCGGCGCTCCGCCACCTTCTGCGCAAGAAAGATCCGCCGCTCAAACTCATCGTCACTCATGTCATCTTCCCGGCGACTGACCAACGCTTGTAAGATCAGGGGTTGGGTCTCGAGCGCTTTGCGGCCCAGACAGGCGGAATCGACTGGCACTTCCCGCCAGCCGAGGAAAACCAACCCTTCCGCTTTAACGGACTGTTCAATGATCTTCTTGCCGGCTACCTGGGCTGACTCGTCCTCACGCGGCAGAAAAATCATGCCGACGCCGAGATCGGAATCACGCAACAGGTGTTTCTTTTTACCATCGAGAAATTCGCGGAAAAGCTCGACCGGGATCTGGGTGAGAATCCCCGCCCCGTCGCCCGTGACCGCGTCGGCATCAATCGCCCCCCGGTGGGCCAGTGCCCGCAGGGCGCTCAGGGCGCGTTCAACCAAGTCATGACTACGTTCACCCGAGATTTTCGCGATGAAACCCACACCACAGGCATCGTGCTCCTGGTCGGGATGGTAGAGTGGTGAAGGTTGAACTTGAGTCATGACGAAAGGATCGAAAGGGAGGCCTGATTACTGAATCGATGAGGTGCACGCAGGAATCGGGCCGATGATAGGACAAAGAATTTTTGGCTTAGTCTGGGCCTAGGGTAGATCGGTCGCCCCCATCAGGAACCGGTCGCATTCACGCGCGGCACCGCGGCCTTCGTTGATTGCCCACACGACCAAGCTTTGACCGCGGCGGCAATCGCCGGCGGCGAAGACGCTCGGAATGCTGGTGGTGAATTTACCGTGCTCCGCCTTCACGTTGGAGCGGGGATCGGTTTCCACCTTGATTTCCTTGAGCAATGCCTGCTCTGGTCCGAGGAATCCCATCGCAAGCAGCACTAGCTGCGCGGGATGCGTTTTTTCGGTGCCGGGTTGTTCCACGGGGATAAACTGGCCCTTCTCGTTTTTGTCCCACTTGATCTCCACGGTGACGAGTTCCTTCAAGTTGCCCTGCTCGTCGCCGATAAACTTTTTTACGGTGGTGAGATAGATGCGGGGATCCTCGCCAAACTTGGCGGCAGCTTCTTCCTGGCCGTAATCCATCTTGTAAACCTTGGGCCATTCGGGCCACGGATTGTCCGCTTGGCGTTCCATGGCGGGCTTGGGCAGAATCTCGATTTGGAGAATGCTCTTCGCACCATGACGCATCGAGGTGCCGACGCAATCGGTGCCGGTGTCACCCCCGCCGATGACGACGACATCCTTGCCGGCCGCGTTGATCGGGCTCGCGCCTTCCTTGGCCAGCACGGCCTTGGTGTTGGCGGTGAGAAACTCCATCGCGAAGTGCACGCCCTTCAGGTCGCGGCCTTCGATGGGGAGGTTGCGCGGCTGCGTCGCCCCGGTGCAGATGACGGTGGCGTCGTATTCGTGGAGAAAAATCTCGGGTTCAACGTTTTCGCCGACGTTGGCGTTGCAGATGAACTTGATGCCTTCCTTTTCCATGAGCTTGATGCGGCGCAAGACGACGTCCTGCTTGTCGAGCTTCATGTTCGGAATGCCATACATCAACAGGCCGCCCGGACGATCAGCGCGCTCAAAGACGGTGACGGAGTGTCCGGCCAAGTTGAGCTGCGCAGCGGCGGAGAGCCCGGCGGGGCCGGAGCCGATGACGGCGACTTTCTTGCCGGTGCGAACTTTCGGTGCTTCCGGAATGACCCAGCCCTCGTCCCAGCCGCGGTCGGTGATGGCCGCTTCGATGTTCTTGATCGTGACCGGAGGACCGTTGAGGCCAAGCACACACGACCCTTCACAGGGTGCAGGGCAGACGCGGCCGGTGAACTCGGGGAAGTTGTTCGTCTTGTGCAGACGACCGAGTGCTTCCTTCCATTGGTTGTGGTAAACGAGGTCGTTCCACTCGGGGATGAGGTTGTTGATCGGACAACCGGAAGCCATGCCGCCGATCAGTTTGCCCGTATGGCAGAACGGAACACCGCAATCCATGCAGCGTGCGCCTTGTTGGCGGAGCTTCTTCGGCTCCATGTGCTGGTGAAACTCTTTCCAATCGCGCACGCGTTCGAGCGGTGGACGATCCACCGGCAGTTCGCGCATGTATTCGACAAATCCTGTTGGCTTTCCCATGATGTGTAAGGGGTATGATTGGGTTTAGTTGCCGCCGACGCGTGAAGTATCGCGGGAGTTTTCTTCGAAGGCTGCCATGATGGCTTCGTCACCGGTCAGGCCTTGGTCCTTGGCGCGCTCAATGCAGGCGAGCATGCGCTTGTAGTCCTTGGGCATGACCTTCACGAATTTTGGCAGATACGTTTTCCAGTCGTCGAGAATGGCCTTCGCTCGCGTGCTCTTGGTGTAATCCAAATGATTTTGGATGAGCGTGCGGACCTCTTCGATTTCCGCCGGCTTTTCGAGTTTTTCCAAGCCGACCATCTGGGCGTTGACGCGTTTGGCGAAGTCGCCCGATTCATCGAGGACGTAGCCGATCCCGCCCGACATGCCGGCGCCAAAGTTGCGACCGGCGGTGCCGAGGACGACGATGCGACCGCCCGTCATGTATTCGCAGCCGTTGTCGCCGATGCCCTCAACCACGGCGCTGACGCCGGAGTTGCGAACGGCGAAACGTTCGCCAGCCATGCCGCGGAAATAACATTCCCCGGCCGTCGCGCCGTAGAGGGCGACGTTGCCGATGATCATGTTTTCCTCGGCCTTGAAGGTAGCCTGTTGTGAAGGATAGATGATGATCTTGCCGCCCGAAAGGCCCTTGCCGACGTAGTCGTTGGCATCACCTTCAATGGAGAAGGTCATGCCATGCGTCATGAATGCACCGAAACTCTGACCCGCGGAACCCTTGAAGCGGATGCGGATAGTGTCGTCGGGCAGGCCTTTGGCACCGTGCTTCTTGGTGACTTCGTGACTGGTGATGGTGCCGACCACGCGGTTCACGTTGCGAACGGGCAGTTCGGCGACCACCTTCTCGCCGCGTTCGATGGCGGGCTGACAGATTTCCAGCAACGTCGTCAGATCGAGTGACTTGTCGAGGCCGTGATCCTGGGTGGTAGTGCAGTATCGGCCGATGCCCTCGCCGACTTCCGGCGCGTAGAGGATGTTGGAGAAATCGAGGCCCTTCGCCTTCCAGTGATCCACCGCGCGGCGCGGCTCGAGACAACCGACCTGACCGACCATTTCGTTGATGGTGCGGAAGCCGAGTTGCGCCATGAGTTCGCGCACTTCTTCGGCGATGAACTTCATGAAGTTAACGACATGCTCGGGCTTGCCGGTGTATTTGGCGCGGAGACGCGGGTCCTGCGTGGCGATACCGGTGGGACAGGTATTGAGATGGCAGACGCGCATCATGATGCAGCCCGTGGCGACGAGGGGCGCGGTGGCGAAACCAAATTCCTCGGCGCCGAGCAGTGCGGCGATGACCACGTCGCGGCCGGTTTTAAGCTGGCCGTCCGTCTCGACCGCGATGCGCGAGCGAAGATTATTGAGCACCAAGGTCTGGTGGGTCTCGGCCAAACCGAGTTCCCACGGCAGACCCGCGTGTTGCATCGAAGTTTGCGGCGACGAGCCCGTGCCGCCATCATAACCGGAAATCAGCACCACGTCGGCATGCGCCTTGGCGACGCCGGCGGCGATCGTGCCAACGCCGACTTCGGAAACGAGCTTCACGCTCACGCGGGCATGGCGGTTGGCGTTTTTCAGATCGTGAATGAGTTCCGCTAGATCCTCGATCGAGTAGATGTCGTGATGTGGCGGGGGCGAAATCAGACCAACCCCGGGCGTGGTGCCGCGGGTGCGGGCAATCCATGGATAAACCTTGTTACCGGGCAACTGGCCGCCCTCACCGGGCTTGGCCCCTTGCGCCATCTTGATCTGCAACTCCTGCGCATTGGTGAGGTATTCGCTCGTCACGCCGAAACGGCCGGCGGCGACCTGTTTGATCGCGGAATTTTTCGAGTCGCCGTTCTCCATCGCGGTGAAGCGATCGGAATCTTCACCGCCTTCACCCGTGTTGGACTTTCCGCCGATGCGGTTCATGGCAATAGCGAGCGTTTCGTGAGCTTCTTTGGAAATGGAACCGTAGGACATGGCGCCGCTCTTGAAGCGCTTCATGATGGCTTCGACGGGCTCGACTTCCTCGATGGGAATCGGCGTGCCGGCCTTGAACTCGAGCAGGCTGCGGAGTGTGCAGAGTTTATCGCCCTGTTCGTTGATGAGCTTGGAGAAATTCTTGAACGCCGCGTAATTGCCGGAGCGCGTCGCTTTCTGCAGGTGGTGAATCGATTCCGGCGTGAAGAGGTGGGACTCCCCATCGGAGCGCCACTGGTAAATGCCGCCGACGGGCAGCACATGTCCGGCAACCCGGCGCTCGGGATAAGCCGAGTGATGACGCGCGAGCACTTCCCGGGCGATCGTGTTGAGGCTGATGCCGCCGATGCGCGAGGGCGTCCATGTGAAGTAATGATCGATGACGTCCTGCCGCACACCGAGTGCTTCGAACACTTGGGCGCCGCGATAACTCTGGATCGAGGAGATGCCCATTTTGGACATGATCTTGATGACACCCTTGGCGGCCGCCTTCACGAAGTTCTTGCAGGCGGTCTTGTGATCAACATTCGTCAGCGATCCACTTTGGATCATGTCGTCGATTGTTTCGAAAGCGACGTAGGGGTTGACCGCGCTGGCTCCGTAACCGATGAGGAGCGCAAAGTGATGCACTTCCCTGGCTTCGCCGGTTTCGATCACGAGACTGATGCGCGTGCGCAGACCTTCGCGGATGAGGAAGTGATGCAGCCCGGAAACGGCCAGCAATGCCGGGATCGGTGCAAAGTCGCTGTTCACGCCGCGATCACTGAGGACGATCACGTTGATCTCTTCCTCTTCGATCATGCGGCGCGCCATGATGCAGATTTCCTCCATCGACTTGGCGAGGCCCTTCTCGCCGCGGGCGACGCGGAAGAGTGACGGCAGCACGCCGATCTTTAGACCAGGCAAATCGGTGCGGCGGATCTTCGCGAATTCCTCGTTGGTGAGAATCGGCCACTTCAATTCGACGCGACGGCAGGCCGATGGTTGCGGATTGAGCAAATTGCCTTCCGAACCCAAGCGGGTTTCGGCGGAGATGACGATTTCCTCGCGGATCGAATCGATCGGCGGGTTCGTGACCTGGGCGAAGAGCTGCTTGAAATAATCGAAGAGCAGGCGCGGGCGGTTGGAGAGGACCGCGAGCGCGCCGTCGTTACCCATCGAGCCGATAGCTTCGATGCCATCGCGCGCCATCGGAGCGATGATGATGCGCTCATCCTCATGCGTGTAGCCGAAGGCGATTTGCCGTTGGAGCAGCGTTTCGTGATCCGGCGGCGGAATCGACGGGGCCTCGGGCAGATCCGAAAGATGGACGAGATGCTCGTTGATCCAAGTCCGGTAGGGACGTTCGCTGGCCAACTGCTGTTTAATCTCTTCGTCCTCAATGATGCGGCCCTGCTCGGTATCCACGAGGAAGAGACGTCCAGGTTGGAGACGGCCTTTGCGGAGAATGTTTTCCGGCGGGATGTCGAGCACGCCAGATTCCGACGCCATGATGACCAGGCCATCCGTCGTCACACAAAAGCGCGACGGGCGCAGGCCGTTGCGATCAAGAATGGCGCCGATTTGGCGGCCGTCGGTAAACGCGATGGCCGCGGGTCCGTCCCATGGCTCCATCAAACAGGAGTGATACTGGTAGAACGCGCGGCGGTCGTCATCCATGTTCTGGTCCCCGGACCAAGGCTCGGGGATCATCATCATGATCGCGTGGGCCAGCGGCCGGCCGGCCAACACGAGCAGCTCCAGTGCGTTGTCGAACATCGCCGAGTCACTGCCGTTCGGATTGACGATGGGCAGGGCCTTCTTGATGTCTTCGCCGAAAAGTTCGGACTCAAACAGGGCTTCGCGCGCGTGCATCCAATTGATGTTGCCGCGGAGCGTGTTGATCTCGCCGTTGTGCGCGACGTAGCGGTAGGGATGTGCGCGGTCCCAACTGGGAAATGTGTTCGTGCTGAAACGGGAATGCACGAGCGCGATGGCGGTCTCCATCGACGGGTTGGAGAGATCAGGGAAATACTTCGCCAACTGATCGGTCAGCAGCATGCCTTTGTAAACCAAGGTGCGGCAAGAGAGGCTGGCGACATACCACGATTCGGCGCCCGCCATGGTGGAGGTGCGAATCTCGCTGTAGGCGCGCTTGCGGATGATGTAGAGTTTGCGCTCAAAGGCATTTTCGTCGGTGATGTCCGCCCCACGACCGACGAAAATCTGGCGCATGAACGGCTCGCAGGATTTGGCCGTGTCGCCGAGTGAGGAATTGTCGGTCGGGACCGTGCGCCAGCCGAGGACGACTTGCTCTTCTGATTGGATGATCTGTGTAAGTTTCTCCTCGATCTTGCGTCGGACGGCGGGATTGCGGGGCAGGAATATCGTGCCACAACCGTATTCTCCGGGTGCAGGTAGCGTGATCTGTGATTTGCCGCAGACCTCCTTGAAGAACTTGTGCGGCATCTGCAGTAGCACGCCGGCGCCGTCACCGGTATTGGGTTCGCTGCCGGCGGCACCGCGATGGTCCAGGTTGGTCAGCACTTGCAGACCGTTGAGCAAGGTCTGGTGGGTCTTGCGACCGTGCATGTCGGCGACAAAGCCAACTCCACAGGCATCGTGTTCAAAAAATGGATCATACAAACCCTGTTTGGCTGGTGGGCCGGTGCGAGCGCGGAAGTTGCCGGTAGGGTGAGCGTCTGTGCTGGTCATTTTTGTAATCGAGTGGAAGGGGGAAGTTGGGGCGCAAAAAAAGCCGGTCCCGTGTTGCGAGAGCCGGCCCGGATGGTTATTTCGGATGCTCTCAGGCTAGAAAAATCGTATGGTTTTAGTAGCCAATTTGGCGTGTTCTTCGTCCGAGCATCCCGCGTTGGTGGGGACATCGGCCGCTAACTCGGTAGGTTTAACCAAGTCGTTGCTCAAAAGATAGTTTTCAACTTCCTCGCCCGATACATCTGCCAGCATCACGCCGTCGATCTCCACGCAGGGAGAGAGAGGCTGACCCGATTTTTGGACCATTTCCGCGTAATTTGCGCGGTTGTTGATGATATCGATATCCTCAAACGGGAGAGCGTGTTTCTGCATGATGGCACGGACTCCGTTAGACCATCCGCAATGCGGTTTGAGATATGCTTTAATCTTCATGGTGTAATGTGCCTCAAGTGGTGAGCCGTGCAAGGTAGTGGACGCACTTTTAAGGCGGCAAGAGCAAGTTTGGGAAATCTATGGCATATCTCACTCAAATGATTCGCAAACCCCGGCGAAACTCCGTCGGGGTGGCCCCGGTCTTCTGGGTAAATTGGCGGGAAAAATAGAATATATCCTGAAAACCAACAACTTCCGAGATCGACCCTACGGTCAAATCCGACTCGGCCAATAGTTGCCGGGCCCGCTCGATTTTGGCATTAATAATGTAGTCCTGCGGTCTGGTGCCCACGATTTTCAGGAAAATCCGGGAAAAATGGTCCACGCTGTAGCCTGTATTGACGGCCAATTCATTTACCGTGGGGGTTTGGGCCGGACTCTCGCGAATTTGCGCAGCGGTTTGCATAATCACATCACGGTGATGCTGTTCCGTGGCAGATGTCGCCATTTTCGCGGCGGCGGCATGCTCCCGGGTCAACTCAGCCAGCAACCCTGAGAGCAGAGCGGTTGTCGTGGCGGCCGCGTGCGTTTCAGGTCCCAGTTCGATGATCCGTTTCATCAGGGTGTCCACAAATTCCACCTGGCGGGTGCGATGGACTTCAAATGGTGGAGTGAAAGCGGATAAAGGCAAATTTTCGCTCCCAGAATTGGGTGAAAAATGGATGTAGTTTACCCCGAGTGGAGCCTTGGCATCCTGCACGGCTTCATAGGTCCGGCCCGGTCTCATCCACAGGCAGACACCTGGACGCAACGTGATCTCGCCAGAGGACAACTGCATTTGGCCGCGCCCATCCCATACATACCAAAGATCAAAGTCCTGCAGGGCCTTGGACCAACTGGGCCCCAAGTGCCAGCCGGGTTCGCAGCGCACCCGACCGCTCTGATTGGGTCTGAATTGCATGGCTAATGGGTCCTTCATTAAATAGCGGATAAACACAAATTAATAGCGGGGTTATGCATGGCATCTCAACCCAAGAATTTGCTACGATGTCCCCAGTCGCCCTCATCCCCTGCCCTTTACTTCCCAATTTTATGAGCACTTCCGCCGCCCCAATCATTGATCATGGTTCCGACATGCATGCCCCCGAGCTCTACCAGCCATCCGGCGTCGGCTATGGCGTGGAGCATTTTGAGGATATCGGTCCGGAGCAGATTGAGTTCTTCAATGAGCAAGGCTATTTGATCGTTCGCCAAGCGTTTAATCCGGAAGAGGTTAAGCAGGCGCTTCAAGGGCTGGTTGATCTGATCATGGGTAAGGTTCCGGACTTTACGAACATCATGTTTGAGGCGAAGGCTCAGGCTATCCTCCCCACCCTGGGACTTGAGGCCCGGCAGGATGCTGTGCGCAAGCTGATGTTTTTCGTTGAATATGAGACACGGTTGAAGGCGATTTCGCATCACCCGAAGTTGATCAAGGCTATCACCACGATGCTCGGCAACCGCGCTCCGCACATGTTTCAGGACATGGCACTGGTGAAACCCCCGCGCCTAGGACGTGAGAAACCCTGGCATCAGGACAATGCCTATTTCAATTATCCGCAGGGCACCCCGGTGATCGGCACCTGGACTGCGTTGGACGAGGCCACGATCGAGAACGGCTGCATGCAGTTCATGCCCGGTCAGCACAAGCAAGGCCCGCAGATCCATTTTCAACGCCGGGATTGGCAGATTTGTGACACCAACATTCTCGGGCAAAAGTCGGTCGCCGCGCCGCTAAAACCGGGCGGCATGTTGTTCTTCAGCGGCCTCCTGCCCCATGGCACTCCGCACAACTCTTCGGAAAAACGCCGCCGCGCCCTGCAATTTCACTATGCCCCGGCCGATGTTTCCACGCTGCCCGACAATGACGAGCGGCTCAAACATTTCGGTAGCGAGGGCAAGGACGTGACCTGCTAAAGACTGCGACACTTTCGCCTAGCCGCCGCCGATTCGATGCGGCATACCCACGCGAATGAAAGTGCTCGTGACCGGCGCAGCCGGCTTTATCGGCTACCATGTTTGTGCGCGCCTCGCGGCCACACCGAGCTGCGACGTGCTGGGCGTGGACAACCTCAACGACTACTACGACGTGGGGTTGAAACGGGCGCGGTTGGCGCAGCTGACGGACCGGGATAATTTTCGTTTTGTGCAGTCTGATTTTGCTGAACCGGGCAAGTTGATTGGCCTTTGGGGTCACTATAAACCCGATTACGTGGTGCACCTCGGGGCGCAGGCAAATGTGCGCTACAGTGTGACGCATCCCGAAGCCTACGTGCAGAGCAACCTGGTGGGTTTTCACCAAGTGCTGGAAGCCGCGCGGTCACATCCGCCCAAACACACCGTCTTTGCCTCCTCGAGCAGTGTCTATGGCGCGACCGCCAAGGTGCCCTTTGCCGAAGGGGACGACACCAGTCATCCGTTATCATTTTACGGGGCGACCAAGAAAGCCAATGAGGCGATGGCGCACAGTTATGCCCATTTGCACGGATTGGCACTGACCGGATTGCGGTTTTTCAACGTCTATGGCCCTTGGGGTCGACCCGACACCGCCCCGAGCCTGTTCGCCAAGGCGATCTTTGCCGGCGAACCGATCAACCTATTTGGGGAAGGCAAGGCCCGCCGCGATTTCACCTACATCGATGATATTGTGGACGGCGTGTTAAAGGTGCTGCTCTATCCGCCGGTCGAAAAGCCGGTGCCGCCTTATCGCATTTTCAACATCGGTCATAACCGTCCGGTTGAGCTGTTGCTCTTTGTGCAAATGCTGGAGCAACTCATCGGCCGACCAGCGACCCTCAATCTGATGCCATCCCAGCTGGCCGATGTGCCGGAAACCTGCGCCTCCTTGGAGCGGGTGCAGGCGGCCATTGGCTATGCGCCGCGCGTGGCACTTGAGGACGGCCTGCGGCGTTTTGTCGATTGGTATCAGGACTATTATCAGTCGCCGACCTGAGGGTTTCGTCTCCCGCAAGGAGTATTTCGCTTTCAACCATGAAAACCATCCTGCTCCTTGTTTGTTCCAATGTCTTCATGACTCTCGCGTGGTATGGGCATTTGAAACTCCGCTTTCTCGATAACAAACCGCTGGTTTGGGTGATTCTGTTCTCCTGGGGCATCGCACTCTTGGAGTATTGTTTCATGGTTCCAGCGAACCGCCTTGGCTATCTCTCGGGCACGTTCACCGGCTATCAGCTGAAGATTGTCCAAGAGTGCATCACCCTGGGCGTGTTCGTGATCTTTGCCTGGCTGGTCCTGAAGGAAAAACTGACTTGGAACTACGGAGTAAGCTTTGGGTTTTTACTGCTGGCCGTGTATTTTGCCACGGCTTTCAAGCCGGGTGTGCGTTAATCCGATACTCCGGCCTTGCGCGTTTTGAGCGGTAGCGAAAGGCTACTGACATAACCCTGTCACTGACCTACGATAGGATCTGACCTTTATAAATTAACCCTACGTTCCCATGTCCAAAGCCGCTCCCGCCAAAACCACTGCTACCGCCCTCGCCAACACCGGCCGCGAAAAAAATATCGAGCTCGCCCTCTCATCCATCACCAAGCAATTCGGCGAAGGTTCGATCATGCGCTTGGGCAGCAATGCCCATATGAAGGTGGAAACTCTGCCCACGGGATCACTGGCGGTGGATTTGGCCTTGGGCGTCGGTGGATTGCCCAAGGGACGTATCGTGGAAATCTACGGCCCGGAATCATCCGGTAAGACGACATTTTGTTTGAGTGTGATTGCCGAGGCGCAAAAGCGCGGCGGTTTGGCCGCCTTCATCGACGTGGAGCATGCGCTCGATCCGAAATACGCCCGCGTGGCGGGGGTCAATCTGGATGACCTGCTCGTCTCACAGCCTGATTCCGGCGAAGACGCGCTCAACATCATGGAGACGCTGATCCGCTCCAATTCCATTGACGTGATCGTGCTCGACTCAGTGGCCGCATTGACGACCCGGGCGGAACTCGACGGGCAAATGGGTGATGCGACGGTCGGTGCGCAAGCTCGGCTCATGTCACAGGCGATGCGCCGGCTTACGGCGGTCGTTAGCAAGACGAACTGCATTTGTATTTTCACCAATCAGATTCGCGAAAAAATCGGCGTGATGTTCGGCAGCCCAGAGACCACCTCTGGCGGCCGCGCTCTGAAGTTTTTCGCCAGCGTGCGTATCGACATTCGCCGTCGCGACCAGATCAAGCAACCCGACGGCAAGGTCATCGGCAACCGCACCAAGATTAAGATCGTAAAGAACAAGGTCGCGCCACCATTCACCGAGTGCGAATTCGACATCATGTATGACGAGGGTATCTCGCAGACGGGTTCGATGATCGACTTGGGCGTGGAGCACAAAATTCTCGAGAAGCGTGGTGCTTGGATTTCATTCAACGGCGATCTGATTGGGCAGGGCCGGGATGCCGCCAAGCTGGCGCTCAAGGAGAAGCCGGAGCTGGCTGCGCAAATTACCGAAGCGGTGCTCGCCAAGGTAAACGTCAAGGGCGGTGAAAACATCACCGGCGACAGCGAGAGCAAGGAATAGTCCCGCGACTTTCGTTACATGAGTCTGCTTCGGTGCGACGATATACAGATCCGTGACCCGTTCGTGCTGCCGGTGTTGCCCGAGCGAGTTTACTATCTCTACGGCACAACCGACAAGGCGCCATGGGGCGAAGACCAGCGTGTGGGCTTCGATGGCTACCGCAGCCGCGATCTGGTCAATTGGGAAGGACCGTTCCCAATTTTCCGCCCTGAGCCTGGTTTCTGGGGCACGCGTGATTTCTGGGCGCCCGAAGTGCACGTTTGGCGTGGTCGTTACTACCTCTTCGCCAGTTTCAAGGGAACGACGATCCCCCGGGGGACGCAAATTCTTGTGGCAGATGATCCGCTCGGGCCGTTTGTGCCGCACAGCGTCGGCGCATTGACGCCACCCAATGCCGATTGTCTCGACGGCACCCTGTATATCGCGCCCGACGGCAAGCCGTGGATGATTTTCAGCCGCGACTGGCCGGCGATTCGCAATGGCCGTTACTCCGCTGTGCCGCTGACCGATGATTTGCTGACCACCGCAGATGCGCCGATTGACTTATTTCAGGTCAATGACGCCCCATGGGTCTCCGTGCCGCATTGGGCCAAGGATGGTCCGTGCTACGTGGCCGACGGGGCGTTTCCATTTCACGGTGCCGATGGTTCGCTTTCCATAATATTTTCCAGCTGGAGCCGCGCGGGTTATGCCACAGGCGTGGCGCATAGCGCATCGAACACCCTTGCCGGGCCTTGGGCTTTCGATGCGGAACCGCTCTTCGACCGCAATGGTGGACACGCGATGTTATTTCGGGATTTTTCAGGCCGACTCCAGCTTACCTTGCACCAACCCAACGATCCACCACCAGAGCACCCGCGCTTTTTCCCGTGCGCTGAGGTTGCCGGCAGTTTGCGCTTGGGTTAGCACCGGGCCATGAAATTATTTTTGTGCTGCCTCGGACTATTGGCCGTTCTGTCGCTTCGTGCGGTTGAACCTGTGCGCGTCTTGTTGACCACCCGACTGGGTGAAATCGAAGTTGAACTGTATCCAGAGCGTGCGCCCGGCACGGTGCAGAATTTTTTGCACTACGTGGACGAAGGCTTCTATGACGGTGGGGTCTTTTACCGCGCCGCCACCATGGCCAATCAGCCGGCCAACAAGATCAAAATTGAGGTGATTCAAGCGGGACAGAACCCGGCACGCGAGGGTGAGGAACTGCCACCAATTACGCTTGAGCGCACGCGTGACACCGGGCTAAAGCATCTCGACGGCACCATCTCGATGGCTCGACTCGAACCGGATACTGCGACCTCGGATTTCTTCATTTGTGTGAACGACCAACCGGAGCTTGATTTTGGCGGGGAGCGCAATCCGGACGGCCAAGGCTTCGCCGCTTTCGGCCAAGTGATCCGAGGCATGGATGTCGTCAGGGCGATTCAGCTGTCTCCGGTTGAGGTGCAGAAACTGACCCCACCGATCACCATTGTTCAGGCTTCACGTCTAAAGAATTAGTTTCGGTGAGCCGGCGTTTGGTTGGGACGTTTAGTTTTTAACATGGTTTGCCGGTTGCGCCGGTTCTGTGCGCGGGTTTCCTAGCAGGACACAGTCATGTCGACCATCGCTCACACTTCCAATCGTCCGGGGCCGCCTCCCGCCATCGGGTCAGTATTTGAAGTGCGCGGACTGACCAAAATTTATGGAGACGGCGAATCCGAGGTCAGAGCACTTGCTGGAGTGGACCTCGATTGCCGGGAAGGAGAATTCATGGTTGTGCTGGGTGCTTCCGGCAGTGGGAAGTCGACCTTGTTGAATTTACTCGGCGGACTCGATTCCCCGACCGGCGGCACTCTCCTCTATCGGGGATGGGATTTGGGTGGAGCGGATGAGGCCGAGTTGACGCACTACCGCCGTGAAGCCGTGGGCTTTGTTTTTCAGTTCTATAATCTCATCCCCAGCCTTACGGCCCGTGAGAATGTAGCCTTGATCACGGAAATCGCCCCCCACCCCATGTCACCCGAGGAAGCCTTGGAAATGGTGGGACTGGGTGCGCGCATGGATCATTTTCCGGCACAGCTATCCGGTGGGGAGCAGCAGCGCGTCGCGATTGCGCGGGCGATTGCAAAACGCCCCGCCGTGCTGATGTGTGACGAACCAACCGGGGCGCTCGATGTGAAAACCGGACTCACGGTGTTGGAGGCGATCGAGCGCATTAATCGTGAATTGGGCACCCTGACTCTCGTGATCACGCATAATGCGGTGCTCGCTGACGTGGCGGATCGTGTGCTGACCCTTTCCGATGGTCGCATCACGGGTGAGCATCGCAATGTGACCCGGGCAGCGGTCAGCACCTTGGTTTGGTGAAATCATTCCATGGCCCTGCTCGATCTTAAACTGCGACGAGACTTGCTGGGCTTGAAGTCACAGGCACTCGCAGTGGCCTTGGTGATGGCCTGCGGTTTGTCGATGATGATCATGACGCGGAGCCTGATCCTTACGCTCGAGACGACGCGGGATGAGTATTATCGCAATTACCGCTTTGCCGATGTCTTCGCACAATTGAAACGGGCGCCGGATGCGGTGGCGGATGACCTGGCGGCCATCCGTGGCGTGGCGGCCGTGCAAACGAGTATCGCCCTGACCGGACGATTGGAACTGCCCGGCATGTTGGAACCGGCCACCGGGTTGTTTCTTTCCCTACCTGAACACGGATTGGCAGTGCTTAACCGGCTGTATCTGCGCAAAGGTCGTATGCTCGAAGGTCAGGGAGCTCTGGGTCAGATACTCGTGGGGGAAGCCTTTGCGGAGGCGCACCAATTACAACCCGGCAACGAGCTGTCGGCCGTGCTATACGGTAAACAACAACCGCTGCGCCTGACCGGTATCGTGCTATCGCCGGAGTATGTGTTCGAAGCACCTCCGGGTGCCGCCCTGCCGGATAATCGCAGTTACGGGATATTTTGGATGCCATACAAGGAGCTGGCTACTGCGGCCAACATGGATGGGGCCTTCAACCAGATATCCATTTCACTGGCGCCCGGTGCGCGACAGGAAGTGGTGATTGCAGAGATCGATCGAATCCTGCGCCCCTACGGTGGGCGCGGAGCATACGGCCGCGAATCCCATGTGTCGCACACCCGCTTGCGCGATGAGATCAAGGTTTTGCAGGGTTTGTCCGTGGGCTTTCCCCTGGTGTTTCTCGGTGTGGCCGCGTTCATGACCAATGCGGTGATGAGTCGGCAGATCACGCTGCAACGCGAGCAGATCGCGATCTTGAAAGCCTTCGGTTTTTCCAACCGCGAGGTTGGCGGACACTATCTGAAATTTGCACTCGTGATTGTATTGGTCGGCACCGGTCTAGGCATCGTGGGCGGCATTGCGTTGGGGCATCGACTGGTGGAAATGTATCACCTCTTTTTTCGGTTTCCTCATCTCGATTTTCGCTTGGCCCAAGGAGTTCTTTCCGTGGCGGTGGTGGTCAGCACCTTGGCGGCAGTCGTCGGCGTGTGGGGTGCGGTGCAGGCCGCAGTGCGTTTGCCGCCGGCCGAAGCCATGCGACCCGAGCCACCGGCAAACTTTAGAACGGCCTTTTTTGAACGCTATAAAATCGGTCGAGCCATGAGTCCCTCACTGCGCATGGCCCTGCGCAATATTCAACGCCGACCCGTGCGATCGGTGCTGACCTGCGTCGCTCTCGCCCTGGCCACGGGAATTTTGGTGGTGCCCAGTTCATTTCGTGACGGGATCAACTACGTGCTCGATTACCAGTGGGACATGATGCAACGGCAGACGGTGATTGCTTCACTGATCGAGCCGGGGTCGCCTCAAGCTCTGGATGATTTGCGCCAGTTGCCCGGAGTGACCTTGGCCGAACCCATGCGCGCGGCATCGGTGGAACTGCGCGCGGGTAACCACACTCGCCGCATTTCATTGCTCGGACTCCCTGCCAAAGCGGTGCTCAATCGCATCATTGATACCCGTGAGCGCCAGTTGATCCTGCCGGAACACGGTATCGTGTTATCCGCGAAATTGGCGGAGGTGCTGCAAGTGGGTCTCGGCGACCAGGTGAATGTCCGGGTGTTGGATGGCCGACGTCAGGAATTGGTGCTGCCAATCGCGGCGTTGGCCGAGGACTTTGCTGGCACGGCCGCCTACATGGAGATTGATGCTTTGAATCATGCGTTGGGCGAAGGAGACCGCGTAACCGGAGCATATCTCACGATTGCGGCGGGTAGTTGGGCCGAATTTCTCCAAGCAGCGAAAGAGACACCCCACATCCGTGGGATTGTGAACAAGCGCGCCATACGGGAAGGCTTTCGCAAAACCACGGCTGAGAGTATCGGACTGATCCAAAAAATTTATCTCACCTTCGCCACGGTGGTTGCCTTTGGCATCGTCTATAACAGTGCGCGTATTTCGTTATCGGAGCGACAGCGTGAATTGGCTACCTTGCGCGTGGTGGGGTTTACCCAAGGTGAAGTTGGTGTCGTGTTGGTGGGTGAGCTTGTCATTCTGACCCTGATCGCCCTGCCCTTCGGACTGTTGGTAGGTTCCGGATTGGCGGGGGCCATCATCCAAACGGTGAACACCGAATTTGTGCGACTGCCGCTGATCCTTACTCCGGCCAACTACGCGTTTGCGGTGCTCGTGGTCACTGTGGCATCCTCACTTTCGGCGCTGTTGGCTTGCCGGCGACTCAATCAACTCGATCTTGTCGGGGTCCTCAAAGCCCGTGATTAAATATATATGAACCCAAGCAAGTTTAAAGGCGCTGGTCCTGCTGTAGTGGGAAAAGCAACACGCAAGGCGAGCTGGTCCCGCTATCTACCCTGGCTGGGTGCGTTGATTTTGGTTGCGCTCATTGTGGTTGGACTCTGGCCCAAGGCGCAGCCGGTCGAATTGGGCACGGTTGCCCGTGGTTCCTTGCAGGTAACCGTGGATGAAGAAGGCATGACGCGGGTAAAGAATCGCTATGTTGTCTCGAGCCCCATGGGCGGGTTATTGCGCCGCATCGACTGGAAACCCGGCGCAGTGGTGGAAGCCGGGAAAACGGTATTGGCGGTCTTGGATACGCGCGGGGCGGATTTGTTGGATGCCCGGAGCCAAGCGCAAGCCGAGGCCCAAGTGCATGCGGCTGAAGCGGCGCTTGAGCAAGTTTCTGCCCAGCTGCAATCAGCGGTAGCCACGGCCAAGTTGGCTTATACCGATTTTGAACGCACGAGGCAACTCATGGCGGCGGGATCGGTTTCACAGCAGGAATACGAAGCGGCGGAATTGCGGGCGATCAGTGCGGAGCAAAACAGCCGCGCGGCGCAGTTCGCCTTAAATGTAACTGAATTTGAACTACAGCAGGCGCGGGCTTTGTTGCTCCGTGGTCAGGCAACGGGCGACGAACGGCCGAAACCCTATGTCATTACATCACCGGTCAGCGGACGGATATTGCGAGTCTATCAGGAGAGTGAACGCGTTGTGATGGCGGGAACTCCTTTGGTTGAAGTGGGTGATCCTACAGATATCGAGGCCCGCATCGAAGTGTTGTCTCGTGATGCCGTCGCGATTCAACCCGGAGCACGCGTTGAATTACAAAAATGGGGCGGCGCATTGCCTTTGGCAGGCCGGGTGCGTGTAGTTGAGCCTGCAGCCTTTACGAAAATCTCGGCTTTGGGCGTCGAGGAACAGCGCGTAAATGTGATCGTGGATATAATCGATTCCGTTGATAGCCGCCCCACCCTGGGTGATGCTTACCGGGTCGAAGCGAGAATCGTGACTTGGGAAAACCCCGATGTGTTGAAGGCACCTGCCGGTGCTTTTTTTCAACGAGGGGATCAATGGGAAACCTACGTGCTCGACGGGCGCACGGCTGCGTTGCGGAATGTGCGTCTAGGCCATAGTAATGGATTGGAGGCCGAGTTGTTGGATGGCCTGAAATCCGGCGATCGGGTAATCGTATATCCGGGTGATCGCATAGTGGATGGGGTGCGGGTGGCTCCGATGATGGTAGATCCCCGCTGATTTTTTTTGCATTTGCCGTGGCGCAGGCTTGCCTGCGTGCCATGGCATCCACGCTGGACACCATTGTTGCACTCGCTACGCCGAACGGAACTTCGGCGATCGCGTTGCTGCGTATCAGTGGTCCAGATACTGCACGCATTACCGCTGAACTGATTGGGGAAGTCCCCTCCCCGCGCACGGTGCAACGGGCGGATTATCGCGATGCCACGGGTAAATTGCTCGATGATGTGTTGCTGACGTTTTTCAAAGGGCCCGCCTCCTATACCGGTGAAGACACCTTGGAAATTGCAGGTCACGGCAATCCCTACATTGCCCAGCGTATTCTGGAGGATCTGTTGGTTCGGGGCTGTCGGTCGGCTGAAGCCGGCGAATTTACCCAGCGCGCCTTCCTGAATGGCCGGATGGATTTAAGTCAGGCCGAAGCGGTCATGGATTTAATACATGCGCGGGGTGAACGCGCTTTAGCCCTAGCGAATCAGCAACTGCGGGGGTCACTCGGGCGCCATATGCATGTATTGATTGAGGACTTGCTGGCCTTGCTGGCACGGATTGAGGCTTATATCGATTTTCCTGAGGAGGATTTGCCCCAGGAGGATCAGAAATGGGTAAGCAAGGCACTGAAAGAGCTCGAGTCTAAAACCGATAAGCTTTTATCAACCAATCATTACGGAAATATTCTGCGCGATGGTTTGAAGGTTGTAATTCTCGGCGTGCCTAATGCCGGTAAGAGTTCGCTGCTCAATGCTTTGGTTGGTCGTGAACGGGCGTTGGTAAGTGATCAACCTGGGACGACTCGGGATTACATTGAAGAGCGTATCTTATTGGGAGACTACGCCTTGCGATTGATAGACACGGCGGGCTTGAACCCTGCCGCAGCGGAGTTGGAACGACTGGGCATTGAAAAGTCGATCGAATGCATGGAAGCCGCTGATATCGTTTTGCTGGTGGTGGACGGATCTTTGCCGATGCCGACACTCCCTGAGGTGGTGCTGAAGAAACTCGACCCCAAAACCACCCTGCTGATTACCAATAAATCCGATTTGCCGACCAAACCGGTAGTTGATGCTGACTGGGCTGCTTATGATCGGATTTCCACATCTATGGTTACAAGTGATGGGCTTGAGCAACTGCGCCTAGCGCTGCAAAACCGGGCTGCATCGTTCCACGTGGAACTGGGTGACGACTTGATTGCGGTGAACGCGCGCCATGCGGATGCCCTCTCCCGCGCCAAGTTGGGGCTGGAAACGGCGAAGCACCAACTGCTCGATTCAGAACCCATAGAGCTGCTGGCCAGTGAGCTGCGAGGCGCATTGGCCGCCTATGGCGAAATTGCCGGGAAAATTGATAATGAGCGTATGCTTGATCACTTGTTTGCTACGTTTTGCATCGGCAAGTAGTATTGTATAATTATGATATACAATAAGATACCTTTCGATGTGATCGTTTGCGGCGCCGGCCATGCTGGCGTTGAGGCCGCCTTAGCCGCTTCGCGAATTGGTGCCTCTACCCTACTCCTTACCGGCAATATCGACACGATTGCCCAGATGAGCTGTAACCCAGCCATTGGCGGCCAAGCCAAGGGTCAGATCGTCCGTGAGATTGATGCTTTGGGTGGTGAGATGGCGATTAATACTGATCTGACTGGAATTCAGTTTCGCCTCCTGAATCAGTCCAAGGGGCCAGCGGTTCAGTCTCCCCGCGCCCAGTGTGACAAGAAGGCTTATCAATTCCGGCTGAAGCATACCTTGGAGTTGCAGCCGAATTTACAGGTGTTTCAGGCCATGGTAACGGGTTTGGTGTTTGAGGGTGATCGCGTCGTAGGCGTTAAGACTAATCTGGATATAGAGTTCTCCAGCCATACGGTCGTTGTGACGACCGGCACATTTTTGCGGGGTCTCATGCATATTGGCCAAAACAAGAACGAAGGTGGCCGATTGGGGGATTTCACAGCGAAAACGCTTTCGGCCAGTTTTTTGGAAGCTGGCATTGAACTGCAGCGCCTGAAAACCGGCACGCCGCCGCGGTTGCTGGGCCGCAGTTTGGATTTCTCCAAAATGGAAGAACAGCGTGGCGACGCTAATCCGACACTGTTCGCGTTTCACGATACCCGGGATTCGGGCGACATGTTCCACGTGGAACAAACCGGCGAAAGTCGCTTGGGCTGGCTGCCAGGAACCAAGCAGGTTTCCTGTTGGATGACCCATACCACGCCTGAAACGGCTCAAATCGTCCGGGATAACCTAAAACGATCTGCGCTTTACGGCGGTGAAATTGAAGGTGTCGGTCCACGGTATTGTCCGAGTATCGAAGATAAATTCGTCCGTTTCGCGGACAAACCTCGGCATTTACTGTATTTGGAGCCCGAGGGACGTTCGACCAACGAATACTACGTTAACGGGCTGTCCACGAGTCTGCCGTTTGATGTGCAGTTGGATTTGGTGCACAGTGTGCCCGGAATGGAGCAGGCTCAGCTGCTGAGACCGGCCTATGCCGTCGAATACGACTTTGCGCCGCCAACCCAATTATATCCCACCTTGGAATCCAAGAAGGTTGAGAACCTCTTTTTTGCCGGCCAGATTAATGGAACCTCAGGTTATGAAGAAGCCGCGTGCCAGGGACTGATTGCCGGGGTGAATGCAGTGCAAAAGGTGAGGGGAGCGGAGCCGCTCATTATCAAGCGTCACGAGGGGTATATCGGTGTGTTAATCGACGATCTGGTGACCAAGGGGACCAACGAGCCCTACCGCATGTTTACCAGCCGGGCTGAACATCGTTTACTCTTTAATCACGGGAGTGCGGAGAGTCGATTAATCCACCACGCCAAATCCCACAACCTCATATCAGATAAACGGATAAAAAATATTGAAACCAAGCTTGCCCAAATTAAGCACTGGCAATCCTGGTTGGAAAATAACCGAACGGCAGGCAAATCTTGGGGGGAGCATATTCGCCGAGGGGAGGACGGGCATGAATTACCCGCCGAGTTCCTCTCCGTGGCGGCATCCATTCGTGATGAAGTTATGTATCATGTTAAATACCAAGGATATTTAGATCGCGAGCAGCGCCAGATAGCTCGAATGGGCGACATTGAAGTGATTCAAATTCCAAAATCCTTGGATTTCACATCTATTAAAGGTCTGCGCCGGGAGAGTGCCTTAAAGCTGGCCGAATTTAAGCCCTATACATTGGGGCAGGCGAGTCGGATCAGTGGGGTGAATCCGGCCGATATCAGTATCCTGATGGTTCAGATCGCGGCCGGTAAAAAGAACAAATCATAACCTAGCTTTGGTTCGAATTTTTGGCCGGTTTTTACGGTTGTAACATTTGTGAAACGCGCCCCAATTTCACTCGTCCGCTGAATTAGAGACAATACACTTGGCGTATATGTCGGATACAAAACCTAAGAAGATTTTGGTAGTGGATGATGAGCCGGATGTCACCGATTTGCTCGTCTATACCCTCAAGGCCAAGGGATTTGACGTGGAGGCGGTCAACAATCCCAATGCCAGTGTCGGCCTGGCCCGGACATTTCTGCCGGATCTCGTCATTCTGGATGTGATGATGCCGGAGTTGAATGGCATTCAAATTTGCCGAATGCTGCGCGCCGATCCGACTTTGAAGAGCGTGCCGGTGATATTTTTGACCGCCAAAGCGGAGGAGGGCGATCGGATCCAAGGTTTGGAGAGTGGTGCTGATGATTATGTAAGTAAACCATTTAGCACCAAAGAGTTGGTTCTGAGGGTGCAATCGATTCTTCGTCGAGCCGGTGAGGGTCAATCAGTAGAACAACGCAAGCTGCAGGCCGGGGAAATAGTGATGGACATAGCCCGGCACGAAGTAGTCCTGCACGGCCGGCCCATTGAGCTGACTGCGACCGAATTTAAATTGCTCCGACTGTTGATGGAGCGCCGGGGTCGGGTGCAGACCCGCGAGCATCTCCTGATCAATGTTTGGAACTACGAGACGGAGATTGAAACGCGCACCGTGGATACCCATGTGCGCCGACTGCGGGAAAAACTCGAAGATCAAGCGGACTGGATCGAAACGATCCGTGGAGTGGGGTATCGCATGGCTGAACAAAGGGCGGTGAACGTCTAATGCTCCAACTGCTCACGCTGCTTCTGGCTGTGGCGCTTGGTGTTGCCCTGTATAAATTGCGACAACATCGACAGGGGCTCCGTGCTTTGGAGCAGGCGGTGCGGCAAAATCAGCGATTTTTATTGGAGGAAGGACCGGCACATTTTGGGGCCGATTGGGGCCGGCTGTGCAATGCGATCAATGCTTCTTCGGAAGAGATCAACCGATTGCAGCAGTATCGATCCAGTCAATTGGCCCAACTCGAGGCCACGCTTGGCAGTCTGCAGGAGGCGGTGCTGATTGTGGACGACCGCAATCACATCCTCCTCGCCAATCATGCGCTACAGGGGATTTTTCCCGATGCAAAAAACATCATGGGCACGCGACTCGAACTCGTGCTGCAAAGTCGTGAGTTTTTGGATTATGTGGAGTCAGTGCGGGCTGGTAAATCCCCTGCACAGCAACCCATCGAATTTGTCCGCGGGAACGAGTCAATTTGGGCGGAAGTCACCGGCGCCTTGGTGCCGCCTTTGGATGGGCAAAAAGATAAATGGGCCCTCTTCGTGCTCCACGACATCACTCGCCAGCGCAAGCTGGAGGCCCTGCGTAAGGATTTCGTGGCGAATGTCTCCCATGAGCTGCGCACGCCACTTAGTGTGATTAAAGGCTACGTTGAGACCTTGGTGGATAGTCACCGTGATATGCCTATTGAGGACCGAGATCGTTTTCTGAATACGATTCAGCGGCATACGGAGCGGTTGAATTCCCTTTTGGATGATCTGTTGACGCTTTCTCGGCTGGAATCGATCAATCCTGGGTTGGCCCGCGAGTCGATCGCTCTGCCGGATCTCATCAGCGGACTGATCGATGATTACCGCGGACGACCGAGCGGTGCTCAACACCAGTTGTTTATCTCCATTGATCCGGCAATTGGCAGCGTGCTGATTGATCCACTCAAAATTACCCAGATTTTTGAAAACTTGATCGATAATGCGCTGAAATATACCCAGGCGGGCTCACGAATCGATGTTTCGGCCCGTCTGCGTGAGAAGGAAGTCGAGATCTGTGTGCGGGACAATGGGTGGGGGATTCCGGCCGAGGACTTGCCTCACATATTCGAACGATTCTATCGGGTGGATAAAGGCCGCTCGAGAGAGAAGGGCGGCACCGGACTTGGTTTGAGTATCGTGAAGCATATCGTGCAGTTGCATGGCGGCCGGGTTTGGGCGGAAAGCCAGCCGGGACAGGGGAGTGCATTCTATTTTACCCTGCCACAACGTGACTAAGCAAAGTGCGGGCTTGCTCCGCGCCTAGTGGCAACCTAGCGCCTTGGCATCATGCCTCTTGAACTGGCTCAAGCTGTCGCCGCGACCCGTCGGGCCGAGCTGCTATCACAGCTCGAAGTCGTGCTGCGTAACCAGCCCAGTAAACTGACCCTCGAGATAGGCTGTGGGCATGGGCATTATCTTGCGGCTTATGCCGCGACCCATCCGGACGAATTTTGCTTAGGAATAGATATCATCCGCGACCGCTTGGAACGTGCAGAAAAAAAGACCCGCCGGGCAAAACTGCCCAATGTGGCCTTTTTGCTCACAGAAGCGCGAATGTTGGTCGAAAATCTGCCGAAAAACCACGTTTTGGAGCACATTTTCGTTCTTTTCCCTGATCCATGGCCGAAAAGGCGACATAACAAACATCGCCTGATCAGGCCTGATTTTCTCGATTTACTGGCGACGAAGTCCGCGCCGGGAGCCCGGTTGTATTTCCGGACGGATCATGGCCCTTATTTCGAGGAGGCTGCGGGGTTTTTCCAGGCATCATCCCGTTGGAATTTGGTCAATGAGCCCTGGCCCTTTGAGCAACCCACGGTTTTTCAAAATCGTGCCCTTGACTATCAATCCTCTGTCGTGGCCCTCACAGATCAGGCATAAGCAACCATGGATAGCGTGCCCCTTGGTCACT
The DNA here is from genome assembly GCA_030833445.1 of Cephaloticoccus sp. Taxonomy (GTDB): domain Bacteria; phylum Verrucomicrobiota; class Verrucomicrobiia; order Opitutales; family Opitutaceae; genus Cephaloticoccus. The sequence goes on along the minus strand of JAURHD010000001.1, from coordinate 45,573 downwards.
AATTATCGCTTCAGGCAGTCACATACCTACTTTAGAGGGTTGACGCCCAAAGGAGCGCTTCCCTAGCTATTTCCTTTCCAATCCTCTTTTTGTTCCACGCTACCATGTCACGAGTCACCAAACTCGCCACTTTCGGCCTCACATTCATCGCTTCGGGCATCTCTGCCTTGGCTAGCGAAGGCGTGGATCCAAGTGCCGCCAAACTGGTTGATTTCGGGCACGGTTGGGCGCTGACCAATAGTATGATTACCGGTTGGGTAATTTCTGCTCTGTTGGTATTTTTGGTTTTGAAGTTGGTGGGTAAGCCCCAGCTACTGCCAGGCAAAGGGCAGGCTGTCGTGGAGTCACTGATCGAAGCCTTGCGCGAACTCTTTGAGCCGATCGTTGGAAAGAAAGCCTTTCCAATGTCATTCCCGCTTTTGGTGACGCTCTTTCTTTTCATCTTATTCCACAATTGGATGGGGCTCATTCCCGGGGTCGGAACAATCGGCATGGGTCACTATGATGCCGAGGGTCATTTCATCATCACCCAACCCTTTATCCGTCCCTTCAATTCGGACTTCAATGGAACCATTGCATTGGCGGCGATATCCTTTGGCGCTTGGGCCATCATTGTTTTCAAGATTGCTGGTCCCAAGTTGATTCTCTGGGACTTGTTCGGCAACAAGGCGGACAAGAACGACACCCCTGGCTGGCTCTATCCCATCCTCGCACTCGTCTTTATCATCGTCGGCTTTATCGAAGTGTTCTCGATAGCTATACGCCCGTTCACTCTTTCGGTCCGTTTGTTTGGCAATGTATTTGGTGGCGAAAATCTGCTGCACGGCACCGGCTTTTTCTTCATCTTCTATTTCATGGAGCTGCTGGTCGGCCTGATTCAGGCCTTGGTCTTTACCCTGCTGACCTCGGTCTACATTGGTTTGCTCTGTAATCACGGTGATGACCACGAACACGACGAAGCCCACGGCGCGGAGGCGCATCACTAAAACCCTTTCCCGTCGGGAGCGTGCCCAGTGCGCGCACGGCGGAAACCCAACAACCAAAAACAAAACATCATGATCCTCACAATCGCTGAACTCACTGGCAACATCGCCAGCGCATTTGGTCTCCTCGGTGCCGCTCTCGGCGTCGGTCTCATTGGTCTAAAGGCCGCTGAGGCAGTGGGCCGCAATCCCGGCGCTTCCGGCAAGATCCTCGTGCAGGCCATTATCGGTATGGCGCTCGCCGAAGGTCTCGGTATTCTCGCGCTGTTCCTCGCCAAGTAATTAGAGATACGTTTTCCAACCCGGTGGCGCAGCTACCCTGCGTCACCATTTCCCTTTCACCATGCAGCCACTCTTGATCGCCACCGTTGAAGCCGCCCATGCGGCTGCTGAGTCCAGTCTGCAGTCCACCTATGGTCTGCAGGTAAACTACGTCGTCATTCAAGCGATCAGCTTCCTCATTGTCATGGGGGTGCTCTACAAGTTTGCCATCAAGCCGACCATCGCGGCGATGGACGAACGTGCGACCAAGATCGAATCCGGTCTCAAGTATGCCGAAGAGATGAAGGCCAAGCTCGACGCTACCCATCAGGAGAGCGCCGCGATTGTGCAACAGGCCCAAGTCAAGGCTGGCGCCATCATCAACGAAGCCCGCGCCAGTGCGAAAGACTTTCTGGATAAGCAAACCCAGGAAGCCACTGCCAAGGCCAATGACCTGTTGGTCAAGGCCCAGCAGGCGATCGAACTCGAACGCCGCAAGACCATAGCTGAAGCTCGCGAAGAAATCGCCCGCCTCGTCATCGCCACGACCGAACGCGTCTTGGCCAAGCAGCTTTCGGATGCCGATCGCGCCGCTTACAATGAATCTGCTGCTCGCGAACTGAACGTCGTCTAAGTCCTATTTCACAAGTCATGGCCGCCCACCACAAGCAAGCCCAGCAACTCGCCCGCCAGCTCTTTAAGATGAGCCTCGTCAACGGGGTGGTTGATGCTGCGCAGGTGGGTGGTGTCTTGGCTTATGTCGAAAAACACCAGCCGGCCAATCCGGTCATGGTGTTGCAAGCCTATCTACAATACATCACCCGCGAACTGGCGAAGAGCAGTGCCATCGTGGAACACGCCGGATCGATCAAGGATGGGGTCCTGCGCAGCTTGGAGGGAGCCTTGACGCAAAAATACAAGCGTCAGGTCACCGCTTCGGCCGTGCACAACGCAGCCCTGATCGCCGGTTTGCGTCTCCGCATTGGTGATGACGTTTACGAAGCCTCCATCGCCGGCCAACTCGAGCAACTCTCCGCCGTTTAATCCCTTTCAGAAAACCCAACCCTTCCCGCAAGCGCCATGAGCACCGTCCTCGAACAAATTGAACAACAGATCGCCAAACTTTCCAACAAGGCGGTTAAGAAGAACACCGGCACTATCCGGACCGTCGCAGACGGCGTCGCCAAAATCGACGGCCTCTCCGACGTGATGTATAACGAAATGGTGCAGTTCCCCGGCGGCGCCATCGGCATCGCGCTCAATCTTGAGCAAGATGAAGTCGGTTGCGTGGTGCTCGGCGACGTTTCCCAGCTGAAGGAAGGCGACGAAGTTTACACCACTGGCAAACTACTCTCCGTGCCCGTGGGCAAAGCGCTGCTCGGCCGCGCCGTTGACGCGCTAGGCAATCCCGTTGATGGCAAGGGACCGATCGAGTCGAAGGAATCCTATCCGGTCGAAAAAATCGCCCCGGGTATTATCGTCCGAAAATCCGTTTCCCAGCCGCTCTTCACGGGTATCATGGCTATCGATTCCATGATTCCGATCGGTCGTGGTCAGCGTGAGCTCATCATCGGTGACCGTGGCACGGGCAAGACCACCATCGCGATTGATACCATCATCAATCAGGCCAAGATGAACAAGGTCGGCATCGCCAGTGGCGACAAAGACTTCCGTCCCGTCTACTCGATCTACGTCGGCGTTGGGCAGAAAAATTCGAACATCGTTCGCACGATGTCCGCCCTCGAGGCCGCGGGTGCACTCGAATACACGATCATTGTTACCGCTCCCGCCGCCGACAATCCGGCCAATCAATTCCTCGCGCCCTTCTCCGGTGCCGCCATGGGTGAGTGGTTCATGGAAAATGGCATGGATGCGCTCATCGTTTATGATGACCTTTCCAAGCATGCGGTCGCCTATCGCCAGATTTCCCTGATCTTGAAGCGTCCTTCCGGTCGTGAAGCCTATCCGGGTGATGTGTTTTATCTCCACTCGCGCCTCTTGGAGCGTTCCGCTCGTCTCGATGGCAAAGGTTCTTTGACGGCCTTGCCGATCATTGAAACGCAGGCTGGTGACGTGTCCGCTTACATTCCGACCAACGTGATTTCGATCACCGATGGTCAGATCTTCTTGGAAACCGATCTTTTCAACCAAGGTATCCGTCCCGCCGTCTCCGTTGGTCTCTCCGTATCCCGCGTAGGTTCCGCCGCGCAGATCAAGGCCACCAAGCAGGTCGGTGGTAAGCTCAAGGGTGAGCTCGCTCAGTTCCGTGAATTGGCCGCATTCGCGCAGTTTGGTTCCGATCTTGATGCCAAGACCAAGGGTCAGCTCGACCGTGGTGCCCGTATCGTCGAACTCTTCAAGCAACCCGCGTTCAGCCCGATGCCCATCGAGGTTCAAGTCTCGGTGCTCTTCGGCATGCAGCACGGCTTGTTTAATGACATTGAGCCCAAGAATGTCGTGGCCGCTTCGGCTTCTCTGAAAGATTACTTTGTCAGCCGCAAGGATGCGCTGCTCACGGAAATTCGTAACAAGGCCAAGCTCGACGACGATATCGAAGCCAAGCTGAAGGCGGCCTGCGACGAATGGAAGTCCAGCTACACTGCCAAATAATTAGTTGCCGAGTATCGATCTTCGTTAACCAAAACGCATGGCCTCAACCCGCGACATCCGCCGCCGAATCAAATCGGTAAAAAACACCCGCCAGATCACCAAGGCGATGGAGCTGGTGGCTGCGTCGAAGATGAAGCGAGCGCAGCAAGCCACCTTGGCCGGGCGTCCTTACGCCCAATTGATGGCGGACATGCTCGCGGCCCTGGCTTCACGCGTTGACGAATCGCACCATCCTTTTCTGACCCGTCGCGAGGTGAAAACCCGCGGCATTCTGTTGATCACGACCAATATCGGTCTGTGCGGTGCGCTGAATGCAAATCTCCTCAAGCTGGTTACCGATATCAAGACGCCGGCCAAATTCGTGGCGATTGGTCGCAAGGGCACGCAATTTCTGGCCCGCACCAAGCGGGATTTGATCGCCGATTTTCACGTGGATGATCGCGGCAGCTTCAATGACGTGAAGGTCGCGATTGAATTCATGACCAAACAGTATCTCGACGGGGTCGTGGATACGATCGAAGTCATTTATCCCCGATACAAAAACACCCTGGTGCAACAGGCGACCATTCGCCCCATTCTTCCGCTGAACAATCTGCGCGACTTCATCACCAACCTTCAAGGTGAAGCCGGGACTGTGCGTTCCGCCACGACAGATGATCGGCAAATGTTGTTCGAGCCCGATGCCGCGCAAGTGCTCGAGGCTCTCCTGCCGTTCTACGTCAACCGTTACATCCATCAGCTGGTGCTTTCAGCCAAGGCTTCGGAATTCAGCGCCCGTATGGTGGCGATGAAAACCGCCAAGGACAATGCCACCAGCCTGCTGGACGACCTTACTCTCGAATACAACAAAGCCCGTCAGGCAGCGATCACCCAGGAAATTCTGGAAATCGCCGCCGCTCAATTCGTTGGCGCATAATTTCAAAACCCGCAATCCTACCCACTGCATTTAAGTCATGAGCAACATCGGCAAAATCGTCCAAGTCATCGGCCCTGTCGTTGACATCCAGTTCGCGGATAACTCCATCCCGCCCATTTACCAAGCGGTGACCGTGGACTTTGAAGTCTCCGGCAAGAAGGAGCACCTCACGCTTGAGATTCAGCAGCATCTCGGAGGTGGCGTTGCCCGTTCGATTTCGATGTCCTCCACCGAGGGCTTGGTGCGTGGTATGGATGTGGAAGATACCGGTGCGCCGATCTCGGTCCCCGTGGGCGAAGGCGTCCTCGGCCGCATTTTCGATGTCACCGGAACACCGGTAGACGGCCGCGGCCCCGTGGCTTACCAAAAGAAATATCCAATTCACCGCCCGGCGCCTTCGCTGGCCGATCAGGACACCAATTCCGAAATTCTGGAAACGGGTATCAAGGTTATCGATCTCATCGCCCCTTTCACCAAGGGTGGTAAAGTCGGTGCGTTCGGTGGTGCGGGCGTCGGCAAGACCGTCGTCATCATGGAACTCATCAATAACATCGCCAAGGCGCACGGTGGTTATTCCGTGTTCGCCGGAGTGGGTGAGCGTTCCCGTGAGGGTAATGACCTTTACCACGAAATGTCCGAAGCCGGCGTTATCGATCAAAAGGATCTGGGTAAATCCAAGGTTGCGTTGGTGTATGGCCAGATGAATGAGCCCCCAGGTGCTCGTATGCGCGTCGCCCTTTCGGCCCTAGCGATGACGGAATACTTCCGCGACGAGAAGAACCAGGACGTGCTGCTCTTCGTCGATAATATCTTCCGTTTCTCCCAAGCCGGTTCCGAGGTGTCCGCTTTGCTCGGTCGCTCCCCGTCTGCGGTGGGTTACCAGCCCACGCTCGCTAACGAGATGGGTATGTTGCAGGAGCGCATCACTTCCACCAAGAAGGGTTCGATCACTTCCTTCCAGGCGGTCTATGTGCCGGCGGATGACCTTACCGATCCGGCCCCGGCGAATACATTCGCCCACTTGGATTCGACCATCGTGCTCGAGCGTTCCATTGCGGAAAAAGGTATTTATCCGGCGGTTGATCCGCTCGGCTCTGTTTCCAAGGCTCTTGAGCCAGCCGTGGTGGGTGAAGAGCATTACCAAGTCGCCCGTGAGTGCCAACGCGTGCTCCAACGTTACAAGGATTTGCAGGACATCATCGCCATTCTTGGTCTCGATGAACTTTCCCCGGAGGACAAGCAGACGGTCTATCGCGCCCGTAAAATCGAGCGCTTCTTCTCACAGCCGTTCCACGTTGCCGAGGTCTTCACCGGTTCACCGGGTAAATACGTTTCGGTCAAGGACACGGTTCGTGGCTTCAAGATGATCCTTGACGGCGAACTCGATAACGTGGCTGAAGGCGACTTCTACATGAAGGGTTCGATCGACGAAGTGTTGGCATCGTCCGCCAAGAAATAATTACCCCATGCCACTCACCCTCGAAATCGTCACGCCAGAAGCCCGCGTCTATTCCGACACGGTGGACAATGTCGTTATCCCGACGGTGGAGGGCGAGATTGGGGTGCTGCCCGGTCATATTCCGCTGCTCACGCAGGTGGATCACGGCGAATTGCTGGTGACCAAGGGAAACACCACGCAACTGCTCGCGGTTGGCGGAGGGTTTGCCCAGATCTCCGGTGATAAAGTCTCGGTCTTGGCCGAGCATGCATGTTCCGAGGAAAAGATCGACGAGCACGCAGTGGAAGAGGCGATGAAACGTGCCCAGGAAAAAATGGAGGAGGCCAAGCATATTGATCCTCAACAATACGAACACTTGCAGAGTCTGGTTCGTTACTCCGGGACGCAATTGGCCCTCAAGCGTCGCCGTCGGTAAACTTCCGACAGTTCAAATTATAAAGGCGCGGACTATTCCGCGCCTTTTCTTTGCTCGCGGTCCGTGGTTCTTGCTTTAGAATTGGTCAGCATGACTGGTAACCGTTGGAATCAAGGTGGTCGCTGGTTGGCGGGGCCGCTCGCGATCTTGGTGACGGGCCTGGCCATGGCCGGCGGGTGGCCCCGTGAACAGGCCTACATGTGTGGCATACTGGTGCTGGCCGCCATCCTGTGGGTGACTGAAGCACTGCCGCTATTTGTGACTTCGCTCATGGTGATCGGGGCAGAAACCATCTTGCTGGCAAATCCGGGAGGTTGGTCAGGATTTGGTTTCAGTGGGGCTGGTAGTATGAGCTTTAACGGGATAATTTCCGCTGCGGCCAATCCTGACCGGCCTTGGTCAAGGCGGTGGAAGCAGCCCTCTCAACCGTGGTTGTCTAACAACGACCCGGGTAAACGGATCGTTGTTTACTATTGGTAGTTCCGGGTGGTCTTCCATTCATCGCGATTTGTAAAGGTGGCACCGATTTCGCTGCCGGGATGTGCCTCGCAAGATAGCAATACGACGATTCGCCGGGCACTTGCCGGATCCAGGATAGTTTGGAGCAGAGCTTCGACATCCGACTTTTTGAGTGATTCCAATGCTGCGAGGGTTTCGGCGCGACGCTCCCAGTTGCGGTCGTAGTCGTATCCCAGTGCGAACATGCGAGCGGCTTTCTCGGCGATACTCTTGGGCTTTTCGTCGAATTCAGATTTTGCTCCCGCTTTTAACGTGGCAAATTGGTCGTCCGGTAATGCAGCCAGTTGTTCCGGGAGGGTGGCGAGGAAGGCGTCAGCCTTTTGGCGGAGTTCATCAGGCCCGTAGCCACTCGATTGGATTACGAAGAGCTGCAGATATTGCTGCAACGAGGCACTGTCACCGGAACCCACGATATAACCCAACTGCTGCTTCGTGCGTAGTTCGGTATAAAAAGGTTCGGACAGAAAATTACCGAGCACCTTGGCGGCAGCCCGTAATTGCGGCGTGTCATTGGGCAAGAGGCAGAGTTCCCAGAAGGCGGAATTGGCCCCCGCAATCTTCCCTGTATCCACCACGGTTTCTCCGGCTTCCATGGCCAAATGCTTCCGACGCAGCAGCTCGGTGGCCGGCGCAGCCTTGGCTCCAATGGCTTTGGTGAAACCCCGGGCGGCGGCCGCGGCGTTTTGCTCCGTGATGTGGCCGTGAACCACGGATTCTATGATGCCGGCGGCAAAATAATTTTTAGCAAAGGCCTGGGTTTCTTCCCAGGTGACCGATAGAGCCCGGGCCAGTTTTTCAGTGGGCAGATATACATATTCACGCAGAACCGCATTGGCCTGATCCCGGGCTAATTTGTAAGCCTCGGTCTGATCATAACTACGCAATCCCCGGAGCGTTCTTTCTTTCAAGGCTTCATAGCGCGCGGGCGTCACCTCGAAAGTCAGCAGGTGATCGGCTACATATTGGGCGAAACGGGCTGGAGAATCACCAAAGCCACTGGCGGTGAGAGTCATGCCCTCCAACCCGAGGACCAAAGAATAGGATACGCCGGCGAGGGCTGCATCTCCTGCCGCAGGTTCCAACGCATCGGTCAGACAGGTTTGATAAAAATCCAACAACAGGTCGCCTTCCAGTCCTGCGATTTGGCGGCGTGGCACAAACCGGAAGATCAACGTGGTTTGAGGACGCTGAAATTCCACGTCGGCTGAGTAATAGAGTTTCAAGCCCGGTTCATCAATCAACTGGAGCGGGCGCTCGGCGACCAGTTGCGTCGATGCAGGCATGAAGGGATTGGCGGCCGGCAGGGCAAATCCTTCGACGGCGGTGGGATTGACCAAACTGTCGTAAGTGGCGCCTTGGGTTTTGGTGTAGGCATAGGCCGTGCCATAGATTTCTTCCTGCTTATCGGTCGGCACACCTTTCGCCGCGAGGGTGACCAACAGATTGTCCGGCGTCAGCGCGTTTAACAGATTACGATAGGCGGGTTCATCTGACTTTGCCCAGATGTAGGGCGCACGTTCGGCGAGCTGAAGAGGGTAGAACATGGCTTGGTTGGCCATGGCGGTGGCCAAGGGTGCGCCCTCGCCCCGGTCGGCATAAGTTTCCTGCAAAGCGGCAATGCGAGCCTGATCTTGGTAGAATGCGGCAGGGAAGGGGGCTGCTTGCAAAAAGTGAATGTAAGCGAAAGTGATTTCTAGCACCTCATGATATGCGGCCTCACCTGCCGGCGTGAGATCAATGTCGATAAACATGGAACCGTAATTTGGCGTGCGCTCCCAGATACCGCCTCCAACGCCCGTGGCCAGACCGGCGTCCTTTAGTTTCTGAATCAGCCCACCTTGTCCCGGGTAATTGAGCAATGCGCTCAACAGTTCACCTGGTTTGCTCGCAAAATCCGGCCGAGTGGCAGGTAGCACGAACTCCAACTCGAGTTGGCGAATTTCTTTTACCGGCTCCACCGTGGCGAGGCGCAGGGCGGCCTCCTTGGGCAGGAAAATGGGTTCGCGTTTGATGGCCGGAAGATCGCGTTTGGTTACGTCCGAAAATTTTTCACGGGCGAGCTTTTCCAGTTCATCCAGCGAAGCCGTGCCGGTCAGGGCCAATGCCATGCGGTCCGAACTGTAATGGGATTCATAGAAAGCCCGCACCGCAGCGGCATCGGCCTGTGCAAGGGTTAGCTTGTTGCCGGTTGAAAATTTGCTCTCACCAGCGGCCGGGTTGTATATCTCGCGGCGCACATTGATGACCCGGCGACTGTCATTCTGCACGTGTCGCATCGCCTCGTTGTTGACGGCATTTACCTCACGGGCGGTGAAGTCGGGATTAAAGAGCGGGGCGATAAAGAACTGGGCAAAGCGATCCAGCGCCTCGGGAAACGCCTCATGCCGGATCTCGAACTGGTAGTTGGTGTAATCGGTCGTGGTGTAGGCGTTGTTGTAGCCCCCATTGCTCTTGATGAAGGCGCCGTAACTGGCGACCTCCGGGTATTTCTCGGTGCCAAGAAAAAGCATGTGCTCCGTGAAGTGAGCGAGGCCCACCATGTCGAACGGGTCATCAATCTGGCCGGTAGTAACTACCAGCGCGGCGGCCGATTTATTGAATTTGGGGTCCGAAACGAGGAGGACACGCAGACCGTTATCCAACACCAGGTGACGAAACTCAGCTTTGTCGGTGGATGCCTTTACCCGCGGCGGGATGTCCGACAAATTTGTGGCGGCACAGGCTAGGGTGGCGGCGGTTAGTGAGAGACCGGTGATGAGGGTGCGCAGTATCGGATGCATAAAATATTTCAGGTCGGTGGTTTGATCGGCGGTGGGATAAGATGGATTATGATTAGACCTATCTTGGCTAACGCGAAGGGAAAGTGGATGAACGGTCAATAAGGCGGATGATGAAAACCTTACCGGTTAACATCTGGGCTTCACCGCCACTCTTACCTCAACGAGACCATGAGCTAACGGGCCGTAAGATTGGGCTCTTCATTGCCGAGCACCGAGTTCACCGCGTTGATCAGCTCCTCCATGGTAAAAGGTTTTGCCAAAGTGCAACGCACCCCGAGTCGCTTGCAGATAGCTAAATAGGTATCGGCACGTGAGCCACCGCCCGACATGGCGATGATCGGCAAATCGGGATGTTGCTGACGCAACTGCATGATCGTTTCCACGCCTTCCTGCTCGGGCATGACCAAATCCGTGATGATTAAATCTGCCCCCCCGGCCTTGAAGCGATTCATGCCGATCTTGCCATTTTCAGCGACCGTGACCTCATGCCCGGCCCGCTGCAGAATTATCACCAGCATGCTGCGGATACTCTCTTCGTCATCAATTACGAGAATGTGCGCCATGGTGCAGGTTTTGTTTCTGACGGGTATCGGTCCGGGGGCTTATATCAGTTTAATCCAGTATATATATCAACGGTTAATTGGCCGCGGTGATTGTTTTAGACTGATTACCGCATACACCACCGATACAAGGATGCCGAAATGGATATACCAATCGGAGCTTTACTACATGTTGAGTCTGACCAACTAAAGCTACATGCAACTCGACTTCACGAATTTGCCGCCCCGGGATGCATACCGGTGGATGATCTCGACTATTTTGCCCCGTCCCATCGCCTGGGTGTCGACGGTGGACGCCACCGGCAGGACAAACTTGGCTCCATTTTCGTTTTTTCAAGGAGTCTGTGCCAATCCCCCAACCCTGATGTTTGTGCCGGTCAATAATCGGCAGGGGCAGAAAAAGGACACGTTGCGCAATATCGAAGCCGTGCCGGAATTCGTGGTAAATTTGGTCTCCCGCTCACTCGGCGAACAAATGAATCAATGCGCCGCCCTCTTGCCTTACGGGGAGAGCGAGTTTGAAAAATTCGGCATCGCGAGCACCCAATCCACTCACGTGAAGCCACTGCGGGTGGCTGCTGCTCCGGTGGCGTTTGAATGTGCGCTGGACCGGGTTGTGCTGATCGGCGATGGCCCCTTGGCAGCGAATGTGGTATTTGGTCGGATTCTGACCGTGCACATTGGCGATGATATGTTGGATGCAAACGGCGAACCCGATCCCGCCAAACTCGATCTGATTGGTCGTATGGGCGGAGAAGAGTATTCCTCAACGCGCGATATCTTCACGCTTGAACGACCGGATTGATGCTGGTCTCACCGAACCGTTGGATGCTAGCATTTGGCTCATACAATTTACCTCATGACTGATATTGTTATTCTGGCCGCCACGCGCACCCCGATCGGTAATTTTCAAGGAGCCTTTGCATCAACACCTGCTTCCGAACTTGGGGCGACTGCCATACGCGGTGCCGTGGTCCAAGCCGGTGTAACGGCGGATAAGATCACGGATGTGCTCATGGGCAATGTGCTCCAGGCAGGGCAGGGTCAGGCTCCGACCCGGCAGGCCGCGATTCAAGCCGGATTGTCGAAGGCGGTGCGCACCGCCACCATTCACAAGGTGTGTGGGTCAGGTTTGCAGGCGGTGATGCAGGGTGCTCATGCCCTGCAGGCCGGCATGGGTTCATTGTTTGTTGCCGGCGGCATGGAGAACATGACCCGCGCGCCTTATCTGTTACCCAAGGCGCGTGAAGGTTTTCGTATCGGGCATCAACAAGTGATCGATTCGGTGATTAGTGACGGATTGTGGGATCCCTATAACGACATTCATATGGGCAGTTGTGCCGAGCAGTGTGCGACAAAATATAACTTTAGTCGGGAAGCGCAGGATGCCTACGCCATCGAATCGTTTAAGCGGGCCAACGCCGCCCAGCAAAGTGGTCGATTTGCGCGGGAGATTACCCCGGTGGAAATTACCGACCGCAAAGGTAACACCACCAAGGTGGAAATCGACGAAGGTCCGGCCAAAGTAAACTACGATAAGATCCCGCAGTTGAAACCGGCGTTTCAAAAGGATGGCACGATCACACCTGCCAACGCTTCTTCTATCAACGACGGTGCTGCTGCCTTGGTGCTGTGCACCGCTGACTACGCGCAGGAAAACAGTCACCAACCGGTGGCTCGGATAGTGTCATTTGGGGCGCATGCCCAGGAACCACTTTGGTTTACGACTGCCCCGGTGCAGGCCACGCGGCAGGCGTTGTCAGCCGCCGGGTGGCCTGTCGGCGACGTTGATCTCTGGGAAGTCAATGAAGCCTTTGCCGTGGTGCCGATGGCCTTCATGCACGAACTCAATGTGTCACCTGACAGGCTCAATGTTGACGGCGGCGCGATTTCCCTTGGCCATCCGATTGGGTGTTCCGGAGCGCGGATTGTCGTCACGCTGATTGCCGCCCTTAAAGCCCGCGGACTAAAACGTGGCGTGGCTGCTATCTGTATTGGCGGCGGCGAAGGTCTGGCCGTCTGCGTCGAGTTGTGCTGAGTCTCTGTTGAATTTTAACCCATGGCTGTTACCCCCCCTTATCTCTGGAAACCGGAAGATCACGCATGGACGCGGGAGTCGCATTTGGCGAAGTTCATGCGCGCAAATGGCCATGAAACGCAGGCCGATTTGCACGCGGCCTCGGTGCGCAATACAGCCCGGTTTTGGGATGCCGCCGTCAAAGACTGCGGCATCGAATGGTCGAAACCCTACTCGCAGGTTAAGGACGATTCACGTGGGTTTGCGTGGACGAAGTGGTTTGTGGATGGAGAGGTAAACATCACCCATAATTGTATCGATCGGCACGTGCGCGACGGACACGGCAATGAGATCGCACTCTATACCGAATCGGATTCCGATGTGCCGGAATCGCGCGGCAGCTACACCTTCGCGCAATTGAAAAAAACGATTGATGCGTGCTGCCGCAAGTTGACCGAGCTGGGGGTCAAGCGGGGTGACAGCGTTGGCCTCTATGCCCCGATGTGCGTGCAGACGGTTGAGATCATGATGGCGACTTTCAAGATCGGGGCCCGCTTTGTGCCGATATTCTGCGGCTATGGTGAAGCCGCCGTCGTTGAACGGCTGGCTTCATGCGATGCCAAGTTTCTATTTGCGGTCGAGCATCTCCATCGACGAGGCAAGACGGTAAAGACCGGGGATATTGCGCGGGCGGCGGCCGTGCAGGTGCCCAGCATCCAGCACGTCCTGATGTTTGATTCACCAGCGTGGCGGGAATTCGTCTACAGTGGCGGCTATGGCACGCCTTATGACGGGGTAGAGACAGCCGCGGAGGAGTCGGCCATGATCATCTACACCAGTGGCACGACCGGTCGGCCGAAGGGCACTGTGCACACGCATGCGGGTTGTCTGGCCCAAACCAGCAAAGAACTGCGCTATGCTTTCAACGTGCAACCCGGTGAACCCTTTTTTTGGTTTACCGACATTGGCTGGATGATGGGTCCGTGGGAAATAATCGGCTGTCTTTTTTACCGCACCCCAATCGTGCTCTTCGATGGAGCGCCGGATTTTCCTGACAGCGATCGGCTGTGGCGCACGCTGGAGCGATTGAAGGTGGTCACCTTTGCGGCCTCTCCGACGCTGGTTCGTTTGTTCATGCGGGTGACCGACGGCAAAGGACCGTCGGGTTATGATCTGTCGCATCTACGTGTGTTGGGCTCGACCGGTGAACCGTGGGACGAAACGAGCTACAAATGGTTTTTTGCCCATGTCGGCGGCGGGCGTTGTCCGATTATCAATATTTCCGGTGGCACCGAATTGCTGGGTTGCTTGCTTTCCTGCACGCCTTTGACACCGCTGCGCCCTAGTTCGCTCGGCGCGCCCGCCCTCGGTATGGATGTGGTGGCCCTGAATGATGAGGGAGAAGTCGCGGCCAAGGGTGCCGTGGGCCATCTAGTCTGCCGCCAACCTGCGCCCTCGATGACCAAAAGTTTCCTCAATGATGATGCACGTTATCTGGAAACCTATTTTAGCCGCTGGCCGGAAGTCTGGTATCACGGTGATTGGGCGCGACAGGATGAAGACGGCTCATGGTTTGTGCTCGGGCGTAGTGACGATACGATCAAGGTCGCCGGCAAACGGGTGGGTCCGGCCGAAGTCGAAGGCGTGCTGACCTCGCATCCCGCTGTAAGCGAAGCCGCGACGATTGGCGCACCAGACGAGCTCAAGGGTCAGGTGCTGGTGTGCTTTGTGGTTTTGAAACCGGGCGCAACGGTGGAGACGTCTGAGTTGATCAGCCATGTCGCGACGCAAATGGGCAAGCCGCTCGCACCGAAAGCCGTGCACATTGTCTCGGCCTTGCCCAAGACCCGCAGCGGAAAGATTCTGCGAGGGATGATACTGCGGGTTTACACCGGCCAGCCGGCCGGCGATCTCACCAGTGTGGAAAATCCGCACACTCTCGATACGATCAAGACATTGGGAAATGTGGTGAAGTAAGCCTTCTCTTGACATAAAACGTAGTCACTACGCATGTATGCGTATATCCTCCCCGGGGCTGGATCACGTAGAGTAGTCTGGAATGATTTCAACCCGCCACCTAACCACTTTAGCTGTAGCGCTGGGTATCGCAACGGCTTTGCCTGCCCAGACTTTCACCACGATTGCCGACACGACGACGCCAATTCCGGGTAAGTCGGGTAATTTTGAATTGTTCAGCAGTTCCGGATCTATCGACGCTGCCGGCAACGTCGCGTTTATCTCAACGCCTGGTAGTAGTTTACCAGATTATCCCTACACCTATACCCAGTATCCTGGGATATATTTAAAAACAGCCGACGGGCTCAGCCGTATTGCGGATCATACCGTCAGCGGTGGAGAGTTCAAAGCCTTTAGCGGTGTGTCGATTGATGACGGTCGGGTGGGGTTTCGTGCGACTGATGCCGGTAATTCCAACGGACTGTATTTTTACAACGGAACGAGCTATACGAGTTGGGCAAACTCGAGCACTAGCATTCCATCGGGCAGCGGAAACTTCGACGGCTTTGGGGCCAGTTATCTGCGGGGATCGACGATGACGTTTATCGGCAATAATGCTGGGTATACGCAGCTAGGTATTTACACCACGGATGCGACCGGCACGAACACCGTGAAGATTCTCGATAAAAACACGACGATTCCCGGTATGGCCGGTTCCTACGGATTTAGTTCGGAACTCGCTGTCACGGCGACGGGGAACATCGCCTTCGCTGCCAACACCACCCCGGGTGTGATGACGCTGCTAGGCGCCTACAGCAACGAACATGGGTTGGTGACACTCGCCAACACCTCGACGGCAGTCCCCGGACAGGCGGGAAGTTTCTCGAAATTCGAAAGTCCGCCGGATCTCGACGGGGATCTCGTGCTATTCAAAGGCTATTTTAACAACAATGCTGGCGTCGGACTTTATACCCAAGACATTGCCGGCGGGACCATCTCCTTGCTGGTAGACACCTCGATGACGGCCCTGGGAGGCACCGGAAATTTTACCGGGTTCGGGGGCTTCGCTACGGATAACGGTCACATTGCATTTTTAGGTAACTACAGCGGCGGCAGCGCGATCTACCTTTACGATAATACGATACTAAGCCGCCTGATTGGCACGGGAGATTTGGTTGATGGACATACCATCACTAGCTTGGCGTTTAGTCAGGAGGGGCTGGCCGGGGACTATCTGGTGTTTCGTGCCGGATTTGACGGCGGGAGTGGCATCTACTCCACGATGCTGGTCTCCGCGGTCCCCGAACCATCCACCTATGCATTGATCGCAGGATCATTGTTCCTGGGATTGACGGTGTGGCGCCGGCGAAAGTCGTCCTGAGCATGACAAACAGAACCGGGGTTTGACATCCCGAACCCTGCGCCCGTGACTGCCGGTCGAGTCCATGAAAAGTCACGCCGTCGTTTTTACCGCCCGCAACCAAGTCGAGTATCGCGAGATCGAAAGCCCCGAACCGGGTCCAGAGGATGTGGTCGTCCAATTGCACCACTCGTGGATCAGCAACGGGACCGAGGGATCGTTTTTGCGCGGCGAACGCATCTCGGGTGACGTGGCGTGGTTGCCGGGAGATCCGGACCCGTTTCCCTATGTGGCCGGTTATCAGAAGGTCGGCCGTGTGCTGAGCGTCGGTGCGTCAGTCACGCGTTTCAAACCGGGTGACATGGTCTTTGCCTCGATGAGCCGTGTGCTGGGCATGTTTGACAATCAATATGCGGGGCATGTTTCCCCGTCGGTTTGTTCACAGGGTGCATTGATCCCTTTGCCGTCAGGACTCGACCCAGTGGCCTATTCCGGCCTCGTGTTGACGCAAGTGGGCTATAATTGCGGATCGCGTCCGCAGATTCAGCCCGGACAACTGGCCGTGATCATGGGTGATGGCTTGGTTGGACAATGGGCCGGTCAAACGCTGGCGGCGCGCGGCGCTGAAGTCGTGATGGTGGGCCGGCACGCCGATCGGTTGGCCCGTTTCGAAAAATATGGCCGCACGATCCGGTCAGGTTCTGATAATGGCGTGCGGGCCGTGCGCGATCTCGGGCTGGGGCCGGTGCAGGCGTTGGTCGAGACAGCCGGCAGCATGCAAGCCCTGCGCGATTATCTGCCGATCATGCGCCGCAACGGCCACATGGTGATCGCCGGATTTTATCCGAAGGCGACCGAGGTGAACCTGCTGCTGGCCCTGCAGGAATTCCGCAATTACGAGCTGACGTTTGATCTTGTCTCCGGTGCTACCCAAGAGCGACTCGTAGCAACGATGCGCTGGATTGCCGACGGGCGGCTGAATACCTTGGATTTGATCACCCACCGATTTGCCGTGGAACAGGCGGCGGAGGCCTGGGCCTTGATCGAATCCAAACGCGAACCCGTCTTGGGCGTGGTGTTTGAATGGCCGGCGGCGCGAAAGTAAATTTTCCCATGAGTAACACCATGAAAACCCTCGTTGTTGAGAAACCCGGTCAAGTCGCGTGGCGCGACGCACCGATGCCCCGGCCGGCTGCCGGTGAAGTGCTCGTGAGGGTGCTTGGAGTCACGACCTGTCCGCACTGGGACATGCACATCCTTGGTGGCGTGCCGATGTTTCCCGGCATGAAGCTCAGCTATCCCTATATTCCCGGCGCGCCCGGTCACGAAGCGATGGGCGAAGTGGTTGGCGTGGGTAATGGGGTGAAGAAACTCAAAGTCGGTATGCGCGTGGTTGCGTGGCAGGACACGGGACAACCGCGTCCGGGATTTTACGCGCAATACAATGCCTTTCCTGAAAAATCCCTGCTGCCGATTCCGCGCAAGTTGACCGCGAAACAAATTGCTTCGCTCGAACTGGCGATGTGCGTCGAGGTTTCGTTTCAGCAACTCGCGCAACTGGGCGGAGTCAAGGGCCGCCGTGTCGGCATCGCGGGCCTGGGCCCGGCGGGATTGGTGGCCGTGCAATTGGCCAAGGCGCACGGCGCGAGCGAAGTGGTCGGCATCGACATGGTCGCGAGTCGCCGCGCCTTGGCGCGCAAACTCGGTGCGGATCGCACCTGCGCGCCCAACCCTGCGACTTGGAAAGCAGATCGCAATGGGCCGAAGACACTCGACGATGCGGTCGATTGCACGGGTCTGCCGCCCTCCATCAGTTTTCTCATGGATCGCACCAAGCGCTGCGTGACGATCTTTGGCGTGCTGCGTGAAGACGTGCCCTACGGTGCGCGCCATATGTGGGGGCCGGGCGTGACTCTGATGGGTTACGGCGACCACAATCGTGCGGCGGCTGAAACGGCGCTGAAATTTGTGATCCAAGGTAAACTGGACCTTTCGCCCTTGGTTTCAAAAACCCTGCCCTTCACCCGTTACGTCGAAGGCGTGGAACTCTTGAAAACTAAAAAGGCCATCAAGGTGCTTTTCGACCCGTGGGCTGAGTAGCAAGCTTACCGTGCACTCCACCCGCCGTCGATCGGGATGGATGCGCCGGTGATCGAACCGGCGGCATCGCCGCAGAGAAACACGGCCAGTGCTGCCACGTCGTCGATCTCGACAAATCGTTTGGTGGGTTGGGCTGCGAGGATAACTTCGCGGATAACCCGGTCATGGGGCAGGTTGTGTGCCTTGGCCTGGGCTTCAATCTGGCCTTCGACCAGCGGAGTGCGCACATAGCCGGGACAGATCGCGTTGCAGGTGATGCCGGTTTCGGCGACTTCGAGTGCGACCGTTTTGGTCAGTCCGATTTGACCATGCTTCGCCGTGACATACGCAGACTTAAAGGGAGAAGCGACGAGGCCGTGAACCGAGACGAGGTTGATAATGCGGCCCCAGTTGCGTGCCTTCATGCCGGGCAAAGCGGCCTTGATGGCGTGAAAGCTGGAATTGAGAATAATATTTTGCACGGCGCTCCAGCGCTCGTCGGTGAATTCCTCGATGGGTGACACGTGTTGGATCCCCGCGTTGTTGATCAGGATATCAACCGAACCAAACGCGGTTTCGGCCGCCTTGATCAAGGCGGCTACTTGATCGGCTTTACTGACATCGGCGGGATGATGCAAAATTTGCACGCCAGTTTCAGCGGCGAGCTCACTCTGCAGTTTCACAATCGTGGGCGCGTCGCCAAACCCGTTGAGCATGACATTGACCCCGACCCGGGCGAAGGCCCGGGCAATGCCCAAGCCGATGCCACTGGTGGAACCGGTTACGACGGCACTTCTATTTTTCAGCATGAGTGTTCTCGAGGGTTTGCAGCCAAGGCGCGAGTCGCTGCCAGACATCATCGCGATCAATGCCGGTCAGACAGAACGGTTCGGCGAACCGGCAGCGATCAAAACAGGGTTTGTGCGGACAGGGCAGTCCATCGACCCAAGCTGCCTGAGGATGACCCGGGGCGAACAGAGCCGGGACTTGGGGGCCGAAGATCGTAAAGGTTGGCACTCCGCAGAGGGCGGCGACATGGCCGGGTCCGGAATCATTGCCGAGAAACGCGGTGCCGCGGGCAATGGTTTCAACCAAGTCAGCCATATCAACCGGCACCCGGGCCGCGGATTCGCCCAATTCGTGCCATTGAGGGAGTTGCCAGCGGTCGCAGAGCACATCAATCGACCAGCCGGTGTGGCGCAAATTTTTGATCAATGTAGCGTAGCGTTCCAATGGCCACACCCGCAGGCGTTGCGAAGCACCACTGTGCAGCACCACTCGGTGATCCACCGCTGGGCGCAACCGGGGTTGGCTGGCCGGTATCACCGGCAAGCCAAGTTCATTGGCAATGCGTCGCCACGCCTCGGATCGGTGCGTATGTTCCTCGCGGCGCAGATCGCGATCAAGCAACCAACGGCCGCCGCGCTGACCAAACCCGATTAATTTTCCCGGACGGGTCAATTTAAGGAAAAAATGATCCGACATCAGAGGCCAGACCGAGACCGCGGCCTTGAACTCACGTTCACGCAAGGCGCGCACGACCCCCGCCAAGCGCGACCAAGGCCAGCGGGGCAGATCCCAGCCTCCGGAAAACAGAGCCCAAGGCGCGACGCATGGAATCAATTCCACATCGGGTGCAAAGCGCTGCAGCAAGCCCGCCGCGTTGGGCACGGCTAACAAGGAAACATCATAGCTCTTGGTCGCGGCTTGGAGAAAGGGCATGAGGATTGCCAAATCTCCCATGCCGCGCAATTCGGCGACCAACAGGGTGGGGCGTTGCCACATGCTGCGCCGCCGGGGCAGCGGGAGCTGGATGTCAGGTAATGCAGCGGCGCTCATGGAAAAATAACTGACGCATTTCGGTGTGATTGGCCACACCCGTTGTGCCGACTTGGTGAACAACCAACGAGGCGGCGACCTGAGCCAGCTCCATCGCTTCGGTTAAGGTGGCCTTGGCTGCGAGCGCCAGACTGAGCGTGGCGGTGGCGGTATCGCCAGCCCCGACAATATCAATCGGTCCGCGAACCGGCAGGGCAGGGATGTGTTGGGCGGATTCGCCTGGGGCAGCCCCGATGATACCCCGTTCCGCCAGGGTAATGAAAATCGGTCGTCCGTTGCGTTCCGCCAAGGTGTCGGCCCGTGTGGCAATGTCGCCTATTAAGTGACATTCATGCGTGGGCACGCCGATCAGATGGGCGAACTCGGATGCGTTCATCTTGAAGGTCGAGGGCGGGAAACGATCCAGTCCGTGGCGACTGTCCGCGAGAACGACCAAGTCGGGGTAGTCCCGCTGGAGCTGGGCCACGGTTTCCAGCACAGCCGAAGTGATTGCACCCATGCCTTTGACGCCGGCCTGATCCATTACGATCAGGGCATCGAGCCCCGGCGCGAGCTCGCGCAAGCTGGCGATCAGCTGAACCTCCACTTCCATGGGGGCCGACGTCCAATCCTTGATATCGAGGCGTGAAAGCTCCTCGGGATTGTGATCCGGCCGATGCAATAGCGGCTTCGAATAAGTAAAGGTCTGCCGATTGGCCGTAGTTTGGAAGTGGGTGAGATTGACCCCGGGAATTTTGCCGAGAGCCCGGCGCAGCTCGAACCCTTCGCCATCGTCGCCGCAGTAGCCCACCGGCCAAAGCGTGGTGGCGCCCAGCGCCGCGATGTTCTGCGTGATGTTGCCCGCCGCACCGGGTTGGCAACGCACCCGGGTGACGTTGTGCACCGGCAGTTCGGTCTCGATGGAAATCTCGGCACGGTCAGGATCGATATCGAAATAGCGATCGAGGGAAAAATCACCGATTACACCCACGCGTAGTTTGGCGAAACGGGCCATCAGTTCATCGAAGCGGGGTGGGGTCATCTGCGGCAGGCAAAACGATTGAATGACTCGCGGCAATCGTGCTTTGCATTTTTGCCCCGCGCCTGCACATTCGCGGCGCATGGCTTTATCCAGCGACCCCTTGGATGATTTTAAACGGGAGAGCCTGCGGGGGACTTCCGGCTATTTCCGACTTGGCCGCACGCATGCGGGCCAGTGGTGGCTCATCGACCCTATGGATCGTCCCTTTTTTGCCAAGGGGGTGCATGGGGTCGGGGCGGATCCCGATGCGACCCACGACCCGGCGGCGCGATTGCGCAGTTGGGGTTTCAATGCACTCGGCTGTGGCAGTGACCGGCTATACTTGGAAGAGGGGTTGCCCTTCTTGCGGGTGGTCGACTTCACCAGCACGGGAACCCCTTTGAATTTGGGCGGGGTGCGTCTGCCGGATGTCTTTAATGCTGATTGGCCGCGACAGGCTCGAGAACGAGCGGGCCAGGTTTGTGAGCCGCTGGCTGAAAACCGGCAGTTAATCGGTTGGTTGTCGGACGACAACCCTGGCTGGCCGCCGATCGCGGCAACTGATCGGCCGGGTTTGCTGCAAATCTGCCTGAGTCTTGAGCCGGGGCTGGCTGCCTACCACGCGGCTTGGGAATTTGTGCTGGCTCTGCACGATGGCAAACTTGCCGCAGTAGCTGCAGCATGGGGGTTGAAACTGGCCAACAAAGAATCCCTACGTGGCATGACCAAACAGGAGCAGGGTATCACGACCCGTGGTTATCTGCGGGATGATGACCGTTGGGTTCGCGAATTTGCCCAACGCTATTTTACGGGCACAAGTGCGGCAATTCGTCTATCCGCGCCGAATCACCTCTTCTTGGGCTGCCGGTGGGGTGGTCCGGTGAGTGAAGCCCTGCGCACGGTAGGTGCGACCAACGCCGATGCCAGCTTGGTGGACCACACGGAACTGACCGACGCGTTGGCCCGGCCGGTCCTGCTCGGGGATTTTAGTTGGGCCGCCAAATCGTTTTATGATGAACCGGTCGCGCGTCGTTCACTCGGCCCCACTTCCCTTGAACGCATGTTACGCAAAGGTCGGCTGGGGCTGGCCCGGGCGGTGGCCCATCCCGCGGTTGTGGGCTATGTATGGAGTCGCTGGCATGATCGGGCTGGCGAGCGTGCCCCGTTTGGCAGTGGCTTAGTGCACAATGACGAATCTGAGGCGTGCGAACACACGGAATTGTTGACGACGATCAACGATCGGGTGGAAGAGTTACGTGCCATGGCCATGATCTCGGAGGAACTGATATGAAAAACATCCCCGGTTTTTTGATGATCGGGGTGTTGGCCCTGTCTTTGGCGGGGTGTTCATCCGACGGCGGGTTGGTCCGGCCGGACCGACCAGTCATGACCGGCACGGTATCGTATCGGGCGCGAATCGCCCTGCCGTCCACGGCCGTGCTGACCATACGTTTACTCGATATCACGCGCACGGATGCTCCGGCGGTAATCCTGGCCGAACGCAGTATTTCCAATCCGGGCAATCCACCGATGAAATTCGAACTGCCCTATCCGTATGGTGGTATCACGGCCAAGCGTCGCTATGTGATTGAGGCCCGCATCGAGGTGGAGGGGCGGATGCGGTTTTTCTCCATGGATGCCCACATCGTGACGCCCGAGAATGCCTCGCAGCCACACGAGGTTTGGGTTGAGCCGACCAAAGAAAACTGAACCGGGGAGCGCCGATTCGCGGATTTGCTTGCGCGGGCCACGGTCGCCGGGCGTCATGAATCTCGCATGAACTCCGACGAACTTGCCGCCTATCTCAAGGCCTGCGTCCGCACCGTGCGGAATTGGCCGAAACCGGGGGTTAATTTCCGCGACGTGACCACATTATTTAATAATCCGGAAACAATCCGAGTCATGGTCGAGGCATTTTCATTGGATTGCACCCGGCATGGGGTCGACATCATTGCGGCGGTGGATGCGCGCGGATTTATTCTTGGCGGTGCGTTGGCCTACCAGATGCACAAGCCCTTCGTGCCGGTGCGCAAAAAGGGCAAATTGCCCTATGAAACGGTATCACAGGATTATGCGTTGGAATATGGCACGGCCGCAGTGGAGATCCACACCGATGCGTGTCAGCCGGGACAACGGGTGTTGATCCTGGACGATCTGATTGCAACGGGTGGCACCCTGCTGGCGGCGGCCAAACTCTTTGCCTCGATCGGTGGCGTGGTGACGGGCGTGGCGGCGGTGATCGATTTGCCCGAACTGGGTGGATCGAAACTCCTGCAAGCCGATGGATTTGATGTGCACGCGCTCTGCAGCTTCAACGAAAGCGAGTGACCATGCCCTTGACGATATGGTGCAACGGCAAGTTTGACGATGCGGCTACGCGAATCCTGATCGAGGGCACGCAGGCGCATACTGTGATCTGGGGCGCGGATCGTTCCAACAATGTGCTGCAGGCCGGAAAGCCTGATCCCACGACGGCCCAGGCTGACGTTTTATTCGGCCAACCCGCGATCACGGATTGTTTGGCTTCCAAGAAAGTGCGCTGGATCGAAGTGAATTCGGCGGGCTACGGCCGATTTGATACCGCGGAATTCAAGGAAGCCATGCGTGAACGCGGCACCGCTTTCACCAATGCGTCAGAGGTATTTGCCGATCCCTGTGCCCAGCACGTGATGGCCATGATGCTGGCCCTTGGCCGCAATCTACTGCCATCGCATCGGGATCAATTGACCGATCACTCGTGGCATTACGAAGCGCGGCGTTATCATGCCACCTTGTTGACGGGTCAGACGGTTTTAATGCTGGGCTATGGTGCCATCGGCCGTCGTTTGGCCGAGTTGCTGGCGCCGTTTGGCGTGACCATTTACGCCGTGCGCCGGCAAACCAAGAGCGAGCCCGGCGTGCGGATCATCGCGGAAGACAAGCTGAGCAGCGTGTTGGGTGAAGCCGATCATGTCGTCAATATCCTGCCCGACAACGCGTCGACGCACCGCTTCGTTAATGCCCGCCGGCTCTCATGTGTGAAGCGCGGGGCGCGCTTTTATAACGTGGGCCGCGGCAGCACGGTCGACGACCAAGCCTTGATCGAATCTTTGCTATCAGGCCGCTTGGGTCACGCGTATCTCGATGTATTTGATCCAGAACCATTGGCGCCGGATCATCCGCTTTGGACGACGCCCAATTGTTACGTCACGCCTCATACCGCCGGTGGGCGACGCGATCAGGACGAAGCATTGGTGAAACATTTTCTGGCCAATCTGGCATTGTTTGCCCGGGGCGCGAAATCGCTGACCGACCGCGTGGTCTAAAGCCGGCTACAATAAATTGGAATCCCTGCTGATCTCGATCGGCACCAAGTTGCAGTGTTTTTTACTCCTGGCCATCCGCCTCTTCTGGGGTTGGCAGTTCTTCCTCACTGGCAAGGGCAAGTTGATGCACCTCGATCGCACGGCCGGATTCTTTGAAAGCCTCAATATCCCACTGCCCAAGGTGAATGCCATCTTGGCCGGCACGACCGAAGCGGCGGGCGGATTACTGCTCCTGCTTGGCCTCGGCTCGCGCATCGTATCCGTGCCGCTGATGTTCGTGATGGTGATCGCCTACGCCACCGCTGATCAAGAAGCAGTGCAGGCCATCTTCAGCGATCCTGACAAATTCACCTCGGCGTCGCCGTTTCTGTTCCTCTTGGCTGCGTTGATTATCTTTTGCTTTGGTCCCGGGAAATTGTCGCTCGATGCGTTACTCAAGCGGAACGGAACCGCCAAATAACTGCTACAGTTTGGGCGGGGGATTACACAGATCCTCGTATGCATACGCGATGGCTCCGTAATAGATGGGGATGGTGATAAAAATACCGATCACCAAGCCCACAACCCCGAGCAGTCCGATGATACTGCCCAGAATCAACAGGCCTAACATCCGCCACCATTGGGCGGTGATAACCCGCCGGCTGACTTCCATCGCGGCCCAAAATTCCAATCGCTTGTCCACAATCAGCAGAAAGATGAAGGCGTAGGCCACGGCCAAGTAGATGCCCGGCAGGATCAGTAGCAGAATGCCGGCAGTTATCAGTAGTTGGGAAACGAGCGTTGCCAGGAGCAAAGGCACGAACGCAATTTGGAATCCACTGAAGATATCGCCAAACTCAGTCGGTTTGCCCCGGATGGTCTTTAGATAGTAAGCGAATAGTCCGCCGTAGAAGATGCCACTGAAGAGAAACCCCACGAATATGCCAAGGACGGGCACCAAGCTCGCCAGCATCATGATGATCAAGGAACCCGCGGTGGTGCCCACGATGGGCCAGAAGTGGGCTTTCAACAATTCCCAGCTGCGCTCAAGACAACTACCAATATCGAGTTTACCCGCACGCGCGATCAGATCATCCGCATAGGCCTTGGGATCCACATGGATCGATCCGTTGGGCACAATCGAGGCGACTGCGGGAGTCGGATCGGGTGCGCGCGGAGGTTGTAGAGTGCCCATTTCGTTGAACTCGGCAAAATCACCGAGTCTGCGCCACTGCTCATCCCCTGCGCGTTTGGCCTGCGTGTCATGATTGGCCCGGCCATCGGCCACCCAGTTGCGCACCTGCTCCAAGGTTACGGGACCATACTCTTTACCGTCACCACCGATGATTGTGAACATACCCGTAGCTTTGCAAGTTGGCTGTGCATCGTCAATCATAGTGGTGTCCGGTGAATGGATGCCTCAGTTCACTCGCCCTGTTTCCAACGCGCGCGTTCGCGACCCAGGGCGGTGAGTTTTTTCCACGATTGCTTGGCGACTCGTTCCAAACTGGCGTCGGCCTTGCGGGCCGCGAAGGCCTGTTCGCGTTGCAGTTTCAGATAACTGTCCCAGCGCGCCGCGTCCAATTCGCCCGAATCGAGCGCCGCCACCACGGCACAACCGGGTTCACCGTTGTGGCGACAATCGTGAAACCGGCATTGGCGGGTAATTTCCAAGAGGTCGGAAAAGGTATCGTCCACCGCGGCTGCATCGGCCGGCCAGAATTGCAGCTCGCGCATCCCCGGGGTATCGATCACCAGCGCGCCGGAGGGTGCGACCAGGAGTTCACGTCGGGTGGTGGTGTGCCGCCCTTTGAAGTTGGCTTCACTGACCCCTCCAGTGTCCTGAATGTCCGCCCCCAACAGGCAATTGACCAACGTGGATTTGCCCACGCCGGATGAACCCAAAAGGGCGACTGTCTGCCCGGGGGTCAACCAAGGTGCGAGGGCTTCGATGCCGGAGCCGTCCAGTGCGCTGAGTGCGATGACCGGTGCACCCGGGGCTACCGCGGTTACCTCGGCCTGTGCCGTGGATGGATCGGAATGAAGATCCGCCTTATTGAGAACGACCACCGGTTGGGCGCCACTCTCCCATGCGATGATGAGGTAGCGTTCGATCCGGCGCAGATTGTAATTATCGTCCAGCGAGGATACGAGAAACACCGTATCCACATTGGCGGCGACAATCTGTTCGATGTCACGATCACCGGCCGCCCGTCGGGAGAATTTGGTGCGGCGGGGTAGCACGGCATGAATGTCCAAACGGGATCCATCGGGACGGGCCCGGGCCACCACCCAGTCACCGACGGCCGGTAGATCAGCGTGAGTCAGGGATTCGTGCAGCAAGCGGCCGGTGCAGGCCGCGGGAAACAAACCGGACGGGATGAGCACTTCGCACGCATGTTTATGCGCGCGGGCCACCCGGGCGGGTTGAAAATCTGAATTGAGATAGGGCTGAAAATTTGCGGCATGCGCATCATCCCAGCCGAGAGAAGAGAGAGTCATCGTAGGAAACGGAGAAAAGGGAAAGAATGAGTGGTAAAACAAGCGCTCAACCGTGACGGGGCGCGTGCACCCAGATCGTTGTGGTGGGTGCAAAAAAGCCGCCTGGAGCGGCGGCCTTACTCATTGGTAGAAGTGCGCGTATAATTACGCGCGACAGGCAACCGCCACGGGCAGACAAGAAATGGTAATGACAATTTGGGTCATGATGGGTCCGTGGTTGAGGGTTGCGATTGGCTTCGTCGGAAGCGATTGGCCTGATTAAAACTCTTGGCGACCTGCTAGTCAACTGTGGGCTCCAGCCAACACCTCTACGCAAGTATGCGTATGGCGCGGCACCTTGGGGCCTTGCTTCATGTTTTTAGCCTCATTATCTCAAGCACTGTTTTGACTCCCTTGGCCATGCCCGGGGGAGGAGTTTTTCCACCACTCAACAAATCAGTTCATGAAACCAGCACTTCGTTATTTAGCCGTATTCATTCTGTCCGTTACTCCGGTTGCCCTGCGTGCCGCCGATACCATGGCCGATGTCATCAAAGCCCAGGTTGTCTTGGGCAAGGCCCTGCAATTGATGACCAAGTATGCGCAATACTCGATCACCTTGGAAGCTCCCACGCCCAAGCCTAACACGAAGGGCAAATACCTTTTACCCTATAACGAGACCGGCGAACTGACCGAGTGGGCGACGAAAACATTCAACGTAAAACTTGGCGCGATGGCGGGGGAAAAGGCGGGAGGGATGGCCGGCAATGCCGTGGCCTCGAAGGTGCCCTTTGGCGGACTGGCCTCCGGTTTTATGAAGAAAAAAGGCAAGGAAGCGGGTGCGGTGGCTGCCTTGGGCGGGCAAAAATACATCACCAAGACGTCTTCCATGTCATTTGACGATTTGGATGACTATGCGGTCTACTTACAGGTCACCCACGGCAAGGAGGCAGGGCTGCAGCAGGCATTGGCCGCTGCCATGTCGATCTATCCGGAACTGGAAAACGGCTACGATGTGGCCATTAACAAGGCTTATCAACGAGCCCTGCTCAAAAGAAAGTAGGAATCCCTCTGACTTGTTCCAATAGCCCGGGAAAATATCCCGTTTGGAATGAGACTTATTGACGATACTTGCCCGAAATCCAAGTGTTTCGAAACCCCCGCTGCACAGATCTTTGGGGGTGTATCGTCGAATTTAACCTGAATTCTCCATGATCAATAAATTGAAGATGATAATCGCGATGTTGCTCCTGGGCATCGCCACGGTGACAGTCCACGCCGCAGAACAATCCTCCGGTGACAACGTTTATAATACAGCCGTATTTGTAACCAACCGGGCCGGGCCGGAATACGATACCCAGCTTCCCGTGCTGGAAGATTTACTCACCGCCAAACTCACGGACGTCGGATTCAGCTTGATGAGCCGCGATCTGGTGGTGGATGCCGCCCGTCAATTGGATCCGTCAGCCGACCAAGCGGATGAAACGTTGTCCGCCCAACTGGCTGATCAAGCCACCGCCTTGCGCCTGGCGCAGAGCATGGGTGCGGATTATATCCTGTCTGCCTCCATTACCAGTCTCTCCAAACAGAAGCGCAACGTGAACGCCTATGGTGTTCAACTGGCCAATTACACTTATACGCTGCGTTTGAGCTATAAAGTGGTCGATGCCAATGCCGGAGGTTCACTCACCGGCGGAGTGGTCACCTCCACGAAGACTGAACAGAATACGGTTCATGCCAATTCGGGCTTTACGGTAGTTCCGTCCGATCCTTCCACGCCGGTGGCGGCTCCCGGTTCATCTGCGCCCAAGCAGACGGTGGCCGTGGCATTTGTTGATCCTGACATGGAGCCTATTCTGGCTGACCTGCTGGATGATGCGACCACTCAAATTGCTGGTGCCCTCCGGGCCAAGATCGCCCAAAAACGTATTGCGGCCCCTGCCAGTAAAGCGGGTCCGGTCAGTATCACGATCAATGTTGAAACGGCGGATCTTTACATTCCCGACGTTCAAATTGGACCGGAAAATACGGTTTCGATTCCCAATGGTAAACTGGCCGTGGCTCCGCTCAACGTTTCCGTCGAAGTCGACGGGGTCGCGGTGGGTTCAGCCCCCGGTAAAATCCAACTTCGCCCCGGCTTGAGCAAAATCCGACTTAGCCGCGAAGGATACCAAACTTGGGAGCGGACCATCAACGCGGTCGAAGGTCAGACCTTGACCATTGCCATGCAGATGAGTCCCGAAGGCCTCGCCCGTTGGCAGGAACTCACCGCTTTCATGAATACCTTGAAAGACGGGGCCAAACTTACCGATGCCCAAGTCAAGGTGCTTCAAGGCAAGGCCACGATGCTGCAGAACAGCGGCTTCAAGGTGGATACCGATGACGCTCCCACCATCAATGTGGGAAAACGTTCACTCTTCGATTGGTAATCCACACCCGACACCAACCTCAGATATTCCCAATATGAAACTCTATCGTCCTCTCCTCGCCTTACTCGCCCTCGGGGTGGCTTTCACCCCATTCGCAACCGCCCAGACTGGCGGTGGCAAGAAAAGCATCGTGATCACCAAGATCACCTCCACGGAGGCCGTGGCCAAGCGCATGTGCGCCCAAGGCGTTTCGCTCTCCATTGAGCAAGTTCTGCAAGCCTTGGACTCCCAAGTCTATGACAGCATCGTCAATACCCGTCGCTTCGATGTCTATGATCGTTCTGATGCAGACGCGTTGTTGGAGGAAGCCGGCGCCACTGGCGGCACCTTCATCTTCAGCAAGGCCGATTATGTGCTCACCATCCGGGTCGACAGTTTCAATGACCGGCAGGAGACCCGCACCTTTGCCTCCCTCGGCAAGACCATGATGCAGCGTTCCGTTGAAGCGTCCGCGGTGGCCAAGGTTATGGTCGGCTCCACCGGTCTCGTCGTCGGCACGGCCAATATCAACGTGAAGGTCCGCGATTCCGAAGCGCGCTCCAAAAACACGGTGGATCGGGTGGGCGAGGCCAGTGATGACCTCATCAACCAGGCGACCCGCGAACTCGCCAAGAAATTGGCGCTGCGGTCGGTTGATTTCATTTATCCGGCGCGCGTAATCGCCAAGCGGGACCAAGTCGTGACGATCAATCGCAATGATCAATCCGGGATCAAGGTCGGCCAAGTGTGGGAAGTGATGATAATGGGAGACGACCTGGTCGATCCCGACACCGGTGATGTCATGCATGAGGAAGTATATGTGGGCAAAGTAAAGGTGACCCGCGTGACGCCCCAATATTCCCAAGCCGAAATCGTTGAAGACACCGGCATTGACCGTGGAGCCGTGGTTCGGCTCATCGAGGATGTCGACGACAGCGAAGACTAATTTTTCGGTTTCATCTTAAGTTACCTTCCAGTTTCCAGCATGAAAAATATAAGCAACAGCACCACCCACCGCCGGTTGGCATCCTTAACCCTGACGAGCTGCGCCCTTGCGTGGATACTCGTTGGCAGCGGATGTGCGACTTATACCCAACAAACCGCCCAGTTCACCCAAGCCACTCGGAGTGGCAGTCTCGCTGAGGCCGTGATGCAGATTGACCGTCAGGTCGAAGCCAATGTCGGCAAAAAAGACGAACTCCTCCTCCGTCTTGAGCAAGGAGCCACTCTCCTGGCCGCCAGTATGGCGGATCCGGGAATGGTGTCTCCGCCCCCGGTTGCGCTTCCTGCCGAAGCGGTCGCTCCGACCCTCGATGAGAATGGGCAACCCATTGTAGCTGTGCCCGTGGTCCCGACCCCGGAAGAAGTTCACGCCTATTATTATACTCGTTCGATTCAGGCCTTCGACGAGGCTGAGACTAAGGTCAACGAATGGGAGGAAGAAGCCAAAGTGAAGGTGGGCTCTGAAATTGGTGCCGCCATTTCCAATCAAGCCAACCTGCCATACCGCGGTCGTTCCTACGACAAGGTCATGATGAATGCCTACAAGGCGCTGAGCTATCTTGCGCTGGGTGAGAAGGACAAAGCCCGCGTCGAGCTGAACCGCTCGCTGGAGCGTCAACGGGATGCGGTGTCGGCCAATGAAAAGCGGATTTCAGCTGCCCAGGAAGAAGTGGAACTAGCTCGTCAAGGTAAGCTCAAGGACGAGGAGGGAAAATCTGCTTCCTACGATTCCAATAAGGCAATGAACGACCCGAAGACCGGGCCTCTGCTGCAATCCACCCTGGATGCCTCGCTGGCCCCAATGAAGGCGTATGGCGACTACGTAAATCCGTTCGCGGTATTTATGGATGGTTTGTTCTACACCGTGTTGGGTGAAGGCGGTTCCGATTGGGAACGTGGGCGCAAGTCGTTCGAGCGCGTTGCCAGCATGGTGCCAGAAAACACTTATGTAGCGACTGATTTGGAGGCTGCCACCATGGCCGCCAAAGGTAAGGCCCCGGAAAATGTAACCTACGTCATCTTCGAGACCGGCACCGCACCTACACGTGACCAGACCCGCATCGACATTCCCACCTACCTGGTCACCAGCAAGCTGGCCTATGTGGGCGCATCCTTCCCCAAACTGGTTTATAATGACAGCTACATTCCTACCTTGGGCGTAGCCGTTGGTGAATCGATCGTCTATACGTCGACGGTTGCCAGCATGGACAGCGTGATCGCCAATGACTTCAAAAATGAGTGGCCGCTGGTTGTCACCAAGACCCTCATTACCACCGCCACCAAAGCCATCATTCAATCGGTGGTGCAGAAGCAGGCCGAAGATCGTGGTGGCATGTGGGCCGGTCTGGCGGCCGGTTTGATCATGGGCGGTATTAACTCCGCCACCAATATCGCCGATACCCGCACTTGGAACTCCTTGCCCAAGGAATTCCAATATGCCCGTATCGCCACCCCGGCCAACCGGGAGCTTACCATCTCCGCCGGGGGAACCCAAAAGACGATCACGGTGGAACCCGGATCAGTTAATGTTGTTTATGTAAAGTCGGCGTCACCATCGGCTCCGCTTTACGTCTCACAATTCGCTCTTAAATGAAATCCATGAAGTATTTTATCACTACCAAACCCGCGGCCTTGGTCGCAGCGGGCCTCGGCCTGATGTTGGTGGGTTGCTCCACCAACGTGAACACGTATGAACGTGCCCAGTCAGAGGCAGCGCCCAGCTACGTCGCCGACAAACGTATTATCACCGATAACACGTTGGCCGGCACCTTCCGGGTGGTTTCCATCAATCAAGCCACGGTCTCGGGCAATTTGCTCAAGATCCAGGCCACGGTGGAGAACCTGAAAAACAAATCACGCACCTTGAACTACAAGTTTGAATGGGTTGATCAAGATGGCATGGCCGTCAACTCGCCCAATGAAACTTGGAAGTCCATCCTGCTTCAAGGACGTGAAACTCAAACTATCTCCACCGTAGCCGTTACACCACGCGCTGCGGATTTCCGTCTTAAATTCCGCGAATAAAACCATCTCCAACTATGAAAATGAATTCTTCCACCAAGCTGCTGGGTCTACTGACCATCAGTGCATCCCTTTTGCTCACCGGTTGTGAAACCGTGACCGAAACCCGGACCATTGATTCGCAAGGTCCCGAAGCCGTGAACACCTCTGCGATCAATTCGCAGGATTGGGCCAATGCGGCCGATCAACTCGTCAATTCGCTGCTTTCCAGCAGCGCCTTGGACAGTGCGCCACGCACCCCGGCCGTGCTCGCAGTTGATCGCGTGATCAACGCGACCACCCTGATGATCGATACCGATCTCCTGATCAAAAAGATCCGGGTGGCCCTCACCCAAACCGGCAAGATTGCCATCACCAACACGATGGGTCTGGGCGAGCGCGCGGTGGTCGCGAGTGAGGCAGCAGAGCTCGAAGAGATGCAGTCCGGGAAGAAGCAGAAGTTGCTCGTGCCTGACTACACCCTCTACGCGAAGCTGATCCAGCAGACCGACCGCAACAAAAAGGTGACGCAGAACACCTATTCGTTCCAGATGTCCCTCGTGCAGCCCAAGACTGGCCTGACCGTATGGGAAGAGGAGCGTTCGATTGCGAAGCAAACCAAGAATGCGGGTAAGGTTGGCTGGTAAATCCTAGTTTAGGGCCAAAACAAAAGCGCACCCAGCGGGGTGCGCTTTTTTGTGTCCGGCCCGACCGAATTATTAGTGGTGGCTTATTTCTTTTCGATGGGCCGTCCGTTTTCATCGACCTCGATTTCAACCGGCACCTGGATGGTGCGGCCATCGGCAGTGGTCTCGGTGCGCCATGAGCGCACGATCCGGTGCTCGTTGGTGAAGGTGGCTTTCGTAGCGGCAGCGGCACCCTCGGCGGCACCGGTGACTACCCCCACGACATTACTGCCGACCGCGCCGACGGCGGTGCCCAGTGCCGTGCCAACGGCAGGCCCGGGTGCGCTCTGATTATGGACACTCGCTTCCGGTAGCGGTGTTGCAACCGCCCATAAGGAGCGCAGTGCTGGCGAGACTTAGACTAACGGACAGAATACGAGTTTTCATCGAATAATGGATTAGACGGCACCATGTCGAAACTCGGGTAATTCGCAATTACGGAAAATAAAACCTAGGGTAGGGTGATGGTGCGTTTGGCTTTGTCTGGTTGTTGCCGGTAGAACAATGCGGTGTGCCCGATGGTGCCCAAGGAGACGCAACGACCTTCATCGCTAATCGTTGTGCATAGGGTATCCCTTTCGGTGCGATCGAGCCCTAGAAAGCGCAGTTTGATCAATTCGTTGGCCCGCAGCTGAATTTGCAGTTCCGAAAGGAAGGCCGGCGTCAGGCCACCTTTCCCCAGCTTCAATACCGGGTCGAGTTGCTGACCTAAGCTACGAAGGTGCTTTTTCTGGGCACCGTTGAGAGGAAAATCATACATGTTGGGGGCACGCTCTCGCAAAGTGGCTCATCCGCCAAGACTGATTGTAGAGCGAAGTCAGGCTGGATCAAAATGGCTCAAGGGCATTTCCCGCCATTGGCCGGCTGGTAGATCGCCCAGTTCCAGACTGCCGAACTTGAATCGGTGCAGTGCCGTCACCGTGCAACCTTGGGTCGCAAACATCCGCCGGACCTGATGATATTTGCCTTCGGTCAGGGTCAATTCTGCCTCCAACGGGCTCATCATTTGCAGCACCGCGGGTGAGCACGAGGTTTTCTCCCCGTCGAGCTGCAGGGTGCCACTCGCAAACAAGGCTGCCAAGTCTGCCGGGGTTTCGCGATCGAGTTGGGCGCGATAGACCTTCGGCACTTTGTGTTTGGGTGACGTCAGCCGATGAACCAAGGCTGATTGGTCGGTCAACAAAAGCAGTCCGCTGGTTTCTTTGTCGAGCCGGCCGATACTGGTGACTTGGGGATTACGCTGCCGCCAACGTGGCGGCAGGAGTGAATACACATTGGGCCCCTCGCGCTCATCGTGCGAACAAACGAGACCGATTGGTTTATGCATCAGCAACAGGAGCCCGTCTGGATGGTCGAGTGGCTCACCATCAACCAGCACGCTGGCAGCTTCGGCCTTGCGACCGGAATCGTCAGCTATTTTGCCATTGATGGTGACTCGCCCGGCATTGACCCAGTCACGGGCTTCCCGTCGTGAACAGTAACCAAGATTGGCGAGTAGTTGATCCAGCCGGCGCATAGCGCCATGCAAACAGGCCACACTCCAAGCACACGCCGAAAATAGCTTCAAACTTATCGGTATTTAGCACGTAGTAGAAGTATGGTGCCCAAGCTCCTGTTACTTCTATTGGCTATGCTTTGCTTGGGTCTGTCATTGCTGACCGTGTTTCGCGTGCCGGTCGCGGTGAATTGGAAGCTGGCTTTGATGGCGGGCGAATACGGTTATCTGCTCGCATTTTTGCCATTGGGTTTGGCGGCATTGATCTGGGTTAGCCGGGGCGAATCAGTCGGGTTGGCTATACCGGGACTGCTTCTGTGTGCTTTGGCGGTGGGGTTTTTCCTGAAACCCCTGGTGGAGGCAGGTCTGGTGGGCCGAGCCTTGCCCGATCGTTTGGCTGCTGTATTCGGCCCGGTTAAACCAACCGGCCCGGTTTTTTCTTTGGGCGGTCTGGTGCGCGCGATCCCGGCGGTGGCCCCGGTTGAAACGCACGAATATGCCCCGGGATTGAAATTGGATTTTCGTCGACCATCCCAGGTATCCGAGCCGTGCCCTTGCGTCATCGTGGTGCATGGGGGCGGTTGGGATAGCGGCGATCGATCTGAGATTACAGGTTTTGATGATTGGTTGGTCGCCCAAGGTTATGCGGTGGTGGCGGTGGATTATCGATTGGCCCCGGCCCACCCATGGCCGGCCCAGCGTGATGATGTGTTGGCAGCCATCGCATGGCTGAAGTCGCACGCGCATCAATTGGGGATTAATGCCACGCGTTTGGTTTTATTCGGTCGATCGGCTGGCGGCCAGATTGCCTCGGCGGTAGGCTACACCGCTCACGATCCGTCCATTCGTGGCGTGATCGCGTTCTATGCGCCGCACGACATGCCGTTCGCCTGGTCAGTGTCGCGCGAGGACGATGCCCTCAACTCACTCAAGCTCATGCGCCAATATATGGGCGGACCCCCCGATGAGGAACGCGCTTCGCTGTATCATTCTGCGAGTGCCCAACTCAACGTTGATACGGAAACCACCCCACCGACCCTTTTGATTCACGGGACCATCGATACGTTGGTCTGGCGGCGTCACAGCGAGCGCTTGGCAGCCCAACTGGAAGCCGCGGGTAGACCGCACCTGTTCGTCGAGCTGCCTTGGGCGACCCATGCCTTTGAATTCAATCTTAACGGCCCGGGCGGGCAACTTAGCACCTATACCGTCAGCTGGTTTCTATCCGCGATCACCCGGCCTTAGTCAGACTTAACCAGATTTAGCTCGGCAATACCCCTGCCATCTGGGATTCCTGAAACCTTTCGGAAGCATCATCATTTATGGCAATTTGGGAATATAAGGTCATCTCCAGCGGCAAAGGCGGTTTTGCGTCCCCCGCGATGTTGGAAAAATTTCTTAACGATCTGGGTAAGGAAGAATGGGAGGTGATAGATTTTCGCACCCCTCCGGACAATCCCCTGGCCTTCAATGGACTGGCCCGACGTTCCACCCAACGTGACTGGACTCTGGAAGATGCCGCCGCGAGTGCCGCTAAAGCCGAAGCGGACAAAATTCGCGCTGAGTTTGAGGCCAAGTTCAAAGGCATGGCTGCCAATCCGGCTACGGAACCAGAAACCGCCTTGGCCGAGCAGGTGGCCCCGGATGATGGTTACCGCAGTCCCGTGGATACTTCCCGCGATCAGGATCCCGATGCGGATGATGACGAGCCGAAGGATGAGTGGGATCAATTAGTCGAGGAAGATGAACTCCCGACCTTCTTTGAAGCCATCCGGCCGCACATGCGCCGCAATCAACGTGGTCCCGGCATGTCGGTGGGCGTTGATTTTCTGGCTAAGAAATGGGGCTTCGATGAGTCCGACGTGTTGGGTGCGCTGAAAGAGTGCGGATTCGTCATGCCGGAGGATGAAGATTCCAAGACCGCCTATCTCGAATACGACGGCGACCTCTTCTGGGTAAATATCAACCGCCGGGGCGAACTCTGGATCAACACCAAGGAGAAACCCATGCCGGTGTATCGAATCGTGCCCGGTCAGCCGATTGAGGTGGCCGAAGAATCCAAACCGACCGCCAAGCAACCGGCGGAAAAACCTGTAGAGAAATCCAAGCCCAAGGAAGCCGCCAAGCCGCAGTTCACTGGCAAGGCTCTGCCTGAAGGATCTGATCTATTGGACGCGATTCGGCCCAAGATGCGGCGCAATCGGCATGATGCCGGGGGAGCCGGCAGCGTAAGCTTTCTAACGCGTGCCTTCAAATGCTCTGAACAGGAACTGATGGCGGCCTTTGTCACCCTTGGTTTGGCGCTGCCTGATAAGGACCAGGAAGCTGCGCCCATTGAAATTGGCGACGAATTGTGGTGGCTGAATCAAGATCAGCGTGGCGGCGTTTGGATCAATGGCCGGAAAAAGTCAGATCCAGCTCCAGAGAAACCGAAAGGTAAGTCCGATGCCGGATCGAATGACTCGGGGAAGAGTGAGTCGAACGGTGCCGATGGTATCCTGACCCGATTGCGGCCAATGCTCAAACCGGCCCGCGGTGGCGCCCAAGCGGCCGATCTTGAAACCCTCGCCAAGGAAACCAATCAATCGACGGAAGATTTGCTGGCGACCTTAGTGGCTACGGGATTCAAAGTGCCGGAGAAAGCCCGCGAGAAACCCGTGACGCTTGATCAAGCCGGCGAGGCATTTTGGCTGAGCAAAAACGCCAAAGGTGAGCTCTCACTTCAAGCGAAACCAGTGCAGGCC
This sequence comes from Cephaloticoccus sp., assembly GCA_030833445.1. Classification (GTDB taxonomy): domain Bacteria; phylum Verrucomicrobiota; class Verrucomicrobiia; order Opitutales; family Opitutaceae; genus Cephaloticoccus. The sequence continues at coordinate 8,718 of JAURHD010000001.1, read as the reverse complement.
GAGGCGAAGAAAACGCCGAAGCGTCCCCGCTCAAAGAAACCGTCGAGCACCAAGGAGTGAGTGCCGCGCGGCATCCGAACGCCGCAATTTTTTTAAACAACAAAGGCGAGGTGCCCACCTAGCCTTTGTTATGAGAAAGAAGATTAGATCTTAGTTTTATATACGGCGACGAAGGATTGCGATCCCAAGAACCAACGCGCCGGCCATCACAGCATAGGTTGAAGGTTCAGGCACGGCTGAGACCCTGCTGGCTGAGAAAGTGCCGGAACCGGGTCCGTCGGTATCCGTGGCATTCAAGGTATTGCCCGTGACACTGACAAGCATGCCCGAATAGGTGTCGGACAATCCCCATTGTCCGTTGGTATCCACTGCTTGGGTCGAGGAGAATGCGCCGGTGATTTGATTCCAAGTGTAGGTGCCGCGTTCCATCCCGTTCATGCCATCTACGTCGGTATTGTCGGTTTCAATATGGAAGTATACCAAATTTTCCATGAATACGATGACGCCTGTTCCGTTGGCATCCGGATTCAGACTGTCACCAAAAGTCCAAGCGCCGATCAAATTGTTTGAACCAGTAACGCGGGTGAAATCATAACCGCCGCCATCCACGGAAAAAGTATCGCCCGAGATATCTATAGCCAAGGTATCCCCTGGAGTCATATCAGAGAGCCCCCAGCCCCCGTTGGTGTTAACAGCATTTGAATTGAAAGTGAAAGTGCCGGTGCCATCATTATAAGAGTAGGTGCCACGTTCCACTCCATCCATGCCGTTGGCCCCATCGTCGGTGTTGTCACTTTCGGCATGAAAATAAGCTCCATTGGATAAAAACACGAACACTCCTGTGCCGGTTGAAGTCGGCGACGAGGTATCACCATAAGTCCAGGCACCAATGAGTGACTGGGCGGTCGCAGGGATAGCAGCCAGCAGGCACGCAGCCATACCGACGGCCAAGGGTAATAATTTTTTCATAAGTGGCCTTCGATGCGTTTAGTTGAATGTGGATGCTTTTTATATGGGCCGCGCCATGCACGGTTTAGGAGAGTAATTATCCGTTGTTTACGGGATTACTCTACAAATGCAGTCGTGGACAGGTCATTATCAGTGGGGATTATGTGACGCACGGAATAATGAATTTCGGCTAATCTGTTACTCCCTAACGCGGCCTCACTGCAGGTGTCAAAATTCCGCCGTGCCCGGCGTGCGGGCGAATGGGATGACATCGCGGATATTGGCGACACCGGTGACGAACATCAGCATGCGTTCAAAGCCGAGGCCGAACCCGGCGTGGGGCACGCTGCCGTAACGGCGGAGGTCCAGATACCACCAATAATTTTTCTCATCGAGATGGTGCAGGGCCATGCCGGCCTTCAACTTGTCGAGTCGTTCTTCGCGTTGGCTGCCGCCGATGATTTCGCCGATGCCCGGCACCAGCAGATCCATGGCTGCGACCGTTTCCCGACCGGGTGCACAACCGTCAGTTTGCCGCATGTAGAACGCCTTGATGGCGCGCGGGTAGTTGTAGACCGTGACGGGGCACTTGAAGTGTTCCTCAGTCAGGTAGCGTTCATGTTCCGATTGCAGATTGTCGCCCCAAGCGACGGGATGCTCCCAAGTCTTTCCGCTCTGCTCAAGGATTTCCACTGCCTCGGTATAGCTGCAGCGGACAAAAGGTTTTTCCAACACGAAGTCGAGGCGGGTAAGCAGATCCTTGTCCACGAACTTGGAGAAGAATTCCAAATCACCGGCGCATTGTTCGCGGATGTCGCGGATGAGGTATTTCACGAAATCCTCGGCCAGGTCCATGTCCCCTTGCAGGTCGCAAAAAGCGACTTCGGGTTCGATCATCCAAAACTCAGATGCGTGGCGGGACGTGTGGGAGTTTTCCGCCCGAAAAGTCGGTCCGAAAGTGTAGACGTTGCTGAGGGCGCAGGCGAATATCTCCGCCTCCAGTTGCCCGGACACGGTGAGAAAAGTTTTTTTGCCGAAGAAGTCCTCGGCATTGTCGATCTCGCCATTTTCAGTTTTGGGCGGGTTGGCGAGATCGAGGGTGGTGACCCGGAACATGTCCCCTGCACCTTCAGCATCACTGGCCGTGACGATCGGCGTATGCACGTAGTGGAAATTCCGTTCCTGAAAAAATTGGTGAACCGCATAGGCCAGCCGGCTGCGCACCCGAAACACGGCGCCAAACAAATTCGATCGAGGGCGCAGGTGCGCAATCTCCCGGAGAAATTCCATGGTATGGCCTTTTTTCTGCAGCGGGTAGTCAGTATCGGCCTCGCCCAATACGGCAAAGGTCTCGGCGATTACTTCCCATTTTTGACCTCCGCCCTTGGACTCGACGAGTTTGCCCCGCACGGAGACGGATGCGCCCGTGTTGGCGCGGTTGACCGCTGCATAGTCGGGGAGCGTTGCGTCTACGATGACCTGCATGCCTTTGAGGCAGGAACCATCATTGAGTTCTATGAATGAGAATGCCTTGGCATCGCGGCGAGTGCGGACCCAACCCTGCAGTAGGATGGTGTCGATCGGGCCGGTGGAGTTGAGGGCGTCTTTAACGAGAGTGCGTTGCATGTGGTTTTACCCAAAACGAAGCGAATCCCGCTTGGTGACGCAAACGCGTAAATGATCTGCCCGCTGGGCAACATGACACAATGGGACGGCCTCGACGTGTGAATGGCATTGAAGCAGTCTGCGTTGAAGGTAGGGTCCAATGTTCCTTTAACCCCCTAGAATTGCGTATGAAATGCTATGTTACTGCGGAGTCCACTCCCGGTGAGACTCGTGCGGCGCTTACTCCCACTAGTGCCGCCGGTCTGATCAAGTTGGGTCTCGAGGTTCACGTCCAACCCGGACTCGGTCTTGCCAGCCACTATGTCGATGCCGATTACGAAAAAGCAGGCGTCAAATTTGCCGCGGATCACGATGCGGCTTTGGCTTCAGCGGATTTGGTTTTACGCGTGCGCAAACCGGCGGTGGCGGAAGTGGCCAAAATGAAACGGGGTGCCTGGCACCTGAGTTTCCTCGACCCTTTTAATGAACCCGACTTGATCGGAGCCTTTGTCCAAGCTGGGGTCAGTGCGGCGAGTTTGGAAATGATTCCGCGCACGACATTGGCGCAGAAAATGGATGCGCTCAGTTCACAGGCCAGTTTGGCGGGTTACGCGGCGGTGATCGAGGCGGCTCAACGTCAGCAGATGGCTTTGCCCATGATGATGACGCCAGCGGGCACGATTTTGCCGGCGCGAGTCTTTGTGATTGGGGCCGGCGTCGCGGGTTTGCAGGCGATTGCCACGGCGAAACGGCTCGGCGCTCGCGTCGAGGCTTTTGATACCCGGCCGGTGGTGGAAGAGCAGGTGCGTTCCCTCGGGGCCAAGTTCGTCAAAATCGATCTCGGTGAAACCGGTCAGACCGCCGGGGGCTACGCCAAAGCCCTCACTCCCGAGCAAGTCGCCAAGCAACAAGCCGGAATGGCTAAGATCATTGCCCAGTCGGATATCGTGATCACCACGGCAAAACTCTTTGGCCGCAATGCACCCCTGCTCGTGACCAAGGCGATGCTCGCCGGAATGAAGTCCGGCAGTGTGGTGGTGGATATAGCGGTGGAGAGTGGCGGTAATGTGGAAGGCTCGAAAGCCGGCGAAGATGTGGTCACCGACAACGGGGTGATCATCATTGGGCATCCTTGTTTGGAAGGCACGGTGGGTCACCACGCGACCCAGGTGCTCGCCGCCAACTATGCCGCTTGGTTCACCCATTTCTGGGATGAGCAAGCCAAGTCACTGAAGGCAGATCTGGAGGATGAAATTCTCAAGGGCTGTCTCATCACCCACGGCGGCGCGATCGTGCACCCGCAGTTTGCGTCCAAATCCTAACCCCACGCTTTCATGGAACTGATTCTTCTTTTTTTTATTTTTACGCTCGCCGGATTTCTCGGCTTTGAACTTATCGCCAAGGTCCCGTCCCAGCTGCACACCCCCCTGATGTCGGGCTCGAATGCTATCTCAGGCGTGACCATTGTCGGCGCCTTGATTGTGGCCGGCGCCGATGACGGATCCTGGGTTACCACGGTGCTGGGCACCACGGCGGTTACCCTCGCGATGATCAATGTGATCGGCGGCTACTTTGTCACCGACCGCATGCTCGGTATGTTCAAGAAAAAAGATACGGCCCCAGCGAAGAAGGAGGGTTCGTCATGAGTAATGAAACTCGCGAGATCTTGATCAACTCGGCGTATATCCTGGCATCGATTCTGTTCGTGCTCGGCTTGAAAATGCTCGGGCGTCAAGGCACGGCCCGCAAAGGCAACCTGATCTCAGGCATCGGCATGCTCATCGCCATCGTCGTGACGCTGCTCGACCACAACGTGATCGAATACAAGTGGATCGTCGTCGGTTTGGTGGCAGGCACTGTGATCGGCCTCGCCTGCGCGAGATTGATCAAGATGACCTCGATGCCCGAAATGGTTGCGCTGTTGAATGGTTTTGGCGGTTTGGCTTCGCTGATTGTCGGAGCGGCGGAATATTGCCGCATTCGCGGCGGCACCGTGATGCCAGATCATCCGGCCTTCACCTCGGCGGTGATCTATCTGACCATCCTGATCGGTGGCATTACCTTTACTGGCTCGATCTACGCCTTCTGCAAATTGGCGGAATGGTTGAGCGGCCGACCGATCCTGTTTCGGGGCCAGCATTTGGTGAACGGTCTGTTCGTCGTCCTTACCGTGCTATCGGGCATTGTCTACGTGGTGTCGGGTGATCCCCAAGTGCAGCTAATGGCCGTCGGTGTATTTATCACGTTGTCCCTCGTATTGGGCTGGACGCTGGTCATGCCGATCGGTGGGGGTGACATGCCGGTGGTTATCTCGATGCTGAACAGTCTTTCCGGTGTCGCGGCCTGTGCCGCCGGCTTCGTGATCAGCAACAACGTGTTGGTGGTCGCCGGCTGTTTGGTTGGCACCAGTGGCGTGATCCTGACCGCCATTATGTGCAAGGCGATGAACCGTTCACTCGCCAATGTGCTCTTCTCCGGCTTTGGGGCTGCACCGGTTCCGAGCACGGGTGCAGCGTCGGCAGGGGTGGTGCAGGGCGAACTCAAACCGATCTCGGCCGAGGACACGTTTGCGGTGCTCGAAGCCGCTCGGCAGGTGGTCATCATTCCCGGTTACGGCATGGCGGTTTCCCAAGCGCAGCATGTGGTGCGCGAATTGGGTGAGATGTTGGAAAACAACGGTGCCGAGGTGCGGTTTGCCATTCACCCGGTGGCGGGGCGTATGCCCGGACACATGAATGTGCTGCTCGCCGAAGCCAACGTGCCTTATGAGCAACTGGTCGAGATGGATTCGATTAATCCACTTATGCCCACGATGGATGTTGCGATCGTGATTGGGGCCAACGACGTGGTGAACCCCGCCGCTTCCAGCGACAAGGGTTCACCGATCTATGGCATGCCGATCATCAAGGCGCATGAGGCCCGCACCGTGATCTGTCTCAAGCGCGGCAAGGGCACGGGTTTCTCCGGACTGGAAAACCAACTCTTCCTGCTGCCCAACACGCGCATGCTTTACGGCGATGCCAAGGGTTCCTTGCAGGGCGTCGTATCCGAGTTCAAGAGCCTGGCAGCAGGCTAATCTTCCGGGTTCACTTTTGATTTCCGGCGGCGGTCATCGGACTTGCCGCCTTTTTTCTGTTCCGATTTCCGCTTCGACAGTGAACGAGGGATTTGCTGTTCTGGGGATGCTTTCCCCCTGCGGTCACGGGACCGCCAACCCCATACCCCAATCGATATGAATGTCTCCCGACTATTTGCGGCGAGTTGTGTCGCCTTGATTGTCACGGCCATGAGTTTTGCACTGCGCGGCGAAGCCGCGGGTGCCTGGGCCACGGAATTTCAACTCACCCATGAACAGGTTGGGTGGATCAACGGCACGGCCTTCTGGGGCTTTACCTTGGCCATGCTATTTGGCGGACCCCTGTGCGATGCCATCGGCATGAAGCGGATCGCGGGGCTCGCATTTTTTGGCCATCTCGGCGGCATCCTACTCACGATTTTTGCCTGGGATTATTGGAGCCTATATTCCGGCACACTGTTGTTCGGCATTGCCAACGGTTCGGTGGAAGCGGCGTGTAATCCGCTCGTTGCGGCCCTTTATCCCAAAGACAAAACAACGAAGCTGAATCATTTCCACGTCTGGTTTCCCGGTGGGGTGGTGATCGGCGGATTGCTGGCCTTTGCTTTCGGCCACGCCGGCCTGGGTTGGAAGGTCCAATTTGCCGCCATGCTGGTGCCCACCGTGGCCTATGGTTTCATGTTTTTAGGCCAGTCATTCCCGCGCACCGAGCGAGTGGAGTCCGGAGTTTCAACCGGGGCCATGTTTGGTGCCTGCGTGCGGCCGATGTTCCTGCTGATGGTGGTCTGCATGCTGTTGACCGCGGCAACCGAGCTCGGGCCGGGCCAATGGATCCCAAATATTCTGACCAATGCCGGGGTTTCGGGCATCCTCGTGCTGGTCTGGATTACCGGACTGATGGCCGTGGGGCGTCAGTTTGCCGGTGTGTTTGTGCACCGGCTGGCTCCTTCCGGGATGCTGCTGGTCAGTGCGGTGCTGAGCGCCTTGGGGCTTTATGCCATGAGTCATTCGAGCGGCGTCATGCTGTTTGGGTCGGCGACCATTTTTGCCCTCGGGGTCTGTTTCTTCTGGCCCACCATGCTGGGATATGTGAACGAGAACTTTCCCAAGACCGGGGCACTCGGCCTCGCGATCATGGGCGGCGCAGGCATGCTCAGTGTGAGTTTCGTGCTGCCGGTGATCGGACGTTTTTACGACGAAGGTATCGTGGCCAAACTAGGCGGCCGTTTCGCCACCGACCTGTCGGCGACGGAATGGGCGGCGTTGCAAGCCGATGCCGGTTTGGCAACCTTGGGTCGAATGGCGGCCCTCCCGGCGGTATTGGCCGTGGTATTCCTCGGATTGGTGCTGCTCAAGAAACGCCGCTGATCTATCGGGTTACCACCTCCTTCAGTTAATTTTCGATCCAGTGAGAACCGCTGGGCATTTTGAGGGTCTGCTAATTGGGTATGAAAACAATTCAATCTGCCCGTAGTCACCCTGTGACTCACTTCAGTCGGGCATCTCTGGTCTGTGGCGCCATCTGCCTCATTGCCGGCTGTGCCACCCAACCGGAATCCCACGTGACTTCCGCTCCGCCCCCGCCCCCGCCCACCTCAACGGTGGATACCACCTCATCGCCCGTGGTTGTGACAACTCAACCAGCCACGGCATCCAACGCAGCGACCAGCACGATTATTGTTACCCAGACACCGCCGCCGCGCAAAGATGTGCCGATCGCACGTCCGGATCGTCCTTCATCCGCTTACGTCTGGATAGAGGGATTCTGGACCTGGCGTAATCAACGCTATGAATGGATGTCCGGACACTGGGCTATGCCGTCCACTCCGACCGCGCAATGGGTTGATCCACGCTGGGTGAAAGAAGGCAATGGCTACCGGTTTTACGAAGGCTATTGGAAGGAGTAATTCTCCTGCCCGGCAGGGCGTTGGCACATTACAACCCGGCGATTCGCGCAACTCGTGCGCATCCGTCGGGTGGTAATTTACCCGGAGGTTCCGTCCTTGCGTGAATGCAGGCAGATCCGGTTTCCGTCAGGATCTGCGATCCAAGCCATCCAGCAAACCCGGGTTTCGGTCGGTTTAATCAGCACCTTGACCCCCTTTTTGTGGCACTTGGCAATAGCTGCAGGCACATCGTCCACCGCCAAGGCTACGCAGGCCGGACCGCTCCAATCCCAATCAGGGTGACGATCGTGCTCGGTCCCGTTCAAGCAGAGCGTCAGGGGTTCGGTGGCAAACTCTGACCACCAATCATTCCATTCTTCCCCCTTCTTAAACCCGAACAACTTTTGATAAAAGGCCCGCGTCTTTTTGATGTCCTTCGTGTTATACATCACGAAGTCCACCGCGCGAACGGGGATCAGGGCCTTTTTATTGGAAATAGATTTGGTTTTCGCGCGGGGCATACGTGTAAACCAACCCAGCCTTAGCCTTGGCTGGCCAGCTTAAGATCATAAACCTGCCCCTTGAAGAAAAGCACGTAGAGTGTATCGGCCGGAAGGTCGGCGGGTTCCGGTGCCATCGAGGGACCATTATTTTCTACAAAACCGCGTTGAGATTGATCAGCTTGGGGCCGCAGCCGGTTTTCGTAGGGTCTAGCATTGGGTGAGACATCATGCATGCCGCTGGCATAGGATACGCTGATTGAGACGGCGCGATTGCTGGGGTAATACCGATTGTAGGTCCACATGGTCACGGGGCCATCGGGACTGTCCTTGACCTCAGACATCGAGGGTTTGCCCAAAGCCATATACACCATGTCAGGGGTGAACCCGAGATCGATGTCCCCGGCCTCGATGATCTGTTTTTGCTCCGGGGTGAGGCTGCTGAAGACCGCGGACTTTTCTTCGATCCGACCGGAGACGCCGGACATTTCGCAACCAGCCAAAAAGGCGGCGGTAACCATACAGACTAAAGTGAGCGTGGATTTCATGGGGTGTAGATATGGATGTTCAATTGAGACGCCTCTAGGCTGGAATTCAGTTACACGCCCGGGATTAATTTTAGCAATAAAAAGGGCGGAGACCCGGAGGTCTCCGCCCTCGAAAGGCAGACGTTAGGAGTAACGACCCAGCTTAGAAGCTGAGG
>JAURHD010000019.1 GCA_030833445.1 Cephaloticoccus sp. | reverse complement strand
CTTTCATGGTCTGGGTCCTTTCTGGGGCCCAGACTAACATCAAAGGTGGCTCAAAATAGCGAGGTCAGGTCAACGGCGGTGATTCTCGGCGGGGTGTTGGTGGCTGCGCATGATGAAAGTGCGGCACAACAACTCCTGCCGCCGACGGCAGCGTTGCTGGTCAAGGTGGTGTGCCCAGACCATCCCGCCACCCTCAATGTCGGCTTGTTGCGTGCGACCCTCAGTTACGATGCCGGTCGTTTCGAGGAGGCTAGTGCATTGCTGAGCCCTGCCTTGGATGGGCTTATGCGTGGCTTCGGCCTGGGTTACACGGATTCTCTGGAGGCGACCCGACTCATGGCGAGGATTGCAATCGCGCAGGATGATTGGGCTCGGGCCGTAGGGTTGTTGGAGCCGGCGGTTTCCGCGGCGGAGACCCGCATCGGGGAAAACGCTACGATTACCTTGGAGGTTAAATCCGAACTGGCGGCGGCCTATTTCCACCAGAATCAACCGGCGAAAGCGGCGGTGCTCTATCAGGCAGTCTATGAGCAAAGTTTGAAAAAATATGGCCCGGAGCATGCCGCGACTCGTGCCGCGGGTGAGGCTTTGCGGCAGGTGCAGTTGTGACGATTTTCACCGGGGAAGTTTTTTATAGTGAATAGCGGGGCGGGACTGCTATGCATTGGGCATACATGAAAGCTAAAAAAGCCAAGGTTAAGCCGGAGTCCGTCAACGCCAAGCTGGCGGCCAAGAAGGGCCCGATCTCCAAGTTTATCGCGCACAACTACCGCCATTTTAACGCGGCCGCCCTTCTCGATACGGCCAAGGGCTACGAAACCCACTTGAAAGCTGGCGGAAAAATGCTGGTCACCTTGGCCGGTGCCATGTCCACGGCCGAACTCGGTATCTCGCTCGCCGAGATGATTCGCAAGGACAAGGTCCACGCAATTGTCTGCACCGGTGCCAATCTGGAAGAGGATATCTTCAACTTGGTGGCCCACGATTACTATGAGCGCGTGCCGCACTATCGTCACCTGACAGCGGAGGACGAAGTGGCCCTGGTGGAACGTCACATGAACCGGGTGACCGATACCTGTATTCCCGAAATGGAAGCCATGCGTCGGATCGAGGCCGTGGTGGCGGATGAATGGACCAAGGCGGATCAAGCGGGTGAACGCTATTTTCCGCATGAGTTCATGTATAAGATCATCCGGGGCGGTAAGCTGAAGAAGAGCTACCAGATCGACCCCAAGAATTCCTGGATGCTCGCCGCCTGCGAAAAGAACCTGCCGATTATCGTGCCCGGTTGGGAAGATGCTACCTTGGGTAATATGTATGCGGGGCGCTGCGTGACGGGCGAAATCAAGAATGTGCACACGGTTCGCACGGGTATCGAATACATGACCTGGCTGGCCGCGTGGTATACGAAGACCGCGAAGAAGCTGAAGAATGGTGAAGGCTCGATCGGGTTCTTCCAAATCGGCGGCGGTATCGCCGGAGATTTTCCGATTTGTGTAGTGCCGATGCTGCACCAAGATTTGCAACGCACGGGCGTGCCGCTCTGGGGCTACTTTGCGCAGATCAGCGATTCCACCACCAGCTACGGCAGCTATTCCGGGGCGGTGCCGAATGAAAAGATCACTTGGGGCAAACTCGCGGGCTCCACGCCGAAGTTTATCGTCGAAAGCGATGCGACGATTGTCGCGCCGTTGATCTTCAACTGGGTCCTCGGCAAGTAAGCGCGGCGGCTTCTGCGCAGCGCAGCCCGTCGAGGGCGGCGCTGACGATCCCGCCGGCAAAGCCAGCACCTTCCCCGCAAGGATACAACCCGGCGACCTCCGGGTGTTGGAGGGTCGTATCGTCACGGGGGATGCGCACGGGTGAGCTCGTGCGGGTTTCAACCCCGATGAGTTGGGCTGAGGAGCTGACGTAGCCCGGCATTTGTTGACCGAACAATTTCAGGCCCTGCTTCATGCGCCAGGCAATCGGCCCGGGCAGCAACTTGTCGAGGCGGGCGGGATTCAGTCCCGGAAAATAACTGGTGGGATCCAGCGAACTAGAAACCAATCCGGCCATAAAGTCGGTCACGCGCTGGGCCGGGGCCACCTGACCACCTCCGCCCGCGAGCTTGGCCGCTTGCTCCAGTGATTTCTGCATGGCGATGCCTGCTAGGACGCCGTGTTCCTCCTGCCACTGGGCCGTGTCCTCGGGTTCGACCGTGACGACAAAACCGCTGTTGGCGAACGGTGAATCGCGTCGCGATAGGCTCATGCCATTGACAACGACTTCATCGTTTTCCGTAGCCGCGGGCACAATAAATCCTCCCGGGCACATGCAGAAAGAGTGAACTCCACGGTCGTTGATCTTGGTCGCAAGCCGGTAACTTGCAGCCGGTAACAAATGGGGGCGTTCCTGTCCGGCAGGATAGTGGTATTGCCGACTGTCGATGAAACCCTGCGCATGCTCAATGCGCACGCCAACGGCAAACGGCTTTTGTTCCAGTCGGACACCTTCGCGGTGCAACAACTGATAAATATCCCGTGCGCTGTGACCGGTGGCCAAGATCGTGGCATCACCCAAAAACTCACGGCCATCGGCGGTTGTGACCCCGAGCAGACGTCCGTCTTTGCGCAATAATCCGGTGACCTTCGCGCCGAAATGGACTTCACCGCCGGCGGAGAGAATGCTTTGGCGCATCGCCTTGACCACGTTGGGTAACAAATTCGAGCCGATGTGCGGGTGAGAATCGACGAGGATTTGGGCGGGGGCGCCATGGGCTACGAAGGTATCGTAGACCTCCGCCACGGGTCCGCGTTTGGTGGCGCGGGTGTAGAGTTTTCCATCGGAAAACGTGCCGGCCCCGCCTTCGCCGAAACAGTAGTTGGAATCTTCGATGACGCGGCCTTCCCGCAGGATCGGTGCGAGATCGAAACGTCGCGCGGAGGCATCCTTGCCGCGTTCCAAGACGATGGGTTTCACGCCGCGCTTGATCAAATCGAGGGCGGCAAACAAGCCGGCGGGTCCCGAGCCGATAACGAGGACGCGGGGCGCAGTGGTTGACAGAGTGGGGTAGTCCGGTCGTGGCAGAGACTCGACTGGCAATGGCGTGTCGATGCCGACTTCGAGACGGAGCTGGATCTTGATATCCCGTTTGCGGGCATCGATCGAATGCTTGCGCAGGCGCACCTCGCGGATCCGGCTGACGGGCAAACCCAAGGCCCGGGCGGCCGCTTGGGTGCGCGCCGTGGCATCCTCGGATTGCACGAGGGGCAGGATTACATCGACGGTTTCAACGCGGGTGGCGGACATGTGGTATGACGAAGACGCTTTGCCCTCCGAAACTCAAGCGTGGGCAGGAAACCGAATCGGTATTATTGGGCGGAAAACTTTGCATCCGTCCGAATTTGCGCGACCGTTTCCCTTTATGGCCAACGCGCTTGCGACCGAGAAGTCTCCCTATCTGCTGCAACATGCCGGTAATCCCGTGCAATGGTTGCCGTGGGGAGAAGCGGCCTTTGCCAAGGCGCGATTGGAACAAAAACCGATCTTTCTGAGTATCGGTTACTCGACCTGCCATTGGTGCCATGTGATGGCGCATGAATCGTTTGAAAACGAAGACGTGGCGGCACTACTCAATGAGTATTTCGTTTCGATCAAGGTGGACCGGGAGGAACGACCGGATGTGGACAAGGTTTACATGAGCTACGTGCAGGCGCTGACCGGTCACGGGGGCTGGCCCTTGAGCGCGTGGCTGACCCCGGAACTGAAGCCCTTTTTTGGCGGCACGTATTTTCCGCCAGAGGATCGACAGGGTCGCGCGGGATTTCCGTCCATGTTGAAAGCTATCGCCAAGGGCTGGGTGGATGAACGAGACAAACTGATACGCGAATCCGAACGAGTGATTGGTTCGCTGCGCGAATACTATGCTGGGCGTAACACCGTGGTTGATCCCGGGGCGGAACTGGCGGAATGGGGCGGCACCGCCTTCGAAAAAGGCTATCAGTATTTTTTTGAAAGCTTCGACGAACAGCAGGGGGGATTTGGTGGCGCGCCAAAATTCCCCCGAGCTTCAAATTTGAATTTCCTGTTTCGCTGCGCCGCGGTGCAGGGAGTGGAATCAGAATTGGGCCGCGAGGCGGTCCGACTCGCCACCACGACATTGCAGAAAATGGCCGCGGGCGGAATTCACGATCACATCGGCGGCGGATTTCATCGTTACGCGGTGGATGACGGCTGGTTTGTGCCGCACTTCGAGAAAATGCTCTACGATCAGGCGCAGATTGCCGTGAATCTGCTCGATGCCCAGCTGGCCACCGGCGACGAACGGTTCGCTTGGGTCGCCAAGGGAATATTTGATTATGTGCTACGCGACCTGACGCATCCTGATGGCGGTTTCTATTCGGCGGAGGACGCCGATTCCTTGCTGACTCATGGCGCGGTTGATCACGCTGAAGGGGCATTCTATGTCTGGTCGCATAATGAACTGCAGCAATTGCTGGGCGATGACGCCGCTTTTTTCTGCGATCACTTTGGGGTCAAGCCGGAGGGTAACGTCCCGCCGCCCCAGGATCCCCAGGGTGAGTTTGTGCTGAAGAATATCCTGCACCAACGACGGTCCTTGCTGGTGAGTGCGAAGACGCATGGACTTGAGCCGGAAGTAGCGGCCGAAATACTGGCGACAATCTTGGAACGATTGCGCGCGGTGCGGGCACATCGGCCCCGGCCCCATCTTGATGATAAAGTGATCACCGCTTGGAATGGTTTGATGATTTCGGCCTTGGCCCGAGGTGCGGTGGCCCCGGCGGCCTGCCTTGATGACCAGCGCGGGGCGTATCGATCGGCGGCGGTCCGGGCGGCGGAGTTTGTGCACCGGGAATTGTATGATGACTCGCGTGGGGTGCTTTATCGCAACTTCCGTAATGGTCGCGGCGCCAATGAAGGATTTGCCGAGGACTATGCTTATTTCATCGCCGGGTTACTGGAGCTTTACGAAGCGACCTTTGAGGAGCGTTGGCTGCAATGGGCGGATCGTTTGCAGGAGACGATGGATCGGTTGTTTCTCGATGCCGAAGCCGGGGGGTATTTCAACTCCGCGGAAGGGGATGCCAGTATCATCCTGCGCTTGAAAGAGGATTACGATGGGGCTGAACCCACGCCCGGTTCCGTGGCCGCGGCCAATCTGCTGCGACTGGCCGCGATTACGCAGGATGAATCCCGGCGGGTGCGCGGACGGTGTGCAATAGTGGCGATGCAAGCTGTCTGGTCCGCCACGCCCCATGCACTGCCCGAGATGCTGTGTGCGCTCGAACGCGCCTTGGAGGTGCCCCGGCAGGTCGTGATCGCCGGAGATCCGACCAAGGATGATTTCAAGGCATTGGCGGCGGTCTGTCGCGAACGTTTGGGACCTCGCCGCAGCTTGCTCGCTGTTATGCCCGGAGATGCCCAAAATTCCTGGCTGCAGCAGAAAGTCCCGGCTATGGCGGCTATGAAGCCGGTGAATGGGCGTGCCACGGCCTATCTTTGTGAAAATTTTACCTGCCAAGCTCCAGTCACGGTTGCAGCAGACCTGAGGAAACTATTGAATGAAGGCGCGGGTTGAGCATCTTGACTCAACTTTCGATCTAATAGCGTGAGTATTCCACCAACCAAAGTTCTCGCAGTAGAAGACGATGTCGTGGCGCGTCGCGTGTTGGTTCAGGCCTTGACCAAGCTGGGTTATGACGTCGTAGCGGCAGAAAACGGCGAGGATGCTTGGGCCAAATTGCAGGTCGAACCGATCCGGATTGTGGTCAGTGACTGGATGATGCCAGAGGTGGACGGCTTGGAACTTTGCCGACGAATCCGCGAGCGGGCCCGTGAAGACTATGTTTATTTTGTGCTGCTGACCGGGGTCGATGCAACCGAGGCCAACCAGCGCGAGGCGGCCGACGCCGGGGTTGATGATTTTCTAACCAAGCCGCTCAAGTATAATGATCTTTGGATGCGTTTGCGCGTGGCCGGGCGGATCCTGGGGTTTACCCGGAAGTTGCAACAGTTGGAGGAATTGATGCCGATATGTTCCTACTGCAAAAAGATCCGCGACGACAAAAATTACTGGCAGCAGATCGAGGGCTACATCAACGAACGCACCGGCAGTGAATTCAGTCACTCGGTCTGCCCGGACTGCTATCAACGGGTGGTGATTCCGGAGATCGAAGAACTGAAGAAACAATCGGGATGAGTGATTCGCTGCAACGATTGGAGGAGAAGATCGCTTACTTGGAACGGCACGTGGTCGAACAGGACAAGGTGATGCTTGAGCTGGCGGAAACCCTTGAGCGTTTGAAGGGTGATCTCGCTGGGATACGGGCGAGGTTTTCAGAAACCGGCGATACAGAGGGATCACCCGGCGGTCTGACGGACGAGCGACCGCCGCATTACTGAGGCTGAGAGGCGATCCTACTTTCCGCTTTTCACCCCGCTTGCGAGCAGGGTGATAAAATGCGGTTCCGATTCTTCACTCGCGACTGCGTTAACCTCGACCTTGGTAAAGCCGGCTTGCTTCAGGAAGCCGTGCAGCGTGCTTTCCTTGAAGCCGAGCCAGACATCGGCGTAGAGCTCACGGGCCTTTTCGAAGGTATGCTCATTCAGGTCAAGAATCAGGATCTGGCCACCCGGTTTCAAAATACGGTGCGCTTCGTTGACGGCCGTTTGTGGATGCTGGGCGTGATGCAACGCTTGGGAAAGTATGGCGAGATCCACTGACTTGTCCGGCAAGGGGACCTGTTCAATGTCTCCCAGTTTGTAACCGAGATTATCCAAACCGTTTTTCTGAGCGAGCTCGGTGCCGACCTCGACCATGCGGGACGAATTATCGATGCACCATACCTGCTTGGCCCGACGGGCGAGCAGTTGGGAGATCAGCCCTTCACCTGCGCCGAGATCAGCGACGGTGATGGCCGGAGCCAGCCGCAAAGCGAGATGACCGATGGCTTCCCATGAACGCCCGGGACAATAGTTTTTGCCCAATCGACCGGCGATCAGATTGAAATACTGTTCCTGGGTGCGGCGCCGTTTCTGCAGGATGCGATCAAGGTTTTCGCCGTCCTCATGAAGGACTGAGAGGTCGTCTACCGCGGTCAACGCAGCGCGCACGAGGGCCAGGTGTTTTTCCGGCAGACCGGTGCGCAATGAATAGAAGGCCTTTTTGCCTTCCCGCCGATCGTGAACGATGCCGGCTTGGCGCAGCAGGGCGAGCTGCGAGGAAATTCTGGACTGCCCCATTACGAGGACATCCTGCAATTCCGCCACGGAGAGCTCTTCGCGGAGCAAGAGGGCGAGCAAACGCAGGCGCGTCGGGTCGGAGATAACTTTTAAGATGTCCCAAGAGGCATTCAACGGACCTGAACATGGGGAGTGTCGGCTGAAATGCAATTTTTCAGACAACACCGCACGTTGGTAAACCTACCGACCACTCAACCGATCCATGCCACCAGAAGTTGACCGATCTGCCAGACACCAAAGCCAATGATAAGACCGCCGGCGACCAGACTGATTCTATGCAGATTTTCCGGATTCAGCCGGCCCGAAATCCAACTGGCTCCACTGCTCAAGCAGAGCCACCAGGAACAGGAACCCAAGAATACGCCGAGCACCAGACTGCCGGCATTCCACGGGTGGCCGGTGGTGCTCATGCTAATCCCCAGTCCGCTGAAGATACCGATGAAGGCCAGTATGGTGATGGGGTTGGCCAAGGTCAGGAAAACTGTGCTGAAATAGGCGCCGCTCAAGCTGCGGGTTCGGCCGGTTCCAGCATTCAGCACCGGTGGTTTGCTCCGCATCATGTGCGTCCCGAGGTAAATCAGGAAGATGCCACCCGCCAAATGGATCGCGGTGGTGTGGGTGAGCAGCAGCGTGGTCACGGCGGACAGGCCCAGCACCGCAATCAGTCCATAAATGGCGTCGGCCGTGGCCGCACCCAAACCGGTGAACAATCCGGCCAGCCGACCGTCCACCATGGAGCGGCGGATGCAGAGCAGGCCGATCGGCCCGACCGGGGCGGAGATCGCCAGACCAATGGCAAAGCCTTTGAGCAGCAGTGACATCAGAGGTTGGCCGGCTGGGCGGAAAAAAGCCCCAACCATAAAGGCTGGGGCTTGATAAAACTGCTGGTGGCAGCGCTCACCCGATTGGATTACAGGGTATCGACGTAGCGAGCGAGGCTAAGGATGGTGTAATCCTCCTCGTTGGTGCCGGACTTGACGTTGACCGTTTCGCCGACCTTCTTGCCGACGATGGCGGTGCCGAGGGCGGTCTTGTAGGAGATGATATTTTTGTCCGGCTCGCCATCCCAGGCACCCAAGATGGTGTATTTGGTGACCTGGCCATTGGCGACGTTCTTGACCTCGACGATACTGCCAACACTGGCCTGATCCATCGAAGCGTCGGTGAAGTCGGTGATGCGCGCGCGGCCGAGGTCGCGTTCGAGGCTGGTCTTCTGGGACATGAGAACCTGCTGGTCCTGCTTGGCCATCTTGTATTCGGAATTTTCCTTGAGGTCGCCGTGCTCGCGGGCGGTGGCGATGGCCTTGGAATTCTCGGGAATCTTCTTCGAGACGATGGTCTCGTATTCCTCGCGCTTGCGGGCGTGGCTGGCGCGGGAGACGAGCAGTTGCTCGTCCTTGCTCTCGGCATCAGCGGCGACCAGCGACTGGATCTTCGGGAAGATCTTGATGAAGCGGGCGAGGAGGGACTTCTTGGTCAGTTCCTCAAATCCTTGATTGAGCAACAGCGTGTTCGCGAGATCGCGGGCAGTCTCGGGATCCGCGGTGGAAAGCAGATCGGCGATCAGGTCGGTGTCGTCGCTGAGAATGTCGGCCAATGGAATACGGCGCGTGGTCGAGGCCTGCAGGGCCTCGTAATCGATCGCGAAGAAAATCGCGCTCAACAGGCGGGGCGTGATGAGGTCATTGAGCAGCTTGGCGAATTTCTTGGAATGGCGGTTCTTGACGATCCAGAGGAGGACCGGGGCGCGCAAATTTTGCTCGGTTTGCCAGCGCTTGAGCGCGGCGGCGAGTTCGGCGGCGTGATCGTGTTCCACGAGGAAGTTGATGCACTCGGTGGTGAACTTGCCTTGGGAAACTTTCAGCAAATTGAAGATGATGTCGCGCGACTCGATCGGATGAGTCGTGTTGATCAGGTCGAGATAGCGGCGCTGGAAATGAACCGGAATGTTTTCGGCAATACCCGCCAGATCACGGACTTCGGCGATGAGGGAAGCTTGCGTGGGTTCCTGTTCCTCGGTCGAGCCGAGTAGCTTCGCCAGATCATCACGCACAGCGGCACCGTAGAGACGCTCAGCACTGTCGATTTGATTACTGTCGCGCACGGCGTCGACGACGCCGGACAGGATTTCATTCAACTCGTCCTTGATGTCCTTCTTGGTAGCGGTATCGAGCAACTCGACGGCGAGGGCGATACGACGGCGGGCGGAGCGAGTGGATTTGAACTGCTCGAGAATTTCGTCT
The DNA here is from genome assembly GCA_030833445.1 of Cephaloticoccus sp. Lineage (GTDB taxonomy): Bacteria > Verrucomicrobiota > Verrucomicrobiia > Opitutales > Opitutaceae > Cephaloticoccus. The sequence continues at coordinate 40,173 of JAURHD010000019.1, read as the reverse complement.
TCAGCCGATATGGGGGTTTCGCGCAGGATATAGCACTCGGTCTTCTTTTCCGGCACCGTGATGCGAGGGTCCTTGGCGATGGCTTTGCGGGCGGATGACCACCACTTCTTAAATTTGTCCGGGCCGACAACTTGGGTCAGCACGATCTCAATCTCGATGGCGGTGGCGGCATTGTTCTCGTAGGACTCAAGTGCCTCGACAATCAGTTGGGCTGGATTTTCCGCGATCAACTCGGTAATCTTGGCGGTGTCGGTCTCCTTGCGAACCAGCAAGTGGTTGGCGGGCAACACTTCCATCGTGGAGATGCAGAAAACCGGGTCCATCGGATGGTTGGACTTGTCCTTAAAGTCGATGATTAGGCGCTGCGCCCCTTCGTCGTAGCTCTTGATTTGGCCGAAACCCCAGCTGCGGTGCACACAGTAGGCCCCGGGTTCCATGGCCTCGATCTTGGCTTTGGATGCCTTGAGAGACGGATTTTTAGCGATGAGCGCGGAGACTGCTTCTGAATTCATGATTGCGTGTTTAAAGGCCTGAAAGGATTAAGTTCAGCTTACAATGACTAGCGTTGTCAAACAGTGTGTCGGATTTAACCTATGAGTGCCTCTGCAGCGGATAGCGTCGCGGCTTGGCCGCAGGCAGCGCGATTCATCGCTCGCTGGCTCGATTTGCGTGAACGGGTCGATACCCTGCTTGAAACCATGCCGGCACGGATGTCGGTGTCGGATCGTGCTCGCTGCCAACATCTTGTGTATGGCGTGGTGCGCCATTCCGGCCGGATAGAGTCCGCACTGGACGGTTTGATTGCCCATCCGCCGCGCTTTGCGACTCGGGCCGTTTTATTTATCGCGGGATTTGAACTGATTGAGGCGGCCAATAGTGCACCCGAGGACGGCATGGTGGCCAAGATTGTGCACCATGCGGTTGAGCAAACCAAGCAGTTGGCCAGTCCAGCCGAGGCACGTTTGGTCAATGCGGTAGTCCGCAAATTGGCCCCTTTGTTGGCTCAACCCGCTCCATCGAAACTCGCGACGGCGGAAGTGTTGGCACAGTATTTTTCCCACCCCGAGTGGATGGTGCGCCGTTGGCTGGTGCAATATGGAGCGGAAACCACGCGCAAACTATTGGAGTGGAATCAAACCCCGGCCCGGGCCTGTCTGCGTTGGCGCGACGCCGGAACGCCCCCGCCAGATTTTCTGACTCCCACGGAGTGGCCCGGCTATTTCGAGATCGGGCCTGGGCGTTGGACGGAGGTCGAACCGCTGCTTAAGTCGGGCAAGGTATATTTGCAGGATCCGGCCACGCGACTGGCGGTGTCGGCCTTGGAACTATCCGCCGGCGAATCGGTGTTGGATCTTTGCGCGGCCCCCGGCGGCAAGAGTCTTTTGATCGCCGATACCATGACAGCCCAAGGGCCGGGCGGACAGATCGTCGCGCTGGATTTGCCTGGTGCCCGGATTGACCGCTTGAAAGAGAATCTCGCGAAAATCACCGGTCCGGAAGTGGCCTTGGTGCAGGCGGATCTCCTGGAAGGATTGGGCAAAATTCTGCTCGAGCACAATCTGCCGACGACCTATGCCGCCGTGCTGATTGACGCACCCTGCAGCAACACGGGCGTGATGCGGCACCGGGTCGACGTGAAGTGGCGTTTGCAGGAAGGCGATTTCCGCAAGCACCCCAAACAGCAACTTGCCTTGCTGCATGCCGCGGCGCGTTTCGTGGCGCCCGGAGGGCGGCTGGTCTATTCCACCTGCAGTATCGATGCGGAGGAAAACGAGAAAGTCATCAAAGCCTTCTTCGACAGCCGAGCAGGTGGTCCTTTCAAATTGGAGCACACCGAATTAAGTTTCCCGTGGCAATCCGGGCACGATGGGGCGGGGGTATTTCGCCTGCGTCGTGTTACCTGATTAGTTACGGCACCAAGGCGATCACTTGCAGCGTGCGGGATGATTCCGTGGTGCCACTCAGGAAAGTATAAGTGATTTCCGATGCCTCGCGGATGAGTTGTTCGTAACGGCCCAGATTCCACTGGGTGATCGGTTCGCCGTTGATCCGGCTGACCAGATCACCGGCTTGCACTCCACTGACACTCGCAGGGGTATCCGGCACCACGCCGGCCACACGCCAGTAGGCGGGGGTCTTGCTGAAGGTCAGCCCCGTGCTGCGTTTGGCCGGGATGTAGATTGGGTCGCGCGATTCGCGATAGATGGTCACCCGGTTGCGTTCCTGATCAAAGGTGAGACTGAAATGTCTCAGCACATCCCCGCCAAGTGAGGTGAACCCGTCCGTCAAGTAGACCAAGGGTTGGCGCACGACGTAATCGCCAATGCTTAGACTGTCCTGCAGCCGCGCAGCATATTGCAGGTGATCCCCCGACAATGTGCCCATTATTACCGCCGGTCGGGGTTTCACGGCGTAATCCAACGTGAGGCCTTGAGGATTCAAGTTGAGCGCCGCATCGCTTCCACTGTCGATCAGCGCATCAATTTGCACTTGGCCCAGATCAAGGGGGATCTGCGGGGTGCGATGGTCATTATTAAATGCAATGGTCCGGCCCGGCACGAGTGCCGCGGGATTGTAAGGAGAAATTATGATGCGCGACTGGGGATAATCCAAAGTCATCAGGGTGTCGCGGAAAAGAGGGAAACCGAGGATGCCGTCAATTTTGATGCCGAGATGGTCCGACAACGGGGTGCAATCGTAGATCAGCACCGGCACGTCTTCGAAGCGCGCATCACCCAGCTTGATCAGGCTCAGGGTGATCTCGGGTAACTTGATGATATCACCCGCAGCCGATTTCACCATCACCGGTCGAATACCCGCCGGGGGAATGTTCTTCGATCGATAACGCTCCGCAAGTTCGGGCGATACGTGGGTGACCGATGAACCGGTATCGACGAGAAAATGGTAGGGCCCGTGCCGATCCCATTTCCCTTCGACGATCAGATAATTGCCAATGGTTTCCGCCGGCAGGACGACCAACGGACTGGAAATGCTGGTGCGGCCCGGCCGCGGTGCCTCGCGCTGCAGGGATTTGCACCCCCCGGCCAATAGCAGAAAGGCTCCGGCGAGGCAGAAGATGAGGGCGGACTGCCGCATTATTTTTCGGGTTTGGGCAGGTGCAGGGTCATTAACCAAGGGGCAATGACCACGGCGGCCACGGCCAAGTATGTGATGGTGCCGCCCAGCCACCAATAGGCGAGACAGGCAATCAAGGGTCCGATCCCCCGGGCCAGCGAACCCAGGGAGCGAAATATTCCCAACATCCGCCCTTGGTGGGTGGGCGGGCTATAGAGGGAAACCAAAGATGATACGGTGGGGTTGGTTAAACCGGCGCCGATGCCAATGGCCGCCAGTCCGGCATAAAACCACGGGTTGGAACCGGCCAATCCGATCAGGGCGATGCCCAAACAGACCATAAACAAGCCGTTCAGCAGCACGGGCTTTTCCCCAAAGCGTGGGACGGCGCGACGCACAATCCCTCCTTGGGTGAGGATCAACACCAGCCCGAGAAAAACGAAGATCTTGAACATATCGGTCGGCTGATAACCGAAGCGCTCGGCCGCCAGAAATGGCAGGGAAAATTCCATTCCACTGAAGGCCAGGGTGAAAATGAAATAGAGCCAGTTGGTCCGTCGGGCCGGGCCGGCTTCGGCATGAATCAGTTCATGGAGGGGATGCCGGATGCGCACGGTTTCGCTGCTCCGATCGGCCGGATTCAGCGATTCCCGAAACCGCCGCCAAATCCAAATGAGATTTACGAGGCTGAATCCGAATGAAAGTAGGGCCGGCAGCGAAAACGGATTCACGCCAAATTGCGTGAGGCTGGGGTGGGATTTACTGAGATCATGGAATGAAGCGATGCTGCCGATGGCGGGGCCGAAAAGAAATCCGAGCCCGAAGGCCACGCCCACGATGCCCATGCCCTTGGCGCGGTTTTCCCGGGATGTTACATCCGCGACTGCGGCCGTGGCCACGGACAGGTTTCCGGCAAAAGCTCCCCCAACCAAACGGGCGACGATGAACAACAGGAATGAACCACTGAAAAACCAGAGCACATAGCTGAGGGTGGTGCCAGTGACAGTGATCAGCAGCACCCGGCGTCGACCAATCCGGTCGGATAATCCACCCCAGATGGGGGCAAAAATGAACTGCAGGAAGGCATAGAGCGAACCGAGCACTCCTCCGAAAAGCACGGCCCGATAATTGGCGTGGGATCCCGCGAGTTCGGCGAACTGATCAATGCGGGCCAGAATCCATCCCAGTATTCCGCCCGTGCCTTCCACCGTCAGGTAATGGTCCAGAATCGCCGGGAACAACGGGAAGATGATCGTGAATCCCAACAGATCGATGAAGATAGTCAGGAAGATGACGCCCAGGGAGAGCGATTGACCATTCGATGACGTATGGGTGGTGGGATGGGACACGGCGGAATACTGAGCAAAGCAGTTCGGCACCTCACGCCAAGGCGCAAACTGAAATTCCAGCGTCCCTAATGGCGGGATTGCTCAAGGCTTCTGCTCAGGTAGCTCTTTTTTTAGCGAGCAATGCCTCGAGCTTCACCTGCAGGGTGGCGCGGGTGAATGGTTTGGTGATGAAACCAAAGGACGGGTCGTCGGTAGGTGGGAAATTGTGGCTGCGCTCAGTAAGTCCGCTCATCATCAGCACTGGCAGACCGGGGCGGATTGTTCGCAGCTTCAGCAAGGTCTTTTCCCCGCTCATGTCTGGCATCACGCAATCCAATAAAACCACCGCAAAGCGATGCGGATTCTGTCGCAGCAGTTCAATGGCCGCGATCCCACTGGCGGCGGTTACCGGGAAATAGTTCATGGATTCAAGCAGCTGGCCGGTGACCAATCGGACGGGTTCATCGTCATCTACCACCATCGCGATGGGCTGGGTGGTTTCCGCTGGAATGAGTTCATGACTTTCGATCCGATGAGGCTGTAACATGAGGGTAAAACAGGTGCCTGCACCGGGCTCGCTGCTGACCGACATCGCACCGTGATGGCCGCGCACAATGCCCAGCACCGCTGCGAGTCCCAGGCCCCGACCTTCAAACTTGGTGCTGAAAAAGGGTTCGAAAATGCGTTGCAGGGTGGAGTCGTCCATCCCGGATCCCTGATCCTGAACTTCAAGGATGACGTATTCGCCGGGTGGCAGGTCTTGACCGGCCACGGTCTGGCCAAGGGTGATTTCATTCACCACCCGCACTTGGGTGCGTAGAATGATCTGCCCGGATTCATGCTCCATGGCTTCCGCCGCATTGATCACCAGATTAACGATTATCTGGTTCAATTGCGTGCGATCACCATAAACCTTGGGCACCGATTCATCGTGGTGAAATTGGAGGTCGATATGCTTGCCGACCGAACTTTTCAGGAGGGGTTGCAGTTGGGTGACCAGCTCCTCCAAATCGAGCGGCTCCTTGATCAATTGACCCTTGCCGGCATAGGCCAGCATTTGCCGGCAGAGCATGGCCGCGTGTTGGCTGGCCAGCTCGACTTGATGGAGATTTTCCAACGCGGTTGAATGACTCCCGATTTCTTGGCGTGCCAGTCCGGTATTGCCGAGGATCGTGGTCAGGAGGTTGTTGAAATCATGGGCGACGCCACCGGCCAAGATGCCTAGGCTTTCGAGCTTCTGTCCCTCCTGCATGAGACGCTCGATGGCCAGCTTCTCGGCCTCGGCGGTTTTCTGCGCGGTGATATCGATCACCAAACCCTCGATAAACCGCAGCGCGCCCGATTCCTCATAGACTCCTCGGCCCCGCGACAAAGCCCACTTAACCTCACCGTTGCGGGTGCGAAGACGGTATTCCATCTCGAAGGGCGTTTTGGCGGCAATCGCCGCCTTGGTTTTTTCTCGCACGCTGTCCAAGTCATCGGGATGGATGATTTTACTGGGGTGCGACTTATTGGACATGAATTCCGCGGCGGTGTAACCGGTGAGGGCCTGTGCGCCCTCGCTCATAAACAAGATTTGGCTGTGGGGCTCGTAGCTGGAACGAAAGGCCATTCCCGGCAGACTTTGCATCAGATTTTCCAACTGCCGGCGGCTTTCCTTGAGCTCCTGCGTTTGTTTTTCCACTTCGGCCTCAATGGTGTCAGTGCGACGGTCCAACACATGCATGAGTCCTCCCAGTAATCCGGTGATGGATAATCCGGCCAGTAGCAGCCAAGTCGGGTTTTGAGAGGTGTTCTGCTGCAGCCATTCGCTATTTGGTCGATAGCTGACCCGCCATTGCCGATTGCCGATGGGCAAATTGATTTCCTTGTGCATCCCTTGTTGGAAGTCTGCCTCACTCATGGTGGGTTTCTCGGTGGAACCCATGCTGGGTGAATCCATGAAAATGATCCGGTTGGCCGCGTCGGCCGCCGGGTCCAGATACATGACATCGAGGGTTTGACTGGTATGGCGCCCGAGCAGGTCCGCGATCCGAAAGATGCCCTGCACAAAGCCTATGCAGGTCGTTTGTCCTTCAATGACTTTGAGCACCGGCCATATCAGGATGATACTGTATCGATCCTGCTCCAATTCTTGGATCAGTCGGATACGTTGGCTCACGGCGAATTGGCCGGTATCACGCGCCACGTTTAATTCCGTGGTAGTAGGGCCATATTTCAGATCATAGCCCAGGGCCCGCTCATTGCCGGTCACGGGTTCCACGTAGAGGATCGGCAGGTATTCGACCGCGGTTGGCGCCGGTTCCCCTTGGTCCGTCTTGAATTGAAAGGCCCGGCCGATCTCCCGACTCGCGGCGCTTTCAATCGCCGATCGTTTGGGGTCCGGCACGATGGGCACCCACTCCAAAGCGGTGATGCCGCTGTAACGCTGGCGCACTTCGTGAGACGCGATGGCGAATTCCTCGCGGGAAACGATGTTCGAGCCGACAAACAGATTGTGCAGACCAAATAGTCCATTCTCGAAGTTTCCCACCACCTCCCGCACGAGCTTGTTATAATTTTCCGCCCGGCGGTTAAAATCGGCGAAGAGGTGCGCTTCCTCATCCTGGCGGGCAAGGTGGTGGGCTAAAAGCGACAGCCCTATGCCCACCGCAATCACCACCGCGACCAGTGCTCGTCTGAAACTGCGGGGAGTTCGCACGATTGGTGCCATGCGTGCAGATGCTGGCTGCTACCAGTCTGATCGCAAGACCCTTAAACCCGCTTGGTCGTTGATTTTAAATCAACGATTGTATGGAAGGGGAAAACGACCGGTCAGAGTCAATACCCGGGCTTTGACGCGGGCGATGGTGCTGTCCTGTTCCGGCGTGCCGACCGCACTCAACACATCATCGATGCAAGAGGCGATTTCCGCCATGTCGCTTTCGAGCATTCCGCGGGTGGTTACCGCCGGGGTGCCCAGACGGATACCGGAAGCTTGGAAGGGTGATCGGGTTTCGAATGGCACCGTGTTTTTATTGCAGGTGATATTGGCCAGATCGAGGGTGGCTTGGGCGACCTTGCCGGTGAGCTCGGGGAATTTCGCCCGCAGGTCGATCAGCATCAGATGGTTCTCTGTGCCGTTGGAAATGATTTTGTAGCCCTTCGCGATCATGGCGGCGGCGAGAGCTTGGGAATTCTTCACGATCTGGCCGGAATACGTTTTGAAATCGGGCTTGAGGCACTCGCCGAAACACACGGCCTTGGCCGCGATGACGTGTTCAAGCGGACCGCCTTGGGCTCCGGGGAATACCGCCGAATCGATGGCCTTGGCATGCTCGGCCTTGCAAAGAATCAATCCACCGCGGGGTCCACGCAGGGTCTTGTGCGTGGTGGTGGTCACGAAGTCGGCGTGGGGCACCGGGGTTGGGTGATGACCCGAGGCGACCAAGCCGGCAATGTGCGCGATGTCTGCAAACAGATAGGCCCCGACACTCTTGGCAATTTCACCCATGCGGGCGAAATCAATGATCCGGGAATAGGCACTGGCGCCGACCGTGATCATTTTTGGTTTCTCACGTTCGGCCACCGCGGCCAGTTCATCGTAATCAATCAAGCCGCTATCCTCGCGCACCCCGTATTGCACGAATTCGTATAACTTGCCGGAAAAATTAGCCGGGTTGCCGTGCGTGAGGTGACCGCCGTGACTCAGGTTCATGCCGAGGATTTTATCCCCAGGTTGGAGCACTGCCGTGTAAACTGCGAAATTGGCTTGGGATCCGGAGTGCGGTTGCACGTTGGCGTGATCGGCGCCAAATAGTTGCTTGGCGCGATCGATGGCCAACTGCTCGACCTTGTCCACCTGTTCACAGCCACCATACCAGCGTTTGCCCGGATAACCCTCGGCGTATTTGTTGGTCAGCACACTGCCCTGGGCCTCCATGACGGCCGGGTAGGTGAAGTTTTCCGAGGCGATCAACTCGATATGGCTTTGCTGGCGGGCGAGCTCAGCCGTGATGGCGGCGTAGATTTCCGGATCGAGGGTTTGGAGGGGCGTGGCGGTGAGCATGGTGATGCCGTGCAATCACGCGGAAAGCCCCCGAAGAGGCAAAGTTTTTCCTCAGCTTTTCACCCGCACCAGTGTCTTAAGGTGGGCGATGATGGAGGGAATGGCTTCGACCAATACGTCCCGGCACAATTCGTATAGCTTGAGCGGGCCGCCGAAGGGGTCGGGGACCTCTTTGTCGGCGGACACGGGCATAAATTCGCGAAATAGCCGCAGTTCCTTGGGGGCGGGGGCGGCCTGCATCTGGATCATGGCGCGATGGGTCTCGGTCATGCAAAGCACGAGCACGGCGTCATCGAGCATTTCCTGCGTAATGACCTGGCTGGCATGATCGGCGATATTGATCCCGACCTTTTTCAGGGCGATCAACGAATTTTCCGAAACCGGCTCCCCGTCACGGGCAGCCACCCCGGCGGATAATACTTTCAGGGAGCGCAGGGGTTCCGGCTCTGCCGCCAAGGCATGGCGCAACAGCCCTTCGCCCATCGGGCTGCGGCAGATATTGGCCGTGCAGACAATCAATATGGAACCAGGTGCAGACATCGCTGAATTCCTATGGGATACGTTTTGGCGTAAAATGCAAAGACGGACTCCTCAGCGCGGTGGAGTTTTCAAAATCCGCCATGCGTGATAGATCTGAGTGGCGCGGAGCAAAGCCTGATCAATGAGAGGGCCGGGATTTTTTTCTGCATCTGCAGAATCGGTTAATTCCGGGGGCGGTTCATCTTCGAGCTCTTGTCCATGACTTCTGGCCTCGGTAATGGCGGCTTCATCGTAGCGAACTTTTGCGGAAACAATTGAAAGCAAAGTGGCGATGTCGGATGTGACCGGCAGGGCATCATACGCGTGCCTTTCCACATCTGGATCGGTGCGAATACTGATATCCGGAGCATATTCCTTGCTTACGCTTCCCAGGGTTAACACTCCCGTTAGGCCTCGCCACCCGGCGAACTCGTGTCGCAGGGCAAGGTCCGTTTCGGCATTGCACAGCACCAGGATTGGCCCGTTGCGGCCGACGCTTGCCTTAAGTTTCATTCGCAGTCCAAGAGCGGCTGATTCACCGCCTTTGGCATACCGCAGATCGAGCACGCACGGACGCATTAGATTCGTGGTCGGCAGATCTTCCGGAAGTTTTGCGATACGCAGATAGGTAAGGTCATCGCCCAAATCCCGGACCAACGGTGCGGCATGGGCCGACCAGGCGAACCCCACTAAACACAGGAGACAAACCGACAAAAGTCTCATGGGCGGTTGAGCTGCCGGGCCCCGATATCGCGCCGAAAGTATTTTGAAGCGCACTCAATCGCATCACATACGGCATATGCGTCATGGGCGGATTGGGCCAACGTGCTGCCGAGGGCGGTTACGCCCAGCACCCGGCCACCGTTGGTCACGAGGTCCCCCGCTTGATTGCGGGAAGTGCCGGCGTGGATCACGGCGACATTCACCGGTAGGGTGGGCAGGGTGATGAGATCGCCCTTGGGGTAGGCTTCCGGGTAACCTTTTGCCGCCATAACCACGCAGAGTGCATAATCAGATGATACCTCGAGTTTGAAACCACTTAGGTCCTTCTGCGCGGCCGCCCATAGCAGGGTAAGCAAATCTGTTTTCAGGCGGGGCAGCACCACTTGGGTTTCTGGATCACCGAAACGTGTGTTGTATTCGATCACGCTCGGTCCGGTGGGGGTGAGCATGATGCCGATGAACAGGGTGCCGCAAAATTCGATGCCCTCGGCCGCGATCGCTTCGACGGACGGTTTGACGATTTCGTTTTCGATCCGGCGGTAAATTTCCGGTGTCACCACTTCGGCGGGAGAGTAGGTGCCCATGCCTCCGGTGTTGGGGCCGGTGTCACCATCACCGATCCGCTTGTGATCCTGCGAGGTGGGGAGGATGACGTAGTCGCGGCCGGAGACCACCACGAGGATGGAGGTTTCCTCACCGATGAGGCAGTCTTCCACCAGGATTTCACTGCTGCTGGCGCCGAATTTGCCGCCCAGCATGTCGCGCACTGCAGCTTCAGCTTCGGCGATCGTTTGGGCTACCGTCACGCCTTTGCCCGCCGCAAGGCCATCAGCCTTGATGACAATCGGCGCGCCACGACGGCGCAGGTATTCAAGCGCGGGTTCGACGGCGGAAAAAATACCGGCAGGGGCGGTGGGAATTTTATATTTGAGCAGGATTTGCTTCGTGAAAATCTTCGAGGCCTCAAGTCGCGCTCCGTCGGCCGTGGGGCCGTAGACCGGAAAACCCGCGGCGATGAGTTGGTCGGACAGGCCCAATGCCAGCGGCACTTCGGGACCCACGACAACGAATTCAACCTGTTCAGATTTGGCGAGGGCGACGAGTCCGGTGATATCGTCCGCGGCCACGGGAAAGCATTTGGCATCGTCCGCGATGCCGGCGTTGCCCGGAGCACAAATTATGCGCGGCTTGGCGGGAGACGCGAGCAATGCGCGGACGAGAGCGTGCTCACGCCCACCTGCACCGACTACGAGAACGGAAGTTGGAAGAATCTTGGCCACAGTGAACTGATGAAGACAGATATGCGCCGCGTAAAGTCGCCATTGGTTAATCCATGTCAGCGGCTGGTCAAAAAATTCACCTTACCCCCCCCAGTGTATCTTCCTCGATGATAAATAGTGATCCTGAGAATGGGCGGTGTTTATAACACCTGCAGCTTGCTGCGGTAAAAGCTGACGACTTCATCGGGATCGTCAGTGAAGAGGATATAGTCCGCCATCCAGGCCGGGGCGCGTTTGTCGGCGATCATGGCTTCGACTTGCCGGCGCAACGGGCCCCAGAACTTGGCGTTGAAAAACACGTAGGGCACGCGTGGGCGAATGCCGAGCTTGAGGTTGCAGAGCTCGATGCCGATTTCCTCCAACGTGCCAACCCCACCGACGTTGAATATGCAAAAGTCGGCCGCCTCGAACCATTTTTGCCGGAAGTGCCGGGAGTTTTCCTGAAAGGTGTTGAAGAAATCCACGCCGAGTTCCGGCGGTTGCGCTTCGAGTTCTAAAAAGCATGCGCCGGTAAGGGCGCCCTTGTCCCGGGCCTGATCGGTGGCGAGACGCATGACGCCGCCCCCGCCGCCGGTGAGCACGCCGAGATTGCCGCCCAGAAAACCGGTGAGCTTGTCCACGAGTGAAGAGATGCGGTCCGTGTCGGCTTGGTTGAGCCCGACCGCCGATCCATAGAAGGCGAGGATGGTGCTCTCTTGGAATTTGCGCGCCATTTCTTCTCGGACAAAGAACCCATGATCGCGTTTGTAGGAGTGGAGATAGAGATCCTTGGTCAGTTCGTCATACCAATAAACCTTCACCCCAATGGAGTAAAAGGTGTCGAGCCGCGCATGGGCATTGCTGGAGAGAAAGTAGCCATGGGTGCGCGAGGCCCGGCGAAAGATGATCCGCTTGAGCTTCATGTCACCCAGCCGCGTAATCAGCTCCATGTGTTCGAGCAGATCCGGAAAAAAATCGACGACCAGAGCGTCCGCGTCGGCCGGACCGGCATCGAGGGCTTGGATCATCGTATGACTCCCGACCGGGCAGGCGTCGCCTTTCAGCAACTTGCGCAATTCCTCATCATTGGCGCGGACAAATACCGTGCGATTTTCCATCGTGGCGCTCTGACCACGCACCACAATTTTAGTCTTGGGTGATGGGGCGCCGGTTTTTGCCGCTGGGAACTCATCGAGGCATTTGAATAGATTGGCCGCTGTGCCGAGGAGCCGTTGCCGTTTTTTAGTGAGGGTCTTGGCCTCGGGGTCGGTGTAGGGTGGGGCCCGGAAAACCTCGACGGAAACCATCGGGTTCACCACCGGATGTTCGCCGGTGTTATAGATTTCCAGCATGATATTGGTGCCAAAAGTTTTCACCGGATCCAGCAGGACGGCGCTGGTATGCAGGCCGAAATTTCCTTCACCGGGATTAAGCACCACATAGTGTTCCCTGAGATACATGGAGCAACTGGTGAGGATGCCCGACTTGGCTGGAATAGTCAGCGGGGCTGCATCGTGGCGAACCTGCACCTTGTCCAGGAACGACCGACCCGCATATCCGCTGACAATGTGCTCGAAGTTGAGCTCTTGCAGGCGTGGGTTAAGGGTGTAGCTGACGGCGTGCGGAGTGAAAAAGACCCGGCCGCTCGAATCGATGGAAATGGTATTGGGCAGCTTGATGGCGTTGGCCTTGATCGCGTCCCAGATTTCCGTGCTCGAGAGCTTGGCCTCAGCGGGGGCGAAGAACAGGCGACCAACCGGGGTGCCCAACCGTAACAACTTCTTCCAGTAGGGGGTGTTGGGAAAGCTTTGATCGTAGATCGAAGCCTCTACCTCCATTACCACCCGGTTGCCGTCCAGTTTGGGGCGGCCTTTCCGCAGCATCTCTATGCCAATCCGGGCGAGGGAGCTGCGTTCGGTAAATTTCAAGTCCGCCAGATTGGACTTTAGAAACTCAAATTCAGTCGGGTTGCGCGGCCAGAAAGCCAAGGCGAGCGCCAAGGTCTGCTTGTCCTTGTTTTTAATCTTGAGGATCTGACCGTCCTGACTGGTCCAAAATTGGTCGGGGTTCATACTTGGTGACACGATGCCGCAAACCCCAGCTGATACAAGTGGGGACTAATGGATTGCATTTGAACGTCCGCGGTGGCACATCCAAAAACTTTGCGGCACAAATCCTGCCGCTACGTTTCCAAATCCCCTTCCAACTCCACGTATGAAACCCATGATTCCCCTCAAGGCCGGCATTCTTTGCTTGGCCGTTTCGACCGTCCTGCTCGCGCAGGAAGTCAAATTGAACGTCCCGGCGGAAGCCGCGGCCCAAACTCCGGCAGCGACAACTGCGCCGGCCCCGACCCCGACCGCACCCACGTATACCGATACCGAAATGCTGGAGACTTTCGGCTGGTTCATGATGGCCCGCCTTGGCGTGGCCGAATTGCAATTTACGCCACAGCAGATCGAGGCCTTTGCGCGTGGCGTTTCGCTGGCCGCCGCCGGCAAGGAGCCCCCGCACGATTTGAGCAAGGTCGGTCCTGCGATGGATGAGTTCATTGGTGAGCGGCAGGCAGCCGCCATGGAACGCGCCAAGGCGCGCAATCTAGAGGCTGCCGTTACCTTCTTCAGTTCACTGAAGAAACGTCCTGGCATCATTTCGCTTCCTTCCGGTCTGTGTTACGAGATCGTTAGCCCCGGCACCGGTCCGAATGTGACCACGGATGATACCGTGACGATCAACTACACCGGCATGCTGCTCAACGGTCAGGTCTTCGACAGCTCCGAGCAACACGGTGAGCCACTCGTGATTGCGGTGGACGAAGCCATCCCCGGCTGGGCTGAGGGCATGCAAAAGATCAACAAGGGCGGTAAAATCAAACTCTACATCCCGCCGCAGTTGGCCTATGGCGACGAAGGCTCGGGTGGCATCCCACCGGCGTCTTCCTTGATCTTCGAGATCGAGGTGCTGAATATTGCGCCAACCCCATCGCCGACTGGCGCCAAGTAATCGGCCGTAACCCATTGCAAAACCTCCGGGCTTTTCGCCCGGAGGTTTTTTATTGTCAGACCGCGATGGCTTGGGCGTCGGCAATCAAAGCATCGACGGCCGAGGCCGGGGTGTCCCAGCCACACATGAATCGGTAAGTGCCAGTGTCGCCGAACGGGTAAAATTGCCAGCCGCGTGCCTCCAGTCCGGTGACGAGATCTATGGGCAGGCGCGCGAAGACCCCATTGGCTTCGGTTGGGTGGGCCAACGCACAGCCCTGCAGGGCGGCCAATCCCTGACCGAGCTTCTGCGCCATGGCGTTGGCATGCCGGGCATGACGCAACCAAACACCGTCTTGAAGCATGGCAACCCATTGGGCGGTGGCGAAACGTTGCTTCGAGGCGAGCTGGCCGAACTGCTTCACCCGGTAGGCGAAATTCGTGGCGATCTCGGGGTTAAAGATGACGACGGCCTCAGTGGTGAGCATGCCGTTTTTCGTGCCGCCGAAGGACAGCACATCCACGCCGGCCCGCCAGGTAAAGTCCGCTGGGGTCGCGCCATTGCGGGTGGCCAGCGTGGCTGCGGCATTGGCAAACCGGGCGCCGTCCATGTGCACTGCCATACCGTGGCGCCGCGCGACCTCTGCGATCGCGGCCACCTCGGCCGCGGAGTAAACCGTGCCGAGCTCGGTGGCCTGCGTGAGTGAGACTGCGCCGGGTTGATGGAAATGCACGCCATGCCCACGGTGCGTGGCTTCTTCCAAGGAGTCGGGGGTTAGTTTGGCGTCATTGCCGGGCAGGCCGATGAGCTTCGAGCCGCCGGTGAAGTGCTCCGGTGCGCCGCATTCGTCGACATGGATGTGCGCGTGTTCATGGCAAAACACACTCTGGAAACTGCGGCACGTAGCGCTCAGTGCGAGGGCATTGGCCATGGTGCCGTTGAAGGCGAAATGCACGCTGCACTCATGGTCAAAAAGCTCTTGGATCGCAGCCCGGGCGCGGGTGGTCCAATTGTCGTCGCCGTAGCTGGGAACATGGCCGGGGTTTGCTTCGGCAAGGGCGGCAAATGCCTCGGGGCAGATGCCGGCCGTATTATCGCTGGCGAAGGTGTAATTCATGCGCGAATGGCATCCAGTCCTAATCCTTGGCGGAGGCCAAGGTGTTTTCGTGTTTGGCAAGCGGCGGCCTTGCCCGTTGCCTTGGCGCACAGATGAACGCAGCGGACGTTAACCTTTATTTGGTGGGATTCATGGGCACCGGTAAAAGCACCGTGGGGCGGCTCGTGGCACGGCGGATTGGATTTAAACAAATCGATAGTGATCATGAAATCGAACACCTGCAGGGCCGGAGTATCGCGGAGATATTTGCGGCGGAGGGTGAAGCCGCTTTCCGCGGGATGGAACGGGCGTTTATTGAAAACGGCCACCCGGCTGAGCGCACGGTCATCGCTTGCGGCGGTGGACTCGTGGTCCAACCCGGCATGCTTGAGCAGTTGCGCAGCAAGGGGGTGGTGATCTGTCTGCATGCCTCCTTGGAAACGGTGTTGGAGCGCACCCAACGGCATCGCAATCGGCCCCTGCTTGAAGTGGACGATCCGATGGCGCGCATCCGCGAACTGTATGCGGAACGCGAACCCGTTTACCGACGGGCGGGCAGTTTAATCCTGACCGATGCAAGGCCGTTGAACGACATCGTCGCACACGTGTTGCGGACATGGCGGCGGGAAGCGGCGGATTTTGCCCGGGTGCACCGGTCGTCCGTTTGAACGGATGGATTCACGTCAGCAAATTCTACGGACCCGTTTGGCGGAACTGGGTTTCGACGAGGTGCGCATGGCCTCGTTGCATGCCTTGGCCGGGGACAAATTGTCAGCTTGGTTGGACGCTGGAATGCATGCCGACATGAACTGGATGGAGCGTTCGGTCACCAAGCGCTTGCAGCCCGATTTGGTTTTGGCCGGTGCACGCTCGATTATCATGTTGGGAGTCAATTACTGGCCGGGCGAAGTAGCTCAGCCCGGCGCGCAGTGGGCCCGCTATGCGTTGTATGAAGACTACCACGACACGATCAAACCCGCACTGGCGGCGGCGGGGCGGGTGATCGAGGAGGTCTTTGGCGTGAGTTCAACCGATTACCGCTATTACGTGGATACCGGTCCGGTGATTGAACGCGGGTGGGCGGCCAAGGCTGGCCTGGGTTTTGTGGGGAAGAATGCGATGCTGATTTCCCGTCGGCACGGCAACTGGCTCTTTTTGGCTTCGATCCTGACCACGGTTGAGCTCGAACCCGATCCGCCGGTTCGCCAACAGCAGACTGGATTTGCCGATGTCGGTTTGCTCTGCGGCAAATGCACGCGTTGTTTGGATGCTTGTCCGACGGATGCGTTTGCGGCGCCCGGAGTGGTGGATGCCCGTCGATGCATTTCCTATCAGACGATCGAGAACAAGGGCATCATCCCACGGGAACTCCGGCCCGGGATCGGCCGCCATATTTACGGCTGTGACATTTGTCTCGAGGTTTGCCCGTGGAACCGGTTCGCCCAAGTTGGCCGGCAACTGCTGTTAAGTGTGCGGGATGATCTGCCGGCAATTCCATTGCGTGGATTACTTGCCCTGACACCCGAACGTTTTACCGAGATTTTCCGCCGCACGCCGATCAAGCGGCTCAAATTGGCCGGTCTCTTGCGCAATGCCTGTGTGGTGGCTGGTAACGGGGACGATGCGGATCTACTGCCGGAGTTAATTGCCCTCGCCGCGCATGATCTGGCCATGGTCCGGGTGCATGCGGTGTGGGCCGTGCACCGATTGCTGGGCGGGACGGGTTTGGCTGAACAGCGAACGCGGGAGTCTGACGAGGACGTGTTGGCAGAATACGCTTGGTGGGACCACCAGTCCGTGAGCTAGCGGGCAAAAAGACTGTTCATCTTGGTAACGAACATCGGTGGCGGGCGCACGGGTTTACCTTCCCGGTCGACAAAGGCGTGACTGCTTTCGCCGGTCGCGAGCAATTCATGCCCCCGGCGAACTTCATAACTGATGCGGATGCGCAGCAGGGGCTTTTCCTTGATCGTGGTGATGATCGTCAACGTGTCATCATACAGTGCCGGCCGAAGATATTTGGCGGAAATTTCCAAGACTGGCAGCCGATAGCCTTGGGCCTCCAATTCGCGGTAGGGGAGTCCCTGCTCCTTCAAAAGTGTGGTCCGGCCGATTTCAAACCACGGCAGGAAGTTGGCGTGATAGACGATGCCCATCATATCGGTTTCGGCGTAGCGAACTGTGACTTGGCTGCGCGAAGTGATCATGGGGCTAACTCAGTCGTGATTGGCGCAAAAAGCAATTCAGCCGATTTTTTCCAGTTGGTTTGCCGGGCCCAAGTCCGGCCCGATTCACCCAATCGCCGCCGGAGCTCCGCATCGCCGATCAATCGCTGAAAAGCCCGGGTCAATTGTTCGGGCTGGTCTGGCGGGACCAAGAGGCCGGTCTCACCGTCGATCACTGCCTCACGCACTCCTCCGATATCATGGGCCACGATGGGTAAACCATGTGCTGATGCTTCAAGATAGACCAAACCGAATCCCTCAATGCTGGATTTGTAGGCGATACTGGTTAGGGCAAACAAGTTAGCCTGAGCATAAATGCCGCTCAGTTCTTCATCCGGCAGGTCACCCAGAAATTTCACCACCAGACCAGATTGATCAGCGAGTTTCTTGAGCTTGGTCTCGTAGTGGCCCTTGCTGGCCGTGCCGACGATCCAGTATTCCAACTTCACTCGCACGGCCGCCGGCAATGTAGCCAGTGCTGCGAGCGTTTCCCTCTGGCCTTTGCGCGGATGCAGTCGGCCTACCGTCAAAATCACGAGCCGATCGGTCGACTTGTCGGTGATGGAACTTGATTCCGTTAAATCTGACCGCAACGCGCCCGGCGTCAGCACGGTCTTGGCCAGTGCATCGGGAAACGATTCACCGAGCAGATTTCGGGTGTATGTGGTCAGGGTGCTGATGCGTTCCGCATGCGCTATCAGTTTACTGGCCATGGAACGGATGAGTGGATTTTGCTGAAACTTCAGGATCTCGGAGCCGTGAAAAGTCAGTAGGAGGCGATTGGGTCTGAAGGCGTGAAAGAACTGCAACCACATCAGGGTCAGCATCGGCCCGGGTTCCACGAGATAGACTACCGCATGACGTAACCGGCGCCGATGGCGGATGATGTCCCGCGCCAGTCTGAGCTGGCAGATCAGGTCGTGGGATCCGCTGAGGGGGAGGCGCCGCAAACTAAACGGCCAGGATTTTTCCTTGATGTGAGCCGGAGCCGCCGGGGCCCAGACCTCCACGCTTAGCCCCATCCCGGTGGCCGCAACCGCCATCTCCTCCACGAAGGTCGCGATGCCCCCGCGCCGCGGATAAAATTCGTGGGTTATGAAGATATGCGGAAGATTCTGCATGTGGATTGACCTTGCGGTAAGCCGGGCGACAGGGAGGCAATTGAGTCGGAATGAGCCCTGCTAGCAAGCGTCTGCTACGGCCACATTTTTCGATGCAAATTACGGAGCAATACGATTTTGGAGAAGACCATATTGGCTATAGTGGGCCCTAAGAAAGGGGTTTACATTACGAGGCCGCATAACATACAAGTGACACACAATGCCAGAAGCAGTTCAACCCAGCACGGGCACCAATAAACCGTTCGCGCAAGAGGCCAAATCGTTCACTCCGGAGGACGAAGCCGCTCTGCGTGAATCACTCAAACGGTGCTCACCCTCGACCTTCGAGGCCGCAGTGCAATATCGCAGGACGGGTAATCCCGAGCATTTGCCTGCCGTGGTGATCGGCGTAATCGAGCGTTTTGTAGAACCGGATTTGCGCATGAAGCTCAAGGATGCGGACGATGATCTGCGTCTGATTGAGGATCTGGGGGTCGATTCGTTGACGATGATGGAGATCGTTATCCTCGTCGAAGAGGTGCTCCATATGGCTATTAATAATGAGGAGTTGCGCAACCTGCGGACCGTGGGTGACGTAAAGACTTTCATTGACTGCAAGGTGCGCGGCCTGCCTCTGCCAGAGCCCACCAAGTTTCTTCCGATTGAGCATATCGCGACAGTAATGCCGATACAGCCTCCGTTTCTGTTCCTCAATGAGGGTTCAGTCAGTTCCAGCGGAGCCAACGCCAAATACAAGATTACTGGCCAGGAGTTCTTCCTGCAGGGTCATTTTAAGGATAATCCCGTGATGCCGGCTTCCATTATGTTGGAAGCTCTGGGTCAACTGGCGGTGCTATATTTGCTCGAAGGTATGACCCCCGAACCCGGCAAGATGGTCAATCCATCCACCATTTTCTTCACCGGATGCGAAGGCGTGCGCGCCCATCGGGTCTGCCGTCCCGGTGATATCCTGACCATGTCGATCAAGCCCAAGCGCGCCAAGATGCCCTTGGCAACGTTTGAAGGTGCGATCCGGGTCGGCCAGGAGAAAGCTGCAATTGTCGAGGAAATCACCCTGACTTTCGGGTTTGCGGAAATCCCCGCGCAGCCGGCTGAATCGGCGGTTAACGTTGCGGCTGTCAAGGCCACGCCTGAGGCTGCTCCGGTGCGCAAGGCCGTAAACTCCTGATTAAAATCTAATCGGAGCTTTGAAGCGGGGACTGAATTTGCCCCACCTCTCGCGTTGACCACGGCGGGTTATATGCCTTCCATGCTGGACCGCTGTTTTTTGGACCTCAACCGGCCGGCGGTGTCTTCCTCGTTTCAGACTGTTTAAAATAATGCCCAGAGTATTTATCACCGGACTCGGACTGATCACCAGCATAGGCAATGATGTCGAAACTGTAACGACCAGCTTGCGTGAACTCCGGCATGGGGTTGTGACGTATCCTCCCTTTGCGGATGCAAGTATTCCGGTCAAAGTGGCCGCGCCGGTGAAGGATTTCGTGACGGATTCCAATGATCCGGAAGACTGGACCTTTCCGTCAGCCTACACCATCAAACGCGAAATCCTCCGCGGCATGGCGCCGAATGGGGTCTACGCATGGTGTGCCATGCAGCAGGCGGTGGCAGATGCGGGTTTGACGGAGGCTGAGGTTTCCAATGAGCAGACCGGACTTTATGCAGCATCAGGCGGTTCACCCCAGTTGATGGGCTACATGCTGAATCGCATGCATACTTTGGGTCCGATGCGGTGTTCCCCTTTGGGTATTGTGGCGGCGATATCCGGCACGCTGAATTTTAACTTGGTAGCCCATTTCAAGATCAAGGGGGCTTCCTGCGGATTTTCCTCTGCCTGCGCTTCCTCCTCTCATGCGATGGGCTATGCCTATGACGATCTCGTGCTCGGACGTCAGAAACGGATGTTTGTGGTCGGCGCCGAGGATGGCAATGTGGACAGCATTCTCCCGTTTGCCGGGATGCGAGCCTTGTCCATTCAGAAAGATCCGGTCATGGCCTCGCGCCCGTTTGATGCGGCACGGGACGGATTTGTCGGCACCGGCGGCGCCGCAGTATTGGTGTTGGAAACCGAGGACGAGGTAATGCGACGCGGAGCCAAGGTCTACGGTGAATTTGCGGGTTGGGGCCAGGCCTCTGATGGTCACAATGTGGCGATCTCTCATCCCGATGGTGAAGGTTTGCGCGTGGCCATGGCAAATGCGCTCAAGGCTACGAACACGTCGTCGGAATCGATTGATTACATCAATGCCCACGCAACTTCCACGCCGATCGGGGATATTTCTGAAGCCCGGGCCTTGAAGGCCTTCTTCAAAACCCCGGCCGCGCGCCCGGCTATCAGCAGCACCAAGGCGTTGACTGGGCACGGCTTGTCTTTGGCTGGCGCAATGGAAAGTGCCTTTTGTGCCATCGCCATTCGGGATGGCTTTATGCCTGGCTCGGCTCACATCACCAACTTGGATCCTGAATGCGAGGGCTTGAACATCATCCGCTCAACCTTGCCGGCCCAACCGAATGTCGTGCTGAATAACAGCAGTGGATTTGGTGGGGCCAATGTCAGCTTGGTGCTGAAACGCGCCACCTAACGTGCCCAACGCACTTCCGTTATCCTCTTTATACCGCACAGCCTTTGTCACCGGGGTGAGCACGGGCTTGGGCCGGGCGTTTGCCGACATGTTGCTGCAGGAGGGAGTGCAAGTTTGGGGCACTTCACGGCGGATTGAACGCTTATCCGACTTGGAGAAAACTGCCGGATTTACCGCGGTCGCCCTGGACCTGCGCGATGGAGCTGCGGCGGAACGGATATTCTTGGCCGCCAATCAGGCTGCGGGAGGATTTGACATCGTGATCAACAACGCCGGTTACGGTGCCTTTGGCGATTTTGCCGCCACAGAGTTTTCCGTGTGGCAGGATCAACTTGAAGTCATGCTGGTCAATACTGCGCGGTTGACCCATGCCGCCATGCGGGTGCTGCGGGATCGGGCTACCTCAGCTGCATTGGTCAACATTTCCTCCCTGGCCGCCGAGTTTCCCCTGCCATACCAAAGCGCCTACAACATGGCCAAGGCCGGACTCACGGCCCTGAACGAAAGCCTGCTGATCGAGACGGCCGGTTCCAAGGTGATCGTGCTCGATGTGCGTCCGGGAGACTACCGCACCGATTTCGAAGCTTCGGTGCTCCGACCCAATCAAAACGAAACTCCGGCCATGCAACGCACGTGGTCCGCTTTCGAGCAGATGATGGCATCGGGGCCGACGCCCGCACATGCGGCGGCGGCATTGCAGCGTGCCTTGCGCCGGCAACGCAGTGGGACCGTGCGGTGCGGACGTTTTTTTCAAGCGGTAGTGGCACCCTTCATCGCCCGTTTTGGTTCCCTGCGGTTGAAGCGCCGGATTCAGGCCCGCTATTTTAATCTCTAACCATGTCCAAAGTCCGCATTCTTGTTCTGACATCCAGCACCGGCGGCGGACACGACGCCCGGGCCGAGGCCTTTGCGGAGTGGTGCTTCCAACTCTACCGCCATGATGTGGATGTGCGCATTGAGCAGATGTTGGAGAATTCCTCCGTCATCAACCGCACGGGCGTAAATATCTACAACTGGATTCAGCGCCGGTCGCCCTGGATGCATAAGATATTTTATACCGTGGTCGAGGCCCTGAGTTTTCTGAACCGCAGCTCGGTCACCTTTGGCCGGCATTTTTATTTGCAGGTCTTGCAGGAATACCGGCCCTATCTGGTCTTGAGTGTGCATGATTGCCTCAATCGCGGCTATTTCCAACTGGCGCGGGATGTCCTGGGGGAGGCGCAAGTGCGCACGGCGACCTATTGCGGTGAGTTTTCCGGTGGCTGGGGCTATTCGCGCAATTGGATTGAACCTTCAGTGGACTTGTATTTCTCGCGGACGCCCACCGCTCGCGATTATGCAGTTAAAAAGGGCATCCCGGCCGAACGTGCCTTGGTGCGGGGTTATCTCATGCGGCCGGTGGCCCATCTCGAGCGCATTTCCGCCCAGCAACGTGGCGCCTATCTGGAAAAGCGACTCGGCCTCCGGTCCGACCGCTTTACGGTGTTCCTCGCCACCGGTGGTAACGGCGCCAACAACCATTTCGCCTTGTTGCCGACGCTCTTGCGTTATGCCGACCGGTGTCAGGCGGTCGTGATCTGCGGCCACAACAAACAGGCTTACAATGACCTCATTCATTGGCGGGCGAATCATCCCGAGTTCAACTGCTACATCGAGGGCTACTCGGAAATTGTTCATCTGTTATTGCAGGTGAGCGATGTGATTGTCACCCGGGGCGGCACGACCACTTGTGCCAAGGCCCTGAATTTCCGTTGTCCCATCATTTTCAACGCGTTTGGCGGGATTATGCCTCAGGAGGAGTTGACCTGGAAATTCTTCCGCAACGGGGCCGATTCCAAAAAAATCGAGTCAGCGGCGGACTTCGCCGGCATCATCGGTGAGTGGATGCGTGATCCTGCATCCTTTCAATCTGACCGGGAGAAATTCCTGCAATTACGTTACGAGGAAGACCCGACTTTGCTCATCGATGAATTGGTTTCCTTGGCCAATGAAGTGGCGCAGGCTGACTTGGATCGGCAGGCATTTCCCCCGCCGAAGGTGAATCCGCCACTGACCGTGATGCCTTGAGGGAAGCTTGATTAGAACGAGGCGGAAACTTCCGCCTGGTGGCCGGAGTCGAGGGTGAGCTCGCCGAGCGAGACGCATTCGATCTCATCGTTCTTGTAAAGTTTTACCCGGATCGCTCCGGTGGCTTCCTTGGTTTCCCACTGCCATTTGCCAATGGAAACAAACTGGAGTGGCACGCCCTTGTCCGGGCTCAGGCCGGCGCCATCACCGCGAATGAATAGCCGGTTCCCGATCCCGATATAGGCCGTGACCAAGAGGCGGGTGGCTCCATCCGCCGCCATCCGCTGGTTGCTTTTCGCAGAAAAATCAGGTTCGGCGTCATCGCCGGAAAGGGGCAACTCATCAGATGATGACGCTGCTTTTGCGGATGCCGTTTCTTTCGTCACTTCTGGTTCGTTGACCTTGGCCTTTTTCACGGCCGGAGCTTTTTTGGCGGATTTGGGCTCACTCTCGACCGGGGTTTGTGCCGGAGGTTCGATAACTGGTTCGACTGGCGTTGCACTGGTCGGCTCAGGTGACGGTGTCGGGGAGGTGATTTCTGTCGGAGCTGGTTTGGCTTTGAGCTCCGGTTCGATCGGGACCGCCGGGGATTCGCTGGATTTCGTCTCCACCGACTGTGCTGCCGGCACCGCAGCGAGGACCGGAGTGACCACCAGCGTGGATTTTAAAGCGGCAATCTGTTCGCGCAGAGAATTGCGCAGGGTTTTGAGTTCCTGACGCAACAACTCGCTGGTTTCAGCCTGACCTTTGATCTGTTGCTCCGCCATGTTGGCAAGTTGCTCCTCAATTTGCGCAGTCGGCAGCGTGACCGCCGGGGTGGATGGTAGCCGGGAAGATTCGCTGAACTCGTGCAGACTGGTGGCGGCCACACTGATTTGCTCGGCCGAGTTCGCGATGGTGCGGGTGAGGGCTTCGAGTCCGCGCTGGCGTTCGTCCAGAGCTTCATCTTGTCGATGTGCGTAGTCGGCCAGAAAAGGGATGACGCCCAAAATCGAGGCGAGCGCGACGCACACGGCGATCGTCACTATGACTGGATTGGAGTAGGGCTGGGGACTGCGGGTGGCCAGCAGGATGGCTCCGCCCAACAACGCGGCATCACCAACGAGAAAAGGCCATTTGGGCAAACGCGGGGTATCAGAGGGTAACATGCTCATGGGATGGCAACGGACGCGCGGATTATCTGTGCCGGGAGCGCTGTATTCTCAAGGACAAAGCAGCTGGTAAATGGGATTGTCACCCAACGGCATCCGCCACACCGTAGTTTCGTCAATGAGCTTCAGCCATTTTTTGCGTATCCAGCGCGACGAGCAGGCCGGAACGAAGCACTATATCGTGCATACGGTTGATCCGCGTTTTTCAATGGAGCTGGTCCCGGATCGGGATGCCCCGGACAAGGTGGGCAAAGGCGTGATCAAGCGCATTTGCCTGCCGAACTCCTGGTCGGGGAATTACGGCAAATGCGCAAATTTGATCGGATCGGCCCAAGAGTTTTTTGCGCAAACCTTTGCGACCGCCGAAACCAAGGTGATCCGTCCGCGCTTCTTGCGCTGAATCGCCTAACGTCGTTCGACTCGTTCGAACTGACCGTCTTTTTCGGTGAACTCCACGACAATTGCCTGATGCGTATCTTTGCCCACGTAAGGGGCCATCGCTTCAACCAACAAGGGCAGGGCAGCCCGTAGATCCGTGCGTTCGTCATCGACCACGGCGGTGACCGTCCAGGCTTCCGGGCCACGGGTTTCCGATTGTCCGGTTTGGCGCAGTCGCGCTGAAACCTGCAGGTATTTCCGGTAGGTGGTTACGGAGTTGATGCTGACGTCGGTGCCCACGCGTTCGTAGCGACCGGGGACACGCACCGTTTCCGAGGTTTTGGTTACTTTGCCCGCGGCGTCCTTGGTTTCTTTGGTCAGGGTGGTGTAGCCGCCGCCCAATTCGGCGTAGACTGGGGTCGCAAAGGTATACGTCTTGGTTACGGGTTCACCGACTCCATAGTCCACCAGCAGGGTATAGCCAGGCACTTCGGATCTCGCTGCCGGCACGTAGCCATGAGCGGAGAGCATGCCACTGAGATTACGCAGCACCTCCCGATATTGGAGGTCACCGGGTTCGGCTTTGCTCTCTTCGGCTTGGGTGAATTGAAAGAGGCGGTTTCCTGTGGCGAGTTCAGGGTCGGCGAGAGCACTGACCTGAACCTGATAGGTGGTTGCGCAACCACCCAGCATGAGTGCGCCAGTGACCAGAATGAAAGAGAGTAGCTTCACGGTGATACAACTTGAAGATATCCCCCAAAATTGCCAGTCAGCTGCAGACTGGCGGGGTATATTTTTCAGCAGGGTAGGTTCGCAGGCTGGGTGAACGCTACTGTTTGCCCATAAGCATATCACGGTAATGGGTGTAAAGTCGCGCTGGACTCAACGGGCCGTCAGCCGTCAATTGGGTGAAGGCTTCCGATGAGAGGAAATTAGCCTCTTCCGGGGAAAGTATACCGTCTTGGTCCTGGTCGGCCAGTTTGACCAATTCCTGCAGGCTGCCGCGGATTTCCGCCAAATCGAGTCGACCATTGGTATTTGCATCATCCCAACCGGTCTCACTGATCAGGTTGTATAGCTCGAACTCCGTCCGATCAATTGAGTCGTTGGCGTGAATGTCGGCCACCTTGAAAAGCTGACGACGCAACTGCATGAATTCTTCTATGCCGAGTCGTCCATCCCGTTTCGCGTCCGAACGGGAAAAACTATTTACCGTTTCGGTGTCATCGGTGATCTCCGTGGGATCAATCTCATTGTCATTGTTGCGGTCCGTCGCCTTGAAAAAAGCGAAGGCATGCTGGTCCCACTCCACCAAACTGATGCTGCCATTGTGGTTCTGGTCCAAGCGGTCAAACGACTGCTGCAGCGCCGTCGCATCGGGGAGAGCCCTCCCCGTGGTGCTGAACGCGATTAGCAGGAGAGTGAGGCCGTAGAAAACGCGCATGATGGCTTAGGAGCGGTTGGCCAGCTTCCACATCAAGTATTCGCGCTCGAGTGAGTGGGCCAGACTGTCGGATTCGTTGGTGGCGGGGACGTTGGCTGGCTTGGTTGTCGCCGTGATTTGAGAACCAATGCTGCCACCGAAGAGCTTTCGGGGATTCAGGTCCTCGGCGCTATATACTGCGAGCGCAGGAACCCGGGCGGTTTTGGTTTGGCAACCGGTGAGACCGAGGCCCGCGACCAGTAACGTGAAGGCAATCAATTTTGTGCGCATGGTGGTAATCAACCCACCCAGCATACCAAACGTCTCCGCCCCGCCGCATCGGTAGTATTACGTGAATTCAGGCTACGTAGTTACCCCACCTACTAGAGCCGTCGCCATACGTAGACACAGAGAGAAAACAACAAACCGATGCGCACCGCCCCCTCAAAGGTCAGAACCACAAGCAGCCATTTGAGGCCGCAGCTTCGCCTTAATCCATAGCCAAGTAAACTGACTGCCAGCAGACAGACTCCATGCACCCGCCCTTGGGACTGCAGTAGGAGCACCAGCATCCAGGTCCAGTAGAAGACCAAACTGGCCGTCCATCCGAAAGCTACCCCTTCGTTGGGTCCTAACGAGCGCGGGTCCCCATTGCGTTCTATTTGTCTGATGCCCACATAGCGTTCGCAAATCACCAACTGCCATAGCTCAAAGAGCAGAAACAGAGGAGCCAGCAGTAGTGCCGTCGGCATGGGAAAGTATAGCTTGGGTTAGACTTGGCACCAATCTGCCGGCGACCCGTTTGGACTATTTACCGCCATACCAAAAGGCCCGCCGCCAGGCATGTTTTTGTAATCTCTGCACCACCGTAACAGGCATCGCCGGCAGATCACTCACCCCGCAATTGGCCTCGGCTTGGCTCAGATTGCGAATGCCGGGGATCACCACCGATACGGCCGGATGAGCCAGCACGAATTTCAAGGCGGCCTGCGCCATCGTGTAGCCACTGTCAGTCAAATCGGTCCGGATTGCTTCCACCCGGTTGACGGTGCGGACCAGTCGATCACCCGCAAAGTAACCCGTGCGGAAATCATCCTTGGCAAACTGGGTTTGCGCCGTGAACTTGCCGGTAAGAGAGCCTTCGTCAAAGGCGACCCGCACGATGATACCGACCCCGCATTCCTGCGCGACATCGAGCAATTCCGCGGCGGGTTCCTGTTCAAAGATATTGTAGATAACCTGCACGCTATCGATCCAACCCCCGCGCATCAGATCGATGACACAGTTTTGATCATGCTCCGGCGTGGATACGCCGATCAATCCGACCAGGCCTTCGCTTTGCAATTTGCGCAGAATTTTAAACGGCGTCGGATTGCGGTTCCAAGCCCGGGTCCACGTGTGTAGTTGCAACAAATCAAGTTTAGCAGTGCCGAGGCACGCCAGCCGCTCGGCGATATTAGCGCGCAGGTAAGTTTCGGCATAACGAGCATCGGCCAGATCATAGGGGGAGGGTGGCCAGTTGCCGGTGTCTGGCGGAGTCTTGGTGGCGACGAAGACCGTTTCCTTTTTACCAGCCGCGGTGCGCTCCTTGAGCACCTTGGCGATCAGCCGTTCACTCCGGCCGTTGCCGTAACCGGCGGCGGTATCGATGAAGTTGCAGCCGAGGTCGAGCGCACGGTTCAGGGCCGCGAGGGAGTCCGAATCCGCTTGGTCGCCCCAGGCTCCGCCAATGGCCCAGGCTCCGAATCCGATTTCCGAACACTGGAATGGATGCTTACCGAAGTTGCGAAATTGCATGATTTAAATTTACCAGCGGTGGAGATGCGGGCCGAAATCTGCCTCGTAGTAAACCGAGGTATAGGTGCCCGGGGGCACGATTTCATCTACATCCTTAAGTTCGGCGTCGGTTAGGGTTACCCCGATCGCCTTCAGATTATCTTCCAACTGTTCCAGTGTGCGCGGGCCGATGATCGGACTGGTGATGCCGGGTTGCTGCATGGTCCAGGCGAGCGCGAATTGCGATAAGGTAAGGCCCTTCGCCTCGGCGAGGGGAATGAGTTTCTCCACTACGTTGAGGGACCCATCCGACCAGCGTTGCTTGAGAAAGGCATTGTCCCCGGCATTTGCAAAACGGGAATCCGCCGGGGCTTTTTGGCCGGCGCGGTATTTCCCGCTGAGGATGCCACTCGCGAGGGGACTCCAAGGCAGCGTGGCGATGCCATA
This sequence comes from Cephaloticoccus sp., assembly GCA_030833445.1. Taxonomy (GTDB): domain Bacteria; phylum Verrucomicrobiota; class Verrucomicrobiia; order Opitutales; family Opitutaceae; genus Cephaloticoccus. Next base: position 11,973 of record JAURHD010000019.1, on the reverse strand, counting down.
GGTGCGGCACATGGGCAGCAATTCGCGTTCGATTCGGCGATCGAGGAGGTTGTAGGGCGGCTGCTCGGAGGAGAAGGGCGTGAGATGAAGCTCCTTGGCGCACCAAAGGGATTCGAGGAACTGCCAGGCGGCGAAGGTGGAGGTGCCGGTGTAGCGCACCTTGCCGGCGCGGACGAGGTCGTCCATCGCGCGCAAGGTTTCATCGATCGGCACGTCTGACTGCGGGCGGTGGATTTGGTAGAGATCAATGTAGTCGGTCTGGAGCCGCTTCAGACTGGCGTCGCATTGCTCGATGATATTACGGCGGGTGTTGCCCCGCATGTTGGGATCGGTGTCATGCATTGCACCGTGAACTTTGGTGCAGAGCACCACCTCGGACCGCTTGCCGTTGCGCTTGAGCGCTTCGCCGGTGAATTCCTCACTTTTGCCGCGTGAGTAGATGTTCGCAGTGTCGATGCAGTTGATCCCGGCATCCACTGCCCGATCAATGATCGTGCTGGTATCCTCGAGGTTGGTTTTGCCGCCAAACATCATGCACCCAAGGGTGAGCGGGCTGACTTTGATCCCTGTGCGTCCGAAGTTCCGGTATTCCATGCAACGAGTGAATAGCGGCAGGGGATATCAATGGCAAACGTTCCTCTTAAAAGTGGATAGATTTGCGCGCTAGGAGTGTGCGACCTGCCTTGATGATCGTTTCCGTGTTCACTCACGAATCGTCACATCGATTGGTTGACGGCATTTATCGTCACCCGAAAGCGATGCAGAGACGCTGAAAGACCAAGACGATCTACTTATCTTTGTCCTTCTTCTCTTTATCTCCCTTCTCCTTCTTTTCCTTGTCCTCTTTATCCTTCTTCTCCTTTTTTTCTTTCTCCTCCTTCTCCTTCTTGGCTTTCTCATCCGGTGAAGAGGGCTCAACTGGCGCATCAGGAGGCGTGGTCTCAGGCGGTGCCGGATTTGGTGCTGGCACCGGTGCTGGAGTTGTAACGGGTGGTGTGGGGGTGGATTCAGGCGCCGCCGGTGGTGTCGTGGCGACTGGCGCGCCAGCATTATAGCCATTTATCTGCACGACGTAAAAGGGCGTGTTGCCGGTCCCGAGTAAAAATTGGCCGGTGGACAAATTCCCGTCGTCGATCTCTTTGTCGATGAGTAGGAGCAGATCCATATCCCGGCTCACCTTGTTTTCTCCGTCGTCCCCGATGGCGATGGCCGCGGTGAAAAGTTGGCCACCGGCTCGTTTTAGATATTCGTAATCGTAGAGCCCGCCAATGGGGGTGGTTTGAGTCCACTTCACCCCCAGATACACCTGCATCCCATCCGGGATGATGCCTTTGCTGGTATCGTCAGGGTAGTAGGACTTCGTCATGGCGAAGCCATGGAATGCCTGGGTATAGACGCGCAAATCGTTGATCAGGGCCTCTGCCTTGGCCTTGAGTTGAATTCTCCGCAGGGAGGGTATCGCCAGGGCTGCCAGTATGCCAATGATCGTAACCACGACCATAATTTCGACCAAGGTGAAGCCCTTGATTCTTCGAGAGGCATTTTTCAGAGATGACTTCATGAGTTTAGTTTGTCCGTCGATAGGTGTCCCCGTTATAGCGCAGGGTGGACTGGTCGGTCAGAATGATCACGCCGATCTCGGAGGTATAGAGGACGGGTTCTCCTTTGGCGTTGGTCATGAATCTGTAGGAATGAGTGGATTCATTTTTTTGGCGATGCTGCGGGCCGTCGAGTTTGATCAGAACGAGCCGGTTGTTGTCCTGCACTAGAATTTTTACACTGGCGTCGATATTGGTAAAGCGCCCGACGGCCATTTTATTGAGGGTGGCGATTTTTTGGGGATTCTTGACCGGTTGATATTCGGCTTCGTCATTAATCGGGGCAGGGCGAAATGAATAATATACCGTGGCACCAAAGATACCCAGGCTGATGATCATGAGCGCGGCGACGTAATACTGCCGTGGCGATCTTTGATGGATCAGGAGGATAGCCTGATTGCGTTCCGAGGTGTGGTCTTCCGGCTGCAATAAGCTGTCCGTTTGATCCATCCAGGAGGGGATTTCCTCAGCGCTCAGCTCGACAAAAGCGGCCATGGGATCGGCTACGGGTCGCAAAGTCAGTTTATGGTGGCTGTTTTTGACACTATAGCGACCGCGGCGACCGGTGATGATGATCTCTGGGTCGGCATCGATGAGATCTACTGGATCGATGGCCAGGAATCGCTTCAATAAATCGATCAGTGATTCTTCCGTGAGGGAACCGAGATCTTTTTCCTCAAGGCCCAGACTAATTTCCGAAAAATCGGCCGAGATACCGCGCAATTGCGTCGGGAATGCGGAAGGCGCTGAGGGCAAGGACATGTTATGATGCGGTCGGCTGCTACGGGGAACTTTAGGCCCAAATTCTATGGGGGCAACCATAGTATGACCCAGTCGCTCATTTTGTAAACTTGGTCAGAGGCTAAAGGATATAAAAAGAGGATTATCTGCTTATGGCATATCGGGATTGATCTATATTACAGCCAACTTGACTGGTATGCGAGAAGGGCAAACCCCGGTCGCTGCATTGGCTCTTACCAAGGGGCCGAGGGAATTGTTAGGTTGTTTTCTTCAGATAGATTCAGGCCGAATTTTTCACGGAGGAGGTTATGCAGCTCTCCCATTGAACGGATGGTCGATATCGAGGCTTTGCCCTGACGGTCACGCCATGTGAACTCACGGTTGTAGATGCTGTAACGGCCCTCCGGGATTACCCGCGTGACAATCAGATTATTGACGAACAGCGCCTTTGGATGGGTGCAACTATACCAGTTGCCCAGTTCGAAGTCGATGGGCGCGGGCGGTGTCTGTGCGAACTGATAGATGTCCTGCCACACCTCGCCGATGCGGACTTGGTGCGTGCAAAAATGTTTGATGCAGATGATGCGGCGTGGCTCATGAGTGGTTGGCTGCTCATTGGAGGTGTCGAGGCGCAGCGGTGCTGGTGTCCCGATGGCTCCGAAGCCGACATCGGCCAGCCACGGTTGGTCGGCGACGACCACGCGTAACACCATGTGGGTGAGCGGAGTCCTGACCTCGGGTGGCACCTTCCAGCGCACGCGCGCGAGCAAGGGTGTGACCTGGTAGCCGATGAGTTGAAGCACCTCTCGGAACAGGGTGATCTGTTCGAAGCAATATCCGCCGCGACGTTGACCGATGATTTTCTCCGAGATCACCTTCGGATCCAACGATATCCGTTCACCCAGTAGCACGCTGAGGTTTTCAAAGGGAACTGCTTGCACGTGGTGCTGGTGCAGCGACTGCAGAGTCTCGAGATTCGGTCGGCATTCCCCGTTGTAACCGATGCGATTAAGATAAGCCGGGAGATCGAAGGCGGCGTTAGGCATGGATGTGGTCTTGGGGAAATTATGCCGTCTGTTTGTTTGCGGTCACCCAATAAAAACGGCCGCAGCTTGAGGCTGCGGCCGTTGGCAAAACTATGCGTTTAGAACTTAGTTCAGACCGATCCAGTGGCCGATTATCGGCGAGAAGCGCACGATCAGACCAGCGAACACTACTGAAACGATGGAGATCAGTTTGATCAGAATGTTGAGTGATGGGCCGGAAGTATCCTTGAACGGATCGCCCACGGTGTCACCCACGACGGTCGCCTTGTGGTCAGGCGAACCCTTGCCGTAAACGATGGTCTTGGGGCGACCGGCGGCGATTTCATCCTCGGCGCGGGCCACGATGGCGTCCCGCACTTCGACCGGGATACTCTCACGGGTTTCCTTCTGATGCTTCACGTCCTCGGCCGTGATCCGGCCGTAGGATTCGAGGAGCTTCTTGGCATTGTCCCAAGCACCACCGGCGTTGGCCATGAAGACCGCGACGGCGAAACCGGAGACCAAGCCACCCGCCAACATGCCGAGCACGCCGGCGACGCCAAGGATCAGACCGAGGGCGATGGGAGCGACGATGGCGAGGATGGATGGCAGCACCATTTCGCGCTGCGCCCCAGCCGTGGAGATCGAAACGCAGTTGGCGTAATCGGGATATTCCACGCCTTCGAAATTCACCCGCTTCGGCCAGGTTTCCGGATCGGCGATGTTTTCTTCGCTCATACCCGAAGCCCGGAAGGCTTCGCGCATCTTGCCGAATTGGCGGCGGCACTCGCGCATCATTTGATACGCCGCGCGACCGACGGCGTTCATCGTGAGCGCGCAGAATAGGAAGGTCAGGAGCACGCCGATGAATAGACCGGCGATGACCTTGGGGTTCGTCAGGGTCACATCAAAGTAACGCATGATCTCGTCGATCGTGGCCTGCCGAGAGGAAACGATATCGAACGTCTTGTTCATGTCCGGCCAGAGCACGGTGTAACGATTGGCATCCACCGCATTGGCCCCGTATGCCGAGACGGGGAGTTTGGCGCCGATGGGCAGATCCTTGATCGCTTTGTTCGGAATCTCGTGGGTGGGCAGGAAGAAGGCCCCATCAAAATAATCGGTGCCATCCGCTTTGGCGCCGGGGAAAGCGACGGCGAATTTGCCGTAGCCTTGGTGGATCGCTTCGGGCGTGGACACTTCGCCGGCGTGGGCTTTGCCGAAATCAACCGCTTGGGTGGTGATCTGTGATTGCACGATCTGCACGTAGGCGGCGAAGAGGGCGAGGGCGGTCAGCGCCGCGGAACCGATGGCGAAGCCTTTGCCCGTGGCCGCGGTCGTATTGCCAAGCGAGTCGAGCATGTCGGTGCGCTTGCGGACATTCGGCTCTTGGCCGGACATTTCCGCATTGCCACCGGCGTTGTCCGCAATCGGGCCATAGGCATCGGTTGCGAGCGTGATGCCGAGGGTCGAGAGCATGCCGACCGCGGCGATACCGACTCCGTAGAGACCCATCAGGAAGCTTTCACTGCCACCGGCAAAGAGAAACGCACCCATGATGGCGACGGCGGTGGTGAGCAACGAAGCCCAAGTGGACTTCATGCCTTCGGCGACGCCGGCAATGATTACGGTGGCGGGGCCGGTGAGCGCCTGATTGGCAATCGCCTGGGTCGGCGGCTTTTCGTAGGAAGTATAATATTCCGTCGCGTAGGCGATCACGAGACCGGCCGCGAGACCAAAGACGATTGAACCGCCGAGTTTCATCCAAGTTGTGCCGGCGGCCGCGAGATCGGCGGCTCCTGAGCCGGAACCGAAGAGCATGTAGAGCAGGCCCATTGCGCCGACCACAATGAGAACCGAGGCCACATAGACTCCGGTGTGCAGACTCTTGAGGAGTTCCGCGAAAGACGCGTCTTCCTTGGTGCGCACCGCGAAGATGCCGATGACCGAACAAAGGATACCGAGACCGGCCAATGCGATCGGTGCGGCGGCTAGTTTGGCGGCAAAGGCCGCGGCTTCGACCGTGACGCCGAGCACCGAGATCGCGGCGGCGACACCGAGCGCGAGGGTCGCAAGAATCGAACCGTAATAGGATTCGTAGAGGTCGGCGCCCATGCCGGCGACGTCGCCGACGTTGTCACCGACGTTGTCCGCGATTGTGGCGGGGTTGCGCGCATCATCCTCGGGGATGCCGGCTTCGACTTTGCCGACGAGATCGGCGCCGACGTCAGCCGCCTTGGTGTAAATACCGCCACCGACACGGGCGAAGAGCGCCTGCGTCGATGCACCCATGCCGAAGGAGAGCATGACGGTCGTCATTTCCGCGAGCCGTTCGGCGGGTCCACCGGTCAGGCCGAAGAAGTCGCCGTAGCTGTTGAGTATGAAAAACCAAAAGGAAATATCGAGCAGGGCGAAGCCGACCACGTTGAGGCCCATGACGGCACCGGAACGAAACGCGACGACCAAGCCCTCGTTGAGCGAACTCTTGGCGGCGTGGGCGGTGCGGGCGGAGGCATTGGTCGCCATCTTCATGCCGAACCAGCCGGTCAGACCGGATAGCAAGCCGGCGAGTGGCACCCCGATCATCGTGAGTTTCGGCTGGAGACCAAGCCAGGCGAGGATGCCGAGGAAACCGACCAGCGCCACAAAAACCCAGGCGACGACGCGGTATTGGCGCTTGAGATAGGCGATGGCGCCGTCGCGGACGGCTTGGGCGATGCGGACCATCTCGGGGTCGCCTTCCGAGCGCTTCATGACTGAGGCGCTGAAGACACGCGCCATCAGGAGGGCGATGATTCCGGCGACCGGGGCCAGCCAGAATAGTGACGGAATATCAGACATGGTGGCCAACGGCCACGCTACGGATACATTCATAGGGGATTAACAGGGGTTGGGAAACTTATCTAAGAGAAGGGCGGAGGCTGAAAAAACGGGTGGGGGATGGCCAGTGAATTTTCATTGAGCATGCATTCAGAAGCGCATGTTTAACAAGCTATGATTCGGAAACTTGCCGCTTATATCGGCGGGATGGCCACCCGGTTCACGTTTAGTCGGTGCTATGTCGCGAGACAGGGTTGCGTCCGGTGGAAATTTCCGCCCATCGTTCCCGCTTCCCCATGTATCACCTACGTTATCGTCAGGTTCACCTCGATTTTCACACCAGCGGCTTGATTCCCGGTATCGGGAGCAAGTTCAACAAGCGCCAGTTTCAGGAGGCGCTCAAGGTTGGCCACGTCAACTCGATCACGCTGTTCTCCAAATGCCATCACGGCTACAGCTATCATCCCACCAAGGTCGGTCAGATGCACCCGCATCTGAAATTCGATCTGCTCGCCCGCCAGATCGACGCCTGCCGCGAAATCAACGTGCGCTGCCCGATCTACATCAGCGCCGGTCTCGACGAACTCGCGGCCTTTGCCAATCCGACCTGGGTCGTGAAGAAGAAGGACGGCACCACTTACAAGCCGCTGGAGGTGGAGTGGTTCGTGCGCATCCTGCGTTTCAACTCGCCTTATCTTGATTACCTTTGCGCGCAGACCGAGGAGGTCGTGCAACGCTGGCCCGACAACGACGGCATCTTTTTCGACATCATCGGCACACACCGAGATTACAGCGACGACGCGCTGAAGGAGATGAAGCAGCGCGGTTACAATCCCGAGAATGACGATGACGTGGCTAGCTACAGCGAGGAAGTGCTCTTTCGCTACTTCAAGGCCTCCACCGCCGCCGCCCAGTCCGTGCGCAAGGACAACCCGGTCTTCCATAACTCCGGCCACATTTCCGTCGGCGCCCGCAAGGCCCTGTCTCACAACACCCACCTTGAACTCGAATCCCTGCCGACCGGCGGCTGGGGTTACGATCACTTCCCGTTGTCGGCCCGCTACGCCATCACACAGAAGTTCGATTTCCTCGGGATGACGGGCAAGTTCCACAACACATGGGGCGAGTTCGGCGGATTCAAACGGCCTGAGGCGTTGCGCTACGAATGCGGCGCGATGATCGCCTACGGCGCCAAGTGCAGCATCGGTGATCAGCTCCACCCGAATGGCGAGATGAACATCGATACCTACCGGATCATGGGCGAGGCCTATGCCGAGGTGGAGCGCAAGGAACCATGGTGCGACTACGTGAAACCCGTCGTCAAAATCGCGCTCGTCAGTTGCGAACAAAACCAGCATCGCTGGCGCGGCGGTCATGCCCAATCGGTCGTGGCTGACGAAGGTGTTGGTCGCATGCTGCTTGAGTTGCACCAACCGTTTGTTGTGCTCGACGAGCATGCCGACTGGAAGGGATTCGATCTCGTCGTGTTGCCCGATACCTTTGTGATGACGCCGGCCTTTACCGAGCGCACCAAGGCGTTTCTCGCCGCTGGCGGTCGCATCATTGCCGCCGGTTCCGCGCTGCTGAATGAAACGCAAACCGGCTTCGCCATCGACCCCGGGGCGAAATTGCTCGGCCGCTCCACGAATGACCCCGATTACCTCGTCGCGACCAAGCTCACGCCGGCCATTGAGGTGAAGTCCGCCATTGTGATCCTCGGCGGCGCCTACGAGATCAAGCCGACCACGGCTAAGGTGCTCGCCGAGCGCCGCGCCTCCTATTTCAACCGCACCTGGGAGCATTATTGCTCGCACCAGCATGCACCCGATGCGCCGGAAACGGTTTCGCCGGCTGCGGTGATCGGCAAACAGATCGCCTACTTCGCGCACAACCTGTTCTCCGCCTATCGCACCTACGGCCAGCCGCTGTATCGCGATTTCTTCGCCGCGGCCCTCAATCGGTTGCTCGATGGCAAACTGCCCGTGAAAACCAATCTGCCCACCACCGCGCGCATCAACGTCATGGAGCAGAAAAAAGAGAAACGATACGTGGCGCACCTGCTCTACGCGCCGACCAGCACCCGCGGAAAGTTCAACGGCAACCCCGTCGAAATCATCGAGGATCTGATCCCGTTGCGCGATTCCGAGGTCACGCTGCGGCTGCCGCGCAAGGTCAAGGGCGTGCAACTCGTGCCCGATGGCGGCGAACTGCCGTTCACGACCAAGGACGGCACCGTCACTTTCAATGTGCCCGAGTTTACGGCCCACCAGATGGTCGAGCTGAAGTATTGAAGCACTTTCACTCGACCGGCGACCGGGTTTGGCGGATAAATGGCATCACCCCATGAGCACGACACCCGCATTTGATGAAACTCCGCGTCCCGGTATTCGCCTGCCGGATTTGGCGGGGCGGACTGCACTGGTCACCGGTGCCAGCTCCGGGATCGGTCGCGCCGTCGCCGAGGCCCTGCTCGCCAATGGGGCCACGGTTCACGGATTGGATCATGCCGCAGCGACCCTCACGCACGATCGGTTTCATGGCCATCGCTGCGATCTGCGCGATGCACCTGCATTGAAACTACTGGTGGCCACCATCGGCGAACAAGCCGGCCATCTCGACTATGTGGTCAATATCGCCGGCGTGGACACGAAGGCTTCACTCGACGAGGGCGGGGCGGACACGTGGTCGGCCATCGTCGATATCAACCTGCGGGGTTACTATCTCATCCTGCACGAATCGGTGGCGTGGTTGCGGCGCGGGCAGGGTAAGGCAGTCGTCAATGTTTCCTCGATCAATTACCGGCTCGGTGTGCCCAAGCGTTCAATCTACGCCGCGACCAAGGCGGGCATCCTTGGCCTCACCACCGGGCTCGCGCGCGAACTCGGTCGCGATGGCATCCGCATCAATACCGTGTCGCCGGGCTGGGTGTTTACCGAAGGGCAGGTGAAGGAATATTTCGCCGGGGATGCCGCCGCCAAAAATCTAGCCTATCTCGCCCAAGTGCAGTCGCTCGGCTTGAAAATCGATGGCGCCGATATCGCCAATCATGTCCTGTTTTATCTCAGCGACGTCAGTCGAGCTTCCACCGGCCACAACTGCGTCGTCGACGCGGGCTGGACCCTCGAATGATCCGTCAGATCAAATCACCCAATAACCGATAACCAATAGCCCATAACCAATCTCCCATGTCCGTCTCCCCTGTTCCCCAAGTCCTCGTCAACAAATCCTGCGCACTCTCCGAAAATCCGCTGTGGGACGAACTCACCGATACGCTCTATTGGACCAACATCACCGGCGGCGCCATCTGGTCGCACCATGTGCCGACCAACGAGACCAAGCAGATCTACACCGGCCCCAACGTCGGCGGGTTTACCCAGGAAGCGGACGGCGCGCTGCTGCTCTTTCGCACCAACGATATCGTGAAGCTCCAGGCAGATGGCACCGTGCGCGAGGTCGCCAAGTTCAACGAGCCGGGCAACTCCCGCTTTAATGATGTCATTGCTGATCCCCGGGGCCGCGTCTTTGCCGGCACCGTGGGTATGACCGAGTCCACGCCCACCGGCGGGGTTTACCGCTACGATCCCGACGGCTCGGTGCGCCGCGTCATCTACGGCACGGGCTGCTCCAACGGCATGGCCTTCACCGCCGATCGCAAGCGCTTCTATTGGACCTGCTCCACCCGCAAACAGATTTACCGCTACGATTACGACGAGTCCACCGGCGACATCACCAACGAGACCCTCTGGTATCAGGCCAATGACGAAGAGGGGATCACCGACGGGCTGACGATTGATACCGAGGACAATATCTGGAGCGCGCGCTGGGACGGCTACCGGTTGTGCCAGCATGATGCGGACGACGGCCACGTGCTCAGCGAATACAAATTCCCTGTGGCCAAGGTCAGTTCGGTGACCTTTGGCGGACCCGATTTCGGGACCATGTTCCTCTCCACCGCGGGCGGGGACGACAAACTCTCGATCGACGGCGCCATCTTCACGCTGCAGGTGCCCGGCGTGCGCGGTCGCGCCAAGTTCCGCTCGAAACTCAGCTGATACTGTCTGGCTCCGCGTCTCCGTGCCTCCGTGGCTAAAATCTACTCAGTTGTGCTACTCGTCAGGAGAATACCAAATCAAGTGAACGCGGCCGTTCCAGTGCGCTTTGGCTTTGATGGTTTCAGTTGCTCTGCGTCTCCGTGCCTCCGTGGCTAATCAAATCTCCAAGCCCATCCGCTCGTGAAATTCGCCGTGATCAACGACCTGCACGCGCAGTTCGCCCCCAACCCCAAACAGCCCGGCTACCCCGGGGCCAACGAACGGGCCGAATGGATGCTCGCGCAGTTTGCACAGGGCGGTTCGCTGGCAAAGATGGATTTTGTGATCGGGGCGGGGGACCTGATTCACGGTGAGGACATCAAGTCCATCTCCGCTGAGTTGAAAGCCCTGCATCCTTACCTGCGTAACCTGGCGATGCCATTTTATCCCTGCTGCGGCAATCACGAGATTCGTCAAATGGAAGGCGATCCGGCCTACGAGAAACCCTACGCGAAAACTTTTGGCGCGGACAAATTTGACTACGCGATCTCTCTGCCAGCGGTGGAGATCATCGTGCTCAACAATGCCGGCACCTATCACCTCACGCCTCAACGCCGCGAGGAACGTGCGCTCAAGTTTCAGGCCATGTTGGAGGCCCGTCCCGGTGTGCCGAAGATCGTGATCTGCCACATCCCGCTGGTCTCATTGCGCGATCGCGATGCGTTGCATGAGAGTTTTGGGTTCCGTTCCTACCGCTGCCTGGAGGTGGAAATCCTCGATTTGCTGGATGTCTATGGAGCCGATGTGCGGCTCGTGGTCTCCGGTCACCTGCACCTGACCGGAATGGTCAATCGCCGCGGCGTGCGGCATCTCGTCACGGCCGGCACCGCGTCCTTCCCGCACGACTATGCGCTGATCACTGTGTCGAAAAAGCAGCTCGCGGTCGAAGTGCGCAACTTGCCCAAGGCGCTGCACGAACCGGCGTCCAACATCCACGGCCTGCCGCGCTACGCGAAAGGTTACATCGATCCCAAACACAAGACGCACGCGTCCTACCTGCGCGGCCTGGCGACCGAGCGGAGATTTGTGGTAAAGCTTTGATGCGGTCTGCTGGGACACTAACACCATGGCACCAGTGATTGCTGGCATAGGCCGCCCGGCCTTGCATGATCATTCAACGAATCACGCACAGAATTTACTGCACTGGCGCAATTTCTAAACAAAAGGCCCATCCAAAAGGGATGGGCCAGTGTCATGAAAAAGGAACCCCAATAATTGTGGTAACTTTGTCGGGCAGTATCCTTACTGATATTTGTAAAGTTTCAATATAACATAGCCGCAATTCTATGACTGGAATCTGGAATTGGATCTAAAGATGAATCTGTTCCCGAATGATCATACCGACACGAACAACCTCAGCACCTGAATGGGCTGGTTTCATTATATCAGCGCCTATTAGCGGTTAACAAACGCTGGATTTGGTCTATTAACAATAAGCAATAAGAGATAACCAATAACCAATGACGCACGCCCATGCGTTCCCAGCCGAACCGCAATTACACCAGCAATGATGATATCCAGACGCCGCTGGCGCTGGCCCGGAAACTCGTCGCGCATTTTCAACCCAGCGGCCGCTTCCTCGAACCTTGCCGCGGTAATGGTAACTTCCTCAAGGCCCTGCGGATGTGACCGGCCTCAAGTTTTCGAGCCACCCCGAGTGTTAGTCTGGGAGCTTGTTATGGGTTGTATCTGGATTGC
>JAURHD010000018.1 GCA_030833445.1 Cephaloticoccus sp. | reverse complement strand
CCTTTCATGGTCTGGGTCCTTTCTGGGGCCCAGACTAACATCAAAGGTGGCTCAAAATAGCGAGGTCAGGTCACTCCCAATGATGGATGGATCGCTCTTCAATATTTACTTCAACAAGGTTCGGCGCAAGGCGGCCCAGTTTGCGACCAAGCGTCTGCAAGAATCCAACGTGCCAACATTTGGCGCGATTCTAAACGGCCTGAATGTTGCCGTTTCGGGCTATTACTACGCACAATACTACGACAAGTCCTACAAGGATTATTACGTGGTTCAGCCTGGCGATGAACAAGGGCGGACCTGAGATCCGTTTGGTTTTGATAGTCAGAATCTGACTAATGAGCAGCGGCTCTCCGCAAACGATCATTTATCGCCGCAGCCATCGGGCCAGCCGGCGCCAATTCGGCATGGATAACTTTGAAGCCCTGTTTATCCAAACTGCGCAATTGGCCAAATAAGTTCCGTGCAGCCTCCGCTTGATTATTATTTTGGCACAGCCAGTAGGATTGCTTGTTTCGAATGAACTTGGGTTTTGAAAAATACAAACACGCTTCCTTCGGGCTCAACTTACCCACATGGCCGTGATTCAGATCTTTGTGCAAAAGAACCTGGGCCTTGGGGCTGTAGTGCTGCTTGAGCAAACCGGGTGAAACTTGATTGTCCGATACCTGCGCGCGTTTAGGTCGATATTCAATGACTAGAGCGCCAATAGTCCGGCTGAGTTGCTCGGGTGTGACCGCCCCGGGTCTCAGCACACGTATTTTAGACGGATTGCGAGCATCGACGATGGTCGACTCCAAGCCGATTTGCGCGGGGCCTCCATCCAGGATGTAGCCAATTTTACGTCCTAATCCGGTCTTCACGTGGTCAGCGGTGGTAGGACTGACATAGCCGAAAATATTGGCGCTCGGTGCCGCAAGCGGGAGTCCGCACTCGCGCAATAATCTGCGCATGATCGGATGGCTCGGCATGCGCACAGCTACACTATCCAAGTCCGCAGTCACGATATCTGGGATACAGGGTTTTTTGGGCAGGATCAGGGTCAATGGTCCCGGCCAGTATTGATTGGCTAATAGCTCCGCAACTGGGTTCGTGGTGGCAATCGATGTAAGCTGATCGTGATTATGAATGTGCACGATCAACGGATCTGTGCTGGGCCTGCCTTTGACCCGGAATATCCTGCGACAGGCTACGGAATCCAAGGCATTGGCCGCCAATCCATAAACGGTTTCCGTAGGCACACCAACCAAAGCTCCGTTTTGAAGCTTACGCGCCAGCATGGCCAAATTGCGTGGCGTGCTGCGAAAAATACGTGCGCCGGATCCTTGCTTCATTGCATGAAAAAGCCGGAGGCGAATGACTCCGGCTCGAGATGACAGTGTGGTTACTGTGGCTTAGAGCGCCAACAGGTTATTCCGGGACTGCTTGATGGTCTTGGTCACCGCGCGCTGCTGCTTGGCAGACAGACCAGTATACTTGCGGGGGAGAATCTTTCCGGTGTCCGTGACGTAACGGTTCATCAACTGAGGGTCGGTGAAAGGGAAATTCTCGGGGGTCAGGCTCTGTTGCTTTTCTTCGGTGGTGCTCATGGCTTAAATGGAAGGGAAGAAGATTGGGCGTCAGTCTAGGTTGTCAACCCGGGAATTTCGGCTCGATTGGAAGGTTGACCGTCACTCGGGAAGGCCTGTTGATGGCTGTGGTCTGGGGCCGTAGCTCAATTGGATAGAGCTGTTCCGTCCTAAGGAAAGGGTTGTGGGTTCAACTCCCGCCGGCCCCACCAGTCCGCAATGGGATGATCCTGCTACATCGTGGGTTAGGTCCCGCCCGCCCAAACTGGTTTGTTGCGCAGATGATAGAGCCGTTCACCTGCTTTTGGCTCAAAAAGGATACCCTCATCCTCTCGATTGGCGAAGTCTTCCTTGTTGATGGTGCGCCAGTCCCGGTAACCCAAATTTAGCTCCTTGCATTCGGCTTCGTTCAATCCCGTCGCCAAGGTCACTTTTACCCGTGGGGTCTCAATACCCGTTTCTGCATCGTAAGCGCCGATGCCATAAACGTGGGCGGAATGCGCCAGGATGCCCCAAGGTTCATCTTTGAATCGATCCCATTGATTCAGGATATAATCCCGACAATGATAGCCAATGCGGCGAATGTGTTCCCCATGAGTGATGGAAACGTGATCTAGGTGGGGCGCATAGATGATTAATTCGCCGCCATCGGCGACGACCGGTTCCAGCTTATACATGCACTTTCCCGCCACCCAGAGTTCGTCATACATCAGAGGGGCACAGGACAACACGGTATGAAATGGCCGGTCTTTGTAAGTGATGTGAAGTTCCTTGGAAAGTTCACTGGCTGCATCCCAAGCCTCTTCAGGCGTGCCGGCAAACAAGCCGGCCAATGCGCCATGTCCCTCCACGACGAGACTGAAGCAGAGTTTGGGCACGGTCACCATCGCACCGGCGCGATCGACGACTTTACGCACAGGCGTCCATTTGTTGCCGATTATCATCGGGTTGGTCACTACCGCGCCCAGCCAATGGAAAAAATTCAATATGCCCGGACCACCTACTCCGGGAAACAGATATTTATTCCCTCCGGAAAATCCCACGACTTCGTGAGGGAAAACCGGTCCCACGATGATGATTTGGTCATAGTCATAGAGTCGTTTGTTTATGTGCACCGGCACATCCATCGAAAATAAACCTCCCGACAAAGCTTTGATTTCATCGGCTGGGATTACGCCCAGATCCCGCAATGCGTTGGGATTATCCCACTCATGATTGATGAATTCCACGTTCCGGTAAGTGGTTGCGCGTTCCTCCGCCGTGATCTCGACCCGGGTATTGATTGCCTTGTCGGACATGGCGGGGTGGGTGCCCAGCGCGATCATGACATCAAATTTCTTTGTCACTCCACCGATCCGGGCGTGCAGGGCTTTAAACATCATGCCGATTGGGGCGGTCCGCGTGCCATCGGGAATGATTAGGAGCACTCGTCTACTGCCGTAATCAATCGGGTCACAAACCTGTGCCACGGTGTTTATGACCTCTTCACGGCTCAGCGGACCTGATTTCGGTTTCCTTACAATAGACGCACTAGGGCCATTCATATGGACTGACTGAATACTATTCGGCCAAATGTTTCACAATGTCGTAATATGCTGGCGTGCGTCTTTTGATTGTTTCGAGGGCGGGGATTGGCAGGATATGTCCACTCGTATTATGCCCTCATCTGATTATCTTTCACAGTTGTTCGGTCTCGCAGGTAAAGTTGCTATTGTAATTGGTGGCACGGGCGAACTCTGCGGGGCGATGGCTGAAGGTTTGGCTGGCGCGGGCGCTGAAGTTGTTCTCGTCGGCCGCAATGGCGTGAAAGCACAGACCCGACTCGATAAAATTGCCTCGGCCGGAGGTAAAGCATGGTTTCATGCCGCCGAGGCCACCAGTAAGTCTGAGCTCGTAGAGCTGCGCAATTCGGTCGTCCAGCGGTCAGGTCGAATCGATATCGTGATCAACGGAGCCGGCGTCAACTCGGCGACGCCGTTTTTAGATATCACTGAGGAAGAGTTCGACCGGATTGTTAACGTTAATCTCAAAAGCGTATTTCTCGGCTGCCAAGTTTTCGGTCAATACCTGGTCCAGCAAGGGCAGGGGGGCTCGATCATCAATCTCGGTTCGATGTCC
This sequence comes from Cephaloticoccus sp., assembly GCA_030833445.1. GTDB lineage: Bacteria > Verrucomicrobiota > Verrucomicrobiia > Opitutales > Opitutaceae > Cephaloticoccus. The sequence continues at coordinate 52,712 of JAURHD010000018.1, read as the reverse complement.
GGCGTTGTGCCGCTCTCTCGCGTATTCACCTACTCGGCCACCAAGGGCGCCGTGCACAATCTTACCCTCAACCTTGCCCGCGAGTGGGCTCCCGCCAAGGTGCGCGTTAACGTCCTCGTCCCCGGTTTTTTCCCGGCCGAGCAGAACAAGAAGGTGCTCACCCCCGACCGCGTCGCCAGTATCATGGGTCATACCCCCATGAAACGATTCGGTGAGGCCCGTGAACTCATCGGTGCCACCCTCCTGCTGGCGTCGGATGGAGCCGGGTCCTTCATCACAGGCGAAGAACTGATCGTCGACGGCGGCTACCATTCGATGACCATCTGATCGTGAGTCCCAACAAGCCGATCAACGTCTTTTTGCTCAGGAATAATCTGCGTATAGCAACGAATCCCTGCGTCAGTCCCGACTTCTGCCTCGACTGGCCCGCGTTGGCCGCCGCTATCATAACCGGGGAGGTTACAGAATATCCCAAGAGTCGATTCGCCACCAAAGTTGGCGAATTTACACTCGTCGAAGACGCTAGTGGTGACTGTGCCTGGAAACTCCACGCTATAGCCTCACCGATGGACGAAGGTATGGTGCATGCCACCGCGACCTACTTTCCTGCTTCGTGGGAAAATTTGCTCAAACTCAAGAACTTGATCCAAGAGCATGACACCGACTCGTCCATCTTCCCTTCATCCGGTGCCAAACTCGGCCGATCGACCTTGGGGGTCGGCGCGCGCTTCACTACATTGCATTGGCCGGCGGTGGAATGGGCCATGAGTGCGCTCGAATTGGGCATGACTGCCAATCAAAATTCTATTCCGCGCGAGCTCGTCTACGATGTGGATGCGATGCTTGGTAACCGACTCGATACCGTTCCGTTCCCATTCATTGGGACCCATGTCCCCGAAGGGCACCAAGGCCAATGCGTCGAAGGAATGAGTCACGGCTGCGTGCTCTCCAAACTCAAGACGGGCTTCCATCGCCGACGAATTGCTTGGTCTTTCAACGCTGACCACCAGCCCATCGGCGGCAAGTTCGACAGTCGCGAGGATGCACTCGTGCGCGGCAGCCTGCTCGCCAGCTACATAACATTCGATCTTTCGCCCGAGTTGGCGTTGAACCGACCGGCGAATCTCGCCGACGTGCCTGCCGACATCGTCACGAAGACGCGGGCCCGAGTGTCCGCGGCGGGGCTGACGCTCGACGAAGCCGCCTTCAACCAATTGCTCGTCACTGTCTGGCCTTCGCTGGTGAAGATGAAGACCCGCGACGAAAAATACGCGGCTGCTCGCGCCGCCGCGTTTACGACGCCCGTCGGTTGCGCCTACTTGCGCGAACTATCGATCGACGAACTCCCCGGGCTGACCACACCGGAAACCACGGCGATTATGCTCGCGTTGTGTGAGGCGCTGGAGATGCCAGTCAATTTCGTGGCACCAGCCTTCGGCTTCCAGAAAAACACACCTTATCCTGACAACGCCGCGCTACAGAAACTGATTGAGGCCCAGTGGAACGTATGCGCCAAGTTTGGCGTCAGCATCGGTTTCCATTCTGGCTCCGGAAAATCTGCCGAAAACTACCAAGTAATGGGGCAGGTGACCGGCCGTGCACTCGAAATCAAGACCAGCGGCCGCTACACCTACGAGATGGGGGTAGCGATATCACAGGCCAAGAACCCGACCGATGTGGCCCTCTGGCACGACTGGTATCAGTTCACAGTTGATATGGCGGTTAAGGGTGCTTTCAGCACCGATGCGACCGAACAAAAGATGGCGCGGATCTTCGTTGAAACGTCGCTGAAGTCAGCCAGCAAGCGGACCGACGTTTTCGCATCGTCCGCCACCTGTCGGATGGCTCTCGATGCATTGCCGCCCTCGGCCGATCACATGATCTTCTTCGAATACAACTTTCTCTATGTGCTTGCCGCCGGAGGTAAACCCGAGAAATCGGCCCTTGGTAATCACACTCCGGCCGGCTATACCCAGCGCGCCCGTTTCTATGCTGTTAGTGCCGAGACTCAGCTGCTCTTTGCCAAACGCATCGCTGCCTACCTCATCTTCCTCGCCGAAAACACCGGCTTGGCCACAAAAGAGTGCTGCACCGCGGCGAGCAAGCTGCTTACTTCCTACACCAGCCTCGACGCGATGATGAATGACATTTCTCCATGAAGCCCTTCATTCACGACGACTTTCTCTTACAGACCGATGCGGCCCGTGATCTGTATCACAATTTCGCCAAGGCCGAACCGATCTACGATTACCACTGCCACCTTCCGCCTGCGCTGATTGCAGACAATCACCGATTCGCCGATCTGGCCGAGATCTGGCTCGGGGGAGACCACTACAAATGGCGGGCTATGCGCGCCAATGGCGTTCCAGAGCGCCTTTGCACCGGCGCTGCTGCGCCCCGCGAGAAATTTGATGCTTGGTGCGCGACCGTGCCCCACACCATCGGCAACCCGCTTTACCATTGGTCGCATCTCGAACTGGCCCGCTATTTTGGTATCACAGAAACTATCAACCCCACCTCAGCCGACAAAATCTGGCAGCTAGCCAATGAGAAACTGGCTGACATGCGGTCGCAGGATGTCCTCGCTGCTAACAAGGTTGCCGTCATATGCACTACCGACGACCCGGCCGATTCACTCGCGGAGCATGCCCGCATAGCCCGGCTGGATATCAAGACCAAGGTCTATCCAGCTTTTCGCCCCGACAAGGCTCTCGGCGTGAACACGCCGCCCGCCTACAATGCGTGGCTCGAAAAACTTGGTGGTGCGACGAAGATTACCATCAAGACTTTTGATGATCTACTTAACGCCCTGCGGCAACGTCACGCCGATTTCCACGCGGCCGGTGGTCGCCTTTCCGACCATGGGATGGAAACAGCACTGTCTGAGCCCTGCACCCATGCCGAGGCCGCAGCTATTTTCGCAGCTGCCCGTGCCGGCACCGCTGCTTCAGCCTCTGATTGGAGCAAATTTGGTTCATACCTCATGCTAGAGTTTGGCCGCTGGGACGCCAAGGCGGGCTGGGCCAAACAGCTGCATCTTGGTGCGCTGCGCAACAACAACACCCGCCTCTTACAAGCGCTTGGTCCCGATACCGGCTTCGACAGCATCGGCGACTTCAATCAAGCTCGTGCGCTCAGTGGCTACCTCAACGCGCTCGATCTCACGGGCGAGCTGCCTCGCACCGTGCTCTACAACCTCAATCCTGCCGACAATTACGTCTTCGCCACCATGGCCGGCAACTTTCAGGATGGTTCCATCCCCGGCAAGATGCAGTTCGGTTCCGGTTGGTGGTTCCTCGACCAGAAAGAAGCGATGGAGTGGCAGCTATCTGCGCTGGCCAACCTCGGTTTACTCAGCCGGTTCGTTGGTATGCTGACCGACTCACGCAGTTTTCTCAGTTACACCCGCCACGAGTATTTCCGTCGCGTGCTGTGTAACCTCCTTGGCGGCCAGCTTGAGCGTGGGGAACTGCCCGATGATCTCGCGCTTGTCGGTGGCATGGTGCGAAACATCTGCTTTGCCAATGCCCGCGATTATTTCCGTCTCGAACTAGCTCCTGAGTTTAGTTGATCCCATCACTTAGGTGTAGTGCTGCATCAGTTCACGGACTTCAGTCGGTAATGCCGGATTGAGATGAGCGACCGTCCAGCGGTAAAGCTGTCTGACCTCTGCTGTTTCCAAATCAGTGCGCTTCAATTCAACCCCATCGTAGAGTGAGGACGATTCCGGGGCACTCACGTAGATGGCCAACTTGTGCGGCTCTTTGCCGTTGCGCACATAATAGTCATTCATCCTAAATTCGAATCCGGTAATCGCCATATGCTCCTGGTCGCGCCAGACAGTAAGGAGTGTTTTGTTGATGCCGTGGAAACAGATGGTGTCGTAACCAGGTTCGGTGTCACGGCTTGGAACGGGCCGATTGCTCAGGCTCACGCCAATTGAAACGGGCTCCAATAATTGCAGGTAGGCTTTGCGGGCTTCAAAATCGGCAAATTCAAAAACCAAACCAACGGTTAAATCTGAATTGGTGGTCCTTGTATGGACAATATTTGCGGCAGTGGTGAGAGATTGTGATTCCAGTTTCAGGGTTACCTTAATGGTATCGCCCTTCCTGAGCGAGACATCAGGCTTAACAACAAGACTGGCCCCATTGCTTGATAGATTATTGATGCTACAGCTCAGATTCTGAGTGCCGTGGGTGATAGAACATTGAATGGGTGACCCACTGGGCAGGTCGTAGCGATTGTGGTGACGCTTTTCCCTTTGGTCCGCGCTCTGAGGATTGAAGTTCAGTATACGTTTAAAAAAAACCACGTGGATATCATGGCCATGGTGGTCCAATTGACAACCCGGCCTCACTAGGGATATTTCGACCCTGGCTCAAGCCATGGCGTATCGCCCCCAAAAATAATCGACCGGTGCGGTTGTATTTCAGGCCAATAAGATCGAGCTGTCTTCAGGCAGCGATAGCGTGGCGACAATAGCTGGCCAAGTGACGATCCGTAATGGCTGGCACACGTTGCAGCGCGAAAATGGTGCGGGGTTCCCAAAGTTGGGTGCGTAGTGGCTCCAGGAATCGTTTGGGCAAATCCGGAGACTCGAGCTGGGACAGGATTTTGAGCGTCTGACGCGACGCCGGCAGGCCCAGCCATTCAAGCACGCCGAAGACCCCATTTCGCTCGTGCACCGCCACAATCTCGGTCCAGCACGCTGCCGTGGCGCCGCGCAGGCTCACATGGTCGGCCAGAAAGGACGTCAAGGCGGGGGTATCAATCAAGTCGGGCAGCAACGCAGGGCAGCGGGCGGCGACTTGCAGGGCTTCCATCCGATTGAAGGAGAAGCCGGCGAGAAAGGTGCGAACCACCGTTGGCACGAATTCCAGATAGGGCCGCCAGTCGCGGTTACGGCAGGCCAAGGAAGCGGCTTCAAGCAGTTCGCTGGTCGGGTTGATGGCAATCCAGTCATCGCCGTAAAGGCGCTCAAAGCGGACTTCCGGCCACGGGGTTACACGGTGCAGTTCGCCGTAGTGGGCCCAACTAAGGGCGATGGGGAGGGTGTTTTTCATGGGACGTTGGGTAAGGATCATGTCCACAGAATACCAAGGGGGGTGGGACATTGCTTGGCCCAGGCCAAAAAATGTGCAGATTATTTTCATGCCCTCCAAACCGCAGCTTTCCCGGCCTCCGCTTGCCCGGATGATGAAGATCCATGATGCCCTGCGGAGTGATGCTTTGGTCAACTGCACCAAGTTGACCCGGACCCTGGAGGTCTCGCGCAAGACCATTGTGCGCGACATCGCGTTTATGCGGGACCAGCTGGACCTGCCGATCGAATTCGACTCCAAATTGGGTGCCTATCGTTATACTTCGCCGGTATCCTCATTTCCGACGGTCAACGTGACTGAAGGGGAATTGCTGGCACTGCTCGTCGCCCAACGAGCACTCGAGCAATACCGCGGCACACCGTTCCATCACCAATTGGAGATCGCCTTTGATAAACTGGCCGGCGCGCTGCGAGATACAATTTCCTTTTCCCCGGCCGATGAGCTCAGGACGGTATCTTTCCGAAACATCGGTCTTGGTAAAACCGACCTCGCCACCTTCAACCCACTCAGTGCGGCGGTGCTCCGGCATGAGGAAGTCGTGTTTTGCTATCGTAAACCGGGCACCGCGCAGGCCCCCGAACGTCGGGTGCACCCTTACCATTTGGCTAACCGGGAAAACCTGTGGTATCTCATCGGGTTCGATGTGGAGCGGCAGGCCCTGCGCACCTTCGCTCTGCCGCGCATCAGTGGAGTGGTCAGGACCAAGTCAAAGTTTGAGCGGCCGGCGGATTTTTCACCGGAGACTTTTTTTGCCAATGCCCTCGGGGTGCTGGGCGGCACGGGCAATTACCGGGTGATGATTCGTTTCAGCGCCGCCGCCGCCGAGCGGGTGCGCGAACGTGAATGGCATGAATCCCAGAAGTTGCGCGAACTCAAAGACGGTGAACTGGAATTGGAGATGAGGCTGGGTGCCTTGGAGGAAGCGGAGCAATGGATTCTCGGGTGGGGTGCGGCTGCAGAAGTGGTCGGGCCGCCCGAACTACGCGCCAACATCCAGCGCACCATTGCGCGACTCACTCAACGCTACCAAGCGCGAACCTGATTACAGGCTTTCACTTGCCGCTTCATCGGACAAATCTGCACGGCCATACTCCATGAATGATAACCGCAACTACGACTACACGGACTGGAAATTCAACGTGCGGGACGAGTATCAAGTCATTGCCGATTGGATCACCCCCAAGGCCAAGGTTATCGACCTGGCCTGTGGCAATGGATCCCTGATGAAGCTGCTGCAGGAGCAGAGACAAGCGGACTGTGAAGGTTTGGAATTGGCTCCGACGGGGGTGGACAATTGCCTGCGGCATGGACTCAAGGCCCGGGTCGCCGCCATCGATCTTGATTCCAGCTATGCGGACTATCCCGACCAGCAGTTCGATTACGCGGTGTGCAATGTGACTGTGCAAATGGTGAGCTTCCCGGAAGTGTTGCTCACCCAAATGAAGCGCATTGCGAAACGGCAGATCATTTCGTTTCCCAACTTTGCCTACATTACCAATCGCTTTGACCTGCTGTTTCACGGCCGCATGGCCAAGCCGATGATCTTTGGCTACGATTGGTATAGCACCGGGCATATCCATCAGCTCAGCGTGGCTGATTTTCGCGCCTATTGTCGTGATCGGGGCATGAACGTTACCCGACAGCATCATTTGGGCCCGGCGCTGGGCAAGGGGCGCTTGCCGATCATTCCCCAGGTCTGGCCGAATATGTTTTCGATTGTGGCCATTTTTGAATGTGAGTGAGCCGGCGCAGAACTGAAATTTGCAATGAGCAAACCCCCGGCAGTGCAGACCACAAAGGCCGCCATTGATTGGTGGATGTGGGGTTTATTAGGGGGTTTGCTGCTGGGGTTTGCCGCGGTGCGATTGCTCGGGGTTTTTAACGATCTCTGGCTCGACGAGATTTGGTCAGTCCGGATGGTCGAATCAATCAAGTCACCTTTCGAGATCCTGACCAGTCTCCGGCACGACAATAACCATCCGCTTAACTCCCTGTTCATCTACTATCTGCTGCCGGCCGATGCAGATTGGACCTTCCGGTTGTTATCTTGGTTTAGCGGCAGCTTGAGTGTCTGGCTCGCCGCCTTGATTGCCCGGAAGCAATACCGGCAACAGCATCCCCAGGCTTTGCCACGCAATGAAATGATTGCCGGCATACTGACCGCCATACTCGTTGGGGCGTCGTATTTGCTTATTCATTATTCCTCTGAAGCCCGTGGGTATGCTCCGGCGGTGATGTTCAGCTTGTTGGCGATCTTCGCCTTGCAACATGCTGGGGAGAAAGCCGGCCTCCGTTGGGCGATGGTATATTGGTTGGCTTGCGGCCTGGGTCTGCTGGCTCATCTGGCTACCGTGCAAGTGCTGATCGCTGGGTTGGGATTTTCGCTCTTGGGTCTGATTCAACCCAAGGTCGGGCGGCTGGCTGAGTTGCGCAAAATACTGGGGTGGCACCTGCTGCCATGGCTCGGCTTTGGCGTCTACTACATTGGATTTATCCGCAAAATCGAAATCGGGGGTGGACCCGATAGCACGTTGATGGGCGTCTTGGTTGAAGCCGCGGCCTATGTGATGGGGCTGCCTGTCGATTCAGGTGTTGGATTGGCTCTGCCTCTGATCCTTGTGTTGGTGGGGATGAGCTTGTGGTTGATGGGTCGGGTCGGGGGATGGCGCAACGCATTCCTATTCGGTCTTTTGATCTTCGTTACCCCTGCGCTCGGTATCGTCTTCAGTAAATTTAACCTGCTCTATCCGCGCTATTTTCTGCTCAACGCCACCTTTGCGCTGGTGGTATCAGGTTATGGGCTTACGTGCGTGTGGTTGCGCGGTGGATGGGCCCGCATCTTGGTTGGGCTGGGCCTGATTTGTTTTGTGGTCGGCAATGCCGTTCATGTTACCCGCTTGGTGCAATTCGGTCGCGGACAATACCGGTCGGCGCTGCGGGAAATTGCCCAGCGCACACCAACGTCGGACATTGCGATCGGGAGTGATCATGATTTCCGTAATCAAGTCTTGGTGGATTACTACCGCGGAGTGGTCGCACCGAAATCAATTACTTACCATCCCATGGATCAGCGACCGCCATGGGGGGTTGACTGGCTGCTGTTGCATCGCTTGGACGATGGCCCAACGCCACCCGAGATGATCGCGGATGCCCGTGGGAATCGTTATGTCCGGGAAATGGTTTACCCGCATGCAGCCCTCTCGGGTTGGGACTGGTTTATCTATCGCCGGCAATAGGTGTGGGCAGCTGCCAGCCGCGGTTGCATACTTCGCACTTGCGGCACCCGGGCCCCAGACCAACCTTGGCAACTGTATGCCGAACAGCTTCGGAACTCTTTTTACGATCACGACCTGGGGTGAAAGCCACGGGACCGCCGTCGGCGTGGTAATTGATGGCTGTCCACCGAATCTCCCGCTGACGATTGAGGAAATCCAAGTCGAGCTCGATCGCCGCCGACCGGGCCAGAGTGATATCGTAACCCCGCGCAAGGAATCTGATACGGTGGAAATTCTTTCCGGACTTTACGAGGGTCGCACGACCGGCACGCCTATTTCCCTTTTGGTGCGCAATGCCGACCAACGTCCCGGCGCCTATGACGAGATGGTCGAGAAATACCGGCCTTCGCATGCCGACTATACTTACCAGTCCAAATTCGGTCTGCGCGACCCACGTGGCGGCGGTCGCAGCTCGGCGCGTGAAACCGTGGGTCGGGTCGCCGCTGGGGCGATTGCCAAGAAGATCCTGCGCATGGCGGGTTCGGTCGAGATCCGTGCCTACCTGACGCAGGTTCACGACATTGAGATGCCTCCCCTGCAGAAATTTCCTACATTGGCGGAAGTAGAGGCCAGTCCCGTGCGTTGTCCCGATCCGTTGATCGCCGAACAGATGATTGCACGCATCAAGGAAGTGCGCAGCCAAGGTGATTCCGTTGGTGGGGCGATCGAGTGCCGCGTGCGCGGAATGCCAGTTGGTCTGGGTGAACCGGTCTTCGATCGTTTGGAAGCCGATCTGGCCAAGGCGATGCTTTCCCTGCCGGCGACCAAGGGTTTCGAAGTCGGGAGTGGATTTGCCGGTTCCCGGATGAAGGGTTCCGAACACAATGACCCATTCGAAATGCGGGATGGTCAGGTGCACACGACGAGCAACCGTTCGGGTGGGGTGCAAGGTGGCATCAGCAATGGCGAGGAATTGATTTTCCGCACCGCTTTCAAGCCGACCGCCACGATCCTGCAATCGCAGAAGACCGTGAATGTGAAGGGCGAGAATACTGAACTGGCTGCCCGGGGCCGGCACGACCCGTGTGTGGTTCCCCGTGCGGTCCCAATTGTTGAGGCCATGACTGCTCTGGTTCTGCTGGATCATTGGATGCGTCACTTGGCGCAAAACCGTATCTTCAAATTTTGATTCACCGGTGATTTCCACGGACAAGCCACTGGTATACTTCATTCTAGGCGCAGCCGGTTCCGGCCGTCGTAGCGTGCTACTCGACTTGATTGCAGATGGGTTGCCGAAAACGGATCAACCGGCCGTATTGCTGTGCGAGAACGAAGCCAGCACACCGGTGGACGAAAAACTACCCGCAGTTACCCGCTGGGCGTGGACCGGTTCGGCCATTGAGGCGGAATTTCCGGCTGCAGCGACCCATGTCTTTCTGATCAGTGATGGCCGGGGAAGTCCGGTGGATCAAATTGAAGCACTGAAACCTTGGATTGATCAAAATGGCGCCGAAATGGGCCGAGTTATCACCGTGGTAAACTGCCAGCTCGGGGAGGCGCACCCGCCCTTGCTGGCGTGGTATGATGCCTGCGTGCATTTCAGCGATGTGGTGCTGCTAAACCTGCGCGAAGGCGTGTTGAACAAATGGATTTCCGACTTTCAGGGACGCTATAAGGATCAGTTTTTCCCCTGCCTGATCGAATTCGTCAAAGCGGGTCGGGTAAAGAGTGCCTCCGTGGTGCTCGATCCGGTGGCCTTGCGGATCTCACATTATTTCGAGGAAGAGCAGGAGTGGATCATTACCGGTGGAGTGGATGAATCCGAGGCTGAAGGGGATGAGGAAATTCAAGCGGCTCCCGAGGAAGACCCTTACCTGACCCGTCACACGGGTGGCCGGCGCGTAAAGGAAATCCCCGGCATTGCCGATTATTTACCGGCAACGAAATAAGGCGTCGCAAAAAAGGCCGGCCAATTCGACCGGCACAATTTGTGACTGAATTGGCTTATTTGCAGGCAGCCACCGCCGCGACAAAGGCCTTGGCTTTGGCGGTGATGGCGGACCAGTTCTTTTCCTTGAGCGATTTGGCATCGACCAGGGAACTGCCGGCGGCGGTCGCCATGGCGCCAGCCTTCAGGAAATCGCCCACATTTTCCGCACTCACGCCGCCGGTTGGCACGATTTCGATGTGTGGTAACGGACCCTTGATCGACTTGATGTAAGCGGGGCCGAAGAATTCTGCCGGGAAAACCTTGGCGGCATCAGCGCCAGCTTCCCACGCGTTGACGATCTCCGTGGGGGTAAAAGCACCGCAAAATACCGGAATGCTGTAGCGGCGGCAGAGGGTAATCACGTCGGGACGAAGCGCTGGCGTGACCACGAACTGGGCGCCGGCGAGAATGCCCATCCGGGCGGTCTCGGCGTCGAGCACCGTGCCTAGTCCAAAGATAAAATCAGGTAGCTCTGCCGTGGCTTTTTCCAGCATACGGATGGCGCCCGGGGTGGTCATGGTTAGCTCAATACTGGTCAATCCGCCCTCAGCGAGGGCCTTGGCACAGTCGAGCAAACCGTCGGAATTATCGGCGCGAATAAGCGCCACGACCTTCTCGGCGCGGATTTTGGAGAGCACGGCGTCTTTTTTCATGGGGAGGGCCAGCTTGAGCGGCCCTGGGCGGGGAGGGAAATCTATTTTCTTGCGCCAGTCGCCTGCGCCGTATCTTTTGCCCCTTCCAACGCGCCCAGGTGGTGGAATTGGTAGACACGCAGGTCTCAGAAGCCTGTGCCTCACGGTGTGCGGGTTCGAGTCCCGCCTTGGGCACCATGCTACGCTCCGTTGGAGCTACGCATGGCACAGCCTTGCGACGACTGGCCAGGGTGGGATAGGGTTTGTTAAGTAAACTTACGCCAAGGATTGGGGTTGGCGCGGCCGGCATCCAAATTAAGCATCATCCCATGCTCTCCCGGAAACTTGCGACCCTTTTCCTTGTTCTGACCTGTTGGCTTTCGCCCATCATGCGCGCCGGGGTGCCGCTCGATTATTACCTGCCAGCAGGCACTGACTATGACCCCAAGGTGCCCACCCCCGAGCAGTTTCTCGGGTGGCAAGTGGGTGAGTGGCATTTGCGCAGCGAATTGATCGCCGGCTACCTCCAAGCGGTGGCAGCCGCAGCCCCAGACCGGGTGAAACTCGAAATCGCCGGTTTCACCTACGAACACAAACCGCTCATCGTGCTCACGATCAGCTCGCCGGAAAACCTCCGGAATCTTGAGACCATACGCACGCAACACCTCGCGCTTTTCGATCCGGCCAAGTCCGGCCAGGTGGACATCTCGAAGATGCCCGTGGTGGTGAATCAGGGTTACAGCATCCACGGCAATGAGCCGAGCGGAACCAATGCCATGGTGCTCTACGTCTATTATCTGGCTGCGGCGCGCGGACCGGCGATCGAGGCGCAATTGCGCGATGCCGTCATCTTGATCGAGGCCCAGCGCAATCCCGACGGCGGCGACCGTGCCGCCCAGTGGTTCAACCAGCACAAATCACTTAGCGCTCCCTCGGCGGATCCCGATGACCGCGAGCACAACGAGGCGTGGCCCAACGGCCGTTACAACCACTACCTTTTTGATCCCAACCGCGACTGGCTCCCCTTGGTGCATCCCGAAGCTCGCGTGCGGGCCGCACTGTTTCACCAATGGCGGCCTAATCTCCTCACGGACCATCACGAGATGAGTTCCGCCAGCACGTTCTTCTTTCAGCCCGGCGTGCCCAGCCGGAACAACCCGAGTTCAGCTCAGCGCGTGTTTGAATTGACCCGCAAGGTCGCGGCTTATCACCAGCGTGACCTCGATCAGTATGGCGTGTTGTATTTCTCCGAGCAAGGTTACGACGATTTCTACCCCGGCAAGGGATCCACTTATCCGGATTTGCACGGCACCGTGGGCATCCTCTTCGAGCAGGCGAGTGCCCGCGGCCATGCGCAGGAAAGCGACAACGGCGTGCTTACCTTTGCCTACGCGATCCGGAATCAAGTGTTCACTTCGTTCAGCACCCTCGAAGCGGCCGTGGCCCTGCGCACTGACCTGCTTGCGATGCAGCGTGACTTTGCCAAGGACACCGCCGAGCTGGCCGCCAAGGATGAAGTGCGCGCCTATGTGTTTGGCGACGATGGCGACCCGGCCCGAGCCTGGGCCTTCGTCGATTTGTTAATGCGCCATCATATTGAGGTTCGTCCGCTCAAATCGGAACTCAAAGTCGACGACCAAACCTTCACTCCCGGTCATGCCTGGGTCGTCCCTACTGACCAAATTCAATACCGCCTGCTGCACGAAATCTTTGTCGAGCGCACAAAGTTTGAGGACAACATCTTCTACGACGTTTCGGCTTGGACTCTGCCGCTGGCCTTCAACCTGCCATTTGCGGAATTGGCCAAGGTTCCGTCAAGCGGTGAGGTATTGGCGGCCGCACCATCTTTCCCGACCGGCCGGTTGGTCGGCGGTCACAGCGACTACGCCTACCTGATCGATTGGTCGGGTTACTACGCCCCCCGGGCCCTGCGGCGATTGGAGCAGGCCGGCATTCTGGTCAAGGGACTGACCGAGGCCCCGATCGACATAGTCGCGGCCGATGGCACCCCAGCGCAATTGGCCCCCGGCGCCGTGCTTATCCCGGTGGGGATTCAGACCGAGAAGGCGGCGCAGATTCGCGAGCTCATCGACACCATCGTGCGCGAGGACGCGGTTACGGTATATGGCTGTGCCACCGGGTTGACTCCCGGGGGAGTGGATTTCGGCAGCCGGTCCTTTGCACATCTTGAACTGCCCAAGGTCGCGCTCATCACCGGGCGGGGCGTGGACGCGCAGGAAATTGGCGCGGCATGGCACGTGCTCGATCAGCGTCTGGGTCTGACGCCGACCTTGCTGGATCTGGCGCAAGTCAGTCGGGCCGACCTCTCGCGTTATACCGTGATCCTGTTTGCCGACGGAACCTACGTCGATGCGGTGAGCGACAAGTCAGTCGCCGCCCTCAAGGCTTGGGTGCATAACGGCGGGACTCTGGTGCTGACCGGTAAAGCTACCGAATGGGCCGCCAAGAAGGGTATCGCCGCGATTGAACTCGTGGCTGACAAAGCCGAAGGAGACAAGAAGGCCGAGCCCGTTCAGCGCCAGCCCTACGGCACGGCCTGGGACCGCGAGGCCCTCAACCTGGTGTCCGGGGCCATTTTCTCCGCCTCAATTGATACCACGCATCCGTTGGGCTTCGGCTTCAATGGTGACCATCTCGCGTTCTGCCGCACCAACCGCATTTTGCTCAAGCCCGCCAAGTCGCCCTACGAGACGCCGGCGGTCTACACTGCGACGCCGCTGCGCAGCGGTTACGCCAACGAGGCCAATCAAAAGGCGATTGCCAACTCGGCGGCTGTGCTCGCGTTGACGCAAGGCAACGGCGTGGTCATTGCCCTGCCAGATGATCCGAATTTCCGCGGGTTCTGGTATGGCGGCAACCGCGTGTTCTTCAACGCGCTCTTCTACGGTCGCGCCATCCAAGCTATCCGCAGCACCGGGAGCGGTGACGCGGCGGAATCGCACTGATCACGGTCAGTCCTTGGCTGCGACGTAACCCGGCAGTCCGGCAGCAGCCGGGCTGTGGGCTAGTTCCAACGCCTTATGCACGGCTAGGGCGAACGCCGCGTTGTCGGTGTCGTCCCAAGTGATTTTATCGCGAAAGAAATCCGCCCAATAAAACTCCTGAAAGAAAATTTCAGGTGGTTTGATCTCCTTGAATCCCTCGGCCTGCATCACCGCCCAAGCGAGACCGCGATAGGGATCGGGTTTCATTTCGTTTAGGGAAACCGGCAATTCAATGGGGCTACGCATTTGGCCCGAGCTATCGCGCAAGAAGGTGTAGCCCTGTTTTTGCATCTTCGCCCAGAAATCGGCGGCGGGCAGGTTCGACCAATTGGCGAGGACGTGACCATAGACGGTCTTGTCGGGGTGCACGCAGGCGATCAAGGCGCTGATGGTGTGATGCCCGTCGGTCAGGTAGGGCACACCGCCCGGTCCCACGACGACTGGCACGTCCTTCTTTTGTAAGTAAGCGGTCACTTCCGCCCGGTCCATCTTGTCGAACTTGCTGCGCTTGTAATTGATTTCGCGTTGGCCGGTGGAGAACTGCGTGGGATGCAAGGCCAACGCGTCGAGGGTGTAAGCCGCGCCCGACGGCATGTCCGGCTTGAAGGGGGCATAGGTTTCCGCGGCGCAGGTTGCAGCCGAGGCAACGAATCCCACGCAGAACGTGAACGACCAAAACAACGTTAGCTTCATGATCCGAAGTTAGCGATTAGCCGGTCCGCGGGAAGCCCGCCTGCGTGACACTTGGGTTAATTATTTACCTGCGTCACACAGTCGACGATTCAGCCACCTTCGTCTTTTCGTCCACGATGACGGTGGTCACGAGGTCGCAACCGACGTTGACGGTCGTGCGAGCCATATCGAGCAGGCGGTCGGCGCCGAGCACGATGCCAATGCCTTCCGGCGGCACGCCAAAGGTGGCTAACAATCCTGCGATCAACGGTAATGAACCGCCAGGGATACCTGCTACAGCTATCGCACTGAGCACGGCCAAGACCAGCAGCGTGATTTCCTGCGCAAAGGTGAGGTCGACCCCGAAGACTTGGGCCACGAAGAGCACGACGCACCCTTCATACAAGGCCGTGCCGCTCATGTTCATGGTGGCCCCGAGTGGAATGACGAAACCGCGGGTGCTGGCCGATACGTTCAGGGTGTCGCGGGCGCAATCGATCGAGGTCGGCATCGTCGCGCTGCTTGAACTGGTGGAGAAGGCGGTGATGAGCACGGCCCGGATTTGTTGGAAGAACACTTTGGGCGAACGCTTGGTGAACAATTTCAGCCAGATCGACATGGTGCCGAAGAGGTGAAGCGCCATCACGGCGATACAGCCGATTACGAAGACGCCAAGGGCGAGTATGATATCGACGCCGATCTTGACCACGACGCTGTAAATCATTGCCGGCACGGCGTAGGGCGCGAGCCGCAGGGCGAAGTGGACGATACCCGTCATCAGGTCGGTCACGAGATCGAGACTGTCCTGCAGTTTTTTGCGTTTATCCTCCGGCAGCTGCGTGCCGACGGCCCCGACAAGGATGGCGAAGAGAATCAGCGGCAGCACCTCGCCCAGACCACCGCGGTTCTGGCCGGTCACCGCGCCAAGCAGGTTGCGTGGCATGAACATGTCCACCACCAGGCTGAAACTGAACTTGGGCTGGGTGGCGGAAGTCGCGACGTGCTTGAGGGCATCGCCGCCGAATTCCGCCATCAGCACGTCTTTGGCTTCGGGGCTGAGGTGGCCGCCGGGGTTGACTACCTGCATCATGATCAGGCCCAACGCGACGGCGATAGCCATGTTGGCGATGAAGAAAGTGAAGGTGCGGCCGGCGAGCGGGCCGAGTTTGTCGAGTCGACCGAGTTGGGTGACGCCGCTGGCGAGCGACGCGAATACCAACGGGATGACCACGAAAAACAGCATGCGCAGGAATACCTGGCCCAACGGGTCAAACACACTCGTCGACACCTTTTGCATGAAGCTCAGCAAGGGCGGGTAGAAGTGGCCGATGCCGAGGGTAATCGCGCCGGCGACGGCACCGATCACGAGTCCAATGAGAATCCGGTTAGCGAGCGTCTTGCTTGATCCAGCCATGGAGTGACTTTTTACGGAGCGACCTGAGCGGTGTCGAACGGTAAGTTGCGTGTGCGCTCACTTGCCGTCTAACTGCACTAATGTCCGACACCCCTTCATTTAGTGCCGTGCTGCTCGCTGCGGGCCGTTCTACCCGCATGGGCACGGACAAAGCACTGCTGCCGGTTGACGGCATGGCACTATGGCAAAGACAATGGGCGGTATTGGCGAGAACCCGGGCGAGTGAGATCATACTGTCCGTGCGCCCTGAGCAGACTTGGGCGCCCGCTGGCGTGAACGTGGTGCGGGACGCGTTGGCGGACGCCGGGCCATTGGGAGGGATCGCGGCAGCATTGGAAAAGATGCGGCAGACGCATCTCATCGTGCTGGCGGTGGATTTGCCGCAGATGCAACCGGTTTGGTTTGAGCGACTGAAGGAACTTTGCGAGCCGGGGGTTGGCGCAGTGGGACTGTGTGACGGATTCTACGAGCCGTTGGCCGCGATCTATCCGCGTGAACTCGTGGCCGATGCCGTGCGTAGATTGACGCGCGGTGAGTATGCCTTGCAGCGATTCATTGCTGCGGCAGGCACTGCGATGAAGGCAGTTGAAATCGGCAAAGAGGAAGCCGCTATGTTCGAAAACTGGAACGAGCCGGCATGAGCTTGATATGCCTCAAGCGTAGCGATCTTCGGTCCAGGGATCGGCGGTGTTGGAGTAGCCGCGGACTTCCCAGAACCCGAGTTTGTCCTCGGCGAGAAAGGTGATGGCTTTCACGAATTTCGCGCCCTTCCACGCATAGAGCTTGGGAATGATGATGCGGGCCGGGCCGCCGTGTTCACGTGAAACGGGTGCACCGTCGAATGAAGTGGCGACGAGCACATCGTCATCGAGGCATTGTTCCAACGGCACATTGGTGGAGTAGCCGTCGTAGCTGGTGAAATAGACGAACTTCGCGCCGACCTGCGGGGCGACCAGCTCATACAGGGTGGTGAAGGCGACACCTCCC
The DNA here is from genome assembly GCA_030833445.1 of Cephaloticoccus sp. Lineage (GTDB taxonomy): Bacteria > Verrucomicrobiota > Verrucomicrobiia > Opitutales > Opitutaceae > Cephaloticoccus. The sequence continues at coordinate 35,692 of JAURHD010000018.1, read as the reverse complement.
CAACGGCAGTCATATTTGCTCCACGTGGTCACGCAGTGGAAGTCACTGACATCCTCGACCTGAGGCAAAGCATTGAAGGCATCCCAAGAAAGCGTGGTGGGCTTGTCGATCATACCATCGAGCGTGAGCGTCCAGTCCTTGAGTGGTATTTCCGGTTGCACGCCGAGATCGAGCACGGGAAAGCCGGTCGTGAGTTTCTGGCCCGGTGGCAGACGGTCGGCCGAGGCGACGGCTTGGGCGGTCACGCCTTTGGCTTTTTGTTTCTCGGCCCACTTTTGCTTGGCGGCGATATAACGCTCTTTCGACATGCCGCATACGTTAGTGTCTGGTCGGCGCGGTGCAAGTGCGAGCGCAGCGAAGGGTTGTCATTCGCAGCCGGAAGCGAAATCTCTGGATCTTCGTGTCCAAGCCGCCGTCCAAGCCATTTTCATTCCGACTCGATTTTCCACCCGAGCTGCCCATCAGTGCCCGGGCGGAAGAGATTGTGGCGACCATCCAACAGCACCCGGTGGTGATTCTGGCGGGTGAGACGGGTTCGGGCAAGACCACGCAAATTCCCAAGATGTGTCTGGCGGCGGGAAGAGGGACCAGGGGGCGGATTGCCTGCACCCAGCCGCGTCGGGTCGCTGCGCTGTCGGTTTCCCGACGGGTAGCCGACGAGCTCAACGTCGACTGGGGGCGCGAGGTGGGCTGCAAGATCCGCTTCAACGACCAGACCTCAGGTGCGACCGTGATAAAGTTCCTGACAGACGGCATGCTGCTTGCCGAGGTGCAAGGTGATCCGCTGCTGCGTGAATACGACACGGTGATTATCGATGAGGCGCATGAGCGTTCCTTGAATATCGATTTCCTGCTCGGGCACCTGCGCACGCTGCGCTACAAACGGCCGGAGCTGAAAATCATCATCACTTCGGCGACCATCGACACGGCGATGTTCAGCACGGCATTTGATGATGCCCCGGTTATCCAAGTTTCAGGTCGGACCTTCCCCGTCGAAGTGATCTACGCGCCCTTGGACGAATTCGGGAGCGATGCCGCTGAGGGGGATGAGCGTGAATCCAAATCAGAAGCACTCCACTACATCGATGGTGCGGTTGAGGCTGTCCTGCGCGTCGTGAAAGAAAGCTCCAGCGGCGACCTGTTGGTGTTCATGCCGAGTGAGCGGGATATACGCGAGGTTTGCGAATTGCTTGAGGGTCGGCGATTGCCCAACTGCGAACTCGTCCCGCTCTTCGGCCGACTAAGCAATGCAGAGCAGCAGCGCGTGTTTGCGCCCACCCAGCGCCGCAAACTCGTGATTGCGACCAATATTGCCGAAACCTCGCTGACGATTCCGGGGATTCGATTCGTGGTGGATACGGGCTTGGCGCGCATCAGCCGCTATTCACCGCAGACCCGCACGCGACGCCTGCCGATTGAGCCCGTGGCACAATCAAGCGCCGATCAGCGCAAAGGTCGCAGCGGCCGCGTGGCCGAGGGTTTCTGCATCCGGCTTTATTCCGAGAAGGATTACTTGGAGCGTCCGCGTTTTACCCAGCCGGAGATTCAGCGCGCGAACCTGGCGGATGTGATCCTGCGGCTGAAAGCATTTGGTTTGGGTGACATCGAACGGTTTCCCTTTATCAACATGCCTGCGGCCAAGTCTGTGAGGTCGGGTTACGCGATGCTGGAGGAATTGGGTGCACTGGACAATGAATGCGATGCAGCCACCCGACAGCTTACGCCCATCGGCCGGGAACTGGCCCGGCTGCCGGTCGATCCGACGATCGGTCGCATGATCCTGCAGGCGCGGCAGGAAAAGGCCCTGACGGAAGTGCTGGTGATTGCGGCGGGCCTTAGCATCCAGGATCCGCGTGAACGTCCGCTCGAAAAGCAAACCCAGGCGGATGCGGCCCATCGCCGGTTCCTGCATCCCGATTCGGATTTTCTGACGCTGCTCAACATCTGGGAGGCCTATCACGGCGAGTTCGAGACGATGTCACAATCGAAGCTGCGCAAGTTCTGTCGCGATCATTTTCTCAGCTACACTCGGATGCGAGAGTGGCGCGATATCCATGCCCAGTTGCGTGAGGTGGTGGCCGAAAAAAAGTCCGACCGACTGTCATCGGCCTACCACGGGTTGAAGACCGTGGATGAAAAGACCACCGCTTTCGGGTCACCGGCCTTCCGTGTGATTCATCGTTCCGTGCTGGCGGGATTGCTCAGCAACATCGCGCAACTCGATGAGGAAAGTGGTCTCTACAAGGCGACCCATGACCGAAAGGTCTCACTCTTTCCTGGGTCGGTGTTGTTTCGGCGGGAGGACAAACGAAAAACGAAAACCCCGGACGGCCCGCAACGAGGCGCCCAGAAAAAGAGTTCGAAGTCGCCGCGTTGGATCATGGCGGGCGAGATGATGGAGACCACGCGGCTGTATGCGCGCACCTGCGCGCGGTTGGACCCGACTTGGGCGGTGGAGCTGGGTTCGCATCTGTTGAAGGTCGCGCACAGTGAGCCGTTTTGGGATGAGGCCAAGGGCCGGGTGATGGTGAAGCAACGCTCGCGCCTCTACGGCTTGGAGCTCGAAAGCCGCGCCGTGAGTTACGGCAAAATCAATCCACGCGACGCGACGGAGATATTTATTCGCGAAGGTTTGGTGAACGACACGGTCAAGTGGCCCTTTGATTTTCTGGGCCACAACCGGGAGGTGCGTCAGAAAGTGGAGAATATTCTGACCCGCACCCGGGACAGTGGTTTTCTCAATCTGGATGAGGCGATCTATCGCTTCTACGCCGTGCGGTTGGAAAATGTCACCGCGGTGGCTGAACTGGTCGACCTCGTGCGCGAGCGAAAGGGTGCCGAACCCGACTTTTTGGAGATGCAAGCGGAGGACCTGCGCGATCCGGAAACCCTGGCGCAGGATACGACTGCTTTCCCTGAGGCGCTGCCTTTGGAGAATCGTGCGCTGGCGCTCAATTACGCTTACCGCCCGGGGCAGGTTGATGATGGAGTGACCCTCGATGTAAATGTGCGCGAGGCCGAGACACTCACCCCAAAGGCGATTGACTGGGCGGTTCCCGGGCATCTCCAGGCCAAGGTGGAACACTATTTGAAGGCGCTACCCAAGGAACTACGTCGGGCCTTTGTGCCATTGGCTGAAACGGCCAAAAGCGTGGCGGAACAATTGGCCGCGCGTGACCGGTTGACCGATCGGCGCGAGTCTCTGACCGAAGCACTGGCCGTTACGCTGAACGAACGGTTCCGGATTCGTATTTCGCCGGACATCTGGACTCAGAAACCGCTGCCCGATCATTTGCGGGTGCGCGTGCGCCTGTTGGATGATAACGGCAACGAATTGTGCGCGAGCCGTGAACTGGAAGAAATTCGCCGCGCACTGGAGGCGCGACAGAACGAGGCCAGCACGCTGGTATCACGCGAGGACCCGAAGGCGTGGAAACAGGCGAGGACCAACTGGGAGAAGGTTGATCAAAACGAGTGGAGTTTCGGCGATGTGCCGCGGCAAATCCTTGTGACCGAACAGGCGGGAGTGCAGGTCTATGCTTTTCCGGGAATCAAGCCGGGGGCCGCCGGCGTCGCGTTGCGTTTGTTCAAAACCGCGGACGAAGCCATGGCGGTCAGCCATCGGGGAGTCGCGGCATTGCTCGAGTTGCAGCTCCGCCATGATTTGGGCTGGCTGCAACGCGATCTAAAGGACCTGCGCACGCTCGGCACTCTCACGGCTACGCTGGTGCCGATCAACGAACTGGAGGGGCACGCCTACGAATTACTGCGAGATTGGGTATGTGATGCGGCTCGAGTGATCGAGGACGCACCGGCACCGGATGGTCGTTTTTTAAGAGAAGCGAAGTTCGAAGCCGCATTGCAGCAGGCAAAAACGGATCTGCGAGGCATCGTGCCCCGACTGGGCGATCGGTTGCGTGAAATTCTCACCTTGCGACAGGAACTGCTCATTCATCCACAGCCCTACGCCGGATTACTGGATGATCTGCACTTGTTGCTACCGGCGGATTTCCTGCGGCGCACCCCCTACGCCCAGCTCGCACATCTGCCCCGTTACCTGAAGGCGATGAAGCTGCGCGCCGAACGCTGGCGGCAAAATCCGGCCAAGGAAAAAGAACGGGTCGCGCAACTCGCGCCCTACCTCAAGTTGAACGAAGAACTGGCGGCACAATCGGGTGGCGGCGTGTTGCGTTGGCTGGTCGAGGAATACCGCGTCAGTTTGTTTGCGCAGGAGTTGGGGACGGCCGAGCCGGTTTCGGCGGTAAAGCTGGACCGGTTGATTGCGCAACTGCGCCGGGTTGAATCGACGGAGGAGGCGCCAAAAAAATCCACTCGGCCGGCCCCACACATCCCTCCGGTTACGACGTCGAAGAAGCCGCCGGTCAAGAGCTTGGGGGCGCTCGACAAATTGTTTCGGGGCTAGGCGGATGCCGCCCGCAAAAGGGAATTTGCGGTTGTCGGTGCGGGGTGGCCGCTTAACCTTTGGGGAACCCCCAATCGTTGTTGCCCCATGAAAACCTCCCTATCCGCCCTGCTGGAGCGCAGAGACTCTGAGATTCGCTCCGTATCTCCCACGACGACCGTCACCGATGCGGTTCAGCTGATGAACACCCACAAGGTCAGTTCTGTGCTGATCATGGATGCCGGCCGGCTCGCCGGCATCTTCACCGAGCGTGACGTTTTGCGTCGCGTGGTGGGTGCCAACCTGGACCCCGCCAAAGTCACGATGGCTGATGTGATGAGCAAGGGCGTGACCACCGTGACCCGCCAGACAACCATAGAAGAAGCGCTGGAAATTTTCACCGGAAAAGTCTGCCGCCATCTGCCGGTGGTGGATGACGGCAAAGTCATTGGCTTGATTTCGGTCGGCGATATTTCCCGTTGGCTCTCCAGCATGCACCGCGCGGAGGCCGATCAGTTGAAGGAATACATCAACGGCGGGTTTTCCACCTGAAGACCCGCGGGCTGAATTGACGCTGGCACCCCAAGCCGCACGCTGGGCTGGCTTACTTTCCCTTATGAAAAAACTATTCGCCCTATTGAGTGTGCTGGGTGTTTGCGCAACGCTTGAAGCCAAGATTGTCACGCAATCCGTCCCTTATGAACATGAAGGAGTGAAGCTGATTGGCCTTCTCGTGTATGACGATGAGAAGACCGCGCAGGGCAAATTGCCGGGTGTGCTGGTGGTGCCCGAATGGTGGGGGCGCACAAACTACGTCAAGGTGCGCGCGCATCAGCTGGCCGAGCTGGGGTATGTCGCTTTTGCGGTTGATATGTATGGCGAGGCTTTCACAACGACCGACGCCAAGGTGGCCGGAGAGTATGCGGGCAAGTTTTACGGCAGTCCGCTGATGGCCACCCGGGCCCGGGCCGGTCTCGACCAACTGCTCGCGAGTGGCCTCGTTGACGAAAAGAAGCTGGCTGCGATTGGCTATTGTTTTGGTGGATCCACCGTGATGGCCCTGGCCTACAGCGGGGCGCCCTTGGCCGGCATCGTCAGTTTTCATGGCGGTCCGATCGCCGCCTCGGCGGAAGCAGCGGAACGTGTCAGGCAGAACCACACCAAGTTTTTGATTTGTCACGGTGCCGTTGATCCCTTCGTGCCCAAGGAAAATCTGGACGGCTTTTTGAGCTCACTGGACGAGAGTCGCATTGATTATCAATTCATCGCCTACGCCGGAGCCAAGCACGCATTCAGCAATCCGCTGGCCGACAAGTATGCGATTCAAAATCACATCGATGGCATTGGCTACAATGATGACGCCAACATGCGTTCTTGGGAACACATGAAACTGTTCCTGAACGAGCTGTTTCAATAAAGCAGCGTAATGTGTTTGCGCTGCCTCTTGCCGGGTTTGGCCGTGGTGTTGCTCTTCGGGCAGACCGGGTGCCTGGCCTACAAGGCGGTCAAGACCACCGGGGAACTTGCGGCTACAACCGTAATCGTCGCGGGCAAGACGGCGACGACGGCCGTCAAGGCCACCGGGCGCGTGGCCAACAGTGCGATCACCGGTAGTGGCGCACTGACGGCGACAACCATCGATGCGTTGGCGGCTTTGGCCCAGGCGGGCATGGTCACATTTTTCGACGTGGCGACGGGAACGATTGTGCGGGTGCCCTGGACTGAAGGGATGACCCTCTATGCAGGTGGCGCCGCTGCGCAGGTTAAGCTGGCGCAACGTTCCGTGGCGTTGGTGCGCGAAGGCAAACTCGTCTACCGGGTGGCGCAACAGAGGTTGGCTAATCCCGCGTTGTTGCCAGGTGATGTTGTCCGCTTGACAGGGAAAATCCTGCGCTAAGCAGTCTGCGGAAATCCCAACCGCAGGCCTTCGCCGTCCCGGTAGAGCCGGGTCTGGGTGCCGAATACATCGGAAAGCTTGGCCGAGGTCAGCTTGCTTTTCCTTGGTCCGGCGGCGACGACTTGGCCGCCCCTGAGCAACAGCGCGTGGGTAAAGGCCGGGGTGATCTCTTCGACATGATGAGTTACCAGCACCAAAGTAGGTCCACCCCGCAGACGGGCCAGTCCATCGACCAGTTGCAGGAAATCCCGTCGGGCGACGGGGTCGAGACCGGCACAGGGTTCATCGAGAATCAGCAAACGCGGGCGCGCCATGAGGGCGCGGGCGATGAGAATGCGCTGTCGTTCGCCTTGGGAAAGGTGCTGCCATTCGCGTTTCGCCAAGTGGGCGGCATCCACGCGTTTGAGCAGTCGGCGAGCGGCCATCCGATCAGCCTCTTTAACCGGCATCCATAAATCCAGTTGGGCAAACTTGCCACTGATCACAGTATCAAGGGCGGTCTCGCACACCGGGATGAGCACACTGAACGAAGTGATCACGATGCCGATCCGCTCGCGCAGTTTGCGCCAGTCGCTGCGGCCAAAGGTTTTACCCAGCAGCTCAATATTGCCGGAGGTGGGGGCCAGGTAGCCAGTGAGTGCGCGTAACAACGAAGTCTTGCCCGAGCCATTGCCGCCGAGAATCACCCAATTTTCACCACGCTCGATGTGCCAGTTGACCCGATTCAGAATGACGGTGCGATCCCGGCGGATGAACAGGTCGTGGACCGACAGAATGGGCGTTCGCGAGGCGGCGGGCATGCGGCGATGTTGGGTTGGGCCGACCGCGGGGGTCAAGCGTGCGACCGGAAGATGACACCCCGGCGGTTTTCCTTTTGCCTCCGGAATCAAAGTGCCCACAGAAATGTGCATGCGGCACCTGTTCAGCTTTCTTGTATTGGGGATACTTTGGGCCGGTTCGCTGTCGGCCCGGCCGTTCATCGTGCTGGTTTATAATGTGGAAAATCTGTTCGACGCGGACTCGAAGGCGATGTTCGAGGATTACCAACCGGCGCGCTACAGCCGGCAACATGTGTTGACCAAGGTCCGGAACGTGGCCGAGGTCGTCAGCCGTTTTGTGGACGGGCGGGGTCCGGACATTATTCTATTTCAAGAGATCGAACAGGACCTGACCAATGCGATCGAGGTGCCTGACTATGATGCCATTCTGCGGCGCTATGCCGGCCTGACCATAGGCGAAATGCTGGGTCCAAAATTTTCCGATGAGATTGCCGACCTGCCGGCCGAGGTCCTGCTGGCCAAAGCGATGGCAGAGCGCGGCATGAAGGATTATCACATCGTGCGCGGTGAGAACGTGAGGGGCGCGGCCAGCCGCAATGGTTTGGCTCAGAAATGCGTGGTGTTCACCCGCTTCCCGGTGAAGCAGGCTATCTCGCACCCGACCCTGAATGCGCGGGCCATCCTGGAGGTGCAGGTCGACGTGGACGGAGCGTTGCTCTACCTTTTCAACAACCACTGGAAATCCGGTGCGGGGAATGTGGAGACCGAGCCGACCCGGGCGGCCAATGCGAAAACCCTGCGCACGCGACTCGACGAGATCCTCAAGGATGATCCGAATGCGGACATCATCATCGGCGGTGATTTCAACTCCCAGTATAACCAGAAAGTCCGTTACAAAAACATGAAGGAGACGGGCCTTAACGATGTGCTCGGCTCCCAAGGCAACGAGCTGGTGATCCGCGGCAAAAACCGTGATCTCTACAATTTGTGGTTTGAACTGCCCGCAGAAGATCGGGGCAGTGATACCTATCAGGGGGAGTGGGGCACCCTGATGCAGCTGATTATTTCGCGTGGGCTCTACGACTACCGCGGAGTGCAATATGTGGATGATTCCTTCGGGGTGGCAAAGATCCCGGGCCTGAACCTCGATGACAAGGGGTTGCCCATCCGTTGGTCTTTTGACGGCCCGGCCGGCAGTGGATTCTCCGACCATCTGCCGATCTATGCGAAATTCCTGACAGTGACAGACAACCGGGATGACCGCTATATTTCACTGCGCAATCCATCGGAAGACACCGGCCTGGCCAGTGTGAACAAGATTGATTTCGGCAAAATCGATGTGGCCAAGGTGGCCTTGGATTTGGGGAAACTGCCCAAAGGCACGAGTCTGCGGAACGAACAATATATCGGTAAGATCATAAAAGTGGTGGGCGAAGTGCGCCCCGGGAAAAAACTAACCGTCATGGTGCGCAATGACGTCTATGACGTCTGGAGTTTTGAGCCAGCCCTGCGCGACAAATTGCGGGCAAAATACAAAGCGGAGGATCGCATCCGGTTCTATGCCGAGCTCGGCCAATACAAAGGTCGTTGGCAATTGATCATCCGTGACGAAAGCTGGATCACATGGAAACCCTGACCGTCTACACCTACGCCAATTGTGATACCTGCCGGAAGGCGGTAAAATGGCTCCAAGCGCAAAAAATAGCCTATCAGGAAAAACCGATCCGGGAGACGCCGCCCAAACCGACCGAGCTGCGCATGATGCTGGCGGCCTACGACGGTGAATTGCGCCGGCTGTTCAATACGTCGGGGAAGGATTACCGGGAACTGCAACTCGGCGAAAAGCTGCCGACCATGAAACCGGCCGAGGCCTTGGCCCTGCTGGCCGATAACGGAAACCTGGTAAAACGTCCTTTCTTGATCGGCCCTAAGGTAGCCCTGGTGGGGTTTGCTGAACCGGCTTGGCGAGCGGCTCTTTTAGCCTAACTGGGTCTATGCCCGATTTGCGTTGGGATTTCTTGTAACTTTTGACCGGTCAGGCGGGTTATGAATGTGATCACTATGAAAATCCTATCCTCGTGTCTCGCCGCCACTCTCCTTGTCGTCATCCCGGTTGCGGCCCACGCCAAAATTGAGCGAGTGGTTGAGAAAACCTTTACGGTCCAACCTGGCGGGGTGCTCAAGATCGATACCGCCGGAGGCGACATTCGGGTCACGCCGGGTGCGGATGAGCAAGTGCATGTGATCGCCCGGCAGATGATCCGCACGAACAGCCAAACCGATGCCGACATACTCCTGGAAAAGCTGGAGTTGAAAATTGAGCAATCGGGCAATGATGTATCTGCCTCCGCCAAGTATGAGCAACGGCCCATCGGCTTTCATTTTGGTTCGTGGCCACCCGTGGCGGTAAGTTTTGAAGTCAAAGTGCCATCGAGTTACGGCACGGTATTACGGACCAGTGGCGGCGATATCGTGATAGGAAATTTGACCGGCAAGATGAATGCCCACACCTCGGGTGGGGATATCACACTCGGTAAAATCGACGGCGAAATTTCCGTTCATACGAGCGGGGGTAACATCCGATTGCAGGAGTCCACCGGCTTGGCCCACTTGGAAACATCCGGTGGAGATATCAAGGTAGGCAAGGTTTTCGGTCCGGCAGAGCTCTCCACGTCGGGTGGAAATATCAGAATTGAAACCGTGGAAGGCCGGCTAAACGCCCACACGAGCGGCGGTGATGTTACGGCGGGCATCAAGGGCGCTTTGGTCGATGATTGCTCCCTCGGCACCAGTGGCGGCAATGTCCGGGTAACCGTGGATGCCGGCGTGGGTTTTGATTTGGATGCATCCACCAGTGGCGGCGACGTCGAAGCGGAAGGACTGACCATCAAAATCCAACGCGGTGGCATCGGCAAAAGCCGACTGTCGGGTGAAGTTAACGGGGGTGGTCCACGGCTAAAGCTGCACACCAGTGGTGGCGATATCGACATTTTGACGCGTTAAATCGCCGGGGCTTTTCGTTCAGATTCAATATTCGTATAACTACGTAGTAGGGGTGTATTCATACCTAACGACAGGTCCTTGCGGGTAGTTGGAATTCTGAACGAACGTTTTTGCAGCATGAAGCTGCAACGACTTTTGATCCTTATCGGCCTCGCCTTGGCGACCTGCCTATCGGTGCAAGGCATGCAGCGGGTGGTGACTCAGACCTATCCCTTGCCGACGAATGGCACGGTGAAAATCGATTCTTACCGTGGCCTGATCAACGTGACCGTTGGGGATACGTCCAATGTCGAAATCAACGTCCGCTCCATTAGTCAGAAGCAGGATGAAGCGGAGGCCGCCCGCGCCTTGGATACCCTGCAACTGCGGATCGAGCAGGTGGGAAATGAGATTCGGGTGGTTGCCACCAATCCTGCCGAAACCGGGTTGCGCTTGGATATTGTCGAACTGCAGAAACTGGAGATTTATTTTGAGATTACGGTGCCATCCCGATGTAACCTCGACCTGACCACCTTGGAAGGTGGCATTACGGTCGACAGTTTGGTCGGAAATATGAAGGCCCGCACGGAAATCGGTTCGATCTTCTTTCGCCAAATCCATGGGAATGTGACGGCACGCTCGCAAGCCGGCGATGTGGTTGTTTCGCGCTGTTCCGGTTCGGCCGACTTGCGTGCCAGTCAAGGCAACGTGCGGATCGGCACGGTGGGGGGCCGGGCGATCTTGGAAACGGTGAATGGCGACATTGAAGTCATGAGCGCCTACAGCACCGTGATGGCCAAGGCGGCGGAAGGTGACATCAGCGCGGGATTTGCCCAAATTGCCGGACCGTCGTCCATCCGGACGGCGTTGGGTAATGTCACGGCTGTGCTGAATCCGGAGGAAAAATTTAGCATCAAGGCGCATTCGCGTTGGGGAAAAATTATCAGCGAATTGGCCTCTGAGGAAGTGACGGGAAAAATGGGCCGCACTCGCATGACTGGCGATTACCGCGGGGGCGGACCCCAGCTCGAGCTCCAAGCGCATGGAGGATCCGTGCGGCTCAAACCGGGCGAGCCCCTTTTTGCGCAGTAAACCCGGACTGTGCGCTGGCTTTTGCGCGGTGGGATGTGTCATGTGGACGCATGTCAACTGATACCGCCTACAACGAACTGCTCACCCACTTGAAACGTGTTCACTACCTGGGAAGTGTTGCTTCCTTGGTGGGCTGGGATGAGCAAGTCAACCTGCCGCCCGACAGCGCGGATCAACGCGCCGAACAGAATGCCGTGCTGGCCGAACTCTCGCACGAGGCTGCGACTAATTCACGGATTGGAACGCTCCTGACTGAACTCGAGCAAGCGGCGATAAATCTTTCCACTGATCAGCAGGTTGTGGTGCGCGAGGCCCGGAAGGAATACGATCGAGCGACCAAGTTGCCTGCGGACTACGTGCGCGAAAAAGCGATTCAGGGCAGCGTGGGTTACCATGCATGGGCGAAGGCCAGGGCCGCTTCCGATTTTGCCAGTTACATCCCCGTGCTGGAAAAGAACATCAAACTGGCGAAACAGGAGGCGGGTTATCTGGGGTGGGGCGACCGGTCTTACGACTACATGATCGACAAACACGATCCCGGCATGACGGCGGCAGTGATCACAAAGTTGTTCAGCGAATTGAAAACCGAACTGGTGCCACTGGTCCGGCAAATAACGAGCTCCAAGGTCAAACCGCGTAGCGACAAGCTGACGGGTTTTCCCGTCGACGGGCAGTTCAAGTTTTTGCGCGAAGTCACGGAAAAGCTTGGCTTCAACTACCGACGGGGTCGCATCGACGTGTCGCTGCATCCGTTTTGCTCCGGCAATGGCGCGGATATCCGCATGACCACGCGTTTCCGCGAGGACGAGCCCCTCGGCGCGTTGTTTGGTTCGATTCACGAAACCGGCCATGGGTTGTATGAGCAGGGGCTGCCGCTCGCCCACCATGCCACGGCTCTCGGGCAGGCCGCAGGTATGGGTGTGCATGAATCCCAGAGCCGGATGTGGGAAAATCAAGTCGGCCGCAGTCGCGCCTTTTGGGCGTTTTTCGAACCGCGGTTTCGTGAGGAATTTCCCGCGCAGACCAGTGACGTCACCTCGGATGAACTCTACCTCGCCGTCAACAAGGTGTCACCGACGTTGATCCGGGTGGAAGCAGACGAAATCACTTACAACCTGCACATCATCCTGCGCTTCGAGATCGAACAAAAATTGTTCGCCGGCACCTTGGCGGTGAAGGACCTGCCGCAAGCCTGGAATCAATCCGCAGAGGAACTGCTCGGCTTGACCCCGCCCGATGATCGCATGGGCGTGCTCCAAGATGTGCATTGGAGTGACGGGGCCTTCGGTTATTTCCCAAGTTACTGTCTCGGTAACATGATTGCCGCCCAGCTTTGGTATCATGCCTTGGAACTACGACCTGACCTGACCGCCGATTTTGCCCGCGGGGATTTCTCGTGGCTGCTGAAATGGTTGCAGACCAACGTGCATGCCCAGGGCAAGCGCCATGATGCGCTCGCGTTGACCAAGCGGATCACCGGCCAGGAACTGTCGCCACAGCCGTTGTTGCGTTATTTGCGCGAACGCTACCTGCCGCTATATTGTGCGTAAGCATGGGCCTGATTGATACGCATACCCACTTGGAGTCATTTGCCGTCGCTGGCGATTTGGAAGCGGCTTTGGCGCGGGCTCGCACGGCGGACCTCGAAGCCATGATCGCGATTGGCACCGCCTCGGATGATTGGAGCCCTTACCGCGACATCGCCGCGGCACGGCTTGGTTTTGTGCATTATTCGGTCGGATTGCATCCCTGTTATGTGGAGGCGAACTGGGCCGATGAGGTGGCGCTTTTGCCCGGTTATTTCGAGGCGGGCCAGACCTTGCCGGTCGCGCTTGGTGAGTGTGGCCTGGACCGGTTTCACCTGCCCAAGGAAGCAACTGAAGCCGAGGCCCTGTTTAACCAACAACAAGCCGCCTTCGCCGCGCAGTTGGCACTGGCCAAATCACTGAACTGTCCGGTGGTGATTCATTCCCGCGGTGCCTTTGCCGAATGTTTGGCCATGATTGACGCCAGTGGTGTGAACTGGAACCGGGTGGTCTTTCACTGTTTTGCCGAAGGGCCAACCGAAATGGCCCAGTTAATGGAGCGGGGTGGCCGCGGGTCGTTCACGGGCATCATCACCTACAAAAGTGCGGAGAATGTCCGGCAAGCGGCCAAGCTACAGGGCTTGGACCGCTTGATGATCGAGACGGATGCCCCCTATCTGGCGCCAGTGCCTAAGCGGGGCAAACCCAACGAGCCCGCCTATGTGCGACATACCGCAGAGTTCTGCGCGGGGTTATATGGCGTCGGCTATGACGAACTGGCCGCAATCACCACGCGAAACGCCCGGTCGTTTTACGGAATCTAACGACTCAGGCTTCGTCGAATTTACGCGCGAAGAGCTGAGCCAGCTCTTCCAGCATCTGGGCGGCATCTGCGCCCGTGGCCAAAAACTTCACTTTGGAACCCTTGCCGGCGGCTAGCATCATCAAGCCCATGATGCTTTTACCGTTAACCTGCTCCTCGTCCTTTTCGACGAAGACATCGGCTTTAAACTTGTTGGTCACCCGCACAATCATGGCAGCGGGGCGGGCATGAATACCCATCTTGTTCTGCACCAAAAGCTCCTTACTGAGTTGTTGAGGAGCAGAGGTGGCGGCGCTTTGGTTGCTTGCTGTCATTACGAAACGGCGGAAATTCCGTTAAGAGCGCCCGGCTTGCAACTTAAAAACCAGCCGCCAGTCTCGGCATCGATGCCCGATATTGCGATCATCGTCCCCTGCCGGTTGGAGTCCACCCGCTTCCCCCGCAAGCTCTTGCATAAGATCAAGGGCAAGCCGTTGTTGCTTTGGGTGGCCGAGCGAATTCGTGCCCAAGCGCCGGAAATTCCGCTCTGGTTTGCCGTCGATCATGCCGAACTGCGCGACTGTGTGACCGGGTCGGGGTTTCAGGCCATCATGACGAATCCAGCCCATCAAAGCGGGACCGATCGCATTGCGGAGGCCAATCGCACGGTTCAGGCCGCGCACATCATCAACGTGCAAGCCGACGAGCCCTTGGTCAGTGCCGCTCAGATCAAGGCCCTGGCCGGATTGCTGGCAGGTGGGGCGGCCATGGCCACCTTGGCCACCCCATTTAAGCGCATCGTCGATTTCTATGATCCGAATCAGGTAAAGGTCGTCATGCGGTCTGATGGTCGGGCCCTGTATTTTTCGCGTTCCCGGCTGCCGTTTTCGCGCGATCTGGGACTCACGATCGACGACGAGTGGGTGAAGACCAATCCCTGTCATCGGCACTTGGGGCTTTACGCTTACCAGGCAGACCTGTTGGCCAAACTCGGATCACTGCCGCTCGGCCGTTACGAACAGATCGAAAAACTGGAGCAACTGCGCGTGCTGGAAAATGGCTACGATATTCACTGCGCGATTACCGACGATCCGACGATCGGTGTGGACACGCTGAAGGATGCCGCGAAGTTCGAAGCGTGGCTGGGGTGAGGCCTGCATGGCATATGCCCCTTGCGCGGGCTGGCGGGCTTTTTCCACCGCGGATCGCGTTACTTCGACCTGACGCTGGGACTGCAGCAATGCCCGGTAGGTGTAGATCACACTGGTGACGGCATTGATGATGGTTTTCTTGTATTCGAGAACGTTGGTCGACTCGGTCAGGCGTGCTATCCGCAGTCCCGCCAAGTTGGTCTGCAAGCCACCACCGCGCAGCAGTGGTTGGTCAAACTGGAGGGACATGTTTGAATCATAAACCTTGGTCGTGGCACTGGATCGGTCCGTCTCGAAATTGTCCCACACGATCCCGAAGCGGGCTCCAGTCGGCAGACGTTGAGTAACCGCCGTCGTGACGCTATTACTGCGCGTGGTGACTTCGGTGCCCGAGGTGGTGACAGGGTTGTAGCCTACGCCGTAGATCAAATCGAGGTTGGGCCGAAATTCATCCTCGGCCACCCGCAAGTCGAAACGCTGGGATTCCCGGTCGAAACCGGCCTTTTCCAAAGTTCGGTTGTTCTGCAGGGCGAGACGAATGGCTTCGGCCATGCTCAGCGGTAACCCCCCTGACTCACTATCGGATGTCTCCACTTGTGCACAGGTGGCAGTGGTTCCGACAAAGCAGCACGCCAATATTTACCCAACCAGCCATGCCTGAGTGAATTTTGATCCCTGCATTTACGGGTATGTTGATGGGTCGCGGGTTGGCATTACCGGGGCGGCTTCAAATTCGTGATTATCATCTGGATTTCAGGATCACGTGTCGTGCAGGCAGCATCTATGGTCAGTGTGGAACAATTTCCGAGCCAATTAGCCGGTGCCCTGGTCGCTTAATCTGCTTCACGATTACGAAAGTGGTCCGCGGCCCGACCTTCGTTGCCCCGCTTATAATTGCCGGTCAGACGGGCCATCAATTCCTGCGCGTCCGCCGCGTCGATCGAGGTGACCTCACCGAGAAAGTCGACCGCTTCGCGCTTGCGCAAAGTCGCCGCCAAGCTGCCCTGATGGGTAATGCTGACCGAGCCGTCCTTATGCTCCCGGTAGGTGAATCCTGTCGGGGCCGGCATCGTTCAGATTTTACCGGCCTTGCGGGCTTCCACCATCCGGTAGAAGTCCACGAAGAGCGGATCGGCGTCATTCGGACCCGGAGCGGCCTCGGGGTGATATTGCACGGAGAAAATCGGCAGTTCCTTGTGGCGCAAGCCCTCGACGGTGTTGTCGTTGAGATTTATCTCAGTGACCTTGGCGCCGCCTTTTTCGAGGCTCGCCGGATCGGTCGCAAAGCCATGGTTTTGCGCCGTGATGGAGACCTTGCCGGTTTCGAGATTCTTGACCGGCTGATTGCCGCCGCGATGGCCGAACTTGAGTTTGAACGTCGTGCCGCCGAGAGCGTGGGTGAGCATTTGGTGGCCGAGGCAGATGCCAAAGATCGGATAATCCGGCAGCAGGTTGCTAACCATCTTGTGCACGTAGGCGAGGGCCGCGGGATCGCCCGGGCCATTGGAGAGAAACACGCCGTCGGGATTGAATTCGCGGATCTGCTCGGCCGAAGCGGTGGCGGGAAATACGTGCACTTCGAAGCCGTGATTCACCAGTTTGCGGTAGATGGTGAATTTCGCCCCAAAATCGAAGGCAGCCACCTTGAAGCGTTTCGCGGGAATCCCCGGCGCATTCATGGTCGTGCCGACCGGCAGGTAAGGAGCGTTGAAATTTTTCGGATCATCCGCCCGCCAGAGGTAGGGTTCCTTGCAGCTGACATCCTTGACGTAATCACTGCCGGCCATGTCGCGACAGTCTTTGGCCAGTTTGACGGCCTCGGCGTCGCTGATTGGCAAGGTGCTCAGGCAGGACTTCATCGCGCCGTCGACGCGGAGTTTCTTGGTGAGGGTGCGGGTGTCGATTTCGCTGACCCCGGGGATGCCGTATTTACGCAGGTACGCATCAAGGGAGGATTGGGAGCGCCAGTTGCTGACGACCGGGGAGATTTCCCTAACCACAAAGCCCGAGCATTTGGGGGCGGCCGCCTCGCTATCCTCGTCGTTGACGCCGTAGTTGCCGATCTGGGGCGCGGTCATGGTGACGATCTGGCCGAAGTAGGAGGGATCGGTCAGGATCTCCTGATAACCAGTCATCGACGTGTTGAAAACGCATTCGCCGGCAATGGTTGCGTCGGCGCCAAAGGCGAGACCGCGAAACACACTACCATCTTCGAGAGCTAGGACACCGGGTTTGGGCGAGGACATTAAAGCCTGACGAAAAGGTGTCGTAACCGGACTGCCAAGGGGAAATCTCGCGCGGCCCCAGAAAAACTTTCCCGGCCGTTTGACAGCGCTGGTTAGGCGCCTTACCAATTTCCCTCAAACCCATGCCTTACCAAGAAGATCGCGCCGTCTGGTTCCAAGGCCAGGGCCTTTGGCAGCACGTCCCGGAAGCCGATTGGCGCGACTGGATCTGGCAGCTGAAAAATCGCATTACCAGCGTCGCGCAGCTGGAGCGTTATATGACGCTGACGCCCGAGGAAAAGGCCGGATGCCTGTTTGCCGACAAGAAGCTCTCTCTAGCGATCACCCCCTATTTTTTCAACCTGATCGACCGCGACAATCCCGACTGCCCGATTCGGAAGCAGATGATCCCACGCTCCGGTGAGACTCAGATCGCTGCCGAGGAGATGCTCGATTCACTCGGGGAGGACGAACACTCGCCCGTGCCCGGGCTCGTGCACCGTTATCCGGACCGGGTCTTGTTTCTGGTGACCGATCGCTGTGCCGCCTACTGCCGTTACTGCACCCGCAGCCGATTGGTTTCCAACGCGCAGGACTACAATTTTCATCCGGAATACGAACAGGCCCTGCGTTACATCGAGGCCCACCCCGAAATCCGGGACGTGCTGCTTTCCGGAGGGGACCCGTTGCTGCTCTCCGATAAGAAACTCGAACACTTGCTCGCCCGGCTGCGTGGCATCAAGCACGTGGAGTTCATCCGCATCGGTTCGCGCATCCCGGTTTTCCTGCCGCAGCGAATTACGCCGGCACTCTGTGAGATTTTCAAAAAATACGGCCCGATCTGGATGAGCATTCACGTGAACCATCCCAAGGAAGCGACCCAGGAATTGAAGGATGCCTGCGACCGCCTCGCTTTCGCCGGGGTGCCGTTGGGCAATCAAAGCGTGCTGCTCAAGGGCGTGAACGACGACCCTGAAGTCATGAAGGCGCTCGTGCACCGGCTGCTGCGGATGCGGGTGCGGCCTTATTACATTTACCAGATGGATCTCATTACCGGCGGCAGCCACTTCAAGGTGGATGTGCGCAAGGGGATTGAGATCATCAAGGCGCTGCGTGGCCACACTACGGGTTACGCGGTGCCGCAATACGTCATCGATGCACCCGGCGGCGGTGGCAAGGTGCCGGTCAATCCGGACTACGTGGAGAAGATCACCGATGAGGAAGTCATCTTCCGCAATTTCGAGGGCAAACAATTCCGCTATCCGCTAACGACCACGCCATTGCCCAAATCGGGTGCCGAAGTTGCCCGCGAAATTCCGGTGGCCGAGCTGCGCATTGACTGAAGCGTTTTGCGTTTAGCCCGGCGGCGTAGTTACCTCGCGGTCATGAAAACTCTGCTGGCGGTGGCCTTATTTGCGTTGGGTTTGAATGCCTTGGCGGCCGAATCACTCAATCTGAGGCTGGATATTTATCGCTTCGAAGGAGAGGCGGGTTTGCTGAAGGATAAATCGCCGGAAGCCCAGTTGGCACTGTTGGGGGATAGAGAACCGTCAATTACCCAATCGATCGCAATCCAACCGGACGGCACTGCGCGGAGCTCCGTGCGCATCGGAGTGTTTACCTTGAAAATCGATGCAAAGATCAACCCCGCAAAGGAAGGTGCTTACAGGATTTTTTCGGATTTCGCATTGGTTGAGCAGATTCAAATCGGGTCAGATACGATTCCTTCCACCATGGCCTTTCATACTGGAGTGAGTGTGAGATTGGGTCAGCGGCAGGTAGCGGGTTCATTTATGGGCGGCGTTGATGAGGGAACGAGCACCTATCAGGTGTTGGTTTTAAGTTTATCCAAGCAATTTGAGTAAGGATTTTCGAACATTTTATATTCATAAACAGCTGTATGAAAGCTAGATACAACCTCATGAAACTTATCGGAAAAAACTTTCAACAAATTTTGAGCGTTTTGCACTCAGCTACGTCTATCTGAATGTAAGCAATATTTCATAGTGTAGTTTGTAGTTCAAAAAGGTTTGTTTGGTGTTAGGTCACTTAGACCGCTTCGAAAGAGGCGGTCTTCGTGTTTCTGGAGTAAACGATCTCGATTGCAGGGTTTTGTGTCCTCAAAAATGCCCCGCAAAATACTTCACGAAAGATTGAGCGTTTCCTGACCATCGCGCGTCTATCCGAATGTAGTCACCACTGTGCTCAATACAGTGATGTTTGTAGTTCAAATAGTTTGCTTGGTGTTAGGTCACTCGGGCCGCCTCGAAAGAGGCGGCCTTTGTGTTTAGGGGCGGCGATATCCCTATTGGATTGAAAATCGCCGGAGGGTTTGCGGGGTTAAGGCATGTCACCCGTGGAAAGCCCGCTTAGAATTACTGGCCGGGAGTTCCGGTTGGGTGGTGTAGCCGGTTGGGTGGCGGGAATTTCGTTGGCTCTGACCTTGTGGGTGCAAACCGCGCCCGGCCTGAGGGGGTCGCCCATTGACGGAGAGTCCAACGTGACTCAGCCGATCGATACGGACCCCGGCGAAGGGGATGAAGCTTACGCTCAGGCTGAACATGCCCTGGCCACCGCAACCGATGAGCGGACTAAACTACAGGCGATGGCTGCCTTGGTTAACCTGCAACGACGTCGGGGTGATTACACGACGGGGCTGGCCATGGCCCGTGAGGGATTGGAGCAGGCCCGGACCTTGGGTGATAAGCGCTTGGAGGTGGAGTTTCTCTATTTGATGGGCCGCATGCATTGGAATCTGGCCGATTATCCGCGATCCATTGAAACCCATTTGGAGGAGCTGAAACTGGTGCCGGCCTTGGGGGATGATGCCTTGCTGGCGCGGACGCATGTAGCGCTCGGACTGACTTACGAACGGTTTGGCAATCGGGATGATGCCCGCACTCATTTCGATATAGCCCTGCGACTGGCCCAGACGGCCGGTGACCAGCGGCAACTGGCGAGTATCCTCAACAGCCTGGGGAATTATTTTTTGGCTGAACAAGATTTCCCGCGCGCCCGTGAACTGCACCGTCAGGCCCTGTCGATTCGCGAGGCCCTCGGCCAGCGACGGGCGATCGCCGATTCATTGACCAATCTGGGTCTGGTGGCGGATGCCCAAGGGGACTCCGCCCAAGCGCTGGTTTATTTGGAGCAGGCCTTGGCGATTTATCAGCCCCTCAAGCTGCGGCGCTACATTGCCAACACGCACCGGCGGCTTGCCACGGTGATGCGCGGAACCAGTCGCACGGCGGAGGCACTGACTCATCTTGATCAGGCTTATGAGATAGCGGTCAACCTCGGCAGTGCTGAAGTGCTAGGAGCCATCTATCAGGAATATGCCGCCACCC
This sequence comes from Cephaloticoccus sp., assembly GCA_030833445.1. GTDB lineage: Bacteria > Verrucomicrobiota > Verrucomicrobiia > Opitutales > Opitutaceae > Cephaloticoccus. Next base: position 15,489 of record JAURHD010000018.1, on the reverse strand, counting down.
ACGAGGCCAGGGGACAGTTTGCGGATGCGTTGGCCTATGAACGCAAGCTCACGGCATCGAATGAGGAAATGCGCGGGGATCAGGATCGGCAACGCATGAGTGAGCTGCGGGCCCACTACAACGCGGAGCAACGCGAATTGGAAATCGCCCTGCTGCGCCGCGATCAGGATTTGAAGGCCGGTGAAATTGACCGCCGCCGTCTGCAAAATCTGGTCCTCGTGATCGGGCTGGCCTTGGGGTTGGTGCTCTTTGGCGCGGTGCTGCTGTTGCACCGGGTGCGGATGCGGGCGCAGCGCCGGATGCAGGCGACCACCGAGCACGCCCGTGAAAAGGCCGAGACAGCCGAAAGACTGAAGTCGCGACTATTAATGATGGCTTCGCATGACTTGAAGGTTCCTTTGGCCGCATTGAATGCCACGGCTGAGCTAGTTGGACGTTCGTCCAGCGACGCGCCTATTGTGCAACGACTCGCGGATATCATGCGGGCCGACACGGCCCGATTGCGCAGTCTGGTCCGGGATTTTTTGGATGCGGCGGCCATCGAGGAAGGGAACCTGCAGTTGCATACGTCGGAGATTAATCTCGCCGCCTTGGCCCAAGCGGCGGTCGACACCTTGCAGCCGGTCGCGAGTGCCAAGGGCCAGGCATTGGTCTTTCTCAAACCGGCGAATGAACTCCCCTTGATTGAAGCGGATGCGGACCGATTGCGCCAAGTTTTCGATAATCTGTTGGGCAACGCCATTAAGTTTACCCCGGCCGGCGGTCGGATTGAGGTAGCCTTTGGCGAGGCCGGGGGCTGGGCCTTCGCGGAAGTGCGCGACAATGGTCCGGGTCTTGGCCCGGCGGAATTCGCCAAGATTTTCGCTCCGCCGGCCCGGCTCACACCGGACACCAGCAAGCAGGGCGACTCGAGTGGACTGGGTCTGGTGATCGCCCGTGAATTGCTGACCCTACAGGGTGGGCGTTTGGAAGTGCAGTCGCATCCTGGCAGCGGCGCAGTGTTTCGGGTGCTGCTCCCGGTGGCACAGCCGGCTGCGACGGTTTGATCAACCCAGACCGTTGCGCATGCACCAGCGCACCAGGGTGGGCGTATCATGCAGCCCCAGCCGGGCGAGAATGCGGGCGCGATGTTTTTCCACCGTGCGGGTGCTGAGATCCAGTTGCGCCGCGATTTCCTTGGAGAGCAGTCCGCGCGCTACGAGCCGGGCGACTTCGCGTTCGCGCTCCGACAGCGCCTCGGCTCCCAAGCGGGGCAGGGTGGGTTCAGCCGTAAGTTTTGGCACCGGCGGCGGCACCGTGGCGGAGAAGAACATCCCCCCGTCGAGCACGCATTGCACGGCCCGGTCGATCTGTTCGAGAGGAGAATTTTTATCCACGAAGCCGGCGACACCCATGGAGAGCAGCTCGGCCGGCAACTGGGCTTCGGGATGGGCGGTGAGCATGATGACCCTCGTATTGAGATCGCGGCGTCTGAGCTCATTAACGATGTCCCGGCCATCAATATCGCGCAGCTAGAGATCGGCGATCAGCAAATCCGGCGGATGGGCGAGACAGGCGGCCAAGGCATCCCGGCCGTCGGCAAAATCCAACAACGTTTTGGGCTGGAAGCGCTTTTGCAGCGAGCCCTTGAGCAGCTCCCGGAAACTGGCGGTGTCGTCCACGAGGACAAAGTGCAGTTTGCTGAAAGGTGCTGATGAACCGCCGGACATGTATCCCTAAAAACACCGATGTTTGCGGTGGCGGCAAGGTTGGACTGGATTAAGTAGAATTACGCCATCAGGGGGTGCACTCGTCACCATAGTCAAATTCCAGGTTTTCCACTACTCTGAATTCGTTGCATCAGCGTTTTTGTTTCGTCTTAAAAAGGGACGGTCGGCGAGTTTTCCCTTGGAAATCCTCCGTCGCGGTCTCTTCAAAGACGCTGTGCACCTGACTACACCTCCAAGCATGAATATGAAATCCACCCTCAGCGCGATTTTGCGCCTGACTCCCGTTTTGGCCCTGTTCGCCCCGTTGGGGCTGCTGGCCCAAGATACATCCGCGGTTGACGAGACTGTCCGTCTCGAAGCCTTTACGGTTACCGGTTCGAATATCAAAGGTATTGATACGGAAAAAGTCATGCCCGTCACGGTGGTGACCGCCGAGGACTTTACCGCCGCCGGTTATGGCACGATTGCCGAATTCATCGAGGCGCTGCCGTTTTCGAGCAACCTTTCGATCAACGATTCCGAGACCGGCCCGAACGGGGCTCGCGGTGACGTTGCCACGATCAATTTGCGCAACCTCGGGGCTGGGCGCACACTCGTCCTGCTCAATGGCCGCCGCATGGCTGCCTATGGTGTGACGCCCGGCACGCCGCCGGTGCAGTTCGTCAACGTCAACTCAATCCCTCGCACCGCCGTCAAACGCGTGGAAGTGTTGCGTGACGGTGCCTCCGCCGTTTATGGCTCCGACGCCATCGGCGGGGTCGTCAACTGGATCCTCAAGGACGATTTCAGCGGATACGACACCAGCCTGCGCTACGCCTGGGACAACACCGCCATACGCGAACTCGATTTTTCCGCTTCGACGGGCGTCACCTTCAATGAGGGCAAGTCCAATCTCGGCGTGTTCTTCGGTTTCTATGATCGCGAAGGCGTCACCGCCAAGGATCGCGCATATGCGGCTGACGCCGACAAGCGGCCTTACGTTGGGGCGCCTTGGGATACGGTGAGGGCCTACAACCGCCTCAGCAGCTCCGGTCCTTATGGCCGCTTCACGGCGGTGACCGATACGGGCTCGAGTGTTTCTGTCCCCGGTGTGACCGCGTCCAACGGTCAGTTCCACTACATTCCCGGCACGGGCGTGCGAGCCACCGGTGCCGGCCCGACCGCGACTTATAACTTCCAGCCCAACACCACGCTCATTCCCGATACGACGCGTTACAATCTCTTCGCCACGCTGAAGCATGAGCTGAGTGACACCTTGGAATTCTTTGGCGAACTCTCCTACTACGAGTCCAACTCCGCCGGTTACACGGATTCCATACCGGTTTCCTCCGGCACGGACGGCGTCATCATTCCTAAGACCAATTACTACAGTCCCGTGGGCGTTAACTCCGGAGTGGCGACCCCACGCGATGTGCTCATCCGCAACTACCGCGTGTTGGATGCCGGTTTGCGCACTTACGAAACCGACTCAGACAGCATTCGCTTGCTGGCCGGTCTGCGTGGCGAGCTGCCGTTTGACAGTTGGACTTGGGAAGCCGCTGCGCTCCATATGCGCGGCCACGCCTATCAGGTTAACGGCGGTCACATTTCGCAGAGCAAATTCCTGCAGCAGCTCGCGCTCAATACTCCCAATGCGTTCAATCCCTTCGGTGCTCCCGGCTCCAACACGGCGGCCCAGGTTGAGCCCTTTGTGATCTCCATCTGGGACGACGGTGTCGGCAGCATGACGTCATTCGACGGCAAGGCTTCCGGTGAAATCTACGAACTCAGCGGCGGGGCCATCTCGCTCGGACTGGGTGCTGAATACCGCCAGGACTCCATGAAGCAGCGCAATGACCCTTACGGATTGGCCGATGATGTCATCGCCCAGTCCGAACAGATGGACGTCGATGCTTCCCGCGATCTTTACGCGACCTTCCTCGAAGTCGTGGTGCCGTTGGTCAGCGAGAAGAACCGCATGCCCGGTCTGGAAAGTCTCAATTTTCGCGCGGCGGTTCGTTATGAAAACTACAAGGAATTTGATGCGCTCAAACCAGGCGTGGGCCTCGATTACCGGCCGATTGACTGGTTCATGGTGCGCACTTCCTACAACGAAGGCTTCCGTGCTCCCAGCATCGTGGAACTGTTTACACCCGCCATCGGCCGTCGCACGGAAGGATTTGTTGATCCGGCCCGCCCGGGCCAGCCTGACTCCGCCACCAACATCACCAAGCGGGTTGTTACGGGTGGTAACTCATTGCTCAAACCCGAGGAATCCGAGTCACGCAATATCGGCGTCGTGATTGAAGTGCCCGGCGTCAAGGGTCTCACGCTCTTTGGCGATTACTTCCACATTCGGCAGTTCAACCAAATCGACAATACCTCGGCTCAGAATGAACTGGAAATCGATGCCGATCTCTGGACCAGTAACGGTGGTAACAATCCGTTGGTCATCCGCGCCGCCCGCACGCAGGACGACATCAATGCCGGTATCCCCGGTGTGTTAGTGGAAGTCATCAGCACTTACCAAAACCGCTCCCTGCGTGAGATCAAAGGCTTTGATGTTGGGTTCGATTATCGCAGCCCACAGACTCCCGTTGGCCGCTTCGGCCTGAAGGCCGATATCAGCTACACCGACAAGCTAATCACGGTCGATGAACGGGGCAATGTGGCCCAGCTCATCCGCTCCAACGGCAATCCCCGTTACAAGGGCACGTCCACCCTCACCTGGAGTCTGAAGGGTTGGTCCGCCTCGGTTTCCGAGCGCGTCACCGATGATTATTTGGCCTCCACCACCTACTCGGCCGCCGGTCAGCGTCGCGCCGTGGAGGCATACTGGGTCACCAACGCCAGTGTTGGCTATGCCTTCAGCGAAGGTTCCCTCAAGGGCCTGCGTCTGCGAGTGGGTATGAACAATGTGTTCGACGAGAATCCTCCGTTCTACCCCGCGAGCTCCAGCGGTTACAATTCGGATTACTCCGATCCCCGTGGCCGGATGACTTACGTCGAGGCTTCGTTTAAGTTCTAACCTATCCCGGTGAACAATTGAAACCCAGGCGGATCTTAACGGATCCGCCTGTTTTGTCATGATGCACTCAATCCGCTGGTTTCTAGCTTTTGGTTCTCTGGCCGTCGCCATCTTGCATGGTGCCGTGCCGGTGGAAGTTTCGCCGGTAATTGGCCGGCATGGGATGGTCGTGGCCGGACATCCCCAAGCGGCGGCGGCGGGTTTGCAGACTTTGCAAGCCGGAGGGAATGCCATTGATGCGGCCATCTCCGTTTCACTGGCGTTGAATGTGGCCGAGCCCTACGGCTCCGGACTCGGCGGCAAGCTGATGTTGCTTTACTACGAGGCCGCTTCCGGGCGCACCTACGTCATCGATGCGATGGACGCGGCGGGGGCACTGGATGTGGAGGCTTACCAACTGCGTCCCAAGGGAGATCACAGTTATGGATATGGTGCGGTCTGCGTGCCAGGTTTGGCGGCGGGACTCTGGTTGGCGCATCAGACTTGGGGCAGCCGGCCGTGGGCGGATGACGTGGCCCCGGCCGTTGTCTTGGCTCGCGATGGTTTTGAGATTTTGCCCAAGACTTATTTGTTCTTTGCCGAACAGGAAAAGAAACTGCGTCGGGGCGATGCAGAAATTGCGCGGCTCTACTTGCCTGGCGGTCAGTTGCCGAAAATCGGCACCAAGCTGGCGAATCCCGATCTGGCGCATTCCCTCGAATTGGTGGCTGAGCATGGCCGGGATGGCTTTTACCGCGGTCCGGTGGCGGAAGCCTTGGTCAAGGCTTCCATTGCAGGCGGCGGTGTGCTGACCCTCGCGGATCTCGCCGCATATGAAGCACGGTTGACCGAACCAATCGCCGTGGACTTCCACGACTATCACGTCGTCGCTGCCCCGCCACCGGCGAGCGGCCCGGCGTTGATTCTGACCATGCTCAAGGTGCTCGAAGAGGAAGATTTTGCCGGCGGTCCTTTACGCACGTCGACCAACCTTGATCAGATTGGCCGCGTATGGCGGCAGGTTATACCGTTGGTGCAAAGCGGCATCGCTGATGTGGAGCAGGCGCGGTTCAATTTTGAAAAAATGATCGCCCCCGACTCGATCAGCGATCTGCGGGAAAAGGTGCGCAGCAATGCCCCGACCGAGCCCGAACAGGAAGTGGCCATGTGGTTTGATGATTCGTTTACGGACGATGCCATGGCCGCGACCACCCATTTCGCGGTGGCGGATGCTCACGGTAACATCGTGTGCGCGACCCAATCGTTGAGTCTGCACTTTGGCGCTGGGGTGGCTGCACCCGGCACCGGCATCGTGCTCAACAACACGATGAGCAACTTCGCCTATTTTGACCCGAAGAGTGTCAACGCGATTGCGCCGGGCAAACGACCCCGCTCCACCATTTCACCGACGCTGGTGTTTCAAGGTGACCGGCCGCTCTTTGCAATTGGTATCCCCGGTGCATCGCGCATTCCCACCGCCATTTTCCAAGCGTTGATTGATCGGTTGGTGCTGCACCGACCCATGGCTGATGCCATTGGCGATACCCGCATTCATTTGACCGGTGGCCAAGGTTGGAACGGTGAAGCGACAATTGAAGCGGAGCGGACCTTGCCCGATACGGTGGTGACAGATTTGAAGGCCCTTGGTTGGCAAGTGGAGCTGCCGGAAGCCGCGGGCACCGGACGTCATTTCGGCGGGATCAATGTCATCGAGCTCAACACCGACGGCAGCTATACCGGATACGCCGACCCCCGCCGCACCAATGCGGCCGTGGGCTACTGATTGCGTTTAGGACAGAAGTTTTTGTTGCACGTCCGGCAGATCGGAATTGTGTGCCTCTTGCCTGTAGGGGTGTCCTCCGCGGAGGACTGAGATGGTGGCACGACTCGGCCGCCGGACCCTTCGAACCTGAACGGATCATGCCGACGAAGGAAACAGCAGGCGCCGCATAGCGCGCCTTGGGGCGCCCGGCGCCCCTGACTCGGGAGTTCGTTTGGGTTGGGCATTTCAACTAATGCAACTCCCTACAAAAATCCTCCTCTTTACTGCGCTCGGTGCGACCGCCTTGTGTGGCCGCGCGCAAACCACGGTGCCCGATCCAGTCACGCTTGAGGTAGTGCGCGTGACCGCCGATCTCTGGGCCTCACCGCTCGACCGCATCGCGGCGAGCGTGACCGTGGTGGACGACGCGGCGCTGCGCGAGCGTCAGATCCGGCATTTCGGCGATCTGGTGGATCAACTGCCCAATCTCACTTGGACTGGCGCGACTTCGCGACCGCGTTATCTGCAAATCCGCGGAATTGGTGAAAACTCCCAATATGAAGGCGAGACCCCGGACTCCGCCGTGCGGTTTGTTTTGGACGATCTTGATCTCACCGGTCTCAGTTCGGTGGGAACCACTTTTGATCTGCAACAGGTCGAGGTGTTGCGTGGGCCGCAGGCGGGAGCCTTTGGTGCCAATGCGGCGGGCGGCGTGGTGCGGTTGGTCTCCAATGCACCGACGTCCTACTGGACTGGTCAGAGCGAGGCCACGGTCGGGGATGATGCGTTGCGCAGTGTGGGTTTTGCCGTCGGCGGCCCGTTGGTGAAGGCCAACCCGGAGCAATTGATGGTGCGGCTCGCCCTGCAGCAGAGCAATAGCGACGGATTCCGTCACAATGAAATGGTGAATAGCGCCACGAATGACCGTGACGAATTCACTTCGAGACTGCGGTTGACGTGGAATCCCAACGCGCTGTGGCAATGGCAGGTCGCGGTGGTTTCGGCTGATTTTGACAACGGCTTTGACGAATACGCCCTCGATAACAACGGCGAGAAAACCTACAGCGATCAACCAGGGCGCGATGAACAGGCCACTCTGGCCGGCAGCCTGCGCGGCACGTTCAACGGCTGGGATGAGTTGCGCTTGAGCACCGTCACAAGTGGTGCGCGCAGTCGCTCCCGCTATGCCTACGATGACGACTGGACCGCGGCGTCCTACATGGGCTTCAGTGATTTGAACCGCACGCGGTGGGTCGTGAATCAGGAGCTGCGTTTGGACTCTGAAAAGTCACGCGATACCGGATCGGGACTCAAGCGCTGGACGCTGGGAGCATTTTATAACGCGACCGATGAGGTCTCGCGCTACACCAACGAGGACCCGTGGACGCTGCGCAGTCTCAAGACGACCTATCACGCGAAGAATACCGCCTTGTTCGGGCAAGTGGGTTTCGATCTCGGCGCCAGCGCCCGGCTGATCGTGGGCCTGCGTGGCGAACAGATTAAAATGGAAGGCGACGGCCTCAGTCGCAAGTTTCGCAAAGGCCCCGGCACCTACGACCCCATCGGGACGCTGACCCCGCAGTTCGACGACACGTTGATCGGTGGCAAGTTCACGCTGGAGCACGATCTGAGTGAGCATGAACTCGCGTTTGTTTCCCTCACGCGCGGTTACAAGGCCGGCGGCATCAACATCGATGCGCGCATCAACCCGGCGACCGATCCGTTGACCTACGACACGGAGACGCTCTGGAATTTCGAAGCCGGTTTGCGCGGCAACTGGATCGACCGCCGACTCACGGGCGAGGTCACGGGCTTCTACCTGCAACGGGAAGATACCCAGGTGCGCGATTCGGCGGGCTTTGGTGGCAGCTACCGGTTCTTCACGGACAACGGTGAGGCATCGCACGTTTACGGACTCGAAGCTTCGGCAGCGTTTGCGCTTACCCCGAAATGGTCGCTGCGAAGTTCGCTGGGGTTGATGCGTTCGGAACTGGAGCCATTCACCCTGAGTAACGGCAATACCGGTGGTGGCCGCGAACTCGCGAACACGCCTCGTTACGGTTATACGATTGGCACGCGTTATGGCGCAGCCCGCGGGTTCTTTGCCAGCACTGATCTGAGTGGTCGTGGCCGGCAGTTCGATTCCAACAACCAGAACGAAGCGCGCCGGGCCTTCCAAGTCGTCAACGCAAGCCTCGGTTATGCGTGGGAACGCTGGACCCTGACCCTCTGGGCAAAAAACCTTTTCGATGAGCGCTACGACAAGCGCGTGTTCTTCTTCGGTAACGAGGACCCGAACTATGTGGAGACCCGCTACGAAGACATTGCGGATCCGCGGCAGATCGGGATTACGGTTTCCTATCGGTTCTGACATTCAGCTCTACTGCGGTTTGAAGTCATTATTCCTTCAGGCCATTCGTGTCGCTCTTGCACCTATCGGGGCGACGCGTTGAATTGCCGGCATGATATCGCTGCTCGATGGCGTAGGTTCGGCCAAGAAGAAGGCGCCGGAAAAGGTGTTCGCCTTGCGGCTGGATGTAGCCGGGACCGAGCCACGCATCTGGCGGCGGGTGCTGGTGCGCGAGTCGATGTGGTTATCCAAGTTGCATGACACTATTCAGGTCGCGTTTGACTGGTTTGATTACCAAACCCACGCCTTTGTCCTCGATGACCTGCGTTTGGGAAATCCGGTGCGTCGCGAAGAGGGCATCATTGAAGATGACCGTGATGTGCCTTTGGCCGATCTGGATCTGGAGCACCGGGGTCGCTTCATCTATGAGTATCACTTTGGCGAAGGCTGGCAGGTTGAGATCAAAGTTGAGAAAGTCCTGACAGTGGTGAAGGCGCAGTTTTATCCGCAGTGTCTGGCCGGTGAGCGGGGCGGACCGCCCGAGGATTGTGGCGGAATCGAGGCCTTCCACGACATGCTGGCTTGCATCAAGGAGCCGGAAACCGACTTGGGTCGCGAATGGCTGCAGTGGTTGGGTCCCGATTATGATGCCGCGCGGTGCGATCTTGAACGCATCAACAAGGCGTTGCGGAAGATAGAGAAGTGATTGCGATCCAGATATTCAGGGCACAAAAAATCCCCGGACACTCAGGGTGCACCGAGGATTTGAGTCGATTTGTAGCGATCAGAATTTGTAACCGACCAATGCACCAAGCCCGAATTTGGGACTGGCGTCGTTGAACCCGGTCAGCACATAACCCTGCAATTTCCATCGGTTGTTTAATTGATGGGAAATGAAGGCCATCAGCTCCGAGGCGTCATCGGCATTGGTCACGATGCGTTCACGCCAGGTATAGGCGAGACCACCGGTGGTCCGATCCGCCAGCGGGGCGGCGACACCCACCGTGGTGTAGAAACCATCTTCAAGCGGGTAGGCCGGGCTGCGGCCAAGGAACCGGTAGCCGAGGGTGGCGAAGGGAGTGATCGTGCCGAAGGTATGGTGGTAGTTGACCTCGAAATAGGTGTCCACTTCACCGGTGCCCAATCCGTCGTTTTCTTTGGCAGTGGGCAGTTTGACCCGCGCACCAAAATCGAAATCCGACGCCCCGGTGGCGGCATCGGTCAACTTGTAGGTAGCACCGAGCGTGACATCGCCCAAGCCCCGCTTGGTCGAGGTATTGGCGCGACCGACATTGCCGACGACCGAGGCCGGGCCGCTGATGGAGATGAGTGGTGCGGTGGCTTGGAAATGCCAGGCGTCCTGTTCGTAGTGGATTGTGGTGGTTTGCACCCATACGTCCGTGTCCTCGGGGAGACCATAGTCGCCGGTCACGTAATTGAGTCCGACTTCAAGGTTCCACAACAAGGGTTCAGGTGGCTGATTGGTGGTTTGAGCGAAGCCCGTGATGGCAAAAGCGCTGACGAGCACAGCGGTGCCAAGTTTTATCAGTGAGATTTTCATTGGTTGGTCAGAAAGGGTGATGGCATTACGCCGGGCGAAAAAATCGGGGTTCCGCACGTGCGAAAACCCGATTCAAACTACACGACTATTATTCGCTGGATTCAGCCGATGCGGCGGCGGCGGCATTGGCTTCGGCCGCAGCATCTACATAGGCTGTGTAACTGGATTCCAGATCGTCGCGCGTATCGGCAACCTCATCGGCCTGGGCCTTTTCCATCGCACTGATCGAGGCATCCAGTTTCGCTTCGGCACTCTTCACTTTACCCATAGTCCGGCTGATTTCAGCCCGGGCGGTGCCGCGGGCGGAGGCTGCCGTGGCCCGGGCATCATTAATCTTTGCGGAGATGGTTGCCCGGCTCTGGTTGACTCGGGCGATGACTTCAGCCCGGGTGGCCGCCGTGGTATTGCGAATGGCCGTCATCGTCTCGGCGCTGTTCACCGAGGCGGCGAAACCGGCGCTTTGGTTCAAGTCCATCGTGTTGTTGCCGAGTGCAGCTGAACCTGCAGCGCGGCCGTTGCCAGCTACGTTGGCACTAACGTTTTTCGTGGATTGGGACGCTTGCACGGCCGCAGCGGTGTCCACGCCCATGCCGGCATTTACCGTCGCGGCCTTCGCCGTCTCGCTGGCATTGTGGGCGGCGGCAGCGGCCTGACCTTGGGCATTGGCCGCCGTGGCTGCGGCAACCGCCGCGCTGTCTTGCGCCGCTTGGGTGGCAACTTGCGCCGCTTGGTTGGCCGCCGTAGCCGCCACATTGGCCGCAGCATTGGCGGATTGCGCCGCGTTAGCGGAAGCCGCGGAGGCATTCTGTGCCGCCTGACTCGCTTGGCCGGCCGCATTGACTGACGATGTGGCCGAAGTAACAGAATCCAGACTGCCACTGACTTGGGCGGAAGTAAACGCGGTTGCCGAGAGGGCAGCCATGGTTGCGATCAACAGTTTGGGGATGGTTTGGTTTTTCATTTTTTATTTTCGGTTTCGGGTTTCTACTCCACACAACAGAACGGCTAAGCGTCCGGTAGTTCACCGAACGAAAAAAATAGTCTGCAAATGACTGCCCGGTAATGGCTAAAAAACTTAAGCTTTTGCCGGACTATGCGGATTGGCTTCAGTCGTCACAGTTTGCAGCGACCCGAAGGGAGCACCAAACACTCCGTAACGACAATGGAACGGAACACGCTGTTGACGGCCCGGGTCCCATGGGCTCCTTTGCAGGAAGTTCTTTATTCGGTTTGTGATCAGGCAGGAGGTTTGGTGGGTCAACCGTCAGCCCTCCATCTGATCATGAACCAACCAACCAGACAGTCTGTTACCGCCATGCCGGTCTATGGAAGCAGTTTGGGCAGTTTGTCGTGGGATGGATCGGAAGATCCCTCACGCCGGGCCGCCAATTACCTGCTGCGTTCCACCAAGCCAGCCACGCGGCAACAGCATAATACGAGTGATGATTGCCCACGGAAAGCCAATCGGCTGCCGGGGTTTTGGCGGCATTTCCTGCCCCAGATATCACGGCAATCGAGCAAGGCTCTGGTTGAGTAATCGTTAAGAAAACTACGGCGGGGCAGGGGTGTTTTCACCTCTGCCCCGTTTTTTATGAACCCGGCAATCGATCAATCTTGGAACATCCGCTTGACGCCCGGGACAAATTTATCACGTTACGCGTCCCTCGTTCTTTCTCCGTTTGTGGTCGGCTGGGAGGGTTTGGTTTTTCAAATCCCCGAACCCTCCGTCTGATCATGAATAAAAAGACCAAGACCATGTTTGTCGTGCTACCCGGTGGTTTCAGTTCCGGGGGAACGATGTTTTCGTCCTACGAGTATGAAGATAACTCGAAAGGTGAAAGCTATCCGACTCTCGCGAAGGAAGTGCATTCCACCGCAGTGACCCGACAGACTGACGATAACCGCAACTGGACACAGGCGGTCGTTCGCCTCCCTGAGGTGATTCGCCGCACAGTCTGGTTGCCGCTGGCTCGCCGGGTGCAAAAACTCGGTCAGGCCGCTTAATACAGAAAACTACGCCGGGGTGAAGGAGCAGTCCTTCACCTCGGTTTTTTTTGTGCCCGCGCAAACGGACATAAAAAACCCGCCGACGAATCGGCGGGTTTGAACGGGAATAGTGGGCGGGGTCTCTGGCCTCGTCCTTAGGGAGTAGCCTTACTTGGTCGAGACCTCGGTCACCGTGCCGGCCTTGACGATGACCATCTTATCCGGATCGAGGTGCTCTTTGATCGCACCGTTGACCTGATCGAGCGTGAGGGCCTCGACGGCAGCGGGATAATCGTCCATGCGATCCAGTTCATAGCCGCGTTGCAGCGTGTTCTGAATACTGGTGGCCATCCCATTGCTGGTGGAGAGGCCGACTTTGTAGGAACCGATGAACTCGGATTTTTTCTTCGTGAATTCATCGGCCGTGATCCCTTGATCGTGCCATTTGACGAGTTGGCGCTTGGTGGACTCGATACCCTTGTCGAGCAAGTTGGGCGCGAAATTCGCCCAGATGCGCCATTCACCATCGCGCATGTTGTCGTTGGTCATGTAGCCGTAGATGCCATAGGTCAGACCTTCCTTGTCGCGGACATTGCTCATCAGTCGAGCGGTGAAGCCGCCGCCCAATACATCGGTGCCGAGCCGCAGGGCGAGGGTATCTTCATCGCTGTAACGCAGCCCGGTGGCTTGGCCCCACAAAATCGAGACATTCGTCTTATCGGCCATGAATACGACTTGATCGCGCGGAGCATCCAGTTGGCCACCCACGACGGCGGGGATTTCAGGTTCCTTGCCACCAGTCCAGCCGGCAAACGATTTGGTTACTTCGGATTTAATCTGGGCTGCATCCACATCCCCCACCAAAATGAGAGTCAGGTAAGCGGGGCCGTAGTATTCGGCGTGGAAGGCTTTGACCTCATCAAGAGTGGTCCGCTCGACGGCGGCGATGATTTCATCCGTGGGAGTTTTACGATTGGGGTGACCCAGTGGGTAAATGGCGCGGGAAAAGTTATCCGCCGCCTGTTGGTTGGTATCGTCGAGGCTTTGCTTGAGTGCGGCAATATACTGCTTCTTCACCTTGGTGAATTCGGCCTCGTCCATCGCCGGAAAGCGTAGCTGTTCGGCGATCAGGGAAATGACCAACGGCACGTCTTTGGCCAGGCACTTGCCATTGATCCCCAGCGTTTCATTGCCGACGCCGAATCCCAAGGTGGCACCGACGCTGTCCAGCAGACCGGCAATGGCGAATTTGTCATGAGTGGTCGTGCCCTTGTCGAGCATGCTGCCAGTCAGATTGGCCAGAGCGGGATTGGACTCAGGGGAAGCGGCTTTACCCACGGGGAGGGAGCCCTTGAGGGTGACGACATTTCTGGCGCCGGTTTTCAGGACCAGCAGATCAATGCCGTCGATGTCATTGCGGACGATATTTTCGGCAATGCCGGCACCCGCGAGGCAGAGACCCGCGGTGGCGAAGAGAGCGAGAATGCGCATGATTTTCATGGTAAGAATTATTTCGGGTTTGGATTAGTTGGTGGGTTCGGCCGGGATCAAGGGGATGAACCAACCGACTACACTCTGATCTTCGTTGAGGTAACGGTTGGCGACCCGTAGCACGTCCTCGGCCGTGACCTTCCGGTAGGCATCTTCAATACTATAGAAGAGCGTCCAGTCACCGGCAGCGATGTCCTCAACCAGGTTCTGGGCGATGGCGTAGGTGCCGTCGCGGCCATAGGCAATGTCGGCAAGTTTTTTGCTGACGGCGGAGGAAACTTCCTCGGCCGTAACGCCCTCCTTTTTCAAGCGTTCCACTTCCTCAGCCATAATTTTCTCGGCCTGTTCATGGGTGATTCCGGGGGCGAGATTGGCCCAAAGATTGAGCAAGGTGGGATCATGAAAAAAACCGGTGTATTGCGATACATCGGTGGTGAGGGTCTTGTCGGTCAGGGCGCGATAGAGCCGGCTGTTTTTGCCGTCAGCCAGAATGCTGCCGAGCACCTGCAGGGCGGCCTGATCGGGATGACTGCCCTCGGGGATCTTGTAGGCGACGCCTACGACGCCTAGTTGGCCGGCCTTTTTAACGATGACCCGACGCTGACCGGTTTGGGCAGGTTCCACGGTGTAGACCTGCGGGATGGGCTTTGGCGCCCTGGGGTAGACGCCGTAATACTTTTTCACCAACTCCAGGCCGGTGGCCGGATCGAAATCACCCACGATCGTGACGGTGGAATTGTCGGGCCAGTAAAACGTATCGTAGAACTCCTTTAGCTTCTCAATGGAGACGCCTTCGATATCGGAGCGCCAGCCGATGGTGCTGTGGTGGTAAGGATGTGCGAGAAAGGCGACTGCGGTCATTTCCTTGTCGAGCACTTGGGTGGGATCGTTTTCTCCAATCTCGAACTCGTTGCGCACGACCGTCATCTCGGGGGCGCGATCGGTTTCGAGCAGGAGCAAGTTGCGCATGCGGTCGGCTTCGACGGCGATGTAAGTCTCGAGGTGTTCGCTGCCGAGTTCCGCAAAGTAGCAGGTGCGGTCCAGCCACGTGTTGGCGTTCATGTTGCCTCCGACGGCCTCAACCAGCTGATCTACGTTGTTGCCCTTGGTGCGGTTGTAATTTTCCGAGCCCTTGAACATCAAATGCTCGAGCAAATGGGTGGCGCCGGTGGTGCCGGTGACCTCGTTGCGGGAGCCGACGCGGTAAGCGACCATGAAGGTGACAACTGGGGCGGAATGATCGGGCATCAGCAAAACGGTGAGACCGTTGCTATCCAGGGTGTATTCGGAAATATCACCGACGGTTTTCTCGTAGGAAAAGCCGTCAACTTTAACTGGGGTGGCCGTATTTGCCGACAGCGATAGCGTCGACAGCGATGCGACCAACATCGTGGAGAGGAATTTCAATTTCATAGGAGTTAACTTAGACTTCCAGTCTAGGTGTATTCCGGCCTATTCGCCAAGCGGTTAGCGATAAACTGCCGCAAATTAGGCTGAATGGCCCCGAAGCTGGATAAGCGGCAGGCTTTGCCGGGGCCGGAATGACCACCCCCGTCAGACTAGCGATTCAATAGGTGACCGGCCTCAAGTTTTCGAGCCACCCCGAGTGTTAGTCTGGGAGCTTGTTATGGGTTGTATCTGGAT
>JAURHD010000017.1 GCA_030833445.1 Cephaloticoccus sp. | reverse complement strand
ACGCGTGTTTTATGGCCACTGCCCTAGCGGCCATTGCGATACGAACACTAGCGATGGCTAGTTTGTCCCCTTTTTGTCCCCTGTGAGGTGTGCTATAGCAGAAATGGTGCCCTTCCTGGGACCCAGACCATGAAAGGTGGCTCAAAATAGCGAGGTCAGGTCACCCCTTCGATGCCATCGGTTGAAAATAGCTCTCTTGGAACCTCTCTGCGTCATGCCTGATTCTATGCGATTTGTTAGCACAATTGGCCTTTTCTGTTAGCACTTTATCCAATTCTAGAAAAATAAACCCCCGATAACCATCTAGGCTATCGGGGGTTACATTGAAATGGAGCGGGCGAAGAGACTCGAACTCTCGACGTCCACCTTGGCAAGGTGGTGCTCTACCAACTGAGCTACACCCGCAGAGCAGATTGCTAGAACTAGGACTGCCCGCGTCGTCGTCAACGACTATTTTTACAAGGTTTCCAACCCTTATAGCAGCTCGGATCGGGCGGCAGCAGGCACCGGGGTAAGCTGGGCCTTTTGCAGACTCTCCGCCACCTCCTGACCAAGCAGGTAACGCAACTGGGGATAAAGCCGTTTAACCTGATCACGACGGAAAACCAGATAGACCGGCCAACTGATGGGATAGTCTCCACGGTGCACCGCATCGGGGTTGGGCAAAAATGCTACCCCCCCCGGGAGTCTTGGCTACGGCCAGTGATTTTACGCCATTTGATTTCAGGGGTAATTGCCCCGCCAAAACAACCCCGCCATCGGTGGATTGCAGGACTTGGAGAATTTCCTCGTCGGTGTTCAGAAATTTCAGGCCCGGATTAAGCGGGTGGGAATTTGTCACCACAAACGCGAATAGTTCCAAAAGCATACCGGGCTGACCCACCAACGCATAAGGAATGATGCTGCGCGTGGAGTCTTCCCCGACCAATCCCAGATCGCCCCAACGTTTCCATCCGACGCCTTCCTGTCCGCCAAAGATTCCGGCCAACTGACTGAGATCGACCTGTTGGAGGGGCGACTTTGCAGTCACGAATATCCTGCCGGTATGATAAGCAATCGGGACCACATAAAATGGATCCGTCGGCATGGTTTCGTCGGGCGAGAAACTCAGCAATCCAATATCGGCTTCACTCGCCTGGAGGTCCTTCCACCCCATGTAACTGCCGGAAAATTCCACCGCGGCATCCCACTCATTGCTCGCGGCATACTGCTGCAAGGTCGCAACAAAATCGGAACCCAGCAGATCACTCCCTACAATCCTGATGCCGGCACCGGACAATCCCGTTGATAGGACGAGTCCGAGAAGGCAATGACGCAACACACCCATAAAAAATCAAACCGGTGGATCCGTGTCGCCTGGTTCGCGCATCACCAAATGATCGCCTTCCGTTTTATGCGCAGATTTTGAAGAACCCCGGCTGCGCTTGGGTGCTTCGCTGTAGTAGTTATAGTTGTGGGTATAGTATCCGTAATCCTCGCCCGAGCCGGTCGGAACCTGATTCAACACGACGCCGAGTAAAGGAGTCTTGATCGATTCTATGATCTGCTGCGCGCGAAACACCATGCTCTGTGGATTACGACGATGTTGAATCAGCAATACCGTGCCGTCCACCACACTGGCCAGGACTGACGCGTCACTGACGCCGATGATAGGCGGTGAATCAAAAATGATTTTGTCGTAATGCTGCCGCAGCGTGGTGATCAAATCCTTGAGCCGTTGGCCGTATAGCAAGTTGAGCGTAAAACCCGCCGAAGCACCACTAGGGACAAAGTCGAGATTGGGGGCGATATTGCGCTGCACCACCTCCTCCATGGTTTTGCGTCCGAGCAAGTATTCACAAAGTCCGGGCTCCTTCGGCCGTTTGCCCAATTTGTGCTGTGTCGGTCGGCGCAAGTCCGAATCGATCAGGATGACGCGTTCCCCGGCGGCGGCCATCGCGCGCGTAAGCCGATGCAAAGTGGTGGATTTGCCTTCCCCTGGTCCGGCTGAAAACAGCACCAAACTCGCCGGCACTCCGGGCTTCAGCGCGAGATTGAGGTTCGTATGCAGCACCCGGTAAGGCTCCTCTTCCGACGGGTCCAATTCGTCATTCCCGTCAAGATTGCCCACAAATGGTATCACTCCCAGCGCCGGCAGATTCAGTTTGGTTTCAATATCAGTGACATTGCGGAAGCTGGTATCAAAATATTCCAGCAAGACGGATACGCCCACCCCAAGAATCAGTCCAAAGATCAGCGCAAAGCTAAAATTGAATGGCCAACTCGGACGACTTGGCCGGATCGGAGCCTCGGCCACATTGAGAATTTCGATCGTGCGCTTCGGGACCTGGTAATCGATTTCACGTTGCCGCAGCGTGAGTTTCAAAGTCGTGAGCAAACGCGTCTCGTCATCGAGCTTCTGAGCCGCTTCTTCAAACGGACGCATCCGCTCTCGCGCTGACAAAATTTGATCGACCTTGGCCTGAGACAATTGGTTCTTCAACTCGGCCACCCGGGCCTCGGCCTCCTTGTAGGATATTTCAAGCGAACTCTCGTAGCCCCGTAGTTGCGCATCGAGTTGCTCCCGGATTTTGGACCGGTTGCCAATGGCTGAAATCAGGTCGGGGTGATTTTCACCGAGCCGGTCCTTTAGTTTGCTGACCGTTTGATCGGCCACCAAATAGGCCTGCAGCAAATTTTGGATATTGGGGTCCTGGATCAACTCGGCGTTGACCAAACTGACCCGGTCTTCCACCGGGATGCTCTTAAAGCGTTCCCAGCGAGTTTTGCGGCCGATGGCATCGACACTCAGGGCAATCAGCGAATTCTGCATCTGCCGCAAGGTCTCGATCTCGATATCTGAATAACGCGCATTGAGATCCACGCCGGAGATATTCAAATCCTTGCGCAGTTTTTCCACCGCATCCCGCTGTCGGCTGACCTCGTCTTCCTGCGAAACCAGCTCCTTGCGCAATTGCGCGAGGCCCTCGCGTTGTTCAGACGTGGCAAAGCTGATGCGGTTGTCGGAATACACCCGGGCAATCTCATTCGCGATCTCGGCGGCGAGGACTGCCTGCTGCGCATAAACGTCAATTTCAATGATTGATGAACTCCGCTGAGATTCGATGCGTAGCATCTTGTCGAGCAGGTAGCGGTAGGTCATGGCATTGGTCAGCTTACCCGTAACTCCGAGCATCTCGGCCACCCGGGTATTGAGATCGAGATTTTCAATGACCGGATAGATGATGATCTCCGAACGCATGGTCCGGAGTTGATCCTGAAGAAAATACGGATCGTAGTAGCTGGAGGTCTGGGCCTGGAACAATTTGACCTCACCCTCTGGCTTCTCGACCCGGATCTTCGTTGTGGCCAGATACCACTTCGGCAGCAAAGCGGTCACGGCAAGGGTCGTCACCACCACCAAACAAACAATCAAGGCAATCATGGCCTTGCGCAGACGCAGAACCTGCAGGAAATCACCGAGCGTCGCGCTATCCTTGCTGACAAAGGGAACAGCCATGTGGGTTCTAAAGGGAAGGCGGCCCGTGCCGCGTCAGCAAGTTCTTTGTGCCGGGACCGGCACGTTAGAATGAAAAGGAAGCACTGACCCCGTAGCGGTCACGCTTGAGGTCACGTGTGGGTGAATCCGAGTTCACGTTATCGTGGTCAAAAGTGGCGGAGAGTGACCAATTTTTGCTGATCAAATACGAGAGGGCCAGACCGAGCCGGGTGGTTTTTTCATCCACATCCGCGACCCCGCGACGCCCCTGCAGCGTGGATGGCTCATAACTGAATGATCCGGAGGCCACGATGAGTGCACTGACGGCATGCTGCACATTGACGAAGAACCGGTTCACCTTGGTGTCGGTGTAAGTCGCGATGTTGGAAGTCTCTTCAAACGTGTAGATGTAGCCGGCGGTGATGAAGGATTTTTCCGCGTAATCATATTTGCTGCTTAATTCAACATAGGGCGTCGCTGAACTGCGTTCACCATCACGCTTTCGCCATTCATAACCCAAACGACCCGTAGCCGTCGTCTTGCGGGCGACATTGTAATCCACACCGCCGATGAGGAAGTCGGATTGCTTGTCCTTGGTCGAACCGCTGGAACGGTAATTTACATCCTGATGCCGGTATTCCCCTACCAGTTTCACCTCGGGCAAGAATGCCTGGCCGATTTCCACGCCGTAGAGATTTTCCGTCCGATCAATACTGGCGGCCAACACCGCGTTGTCATAACTATAGTTGACGGTGCGCGCCTTGATCGTGCCGGTGGTCTTGCCACTCAAGCTGGTCACGAAACGACCATCGAGTTGATTACGCTTGAATGACTGGTCGGTGTTGATGGCCACCCCGGCCAGCAGGGACTCGGGATTTTTCGATACCGTGTAAGTCTCGGTGATATCGATGTTGGTATTCGCATTAAAGGCGTGTGCTACCCGGCCCATCAAATCATGACTATCCAGCGTCTTATCACCTGGGCGCTCGGTAAAATGGTCCAGGGTCAGCTTATAGGAAGCTGAAACGAAGGTTTGATCGGTGAGCGAGGAGTTGAATTTCAACTCCGGAGAAAACGTGTAAACCGTGCTGCTGATTGCACTAGTGGCGGCCCCAAAGATGTTACTGTCATGCGAGATACCCGCCGTGACCAAGACGGTCAGCTGTTTGCCTTGTTCCTGTTCAGGTATCGGCGCATAGACCGCCAAGACTGGCTGGACGGCTAAAAACCCCAATAACGGGAAAAATTGGGTAACTTCCATAAGCTGAAGACGCTGTGGACCATAGGGACATTAATCTGCATTAGGCAATTATTATTGCTGCCGGGGCGGCAAGGCCGGATTGATAAAAACATAGAGGTTCTCTGAAAGACGCTGCGGGACCTTGAGGGGAAACTCAGCCGGCAGTCGCCCAGTCATCAAACCAGCATAAATTCGTCCCCATTCACCGAACCGCCGCAATCCGGCCAGTTCCATACGTAAATCGTCATCTCGATTGGCGGCCAAATCTGAGAAAAAGGGCCGATCCAGTGTTTTGGGCGTCAGTAAAAGCTCCCCGATGGACTGCTCAAGGGTGATGGCGTAAAAATCATGCAATCGTGCGGGTTGGGCCCATACCCGGTGGTCACTATACCAAGCCACCCCGGCCGGAACATCGGCCATCACACCAAATCGCCCGGTCTGGTCGCGAAGCACCAATTCCTCCTTCATGCCCATAAACAAACGCGGATAATAGGGCGGATAGTGAAAATGCAGCCGTCTTGGCTCCAACACATCATGGAGCAGAGGGAGTGCCTGGAGGATCAATAACAGGGCGGCGCATGCCCGGGGCCACGAGTTCAAGACGGCATTACTTCCCACCAATACAAAGAAAAACCCGGCCCCAAATACCATGATCAAGGGGCTGAAATAGGCGGCGACCAAGCGCTCGCTCTCACCCGAGTTGGCGGCGGATTGCACCAGGAGGGCGACAAAAAATGCCCCGCTGAAAAACCAACGCAGCCGATCCGTGGACGCCGTGCGAAATGCATACAACCAGCCCACGACAAACAAGGCGGTGAACCACATCGCCCCACCCGACCAGAGCCGCGATTCCAAATTTTCCTGCCAAGCGGTGAGCACTTTGTTGCCCAGCTTGTTGATATCCACTTGGGGAAATTCTGTTGAGATGGTCGTGCGAACGGTCTGGGGCGACGCTGTCGGGTCCCCTTCCTTGAGCGCCATGTTCTGCCAAGCCAAGGCTGTGGGATAACCGGTCAGAGAAACATTGCGCCCGATCCACGGACCACACACCACCGCAAAAACCAGCACAACCAAGCCCAAGGCACCCCAACGGTGTGAGGCCGGTGCCCGCCAGCCGACATAGCCCAGCAGCACCAACCACAAGGCACCTGCGCTGTATTCGGTCAGAAACAGTAAACTGCCGCCGAGACCCAAACCGGTCAGCCAGAGCCATGGAAAGGATTGTCGGTTGGCCCACGCCTGCTCCACCGCCCACCAACAGCGAAATACTGCCAGCAGCAGCACCATCATCAAAGGCAGGCCATTGACGGCCACCACCTGTTGCCAGATCGGCACGGAAAGCAGCAATGCAATCGCCGCCACCCACCCGACCCGCACATCAAACAAGCGCCGGCCAAATTCGTAAGTTTGCCATATCGCCAGCCAGAACAGCACTAGATTGAGCCCCAGCAAAAAATAATCGGCCCCAAATCCATCGGGTGGTTGAGGAGCTTGGGCAAACAGACTCGCGCGCCACGTTTCCGGTAAAATCCGGAGGGCCCCGGCAATCAACAAAGGATAGAAGGGAGCCTCATAAAGTTCGGGCAACAGCCGGTTCTCGGCGTAACCCAATCCCTTGGCTCCCATCACGGCATGCACTTGCGGATAATTGATCCGGGTCGTGAAACCTTCCCCGCGCGCAAGCTGGCGGCCCAGATCAGCCTGCCGCAGCGTGGTTTCGTTGGTCGGGCCGTGAAATTGTTTCCATGCGACCAATAAGGATAAAACCAATGCGCCGAGTATCAATGCGGCCAGTTGCACAAAACGCGCGCCCGTGCCTGCCTCCAGCCAATGAATCCATTCCTGGATCGTGCGCGGCCGGTTCATCAATCAATGACGTCGAGCTCCGGCCACTGCACCAATTTGCGATGCAAGGTCCGACGACTGATACCCATGAGTTCCGCGGCCTTGGTGCGATTCCCCCTTGATTTGATCAAGGCCTCTCGCAAAACGCGCTTTTCATTTTCCTCAATCGAAAGTGAATTGCCGGCCGCCCCGGTCTGACCGCCACCGGTGCCACCAGTGTTCTCTCCAGCGGTGCGAAATTTTTCGTCGAGATCATATTCCGTCAGCGCACCGCCCCGATGCAGCACCACGACATTTTCGCAAAAATTACGGAGCTCACGAATATTACCAGGCCAGCCATAATTCTGCAGCGTGCGCACCGCCCCGGGTTCGAGCGTCAAATCCGGGAGCTTGTTTTCGGCACTAAGCAGTTTGAGATAATGCGTCAGCAGCAGGGGCACATCTTCCGCCCGGTCCCGCAGCGGCGGCATGTCGATGCGCACTACGTTGAGCCGGAAAAAAAGATCCTCCCGGAATTTAGCGTCCCGGACCATCTGTTGGAGATCACGGTTAGTTGCGGCCACCAAGCGCACATCCAAGTCGATTGGTTTGGCACCACCGACCCGTTCAATCGCCTTGGTCTCTAGAAAGCGCAGCAGCTTTACTTGGGTGGAAGCGGAAATCTCTCCGATTTCATCGAGAAACAAGGTGCCGCCATCCGCTGATTCAAACCGGCCGATCCGACGTTCATTGGCCCCCGTGAATGCCCCGCGCTCGTGGCCGAAGAGTTCGCTCTCCAGTAAGTTATCCGAGAGGGATGCGCAGTGCACCGCAATCATCGGTCCCCGGGCCCGTGGACTGGCCTGATGAATTGCTTGGGCAATCAGCTCTTTGCCCGAGCCGGATTCACCTTCGATCAGAATGGTTGCCTTCGAGGGGGCCACCAATTTCACACGGTCAATCACGGACTTCAGCTTGGGCGAATTACCAATGATGTGATCAAAGTTGAATTTCTCGTCCAAGCGCTCGTGCAGCTGTTTGACCTCAACCTCAAGCGTCTTGGTCTTGAGTGCACGTTGGATCAACACCTCCAATCGCTCGATATTGACCGGTTTGGTGAGAAAATCGATCGCGCCGCGCTTCATCGCCTCCACCGCCGTTTCGATGTTACCGTAAGCCGTCATCATCAAAACCGCCGGGTGATTGGCCTGGGCCAAAGCCTTGTCGATGACCTTAAGCCCGGATTTGCCGGGCATGCGCAGGTCGGTCAGCACCACATCAAATGGCTGCGCGTCCATGAGATTAGCCGCTTCATCGGCATTGGCAGCCACAGACACGTCATAGTCATCCTCCAGCGCCTGCTGGAGTCCCTCGCGGGTGTGTTTTTCGTCATCAACGATTAGAACACTGGGCACCATGCCTATGAGTCAGTCGGGATGGTCGAATCGGTCAATGGGAAATAATGGCACAGTGCAAAAATGAACTGGCGCTAGAATTGAGCCTTCGTTCGTCAGGTGCCACGGACAGCCAGACCCTGATGTTGAATAACACCCTGACGGAGTCCTACGGTCAGGCTAATTTTGTGGATTGAGTGTCCGGATTGTGGGGGATAAAATACTTTGCAGACTGGCCCCCTGAATCCAGTTGGTTAAATTGGCCTCTCAAAACCCATGAAATCCGCCTCAACTTTTTTCATCTACTTGGGAATGACATTAGGCCTGAGTTCGTCAGTCATGGGTGCGGATGAAAGTCTGCCCCTCAATATCCAGGTGCGCTCCGACGTGGACCAACCCTTCAAGGGTTTCGGCAAGGAGCCGCTCCGAGAGCACGGCAAGGTCTATGCAATCGCCGCAGTTAGTGAAGCCCGTGGTGATGAATCACTGATCATGCCGATCGATGAAACTTTGCTGCTGACGCATCTGAGCAATGAACTCGCCAAACGTGGATTTCGACCAGCCACAGCTGCTGAACCAGCGGAAATCGTGCTGACCGTGCTTTGCGGCCGGGGTTATCTGCGCAATCCTTACCTCGATGATGTCAACATGGATGAAACCACCAATCCACCCACGCTGACTTACGTAGGACTGCCCACCAGTTTGATGCGTCAAAAGACCCATCGCTTTGAAGAAAAACTGCAGGCAGCCCAATCCGAAAAGCTGTTCATTCGCGTGACTGCTTGGGCCAATCCAGATACCCAACCCGAACCCAAACCCGGGAAAAAGAAGAAGCCCAAGTTACTTTGGAAGACCACGATTGTCACCGACGATCCGGCTAATCGGGACTTGAATCAATTCATGGAAAAGATGCTCGCGGCGGGTTCGGAATTTTTTGACCGGAAGATCACGACCGAGGAGGTATTGATCACCACCGACCTGCCGGTGGGCAATGTGCAATTGGGAGATGCGAAGGAAGTGCCCGAGGACGACCAGGTGAAATAATCAGTTCGTTGAATGCGAATGGTGTCATCTGGGGCACTAAAGTTTGCCGCAGCTGACGGCAGTTGTTGGACTCCCCCCATGTCTTCCACCCCAGTATCTTTCGGCCATGACCAATTGCGGGCATTTCTGTTGCGCGCCCTCGAGGCCAAGTATGAGCCGATCATCGCGACGGCCCGTCCGGATGGCCGCTTCGGGACTGATCCGTGGATCGTGCGTGACCAAAATGCCATGCTCACCCTGGCTTTGCTCTATCAGTGCGAAGGCGGTCCCCACTACAAGGATCCCAAGTTGTTGGAGCACATCTCTGCCGGTGGACGCTGCATGCAGGCCACACAGGATGAGAAAGGCATGCATCCTTTCGATAAAAAAGACGGTTCAAACTGGGGACCGATCTACATGCCGTGGACTTATCTGCGGTGGATCATCACATACGAAATTATGCAAGCGGAGTTGTCCCCGGAAGACGACTCGATTTGGACCAAGGGGCTGTTGCTCGGCTATGGAGGTGTCGCCGCCACCGAGTTGACCTCGAAGAGTAACATCTATCCGGGTCCCCTGCCGGGCCGCCCCGCCTTGAAGGATGGAGAAGTGATTCCATGGGTGCACAACATCCCTTCCCATCATGCCACCGGCCTCTTTCTCGCCGGCAAACTTTTCAATCGACCGGAATGGCAGCAACAAGCCCGTGACTACATGCAACTCGTCGTGGCCGCTCAATCACCCGATGGTTGGTGGTCGGAGCACAGCGGTCCGGTCGTCGCCTACAACCGCGTATACATCGAAGCCTTGGGACTTTACTATTCGATCAGTGGCGACGAGTCGGTGCTGCCGGCCATTGCGCGAGGCAACCGGTTTCACTTAAATTATGTCTACCCCAACGGAGCGATGATCGAGACGGTCGATGAACGGAATCCCTACATGCCGTTGACGTTGAAACGCGATGCCGACGGACAGGCGCACTACCTGCCCAAACAAGTCAACATCCACCCCGGCTTGTATTTCTCCAATGAAGGACGCGCCCTGTTCGCCCATCAGTTCCCCATCGTGCAGAGCCGCAACATCGAGGAAATCGACGATGTGGATTACCTCTATTATTGCCTGACCGCCACCACGGGCGATCTGAGCTTCGATGCCCAGCAGGAGCCGCGTTTCCGGATGGGTGATCAGGCACTCATCGCCCGCGAGGATCCATGGCTGCTGAGTTTCTCCGCCTATTGCTGTGAACGGACTCCTAACCGTTTCATCCAAGACCGCCAGAACCTAGTGAGTATTTATCATCGCAAAGCCGGACTGATTCTCGGCGGCGGCAACACGAAGATTCAACCCCTCTGGAGCACGCTCACGGTGGGAGATACGACCCTGATCTCACCGCAGGGAGCCACCCGTCAGTCCAATCTGGCCCCCGATGTCGCCGTGGCCTACACCCCCGATTCCTGCTCTATCGAGGAGGCAGCCGGCAATCAATGGACGTTGCAAATCACAAGTGCGGGTGCGGTCGCCGAGCTGACCTTCGCGATAGTAGATGACGCCCACTTGAAACTCGGCACCCGACTGATGACTCCAGCGCCGGATGGTAGCCCCGCGGCAGTCCATTTGACCTTCATTCGCTACCCGGAGAGTCCGGTGACCTTTTCAAACGACAGCACAACAGAACTCAATGCCGACTCATGGGAGCAAACTGGTCTGACGAGCATCGCACATCATCGCTGGCAGCTCACCATCCCGAGTGAGGCAAAAATCAAGTGGCCGGTGCTGCCCCACAACCCTTACACGGATAATGGTCATGCGGAGACGGAGGAAGGTCGCCTCGTGTTTTCGTTGCCCCTATCGGCAGAGCCCCAATCGCTCAGCCTCACGATCAAGTAGGATCCGTGCGTGGAATCAGTTGAACGCCTCGGCCGCTGCTTGGAATGCCACCGCCACGGCTCGGGCGCCGGGATCAGCCACGCCGGCGAGATTTTCGGCATTCACATAGGATGAACGCCCGGCACTCGCCTTGTTCATGGTCGCGGTGAGTTGCGCTCCTTGCACAGCCGCTTTGGCCGCCGAGCTGAGATCTCCTGTGGCCCAAGCTGCCAATGCGGGGGCCAAGGCATCGATCATCGTGCGATCACCAGGTTTGGCTCCACCATAAGACTGCATGCGCTCGAGCCCCTTGGAAAAAGCCGCGGGTAAACTCATCCCACATCCAAGCTCGAGCCCGGTGGCCGTAAAGAAAATCGACAACAAGACCCCGCTGGATCCTCCCATCGCTTTGCCCAGCAAATCACCAATGGCCAAGCATAGCTGATTTGCATCGGCCAGAGGCAATGTCCCGGCCGTCATCGCGGCTTTCACGCTGCGCGACGCCGCAGCAAATGTGGTTCCGGTATCCCCATCGCCAATGCGACGATCCAGCTCATTCAAGACCGCTTCATTCTGCTCCAAGGCGGCAGCGATAGCCATGATCAATCGCTTGGTCTGAGGATCGTCCGATGAAGCATAAGTCGTAGTGGCAATGGCTGGCAGCGGTTGTATCACCACCGGGGCCACCGACCGTGCGCCCGGCCAACTGCCAGTTTGCACCACACCCAGTAAGGCCGTCCGTCTCATCGCATTTAAGGGCAGCACCGATAGCGATAGTCCCCGCATATCCAAAGCGGTCATCAAACCCTCCGGTCCCACAATCAACTCAATCCGTGATCCCCAGGCAGAACGCATTAATTCATTAACCACCACGTTCATTTCCAAGGGGGTCGTGCCGCCGAGATTATTAACCAGAATGGCAAGTGGCCCCTCCACCGGCACATGAGCCTGCAATTGTTCCTGCATCGTTGCGACCAAGGAACGCGCGTCGGTCACCGCAATGAGTTTCGCCCCCGGCTCTCCATGAATGCCCAGTCCCAATTCCGCCTGACCCTCGGCAATACGGTTGTTCACCTTTTCCCCGGGCAAAGTGCAGGTGGCCAAAGCCAAACCGAGCGAAGCGACCGCTCCGGCCGTATCAGCCGCGGCAGCCTGCACTTCATCCAAAGTGCCACCTGTCGCCGCCACATGACCCGCTACTTTGTGCACAAACAAAGTGCCGGCAACCCCGCGCGGATGGGGCGCATCTGCAATCGCGATATCGTCTGCGACAAAGACCAATTCGACCTTATATCCGAGTTGTCGTGCCTTCTCGGCCGCCAATCCAAAATTCAAACGGTCCCCCGTATAATTTTTTACGATCAACAGGCAGCCTGGGGTGCCGGTGACCGCACAGATCCCACTCAGCACGGCATCGACGCTGGGCGATGCAAATACTTCGCCGCAAACCACGGCGGTTAGCATGCCTTCGCCAATAAATCCGACATGGCTCGGCTCGTGACCCGATCCGCCACCCGAAATCAACGCCACCCGTTGTTTATCCCAGTCCTGCCTCACCACGACTTTGATGTGAGGATATCCATCCAGGCGGGCGAGTCGGCCGGTGCCGCTGCTTAGCAAATATCCATCAATGGCTTCGGTTACCAGGGTTTCCCGGCGGTTGATAAAATGGCTCATGATCCAAGGGGTTGGGGTTGATCGCGACCCCACCCTGTCACCTCGCCTCGCCATGTCCAAACCAGAAGCATTTACTCCTAAAAATAAAGAGGGCCGTCTACCCCTAGACGGCCCTCCCCTAACACCAAGCAAACGTAACTACTATTAACAAAGCGGAAGACTCAGCCGCGTTCATTTCGTTCAACATTCTCCAGTCCCCCTACGGGTCTTTACATATCTGTAACATGCCGCCGGCCGACTACCGGATCGAGCCCTTGACCGTCGCTCGGAGCGGCCGCCATTCAAACTCTCACCAATCATACAGTTGCGCTGTATGGGACACCTCCCCAGCCTGTGAATCCGGAGCGATGGCGACCCCGGCTCCCATGCCCATCAAGCTGCTCCAATCCCTCACCGCCGGTTTTTTCTCCACTATCCGTCGGATATACGATGCGAGCGCAGATTGGATTGATGATCGCCCTCGATTGGCCGCTTGGTTTCAGCATCCAGCCGCTCCCGGATCGGCCTACCGCACCCACAATGGCCGCATGTTCGCGGATTACCACGAGCAGGAACGCATGCTGGCAGATCAACCCCGCATGAATTTTTACCATGCCGCCATCAGCCGATACATTCATCCGGGGGATCGCGTCATCGATCTGGGCACGGGGACGGGTATATTGGCCGCGTTCGCGGCCCGCCAGGGAGCAGACAAAGTATATGCACTCGACCATTCGGCCATCATCAAGGACGCCCAGATACTCGCGACGGATAACCAGGTTGAGGCCGTTGAGTTCGTGGCTACGCACAGCACGGCATTCACCGGTATCGAACCCGTGGATGTGATTTTACACGAACAGATGGGCGACGGCCTGTTTGACGAAGACATGGTGGCCAATGTCACCGATCTGCGCGACCGATTGCTCAAACCCGGCGGGCGGATCATCCCAAGCAACTTTGAGTTCTACTGCGAACCCGTAAAAATCCATGATCATCGGTGCGTGCCTTTCATCTGGGAGCTGAATGTCCATGGCTACGATTACTCCGCGTTGGATCGTCACCGCCCCCAAGAGTCCAGTTACTACCAAATGACCAGTTGCGACCAAAATCTGGTCGAGTGTTTTTTGGGACAACCCACCCCCGTGCTGACCATGGATCTGCACACGATTGAAGAGTCGGCCCTGCCCCATGAGATTGTGTTCAGCCGCACCATCCTTCGATCCGGTCGGCTCGATGGCTTTGCGATCTATTTTCGCACGAGCGTGGACGTCGACCTGAGTCTGAGTTCAAATCCGATCGATCCCCAACGCGCGCCGCATTGGGGTTTCCGGATCCTCCGCACCGAACAAGCCGAGTTCACCCAAGGGGACGAGATCCGGATAACGCTCACCGTGGGCCAATGGCCGGATAGTGACACATGGCGGTGGCGGTATGAAAAGCTGCCGGCCGCCTGAGTTAAATTCGGCACACCCAAATCTGAAAGCCGCGAGCTGGTAACCGTGCTTGCTATCAGCTGGCAACTTCGAGGATAAGCCAACACGCCCGCGGGGAAACATACATTCCGATGGCGAGATAACTCAACCGAAGGAAACCCTCACATGGGCGATAGATCACCAAAGTCGGTCCAAAAAAAGGCCGCGCAAAAGCAGACAAAGCACAATGCCTCGGACAAGCAGAAGCAATCGCTGATCCAGGCCCAGCTGGCCACCAAGGCCAAACTAGCGGCCAATAAAAAGAAGTAAGCCAGACCGCGGGCGACCCTGCACCAATGAGGGTGCATCCGGTCGCCCGTTTTTGTGCCTTAACGCTGGAGTTCCGCGTAACCCTTTTTGACGTAGGCTAAACTGGCTTTTACATCATAGGGATAGGCAATGTAAGCGTCCGACATCTGCGGCCAACTGTCGGCCAGATTCCAGAGGAAGATCCCCCAACACGTGGGTTGATTGCCGTAGAACTCGATCCAGAATTGCGACGCCTCACCCTGCAGTTGCTGGGTTTTCTCAATCAGCTCGTCCAAGCTTTTGGGCTCCGGCCAACCTCGTGCACGGATACTTTCAAAATTGAGCCGGTGCCGGGCGATCCGATCGAGACGGATGCAGTCCGCACCATGGGTCAGATATTCCTCATGATAAACCGGCCATTGGTTCTGCGGCTGCACGTAGGTGTCGATCGTCGCGCGCGAGGCAAAACTAAGATGCCCGATCTCGGTGACCATGCGCGGATTCTGCTTCACGTAGAAATCGGATTTATAGGAATACCCGTGACCCCAAATATGGCAGTCCCCTTCCTTGGGTTCGTTCTGATCGTAGGTCAGTGGAGAATACGGCGAGGTTGGCACATAGGGCGTGAGCGGCGCGTGCTGATGAACGACGTTTTTCAACACCTGCTTGCTCAGCGGGTTGTTGATATAACCGGGTTGATTGAAGCTGTTGACCGCCAGCACATCGTTTTCGTTGTCGCCGAACCAAGCGATTACACAGGCATAGTGCCGCAACCGCCGCACCTGATATTCCGCTTCAAGGCGCGCCTCCTCGAGAAACGCGAGATCCTGCGGATAACAACCGCAGGCAAACATAAAATCGTGCGTGATCAGGATGCCGAGTTCGTCGCACTTCGCGTAAAACGAATCCAACTCATAGACGCCTCCGCCCCAGACTCGCATGGCATTGATGTTCGTATCCTTGGCGGTGGCGAGGAGCTGATCGTAACGCGCGTCATCCACCCGGCAGAACATTGCATCTGCCGGCGTCCAGTTCATCCCTTTCAAGAATATCTTTCGTCCATTGATCGCAAAAACAAAGGATACGCCACCATCCATATCCGTCTCCTGAATCAAACGCACCGTGCGGATCCCAAAACGTCCCGTGCGACGATCGATCTCATTGCCACGATGGCTGAGGGTCGCTTTCCAGGTATAGAGTGGCTGCTCGCCGTGATTATGCGGCCACCAGAGCTTGGCGGAAGGCACCGTAAACCGCGTCACCCTTCGTCCACTACTTGGATCTACGTCTATTATGAGCGTGCGGGTTTGATCAGCTATGGTGAGGTCCACCTTCACCGAGTCAGGCGAGCCATGATTGTGGCGCAATTCGATCAAGGCCTCGATTTCGGCGGAGCCATCCACGTGAACGGACAAGGTCGTGACGCTGATGTCGTCAATTTCTATCGGATCAACCAGCAGCCATGAAACGGGCTTACAAATCCCGCAAGTCACCAAGCGCGGAGATATATTCCAGCCGTAGCAGGACTGCGATTTGCGCACCTGCAAGCGCGTGATTTGGCCGTAACCCCGCACTTCCGGCGTGTAGGGACGATGTTGCGGGAACAACGGCGCGCCAAGGCACACCTCCAGCCGATTTACGCCCGGTTGCACATGGTCCGTCACATCGAGGCGCAGCGGCGTAAACATATTCTGATGCTTACCGACCACTTTGCCGTTCAGATAAATCGTGGCGAACACATCTAGCCCTTCGAAAAGCAGATGAAGTCGCTGGCCGGGCGCGGGGGTCGGCGGAGTCAGATCAGTGCGATACCACCAATCCATTTCCTCCATCCACCGCAGCTTGTCGTGATTCATGCCGAAGAACGGATCCTCGATCAGACCAGCGCGCTGATAATCGAGGTGCACATCACCCGGGACTTGGGCGGGCACCCATCGCTCATCGAGTGGCATGGCGGAACACGCCAGCGTCGGACCCAAGTTGGGTTCGGCATGCATTAATGACCACGTGGCTTCCAAGGGCAGGGATTTTTTCATGGAGTATAATAATACGAGAGAGCGTGACCGCGCCGGGCTCAGTTTCTGAGCATACGAACGCGCCGGTCCTTGCGGGGGAATTGCAGGGTCACCACCGTGCCCACGCCTTCCTTGCTATCAATGCCGATCTGGCCGCCGTGTTGGCGCATGATCCGCTGGACCACCATCAAGCCAAGGCCATGGCCACCTACCTTCGTGGTGTGATAGGGCTGAAACAGTCGGGTTAACTCCTCCTGTTTGATGCCGGAGCCGCTGTCCCCAAAGGCGAGGTAGACCATATCGTCATCGATGCGGGCCTTGATCCGCAGACGACCACCCGGCTGCATTGCCTCCACGGCATTCTTGATGAGATTGAAGAATATCTGCTTCACCTGATTGCGGTCAGCCATGACCAGCGGCAGGTCATCGCGGGTTTCGGCCTCCACGCGAATCTCGCGATCACTCAGCTCACGTTGTTGAAACGCCAGCACCTCGGCCAGCACGTCACTGAGGTTGAGCTCGGCCAGATCGGGCGGTTGCGGCCGGATCGCTTCCAGAAAATTGGTGATGATCCCGTCGAGCCGCTTTACCTCCCCTTCGCAAATCCGCACGGATTCCGCCACCGAATCGATATCCTTGTGCTCTTTAAGTTTTTTCAGCTTACGATTGATCAGCTGCAAATGGATCGTGAGCGAATTCAGGGGATTGCCCAACTCGTGGGCCACGCCCGCGGCGAGGAGCAGAATCGACGAAGTGCGCTCATTCTCGATGCGCTCCTCGGTATTCTGCTTGGTGCGGGTGATGTCGGAAAGGATCACGGCAAACCGGCGCCCACTGGCCGTCTGTTCTCCGGTAAATGGCACCATGTAGAGCTGGACGGTGCGTGGCTCGGGATAGGCGAGTTCAAACTCCCGCGTAACCACCGGCATGGTCGCCTCATCATCGAGCGCGATCCCAAGGGATGAACGCAGCCCGGGCACTAATCGCCACAAGGTTCCGCCCACCAAAGCATCTTCACCCAGACCAATCAACCGATGGGCCGAGGCATTCGCGTATTCAATTTCGCCGTCCAACGTAATCACCAGCACCCCTTCCTGCAGGGTGTTGAAAATATCCTCAAACAATCCGCGCTCCCGGGCCAGCCGCTGCACCAGATTGGTCAGGTTAACCGCATCCAGCGAATCCAAACGGCCAAGCACACGATCAAGGGAGGAATGCTTTTTCGGGGGCATTGCAGCGTTTTTGAATCAGCCGTAGCGCAGGGTCAACGCTGCCTGCAAATCAAGATTCATCCGTCTGGTTATCGACGGTCATCGCATCCGCTGTAGATTCATCCCAAAAATCGACCTGGTCGGGATCGACCCGCTGCGCGAACAGTTTGCGCAGGAAAACATCCCGGTGGTGCGGTGTGCGCCCAAGTCGCAGCAGTGCGTCCCGGTGTTCCTCGGTGCCATAGCCTTTGTGCTGGGCAAAACCATAACCGGGAAATCCTGTTTCCAATTCGGTCAACAGCCGGTCCCGCGTGACCTTGGCAATAATCGAGGCCATCGCGATGCAAAGTGAGCGCGCATCGCCTTTCACCACCCCGGTGTGAGGATAGGGAAAATTGCGCAGCGGCAGCCCGTCCACGATAATGCGGGCCGACACCGTGGGCTGATACTCTGCCACCACTTCCGGTGGCGTAAACAAATCGGGCTCGATCTTCTGCTCAAAAGCGGACGGCGGGTAAATTCCTTCCACGGCACGCCGCATGGCCAGTTTGGTCGCCCCGAGAATGTTGAGCTGCGCAATCTCGTCCACATCCCCCAGCCCAAAGTGAGCATGGATCTGACCTTGGGCGGCCAGCGTTTCAAAATCGAACCACAGGGCATCCCGCTCTGTCGCGGTCAATTGTTTGGAATCATTGATCCGGCCGGCATTGGTCAGCGCCCAGCGGCTCTCCAGAAACTCGCGATTAACCAAGACCGCCGCGGCGACCACGGGCCCGGCCAACGCCCCGCGCCCGGCCTCATCCACTCCGATCAAACTGTCGTAGCCGTCGATTTGCTTCAGATCGAAAGCGCGAAGTTGACGACGCTTGGCCATCAGCAAGGGATAAGGGACAACGATAGGCGCACCCGGAAATACATTACCATGTCATCTTGGGTGGCGGCGGCTTGAGGGGCAATTCATCGAGTTTACCCGCAGCCAGCACAACTTCGTAGGCGGTGCGGAAATGCAGCTTGGCGAAATTCCCGAGGGCCAGCGCGCCGAATTTGTTGATGATGGTATTGGCCTGATCCTTCACGAGCGGACCGGCGCCTTTTTGGAGTTTGTCCCCAAACGCCTTCGAGAGCGTGTGCATCTGACGGACATATTCCGCGCGGGCCACCACCGACGCAGCGGCCACCACCGGGTCTTCTTCCGCCTTGGTGCGCATGCGCAACTCGAAATCCTTCACGCCTTTTTTCTTCAACTCGCGTTGCACCAGTGGCTGCTCGCTGAACTGGTCCAACAAACCCCATGGCACGGATTTTTCCGCGAGAGCCTGGGTCAACGCGGTCGCGTGTTGCCAGGCCAGCAGGCCGTTGAGGTTGGCTCGCGGTCGCGCCATCAGTTCGTTATATTTGGGCATCCCGCACAGGCAGGTTTTGACCACCGCGCCCTTGGTGCTACGGATGATTCGGTCGAGCTCGATAATTTTGCTCTCCGCCATTTTCTTGGAATCCTGAGCTCCCGCTTCCCGCCAGGCATCAATCGCCGCTTTGTCCGCTATCACGGTTGCCGCCACCACCGGACCAAAGAAGTCACCCTTGCCGCTTTCATCGAGTCCGGCATGTGACTCAAACCAGTCGGGATGCAACACCTCATCATATCCCAGCTTGGGTGCACCGGTGATCTCCGGCTCCAGCGTGTTCTGCACGAATTCCTCCGTGCCCTTGCCCGCAATGACCACTTTGCCACTCGTATAGGCGGAAATATTGAGCTTCTGGGTTTCTGCCTTGAAGGCAAAATGCGTGTATCCCACCGGGACCGGGGTCCAGCCGCGCGCCTCACAATGCGCCCGGAGTTTAGCCAGCTGTACATCATCGAGTTTGATCGTGTAGGAGCTGATTTTCTTGGGGGCCTCGTCGTCAGTGGCGTCGGTCCGTTTGGGCATGCCTAGGATTAGCCACAAAAAACCCAAAAAAGCACAAAGAGAAAATGTCCTCTTTCCTCCACGGGCCATTTATGTCTTTTAGCGCTGCCCGTGGCCAACTCCGCCCGATTAACTTCCCGGCAGGTAGATTTTCAAGTCGCTCTGCTCAAATGGTATAGGCTTCATGCCCGGAAACTTCCGTGGCGCGAAAGTCCCTCGCTTTACCGGACGGTGGTCAGTGAGTTCATGCTGCAGCAGACCCAAGTCAAAACCATGCTGCCCTACTTTGCGCGCTGGCATGAACAATTGCCCGATTTTAAGGCCTTGGCCGCAGCATCAGAGGCAAAAGTGCTCAAACTCTGGGAAGGCCTCGGCTATTACTCCCGGGCCCGTAACTTGCACAAACTCGCGCAAGCTGTGGCCGCGATGCCGCAAATGCCCATAACGCCAGAGGCGTGGCGCGAGTTGCCCGGGATCGGCCCCTACACTGCTGCCGCTATAACGAGTATCTCCTTCGGAACCCCTGCGGCAGTAGTCGATGGCAATGTCGTGCGCATCCTCGCCCGCTTGACCGCGGACGAGACCCCTTACCGGGATAGCAGTGCCGCCGCCAAGGTCTATGCTCCCTTGGCCGATCAACTGCTGAATCACGATCATCCGGGCGACCACAACCAAGCCATGATGGAGCTCGGGGCGACCGTCTGCCTGAAGCACAATCCATTATGCACCATCTGCCCGGTGCGTGAGCACTGCGCTGGATACCGGAATGGCAACCCGGCTTCCTATCCTCGACTGGCTCCAAAAAAAATGGAGCAGGTCACCGTCATTCGCGCTTGGTGCCTGCACCGGGGACGCCTCCTATTGCATCGCACCCCGGCCACCGCACGCCGATTGGCCAATCAGCACGAGTTGCCGACCGCAGCGCAGTTGGGTCTCGATCCAGAAACCATGCAAAAGGGAAAATTGCTGGCAAAGAAACGACGCGGCATTACCCGCTACCAGATCACCGAGTTAATCTACTCCGCGAATGCGCCGCATAGGTTGCCAAATCCGGATTTACTCTGGGTGCCATTGACCGAACTCGAAACCATCAGTCTTTCCGGTCCGCACCGCCGTTGGGTGCATGACTTGCTAGATTAGCCGATCAGCGCTTCGATCCGCTCCTTCGAGCGTTTGACGTCGTCCACCTCGACCCGGGGGCCTAGTTCCAGCGCGAGCAAATGCTCCGGTTTCCAGAACTCGCTCACCATCTTGAAATCGATTTGCCCATCCCCAATCGGTTGGTGATCACGACCGTCGGAATTCACGTCATGCAGGTGAAAGCCGAGCAGATGCGGCGCCATTTTCTCCAGATGCTTGCGGTGATTCAGCACCCCCATCTCCGCCTTGATTTCGGCGTGGCCCGTGTCGTGCCAGTAACCGGCCGGACCGCCTGCGGGCAATCCGGCAATGAAGCCCTCGTAATCATCATCCAACGGCAATTCGGTGAACTTTTCCCGGTTCTCAAAACCCAATTTGACGTTCTTATCCGCGGCATAGGCCAGAATTTCGCCCACGCTTTTCTGTGTCTGGGTCCAGAACGGTCCCATTCGTTTGCGCATTTTTGCGAGACCCTTGGTCAAGATGGTCTGGTAGGATTTGTCCTCGGCCAGATCGTCATTCGGATGTGACTTCTGATACTTGGCGATTTTGTCCGCCGGGTTGAACCAAAAGAATTCAACGCTGCCCAAGTGAACCACCATGAGCTTGGCTTGCAGCTGGGAGGCAAAGTCGATCGAGCGCTTGGTGTAGCGCAACCATTGGTCATGCTCCCGGTGATCCGTCGCGGAGGGCTCAAACAGATTGGGGGCCGCTTGATTGACTCCGGCGGGCAAGGGACAGAAATTATGCGTGGTGCCGATTTTAATCACGCCTTCCTCCACGGCCCGCATGATGCCCGGCACCAGGGTAATCCGGATACCGTGGCTCAACTCGACGTGGGTAAATCCAAGCTCCGCCATTTCACAGAGCATGTCGTAGCCATCGGAATGCCGATGGGAGCACCAGCAGGTTGATAACGAGAAGAGCGGTTTCACAATAACGCCTCTATCACGAAACGATTTGCCATCCAGTTGCACGAAAAAACCGCATCCGGACTGGATGCGGTTGAAAGTGGAAGCCGGATACCGGCAACGGTTTACTCAGCGTAGCGGTTGCGGAGCATCTGGGTGAAGGCCTGGACCTTCTCCTTACGGCGACGCACTTCGCAGGGCTTTTCAAAGTAGCGCTTGGCCCGAACACCTTTGATGATGTTCTCGCGCTCGAGCTTCTTTTTCATGCGACGGATCGCACGGTCAATGGGCTCGTTTTTGCGGATTTTGATTTCGATGGACATGTTAACTTGACGGATGTGAAAGGGAAAAGCCCAACAGCAAGCCATCCGGGCGGAGCTCCGTCAATGGCTTTTTTCCACGGATAAAAATAGGCGATTCCGGCCCTCGGATTGAGCCTTTGCCCTTGCGCGGTGAACTGGCTCGGCTTGGTTAGATATCCTGTGCCGTCCAATGACAAAAGCTTCGTCCATCTTCATGTCCACACGGACTACAGCCTGCTGGACGGCGCTTGTCGGATCGACCGATTGATGGACCGGGCAGTCGAGTTGGGCATGCCCGCGCTCGCCCTGACCGACCATGGTAACTTGTTTGGCGCCATTGCTTTCTACAATGCAGCCAAAGACAAAGGCATCAAACCACTGATTGGCTGCGAGCTCTATTTGGTGGAAACCTCCCGACTCGAAAAGCACGGGCGTTCCGACGATGGCAAAACCCTGTTTCACCTCGGACTCCTGTCAAAAAATCTCACCGGCTACCAGAATCTGCTGAAACTGGTCTCCGATGCGCATTTGAAGGGATTTTACTACAAACCCCGCACGGATTTGGAGACTTTGGCCAAATTCGCCGACGGGCTGATCGGTTTCACCGGCTGCCTCGCCTCGCTAGTCCCCCAACATCTTCTGCACGACCGTTGGGACGATGCCCGCAAAGCCTGCGCCCGTTTCGTCGATATCTTCGGCAGGGAAAATTATTTCGTGGAGATTCAGGACCACGGCATTCCCGAACAGCGCAAAATCATCCCCGGTCTGCTCAAACTCGCGGAAGAATTTAAGCTCAAGGTCATCTGCACAAACGATGTGCACTACGTAAAGTCTTCCGATTCTGGCCCGCACGATTCTCTGCTCTGTATTCAAACCGGATCAAAGATCACGGACACCGATCGCATGCGCTTCACTGGCACGCAGTTTTATCTCAAGACGCGCGATGAAATGGAAACGCTATTCGGCGAGGTGCCCGGTTCGCTGACCAATACCCACCTCGTGGCCGAGATGTGCGACTTGGCGATCCCCTTCCCCAAAGGAAGTGAGCGCTATCCGAAATATCCCCTGACACCGGACATCAAGACCGATCGCACGGGCTACCTTAAACAACTCTGCATCGCCGGACTGCAGGAGCGCTACGGGGTGGATTATACCAAACCGGAAACAGCATCCGACCAGGAGTTGGCCAAAACGCTGACCACCCGGTTGGACTACGAGCTCTCGATCATCGGCAAGACCGGCTTTGAGGATTACTTCCTCGTGGTTTGGGACTTCATCAACTGGGCGCGGAAACAGGGCATCCCCGTCGGTCCCGGTCGTGGTTCCGGCGCCGGCTGTCTGGTCGCCTATCTGCTCCGCATCACCAATCTCGATCCGCTCCGCTTCAAGCTGCTTTTCGAACGGTTTCTCAATCCCGAGCGCGTATCACCGCCCGACTTCGACATCGATTTTTGCATGCGCCGGCGGAGCGAGGTGATCGACTACGTGCGCGAGAAATACGGCAACGACTGCGTCGCCAACATCATCACCTACGGCACGCTCGGTGCCAAGATGGTCATCCGCGACATCTCACGGGTGCATGATCTGCCCTACGCCGAGGCGGACCGGCTGGCAAAGATGATCCCTGACGAGCTCAACATCTCGCTGGAGGACTCCTACAACAAATCGGCGGAGCTCAAGGCCGAGATCGACCGCAACCCGGTGGCCAAAAAAATCTATGATCAGGGCCTCGTGCTGGAGGGCATGGTGCGCAACACCGGCAAGCACGCCGCCGGCATCATCATCACGGACCAACCGCTGGAAAATTACGTTCCCCTCACATTGCAGGAAGGTGACGTGACGGTGCAGTTTTCGATGAAAGCCGTGGACAAACTCGGCCTGCTGAAGATGGATTTTCTCGGGCTCAAGACCCTCACGGTCATCGCCGATGCGGTGGACAATATTCGCCGCACCGCCGACAAGAATTTCGATATCGAGGAGATCGGCTTCGAGGACGCCAAGACTTACGAATTGCTCAATTCCGGACGCACCACCGGCGTATTCCAGTTGGAATCCGGCGGCATGCAAAACCTTTGCCGCCAGATTGGACTCTCCTCCATCGATGAAATCGTCGCCTTGATCGCGCTCTACCGGCCGGGTCCGATGGACTGGATTCCCGATTACGTGAATGGCAAAAAAGACCCGAGCACGGTCAAGTTCCCGCACAAACTCCTCGAGGAAGTCTGTCGTGAGACCTACGGCGTGATGGTTTATCAGGAGCAAGTGATGGAGGCCGCCAAGGTCATCGCGGGCTATACGCTCGGTGGTGCCGACATGCTCCGTCGCGCCATGGGCAAAAAGGATGTCGAGGCAATGGCGCGGGAACGGGCCAAGTTCGTCGACGGGGCCAAGCAGGTGAACAACATTGAGGAGAAGACGGCTAATTCGATCTTCGATATCCTCAACAAATTCGCCGGTTACGGTTTCAACAAATCGCACTCCGCGGCCTATGCGGTGCTCAGTTATCAGACGGGCTACCTCAAGGCCAATTACCCGGTGCAGTTCATGGCTGCGATGCTGAGCGCCGAACTCGGCAACTCCGACAAAGTCGCGCACTTCGTCGGCGAATGTGAATCCATGGGCCTGACCGTGCTCGGTCCCGACGTAAACGAATCACGCGAAATGTTCACCCCAGTGGGAGACAAGATCCGCTTTGGACTCGCCGGCATCAAAGGCGTGGGCGAACAGGCGGCGCAGAAAATCATCGAGGAACGCGAAGCGAACGGTCCTTACCAGGATTTTGCCGATTTCAGCAGCCGGGTGGATGCCCGGGCCTTGAATAAACGCGTGCTGGAACACCTCGTCAAAACCGGGGCCTTCGACTTCAGCGGCGTCTCCCGCAAGGTGCTGTTCGACGACATCGACGGCGCGCTCTCGACCGCCGCCGCTGCCGCGCGCGACAAGGCCGCCGGTCAGGAAAGTTTCCTCGATATGTTGGCAGAACCTGCCCCGGCTCCCTCGAATGGCCGAGCCGACCCCGCCAAACCGAAGGTGAATGACGAGTTCAGTCCGCCGGAAAAACTGCAGTTCGAAAAGGAGCTGTTGGGATTCTATATTTCCGGGCACCCGATGAATCAGTATCTCGGTTTAGCCGAGTCGATTGACACCTACACGGTGGATCAGCTCACCCAACTCACCGAGCGCGTGGATTTCCGGCTCTGCGGCATTGCCGGCAACATCGCCAAGAAATTATCCCGCAAAGATAATCGTCCATGGGCCGCGTTCTCTTTGGCTACCAAACAAGCCTCGGTCGCGCTCAACATGTTTGCGGATGGGTATGCCAACTACGGTGAAAACCTCATCGCGGAACAACCCGTGCTGGTGCAGGGCAACATCATCGTCGGCAATGACGGCGCTCGCATCAACGTGAAGGAATGCTACCCGCTGGATAATTTCATCACGGGTATCGTCAAAAGCGTAACATGGTTGCTGCGGCCCGAATATCCCGAGTTGCCTGCCTTCTTCAAATATCTGCGCGAAACCATCGATGCTCGCACCGGTGACACCCGCGTTTGCTTTGGCTTCATGTTCGAGGATCGCATCGCCCCTATCGCCGAGGCCAGCACCGCGCTGACTTGGAAACTCACCGCGGCCGACTTTCAGGAAATCCGCAACCACCCCGCGGTCGCCGGGGTGCAGATCGAGACCAAGCCGCTCGAGCTGAAACAGGAACGGCGTTGGGGTCGCAAAGCGGGCTGAGCACCATTCACACAACATGCCCGATTCGACGCAACGCTTCTCCGATCGGGTGGAAAACTACATCCGCTACCGGCCCGGTTACCCGGCCGAGCTGATTGCAATCCTGCAGACCAAGACCGGATTAAACCCGCAATCGATCGTAGCCGACGTCGGCTCTGGCACCGGGATATCTACCGCCGTGCTACTGCCCTATGCCGGGCAGGTCTTAGCGGTCGAACCCAACGAATCCATGCGCCGCGCCGCAGAGACCCTGTTGGCCGCTAAGCCCAATTTCCGCAGCGTCAATGCCGCGGCAGAATCCACCACCCTCGCCGATGCATCAGTCGATATGATCACGGTCGGACAGGCCTTTCATTGGTTCGAACCGACCAAGACGCGTCGCGAGTTTGCCCGGATTCTCAAGCCCGGCGGCTGGGTGGCATTGATCTGGAACGAACGCCTGACCGATACCACCCCGTTTCTCCAAGCTTACGAAAATCTGCTCAAGACCAAGTCCACCGACTACGATCAGGTAAACCACACCCGCATCGACACCAAGTTGATCGCAGAATTCTTTGCCCCGGTTGACTTTGAGTTGTTCGAATTTCCGAACGCCCAACACTTTGATTTGGCCGGGTTGATCGGCCGCGCCCTCTCCTCCTCCTATGTGCCCAATGCCGGTCAGCCGGGTCACGAGGTGTTTATGCAAGGTCTGAGCGAGATTTTTGGGCAACATGCCCGAAACGACCGCGTGACTTTCGAATACATCACCCGACTCTACCTCGGCCAGCTCCGCAATTGAGAGCGATCCATCGCTTCTTTTGCCACAAAGGTGCCAAGGCAACGAGACTGCACCAACGCTGAAGTTTAGTCCCCCGGTGTCTCCACGGCTCCGTGGCAAATCATTCCCGATCGACGCTCGGCACTCATCCGACTAATCTGACCTTTCCTTCCGTGGGTTCCGTGTATTCCGTGGTGCCAATCATCATGCCCGATCAAGCCATTCTCAATCATGTTGCCCGCATCATCGCCGCCGTCACGCCCCAGATGCCGGCCGATGCTGCGTTGCGGCGGTATTTCTACGAGCACACTTATCTGGCCCCTCAAATGCGCCGGGCGATCAGTCGCGGCGTGTTCATTTGCTTCCGCTGGAAGCGTTGGCTCGATCCCCAGGCTTCGCGGCAAACCCAGGCTGAACACGCCATGATGCTGGATGAGCGGTTTCAAAAAGATCCACGCTCGGTCAAGGCGGAGGCCCTCGAAGCGCGAGCGGTGCCGGATTGGTTGAAAGCCGAGATGGATCTCACCCCGGATTATCTTCGTCAGATCCAGCGCGAACCAGCCCTCTGGTTGCGCGCCCGGCCCGGCAAGGCCCACCAACTCGCCGAATCCCTGGGCAAGTGTGAATTCACCCCCGCCTCGCCTGATGCCGTTCGCTATCTCGGTGAAAAGGATCTCTTCCGCACCCCCCAGTTCCATGAAGGCGAATTTGAAATTCAAGACCTTGCCTCGCAAATGGTCGGCATAGCGGCCGCCCCCGCCGCCAAACAAACTTGGTGGGACACCTGCGCTGGTGAAGGCGGCAAGACGTTGCACCTCGCCGATCTCATGCAGAACAAAGGTCTCATTTGGGTGACCGATCGTTCCGAAAAACGCCTGCAGGTTTTCAAGAAGCGTTCCACCCGCGCAAAACTCTACAACCACCGCAGCGCCTTCTGGGACGGTTCGAATCACTTGCCGACCAAGGCGAAATTCGACGGCATTCTCATCGATGCACCGTGCAGCGGTGTGGGCACGTGGCAGCGCAATCCCCACGCGCGTTGGACCACTACGATTGATGACGTGCGCGAGCTCGCCACCACTCAGTTAACCTTGCTCAACCATGTCGCCGGATCACTAAAAACCGGTGGCCGACTGATCTATGCGGTGTGCACGCTAACCCGCACCGAGACCACTGGAGTGGTGGCAGCATTCTCCGCAGCTCATCCCGAATTGGCCCCCGCGCCGCTCGCCTTGCCCAATGCCAACGGAGCCAGCACCGCCTATTTGTGGCCCCAGGATCTCACCGCCAACGGCATGTTCATCGCGGCTTGGCAAAAAAGCTAAGCCACCCGACGCGGGTTCTTGCACGATTCGGCCGGACCGGGCTAGGTTTGGGTAACTTCAACTCGAATATGCTTACCGTATCCAAACGCCTATTCCTGCTTTTTATACTGATCACCACAGGATCATTCGCCGCCCTCCCCCCGACGGACGACTTTGTCCGTTGGCCGGATATCAATCAGGTGACGATTTCTGAAACCGGCCGCTATCTGGCCTTCGCCACCCCGTCCGGTCGTGAGTATTTTAATCTGAATATAACGGACCTCAAAACCGGTCAGAGTGAAAAATACGAACTACAGGGCTTCGATATCTTTGATTTCGACTGGATCGATGAAGGCCGCCTGCTGGTGCGGGCCTACCACCCGGCAAATCACCAGCAACAGATTGCGATCTTTGATGCCGCCAAGGGCAAGATCACCGGCTATCTCATGCACGAGGTGGTCAATATGGAGGTAATCGATCACCTGCGCCGGGACCCCGCTCTCTTCATCGCCAACTTTCCCATCGCGCGGACTTGGGACACTGGGCGCACCGGTCTCGCCATTATAAGCTCGAATCGCAGTCCCTCCGGCATTTCAGGCGTCAAGGACAACCGTTACATGGTCAAGGAGTGGCTCACCATTCCGGACGGCGAGTATCACGGCGTCGACACCGATATCGAAGGGGAGTTGCGTCTGCTCTTACTCTACCGCGATGGCAAGATGATCTTCCTCTATCGCACCGGGCCGGAAGCGCCTTGGCAAACCCTGCCCTTCGACCACGAGCGGACCACTATCATCTCCTACGACCAGGACCCGGACTACCTTTACATCGGTCACTACGCCCCGGATTCCACCACCAGCACCCTCCACCGCTATCGCGTCAGCACCGGTGAGTTCGGCCTCGCTCTCTACAGCGATCCCTACTATTCAATGAATGATGCGTGGATTCTCAAGGTTCGCACCGGTAAGGGCAAAGTCCGCAACCTCGCCCTCAACTACGAACGCGACGTGCGGGCGCAACTCCCGCTCGATCCGGAATTCGCCGAGGTGCAAAAGGAGATCAACGCCCTGCTGCCCGGTCGGCTAAATATCATCTACGATTGCGACAAGAACCTTGAACGTTTCGTCGTCGCTTCCACCTCCGGCCAGGACACGTCCCGCTATGTCGTCTATACGCGCAAAGACAAAGCCTTGATGGCCCTCCCCGAAAGCCGTCCTTGGCTTAAGCCACAAGAGGCCAGCCTCATGCGGCCTTTCAGATTCACTGCCCGCGACGGCTTGCAACTCGAAGGGTATCTATCCCTGCCCGCGCCGCGGGCCGACGGCAAAAAACCGCCCCTCATCGTGAATCCTCACGGCGGTCCATGGGCGCGGGACAAATGGGGCTTCAATACCAAAGTCCAATTCTTCACCTCACGTGGGTATGCGGTTTTCCAACCCAACTACCGCGGCTCCACCGGCTACAATACCGCCATTTCCAAGACCGACTCATTTGAGTTTCGCAAGATGCACGATGATGTCACGGACGGCGTGCACCAATTGATCAAACAGGGTGTTGTTGATGGTGATCACGTCGCCATTTTTGGCGGCAGCTTTGGTGGTTATCTCGCGGTGGCCGGCGCCGCCTTCGAACCCGATCTCTACCGCTGCGCGGTTACTTTTGCCGGGGTCTTCG
Organism: Cephaloticoccus sp.; assembly: GCA_030833445.1. GTDB lineage: Bacteria > Verrucomicrobiota > Verrucomicrobiia > Opitutales > Opitutaceae > Cephaloticoccus. The sequence continues at coordinate 36,346 of JAURHD010000017.1, read as the reverse complement.
ATTGGCAACAACTTATCCGCCAACGCTGGGCCGATAGCAAATACGACAAATTCAATTATGATGTTCTGGTCGAGAAACTCGGCGACCCCAAGCAGCAGGAAGCACGCTTCGAGGCGATGTCACCCATCAACCATGTGGCCGCCATCAAGTGCCCGGTTTACGTCATCCACGGCAAACAGGACGGCACGGTCAATTACAAGCAATCTACCAAACTGCTCTCCGAACTCGCGGCGCATAATATCCCTCACGAAAAGCTTTTCTTCGATACCGAGTATCATGGCTTCTCCGACCGGAAGCACTATCGCGAGTTTCTCGAAGCCGTGGAAACTTTCCTCGCCAAGAACTTATGAGCGAATCCGTGCGACCAGTGCGCGGCGCGACTGTGCGCGAAGATTTCAATGATGTGCGCGCCGTGGTGCACTACACCAAGGCTGCGCATGCCCTCGGGCTCTGGGAATCCGAACGCATCTTGGTCGAGCAGTTTTTCCCCAACAAGGCCGCGCAACTGCTGGAGGCCGGTTGTGGCGCTGGCCGGGTTTCGGTCGCGCTGGCCGAAGCCGGGTATCGGAGCCTCCATGCTTTTGATTTCGCCGAGGAACTGCTCGCGCAGGCGCAAAGTCTCGTGATCGAACGCAACGTCAACGTCACCCTCTTTCACGCCGACGCGACCCGCCTCGATAAATGTCCGATGCTAAGTGGCCTTCAATTCGATGGTGCCTTGTTCATGTTCAACGGCCTGATGCAAATTCCCCTTCGCCGTAATCGGCGACGCGCCCTGCGTTCCATGGCCGCATTCTGCCGCCCGGGTGCGCCATTGATGTTCACCACGCACGACCGGGAGGATTCCCCGGCGGAACGCGTCTTGTGGCGACTGGAAGCCGCGCGTTGGGCCAAGGGAAAACAGGACCCAATCCTGCGCGAATTTGGCGACCGCTATTACGAGGAAGACGGCGTCGGCCGCACGTTCATGCATCTCCCCGTGCGCGAGGAGATTCTCGCCGACCTCAAGGCCACCGGTTGGACCCACCAATATGACGAAATGCGCCGTCGGATCTCAGCTGAGCCCCGCAAAGTGCGTGATTTTTCCGACGAGTGCCGTTTCTGGGTGGCCAGTCGGACCGGCGATTAATGCGAGCTGCTCTGCATTGTCCAAATGCAGCCGACGCACCGATAAACCACCACCCGGCATTTAACCCCGCCCCAAACATGGCTTCAATAAATCACCTCGCCCTGCACGTAACCGACCTCGATCGCTCGGAAAAATTTTACGATCCGGTCTGCACCTTTCTGGGCTATGACAAGCACGCCCGCAACGGCGCCATCATCCTGTATCGAAAAAAGCACGGCATCGGTGACTTGATCCTGCTGCGCGTCCGCAAAGCCGGCCAAGGCAAAAGCTACGATCCAGAAGCTCCGGGCTTCAGTCATCTGGCTTGGGATGCCGAAAGCCGCAAACAAGTGGATGACCTGCACCGATTGCTGAAGAAGCATCGCGCCACCATTCTGGATGCGCCCTGTGAGATGAATTATAGCCGCGGCTATTATGCGGTCTGGTTTCAAGACCCGGATGGCATGAAATTGGAGTTGGCTCACACGCCACACCAAAGCCCGGACAGCAAGACAAAGAAGCAGACCACTGCCAAACGCCCCGCACCCCAAACGCGGAAAAAGACCTGAGACGAGCCTGCCCATAATTTCACGGGCGGAGGGCCGGTGCGTAACCGCACGCAGTCCGTCAGGGCCGGCTGAGTCGCGCCAGCAGTGCGTGCTCGTCTTCGCTCGACAGGCCAACCTTCACCGGTTTGCCCACCGTCGCCTCATAAGTCGCGACATCACGAATCGTGACATCGAGTCCGCGCAGTTGCAGTCCGGTCAGCCAAGCCTTGCGGCCATCCACCTCAAACATACCGGCAAGATTTTCAGCCGTGGATGGTATCCACAGCGGCAGCATGGAACCGCCCTCAATCTTGTTTTCAGCCAGCACGGATTCGCCAACCCACCGCGGCAACGCCCGACTCTCCAAGGTATGGAGACCGATCTGGATGAATTCACCGAAATGGAGCGGCAACGCCGGCCCCACGGCATTAAAGGCACCCGTCACTTTTTGTTCAACCAGGTGCACCATCCACGCCGCCAAATCCCGCACGTCGATGATTTGCAACGCGGTCGAGCCATCACCCGGCGCAAGAAACGTCTCGGTCGCCGCAAGTCGCCGCACTCAATACGCAAAACGTCCAGTCGGATCATGGGGCCCGACAATAATCCCCGGGCGAATGATCAATGCATCCGGACCGGCCGCTTGCTCACAACCGGATTTGAGCGGTCCGTAAGTGTGCCGGTCAAAACTCGTGATGGAGTCATCCATCAGCGGAACCGACAGCTCGGCCGATTCATCCAATCCTTTTCGGGTAAAATCTGAATAGGCAGAAACACTCGAGACCAAGGTATAGTGCGGTTCTCCAGGCAGCGCCGCCAGCAGTGATCTCACCTGACGGGGATAATACGCACAGGTATCGACGACTGCATCCCAAGATCCGGTGGCGAGCATTTCGAGGCCGGCATCACGATCCGCTTGGATATGCTCAACTCCCGCCGGCAATTTCGTAGCGGTCTTGCCTCGATTCAGCAGCGTAACCGCATGTCCCCGGGACTGCGCCACCGTTGTGAGTGCGCGACCGACAAACAACGTGCCGCCGATGATAAGAATCTTCATCCCCACAGGCAGAAGATGAGGCCGGCACTTGTCCACGCCATAGGCACCAAGCAGGAAAGCTGCGTTAAAGTTTGATCGGGACTGGTCGCCGCCACGAATACGCGTTAACGTGCAAAGAGATTTTTGCCATGAAGTATACCCAACTTGGAAAGACCGACCTAAACGTTTCTCGCATCTGCTTTGGCTGCTGGCAGCTGAGCCCGTCCTTCTGGGGTGAGGTGCCGGTGGGCCCGTGGGCTGACTCCCTGCGCGCTGCCCTCGAACTCGGGGTCAACTTCATCGACACCGCCGATGCCTATGGCGACGGCCATGCCGAAACAGAGCTCGGCAAATTGCTGAAGCAGGATGGCACGCGCGACCAATTCACCATCGCGACCAAGTTCTTTTGGAATTTCGCCGATGGTCCCCGTCATCCCGACACTACCCACGACTACATCCTGCGCGCCTGCGCAGCATCCCTGCAAAGGCTCCAGACCGACCGAATTGATCTTTACCAAATCCACGCCTGGGACGCCATCACCCGACCGGATGAAGTCGCGCGGGCGTTTCAGACTCTAAAACAACAGGGCAAGGTGCGCTGGTTCGGAGTCAGCAATCTCAATCCCGAGCAAATGGATCTCTACGCAAAACATTTCGAGGTAAGTTGCCTGCAGCCGCCCTACAGTTTGCTCGCCCGGGATATCGAAGCCCGCGAACTACCCTACTGCCTCAACCACACAATTGGAGTGATCAATTACTCACCTCTGTTTCGTGGTCTGCTCGGCGGACGTTACAAACCAGATTCAATTATCACCGGCAATCGGGCCAACAGTCCGTTGTTTCATGGCGAGGGACTTCGCACGATTCTCACCGCCATCGACGAAGCCAAGGGTATCGCAAATGAACTGGGTCTGACCATGGCTGAACTGGCCATGCGCTGGGTGCTGACCAATCCAGCGATCACCAGTGCGATTGCCGGGGTCAGAAAGCCGGATCACATCAAGGGTGTGGTCAAAGCCGCCGACGACGAGCTGCCGCAAAGGACCTGGCACCAACTGGCAAACCTGTTCGCATCGGCCAAGACCAAGGCCCTCGCAGCGTCGCATTGATGTAGGGCGGGATCGCTGATCCGGCCTGCGAATGCGGATAATGTCAAAGGCGGGGTCAGTGACCCCGCCCTACAAACCGGCTCAGGCCGGCACGGCGCCGTTGCTCCAAACGAGCGGAAAGTGTTCCCCTTGAAGCATCTCTCCATCCTTGACGGTGACGAATTGTTTCATCGGGTGTTCGCCCGATTCGACGTAGCGTGTTTCGCCGGTCATGAAGTGGAGCGCAATGGCGCGGCGTGGCCGCCCACTCGTATTGGCGTGTGAGCCGTGCCAGGTGACAGAGTGGTGGTAATGCACTTCACCTTTTTTCACCGGACACTTTTTAACAATGACCGGGTGGCCTTCAAATTCGGCCGGCACGTCTTTCTCGAAATCCTTCCAGTTTCGGATCATCGCCATCTGGTCGCCCCACAGGTGTGAGCCCGGGACCATGCTCATGCAGCCATTATCCACATCGACATCATCGAGTGCGACCCAAGCAGTCACCTCGGTCATGGGCGCGATAATCGGCCAGAGTGGCGCGTCCTGATGCCACATATTCACTCCACCGCGGCCGGCCGGTTTGTATTGAATTTGATCGTGCCAGATCCGCAGGCTGTCGGCTCCGGTCAATTGTGCCATCTCCTCGCAAATCTTGGCGTTCGTCGTGAGGGTTTTGAAAGGCGGACTGGCCTCCCAAATGTTCACGATCTGCCACACCGGCGCTTCCTCGCTGTGCGTGAAATTGTGACAAAGCACCGGCTGCGGAATATCCTCCCGATCGCGTTCGGTGATCACGCGCTCGACCTCGGCCCGCAGGATTTCGACCTCGGCATCATCGAGCACTTTAGCGCCACGCAAATAGCCTTGGGTTTTAAATTCTTTGATTTGGGCCGGGGTTAACATGGTGACCATATCCTGAACCCATGATGCCGGCTTGTCATCCGAATTGCCTTGGCGGCGACGCGCAGGTGTTGGCTATTTTTCCTGTCGACCGGCGAGCAAGGCCTCGCGGTAGTGCGCCGGTGACAATCCGTCGATGCGACGAAACACCTTGCTAAAATGGCTGGTATCCCGAAATCCGGTCTGCGCCGCCACCTCCTTTACCGAGAGACTCTGATCCGCCAGCAAGCGGCGGGCAGCTTCCACCCGTAATCGACGCAAGTAATCCAAGGGCGGATAACCCGTGACCTCGCGGAACACGGCCTGAAGTCGGCTCGAACTCAGTCCTGCCACGCGTTGCAGCGCAACCTGGGATATCGGTTTTGCCAATTGGGCCGTCATGTGAGCCACCACGGCCTCAACGCGCGCTTGGTTACGCAACCCCGGTTGTTCGTCCCGCCGTGGTTGGTCCGGTTTGACCAGCAAGGAAAGTAACACTCCCGACAGTTGCACTGAACTGTTTGCCGCACTCAGGACGTCGTCCGTGGCATGCGCATTCAGGATGGCCGTCAACGCCCGCTCAATCCGGTGACCGGAAAACAACCGCTGCTGACGGGGTATGCCCAAACCATGGGTAAAGCGCAGGCGATAAGGACGGCGATGATCGAGGCCTGGTCCTTCCATGGGCAAGGCTTCGGCAAAATCAAAGTGCACAGCCAAATGTTCGACCGCTGAATTCGGATCCGCCTGAAAATAATGGGGCGTGAATGGCGGAATAAACAGCAAATCATGGGGGGCAAAATTTCGCCGTTCACCGTCGATCTCCCAGTAACCCCGGCCGGAAATCACCAGCACCAGTTCGTGGTCCAAGATAATTCGCTCCGGGATGATCAACCCGGCCTGCCGATGGGCGATGCGCACCACCGGGTGAATCTGTTCAGGACGCACCAGCAAGACTGACCGTCGCGGCATTCGCCCAAACGGGCCCAATCGCTGCACCAACAGCTCGGGGCGATCACGGGATATACGGCGGGCAGCGCACATGGATCGGCCACCATAGGCCGGTCGCCGGGTAACTCAAGCTGTGGAAATTTGACTTAACACCGGCAAAGCCGGGAACATGCTCGGCCCATGAGAAAATTTCTAGCGATTACCTCCTGCTGCCTGCTGGTCACCGCCCTGCCGGCCGCCGAATACCCCAAGATGGGAGAAGACATCTACGACACCCAGGCCGATGCCCAGGTCCAGATCGACGCCGCCCTGCAAACGGCCGCCCAAGCCAACCAGCATGTGCTCCTGATGTTCGGAGCCAATTGGTGCATTTGGTGTCACCGCCTCCATGAAACCATGATCTCTGACCAATCGGTGGCGGCTGCGCTCAAGCGCGATTATATCGTGGTAATGGTGGATGTGAACACCCGCAACGACACCAAGCGCAATGCCGACGTCAACGCCCGCTATGGCAACCCGATCCAATTCGGTTTGCCCGTGCTCGTGGTGCTCGACGCCGATGGCCAGCAACTCACCACGCAGGAAACCGGGGCATTGGAAGAGGGTGACGGGCACAGTCCGGCTAAAGTAGTGGCCTTTTTGGAAAAGTGGGCACCCGCCAAGGGTGGAAATTAAGAATCCCGCGGAAACTTGCCACGAAGTGACTTCGCGTCACTTTGCGCCCTATGTTAGCCCAACTCAATGACCGCGACTGGCTCTGGATCGCCGGCGAGTTTTATCTCGTCGGTTTCCTGCTGGGCACGTGGTCACTGATGCGCGGAGGCCGGCCATCGGGAGTGGCCATGTATGGGCTGATCACCGCCGGTTATCTCATGCAATTGACCGGACTGTATCTGCGGGGCATGGCCGTGGGCGGGTGCCCGCTCGGCAATACGTTTGAACTGTTTCAATTTACCGCTTGGTCGGCGACCACCCTGTATTTGGTGATCGGCGTTACCTTTCGCACCAGTCTGCTCGGCTATTTCACCGCCTGTCTCAGCGCGGTGTTAACCCTGAGTTCACTGGCCATACCCGCGTGGGATGCCACCCGTCGCGCCCATATTTTCGGCGGCAATCCTTGGATCGAGTTTCATGCCGCCTTGGCCTTGTTCAGCTACGGCGTGTTTGCCCTCCTGGCCCTCACCGCCGCCATGCTTCTGCTTCGCAACTATTCCCTGAAACACAAACGACTCGGCGGATGGTTTTCGTTTCTGCCCTCGATTCTGGACCTCGACCTGATCAGTGCCCGGCTATTGGGCACCGGCGTCACGTTGATAACCGCATCCCTGATCGTGGGCTCATTCTATTGGCTGCAAGACACCGCCAGTGTGAATCACGCGAAGCTGCTGATCACGATCGGTATCTGGCTGGCATATGTCATCGCCCTGATCATGCGGCTGCGAGGCAACTTGATTTCCCGCCGCTTCGCTTGGACCTGCATTGCCCTGTTTGCCGTGGCTCTGGTTTCACTCGGTCCGGTGAATTCCAGCCGGCCTCCCGAAACGACCTCCCAGCGCAAATGAATTCCGTGGAGCAAACCTCGTCTGTCTTTTTCGTGCTGGGCGCCACGCACCACGAGGCACCCATCACGGTGCGCGAAAAACTCGCCGTTAACGATGAGGCCGTCGGTGCGTTGCACCTGGAACTTGCCCGGTTGGATGGCCTGCGGGAATTCGCGGTGTTGAGCACATGTAATCGCACCGAATTCTACGGGGTCGCGGCCAACCCGGAAATATCGGCCGGCATCCAACGGATATTTTGTGACCGGCAGGGTTTCCCCGAAACAGAATTTGAGGCGTATCGCATGCAGCTGCAGGGCCGACCGGCCGTGCAGCATCTTCTCGAAGTGGCCTCGGGCCTGGATTCCCAATTGGTGGGTGAAACCGAAATCTTCGGTCAATTGAAGGAGGCCTACGCCCTTGCGCAAAACCGCCAAAGCACGGGCCCGATTCTGAACCGCCTGTTTCAAAAAGCCTTTCAAGCCGCCAAACACGTGCGCACCCATACGGCTATCACCACCGGCCGGGTAAGTGTAGCCAATGTAGCCGTGGATCTTGCCCAATCTATTTTTGGCGATATCGGCGAAACCCGCATCCTGCTGCTCGGGGCAGGAGAAATTGGCGAAAAGACCGCGCGCGCCTTTCAAAGCCGCGGTGCCGGCAGCCTCACGGTTTCCAGTCGCAATATCGAACACGCGATGGCCCTGGCCAAGAGCTTGGATGCGACCGCCCTGCCCTTTGAAAATCGCGAACCGCATCTGGGCGAATTCGACATCGTGGTATGCAGCACCGCGGCCCCGGGTATGGTGTTAAGCTTGGAATCCGTGCGCACCGCCATGAAGCGTCGCACCGCGCGGCCTCTGTTTTTCATCGATCTCGCCCTGCCCCGTGACGTGGAACCGGCCGTAGCGGAACTCCCGAATGTCTACCTCTACAATCTCGACGATCTGGCCAAGATCGCGGACGAAAATCGGGCCGCCCGTGAGGCAGAGATCGAGAAATGTCGGCAAATCCTAACACACCGCACCGAGGCACTTTGGCGGCAGATATCCGGATCCGCGTATCCTGATGGCAGCTTGTCCGGTTCAGTAAGACTGAGCGGACAATAAATGTCAGGTCCGGCGAGCCTCGATGGCTCGTTTCAGCGCCGCGCCGAGTTCCTCGCGCTTAACGGGCTTGCTGATGTAATCATTCATCCCCGCTTCAATGCAGCGTTCCCGATCGCCTTGCATGGCATTGGCGGTGAGTGCGATGATCCACGGTCGCTTGTCTTTCTCGGGATATTTCACCATGATGCGACGGGTCGCCTCCAACCCGTCCATTTCAGGCATCTGCATATCCATGAGTAATATGTCGTATGAACGGATCTCCATGGCGGCCAGCACCTCGTGGCCATTGGCAGCCACCTCCGCGGCAAATCCCAATTTGGCCAACATCATCAGGGCCACTTTTTGATTCACGACGTTGTCCTCGGCCAAAAGCACGCTCTCGGGATGAATCGAGGAATCCGGAGCAATGGATATGGGTTCACTTGTCTGGGCAAATGGTGGCGAGGTATCCTTGAGCGCCGAATTCAACACCTCATAAAGACGGGCCGGTTTGGCCGGTTTGGTCAGACTCGCACTGAACAAACGCTTCTCTAATTCCGACTCTTTCGGTCCAAGCGAGGACAGCAGGATCAATGGTAATTGCGCACAATCAGGCAGCGCCTTGATTTTCCCGGCGAGGGTTATGCCGTCCATGGTCGGCATGTGCATATCCAAAATGACGGCGGAGAATTTCTCCCCTTGAGCCAATAATGCCAGTGCCGCACCGCCGGAATCCACCGCCACCACGGGCATGGACCACTTATCCGCCAATACGGTCAGAATCCTCCGGTTGGTCGCATTGTCGTCGACGATGAGCAAACGCCGTCCAACCAAGTTGGTGCCCGATTGACTCATGTATGTCCGCGGTTTGCTCGCAATCACATCCGCCACCAAGGTGAATTTAAAGGTGGAGCCCTGCCCCACTTCACTCTCCACCCAGAGTTGTCCGCCCATCAATTCCACCAATCGACGGGAAATTACCAAGCCCAGACCAGTGCCGCCAAAGCGACGGGAGATCGACGCGTCGACTTGACTGAACGACTGAAACAATCGCTGCTGCCCCTCCACTGAAATGCCGATGCCGGTATCCCGCACGGAAAATTCCAATTCGGTCAAGTCGCCCTTGGATTGCACACTGACACCCAGCACGACTTCGCCCTGCTCGGTGAACTTGATCGCATTCCCCAGCAGATTCACGATCACCTGCCGCAGTCGGGTCGCATCACCCCGGATGGTGCCGGGCACGCCATCGGCAATCTCGTAAAGCAGGTCGAGATGCTTTTCCACGGCTCGCGGGGCCAACAAGTCCAAGGCACCTTCCACACATTCGCGCACACTGAATACCTCGGTTTCCAATTCCATCCGGCCGGATTCGATTTTGGAAAAATCCAGGATATCATTGATAATCGTTAACAGGGAATCGCCACTGTTGCGGATCGTCTCGGCATACTCGTGTTGTTCCGGATTCAACGGCGTATCCAACAACAGGGAAGTCATCCCAATGACCCCGTTCATTGGTGTGCGAATCTCATGACTCATCATGGCGAGAAAATGACTCTTGGCTTGGTTGGCCGCCTCAGCGGCATCCTTGGCAGAGCGTAACTCCTCGGCTTGGCGACGCGCCTCCGTGATATCCACCACCGTGGCGATGTCCTGATACCCCTTGCCATCGGGATTAAAATATCGGCGCACGGTCAGCAGCACCCAGACCACGGTGCCGTCGTGTCGAATGTAGCGCTTCTCCAGGGCAATTCGGTCCGTTTCACCCCGCGTGAGTTGACTATAGAGTTCTCGTTGTTTCGCATAATCGTCGGGGTGGGAGATATTTTTAAACGGCTCGTTGCCGACTATTTCTTTTCACTGAGCCCAGTGATTAAGCGGTGAGCCTCGTTTACGAGGGTATTATCGGCCTCAAGTTTTTCGCCATTTACCCCCACGCTCTGCAGATGAATACCCACTGGCACGGCATCAAAGAGAAAGCGGAGCTGAGCCTCCTTGTAAGCCAGTTTTTGTTCGGCCAGTTTACGCTCGGTGATATCCTGCACCGTGGAAATCTCTTGTTCCAGGGAACCATCGGAACGTCGAAAGCCTCGGGTATGTAGCAAGACCCACACCAGACGTCCGTCCCGCCGGTGATACCGTTTCTCCAGTCTATATTCGTCGATCTCCCCACGCTCATATTTTTCCCTGAGGGCATCCTGTTTTACCATGTCTTCCGGATCGGAGATGGATCGAACCAAGGTATGATCCTTTAGTTCATACGGTTCCAGGCCACTGATTTTGAAAAACCAATCGTTGTTGAGTCCTATCACCCTATCCGCACTAAAGCGCACCCAGGTTACACCCACTGGCACTTGATTAAAAATAAACCGCAGCTGATTCTCCTTCTCACTCAGCTCCTGCTCGGCCCGTTTCATCTCGGTAATGTCGGTGTGCAAGCCCATATAACCGGTTAGGTTCCCGGCTTCATCATGGAGGGGCTGCACTTCCAGGTTCATCCACAACTTGGTCCCATCCTTGGTGTAACACACCACCTCGTTTTCGTAGGTTCCTTTGGCCTGGACCGCCTGGTCGATTTCATCCCGGGCCAATACATCTCTTTCAGGACCAAATATAAAATCACCGGGACGCCGTCCCTTGGCCTCCTCCATCGTGTAACCAAACAGACGCGTGAAGCTGTGATTGGTCCACTCCACCCGCCAGTCTGTCCCCATGAGAATGACGGATGTCGCAGTCCGGCTGGCCACAATCGCGAGTCGGCGAGTTTCAGCCTCTGCCAGTCGCAGACTGTCAGTCATCTTACCGGCCACATCCAAAGCGCGGGTGCGTGCACCCACCAGATTATAGGTCAGCATCATGCCCAGCAAACTCGCGAGCATGCCGGCGCCACCAACAATCCATGGAATCAGACGATTGCCCATGGCATCGAACTCCGGTGTGGTGCTCAGCCATATTACCCAGTTACGACCCAAAATCCGTAATTTCTGCTGAATCTGGAAATTCCGATCAGCATAGTCGTCCGCCGTAAAAGTGCGTTCTGTCCCCGCGAACCGAGTGGTGACGTTGCCGTAGAGTAATGATTCCGCATCGATCTGATCGTTCTCAAATACTTCAAAATCGAGCTGGGCAGACGCCATCCCCGGCATGTCGGCCATGAGTTCATCGATGCGGATGGAAGCATAGACCCAGCCCAAGGTGGATTCGAGGCTTGGTTCAGCCACTGCTCCGGATTGTTTCTGGTAAATCGGCAGGAAAAGTAGAAATCCCGGGACTTGCTTACCGTCATATTCCAACTGAATCCGCCGGGACAGCACCATGGTGTTGCGCTGGGCGGCTTCTTCCGCCGCACCCCGCCGGGTGGTGCCGGAGCCCACATCCAAGCCCAACACGTCACGGTTATTGGCTGCAGGTTCAATGGTGGTAACGACATAGAGCCAATCGTCCTTGCCCGTTCGCTCCACGGTGAATTCTGGCCAGCAGCTGCCGCGCATGCTGCGCTCCAAGGCCCCGATTTCCGTGCGCGGCATCCGTTTGATGTAACCGAGCCCGACAATCCCATTGGCAAACTGACTCTCGATTGCGCGAAAATAGGTCGACCACTCCGAAGGCGTGACCTGTTCACTGGCGGCAGCCAAAGCCCGGGAACCATGCAGCAAATCCGAAACCGTTTGGAATCGCGCCACGATGGAAGCCTCCATGCGGGCAACCTGTCGCATAAAGCGATCCTCCTCCAAGCTGCGTTGCTACAGTCTTACCAGCGACCACGCCGAGACGCTGCAGGCACAACCGAAAAGGAAGACCATCCAAGGCAGAAGATGACTGGGTTGCTTCCTGGCTGAGACTGGCGCAAGTGCGGCCATAAATTACACGTATATATAAATTACAATCAGGACAAGGTCATGCAAGATGCTCGGCCAACCAGACTGCAATACTGCCCCGTGAAGGTTGGTTGAGCAAACGCACCAATTCAGCTTGCTGGATCCGGGTAGTCTCCAATCGCGTCGCCTCGCTACCTTCCTGCAGCTCACGGGCCAAGGCCGCCGGGGTTGCCGCTCCTTGAATGTATTCCGGATACATCGGTTGTTTGAGCAGCAAATTGGCGATGCCGATGTAGTCCAGCTTCACCCACCAACGTGCCAAAAGATAAGTAATCGGGTTCGTGCGGTAGGCGATCGCGCCGGGCACGCCGGCCAAGGCACAATGCAATGACATCGTGCCCGAGCTGGTGAGCACAGTCCGGGCTTTGATGACTTCGCCGGTTGAAACCAAGGTTACGTTGGCCGGTGGATTGGCATCCCGCAGCAGTTCGTGGATTGCCGCACTGGGATAGAGCACCACCGCCGGCGCATTCGAATCATAGGCTTTCAACCCGGCCAGCAGCACCGGGAAAATCCGGGCCACGGCCTGTTTGCGGCTACCGGGCAACAATAACACCGGACCCGCCGGATCATGGGCAACGGGTGATTCGTAGTCCGGCGCCACAAAGGGATGGCCAACAAACTCCACCGGCAAATCTGTATCTTGATAACAGTCCACCTCGAAGGGAAAGATCACCGCCAACGCATCCAAATCGCGCGCCATCGTGAACCGCCGCTTCGCCTTCCACGCCCAGATCTGCGGCGAGATATAGTAGAGCAATTTGATGCTTCCTCCACCCTTCACCGATAAGCCGCGTTCGCGTAATGCGGCGGCGAGGCGCAGATTCAAACCGGGATAATCGACAAAACAGATGGCCGCGGGCTTATACTCGGCGACCCAACGCAGGGTTTCCTCAAAGAGCGCCTTGAAGAAAGAGTAGTTTTTCAGCACCTCGACAAAACCGACCACCGAGCTGGCCGTCATATCGTGCAACAACTGTGCCCCGGCCGCGGCCATCTTGGGTCCACCCAAAGCACAAATGCTCACCCCCGGATTGCGCGCTCGCATATCCCGCACCGCCCGGGCGGCGTGCTCGTCACCGGAGTGTTCGCCCGCGATGATCAGGAGATCGACGTGACCGCCTTCGGGCGCGGCAAGTCGGAAAGGCAGTTGGGGATCCGCGGCCATCACTTCTTCGCGTTCCGAATCTGATCGGTAATCGTGATCGCCACTTCCAGCGCGCTCTTGCCCTCGGCCGCACCGACCTTGGGTTGCTTGGCCTCACGCACACTCTTCACAAAGTCAGCCAACTCCAGGGCGAGCGGTTCACCTTTCTCAATCGGGATTGGTTTCACCGGAATCGCGCTAAGGTCTCCGGCCTTCACCAAACCAATTTTCATCTTCAACCCATACGCGATGATGTCTGACTTTTTCACCAGATGCCCTTCCTGATTCATGAAATCCAAGGACAAATAGGCATCGGATTGGAATATGCGGATCTCCCGCTGCTTCTTGGTGCTCATCCGGCTGGCGCTCAGATTGGCCACGCAACCGTTCTCAAATTCGATGCGCGCATTCGCGATGTCTTCGCTCTTGGACAGCACCGTCACGCCCACGCTGTCGATGCGAGTGATCGGTGACTTTACCAAGGCCATCACGATGCCGATGTCGTGAATCATCAGGTCCAGCACCACGCCGACTTCGGTGCCGCGCGGCTGATACGGCGCCAGCCGCTCCGCCGTGATGTATTGCGGTGCGCTGACGGAGTTTTCCATGAATGCCATCACCGGGTTGAAATGTTCAATATGACCGACCTGCACCAAGCAGCCCTGTTCCCTGGCCGCGGCGACCACCGTCTCTGCTTCCTCGAGGGTCGCACAGATAGGTTTCTCGATTAGCAGGTGTGTCTTTTGCGCGAGTAATGGCAGTGCCACCTCGGCATGCCGGTCAGTCGGCACGACTACCGATACCGCGTCACAAGCCGCGCCCAGTTCCTCGATCGTGGCAAAGCGCCGGCAATTGTATTTGGCGCAGATCTCCGCCGCCCGCTCGTCACTGGCCTCAAAGATCCCGGTCAGCTCTGCCCCGGGCAAAGCCGCATAAATCCGCGCGTGATGCTGGCCAAGTGAGCCCACCCCGGCCACGCCGCAGCGGATACGTTCAGGAGAGGCAAATAGCATGGCGTCCATAGCAGGGTTTTATTTGCAGGGATGCAACGCGGGAAACCGCCACTGAATTTTCAGTCCAAATTATCCTCTCCACTCTTGTGTTATTTCGCGGATGCCTCTCTAGGCTTCCGGCGAATCCATCAACCCCTCTTGCTCCCATGCTGACCCAACCCCTCCCGGAAACAGAAGCCAACGATCTGCTTGATCGCTTTCATCGCGACGGATACGCCGTCCTTCGCAGTGTATTTAGTCCCGAAGAGTGCGCCGCGATGCGCAAACTCACCGACGACTACGCCGCCGATCCCGCCTTCGCGGAAAAACGCAGCACCTGGTTCGTGGTGCGCAATCCGCAGGACTACAGCATCGAATTCACCAAGCAGTTCATCCGCGAGCCGATCTACTCGCTGGTGCAGCAGATCCTCGGACCTGACTGCCGCTACTGCGGTCAAAATGTCATTCGCAACAAACCCGGTGAGGCCGTCTCCAACTGGCACGTCGATGACAACAACCGCTTGGAACATCCCCTCCCGCCGGAGATTCCCCGCTGGCCTGCCGGCGCCCGCCTGCCGCTCATCTGGCTCAGCGTGCAAGTCGCCCTCTCGGACATCGAGACCCTCGACGACGGCCCGACCGAGATCGTGCCCGGCAGCCATTACTCCGGCCGGCTCACGCCCAACGACAATCCCGAGTTTGAAGGTCGCGGCGTTGAACCCATCTACGCCAAGGCCGGTGACATCTATCTCTTCAATCACCAGACGTGGCATCGCGGCCGCCCCAACACCGGCACCAAGACCCGCTACCTCATGCAGCTGCAATACGCACGAGGCGACAACCTCGCCTTCCGCTGCCAAGTCGCCGAACCGACCGAGCCTTTAAGCAAGATCCTCGTCGGTGCCGACCCTAAGCTCGTGCACGTCATGACCGGCCGCGCGAAATACGTTTAAGGTTCTTGATCTCACGCAGAGCCGCAGAGGCACAGAGGACAATGTAGGACGGGATCGCCGAATCCCGCCTATCGCTCTCGGAATATTCGGCTATTCTAGCCCCATGCTTTAAAGCATTCGATACATCACATGACCCCAACTTTCGCGGTCGATCTACACCTTGAACTCAGACGACAAAGGCACTTTCTCGGTCGAGGACATCAGAGCGCTGCGCTATCTCGCGATCGTGCTTGGCTTAGTCGGAATGGGTTTGATTTGGAAGTTGGGGCCGGATGAACCGCTGGCCGTGTCCGGATTCCTTGCGATTGTGATGCTGGCCGTTGTTGCGACGAACTACGGGTTGCGATGCTTGCCAAAGAAGACTAAGCCAAATCAAGCGTCAGAGCCAGTGGTCCAGAGTGACCGAGATTCCTCTTAAACAATCGGCCGTAATTCACCTCATGGGACTCTTAACTTTTAGCATCAACGTGACCTTGGACGGCTGCGTCGACCATCAGGAGGGGATCGCCGACGACGAGACCCATGCTTTCTTCACGCGCCTCCTGGACGAGAATGGCGCGATGCTGTGGGGCCGGGTCACCTATGAAATGATGGAGGGTTACTGGCCGGCGGTCGCCCGCGGCGACGTGGCAGCGCCTCCGGCGATCCGGGAATGGGCGGCCAAGTTGGAGACCAAGCCGAAGTATGTCGTGTCTTCCACGCGCAACAAATTCCCCTGGACCAACAGCCATCACCTCACCGGCGAATTGCGCACTGAAGTGCAGAAGCTGAAGGACGCAACCCCGGCCGGCGTGCTCCTCGGCAGCGGCCGGCTCGCGACCGAACTCGATCGATTGGACCTGATCGACGAATACCAATTTCTGGTCCACCCCCGGATCGCCGGCCATGGCCCGACCCTTTACCAAGCCGGATTGCCCACCACCCGAAAGCTGGAACGTATCTCGACGAAGCCGCTGCACAACGGAGCTGTCGCGATGCACTACCGGCGCGCGCAGGTCTGACAAGCTGAGCCTGCTGACATCATCCCAGACGTCGGCGGACCGCGCGGAAATAAAAGACCAGCGGCAGCAATGAGAGCATCGTCAGCCCACTGATAAAGATCATCTGTTGGTTCACAGTTCCGGGTTTCCTCAGGATAGCCTGCGCGGCGGCGTCATTGACATGCGCGGCAAATCCCACCGAGGCATTGGCCGCATGACAGGCGAGGCCAAAGCCCCCGCTCTGAGCCGTGTGCCACCCAAGCGCCGAGAGCCACGCGTAGGCATTGTAACCCACCGATGCACAGCCGATCGGCATCGGTATCTTCATAATCTGCGTGGGCGCATTCTTCCGGCTATTTTGCGCGGGACTCGTCACCGTCTTTCGGGCAAAACAATCCATGTGCCGGGACACGCGCTCCAGTCCCAACGAAACCCGAAATCCCTCATAATGCCTGTAGCCCATCCCACATCGTCAGAAACCTCGACGGTCACCCGCCCACGCATCGGTCTGCCGCTGATCGTTCTGTTCGTCCTGACGATTACGGCGCAGTTGGTGGGTCTGGCCTTTGGCCGCGTCCACATGGAGCAGGGCTTTGCGTCACTGATCCGGCCCAGCGTGCTCGCGCTCAGCGTGATCACGTTGCCGGCACTTTGGATCGGACTCGCCCTGGGACCGTCGGTCGGGTTGGGCGCGCCACTGATTGCCGGCGAATCCGACATCCGCAAACGGTTGGGTAGAGACGTCCTTTTGGCCGGTGTGCTCGGTGTCGCGTTGGGCGGGCTACTGATCGTGATCCGGCACCTGAGTGCGCCATACCTTCCCCCGGATACTCCCGTTTACGGCCATCGGGGGTTTGTCGGTGGTCTGGCCGTCTCGTTTGGTGCCGCTGTCGCGGAGGAAGTCTGGTTTCGGCTGGGTCTGATGACCCTGCTGGTGTGGGGCGCCGCCCGCATCTTCAGTAACCGCTCCCCCCGCCCGGCGATCGTCTGGACTGTCATCCTCGTATGCGCGATTGCCTTTGGCATGGCTCATCTGCCGCAATTGATCTCCTACGGCGCAGGTTCACCATTCGCAATCAGTGGCACTGTTGCGGGCAACACCGCGGTCGGGATTCTCTACGGCTGGTGCTACTGGAAACGAAGCCTCATCGCGGCCATGGTGGCTCATTTCTCCGTTGATATCGTGATTCATGCCCTGCCGGCACTTTGGCTATAAACCCGGCAGGCGGTAAAAATTGCGGACACTTCTAGGCAGCGTGCAATTTCAGCTCAACACACCCTCGTGCAGCACGAGGCGGCGGGCGCAGCGGGCGGCATGCGCGGCGTTGTGCGTCACCAGCACCAAGGCCGTTTCCGTTTCCCGGCAGAGATTGAGCAACAACTCGATCACGCCTTCTCCCGTGCGTTCGTCGAGGTTGCCGGTCGGCTCGTCGGCCAGTATGAGCTTGGGGTTGTTCATCAGCGCCCGGGCCACGGCCACGCGTTGACGCTCCCCGCCGGATAGTTGCGCCGGCAGGTGCGTGGCGCGTTCCGCCAGTCCCACCCGGGCGAGCAGTTCGGCCGCCCTTGCCTTCTCGGCCTTGCCCACTGCGCCTCGGATACGGGCGGCCATCAGCACATTGGCCAAGGCATCCATTTCCGGAATCAGGTAAAACGACTGAAAGACCATGCCGAGGTAATCAGCCCGTTCGGCCGACCCACCCCAGGTAATACTGCCCGTGTCAGGTTCATCGAGTCGCGCCAACAGTTGCAACAAGGTCGATTTGCCCGAGCCGGATTCGCCACTGATGCTGACGGACTCGCCGGCATGCACTGACAAGGCGGCCCCGCGCAGCACCTCGATACGACGGTCACCGCTGATGAAGGTCTTGCGCACGTCGACGGCTGTAAGGACCGGGTTATTCATTGCGCAAGGCCTCCACCGGTTTGAGTTTCGCCGCGCGCCATGCGGGCAGCAGCCCGGCCAAAGTTGAGATCACAATCGCCGCCACCACGATCAGCGTGATGTCACGTGGATCGGAATAAGAAGGCAGCTCTGCGAACTGATAAAACCGCGCGAGCACTTCTTCACTGCCGGTCAATTGGGTGAAAACGCGGATCAGGTCATTGCGCACGTGCAGGAATCCAAACCCCAGCAATAAGCCAACTGCGGTTCCCGTCAGGCCGATGAAGAATCCCTGAAAGCAAAAGCACGCGGCCACGTGCCGCGGTTTGCCACCGAGGGCGCCGAGCAGGCCGATCTCCCGGGTCTTGCGCACGACCGAAATGAGCAGCGAGCTCGTCACCGAAAACGCCGCCACGACGATGATAAAGGTCAGCAGGAAGAAGATCATGTTCTTCTCCAGTTGGAGCACGAAGAGAAAGTCTTGGTTGGCATCGATCCACGAACGCGCCACGGCGTTGTGCTGGGCGCCGATGGCAGAATTAATCTTGCGGGCAATCGCATCGGGATCGGCCTTGGGCGCGATCTTGACATTGATGCCATGGATCGAAAGCCCGAGCCCGTAGAGGTCCTGCATGGTGCGTAACGTCACCAACACCACCGAGCTGTCGAGCTGCTGGTGGCCGATTTCAAAAATACCCACGACCTGCAGTTCGCGCGGGAGCATTACCTCATCGTTTTTGATCTTCTCCAACAACAGCGGCGAATACACCTCCACCGTGCTGCCGATGCGTGCACCGAGGGAAATCGCCAGTTGCGCACTCAGGATTACGGAATCGTCATCGAGATCATCCATCGACCCGATCCGCACGTAACGCCGCAACGGCACGACCTTGTCCACCCGCGTGATATCGATGCCTTGGATCACCGGGAACGCCGGCTTCTGGTCAAACTCCATCATCGCCACGCCTTCGGCAAACGGGGTCGCCGCGACCACGCCCGGGACGCCTTCAACCCGCTGCAGTAAATCGTCCGGCCGCTGGATCAGCCCATTGGCGCGCACCTGCACATCGCCTTGCGTGTCCACGATCATCTGGCGGATCTGGTGCCCAAAGCCGCCCATCACACTGATCGAAACGATCAGCAACGCCACGCCCAAGGCCACGCCCAACACCGAGATCGCCGTGAAAAAAGGAAACTTCCGCCCCGTCGGGAAAAGCTGCTTGAGGGCGAGATAGAGATACCAAGGCATGACGATCAGCCGTAAAGATGCGCAAAAAGCTCAAAGGCAACCAGCCACTTTTTGCGACTTCTGTGCCTTTTTGCGGCCATGTCCTTATTTGGAATCCGCTGCAGTCGTGCGCAGCTGAGGAAAGAGAATCACGTCGCGGATACTCTCGGCCCCGGTCAGCAGGATGCAAAGCCGGTCGATGCCGATGCCCATGCCACCGGCCGGGGGCATGCCGTGCTCGAGCGCGAGCAGGAAGTCCTGGTCGATGTTCTGCACTTCCTCGCCGGCCTGCGCCTCGAACATCTGGCGCTGCACGTCGGGGTCGTTCTGCTCCGAGTAGGCGGGGGCGATTTCCATGCCGCCGATGATCAGCTCGAACACGTCGATGGTGCTCGGGTCATCGAGCGTAAGCTTGGCCAGCGGGCAAAGCTCCTTGGGCAGGTGCGTGACAAAGGTCGGCTGGATGAGCTTGGGCTCGATCAGCTTGCCGAAAATCTCGTTGGTAACCTCGTAGTCTTCCCAGGCCGGATCGACCTTGAGTCCAAGCGCCTCAGCGCCCGCGATCTTGTCAGCCTTGGAAAGGCTGAACCAGTCCGGGTTGCCGGTCTTCTCGCGAATGAGGTCCTTATACTTCACTTCACGCCACTCGGCGGCGAAATCAATGGTCTCGCCTGACGCGGCATGGTTGATCTGCGACGTGCCGAGCACATCCGTGCAGAGCGAGCGAAACAAGTCCTGAACGAGGGTCATCATCCCACGGTAGTCGCTGTAAGCCTGGTAAACCTCGAGCATGGTGAACTCGGGATTGTGCCGGCGGGAGACGCCTTCGTTGCGGAAGTTGCGGCCGATCTCGAAGACCCGGTCGTAGCCGCCCACGAGCATGCGCTTGAGGTAAAGTTCGAGCGATATGCGTAGCACGAAATCGGTGTTGAGCGCGTTGTGATGCGTCTGGAATGGCCGGGCCGCGGCACCGCCGGCTACGCCTTGCAAGACCGGGGTCTCGACCTCGAGGAACTTGCGATCCTCCAAAAACCGGCGGATGTGCGAAACGATGCGCGAACGCGTCATCAGGCGCTGGCGCGACTCTTGGTTGACGATGAGATCGAGGTAGCGCTGGCGATAAACCTGCTCCGGATCACTAAGGCCATGCCACTTCTCGGGGAGCGGACGCAGGGCCTTGGCCACGAGCGTGAATGATTCGACGCGCACGGTGATCTCACCGGTCTTGGTCTTGAAGAGTGTGCCGGTGACGCCAATGAGATCGCCGAGGTCGAGCTGCTTCTTGAATACCAGGTAGCGTTCTTCGCCGATCACGTCCTTGCGGAAGTAAAGCTGAATGATGCCCTGCTGGTCTTGGATTTTCACGAACGAGCTGCCACCTTGGACGCGGAAGGTGATCAACCGGCCGGCCACCGTGACGGTGACGGTGTTGTCCTGTTCATCGACGTATTGCGCAATGGCCTCCTGCGAGAAATGGGTCGGCGAGACGCTGGCACGGAACGGGTCAAAGCCGGTAGCACGCAAATCGGCGAGCTTTTGACGGCGCACCGCGTGCTGGTCGTGGGAAATATCGGCTGGTGTGTCGCTCATGGAAACGGAGGAATTAGCCACCGCAGGGGCCGTGGGGCAAATGGAAACTTCCATGGTGCGGATCAGGGAATCGCTTGCGGCCAAGTTTTGTCGCCCCAAGCTCTGAGTCGTGCTGAACGGCCCTCAACTGATGATCTCGCTGGTGGTGAGTGCCTGCTTGGGGGCACTCGTTGGGCTCATCCGGCAATGGAGCGCCCAGACCGAGCACAAGGATGCCGTCGATTTGGGCGGGGTGCGCACCTATACTTTTTGGGCCATACTGGGCTGCCTGGGCGCGGCACTCAGTCCGCCGGAAATGCCCGTCATGCTCATCGTCGTTCTGGCGTTGGTGGGATCACACCAGTTGCTCTCGGTCCGCCGGACTCAGGGTCAATTGACCGGGAGCACGACTTTCGCCTCCGCCTTGCTGACAATCATGATCGGAGCCCTCGTTTACTGGGATCAGCGGCAGATCGCGATCGTGGTCGCGGGCACCACGATGGTGATGCTGGGACTGAAACAGCCGCTGCACTCATGGACGCGGGCGTTCAAGCCCGAGGATATCCGCGCCACCCTGCAATTCGTGGCGATCACCGGCGTCATCCTACCCCTCGTGCCCAATCGCAATTTCGGGCCCTACGATGCCTTCAATCCGTTTTCCACGTGGATGATGGTCGTGCTCATTTCCGGGCTGGGGTTTGTCGGCTACATCGCCATGCGACTGCTGGGAACCCGTGCCGGCATCATTCTCACCAGTCTGTTTGGCGGCATCGCTTCCAGCACCGCCACTACCCTCGCGTTTACCCGGCGCAGCAAGGAAAGCCCCGCGATGGCCGAGCATTATGCCATGGCCGTCGTGATAGCCTGCAGTGTGATGCTGCCACGCGTGGCCTTGACTGTCTGGGTGCTCAACCCGGAGTTGGCGGCCAAGCTGATCGCCCCGTTTGCGTGTATGCTCCTGCCCGGAGTTATTTTCGGCGCTTGGATGTGGTTCGTTCACCGTCCGGGAGTCACGCCCGTGGATGCGCCGCAGATCACCAATCCGCTCAGTCTGATGACCGCAGTAAAGTTTGCCCTGCTCTATGCTCTGATTGGCTTTTTGGTCAAAGCGGCACTGCAATTCGATCTGCTGCACTCCGGGTTGCTGCCCTTGAGTTTCGTCTCCGGTTTGACCGACATGGATGCCATTGCGCTTTCGATGGCGGACAACGTCACGAGTCTATCACTGACCGCTGAGCTGGCAGCCAAAGCGGTCGTCGTGGCCGCCGTGGGCAACTCATTGCTCAAAGCCGGTCTCGCCATCAGCTTGGGTGCACCCAAACTTCGTCGCGACATAGCCATCGTCCTCGGCTTCACGGCGCTTGCCGGCATCGGCGGACTCTGGTTGATCTGATTTCTCCCCAGCCACCACTAACACCATGAAAATCATCCTCAAACTCATCATCGGCATGGCCGCCGGCATCCTGATCGGCCTGTATTCACCCGACTGGACCATACGCACCCTTCTCACCGTCTACGCGGTCATCGGTCAGTTGATCAAATTCACGATTCCGCTGATCATCTTGTTCTATATAACCAATGGGATCGCGAGCCTGCCGAGCGGATCGGGTAAATTACTGGGACGCACGGTGGCATTTTCGTATGGCTCTACGCTCTTGGCCGGCACCCTCGCCTTCCTCGTCGCCAGTGTCATGCTGCCGATGCTCGCGCCGCAGGCCGCCGAGGCTGGTCAGGAGACCGCCATGCATGTCGGCTACTTCAGTTTGGAGATTCCGCCATTGTTCGGCGTGATCAGCGGACTCGTGGCCGCCTTTATCTTCGGCATCGGCATCAGCGCCAACCGCAGTGAAACGCTGCGCTCATTTTTTAACCAAGGGACCACGGTGATTGAGGGGCTGCTCAGCAAAGTCATCATCCCGCTCCTCCCGCTCTACATCGCCGGCGTGTTCGCGGCCATGGCCGCGGATGGCAGCGTGTTCACTACTCTGCACGCTTTCGGCAAGGTATTGGTGCTGGTCGTCATCATGCACTGGGTCTGGCTCAGCGCGCTCTTCATCGTCACCGGGATCCTCAACGGCCGTTCGCCGCTTGAGCTTATTCGCAACATGCTCCCGGCGTATTTCACTGCCCTCGGCACGATGTCGAGTGCAGCTACAATTCCCGTCACGCTGCGCTCGGTCAAGTCGGCCAAGGTCAGTGAACCGATCGCCAATTTCGTGGTGCCACTCTGCGCCAACATTCACTTGTCCGGCTCGACCATCACCCTCGTGACTTGTGCCAGTGCGGTGATGCTGATGACTCCCGGCGTGGGCATCCCTTCGCTCGCCGCGATGTTCCCCTTCATCATGATGCTCGGCGTGATCATGATCGCCGCCCCCGGCGCGCCCGGTGGTGCGGTCATGTCAGCCATCGGCCTCCTGACCTCCATGCTGGGTTTCAACGAGGCCCAAGTCGCACTGATGATCGCGCTCTACCTCGCGCAGGACAGCTTTGGCACCGCCACAAATGTGACGGGCGACGGTGTCATAGCCGTGTGGATGGATCGCTTCTTCGGCAAGCAGCTCGCAACCGCGAATTAATTGCCATGATATTCTAGGGCGGGGTCGCTGACCCCGCCTGTTCGATCCCCAATACTGGTCGATGCGCGATCAGGCGATTCCGCCCTACAGATTACAACCCAAAATCGGTCAACTCCGCACGCGCCGTGATCTGGGCGATCGTCGGTTCAGCGGCCGACCAGTCAATCACGCCGACCAAGAGCCGGTAGTAACGCAGGCCGAAATAGGCGACCAACCAGCGGTCACCTTGGCGGCGGATCACCTCCATGCCGGTGATGTCGTCGCGCAGTTTGGTCGGAGTGACATCCGGCCAGCGGAGAGGATTGTCACTGTCGACATAACTCCAGGCATGGTGCCCGCCGAAGAATAGCCGCCAGCGGCCATCAGCCAAGTGCTGCACATTGCTGGATTCGCACTGGTTCCATGCGTTGAAGCCGTAGCAAATCCCCTCGTCCTGCCAATGTAGCAGATCGGTGGAGGACGCGCGCGCGACGCAGCCGTTGCCGTCCTTTTTGACCGCGGCGTAATACAGCTGAAACTTCCCGTAGTGCTCGATCACGTGCGCATCGCGGCAGGCCGCCCCGCCGGTCGTCGGACAAAACGCCCACCCGTATTCCTCGGGCCGGATCACCGGACGGTCGCCGGCGCGTTCCCATTTGAACAAGTCGGTTGAGGTCGCCACGCCAATGCGCTGCGTGTTGTCCGTGGCGACGCCGGTATAAAACATCCAATGTTTGTCGCCGCGTGAAATTACATAGGGAGCGAAGACATGCCCGTGATCCCACCCGCGCACATCGATGAAGAAACAGGGTTCATGCGTTTCCCAAGTGACAAAGTCGCGAGTCGTCGCGTGACCAAAAAACACCTCGTTGCCCGGCAAACAGCAACTGACTCCCGGTGTGCCGGTGATGTGATAGAGGTGCCACGTGCCGTCCACTTCATGCAGGCAGAAATCCTTCAAATAGAAACCGAGCGGAGCGTAGCCAACCTTCAGCCAATCCTCCTGATGGGAACGCTGCCGAGCCACCGCATCACGGTAGCACTTGTAGTCCATGTTCTCAAAACTCATCGTTGCCAGCGGTCGTTGAGGCCGGGGAATTTGGGATAGGCCACATGCGGCTCACACTGATACCAAAATGCTGTTGAAGCCACGTCGTCGGTCAGGGGTTGGTAGATGTGCCCCGGCCACCAGCCGAGGGTCTGCACCGTGACACGCAGGTCTTTTTCGAAACCGATGCTGTCGAGCACATGCCAGCGGTAGAGACTGAAATAGCGCGGCGTGTCCGGACCGGTCACATGTGCCAGCGGCATGCCGACAAACGGCGTGTTGAAGGCCTGTTCCACCATGTCCTTCTTGGGATCCTTGAAGAACCCCCATGCGCCGCTGAAATAGTCTTCGGTGCCGTTGTCACAGATCGTCGGAAACTCCCCGTCGCCATCGATGTAGAATTTCACCTCGCCCTCGCCCCACCAACCGCGAGAGAGCGCCGTCCAAGCCAGGTAGGTGCCAACGTAGAGCCCGCGTCCCTTGACCCCATCAAGGATTGTGTGTTCGGGATGCTCGCGGGTGGTCAGACTGCGCCGCCACTGCGCGTGAAAGTAAGCCGCATCCACGGGAACTTCATGCAGTTTGTAGAGCACCTTGTAGGCGATGATTTTAACGTCGGTTTTGTTTTCATTGCTCAGGGTAATGCGAGCGCTCTTCCGAAACGGCATCTGCCAGTAGCAACTGCAGCCGCGATGCGGCGCGACCACGACGGGCAGCGAATTTACCTGATGCGGATGCGTATCGAAACCCATCGCAAAAAAATCACCCAACGGCGCCTCGACCGAAGGATTCTCCTCGTCATCCCAATACATGCGCAGGACCAGCGTGCGGAATTCGTCCGCACTGGCCGTGATCCAGAATTGGTTGACGCAGCCCGGCCCCTGGATGTCCGCCAGCGTGGCCGTCTCGCCGGCCTTGAGACTGATGAAGGGCCGCACTTTCCAGCCGCGGCCCAAGTGTGCCGCCGGACCGCTGTGCGCGAGAAACGGATCCTCCGGATTGGGATCCCACTTGGCGGCACCACCCTTTTCTCCGGTGGGATTCTCGGCATTGATCATGCGGGTCACGGCGCCGGCTTGAAACGGCAGCTGCCCGAGGAGGTTGTTCATCGCAAGCGGGGTCATGGGGTGAGACTGGGATGCAAGGCCAGCGCCTGCCCCAACGCAAGTGCGCGCCGTGTCTTCAACCGGGAGTTGCACCGCCGGATATTGTGGTAAACTTGATGTCCATGCCCGCCGAACCTCGCACCAACGCCCACCCCGTCATCG
This sequence comes from Cephaloticoccus sp., assembly GCA_030833445.1. Lineage (GTDB taxonomy): Bacteria > Verrucomicrobiota > Verrucomicrobiia > Opitutales > Opitutaceae > Cephaloticoccus. Next base: position 10,601 of record JAURHD010000017.1, on the reverse strand, counting down.
TGGATGACTGGGGCCGGACGACCTATGGGGAAGGCTTGCGGCGGCAGGACGCGGCGGTGGCGGACCGGATAGCGGGGCGGACAGGTGACACCCTCGTATTCACGGAGCATGATCCGGTTTTCACGGTGGGTCTGCGAACCGGCGCCGACCGGCATCTGGTTTGGAATGCCGAGCAGCTCACCCAAGCAGGGGTGACCGTGGCCAAGACCAATCGTGGCGGCGACATCACTTATCACGGACCGGGGCAGATCGTGGGTTATCCCATCGTGTCACTGGATCCGCGTCGCGATTTGCACGCCTACCTGCGTTTTCTCGAACAGGTCCTGATCAATGCGGTCGGCGCCCTCGGCCTCGTGGCAGGTCGCCGCGAAGGTCTGACCGGCATCTGGCTGGGGTCGCGCAAGGTCGCCGCCATCGGCATCGCGGTGAAGCGCTGGGTGGCCTACCATGGGTTTGCCCTCAACGTGAACGCCAACCTCCAGCACTTCCAAGGCATCGTGCCCTGCGGCATCGCGGCGGGCGAAGGGACGGTGACCACCGTGCAGGCCGAACTAGGTCGCGAACTCGATCTTAACGAAGTCAAGTCGGTGCTCGCCCAAGAGTTTCAGGCGCTCTGGCCGATTTTCATTTCTGGTGCGAAATTCTAAGACAAAGTGCCGGCAGGATTTTTCTTTTTGCGCTTTGTGTGCGTTTTTGCGGCCATAAGCCCTTCATGAACGACACCACGCGCAAACCTTCCTGGCTGCGGGCCAAACTGCCCTCGGGACCCGGCTACCAAGCCGTGCGGTCGCTCGTGGACGAACACAAGCTGCACACCGTCTGCCAGAGCGCCCAGTGCCCCAACCTCGGCGAATGTTGGGCTCGTGGCACGGCGACGTTGATGATCCTCGGCAACATCTGCACGCGCTCCTGCAATTTCTGCGCGATCCAGACCGGCCGTCCCACCGAGCTTGATCTCGGTGAACCGGCCCGCGTGGCCGATGCCGTGGCAAAAATGGGCCTGAAGCACTGCGTGATCACTTCCGTGGCGCGCGATGAACTCAAGGACGGCGGCGCCGCGGTCTGGGCCGCGACGATCCGTGCGATCCGCCACCGCATGCCGCAGACCGCGATCGAGGTCCTCACCCCGGACTGGAAAGGCCGGTTACACGACCTCGACACCGTGCTCGACGCCAAGCCCGATATTTTCAATCACAACCTCGAGACGGTGGAACGCCTGCAAAAACCCGTCCGTGTGCAGGCCCGTTACGACCGGTCGCGCTCCGTTTTACAACACGCCAAGTCGCGCGGCTTCACCACCAAGACCGGCATCATGCTCGGCCTCGGGGAAGAACAGCACGAGATTGAACAGACACTGCGCGACGTCGCGGCAGACAAGACGGACATACTCACGATTGGCCAGTATCTCCAACCCACCCCGCAGCATCTCAAAGTTGAGCGTTGGGTGCATCCGGACGAATTTGCCCGTTGGAAGGAATTCGGCCTCAGCATCGGCCTCGGCGTCGTCGAGAGCGGCGCGATGGTGCGCTCCAGTTACCACGCCGATGAGCAGTCGGAAAAATACACCGGCAGCGACCACCTGAACAACGCCAACGCGTTGGCGGGTGCATAAGTAATCTTATATTGGAATAGCGGAAAAACCGCAATCCGCTGTCTTCATACAAGGAAATGCCTTGTATGAAATATTCTCTAAACCGTTTAAGTTGCATGGTCGCGTTGACGCTTGCCGGATTGCCCGGCGCCGCGCTCGCTCAGTTGGACTATTCCAAGCCCTACGTGATGAGTCCGCTGGCCGGTGTCAGCAGCATTGGCCACGCCGATGGGAACGGAACCGCCGCACGATTCTATAATCCTCGCGGTATTACCGTGGACGGCACAGGAAACATCTATGTGGCGGATACGGACAATCAGCTCATCCGAAAAATAACGGCTGAAGGCAAGGTCACCACAATCGCCGGCTCACCTGGAGTAATGGACCGCATCAACGGTTCCGCTAACGAGGCGCGATTCAGCGACCCACAAGCCATAGTGATCGAAATTACCGGCGAATTACTCGTGGCTGATTTCAATGGCAATGCGATCCGTCGAATCAAACCAGATGGCACGGTCACTTCGCTCCCTTAGTATCTGCAAAATCCACCGGCACTAACCATCGATGGCAGCGACACCCTTTATCTCGCGCAAAAGGAATTTCAAACCATCCAACGCAGCACCCCGGCCGGCCAGCTCGAAGACTACGCGGGTAAAGTATTTCAAGCTGGGTCGACGGACGGTCCGCGACTGGAAGCACGCTTCAATAATATTCGTCACCTGGCTGCTGACCACAACGGAGGACTATATGTGGCTGAGAATTACATTTCACCATTCCGCTACCTCAGCCCGAGCGGAGTGGTCACTTCCCTGCCGGTCATGCCCGGTATCAGTGATGCCTACACTCATGGTTTGGCCGTAGACTTAAATGGCAACCTGCTCGTCTCCGCCACCTTCTATGGAACGATTGCGCGGGTCACGCCGTCCAGTCAGGCCACGATCATTGCCGGGAAACAGGAAGAACGCGATTATGTGGATGGTCCGGTGGCGACAGCCCGCTTCGAAATGCCCGGCGCCTTGGCTCAAGCGCCCAACGGGGATATCTACGTCATTGACGAAGGCAGCAATGTGATCCGCAAAATCTCCGCCCAAGGATTGGTATCCACATTCGCAGGGTTTCCGGAAGCTTGGGCCCTGGGTAACATCGACGGGAACGGCGATGCCGCCCGGTTCTCCAGCCAATGCCTGGTGGCCCTCGCTCCTGATGGGTCAGTGGTCGTGGGCGATGTGGAGAATTTCACGATCCGCCGCCTTGCCGCAGATGGAACGGTTACCACCATGGCAGGGAAGCCTGGAGACGAACGCATCCTCGATGGCACCGGCGAAGAAGCTCGTTTCACTTACCACCGCGCCATTACCACCGACGCATTGGGCAATATCTATGTAGCCGATGCCAAAACCATTCGCAGGGTCGCGCCGTCTGGAACAGTCACGACTCTGGCCGACCTTGGAACTGGCTACTACCCCAAAGGGCTGGCCGTAAATGCCAGCGGCACGGTTTACTTCACCGATCAACATGCCGTGCTCCGACTGAAGTCAGACGGCACGGCGGAAGTATATACGGGTCGTTTCACCCCACCAGGTTCAGTGCAAAACACAAATCTGACCGGTAGCAATGACGGCTCCATTGCAGAGGCAAAATACAACAACCCGACAGGTCTGACCTTTGATGCCGCCGGGAATCTCTATATAGCCGATACCGCAAATAACACGATCCGGAAAATAACCCCTGGCGGGCAAGTCACGACTCTTGCCGGCGTGCCCAGCTCGGGTTCCGGTGGGGCGATTGACGGTGAAAGCACCAACGCCCGGTTCTTTGGCCCGACTGGTATTGCGGTCACACCCACCGGCACGGTTTTCGTCACCGACAAGTCGAATGACCTGATCCGACGCATCACCCCGGAAGGGAAAGTCTCCACCGTTTTGGGAAAACGCCGGGCACGCGGTAATGGGACCGGTTTGGGCGATGAAGCTCGACTCGATTGGCCGGTCAGCATCGCAGTCACACAAGATGAGACTTTGTATATAGCCAACCACAGTGAAATTTATAAGGCTACCTCGACCGCAACACCGGTCATCACCACCCAACCGCAGAGTCAGACAGTGCCTACGGGCAGTAATGTTCAATTCACGGTGGTCGCCCAAGGCACCCCGGCGCCAGCCTACCAATGGTATTTCAACGGCACCGCCATTAATAGTGCCACCACCAGCACGCTGACGATGACCAATGCCCAAAGCTCCAATGCCGGGAGTTATACCGTAACGGTAACCAACAGCTTGGGCACGGTCACGAGCAGCGCAGCCACCCTGACGGTCACCACGCCGAACACGCCACCTCCCGGCAACAGCGGTGGCCCCCCTTCGCAAAGTGGAAGTGGTGGCGGCGGCGCACCTTCACTTTGGTTTCTCGGTGTAGTAGTCGCTTTGGGTCTGACCCGACGAATCCTAACGCGAGTGTAGGCTTATTCGCCGCAGCAGCACTTGCGACCCGCTCGACACCAGGCGAGCAGCGCCGCGAGTGAGAAACCGAGCGCGTTGAGCGTGCCATGCAGGGCACGCATCCACGGGATATCCAGCCAAGGCATCACCGCGAAATAGCCGCGCGAGGCATACAGGCCCACGAGCAACATGCCGCCGGCCAGCGACAGACCCGCCACGGTCCAAAGGATGCGCGTCATTGGGCAGATTTCCTTTTCGGTAAAAGCCAAGGCAAGGTGTTGTCCTGCCACGCCCAAACCCCCGAGGGCCAAGATCCATGCGGCCAACAATTCAACCCAAGCGGGCCCGCCCTGTTGGCTCACAGTGATACCCACCGCCACCAAGGGCACGCCGAGCAACACCAGCCAGACCGACAAACGGCCGAGCGGGCACTGCGCGCGTCGCGTCATGGCCAGACCGGCCAGCACTGGCAGGATCAAACCGGCGAAATGAAAATGCACCGCTGTCAGGAGAACGATTTCCGGCGCAAACCCCAAAGGCTGCCATCCGGCGCGATCCGCCAGCAGCCAAGCCCCGCCGATCGAGGCGTAAACCAAACCCATGTCTCGGCAAAACATACCCAGGGGGGTGATACCGTGGCGTTTGATTCGCAGCAGCCCATCGATCGCCATGATAATCAGAACCAGGGCCCATGGCACCGCACACCACATTGCAGTGGGACTTTCGGGCAACAGGAAAGCCGGGATCAATAACAGGGCCGCCGGCAACTGGAGATGGAGATCAAACTTCCACAGCCGTTTCGCCCAACCCGTGTCATCCATGTCCCTAGCCAAACACCACGTCATCGGCATGAGCACCAAGGCGGCCAGCACCAGGAGTGCCTCCGCCCAGGCACCGCGGGTGATATTTGTAACAGTAAAATAGGTGAAAACGCACCAAGCAATCGCGCCGATGCGGACTTTAAACGGGGTAGTCATTCAGGGGGTTTGCACAGATTGGAGCATTGCCGCGCAGGAGTCCCGCACAAACTTGCGTTGCAACATACGTGCCAGCGGCCGGGCCATTCTCACCGGCCAATAACGAGGACGGGAAAATGCCTGCACGCGATACCAGACGGTGCCATCCGCCCACTGTTCGATCGTGAAGAGCTCCTCCCCTTCCTCCACGTGGGCGGGCAAGGTGCCATAGGCAAATCCCCAGCGGCGAACCGGTGATTGATCATCAGCCAGATAGACAATTCGACAGGCATTGAGCCACCAAAATCCAAGCGCGTTGGCCTGCATGGCGAGGGTCTGCCCGACTTGGATCCCACTGGAATCTGTCGGCATGATCCGCGTCCATGCGGGTGGAAACATTTTCCAAGCGGCCAGCGCATTACACGCCCGTTCGAAAGTCGCCTCCCCTTCCCCCAATTGCACGTGATTATCATCGTAAACAAAACCTCGTGGGGGGTGCCCCCGGGTCGCCCCCACGGGACGATAGGAAAAGGTTTGATCACTTTGTGCCTGCAAAAAATCCCGCACCTGCATTTCGGTTGGCTGGACAAAGGACCACTGGGGGTTCGGCATCTTCACCAGACTGACTGCTTGCCCACGGTTGTCCAACCGAAGCGGCAATGTAACATTTTGGAGCTTTGCTTGGGTCGGCAGCTTTGGCAGGGTGGGCCGATGAAACTGCATTTGCTGACCCGGTGGTTGTTTCTGTTTGTGCTGATCCCCGCCCTTGCTTGGGCAACGGGATCCATCGTTTCCGGGCCGATGCTCGGTTACCGCGCCCATCGCGAAGTATTTCTCTGGCTCGAGACGAAGAACGCCACCGAGGTCACCTTGACCTACTGGTTGCACGGACAACCTGACACCGCTCAAGCGATCACGCACACCAACCAACCGACTACACCCGCTGGCACGCAGATCCATCATTTCCGGCCCGGCCTGCTGGAGATGGGTGCGCAATACGATTACAAGCTCACCATCGACAGCACTGAACCCACCCTCGCCGCCCCGGCAAAATTCGCCACCCAGGCATTGTGGGAATGGCGCAAGCCGCCGCCGGATTTTTCGTTTCTCGTGGGATCCTGCGCTTACATCAACGATCCCGTTTATGACCGACCTGGAACGCCCTATGGCAAGACTACCCGAACGTTTGAACTAATGGGTGACTCTGGCGCCGACTTCATGATCTGGACCGGCGACAACTGGTATTGGCGCGAACCGGATTACGATTCGATCAGCGGCCTGTGGTATCGGCCATCGCATGATCGCGCGATTCCAGAGATGCAAAAGTTGCTCGGGGTCATGCATCATTACGCCACGTGGGACGACCATGACTACGGTCCGAATGACTCCAACTGGTCCTACGAATACAAGGATACCGCCCTCGACATTTTCAAAGCTTACTGGGGCAACCACAGCTATGGCGAACGCGGCAATCCCGGCGTTTACAGCAAATTCTATTGGGGCGACGCGGCATTTTTCCTGATGGACAACCATTACTACCGCGACGCGGCCGAACTCGATCAGGACAAGCACCCGGAGAAAACGCAGTGGGGCCGCCACCAACTGGAATGGCTCAAGCAGTCCCTCCTCGCCGCGAAGGAACTGAAGCACTTCAAGTTCCTCTTTATCGCGACGGGCAACCAGATGCTGCAGACCCAGCCACTTGGTGAGCAATACGAACTCTACCGTCGGGAACGCGAGGAGCTGATGAACTTCATCGAGGAAAATGCGATCACCGGCGTGGTGTTCCTCACCGGCGACGTGCACCACAGCGCGATGTATCGGCGTCAACTCGGCGACCGCGGCCCATGGATTTACGAAATCACTTCCTCTCCCTTCAGCAGCGGCTCTTGGAATGTTGCCGCGAGCGAAAAAGCCGGGGACCCCTTCCTGATTTCTGACACGCTCGTCGGGGATCAAAATTTCGTGCGCGTCGATGTGCGCGGAGAAAAAGACGCCCGTGAACTCGTTGTCACCTGCATCGACAAACAGGGCGACACCCGCTTCACGCAAATCATCAAGTTGACGGATCTTCAACCCACGCCCGTTACGCCGTAACCCCAAGACCCCGTATCGACAAAGCCGTCGGTCCCGTTAGCTTCTTTCCATGCCCAAGCCCACCACCGCCGCCGCCGCATCAGCGCCACCGTCAAACGTTCCGGCAACTGTAGTCAGCCGCAAAGGATTGAAGACCCGACGCGACATCGTGAAGAACTGGCTGCCGCGTTACACGGGAGTGCCCTTGGAGGAATTTGGCCAATACATCCTCCTGACTAATTTCGATCATTACGTGAAACTCTTCGCGCAATGGCACCGGGTGCCCGTCAAGGGCAAGGACAAGCCGATGTTGAACGCCACCGCCGGCAAGATCACGATCATCAACTTCGGCATGGGCAGTGCCACCGCCGCCACGGTGATGGATCTACTCAGTGCGATCAACCCGAAGGCCGTGCTCTTTCTCGGGAAATGCGGCGCCATCAAGCAACGCGCCGCCGTGGGTGATCTGATCTTGCCCATCGCCGCCATCCGCGGCGAAGGCACTAGCAACGACTACTTCCCCCCGGAGGTCCCGGCCTTGCCTTCCTTCGCTTTGCAGAAGGCCATCTCCACCACCATTCGGGATCACGCCCGTGACTACTGGACTGGCACGTGTTACACCACCAACCGCCGCGTCTGGGAGCATGACGACAAGTTTAAGCGCTACTTGAAGAAAATCCGCGCCCTCGCCGTGGATATGGAAACCGCCACGATTTTCATGACCGGTTTCTTCAATGAAATTCCCACCGGCGCACTCCTGCTCGTTTCCGACCAACCCATGGTGCCGGAAGGCGTGAAGACGGCGGAGAGCGACAAAAACGTGGACGCCAAATTTGTCAGCGATCACATCCGCATCGGCATCGATTCCCTCAAGCAGCTGCTCAACAAGGGACTCACCGTAAAGCACCTGCAGTTCTAGTTGCGGGTCTAGCCGCGCACCGTCGGGTGAGCCTGCAACCGATAGCGGCGGGGGCTCACGCCAAAGCGTTTTCGAAACAACGCATAGAAGTGCGATAGATTCGTGAGCCCGCAATCGAGCATGATGTCCAAAATCGGCTTCGTGGTCTCGGCCAGTTGCTGGGCACTGTGTTCGAATCGCGCGGCATTCACTAATTCCGTCGGGGTCTTCCCCAGGCATCTTACCGCCACGCGGGCGACATGCGATGGATTGCGCCCGGCCAACCGGGCAAAGGCCGGCGCTCCACCGATAAAATTTTCCGGTTTCACAATTTCCCGTTGCGCCCGCACCAGCCACTCCGGCACGGGTTCAGGGGTCGGTGCATCGGAGCGTGGCCGCCAGAACGGCAATTCCATCAGGAACCCATCCAGCGATACGCGCGGCCGGTCCGGGTTGGCCAGGCGTTCGGCCCAATGATTCGGCCCACCCGGTGAACGCAATTCTTGTTTCCACAGGCGCTGTTCGTCTGGCACTTCAAAGCAATCCGGCTCGTCCGCAAAATATCGCTTCCGCACATCGGCCCACGTTTTGCTGGGGAATGCCAGATTCACGATGAGGAGCGGTGAGGCATCAGACCCGGTAACAAGATGCCGATCCGCCGGTCGAATCAGACACAGGGTGCCGGCGCCCAAGGGAACGGTGCGACCATTCCATCGATGTTCGCCTTGCCCGCGCAAAACCCAAAAGACCTCGTGATAATCGTGGTCGTGATAACGGGCCACATTGTCGGCCGTCAGCGTCGTGCGCGCATAGTGATAGGCCTCTCCCGGACGGATGAAGTCTTGCAATTTGAAGTGCGCGCATCGACCCGACATGCATATTAAACACACTATTTTGCGGATATATGGCAAGATTTCACCGATAAATGTTGATATAACACATTCATGGTTGCTCCCACCTCATCGCCCACCACCTCCTCACATCATCGGCTGACGCCTGCTCAAGTCGCCCAATTTCACCACGAGGGCTATTTTCTGCCCGATGAACCCCTCTTCACCCAGGATAAGTTCAACGGCCTGAAGGACTATTTTGAAGGCATGCTCAGCGATCTGGAAACCGACGTGCGGCCGGAATCGATGGATGTGCCTCACTTCCAGCACCCCGAGTTATTCAAATGGGTTTTCGACGATCAAGTGCTCGACTTGGTCGAACCCATTCTCGGTCCCGATCTGGCCCTTTTTTCCACCCATTTCATCTGCAAGCCCCAGGGCAATGGCAAACGCGTGCCTTGGCATGAGGACTCTGCCTACTGGCGCGGGATGCTTGATATCATGGAGGTTGTGACGGTCTGGCTTTCGATCGATCCTTCCAAAATTGAAAACGGCTGCATGTATGTGGTCCCACGTTCCCACAACACCGGCAAAAAAGGATTTTCCGACTACGACGATATCGCCAAGGAGGCCGCCGTGTTTCCCACCGAGATCACCATGACGCAACGCAATGACGCCGCGGCAGTGGCCATCGAACTTGAGGCCAACCGCTGCAGCCTGCATGACGGTCGCCTGATCCACGGCAGCCCACCGAACACGAGTTCACTGCGCCGTTGCGGTTACACGATGCGCTTCATCAGCACGCGCTCCCGCTTGAACCGTGAGGATTTCCCCTGGCACCAAATCTATCTCGCCCGGGGTAAGGACCATGCCGGCAATGTCTACGCCGATCATACCAAGGCTTATCCGGAGATGGCCCGCTTCCGTGCCAAGCACGGCAAGAACGGCCACTGAGTTTTAACTACACGCTACTCCACCCAGTAAAAAGCCCGCCTCACACGAGGCGGGCTTTTATCATGCTAAAATTATGAGAAGTATATCAGGCAGCAACCAACGCGGCCTGACGACGATCACGCACGCGCTTGAAAGCGAGGCCACCGACGAACAAACCGGCAAACAACACGGCAATCGTGCTGGCCTCGGGGACGGGCGAGAACGGTGCGCTACTTGCCGCGATAGAGCTGCCGATGAAGGCAAAGTCCACTGCGCCATGGCTGACGTCGGCACCAGAAGTCAATGCAGTGCCGGAATTATGAACATAAACACTGCCGCTACCATAGGCTACCTGTCCTTGAAAAACACCGACATTGTTGGCGATGCTGACCGCGGAGCCTTCAATGGAGAATCCATAGGTGCTGGTTGCACTCAGTGAACCGGCGACATTGCTAAAATCAATGGTCGCATCGTAGTAGTATGCCGACCCTTCTTGGATCCAGGTGTTCGGGGCTGTCAGTGACAATGTGCCAGAGCCAATAATGGAAGTCGCTGCCGAACCAGTCCATTCGCTAAAATATACGTTCAGATCAATCGGGCTCGCAAAAGAATTACTATCGGACCCGAAGCGCACCGTGAGGGTGTCGATGGAAGTGATGTTGGTGAACGTCTGGGTGACATTCATTCCATCAGTGGGCTGCAGATAGGAGCCCAGCCCCGTGGTGTAGTTGTAGGCACCACCAATTGTGTCAGCCGTAAGGATCTGGGCATGACCCAGTGAAGCAAAGCCGGTAAACAAGGCTGTGACCGGCCTCAAGTTTTCGAGCCACCCCGAGTGTTAGTCTGGGAGCTTGTTATGGGTTGTATCTGGATTGCGGT
>JAURHD010000016.1 GCA_030833445.1 Cephaloticoccus sp. | reverse complement strand
TTTACCTTTCATGGTCTGGGTCCTTTCTGGGGCCCAGACTAACATCAAAGGTGGCTCAAAATAGCGAGGTCAGGTCATTACCGGCCCGACCGGTTCGGGCAAGACCACGACCCTTTACGCGACCCTGAGCGAACTGAATGAAACCGGGGTAAATGTGTCGACCATCGAGGACCCGATCGAACTGCGACTCGATGGCATCACCCAATCTCAAGTGGAGCCCGCAATCAATCTGCGCTTTCCCGAGATGCTGCGTTCCTTGTTGCGGCAGGATCCGGACATCCTGCTCATTGGCGAGATCCGCGACTTGGAAACCGCCAAGATCGCCACTGAGGCCGCGCTTACCGGCCACTTGGTGTTGGCCACTTTGCACACCAACTCCGCGCCGGACGCGATCATCCGTCTGATGGAAATCGGTGTGGATCCTTACATGATCGCACCGTCCGTGATCGGTGTATTGGGTCAGCGGCTCGTGCCCCGTATCTGCGAGAACTGCAAGGAGCCCTACAAGCCAGGCAACGAGGTGCTGCGCCGCTACTTTGATGATGAAGTTCTGCCGGACGTTACTTTCTTTCGTGGCCGAGGTTGCCATGTTTGCGGCGACACCGGGTTTCATGGCCGGGTGGCATTTCACGAGCTCCTCGTGATCGACCGGGAGATTCGTTCATTGATCGTGCGCCGGGCTGACCCCAACGATATTTTGGACGCGGCTGCGCGGGCCGGTTACAAGCCACTGCGTTATGACGGACTCAAGAAAGTCCTGCTTGGGCTTACCACGATCGAGGAAATTGAGGCTCAGACTCCCGTCGATTTTGCAGACTGACCAAATCTTGGGAGGGATGTTTTGAGAGCAAAAGAAATGCTCGCGCAGTAAGCGCACGAATGAGGCAACCGGCGAGGTGTCTCACTGCACCATTTTCTCCCTCAAGTGCGTGATGCGTTGCTTCGATTCGCTGTTGCGCACCGCCATGGCGTAGGCGGCCGGTTCGCCGACAAGAAAGACTTTTTTCCGACCACGCGTGATCGCCGTGTAGATCAGGTTGCGCTGCAGCATCATGAAGTGCGCCTTGAGCAGCGGCACGATGACGACCGGGTATTCACTGCCCTGCGACTTGTGAATGCTGATGGTGTAGGCGAGCGCGAGGTTGGTGAATTCGCCGCGATCAAAGCTATGGGTGTCACCATCGAAATCGGCCGTCAGCGTGCCGTTGACGCCATCGATCGTGGTGATGGTGCCGATATCACCGTTAAAGAGGTTCTTGTCGTAGTTGTTGCGCAGTTGGATGACCTTGTCACCCGGACGGTATTCGCCGGTCGGCATGCGCAGGCCCTGCCGGTTGGGATTGAGGGCGGCCTGCAGCTGCGTGTTGAGATTGCCGACCCCCGCCACGCCCTTGTGCATCGGGGCCAGCACCTGCACATCATGGATCGGATGCGGCCACTTCAGTTTTTGCGGCACGAACTCGGTGCAGATCTCGATGACCTTGCGCACGCAGTCCTCGGCATCGGTGGCGGCGATGAAATTGAGATCGGACCAAACTTGGGCATCCGCCACATTGGACAATACCGGAGGCAACGTCGGATCCCCCGAATTGATCGCGTGGGCGGTCAGCACGATCTGGCTCTGACCCTGTTGCCGGTAGATGACGGACAGGCGCGTGACCGGCACCTGTTCGGTGGCGATGAGGTCTTTGAGCACATTACCCGCTCCCACGCTGGGCAACTGATCGGTGTCACCGACGAGCAGCAGATGCGCCTTGGCCGGCACGGCCTGCAGCAACGCTGAGGCCAGCCGCGCGTCGAGCATGGAAGCCTCGTCCACAATCAGAAAATCCGTCGCGAGCGGCGTGGATTCGTTGGCGACGAAACCGCCTTTTGATGCGTCGTATTTGAGCAGGCGATGGATGGTCGACGCATAGCCACCCGTGGTTTCGGCCAGACGCTGCGCGGCGCGGCCGGTGGGGGCGGCCAAGTGCACGCGCACTTTTTTTGCGCGTAAAATTTCCACGAGCGCGCGGAGGATGGTGGTCTTACCGGTGCCGGGCCCGCCGGTGATGATGGAGGCCTTGCTGCCGAGCGCACTGCGAATCGCATCGCGTTGCAGTTCGTGGTAAACGAAGCCTGCCTTTTCTTCGGCCCACTTGACCGCGGCATCGATCTTGATGGAGGGCAGGCCGCTGGCGACCTTGTTCAAACGCGCGATCACATCGGCGATCTTTTGCTCTGCGCGATCATTGTGCGGCAGTTGGATGAGGCCGGAACCCGGCAAGGGATTCGCGACACCCGGAGGTTGGTGTCGGACGAGGGATTTGTTTCCGACCAAGGCCTCGATGCGAGCCTCGACGAGCTTGGAATCAGTTTCGAGCAGCAGGGCGGTGTGGTCCCGCAACTCGGCCTCGCGAAAGGCGGTGTGGCCTTCCTCTTGCAAGGTCTCGAGTGCGTAAACCACCCCGGCGTCCAAGCGCGGCGGCGCGTCGTTGGCGAAGCCGAGGTTGATCGCGATCCGATCGGCCGTCTTAAAACCGATGCCGTCGATTTCGCGGGCGGCGCGATAGGGCTCGGTCGTCAGGATGCGCTTGGCGTCGGCCCCAAAACGGTGGACGAGCTTGATGCACTGCGAGGGGGTAACCCCGTAGGTCTGCAGGAAAATGTAGAGTTCGCGCTCGGTCTTCTTTTCGTCCCACGCCGACTTGATCGAAGTGGCGCGCTTTTTCCCAATGCCGGGCACGTTGCGCAGCCGGCCGGATTCTTCGCTCAGGACGCGAAAGGTATCAGTGCCAAAAGCGTCGACGATCTTGTTGGCGTAAACTTTGCCGATGCCCGGCACCAGCCCGCTCCCGAGATACTTGCGGATGCCGTAGACTGATGAGGGCAACTCGCTTTTGAAAGCGGTGATCTTAAACTGCGCCCCGTGCTGGGAGTGCCGCGTCCACTCACCGGTGAGATGCAGGGTTTCGCCACATTCCACGCCCGGCAATGGTCCCACGATGGTAACCTTGTTGCCGTCTTCCTCCTCCTTGGCGGCTCTGGACGAATCGGGCCGGAATTCCGCGATGGTATAGTGATTCTCCTCGTTGAAGAAAATGATGCGCTCAAGGACGCCAGTCAGGGAATCTGCAGAGGAAGGTGCGGCCACGTAGCAGTGACAAAAGCAAAGATGCGCGATGAAGCAACTGTGGGAACGGTGGACTTTGCGTGGGAATTGAGTAGCTCATTCACATGCTCTATTTTGAGGATCTGGCCGTCGGGGATAAATTCAACACGCCCGAGCACACGATCACGACAGAGGAGATTGTGGCATTTGGCCGGCAATTTGATCCGCAGGCTTTTCACACCGAAGCGACCGACGCGAAGGCGTCCCTGTTCGGCCAATTGGTTGCCAGCGGCTGGCACACCGCGGCCCTTAGCATGAGCTTGATGGTGCGCGGGGATATGCAGCTCAACGGTGGGGTCATCGGCCAGGGGGCGGAGGAACTGCGCTGGCCGCGGCCCGTTTTGCCGGGCGATCGTCTCCGGGTGATTATGGAAGTGGCCGAACTCGATTCGGTGCCCTCGCGCACCGGCCGGGGCCGGGTCAAACTGCGTTGCCGCACCTTTAACCAGGAGGGCAAGATTGTGCAGGACATGACGGCCAATCTTCTGATCGCGCGACGAACCCCGGTTTGATTTCCGACGTTGCTTGCCCACGCTATTGACCTAGGTTGGCCTAATGAAACTACTCGCGGATTTTCTGGTGGGATTGGTCGCCGCGCTGCATATATACTTTCTGGTGCTGGAGATGTTTCTGTGGACCAAGCCCTATGGCCGGCGCGTCTTTAAACTGTCAGCCGAGAAGGCGGAACTGACCAAGTCACTCGCGCAGAATCAGGGACTGTATAATGGATTTCTCGCGGCTGGATTGGGATGGGGAATCTACGCCGGCGCGGATGGGTATCCGGTTAAAGTATTCTTTCTCGGCTGCGTGATCGTGGCGGGAATATTTGGCGGCGCGACGGTCGGGCGAAAAATATTTTGGGTGCAAGCGGTCCCGGCAGCGATCGCCTTGGCGTTGACGTGTTAAAGTGCCCGTTGATTCAGCGATCCTGAGACGGATCATCCTTCAACGATTTGATCATCGTCTTGATGTCGCGGCCGGCCTTGATGCCGACATAAAACACGAGCACGCCATACCATACAATCGAAGCGAGGATGAGGCCGGCCCAGAAAAGGATGAAAGGGTCTTGCATGATTCAGGTCGCGTTGACGGTTGATGGTTTGGAGAGGGAACCGAAGATCATGCCCAAGGCCGCAAGGCCGAACGCCGCCGCGCCCGCGACTTCGGGCGGGATGGAATACGTTTTACCGATAAGGAGAAAGGTGATCGGTCCGATTGCGCCCATGATCAGGGCGCAGTAAGCACCGCGGGCGTTGGCGCGCGGCCAGTAGAGTCCGGCGACCAGCAGGGTGAAGACACTGGCGAGGTAGATGTTGCCGGTGACCGCGAGGTAATCCCACGCGTTACCGGGCAGCTCATACCACAACCCGTAGAACAACAGGAACACACCGATCCCGAGCACCAGCAATCGGGTGAGCAGCAACCGTCCCCGCGGAGAAAGCGGCTGACGCAGGCAGGGCGTGATCAGGTCGTTGTAGATCACCGTGGCCCAAGTCAGCAGGTAACCGCTGTCGGTGGACATTTCGGCGGCGAGCATCGCAGCGATCACCAAACCCAGCAACCCGATGGGCAATATCGTGCCGAGGTATTGCGGCATGGCCGTGAGGGTGGTGGTGCCCTCGGGCAGACCTCCCTGATTGGCGAAATACACAAAGGCCGCCGCGCCCCACAGACCGGGCAATAGGAAGCGGCCGACAAAATAAAACGAAGTGCGCCGATACATCTGCTTGGCGGTATCGACGTCTTTGGCGGCAAGCACGCGGCTGATCACGGTTTGCCAAGTGGTGGCTGCTGCGACCTGTAGCACCAGCATCCACAGCAGATAACCCCAACCGAGACTGGACCCATCGAACGGATTGAATGGATGCGAGTTGAGTTTCATGCCGGCATGACCGGCCCACGCGTTTTGCAGCGAGGTGATCAGGTCGAGTCCGCCGACGTTGATCAGGACGAGTATCGATGTAATTACGATGCCAACGCCCATCACTAGAAATTGCAGGTAGTCGGTCACGAGGACCGAAAGCATGCCACCCAGCGCGGTGTAAAGCAGCACAAGCCCCAGCAGCACGGTCATCACCCATTCGAGCCACGACGGGGGTATGCCGGTGGCCCAGACGAGAAACTCACCACCGAGCCGCAGAAAGATGCCCATGTTGAGCAGACCGCCGAGCACCACAAACAACCCAGCCAGCCAGCGCACCCGTCGATGAAATCGTTTCTCAAACAATTCCGGAATCGTCATCACCCCGGCGTTGCGCAATGGACCGATAATGAAACCCGTGCGACCGACGATCCAGAAAGCCGCGGCCATCAACACGCCGATACTGGCTCCCGCGAGACCTTTCTCGAAACCCAGTTGGGCCGTATACATGATCGTCACCAGCCCCATCTCGGTCGCGGCCAGTGAGGCGATGCCGAGGTTAACGTTCATCTCGCGCCCTGCGACAGCGAAGTCTTCTACGCCGCGCACATAGCGGCGCATCGCGAGGCCGGCGATGAGGCAGCCGGCCAGGTAGACAACAATGATAATCCAGTCGAACAGGGTAAGCGTCATGACGGATGCGGCGGGGTAGGTTCACCACGCTGTCCGGATACCAGCAGGAATAAAGCCGAATCCGATAAACGTAGATCCAGACTACGGTTTCAGCCGATTGCTTAACCGGTCGCGACTGGGCGGAAAGCCGTGCGCCTTGCGGTAATCCCGGGAGAATTCATGCACCCGAGCGTAGCCGACCCGCAGGGCGATTTCCGTCATTGTCAGGTCCGAGTAATGCACCAGCCCTCGAGCGAGACTAAGACGGATCTGTTTTAAGCGTTTCATTGGCGTGGTGCCGACGGCATCCATGCAGGCGCGGGTCAGGGTGTTGGCACTGCGGTGAAACTGGGTGCACAAATTTCCCAAGGTTACGGCTTCGTCGATCCGTTGCCGGGCCCACGTTTCCACCTCCCACCACAAGCGGCCATTGGGGGTGACCAGTGCTTGGCCGACACCACCCGGGTTGAGTGCGGCCAACAACTCCAGTAAGTGTGCCTGACAGCGGTAGTCTCGTTCGCGCGATGGTGATAACTGCCAGGCTATATGCAGGTCGATGAACAGGGTTTGGAGGTCATCGCGATGGTCGATTAGCCGCGCATTGAAGTCCGGCGGCGCGAGGGTCGGAGCGGTGAAATTGACCGAGTAGTAAATCCATGGGGCCTTGATCACACGGCCTTCAACCCACTCATCTTCATGATACCAAACGATGCTGCCAGGTCGGAGTTTTTGCTGCCGGCCGTTGCAGGTTTGCTCGACCACCCCGCTCACGACCAAGTGGATCAAGTGGCCCGGCAGGGAGGTCGCTTGATACTTAAACCCCGTTTCTGAACGCTCAAAGCGCTCGATCAACCGGATACTTTCGATGGGCGAGGGACCACTCGCTGGATGAGCAGGCATGGAGATAATTGCTAAATGAGATTTTCCGGCAGCTAAAGACAATTTCCATGCAATCGGGCATAGTCTGATCGTCTTCATATGAAAACCAACGATTCTCTCAGTCCAGCCGCCCGTTACGATCGTGACGGATTTATCGTCGTCCCCAATTTTCTCAGTGTCGAGGAATGCGAAAAATTGAAAACCGAGGCCCGCGGAGTGCTCGACAAGCATGCCAAGCCCGGTGCCTCGGTTTATGTGCACGTTGCCGTCGTAAATGAAAAATTTAGGGCCTTGGCGGAGGATCCGCGGATCGTGAAGCTGCTGAAGCCCGTGATGCCGCACGGCGTGATGTTTCTGAGCGACAAGATCGTCTACAAGTCCGCCGACAAAAAGTTTCCAACCCCGTGGCACATCGATTGTTACTACTGGCGCAACACGCGGCCGAAGCTTTCGGTCTGGATTCCGCTCGATGATGCGACGGCCGAGAACGGCACGCTCACCGTGGTGCCCGGCAGCCACAAGCGCGACTGGCGCATGGTCAAGATGGGTCTGCCTTCCGGCGAATTCGACAACGGGATCGAGGATGGCGACTGGTCCGATGGTGATGTGGTGACCTGTGCGATCAAGCGCGGCACGGCCATCGTGTTTTCCGACCGCCTCGTGCACGGTTCGACACCGAACGTGGCCGGCAAAGATCGCTATGCGATCATCAATACCTACCACGCCCCGGCGAGCGACGAGGCATTCGATCTCGAGTTCCCCGCGCGCAAGGTCGTCTGGGATCCGGCCGCCTAATTTTCATAAAAGGGGTCAGGCCGTTATTCGTTAATTATTTCTCAGAGATTACAGTCCTCCTCTAATGGAATTAACAAATAACGGCCTGACCCCTTTGGCATTAGCACATCCTATGCTTGCGTGAGGTCGCGTGAAATCGCTTCCTCACGGCATGAGTGAGTCAGGTTATCCGTATCTGGTCGGAGTGGCCGACGTCGATGTCACGCCGGCGGTGGGTTCCAAACTCGCGGGGTTTGCCGCCCGCACGGAAGACTCGACCGGCGTGTATCTACCGCTGCGTTGCATCGTCACGGCGATTACGGAGCGGGCAACCGAGCGGACTCTGCTGATCGTCAGCATTGAATGGCTCGGCTTCTACGACAACACCCCGGAAGTGCGCGCGATACTCACTGCCGCTACCGGCGTTCCGGGAGGCGATATTCTGCTTTGCGGCACGCACACGCATTGCGGCCCGCCGATCCGCAAATTCGTGGATGCGGATTGTCGCGGTGGGATTGATGAAAGCTATCTACAAGCTGCATTTGCCAAGGTGGTCACGGCCGCGCAGTCGGCGTTGGCCGACCGGGTTCCGGTGCGACTCAGCAGTTCGACTGGATGGTGTGGTATTGGGTATTCGCGTCGCCGACCGGATGGCAAAGGTGGGGTAATGTGGGCGCCGACCTTCGATGCCCCGCACGATCACACAGTCCCCATGCTGGCTTTTCATGATGAGACGGAAAAGTTGAAGCATGTGCTTTTCGGTTACGCGGCGCATCCCACAGCCGCAGGCGCGATCCTGGAGTTTGGCGGTGACTATGTGGGCTTTGCGCTGCGTGAACTGGAGCAGCAACTCGGCTGCACGGCGGCATTTCTGCAGGGCTGCGCGGGAGATCAGAAACCTTTCATCCCGAACCTGGCACACGACAACTATCCCAAGTATCCATTACCCGAGATTGAATCGATGGGCCGCCAGGTGGCCGCGGCCGTGATGCGCGAATTGCGGCAAGGGCAATGGCAAGCGGTGCACGGCAACCTGAGGATTGACCACCGGGTGCTGACACTGCGCTACACCGAGCTGACCAAGGAAGACTACACGCCGTGGCTGACTTCCGAGAATGAGTTTTTTGCGCGCTGGGCCCGGGAAAGTCTTGCGGGACTGGCCGCCGGCCACAATCCGCGGGCCACGGTGGAATTTGAAGTGCAGACGGTTTGTTTTGGCTCCTCGCTCGCGTGGATCGCGCTGTCCGGTGAGATGAGCGTGGAATATGCGCTGCGCGCGGTGAAAGAGTTTGGCCGCGACTACAGTCATGTTTGGCCCTTTGCCTACAGTAACGATATTGTCGGGTATATTTGCAGCGAACGTCAGCTCCCTGAGAGGGGCTATGAGGTGTTTGATTCCATGCAATACATCATGAAACCTGGTCCGCTGGTCTCGGGCACCGAGGACCAGATTTTTGCAGCGATGCACGAATTGCTCGATGTTGCATTGGCGAAAAATTGAACCGCCATGCCGCGCTACGTCGCCTTTCTTCGCGGGATCAACCTCGGCAAACGGCGTCCGCCGATGTCGGAGTTGAAACGGTTGTTTGAAGAATTGGGTTTCACCAACGTGGCCACGTTTATCGCGAGCGGGAATGTGCTCTTTGAAACCAAGTCGCACGACGGGACCATATTGGAATTCAGGATTGAAGCGCATCTCGAAAAATCCCTCGGCTACGGCGTGGCGACCTTTATCCGCAGCGAGGCGGAAGTGAAGGCAGTGCTGGCCTATCCAGCCTTCGGCAGCGAGGTGCCGGAGGGAGGAGCCGTTTACGTGAATTTCCTGAAGGATCCCATGAGCAGTGACCTGGCGAAACGACTGCAGGGGTGCTGCACGGACGTGGACGAATTTTGTGTCAATGGGCGCGAGGTCTACTGGCTATGCCGCATCCGCAGTTCCGAATCGGAGGTTTGGACTTCACCCGCCATGAAAACCCTCAAGTTTCCGTTGGCTACGATGCGCAACATGACGTCGGTGCGCAAACTCGCGGCGAAGCATGGCATGGCCGTAATATCCTAATACATGATCATGTTGCGAAAACTCACCATCGACGATGCCTCGGTTTTTCGTGTGTTGCGGCTTTACGGATTGCAGGAAAGCCCCACGGCATTCGGGGCCAGCTTTGAACAGGAAAGTGTGCAGCCACTGGAGTTTTTTGCCGGTCGGATTGCCAGTAGTGCAGATCGGATGGTGATGGGTGCTTTTGACGGCGACCGCTTGATTGGGATGGTGGCCTTTGTGCGGGATACCGCCCTCAAAACGCGGCATCGCGGCGCCATCTATAGTATGTATGTGCATCCGGATAGTCGTGGGCAGGGTGCAGGCCGCGAGTTGCTGAAGGCATTGTTGTCCGAAATTGCATCACTGCCTGGGTTACGTTCGGTTCGGCTATCTGTGACGGTCGGCAATGATCCTGCGCAACGGCTGTATGAATCCTTGGGTTTCACGGTGTATGGCGAAGAACCGGAAGTTCTGTTGGTAGACGGCGTGTTTCATGGCGAACGGCACATGGTCAGGAAGGTATTGATACCTGCGGATAAATCCTGAGGCTGCCGGGAATGTCTGCCGAATCTCCTCACCATCACGCGGGCGGTTACGCGGATTTTCCATTTGTTCAGTATGTATATGATCATCTCCCGGCCGCGAAGCACCGGCGGGATGTGGATTTCCATGTTGAAATCGCCAAGCAAATTGGCGGCGAGGTGTTGGAACTGGCCGCCGGCAGCGGTCGCATTGCAATCCCCACGGCCAGGGCGGGGGTGCCGATCACAGCCTTGGATCTTTCAACTTATATGCTGGCGGCACTGCAGGAGTCATTGGCGCGCGAGCCGAAAGAAGTCAGTGAACGGGTCAGAATTGCTGAAGCGGACATGCGGCAGTTCGACCTCGGAGTCCGCTATCAGCTGATCACCATTCCATTTTATTCGTTTCAGCATCTTACGGAAACGGACGACCAATTAGCCTGCTTGCGGTCTTGTCACCGGCATCTGGCGGACGATGGACGGCTGGTAATCAACGTAACCAATCCTTCGTTGCCGCGGATTGTCAGTGGCAAGTCTTTCGACGAAATCCAACCAGAGCCCGAATTCAAACTGCCCGACGGTCGATCAGTGATTCGGAAAATCCGTGATTCGAAAAAGGACTTGGTAAACCAAGTGATTACTTCCGAATTTATTTACCTCGTGACGAATCTCGATGGCAACCAGGAGCGATTGGTGCACGAGTTGCCGATGCGCTATATCTTCCGCAACGAAATGGAGCACCTGTTGGCCCGGGCTGGCTTTGCGGTTGAGGCCATTTACGAGGATTTTCAGAAGACGCCCTTCGGCACGCGTCATTCCATCAACGAGGCGGGTTGGAGCGCCGGGGAGATGATCGTGGTCGCGAAAAAATGCGCCGCCACAGCGTGAATTTTAAACCGGTTATTGATTATCAGCAGCTAACAGCGCTGCCTGCAGTGCCGGCAGGTTGGCGAAAACCCGGTCTGCCTTGGCTACCTTGAGCTGTTCCTCTGTATGTGTGCCGGTGGTGACGCACCAGCATTGAAAACCACCGTTGTGCGCGGCCTGCACGTCGTAAGGGGAATCGCCGATCAACAGGGTGGTGGCCGGTTCCGCATTGAGTTCGCCGAGCACATGAGCGGCCAATTCCGGCTGCGGCTTGATCCATGGAGTGTCACCGGCGCCGTAATTTGCCTTGAGCAGTTGAGTGAATCCAGGGTGGTCGCAAATCCGCCGCGATGAACCGCCATGCTTGTTGGTGTAAACGGCGAGAGACAGGCCGCTTGTGTGCAATACCTCTAGGAGGTCTATGGCTCCGGGCATCGCCTTGACGTCCTCGAGCAGGATTTGGTCGGTGTAGGTTTGATGCACCTCGAGCGCGCGAGGAATCTGCTCCTCGGGCAGAAAGTGCCCCATGGCGTTGCGCAGGCCGCCGCCCACCGCATTGCGGACCTCGGCCATGGTGGGCGCCGGTCGGCCAAACTGCGGCAAGGTGTGCTGGTAGGCGCGATGGATGGTCGTGAACGCGTCCACCAAGGTGCCATCGAGATCGAGAAGGATGGTGCGATAAGCCATGAGCGCGCGACCATGCCGCAGATCGTTCGGGGCGACCAGCCTTGAAACAGGCGGTTTGGAAACAAAGATGCGGTGGGCGTGCTTTTTAAGTTTTGCTTTGGAGACCAGCCACTACAACTCAGCAAGCATGTCCGTCGCGAAGGCCAATACCCAAGCACGCGTATCAACCCAAACCGAGGGGGATCGCATGGTGGTAACATTGGCCGGTCACTGGCGGGTGACGGAATCGCGGCCGAAGTGGACATTACGGGAAGGTCCGGGGACCCCGAAGCGAATCCGCTTGGAAGTAGCCGAAGTGGAAAAGTGGGACAGTTCACTGCTGCTCTTTGTATTCGATGTGCAGCAGTGGTGCCGGATGGCCGGGGTATATTGTGATCTGGATGCGTTGCCTGAGAAGACCCGCGAGATGCTGGGCCAGCTGTCGCGCTCGCATGAGACGAGTGTGCCGTTTGATCGCAGCGAGAATTTTTTAACAGCGGTCGGTCTGGCAACCCAAGACGCGTGGATGAAGTGCAAGGATATCTCATCGTTTGTCGGTGAGTGTGTGATCAGTCAGATCACCTTGTTGAAGCATCCGGAAAGATTTCGTTGGCGGGATTGCGTGGATGAAATGCAGCAGTGTGGCGCGATGGCCCTGCCCATCGTCAGCTTGATCAGTGTCCTCGTGGGCATGACGTTGGCCTACACTGGAGCCCTGATTCTCCGTCAGTATGGCGGCGATATCTATGTGGCCGATCTGGTGGGAGTTTCGATGGTGCGTGAGATGGGCGCATTGATGACTGGCATTGTGCTGGCCGGTCGCACCGGGGCGGCCTTTGCCGCGCAATTGGGCAACATGAGGGCGAATGAGGAAATCGACGCGTTTACGACCTTGGGGATTTCCCCGGTGGAATTTTTGGTCATGCCGCGTTTGATCGCCCTTGGACTCATGATGCCGTTGCTGGGGCTCTATGCCAACTGTCTCGGCATTCTGGGCGGCATGTTTGTCGCCATGTCGGTGCTGGGCATTCCGCCGGCAGCCTATTGGGTGGAGATGCTCACGATTGTGGACATGTCCGATGTGTTATCAGGTATCATCAAGGCGGGGACCTTCGGGGTGATTATCGGAGTATCCGGCTGTCTGCGTGGCCTACAGGCCGAGCGCAGTGCCATGGGCGTGGGCAAGGCAGCGACCTCGGCCGTCGTGACCGCCATTCTTTTTATCATCGTGGCCGACGCGGTGTATGCGGTGTTGTTCGATATCCTGGGGATTTGACGCATGAGTGATACAAGCAACAACGCCTCCGCCATCACCGTGTCCGATTTAAGATGCGGCTACGACGGCACGACCATTTTGGAAAACATCAACTTCACCGTCACTCCGGGCGAAGTGTTGTTTATTATCGGTGGGTCCGGTTGCGGCAAAAGCACCTTGTTGCGCAACATGATCGGACTCAACCGACCCTTGTCCGGCCAAGTTTCCTTTTTCGACGAGCCATTCGATTACGACAATGCGATTGCCCGACGTGCGTTGCTGAAAACTTTCGGCGTGCTCTACCAGAGTGCGGCGTTGTGGAGTTCGTTTACCCTGCGGGAAAATGTCTCCCTGCCGTTGGAGCAATACACCGCGTTGAACAAACGGGAGATCGCCGAAATCGCGACCTTGAAACTGGCTCAAGTCGGACTGACCGGATTTGAGGATTATTACCCGGCGGAGATCAGCGGGGGGATGAAGAAACGGGCGGGGTTGGCCCGGGCATTGGCTCTGGATCCCCAGATCGTGTTTCTCGATGAGCCTTCCGCCGGGTTGGATCCCATCACCTCACGAAAACTCGACGAACTGGTGCTGCAGATTCGCGAGTTATTCGGCACGACCTTGGTCGTGGTGTCACATGAACTGGCCTCGATCTTCAGTATCGCCGACCGGGTGATCATGCTCGACAAGGGAGAGAGGGGAATCATCGCGCAAGGGGCTCCCCGGCAACTGGCGACCACCAGCCGGGATCCCCGGGTAACCGAATTCCTCCATCGCGGCGATCTTTTGGCGAACACCCGATGAGAAATCGCCGATTAATCCTGTCCATTTCTTTAAATTCTTTTAATAACCAGCATCCGTGAAAACCAAGGTTAGCCCAGCCATCGTCGGCGCTTTCGTGATTGGTGCATTCGCCTTGGGCGTGATTGCCCTGCTGTCTTTTGGCGGTATCAGCCTGTTCTCCAAGCCGCAGCGATTTGTCGTCTACTTCAATGAATCCATCCACGGGCTTGACCTGGGTTCACCGGTAAAATTGCGCGGCGTGCGGGTGGGCCGGGTGGTGGATCTCAATGTCCAATTCGACGAGCAGGCCAAGCGATCCGTGGTCCGCGTTGTCTGCGAATTCAACCGGAATATCATCCGCAATCAGACCAGTGAAGTGGATGTGACCAGCCGCGATGTATTGCAGGAATTGATCGATCAGGGCCTTCGCGCCCAGTTGGGCGTGATTGGGCTCGCGACGGGTTTGCTCTATGTGGAACTCGATTTTCTCGATCCAAAGCAATACCCGGCGGATGCGAGCACTGCGGAGTTAAAATATGCCGTGGTGCCTTCCGTGCTCTCCACAATCTCCGAATTTCAGGCCAGTATCACCGAGATTCTGGCCGACGTCAAACACATCGATTTCGCCGGGTTGGCCGGTGAATTGCGCGGTTTTCTGGCCGATGCGCGGAAGCAGGTTAACGCTCTGGATTTGGATGAGTTCGTCACCGAATGGACGCAGACGGCGAAATCGGTCAACGCCGTGGCCTCGGATCCTCAATTGAAGGAAACCTTGGTCAATCTGAACAAAGCTTCCATCGAGTTGCGCGACCTGATGGCCAAATTGGACGGACAGATCGAACCCACGGGGGCCAAACTGGGTGAAGCCCTGACCGATGTGCGCACCACGCTCGATACATTCAACAGTGCCGCGCAAATGCTGGGTCAATTAATCAACGCCCAGCACAATCTTGGCACCGATGCCGGTGAAACCTTTGTCAAACTATCCAAGGCGGCGGATGCCGTGCAGCGCTTGGCTGATTTTCTTGAACGCAACCCGCAGTCCCTGCTCGCCGGTCGCAAACGTCCCGAATAAGTATGAATGCATCCTTTACGAAACTATGGCAGATGACCGCAGCACTCGGCTTCTTGGGATCGTTCGGTTGCTCGGTCGTGCCCGAACCGCAAGCGGATTTGACCCGTTACTATGTGCTCGGTGACACGGTGACGGTCAGCGAGTCCACCCCCATGGGATCCGGTTTGGTGGTAGGTTTGACCAAGGTGGAGTTGCCAACTTATTTGGACAAAGGGGCGGTGGTGGTTCGCCACGCTGAGAGCGAATTGGTCTACAACGATTATGCCCGGTGGGCCGAACCGTTGGCGGACAGTCTTGGTCGGATCATGCAGGGACGCTTGATGGCCAGTTCGCGAGTGACGCGGGTTTTCACAGAGGGGTTCCCCTTTGATAAAAAACGGGATTGTGACGTCAGCGTCGGAATTCAGCGCTGTGAAGGGATTGATCTCGATGGTCGGTTTGTCGCGCGCTTTGTGGCCACAATTGAGATTACCTCAACCGGCTCCAACGGCGCGGTGTTGGTGCGCAAGGTTTTTGCCGCGCCTGAGACGGAGTGGGATGGCCGTGATTATGGTGCCTTGGTGCAGCGACTCACGCAGGCCGCGAGTTCCCTTGGCGATGAAGTGGTGGCCGCACTGCCCCCAAAATAACAGCGGATCCGCTATTAGCGGAGGACCAGATAATAAAGCCCCACTAACCCAAGGTAGGCGAACACAGCTGGGCGCAGCCAAAGTTGTGGGATGCAGTGCCCGATCTGGATACCGAGCCATAGCACCAGCACGGTTGGAGTCAGCATGATGGCCGCCAATTTAAAGAGGGCGGGCAACTGCACTCCGGTGAGGCCGAGGAAAGCCAGGCGAGATATCCCGGTAACGACGAAGCAGGACGCTAGCACGGCCTTGGCCTGATCCAGTTTCCAGTCTCTGGAATATATATACGCGACGAGCGGTGGGCCGCCCATATTGAACCCTGCGGCCAAGATGCCGGAAGCTGCCCCGATGAAGACGGCCGACTTACCCAGAGGTGGTTGGGCGGCTTGCTTGCGCTTGACGAAATGGTTGATGCAGATCGCCACCATGGTTGCTCCCAAGCCGATAAACAGGATCCGCTCGGGGAGTGCCCCCACCATATATGCCCCGACCGGGATGCCGATCAATGAGCCGATGACCAGATTGCGCGCGTCGCCCCAGCGAAAGGAGCTTCGCTGCCAATACAGGGCGAACAGCATTACGCCGGCGTTCAGGATCGCGAGCAGAGCGACGGCATCTTTGAAGCCCATCACCAAGGGCAGCAGCGTCATGGCGACGATACCAAAAGCAAAACCCATCACGCCTTGCGCGAATGCAGAGACGGCGAAAATCAGCAGGATCAGGCTCCAGTCACCCCACGGAAGTTCGCTCATCTCAAAAGGGTCCGGCCATTAAATGTTACATTCTAGGTCACCCAGCCCGGAAATTCGGTGTGCTGGGTGTATCACATGACGGCCAGTCCACATTCACGGATTTACTTCAGCGCGGCCGCGATACGGGCGAGGGCCTTCTCCACGTTTTCACGCGAATTGAAGGCGCTGATTCGCACGTGACCTTCGCCACACTTACCAAATCCAGCGCCGGGTGTGCAAACCACCTGGGCTTCGTTGAGCAGCTTGTCGAAGAAAGTCCATGAATCCGTGCCGGTGTTGATCCAGATGTAAGGGGCGTTGTCACCGCCGACGCAGGACAGGCCGAGCTTTGTAATGGCCTCGCGAATCAGCTTGGCGTTACCGAGATAGAAATCCGTCAGCGCCTTGGTCTGGGCCTTGCCCTCCGCGGTGTAGATCGCGGCGGCCGCTTTTTGGATCGGGTAGGCGACGCCGTTGAACTTGGTGGTGTGGCGGCGATTCCACAAGGCGTGCACCGAGTGTTCCTTGCCGGCGGCATCGAAGGCCTTGAGCGACTTCGGCACTACGGTGTAGGCGCAACGCGTGCCGGTGAAGCCGGCGATCTTGGAAAAGCTGCGAAATTCGATGGCCACATCCCGCGCGCCCTCGATTTCGTAGATGGAACGGGGAATCTCCGGGTCGCGGATGTAGGACTCGTAGGCGGAATCGAAGAGGATGATCGCCTTGTTCTGTTTGGCGTAGGCGACCCAGGCGGCGAGTTGCTCCTTGGTGGCGACGGCGCCGGTCGGATTGTTGGGGAAGCAGAGATAGATCAGATCCGTTGCCGCGCTCGGGATTGAAGGCACATAGCCGTTCCCCGGGGTGCTTTCCAGATAGGTGATGCCGGGGTAGCGACCGTCGACGTTGGCCCCAGTGCGACCGGCCATGACGTTGGTGTCGACGTAGACCGGGTAAACCGGATCAGGGATCGCGAGCTTGATGTCGGTGCTGAAGATTTCCTGGATATTGCCGCAGTCGCACTTGGAACCATCGGAAATGAAGATTTCGTCGGCCTCGATCGCACAGCCGAGGTCAGTGTAATCGTTCTTGGCCACGGCCTCACGCAGGAAGGCATAACCCTGTTCCGGTCCGTAGCCCTTGAAAGTGGCGCGATCAGCCATCTCGTCCGTGGCCTTGTGCAGGGCCTCGATGCAGACAGGCGGCAAGGGTTCGGTCACATCGCCGATACCGAGCCGGATGATCGGCTTGTCGGGGTTGGCAGCGGTATAGGCGTTTACGCGCTTGGCGATATCGGCAAAGAGGTAGGAAGCCTTGAGCTTCGTGTAGTTTTCGTTGATGCGGATCATGATGTAAGTGGTTCGGCGAAAAACTTGAACAAACCCACAGGCTGACGTTAGTTCAAGCCCGACGTTGTCTCATGACGTTATCTACCCATGCAAATCGTTGAAACCGTCTCCGAAATGAAACAGCTGGCCGCGGCATGGCGCACGGCGGGCAAGAAAGTGGCACTGGTGCCGACCATGGGGGCCTTGCACGCGGGGCAGGAGGCGTTGGTCAAGACGGCGGCCGGGCAGTCGGACATTGTCGTGGTTGCGGCATTTGTGAATCCGCTCCAGTTCGCACCGAACGAAGTCATGTCGCGTTATCCGCGCAATCCGGAGGAGGATCGCGAGTTGTGCAAAGCTGCCGGCGCGACGGTGTTTTTCTGTCCTGAGACCGCGGAGATTTATCCGGCGGGATTTTCCACCTTCGTGAGTGAAGAATTGCTGGCCAAACCTTTGTGCGGGGTTTCCCGGCCGAATCATTTTCGCGGCGTGACCACTTTGATGACCAAGCTCTTCAACATCGTTCAGCCGGGATCGGTGTTTTTCGGGCAAAAGACCGCCCAGCGTGCGGCCGTTGTGCACAAGATGATCACCGATCTGGCTTATCAGATCGAAGTGGTTGTCGTGCCCACGAAACGTGAAAGCGACGGCTTGGCCTACGGGATTCGCAACCGGGACTTTTCCACCGCCCAACGCCAGGAGGCGTTGTCCATTTACCGCGCATTGAAAAAGGTCAGTGAGATGGCGGCTGCTGGGGTGCGCAGTCCCGATCGCCTCGTGGCCGAGGCTACACATATTCTCGGGGAGAATCGCAAAGTCCGGGTCATTTATGTTTCGGTTGTGGATATGCGCACGATGGAGCCGGTGCGTGAAGTCGAACCCGGGAAGTGTTTGATGATGATCGCGGTATGGATCGATGAGATGCGTATCGTCGATAACATGCTTTTGTAGAGTAGTTTAGTGTGTTGAGCCGTTAGATTCTGACGTTACGATTAGATGTAATTGGTAGTTTGTGGTCGAAATCTACCAGAATCTACCATCTAATACCCCTCCACTATGGCAAACCCCCACCTAAATCAGCTGCTCGACCTCTCGCATCAACTTGGACTTGAGGAACGCAAATTGGCGATTCTGGGCGAGGGCAACACGTCGACGCGGGTAACGGACACCACGTTTTTGGTGAAGGCCAGTGGCTCAAATCTCGCCACCTTGGATACGGAATCAGTCGCCGAATGTCGCTTCGATGGATTGCTCCCGGCCCTCGATGCCAAATGGATGAGCGATGCCGAGGTGGATGACGCACTGCTGGCTTCGCGCGTTAGTGCGAAATCGCGCAAGCCCTCCGTTGAGGCGATGTTTCACGCCTGGCTGCTTACTTTGCCTGGCGTCAATTTTGTTGGGCACACCCATCCGGTGGCCGTGAATCAAATCATCGCCACCAAGCATTCGGCTGCCTTCGCGACCAAGCGGATGTGTCCCGACGAGATCGTCTGCTGTGGCGCGGAGTTTGTGCTGGTGCCCTATGTCGATCCCGGTCTGAAACTGGCCCAAGCCATCCGCAAGGGCGTCACCGCCTACATCAAGCGGCTGGCTCGTCCGCCGCGGGTGATCCTCTTGGAAAACCACGGGCTGATCGCTCTCGGTGGCACGCCGAAGGCCGTGATGGCCGCCACCCTCATGGCCGTAAAGGCTGCCGAGGTTTACATCGGCGCCACCGCTCTGGGCTCGCCTCGCTTCCTGAGCAAGGCCACCATGGACCGGATCGCCGGCCGACCCGACGAACATTACCGCGAGAAGGTCCTTGGCCTTCGCTAATTTCAAAACCCATCTGAATCATGAAAAAATACAGCTATGTGAATTATCTCTGGGATGACGCCAAAGCCGCGTCCCTCGATCAAGTGGAGCGCCTCGTTTATCGTTCCAATCTGCTCGGCAGCGACCAGCGGATCACCAACACCGGCGGCGGCAACACGTCGTCCAAGCTGATCGAAAAAGACCCGCTCACCGGCAAGGACGTCGAAGTGCTCTGGGTCAAGGGCTCCGGGGGCGACCTGCGCACGAGCAAGCGCGAAAACTTTTCCTCCCTCTATCAGCAAAAGCTCATCGACCTGCAGGGCCCCTACGCCGCCCGCAGTGACAAGGGGCTCAAGTCCCCCGCGGAAGATGAGATGGTCGGGATGTATTCCCACACCACCTTCAACCTGAACCCGCGCCCGTCGTCCATCGACACGCCCCTGCACAGTTTCATCCCGACGAAGTTCGTGGATCACATGCACCCGAATGCGATCATCTCGATCGCGGCCTCGAAGAACTGCCAAAAACTGACGCAGGAAATCTTCGGCGGCGAGATGGGCTACGTGCCGTGGATGCGCCCGGGCTTCGAGCTCGGACTCGCCATGCAGGAAATCTGCAAGGCCGATCCGAAGGTGAAGTCCATCATGATGGGCCAGCACGGTTTCATCTCATGGGATGCCGAGGAGAAGGCCTGCTATATTTACACGCTCGACTGCATCGAGAAGGCCGCCGCCTACATTGAAGAAAAATATCAGGCCAAGGGCGGCGACAAGGCCGCCTTCGGTGGCGCCAAGTATCAGTCGCTCGACGAGGCCAAGCGCCGCGAGAACTTCGCTGCCATCCTGCCGTGGCTGCGCGGGCAGATTTCCCAGCAGCGCCGGTTCATCGGCACGATTCAGGACGACGAAAAAATCCTGCGCTTCGTGAACTCGAAGGACGCGCCGCGCCTGGCCGAGCTCGGCACGAGCTGCCCCGACCACTTCCTGCGCACCAAGATCAAGCCGCTCTATGTGGATTGGAATCCGCAGACCGAGGACGCCGCCGCCCTCAAAGCGAAGCTAGCCTCCGGCATCGAGCAATACCGCAAGGACTACGCGGCCTACTACGCGAAGTGCAAACACGCCAACTCGCCCGCGATGCGCGATCCAAACCCGACCGTGGTGCTCATCCCCGGTCTCGGCATGATTGCCTGGGGCAAGGACAAGTCTGAGTCGCGCGTCACCGCCGAGTTCTACAATTGCGCCGTTGAGGTCATGCGCGGCGCCGAGGCGATCGACCAATACATCGCCCTGCCACAGCAGGAGGCTTTTGACATCGAATATTGGCTTTTGGAAGAAGCGAAGCTCAAGCGCATGCCGGCTGAGAAGGAACTCGCCCGCCAGACCATCATCGTGGTCGGCGCCGGTTCCGGCATCGGCAAGGAAACCGCTCACCGCATCGCCAAAGAAGGCGCGAACATTGTTTGCGTCGACATGAAGCTCGAAACCGCCGAGGCGACCGCCAAGGAAATCACCGCCAAGCTCGGCCAAGGCATCGGCGTCGCCGGTTCCGGCATCTCCGGCTGCGGTCCGTCCATCGGGCTCGCTGCAAACATCACGGATCGCGCCAGCGTTCGCGCCATGCTCGACCAAGTCGCACTCGCTTACGGTGGCTTTGATTCCATCGTGGTGACCGCCGGCGTTTTCTGGCCGAGCGATACGACCGGCCACATCCCCGACGACAAGTGGGCCTTCACCTTCGGCGTCAATGTCACCGGCAGCTACATCGTCGGCGACGAGGCACACAAGACGTGGAAGGAGCAGGGCCTCAAGGGTCAGCTCGTGCTCACGACCTCGGCCAACGCCGCCGTCGCGAAGAAGGGTTCGCTTGCCTACGACACCTCCAAGGCCGCCGCCAACCACCTCGTGCGCGAGATGGCCATCGAGCTCGCGCCGTTGGTCCGCGTCAACGGCGTGGCTCCGGCCACGGTGGTGCAGGGTTCCGCGATGTTCCCACGCGACCGTGTCATCGGTTCGCTCGCGAAATACAATATCGCCTACAAGGACGACGAGGCCACCGACTCCCTCGTGACCAAGCTCGCTCAGTTCTATGCGGATCGCACGCTCACCAAGGCGCCGATCACGCCGGCGGATCAGGCCGAGGCTTACTTCCTCCTGATCTCGCAGCGTCTCAGCAAGACCACGGGGCAGATCGTGACGGTCGACGGCGGCCTCCACGAAGCGTTTCTGCGCTGAGTCAATTCGCTCGATCATTTACAAGGCCGCACCCGAAACGGTGCGGCCTTTTCATTGGGCTGACTAAAATGCATTTCGCATAATGAGCGTCTCTGGCTTGAGTCGTGCCTGCAGCCATGAGACTTTGACGTTATGCCCACGCCGCCTTGGAAGCAGAATAAACCCGCCGAGGGTGAGTCGAAAACGAAACTCACGCCGGAATCGATTGAGTGGGCACGTGAACGGGCCCGCTTAGCCGGGCGACGCTATCCCAACTTGGTGGATAACATGGCGGCGACGCAGCGTCAGCGGGAAGCCGAGCATCCCGGCCCGTCACGGGATCATCCCTGAGTCTTTATGGTGACCTTGTGTAGTCCCCAAAAGATCACACCGCACAGCAGCCAAGCCGGCACAGTCAGGAAGGAAGCGAAGACTCCCCGACTCAGCGGAATGGCGCAGAGGGCGAGTGAACCCAGCCATGCCGTGTAGAATATCCAAGTGGCCGGATGCGGATCGGCACTCGTCATCGGTTCACCCTTGCGCAGCACAAAATGATGCACCGCCAGTAACGCACCCACCGGCGCGAGGACTGTGCCATAGAGGCCGACGAAATCGAGCAGTCGCATCGCGATGACTGGAAACATGCCGATGATCGTGACCACGACACCCACGGCACAGGTTACGACAAATCGGGATGACTGCGGCCGCAAGGCGTGCACCGCCAGCCCGGCGCGATAGATGGTTGGGTTGGCCGTCGTCCAACCGGCGATGATCACGCAGAGCAAACCCGCTATGCCGATGGCGCCATAGGCGAGGGGACCGGGCAGCACGGCCGTGTTGGTGGGGTCGGCGCGCAATTGCACCGCGTAAAGCAGTGAGGCGGCGACCCACGCCATGTAGTGACCCAGATACATGCCACCCGCGGGAGCCCAGCCGGCCGCCTTTGATCGCGCGAAGCGCAGGATGGAGAGGTCGCCCATACCGAAATGCATCGCCGCATTGCAGCACCAGGAAAAGAAGAGCACATGCCAGAAGGTGAACTTGGTTTGTCCCGGCAAGGGATCGCCGCCGGTCCAGATTTCACCGGACAGACGGGCAAAGTCAGCGAGGCTGTGCACACCGAGTTTCGGCAATGCGACCAATCCGCAGGCAAGAAAACCTACCAACAGCCACGGCGCGCACCAGTTGGCGACGCGGGCGACCCATTCGTAACCTATGGCGGCAAAGAGCGTGAACAATGCGCCGATCACTGCGACGATCCCGACCCACGCCAGCCCGGTCGGCCAAAGTTCGTTGAGCTGCGGCATGGTGACCGGCACCACGACGCCGACCGCCGTGGCCGACACGGTGACCATCGCCCCGGCCAGGGCGCAGAAGAGCAGGGCATTGGCGAGGTTGTAGACGATCACGAAACGATGCCCCGCCACCAGTTCGAGTTGCCGGTAAAGCGTGAGACGCCACGTGGCCGCGATGGGCATGGTCAGAAACCGCCACGTGAGCACCGCGAGC
This sequence comes from Cephaloticoccus sp., assembly GCA_030833445.1. Taxonomy (GTDB): domain Bacteria; phylum Verrucomicrobiota; class Verrucomicrobiia; order Opitutales; family Opitutaceae; genus Cephaloticoccus. Next base: position 44,881 of record JAURHD010000016.1, on the reverse strand, counting down.
AGGTTGCCGAGCAGTAGTCCGAGTAACAAATCGCGGGCGCCGATACCGGCGGCGATGAAGAGGGGGCCGATCATGAACTCCGTGCCGGCGGCATGTTCGCCGGCGTAGAGGCTCCAGAATCGGGGGGTGCGGCCGCGTGCTTCCGACGGCACCGGGGTAAGGGCGTAATCGTGATCCATGGGGTAAAGTAAAGCACCGGCAGCCTGACTTGGACCGGACGGGTTGGCAATCGTGAGCGTGACCGCCGAATTCGGACCGTCCGCTTCCGCGGGCCATGTCGGCTTGTATTCAATCCGTCGGGCCCCTTTTCTTCGAGACACTCATGCAATACGCCGCACACATCTATCTGTGGACCGAATGCTGGAGCGACCGGGAGGTCGGTCTGTTTGACCGGGCCAAGGCCCTGGGCATTGACCTCTTGGAAATATCCATCGGCGACGATGTGCATTTTGATCCGGCGTTGACGAAACTTGCGGCGGAAGCGGCTGGAATGAGTATTGTCATCGGTCCCGGCGGCCAGTGGCCGGATGATGCGGATTTATCGGGTGATGAACCGGCCCACCGGCAACGCGCTTTCGAATGGCATAAACAACAGATCGACCTCGCGGTCGCGATAGGCGCACAAGCCTACTCTGGTGCGCTCTATGGTCGTCCCGGCAAGGTGCTGCGTCGCCGTCCGCCAACGGATGAATACGCGCGCACCGCCGAAGGGCTACATGGCCTCGCGGACTACGCGCAATCAGCCGGCGTCAAATTGGGCATCGAACCCATGAGCCGCTTTCGCACGCATTTGGTCAACACGCCGGCCCAAGCCCTGAAGCTCGTCGAGATGACCGGGCATCCGCACCTCAAGATTGCGATCGACACCTATCACTTGGCGACCGAGGTGCGCGACCTGCCCACCGAGATTCGCAAAGTCGGTCCGCGCCTGATGGCACTGCATGCCTGTGAGAATGATCGAGGTGTGCCGGGTAAAGGCATCACACCGTGGAAGGAAATCTTCGCGGCCATGCGTGAAACGCCGGCGGAATTTGTGGAGTTTGAAAGTTACAACACCTCGCTCGGCGACTTCGGTTGGCGCCGCGGCATGTTTCAAAACCAATGCCCCGACGGTGACGAGTTCGTCCGGCAGAGCCTCGCATTCGTCAAGCCCTTGATCTGAAATGAGGCGTTACTTGATCGGCCGATAGGTTTTCTGCACGAGATTGGCGGTGAGCAGGCGGCGGAAGGTCTTGAGATCCTTCACGGCCTTGAGCGCGATGAGCTGGCGGGCGATGTTGCCGACGGCCGTGCCCTCAAGACTGAAAGAGATGACCGGGATGCCCGCGGCATTCGCCGTGGCTTGGCAGAGCAACCGGTTTTTCGAACCTCCGCCAACGATCAGGATGCGCTTGAAGGTCTTGCCGGTCATACGCTCGAAAGCCTGCATGCAGTTGGCGTGGCCCTGGCCGATAGAGTCGCAGATCAACCGGGTGTAGCCGGCAAGGTCTTTCGGCGCCTTGAGCTTGCGCTTCTTCAACTGCGCATCGATCGCGGCCTTCATCGAATCGGGATTGGTGAAGGCCCCGTCGGTCAGGTCGAGCAGGTCTTTCGGGACGGGCAGTTTTTCCGCGGCGTTGATGAGTGCAGCCCATTCGTGATCGCTTTGCGGCCGATGCTTGAAGTCGCGCATGATCTGCTCCAGAAGGAAGAGGCCGACGACATTGGTCAGCGGGCGGTAACCACCATCGCCCGTGCGTTCGTTGGCGACCCGGGCTTTTTCTGCCTCAGCACCGAGGACAGGTGTGGCACTTTCGAAGCCGACGAGGGACCACGTGCCGGAACTCAGGAAGAGATCGTTGCCATCCTCAGCGGCGGGCATCGCATCAAAGGCGGCGGCCGTGTCGTGACCGGGCACGACGATGACCTGCGTGCCCTTCAGTTCGGGCAAACCGCGCACGGGACCGAGTTTTTTGCCCGCGCGAATCGGTTGATTGAACCAAGAAGGCGGGATGCGGAAGTGTTCGAGTGCGGCGCGCGACCAGTCGCACTTGGCGTGCACGTCGATCAGCTGGGATGTGCTGGCGACCGTGAATTCGTTCTCCATTTTTCCGCTTAGGAGGTAGTTGAAATAGTCGGATAGAAAGAGACAGCGGGTGGCGAGATCGGTGATGGCCGGGCAGTGGGCGACGGTCTCGGCAAGCTGGAGACTCGTGTTGTAGAAAACGTTGGGGATGCCCGTGGCGGCGTAGATGCGGTCGGCGCCGTTTTGGGCGAGGGCCTTGAGGCCGGCCTGCGTGCGGTCGTCGCGATAAGCATGCGGCGGGAAGACGAGGCGGCCGGCGTCGTTGAGCAGCACGTGATCGCAACCCCAGGTATCGACCCCGACGGATGACAACTTCGAGCCTTTGGGCAGGAGGGCGGCGGCTTTGCGCAGACCGGTTTGCACCTCGTGCCAGAAAGTGCCGAGTTCCCAATAGGCATTATTGCCGAGTTCGCGGTAGTCGTTGGGGAAACGATGCGCTTCGGTCAGCTGGAGTTTGTTCTTGGACCAGACGCCGAGAATGACGCGGCCACTGGTGGCGCCGAGATCGACGGCGGCGGTGTAGAGGGTTTTGGGCATGGGAAAAGTCAGTCGAGTTGCAGATTCTTGCGGGCCTCCGCGTGCACTTGGTGGAAGAAGTCAGCGTGTTGGGCCTGTTTGAGATCAAGGTCGTAGGTGGGAATCATCGCCTTCATCCGGGAGCGACCTTCGTCCGTTTCCAGCAGATGGCTGAAACACGTCTTGATGACCTCGAGCACAATATTGACCGAGACCGAGGCACCGGGGGAGGCGCCGAGCAGGGCGGAAATCGATTTCTCCGGATTGGTGATAACTTCCGTGCCGTAATGCACGATGCCGGCCTCACCGTCGGTCTTCTTGATCGCCTGCACGCGGATACCGGCGTCGATCAATTTCCAATCTTCTGCTTTGGCGCCGGGATAGAACACGTGTAGCACGTCCATGCGGTCCTGCATGCTTTGCGTCCCTTGCTGCACGAGGTATCTGACGAGCGGGATATTGGTCGCACCGATCTTGAGCAGGGTAAGGAGATTGTGTGGACGAATGGAACCGGGGAGGTCGGTCCAACTGCCTTTCTTGTGGAGAAATTTGGTCGTCCACGAAGCAAAGGGACCGAAGAGGAGCGAGCGTTGGCCGTCGATTACGCGGGTATCGAGGTGAGGCACCGCCATGGTTGGAGCCGCTTCAAGGGCTTGACCGTAAACCTTGGCTCGATGCTGGGCGACGAGTTCCGGATTTTCGCAAACCAGCCACTGTCCGCCGATGGGGAATCCGCCGATGCCTTTGCTGGCGGCGATGCCGGATTTTTGGAGGAGTCTCAGACTGCCCCCACCGGCACCGATAAAGACGAACTTGGCGGTGTTGTGGCGCAGCTGTCCGGTCGCGAGGTCCTTGACGCTCACATTCCAACCGCTGGCGGTATTTTCCAGATCGACGACACGGTGACCGCTGGCAATGCCACAACCCTCCTGTTGACCCAGCCACGCGAGCAGCTTGCGCGAAATCCCGCCGAAGTTCACATCCGTGCCGCCATCCATCTTGGTGGCGGCGATCGGCACATTGCCGCGTTGATCGAGCAGTAACGGAGCCCAGCTCGCGATCTGGTCGCGATCCGTGGTGTATTCCATTTCGCGAAAGAAATGGTGGGCGGACATGCCGCGATGACGGGATTTCAGAAAATCCACCTGTTCCTGGCCGTGCACAAAACTGAGGTGGGGGACGGGATTGATGAAGTCGCGTGGCGTGTCGATCATGCCGTTGGCGACGGCGTAGCCCCAGAATTGCAGCGATTGCTCGAACTGCTCGAATATCTTGATCGCGTTGGCGACATTGACTTCGCCATCCGGCCCGCGGTTGGGCGTATAGCTCAGTTCGCAGATGCCGGCGTGGCCCGTGCCGGCGTTGTTCCAACCATGCGAAGCTTCTTGGGCCAGCTCATCGGTGACCTCATACAGCTGGATGCGCAGTTTGGGTTCCAAGCGTTTTAACAGCGCCCCGAGATTGGCGGACATGATGCCGCTCCCAATGAGGATGACGTCCGGGTTTTCAACGTGCGTGGAGTGCTTCATGCAGGGGGAAATTCGTAAACGTGCCCCGGGCAGCGTCAAGCAAGCGGCGACTGAGGGGATCGAGTTCTGAGGTTAAACAGTTGATCGGAAGATTTTAGGAACGGATGCGCGATCGCCACCCAATAGGATTCCCGGATTGAGTTGGGCGCTCATGTCATAATAGTGACGTCCCACATGGCTGCTTCTCCCGCCCCCAAAGTTGAGTCGTTTATTGCCGCAGATACCGTGATGAAGGAGTTCACGGCCCGGGCCGTGATCACCGGAGCGATCCTCGGTTTTGTTTTCGGGGCCTCCTCGCTCTATCTGGTCCTCAAGGTCGGACTGACGGTCAGCGCTTCGATCCCCGTGGCGGTCATCTCCCTCGCGATGTTTCGCGGCTGGTCAAAGGTCGGCGGCCGCGACGCCACGATCCTGGAGAACAACATTACCCAGACCGCGGGTTCGGCCGGTGAATCGCTAGCGTTTGGTATTGGCGTGACCATGCCTTCGATCCTAATCCTTGGTTTCGATCTGGAACTCACCCGCGTGATGCTGGTGGCGATGTTGGGCGGTTTGTTGGGCATTCTGATGATGATCCCCTTGCGGCGCGCGCTGATCGTGAAGGAACACGCTACGCTCAAGTATCCCGAGGGCACGGCCTGTGCCGCGGTGCTCAAGGCGGGTGCGAATGCGGCGGATCGAGCAGCAGCATCACCCGCCGCGCAACAGGAAATGGCAGCGGCCGAGACCGCGGGTTTGGGCAGTTCGCCCGGCGCCAAGGTGATTTTTACCGGCTTCGGTATCGGGCTGCTCTACAAAACGCTCAATGTGGCTTTCAAAGGCTGGAAGGATGTGCCGGAGAAAATCTTCGGCGCGCCCTTCAAGGCGGGGTCGGTCAGTGTCGAGGTATCTCCTGAACTGCTCGGTGTGGGTTACATCATCGGACCGCGGATTGCCGCAATCATGTGCGGCGGCGGCGTGTTGAGTTACCTGTTGCTGATTCCGTTGATCAAATTTTTTGGCGAAGGCATGACTGAGGCTCTGGCACCGGGCACCATCCCGATTTCCGAAATGGGTCCCGGGGATATCCGCGGTGCCTACATTCTCTACATTGGCGCGGGCGCAGTGGCGGCGGGCGGCATTATCAGTTTGATTCAATCTCTCCCGACCATCTGGCACGGTCTGAAGGGTGGTCTGCGGGATTTCAAACTGACCAAGGACCAACCGGCGGACAGCGTGGATACGCCGCGCACGGACCGGGACCTCTCGATGAAGTTTGTGGCGATTGGCATCGTGGCATTGATCGCGGTGGTGGTCATGGCGCCTTCGCTGCACATGAACTTGCTCGGGGCTCTCTTGATCGTGATCTTCGGATTTCTCTTTGTGACCGTTTCGTCGCGGCTGACCGGTGAGATCGGATCATCATCGAATCCGATTTCCGGCATGACGGTCGCCACCCTGCTGTTCACTTGCTTGGTGTTCCTTATGGTCGGTTGGACCGGCGGCACGCATTATGTGACGGCCCTGTCGGTCGGCGCGATCGTATGCATCGCGGCTTCGAATGGCGGCACGACCTCGCAGGATCTGAAGACAGGCTTTCTCCTCGGCGCCACGCCGAAGTATCAACAACTCGCGATTCTCGGCGGCGCATTTCTCTCCGCATTGTTGCTGGGTCCGATCCTGATGAAGCTGAACGAAGCCGGCACGGTTTACATGCCGGCGGCCCAAGTGGCCCGGGCTCAGTTGCACACGGATGCGAGTCAGCTCACCAAACACGAATCTTTGATCGGTCCGCAGGCGCGCGACGACGGCAACAGCTATCTCGTTTGGCAGAAAACCGATGAAGCCGGCGGTCCGGCCGGCCGCTACCTCGTCAATGATGCCGGTGAGGCGATCTGGTTCGTCGACCCCGGCATCAATGGTGCTTACAAAACGCGGCCCGATGGTTCGCATGTGACCAACAAATTCGACGCCCCCAAGGCCGTCCTGATGTCCTACATCATCAAGGGTATTCTCGATCGCAAGTTGCCTTGGGCGCTCGTCCTCCTCGGAGTGATGATCGCGGTGGTGTTGGAGATGTCGTTCGTCCCGGCGCTCGCTTTTGCCGTGGGGGTGTATCTGCCGTTGTCCTCCTCCTCGCCGATTTTTGTGGGTGGCTTGATCCGTTGGCTGGTGGATCGGCATGGCCGCAAAAAGGCCGAACGCGCTCACCTGACCGAGGCGCAGCATATCGAGGCGAGCGACAAGAGTCCGGGTGTGTTGCTGGCTTCCGGTTACATTGCGGGTGGTGCGATCGCCGGTATCATCATCGCGTTCCTCGCCGGCGTGCTGGACGAATTTGATGCGGCGCTCTTCACTTGGTCGAGTGCGCACAACCCATTCTACAACGGAGCATGGGCAGATTTGCTTTCATTGCTCCCGTTTGCAGTGCTGGTGGCGCTGTTGTATGTAGTTGGTCGGGAGCAGTGGCTGACCAAAAAATCGAGAATTTAGCAGACAAAGTATGGCACGACGGCACCAAAACAGGGTGTCCACGATAAGCTCGGATTTCCAGCGTTTGGTATAAAAACAGTAAATCTAATGATATTTCCTTATCTGTGTTTCTAGCTGTTTTGAGAGCTGATTTCGCCGTGGTGGCGAAGATCTTAGGTTTCGATCGGAGTTTGCTTATAAAATTATAAACTAATATCGGGATCGCCGTTTCTAATTGAAGTAGGCTACTTATAAACAAGGGGTTAGACAGGGTGGACTATGAAAGTTCGCTCATTGTTTGCCTCAGTAATTGCGGTGGGCCTTGCCGCTCACCTTTCTGCCCAAATCGAATTCATCTCGGTCGAGAAGCTCGCCGACCATGTCCAAACCGATACCGGGACGGTCACTCTAAAAACTTTCATTGCACCTTTGGCTATGGGCCAGCCTCCCGTTTCGGTCCCATATCAATTCAGAGTTCATGTGGAAGGCACCGACTTGGGTGCATTGGCAACGCCAACCTTCGCGGCACCCGCTGGCAGCAGTTATCTGAATGGCACGGATCCTATATTGGGCCAGATGGTTTACAATGCATCCGGGGATGAATGGGGGCGCACGTTTTACTATGGTTCGAAATATAGCGCGACCGGGTGACCTCCCGGCGGAGCTGGTCCAGGCGGCATTGATGGCTTATTCAACAATGGAGCCTATACATTGACCGTCGATTCGACGGCGGTGAACCTGAATCTCGGCGCCGCGGCCAATGCGGATATTTATCCCAATGTGCCGGTGGCGACACTCAGCGCAGGCACTTGGGCCGGCGGTGGGGTGAACACGTTGTATCTGAACACAGATCAGGCACTGACCATTTCCACGAGCACGTTTACTGACTTTTACACCAACGGCTACCTAAGCCATATTGGCTTATTCATTAGCAATAACGGCAGTGATTTTGTCGAGCTGGAGAGTTTTTCCGACAATACACTGTTTCCTGGTGAATTGACGACGGATTCACTTTCCACGACTCTGAATGCTTTCTCATTAACAGGTGGCCAGTCTTATCTAGTGGAAATCGAATTCAATGTGGTGGTGGATACCAGCGATGAGCTTTCCGGGGTATTGGGGGTAGCTTTGTTCACTTCGCGGACCCAGTTTTATATTCAAGCGGTTTCCGCGGTGCCTGAACCCGCAACTTATGCCGCGATACTCGGAGCCGTGGCCCTAGTCGGGGTGATGGTAGCCCGCCGTCGCCGGTTGGTCTGAGTCACCAAATCACGCGATCCTCCGGTGGGCCCTAAACCCTCCGGGGTCTCACTCTTCGCCGTCGAAGTAGTCGAGTGCAGTAATACGAAAGTATTTCCGGGCGGACAGGATACCCCACCTGTCGCTGTCGGGATAGTAACAGACGTCTTCCAGCGGGTTGTCCGTGATGATGAGACATTCAAGGGCACTCTCAGCGGAGGCCCGGGTTTGGTGCGGGGTGCCGGGCGGATGCAGCACGATGTCGCCTGGTCCCACTTCCTTGATTCCATCGGGGGTGCGCACGCTGCCGTGGCCGGAGAGAAAGACCAGCAGCTCCCACTGTGCGCTGTGACTGTGATACGGACAGATGGCGGCGCCGGCGGTGATGCGACGAATCTGCAGATCGAATGGGTGGCCGCCATGGGCGACGTCAGCATTTCGCTTACCGCCCAAGGTCAGGGAAATATCGCGGCAGTGAGAGCTGAATTTATTTTTGGGTGAGTGCCGGTGATCTTCCTTGATTTCGGCCACGTTGATGAACTGCGCGTGCATCTCGGGTAAAGCCTTGCGCGGTTCGCTCACCAAGGGTTCGCCGGGAGGATCGTCCTCGCCGAGATCGTAGTGCGCGTCCGTTTTACGGAAGATCACCCCGCCGGGTTTGAAGCCGTATTTGTCGGAATCAGGGTAGTGCCAGAACTCGCTGGTGGGATTGTCCGCCACCAAATAGTAAAGCAGATCGTTGTCGCCGGCACGGAGTTGGCGGCGTTGATCGCCGTAGCGCATCGTGCCGGTGCCGCTGACAATGTAGTAACATTCCCATTGGGCGGAGTGACTGTGAAACGGGCAGCCCGCCTTGCCGGGCAGGAGTTTGCCGTATTCCAAATCGAAGGGATGCCCGCCGTCCACGAGGTTGGCGTTGAGGTTGGCGCCGAGCACCTCGGAGACCTGTTTACCGGCGCCGTGAAACTTGCCGGTGGTCGAGGACCATTCCATCCAGGGCACGCTATCGAGATGCACGTGTTGCATGAGGTTGAATTACGGCCGAAATCCGTCCGGACGCGAAGCAGATTTTTGTCTCACGCTGAGGTGCGGAGACACAAAGTTGATCAACGGGAATTTTAACACAGAGAGCACGGAGATCGCGGAGTTTTGAATTTTCTACTCTGTGTTCTCTGTGACCTCTGCGTTAAAGATAAAAGGCGGGATCAGCGATCCCGCCCTACATTACTTTGCGACTTCGCGCCTTTGCGCTTAAATCCGCTCAGACTTCGTCGACCACCGGATTGGTCAGCGTGCCGATCTTTTCGATTTCGATGCTGACGCTGTCACCGGCCTTGAGCCAAACCGGATTAGGCTTGGCCGCCATGCCCACGCCTTGCGGAGTGCCGGTCAGAATGACGGTGCCGGGCACGAGGGTCGTGCTTCCGCTCAGATAGGAAATGATGGCGGGCACGTCGAAGATCATGTCGCTCGTGGTCCAATCCTGCACGCGCTTGCCGTTGAGGATCGTGGCGATCTTCAAAGTGTTGGGATTGGGGATGTCGTCCGTCGTGACGAGCACCGGACCGAGCGGGGCGAAAGTGTCGAAGAACTTGCCCCGGCACCATTGGCCGCCGCCGAGCTTGATCTGGTGATCGCGGGCTGAAACATCGTTCGCACAAGTGTAGCCGAGCACGTAGTTCAGCGCATCCTCGCGGCTGACGTTTTTGCAGGCCTTGCCGATGACGACGGCGAGTTCGCATTCGTAGTCGACCTCGTGGCTGGCGAGCTTGGTCGGAATCTCAATCGGGTCTCCGGGGTTTTGCAGCGTGTTGATGCCCTTGACGAAAAGGATGGGGCGTTCCGGCACTTTGGCGTTACTCTCCGCCGCATGCTGGCGGTAGTTCAGGCCGATGCAGAGAATCTGGGTCGGCACGATCGGAGCGAGGCGCTTGCCGGGTTGGATAACTTCGTCAGCGACTTTATATTCGCCGTAGATGTCGCCAGTGATGACGCGGGCGGAGCCATCGGGCTGCAAGGCGGCGTAGGCTGGTCCAGTAGGGGAGAGGTGACGGATGATTTTCATGAGACGAATTCCAGCTAGCCGCCTCCGTTCTTGGAGGGCAAGTCCGTGCCGTGTCTTTTTTCCAACCAAGCCCGGGGTGGCTGGCCGAAACGGGCGCGAAACAACCGGTAGAAATGCGACAGGTCGCCGTAACCACTGGAGAAGGCCGCGCCGATGATCGAGTGATGATTCTCCTTCAGTAGTTTGGCGGCATGGTTCAGACGCAGCTCGGTGAGGTGTTCCAAAAAGGAGCAACCGATCTGGCTGCGGAAGAGTTTGCTGAAATGCCGGCGGGACATCCCCGCGCGAGTGCAGGCGCGCTCCAAGCTCCAAGGTTCGTAAAAGGTCCCGGCGAGTTCACGGGCCACGTTGGCCACCCGGCGGCCCGCCAGATCGTCCGGCGCATCGACCGGCAGTCGGGCCAGCGCGACGAGGATGTTTTCCGCGGCAGCCCGCAAGGCGACTTCGCGACCCGGCTGGGTGCCGGTTTGCTCGACGATTCCGGCCCGCCATAGGGTTTCGAAGCGGGAACCCCAGGCTCCGTCCGGCCGCACCCCGGCCGCGCGCGTGCCGGTTAACTTCGTCCAGAGGCGTTCCAGTTCGGCATCCCGTGACAGAAATTCACGGGTGAAGCACAGTAGCAGGAGGGTGGGTGGCTCCGAGTCGGTGACTTTGTGCCGAATACCCGCATTGACGCAGAAAGCGGATCCGGCCGTGGCTTGTATGGGTTTGCCGTGGTCGCTCTCGGTAAACTGCACCCGGCCCTGCAACACGTAGATGATTTTGTGAAAGGGGTCTGTCCGCTCACCCATATGAAAACGCGGCCCGTGCACGCTCTCTGCAAAAGCGAGACCGTAAGCCGGCAAAGTGACCGCAATGGGACGTGAAACTGGGTTTTTCATGAGTGAGTGCCCGATTTGCAAATAGAGCCAAGCCCAAAGCACCAAGACGTGCAATGTTAACTCGCGTAATATTGGCACCCGATTGCCCAACCCCTGTAATTTGTGCTGCTCCGTCTCCCCATATCGTCCACTCCCGTGCTGCATGACTCCGCGCGGAGTCTGGTCGGAGTGTCCCTTTCCGGCTACCCCGTAGTCTGAGGTTCCCTTTCCTTACCATGTCCACCTTGCCGGATAAATTTGTCGCGTCCTCCGAGTTTATGCTCGGGGTCGAACTGGTATCGACCCGCGGCACCGTGTTGGAAACCCGGGCATCCAAGACCTTGGGGTTTTCCCAAGAACTCGCGCGTTATGCCCCGATCGACTGGGTATCGATCACCGACAATGCCGGGGGCAATCCTATGTTGGCGGCACCGGCTTTGGGCGGTCCGTTTCTGGATGCCGGTCGGGAGGTCGTGATTCACCTCTCATGCAAGGATTTCAACCGCAACGGCCTCGAAAGCGAAGCATGGCATTTGGCCAGCGAAGGGTTCCACAATCTGCTTGTGCTGAGCGGCGACTACTCCGGCAGTGGCATCGGTGGCGGGGCGAAGCCGGTTTTTGATATCGATTCAATTGGATTGCTGACTCTGCTCGGGCAGATGAACGCGGGGCTCGATGTGACGCGTGCTTCGGCCAAGAAGCAGGCGCGGCTTGATCCGACCAAGTTCTTTCCCGGTGCGGTTGTCACCAATTTCAAACTCCATGAAAATGAGATCGTGCCGCAGCTCCTGAAGATGGAGCGCAAGATCGCGGCCGGGGCGCGGTTTCTCATTAACCAGATCGGCTATGATTCGCGCAAGATCCACGAGTTGCTCGGGTGGATGCAGCAGCGCGGGCACGGCAACGTGCCGCTGATCGGCAATGTGTATGCGCTCACCCCCGGGGTGGCACGGGTCTTCAAGTCGCAACGCATTCCCGGCGTCGTGATTTCCGACGAGCTCGCCGAAATCTGCGAGCAGCAGGGATCCAGCCACGATAAGGGCAAAGCATTCTTCCACGAACTCGCGGCCAAGCAGATCGCGATTTACCGGGGCCTCGGCTACCGCGGCGCCTATCTTGGCGGCGTGCACACTGTGGCCGAGATTGACCAAGTGCTCGAGATTGAGCGCAGCTTTAGCGCCGACGACTGGAAGCAGTTTGCCCGCGAAATCCGCTACTCGCGACCCGGCGAGTATTTTGTCTACGCCCAAGATGAGGCAACCGGATTGGCCGATGTTTCGCGGCCGACCGAGCCGGAGTTGCCCAATGCACGCAACATCACCTACTCGTATCGTTTTTCGAAATTCACCCATGATCTGATGTTCACGCCGGGCAAGGGCATCGCGAAACTTGGCGCCAAACTCTGCGGCAGTGCCAATGATCCGATGCAGGGTCCTGGCTGGATGCGGGCCATCGAGCATGCGAGCAAGAGCGTGATGTTCGGTTGCAAGGATTGCGGCGATTGCTCGCTGCCCGAGATTGCCTTTCTCTGTCCCGAATCATCCTGCGCCAAAAACCAGCGCAACGGTCCCTGCGGTGGCACGCGCGACGGCTTGTGTGAGGTGGATGACTTTGAGTGTATCTGGTCACGCGCCTATGACCGCTTGAAATACGAAGGCCGCGCCGAGGAACTGCTCGCCCACACCCCGGTGATGCAGGACCAGACTTTGCGCGGCACCTCCAGCTGGGCCAACACTTGGCTCGGTCGCGACCATCTGACCAAGCAACAGTCACCCCAATCTCCGAAGACCCTTTCGCCGCCTTAATCTTGGTAGGGCGGTCCGTCCCTACTTTCCAATCTACACAAACCGATCCGCACATCCGTCCTTAACAAATAGCCAATAACCGATAGAAAATAACCCACCATATTATGAGCACAGCAAAACCCTCCAGTCTCGAAGCCAAGTTCCAGCAATACGGCGGCAATGCCGTTGTGTTGCTGCGCAACGCCCCCACCGGCGGCTATCAGTTTCCCGACAAGCCCGAATATTCCAATTGGCGCGATGAGCAGGCCGCCTGGCAAAACACCGTCGTCCTCTTCGACCAGTCCTTCCACATGAAGGACACCTACTTCGAAGGTCCGGACGTGATGCGTCTGCTCTCCGATGTCGCGGTGAACACCTTCAAGAACTTCGGGCCCAACAAGGCGAAGCAGATCGTGACCTGTAACCACGAAGGCCACGTCATCGGTGACGCGATTCTCTTCGGCCACTCCGAGAACAAGGTCAGCATCGTTGGCCGCCCCTCCGTCCCAAACTGGGTGGAATACAATGCCATCGTCGGCAACTACGACGTGAAGGTCACGCGTGACGAACGCTCGGTCTCCAACCCGACGGGCCGTCTGCTCTATCGTTTCCAGATTCAGGGCCCGAACGCGCTCGACCTCATCAAGGCGGTGCACGAAGGCGAGTTCCCTGAGATCAAGTTCTTCAACATGGGCGATCTCAAGATCGCCGGCTGCAAGGTCCGCGCCCTCAATCACAACATGTCCCGCATGGGTGGTCTCGAACTGCACGGTCCGGCGGCGGATGGTGAAACCGTGCGCGCGGCCATCCTCAAGGCCGGCAAGCAATTCGGTTTGGTGCAAGGTGGGGCGCGCTCCTACTCGACCGTCTCGCCCGAGAGCGGTTGGATCCCTTCCCCTATGCCTGCGATCTGGACCGAGAAGCTCAAGGCTTACCGCGAATGGTTGCCGGACAACGGCTTTGAGGCCAACGCCTCCATTGGCGGCAGCTTCAGCTCAAACAACATCGAGGACTACTACCAGACCCCTTGGGATCTCGGTTACGGCCGCCACGTCAAGTTTGACCATGACTTCATCGGTCGCGAGGCCCTCGAGAAACTCGAGCCGCAGCCGCACCGCCGCAAGGTCTGGCTGCGCTGGAACAAGGAAGACTCCCTGAAGATCTTCGCCAGCCAGCTCGGCGATGGCGAACGCTACAAATACATGGAAATGCCGAATGCCTACTACGCGATTCTGCCCTTCGACAAGGTGCAGATCAACGGCAAGCTCGTCGGTCTCTCCACCTATACCGTTTATACCGTCAACGTGAAGGGTTGGTTCTCGCTCGCCATGCTCGATGAAGATGTGGCTGAAGGCACCGAGGTGAAACTCGTCTGGGGTGAGGAAAACGGCGGCTCGAACCGTCCCGTGGTCGAACGCCACGTGCAAACCGAAGTTCGTGCCACGGTTTCCTACAACCGGCTCAACGAATCATGAGTGCTCCGGAACCTGCCCGTCTGCGGTTGATCGCATCCTGTCCCGACCGGACCGGGATTGTTGCCCGCGTGGCGACCTTCCTGGCCGATCGCGGCGCTTCGATCACGGATGCCGCCCAGTATAACGATCCCCGCAGCGCCATGTTTTTCATGCGCTCGGAGTTCCTGGTGGAGGGCGGTTCCGGTGTTCGTGAAAAATTGGAAGCCGAGTTCAAGTCCCTGGCCGAGTCGCTCAAGTTGGATTGGCGGTTGGTCGATGCCGAGCGCCGCCAACGCGTTGTCCTGCTCGTCAGCAAGTTCGACCACTGCCTCGCCTACCTCCTGCACCGTCGCAAGGTCGGCGACTTGGAGTTCGATGTCCCGTGCGTGATTTCCAATCACGACGATCTGCGTTCGCTGGTCGAGTGGTATGGCATTCCTTACCACCATGTGCCCGTGCCGAAGGATGCCGCGGGCAAACAGGCCGCGCTGGAAAAGACGGCCGATCTCATTGGCGCGGCCGAGCCCGACACCATCGTGCTCGCGCGCTACATGCAGATCTTCCCGCCGTGGTTGTGCGAACGCTACCGTCACCGCGTGATCAACATTCATCACAGTTTCCTGCCGTCCTTCATCGGCGGCAAACCCTACCATCAGGCCGAGGAACGCGGCGTAAAGCTCATCGGCGCGACCTGTCACTACGTCACCGAGGAGTTGGACGCGGGTCCGATTATCGAACAGGACGTAACGCGGATCCGTCACAGTGATTCGATCAAGGACATGATGCGGCTGGGCAAGGACGTGGAGAATGCCGTGTTGTCGCGTGGGTTGCGCTACCATCTCGAAGACCGCGTGATCGTGCAGGGCAACAAGACGATCCTGTTTTCCTGAGGTTAGTGTTTCTGACGTTTTCAATCGCCCACCGCATCCGTGCGTTGGCGGTTGATTCTTTTCTGGCAGTGGATGATATCTATCGGCACGCCACGCCATGAATCCGACCACGCCATCTGTTCCCGGTTATACGATGACTCCGAGTGCCTTGGAACGCTGGCGCGACGGTTGCCTCACCTTGACCCCGCAGGCGGATGGCGGAGTGGATGCGAGCCTCGAGTTCGAGGGTGCGACCTGCAGTGGCATTCCTTTGACCATGGTTTACCGGGTTTCGCTTGGATCAGTGGGTGAGGGCCGTCCTATTCGCACCATGGAGTGCGCACCCCTTCCCGGCACCGATGGTCATGAACGTATGTGCAGTTACATGCACACGAGCGGCCGCATTCTGCAGATCGCCAATGACGAGAAACCGCTGCTCGGGCAACCGCTCGAGGCAGTCATGAGCTGGCGACCGAAGACGTATTCCGCGGGTTGTCTATGCGCGATGCCCAGCCGCGATCACAAGTGGTCATCCGTGCTGCAGACGATCCACTTCGCCCTGAATCCCACTGCGTAATTCAGGCCTGCGTGCTTTCCGCGTAGGCCTCCATCCCGACACACGAGCACACGAGGTTGCGGTCACCGTAAACATTGTCGACGCGGCCGACGGCCGGCCAGAACTTGGCGGCGCGAGTGTGTTTGTCGGGGAAAACCGCGGTTTCGCGGGAGTAGGGGTGGTCCCACTCGGTCGCGGCTACCACCGCCGCGGTATGGGGTGCGTGTTTGAGTGGGTTGTTGGCCTTGTCGCTTTCACCGCTGGCCACGGCAGCCATCTCCCCGTGAATCGAGATGAGCACATCGCAGAAACGGTCGAGCTCGCTCTTGGTTTCACTCTCGGTCGGCTCGATCATCAGCGTGCCGGGCACGGGGAAGGACATCGTCGGGGCATGGTAACCGTAGTCGATCAATCGCTTGGCGACGTCCTCGACCTCGATGCCGTGCTGTTTCCACGGGCGGAATTCGAGGATGCATTCATGCGCCACCAAGCCTTGTGCGCCTTGATAGAGCACGGGGAAATGCTGTGCCAACCGCTTGGCGATGTAGTTCGCGTTGAGAATCGCAAACTGGGTGGCGCGTTTCAGTCCATCCGGTCCCATCATGCGAATATACATCCACGATATGACGAGTATCGAAGCCGAACCGTAAGGCGCGGCGCTGACCGCACCGATGGCGGTGTCGGCCTTGGCGATGGAGGGAGCGGAAACCGCATGACTGGGCAGGTAAGGCGCGAGGTGTTTCACCACGCCGATCGGGCCCATGCCGGGTCCGCCGCCACCGTGAGGAATGCAAAAGGTCTTGTGCAGATTGAGGTGGCACACATCCGCGCCGATGAAACCGGGTGAGGTGAGGCCGACCTGCGCGTTCATGTTGGCGCCGTCCATGTAAACTTGGCCACCATGCTCGTGAATTGTGGCGCAGATCTCCTTGATCGAGGTTTCGAACACGCCGTGGGTCGAGGGATAGGTGACCATGAGCGCGGCGAGATTGGCGGCGTGTTGCGTGGCCTTGGCCTTGAGATCGGCGACGTCGATGTTGCCGTTGTCATCACAGGCGACGGGCACGACCTGCAGGCCGCACATCGCGGCGCTGGCGGGATTGGTGCCGTGGGCGCTGGTGGGGATCAAGCAGATGTTGCGGTGGCCATCGCCGCGCGACTGGTGGTAGGCGCTGATGACGAGCAGCCCGGCGTATTCGCCTTGGGAGCCGGCATTGGGTTGCAACGACACGGCGGCAAAGCCGGTGATTTCGGCGAGCCACGTTTCCAGATCGGCAAAGAGCTTTTGATACCCGCGGGTCTGCTCGACCGGGGCATAGGGATGCAGTTTGCCGAACTCCGCCCACGACACGGGAAACATCTCGCTCGTGGCGTTGAGTTTCATCGTACACGAACCGAGGGAGATCATCGAATGGCAGAGCGAAAGATCCTTCGCTTCGAGCCGTTTAATGTAGCGGAGCATTTCGTGCTCGGTGTGGTAACGGTTGAACACACTGTGCGCCAGAAACGCGGAAGAGCGGCCGATCGGAGAAGGGTAATCAATGACCATGTCATCCACTTCCGGCAATTTCGCATCGCCGAAGAAACTGAGCAGAGTGGCCACGTCCTTGAGCGAAGCCGTTTCGTCGAGCGAGATGCCCACGTTGTAGGTGTCGATCCGCCGGACATTGATACGTTGGGCGGCGGCGGCGGCGTGCACGCGATCTGCGGCGACGTTGCCGATGGTGAGCGTATCGAAGACCGGGTCGGCGTTGATCGAAGCGCCAAGTTGTTTGAGTCCTGTGGCCAACAGTTGCGTGAGCAGGCGCACACGCTGCGCGATGCGCTTGAGCCCAGCAGGTCCATGATAGACCGCATACATCGACGCCATCACGCCGAGCAGCACTTGCGCCGTGCAGATGTTCGACGTGGCCTTGTCGCGGCGGATGTGTTGTTCACGCGTGCCGAGGGCGAGGCGCATGGCCGGATTGCCCTGTGCGTCCTTGGAGACGCCGACGAGGCGACCGGGCATCTGGCGTTTGTGGGCATCCTTGGTGGCGAGGAAACCGGCGTGTGGTCCGCCGAAACCCATGGGCACACCGAAGCGTTGGGCGGAGCCGACGGCGACATCGGCGCCAAACTCACCGGGAGCGCGCAGCAGGGTGAGCGCGAGCAGGTCGGTCGCCACGACGGCCAGCGCGCCGGCGGCGTGGGCTTTCGCAAAGAACTCCGTGAAGTCCTGAATGCTGCCGGTCGTGTCAGGATATTGCACGAGCACGCCGAAGACTTTACCGGCGAAGTCGAAAGTTTGGTGGTCGCCGACCACGACTTCAACGCCGAGTGGCTGGGCGCGGGTCTTGACGATGTCGATCGTCTGCGGATGGCATTTCTCGGAAACGAAGAACGTGCTGGTTTCAGCCCGGGCCCCGATCTTGATGCGATGGCACATCATCATGGCCTCAGCTGCAGCCGTGCCCTCGTCGAGCATCGAGGCGTTGGCGATTTCAAGACCGGTCAGATCGGTGACGACGGTTTGGAAATTAAGCAGGGCTTCGAGGCGGCCTTGGGAGATTTCGGATTGGTAGGGCGTGTAGGCCGTATACCAGCCGGGGTTTTCGAGGATGTTTCGTTGGATGACTCCGGGAACGGCGGTGTCGTAGTAACCCATGCCAATGAAGCTGCGGAAAACCTGATTCTGATTGGCGATGGCGCGCAACTCGGCCAGGGCGGCCGATTCACCGGCGGCGGCCGGCAGATTCAATTCGTTGGGCAGGCGGATGCTGGCGGGCACGGCGGCATCGGTGAGGGCGTCAAGCGAGGCGAAGCCGGTGAGCTGCAGCATGGCCGCCGTATCGGCGGCGGGTGAACCGGTGTGCCGGCGTTCAAAAGTGTCGAGCGGGGCGAGAAGGTCGCGTTGCGATGCCATGAAGGGCGAACCTAGGCGGGCTCGGGCGTGGCGCAACCGCGATTTGGATATCCGGCGGCAATTAAGGATTTGTTTTCAGGGCGAAAGCCGCACTGTTTCCTTTTTCCCGTGGAGCGTTCCAAACCCATCTGCACCAAGGCTGACCGGGCCGCCTACATTGATCGGCGCTTGGCCGAGCTTTATCCGGAAACCCCGGTGCCGCTCGACCACACAGACGCCTATAGCCTGCTGGTGGCGGTATTGCTATCAGCACAGTGCACCGACAAACGGGTCAATTTGGTCACACCCCACCTTTGGGCCTTGGCGGATAATCCGGCGGACATGGCCAAGGTGCCGGTGGCAAAGATCCAAGCCGTCATCCGACCGTGCGGATTGTCGCCGCAAAAGGCCAAGGCGATTTCCGTCCTGTCTGGCATGTTGGTCGACCTGCATAGCGGGCAGGTCCCGCGAACCTACGCCGAGCTCGAGGCGTTGCCGGGCGTCGGGCATAAAACCGCTTCGGTGGTCATGTCACAGGCGTTTGGCGAGCCGGCTTTTCCGGTCGATACACACATACATCGCCTGGCCCAGCGCTGGAAACTGACCGCGGGTAAAAACGTGGAGCAAACGGAGAAGGATTTGAAGCGGCTCTTTCCGATCGAGCACTGGAACCAGTTGCACCTGCGGATCATTTACTACGGCCGTGAACACTGCACCGCCCGTGGCTGCGACGGCACGGTGTGCGAAATGTGCCGCACGGTCGTGCCGAAGCGCAAACGGCCGGTCAAAACGAAAAAATAGCCTGCTGTCTTTTTGCCACGGAGGCACAGAGAACGGATTGTCCTCCGTGTCTTGGTGTCTCCGTGGCTAATTTAATTCCTCACCCTTTCCCAGCCTCCTCGTTGCTGACGGGCTTGAAGTTTGGCCGGCCGTAGCGCTGGGTGGGTTCGACGCCGGGAGGGTTGTAGTTGAATTCATCCACGCCGCGGCAGAGGTAGGCCTTGAAGTTCGGGTTCACCGAAAGGTCATTCTTCACGTTGGTGCCCGAGTAGCGGATGGTGAGACCGGCGCGGCGGCGGCCGGAAGGATTGGCCTGCGAGCCGTGAATGGCACGGTCATCGTGTAGGGAGCACTCGCCGGCCTTGAGTTTGAATTGCACGGCGCTGTCGGCGCTGAAGTCAGAACCGTCGGCGAGTTCAAGCGTGAGCACGGAATCGGTGACTTCCGATTTGCGGTGCTTGATGATGCCACCGAGGTGTGAACCGGGAATGAGTTTCATGGCGCCGTTTTCCTCGTCGACGTCATCGAAGGCCAGCCAGACCGTGACGGAATTGTTGGGCGCCATCGGCCAGTAATATGAATCCTGGTGCCAGCCGACGGTGGATAGGCTGTGCGGTTCCTTTATGAAGAAGTTGCTCGCCCAGTAGTAGAAGTTGGGCCCGAGGATGCTCTCTACGAGATCGAGAATTTTCGGGTTTTTGCAGATATCGTTAAGGTAGGTGCTGGTCTCGTGCCACTCGCGGATGTCCTTGGTGGACTCGCCGGGCTTGAGCAGCGCGAGCAGGTTGGGCAGCTCGGCATTGATCTTCTCCATTTCTTCCTTGGTGAAGATGGCGGGAAGACCCAGCAGGTAGCCGTTCTCGTGATAGAATTTCTTTTGATCCGCGGTGAGGCGGTGGGAGGTTTCGTTGCTCATGATAAAAGGAGAAAAGGGTTCAGACGTTGGTAATCGAGGGTAGGAAAATGCAGAGGTTCAACGGGTAGGATTGAGTTCGTAGCCGTCGGCCGGTGCCTCGCTCCGGCGGTAGTCCTTGCGGCCGTAGCGTGCCGTGGGCGCCGGGGCATAGGGCGTGTGACCGTAGGTATCGGTGCCGCGGCACAGATGGGCTACAAAATCGGGACTCACCTTGAGGTCGGGTTTCACGTTGGTGCCGGAATAGCGGATGGTAAGTCCGGCGCGTCGTCGACCGGAAGGGTTGGCCTGCGAACCATGGATGGCGCGATCATCATGCATGGAGATTTCGCCGGCCTTGAGCCGGAACTGCACGGCGCCATCGGTTTTGAAATCGGTGCCATCTTCGAGGCCGAGCGAAAGCGTGGCGTTCGCGTCGTCTTTCTGGCGGTGCTTGATCAGTCCGCCGAGATGGGAACCCGGGATGAGCTTCATGCCGCCGTTCTGCTCGTCGACGTCGTCGAACGCGATCCAGACCGTGACCGTGTTGCAGGGTGACAGCGGCCAGTAATAGGCGTCCTGGTGCCAAGGCACCGTGCCCTTGCTGTGCGGCGGTTTAATGAAGAAATGGCTGCCCCACACGTAGAAATTGGGCCCGAGGATACCCTCAACAAGATCGAGGATCCGTGGGTTCATCACTATCTCATACAGGTAAGTGCTCTCGTGATGCCACTCGCGCATCTCATTGGTGGTCTCGCCTTCGCGCAACAAGGTGAGCAGGTGGGGCAGCTCCGCATTGATCCGCGTCATTTCCTCCTGTGAGTAGATCGGGGGCAAACCCAGCAAATAGCCGTCGCGATGATAGGCTTCCTGCTGGGCCGGGGTGAGTTCGTAGGGAGGAGGGGTGGGCATTTTTGAGGGAAGGAAAGCTTACTGGATTGTCCGGAAAATGGCGTTCATCGGGTTTCGTCAGTTTGTATATTAAATTACGCTCGCATGAAATAAGCGCACAGATAACGTCAGCAGCAGACCCTTATGCAAGTTCTGCGTGACCCCCAGATCATCAGTGGCTTTGCCTACGAAAACCCGGTGGATGATTTACCGGAGCTGACCCATTGCGGGGAGGCGCTGTGCTGCGAGGGTCATTTCCTCAAGCCGCATACGCATCCGGGATTTGAGTTTCTCTATCTGTCCCGCGGGCAGGCCACCTGGCGGGCCAATGGCACGACGGCGGTGCAAAACATGGGTGATCTCTATGTGGCCTATCCGCAGGAGAGTCATGGCACCGGCACCAAACGTAATCCCGAGAACCAGCACTTGTGGATGGGGGTCGACTTGGCGAAACTCGGTCCGGCGGGACGGCGGCTCGCACTGCGTTTGAAAAAGGAACGACCGCAGTTGGTGCCCGGTTGCGATGAAGTCGAGCCGGTGTTGCGCAGCCTGATGCGGCAGATCGTGACGCCGCGCGCCCGGCGCACCGAGGCCATCACCGCGTGCCTCGTGATGTTCATTTCTCTACTGGAGCAACGGCTCGATACTTTGGCGCAGGGCGAAGGGAGTCAGCCGGAGCCTCACCTGCCTTATTCCTATGGCGTGCAAAAGGCGGTGGCCTTTCTGCGCCAGAACCTGCAATGCCGCCTGCCCTTGGCGGATCTGGCGGCCGTGGCGACCGCGCGCAGTGTGCCCCATTTCTGCACCCAGTTTCGCCGCGAGGTGGGGATGACCCCGGCTGCTTACCACTTGCAGATGCGCCTCGAAGCCGCGCGCGATACGCTGCGTCAACCCGGTTACGACGTGACCACCGTGGCGCTACAATACGGGTTCAGTTCTTCGCAGCATTTCAGCACGCAATTTCGCCGGGCCTTCAAGGTGACTCCGCGCGCCTGGCGTAAGTCGGCCGGCGGGTGAGGGGATGCTCTTGAATGTGGAAAGCTGGAAGGGTGAAAAACTCCCGATCCGGGAATGAGGTGCGGAAGGATATTACTGTGGGAATCAGGAAAACCCTCTTTCGCCGAGGTTATGGTGGGCAGGCTGGAAAAAGCCCAATCATGGGCGAGACGCAGTAGGATTTAATATGGAAAGCTGGAAATCAGGAATCCAATCCATCCAATTATTTAGGGCTTCGGTTCAGGTATTTTTCCGGATTTCCAGCATTCCACATTCAACAGGTTCGAGGTTTTCGATATTGTGACAATATACCGCTTGAAGAATATACCTTTATGAGTATACGAAAAGTGTATGAACCTGATCTCGATTTACGAATGCCTCTGTGATCGCACCCGGCTGCGCATCCTGAATCTGTTGAATTCCGGCGAACTTTGCGTCTGTCACTTTCAAGATATTCTGGGCGAACCCCAGGTGAAGATATCCAAGCATCTGGCCTATCTGCGCAAACGCGGCTTGGTGCAGGCGGAGCGGGAAGGCAACTGGATGGTTTACCGTCTGCCTGCCAAGCCGTCGAAGGAGCTCGGGAAAAATCTCCGCTGCCTGCAGGACTGCGTGCAGGAAGACAAGGTCTTCAAACAGGACCTCGCCCGTTTGAAACGCTGCCGTAAGGCCATGGCGGCCGATGCGGCCTGCGGGTGTGACTAAGCCACCCTATCCCAATGAAAAAAATCCGCATTGGCATCAATGGCTTTGGCCGCATCGGCCGGCTCACCCTGCGCGCGGCCTGGGACTGGCCGGAGTTTGAGTGGGTGGTCATCAACGACCCCAAGGGTGGATCGGAGTGTGCGGCGCATCTGTTGAACTTTGACTCCGTGCAGGGTCGCTGGTCACAGGAGGCGATGGCCGACGGCGCGGATGCCATTCGCATCGGCGACCACCGGATCGCATTCTCCGAATACACCAAGCCCGGCGACGTGGATTGGGCGGCGCATGGCGTGGATATCGTGTTGGAATGCAGCGGGAAATTCCGCACGCCGGATCAACTCGCGCCCTATTTTGATCGTGGGGTGAAGAAAGTCATCGTGGCGGCGCCGGTCAAAGGCGGAGACGCGCTCAATATCGTAATGGGCGTCAATGATCAGCTCTATGATCCCGCAAAGCATCATTTGCTCACGAATGCGTCCTGCACGACCAACTGTCTTGCTCCGATTGTGAAGGTGATCCACGAGGGACTGGGCATTGAACACGGTGCGATCACGACCGTGCATGATGCGACCAATACGCAGACCATCATCGATGCGCCGCATAAGGATCTGCGCCGTGCTCGCGCGGCGGGTCTGTCGCTTATCCCCACCACCACTGGTAGTGCCACCGCCATCGGTCTGATCTATCCGGAATTACAGGGAAAGCTGAATGGCCACGCGATACGCGTGCCGCTTCTGACCGGCTCATTGACCGATTGCGTGTTTCAGGTGAAGCGCGACACCACGGTCGAAGAAGTGAATGCCCTGCTCAAGTCGGCCAGTGAGACAACACCGCTCAAGGGCATCCTCGGTTACGAAACGCGCCCTTTGGTTTCCATCGACTTCAAGGGCAATCCAGCCTCCGCGACGATCGATGCACTCTCGACGATGGTCGTGAACCGACGGATGGTGAAACTCTACGCGTGGTATGACAACGAGTGGGGTTACTCCAACCGTATGGCGGAGTTGACCCGTAAAGTGGCGACCTCGCTCTGAATCACTTCGCGTTGAATCTTCGCAACTACATCGTGGTCACCGGAGCTTATTGGGGATTCACGCTGACAGACGGCGCACTGCGGATGCTGGTGTTGTTGCATTTCTTCAACCTGGGCTATTCGCCGGTCACGCTCGCGTTCTTGTTTCTGCTCTACGAGTTCTGCGGCATCGTGACCAACCTGCTCGGCGGTTGGATTGCCTCGCGCATGGGGCTGCGGGTGACCTTGGTCGCCGGATTAGCCCTGCAGGTGGTCGCACTCGTGATGCTGGCATTGCTGAATCCGCTGTGGTCAGAAATGTTATCGGTGACGTGGGTGATGGGATCGCAGGCCCTGTCCGGCGTCGCGAAGGATCTGACGAAGATGAGTTCGAAAAGCGCAATCAAGGTGCTCGTGCCACCCGATGCAAAAGGGACCTTGTTCAAATGGGTCGCCATTCTCACCGGTTCTAAAAACGCGCTTAAGGGCGTGGGCTTTTTCCTCGGTGGATTTTTGCTCACGGTGGCCGGATTTTCCGGCGCGCTCTGGATCATGGCCGGGGTGCTGGTCTTGGTATGGCTCGGGGCATGGCTGACGTTACCGCGCGGGATGGGTCGGGCGAAGGTCAAGGCCGGTTGGCGCGAGCTCTTTGCCAAGAGTCGCGCGATCAATGTCCTTTGCGTGGCGCGGTTCTTTTTATTCGGCGCACGCGACATCTGGTTTGTGGTTGGCGTGCCGGTTTTTCTGAGCGGCGTGCTTGGGTGGAATTTTGCCGAAGTAGGCGCCTTCATGGCCTTCTGGGTGATTGGCTACGGTATCATTCAAGGTGGCGCGCCGGCCTTGCTACGCGGACGCACCCCGGCGGGCGGCACGACTGCCTTGATCTGCTTTATCCTCGCGATAGTGACGGCCGCGATCCCGTTGGGGTTCGCGACAGGACTGCCCGCCGGTCCTGTGATTGTGGGCGGCTTGGCGGTCTTTGGGGTCGTGTTTGCCCTGAACTCCGCGGTGCATTCCTACCTGATTCTCGACTACACCGATGGCGACAAGGTAGCGCTCAACGTCGGCTTTTACTACATGGCGAATGCCGGTGGACGCCTGATCGGCTGTCTCCTCTCCGGCATGCTGTATCAAGTCGCCGGCCTGAATGGCTGCCTCTGGGGCGCGTTCGGTTTCGCGCTGGCCGCGGCCTTTATGGCGTTGGCGCTGCCAAAATCGAACTGATCCTGGCCGTGCCATCCGTAGCCCGAGTTTATCGAGGGGCGAAGGATGGTGGACGCTTGCGGACTCGAACCGCAGACCCCCTGCGTGTGAAGCAGGTGCTCTAACCAACTGAGCTAAGCGTCCGTTGTGGAGGGTGGGTTAAGCCATAACCCACCGGGAAAATCCACCAAAATATTGGTGACCGGGGATTTTGCCACGGAGCCGCGGAGTCACGGAGGATGGAAAAACACTGCCAACGGAATATTACCAGGTTAGTGCGCATACATCATCTCCCCAATGTATACGGCCATGCAGGAGCAGGAGAGATTCTTGGTGTCTCCGTGCCTCCGTGGCCAATAATGTTTGCGGGAGCGGCGGACTGTGGAGCTAATCGGCTCCTTCTATGAGCAGTTCCACAATCAAGGCCGTGGATTTCTTTTCAGCGGAATCGCCGCTGTCGCAACCGATTGCGGATGCCACCCATCAGATCCCTTCGATCAACTTCGTGGTGGCGCGCCTGACCCTCGAGGACGACACGGTGGGCGAGGGATATTTGTTGGCCTTTCATTTCAACCCGGAGGCGATCAAGGGTGCCTTGGCGGATGTGCAGATGATCGCGCTGGGCCGCGAAGTGGCGGATACGCGGGGATTCGACGAAGTTTGTGACAAGGAATTCGAGTATTTCGGTGCGGTGGGCCTGCTGCGCTGGGCGCGCGGTCTGGTGAACATTGCCATGTGGGACGCGAAGGGAAAACAGGCCGGCAAATCCGTGCGTGCGCTGATCGGTTCCGTGGTCGACAGCGTGCCGGTCTACGGCAGCGGCGGCTGGCTATCCTACTCCAACGACGAACTGCGCGCCGAAGTCACCGGTTATGTGAAACGCGGCTTCACGGCGGTGAAGTTAAAGGTCGGGGCCCGCGAGGGTATTGCGCGCGACATGGAGCGTATCGCCTTGGTGCGCGAAGCGGTGGGCCCGGACGTCCGCATCATGATTGATGCGAATCAGGGGCTCGACTACGCCGGCGCGCTGGCGCTGGCAGAAAAAGCCAAGGCGTTTGGCATCCACTGGTTTGAGGAACCACTGGTGCACACGGACTTTGACGGCTACGCGAAACTGAAGTCCAAGGCTGGCATCGACCTGGCCATGGGCGAGCGCGAGTTCGATCTCGTGCCGTTGCGGGAGTTGGCGCAGCGCAAGGCGATCGATCTCTGGCAGCCGGACATCCTGCGTCTCGGCGGCGTCGAGGGCTGGCTGGACTCGGCCAAGCTGGCCCGGGAGCACGGACTGCCGGTGCTGCCGCACTACTACAAGGAATACGACGCACCGCTCTGCTGCACGATTCCCGACGCCTACGGGGTGGAGTCGTTTGATTGGGTGGACGGCATCATCGACCGACCACTACGTATCGAGAACGGGCGGGCTTATCCGTCGAACGAGCCGGGCTGGGGATTCAGTTTCAACCTAGCGGCGTTGCGAGCGATCGAGTGCTGACGGGAGGGTCGTGCCAGACGAGACGGAACTGGCTATCGAGGTTCACTTTTGTCATGCCAAATCGCGTTTAGTTGTATCGGCCGGTAAATTCCAGTTCAGCAACAAATCGAAATCGCCTCATGCTCAACGAATCAACCGTGGCCTCCTACCACCAAAACGGATTCGCCATTATCCGCGGCCTCTTTTCAGCGAGTGAGTTGAAGGACATCGAAACTCATCTGGCAGACTATTTGGATCGGGCCATCCCCACCGCAACTCCGCGCGAGTTCATTTTTGAGGACAATGCGGAGAGATCATTGCGGTGCGCATTCCGGCTTCATGAACGCTCCGAATATTTTGATGCGCTTATGAGGGAGCCACGCCTGATCGCGATCGTGCGGCAGCTTTTCAACGGCGACGAGGTTTTGGCTGACGGGGCCATGATGATTACGAAAGCGCCCTTCACTGCGTATGAATTTCCCGACCATCAGGACAATGCGTATCAGTTCTGGAGTCCGGCTGATGCGGTTGCCGTCACCCTCGCTCTCGATGAATCGACAGAGGAAAGTGGGGCCATTGTTTGTCTAGCCGGCTCTCACACGTAGGGAATCCTGCCCCACCGACCTTCCGGAGTTTACGGCGCGAGCCGTGGTCTGGTTACGACCCCAGTTGCCGGAGAATACCGGGAAGTGACATTATCCCTGATGCCGGGTGATATCTCGCTGCATCATGTCAACTTGATCCACCGCACCGGCCCCAACCACACCTCCAAGCAACGCCGCAATTTCGGGTTTGCCTATCACTCCTCGCGTTCGATGAATGACGAGACGGCCCAGGCACAGTATGAGCAGGAGTTGCAGACATTCTTGAAATCCCAGTGATATACTGAGTGCCGTTTGCCGGACCTCCGACTTCGCAACTAGAGTCGGAAAGTATGTCGCCCGCCGGAAATCTTTTCTGGAGGTTTTGCTGGTAGTTGCAATGTGGCGCGTATGCCTGTTGGCACCATCAGGATGCATTCGCCTGATAGAGTAATCTCTACCTCAATTTTGCCGTGTGGGGTAGGCATCGCGCCTTTGGCCCAAGCCAAGTCGCCGAGATTGGGCGTGATGGAGACTTCGCTGAATCCCGGCGCAAGGGGTTTGATGCCGAGAATGTGTGCGGGCAGATGGCGGGCGGGCCCGGCGGACCAACCGTGGCAGTGACTGCGGCCCGCGGGTTGAATGTGATCGATGCCGGGTTCGCGCCGATCCACGAGCTCCCATGTGGTCGTCGCATCGTTGCGTAACATCTGTCCATAGTAGGAGCGCATTTCATCGAGCGCCTCGCGCACGAGGCCCGCTTCGAGCCAAGCTTCCAGCAGAGTGTATTCCTGAAAGCCCGCCATGGGGCGGCGCACGTCTGATTCGGCCTGTAGTTTCGAAAATACTTCCCGCAATTGCGTCGCATCAATCGCGCCGGCATGAAACGCGGCGGCGTGCGCATGCCAACTACGGCTGGTGTCGGCTGGCAGATCGTCGCGCGTCGCGGCCACTGCAGGATCGCCAAATTTTTCAACGGTCTCGCGTCGTCGCGCTTCGCTCCATGCCCGGCATTGCCGGGCCGCCATTTCATCGCCGAGCAGAGCGTGCAACTTTGCCCCATCGCGGAAGGCGGCGGCGAGTTGAAAGCCCAAGGCGGCGCGGCTGCCCCACCAGTCTTTCGATTCCGGTTGATTGTCCGTGATGAACCCGCGCCCGGGCACGGTCTGCGTCAAATCCACGCGCGTGAGGTATTCGAGCACGCCGCGAATCGCGGGCATCAGTTCACGGGCGAAATCCAAATCTCCGCTGTGCAACCCATATTCCCAAACCGCACTCACAAAGTCGGCGCAGTAGTTGTCCAAGACCCATTCATGCAATCCGCCGTGCACGCTCAGATCGCCCATGTAGTCGATACGCGGATAAAGATGTCCGCCCGCATCGAGCGCCACCGCGGATAGCGCCCCATCGGCCCGCTGGCAGTGCGCGATCATTTTCAGGCTGCGTCGGGCGAGCGTCGTGTCCGCAAACACCGGCCACGCACACAGAAACTCCACACGGTAGTCGCCGATCCAGAGCATGCCGTCGCGCTTCACCCCATCTTCATAAAACCCCTGCATGCAAAGCTGCAGTGTGCGACAGCTGATATTCCACGCTTGGTTGAGCAGCGGATCGGAGCACGCGAAACGACCGACGGGCGTGACCGGCGCACGTTCCAACGTCGCCCGCACCCCGTTCAATCGAATGGTCGCCGGGCCATGATTGAGAAAATGAACGTAGCGGAAACCGCGGCGACCGGGAGTGACCAAATTATCCTGATGACCCTGCAGGTGAAAGTGTTCGTGCGGTTGATGATACCAATGCTCCGGCGGAAACGGATCCTTCACCAGTAGTGCTTCCTCCTGGTCTTCGCCGGTGATGATTTCCAAGTGGGCGGTGCCTCCGACCTCAACGCCGAAACTGATGGAGCCGACCAGTTCCTCGCCAAAATCAACCAGCAGGCCGGAGCCAGGGACGAGCGTGGCGGGATCACCCAACTCACTCCAGGCAGTGATGCGGTTGCCATCGACCGGCGACATACGGATGGGCAACCTGGGGGTATGCACGAGATCATCGGGGGAGTAGGCTGTGGCCATGGGGTTGCGCAGATACGGAATGATTTCGGCCCGCTGCGCAACGGCGCTGTGACGACCTGACTTCGGCCCCATTAGGGAGCCGATGGCGTGGCGTTGTGATCCGCGAGGTTGGACCAATGCTTGGGTCATCGAACTTAAGTCCCACTGATTTCGTTTCACCCAAATCCACCCGACCATGAAGAATGAATTGAATCTCGAAGAGCTGCGCACCGATTACGAACGCGATGGCTATGTCATCATCCGCGGACTGTTCACTCCCGAAGAATTTGCCGAGTTATCCGGTAACCTCGATCGCTACGTGAAGGAAGTCGTGCCGACCCTGCCGAAGGATCAGGCCTTCTTTGATGATTACTCGAAGCCCGAAACGCTGCGCAAGATGCAGTCGTTGAATAAGCACGATGCGTGGTTCCAGAATTTCATGCAGAACGGCAAGCATGTCGCGGTGCAGGAATACCTGATGCGGGACACGTGCGATCCCCAGGGCTTGGAGTGGTTCAACAAACTGCCCTACGACACCAGCGCGACCCCGGCGCACCAGGACGGCTTCTACTGGTGCCGCAAGCCGAACATCGCGAGCGGCATCTGGATCGCGATCGACAAAGTGGATATCGACAACGGCTGTCTTTGGTATGCCCGCGGTTCCCATAAGGGCGGCATCGGTCCGCACGGTGCCAGCGGCGTGCTCGGCTTCAGCCAAGGCCTGCAAAACTTTGATCCCAAGAATGTCGACGCCGTGCCGATCGAATTGCAACCAGGCGATGCCGTCGCGCATTCCAGTGCGACGATCCATTGGAGTGGCATCAACAAGACCGATCGCACGCGGCGTGCCGTGGCTACCTTCTGTTACGGTGGGTCCACCGTCCGGGATGAGGAAGCCTATGCCCGTTACAAGAAGAGTCTGGCCGAACAGCTCGCCAAGCGCGGCATCGAGTCGACTGTGAAGTAAATTGTAGGGAGGGCGACGAGCGCATTGGGGTCAATGCGCTCCACCTTGTCTTGTCTGTCGGCGGGATCAGGCGATCCCGCCCTACACTTTCGCCATTTCGGCGGTCAGCAACTTGCCGCCGGCTGGCAGGCTGCCCGTGTTGAAAAAGAGCTCCGCGGCCTTGGTGACTTCGCGGACGATGGCAGTCATGGGCCAAGCGTAGGCAGGGGGCGGGGGATAGAGATGGGTCGACTCGGCGGAGTGCAGCAGGGCGATCACTTCAGCCTGCGCGGGCACCGCCACGCCGTGTTGCAATAGTGCGGTTATGACCATCGCGATCGGCACGGGGGACAACACGAGGATGCCGGTGCGTTGTTTGATCTGGGCGGTGGCCCGCCGCATCGAGTTGAGCAGGGAGGTAAGGTCGAGTTCGGTGGCGATGGCCTGGCCGGTGACCGGGGTTTTGGTCCACTCACTGCAGGCGGCCCGAAACGCCGCCACGGCGCTACGCATGCCGGTCGCTGCAGATTTGACGTGGACAAGTTTCAGATGCGTGCAGCCTTTGCGCAGCAGTCGGAAGGCCGCGTGCCGCACCGCGCCGGCCTGATCGGAATTGACGAAGGGCAGGTCGAGCCCGGCGGCGACTTCGCCTAACACAAGCACCGGCTTCCCGGTTGCGGCAAACAGCTCCTGATAGGTGGGCGGCAGTGAACCGAGCAGGAGCAGTTCGTTGCTGTTGGTCGTTTGCCGGGCGATTTCGCGCAAGCGGACTGGCGTGCAAATCTCGGACTTCAGCTCGATGCCGCGCACCCGCAGTCGCTCATGCAATAGCTCAAATGTCCGGTGATGGCTGTGCAGATAGTGACGATACGTGCCGTCGATCAGCCAGCGCACCCGTTTTTTGACTCCGGTCGGCGCCGGAGTTTTGGCTGCCACCACGGGATTCAATTTGGCACCCCGCGGATGCATCGTGAGCAGACCTTCAGCCTGTAACAGCCGCAGCGCGGTGTCCAAGGTGCGCCGGCTGACCCCGAGCTCGCGACTCCATGACCGCATGCCCGGAAGCGGTTCGGCCAGTTTACCGAGCCGAATCGACTGGCGTAGAAACTCCGCCAACTGATGGGGCTTGGATTGCAGGCGCATCGCGCTGTCCTCGGTGGGGAGGGCTGGAGTAGGGGAGCGTGGTTTGCCGGCGCGGCTCATATACGGTTTGACCATCAGGCACCCCGCCCCGGAGGGCAAGTGAGTTGGCAGTCAGACTGTCCCGTAGTGCGACAATTGATGGGATGGATTGGCACTACCCGGATCCCTGCTTATTAACCTTGCGGGGCAAGCGCACCGCGACGCGGTTGGCCTGTCCTATGCAAAGGATATCTCAACATGGATTTAAACAAACTCACCCAAATGTCACGCCAGGCGGTTACCGATGCCCAGGCATTGGCACGCCGTCGCTCCCACAATGAAGTGGAGACGTGGCACCTGCTCGCAGCCTTGCTCGCGCAGGAAAACGGCATCGTGCCCGGCATCATCGACAAGCTCAACGTCACCACGAGTGCCGTGCAGCTGGCGGTCGAACGCGAACTCGAGCGCCTGCCCTCGGTCAGCGGCAGCGTCGACACCTCCAAGGTTTATGTGACCCAGGCGGTCAACGAAGTGCTCACCAAAGCTGAGGACGAGGCGAAGTCGCTCAAGGATGACTTCATTTCCGTCGAGCACCTATTCCTCGGGTTGCTCGAAGTCGCCAAACCGGAAGGCCTCAAGAAACTTTTCAAGAGCTTCGGCTTCGAACGCGCCAAGGTGCTCAAGACCCTCAAGGAGATTCGCGGCGCGCAGCGCGTGACCACCGACAATCCCGAAGCGACCTACCAATCGCTCGAGAAATACGGCATCGATCTCGTCGCCCTCGCGCGCAAGGGCAAGATGGATCCGGTCATCGGCCGCGATGAGGAAATCCGCCGAGCCATCCGCATCCTTTCCCGCAAGACCAAGAACAATCCCGTCCTCATCGGCGAGCCCGGTGTCGGCAAGACCGCCATCGTTGAGGGGCTCGCCCAGCGCATCCTGCGGGGCGACGTGCCCGAGGGCCTCAAGGACAAGACCATCTTCTCGCTCGACATGGGCGCGCTCGTCGCCGGTGCGAAATACCGCGGCGAATTCGAGGAACGCCTCAAGGCCGTGTTGAACGAGGTCAAGCAGGCCGACGGCCGCATCATCCTTTTCATCGACGAGCTGCACACCATCGTGGGTGCCGGCAAGGTCGACGGCGCCATGGACGCGGGCAACCTGCTCAAGCCCATGCTCGCCCGCGGCGAGTTGCACTGTATCGGTGCGACCACACTCGACGAATACCGCAAGCACATCGAGAAGGACGCCGCGCTGGAGCGCCGCTTCCAACCCGTGCAGGTGGACCAGCCCTCGGTCGAGGACGCGATCTCGATCCTGCGCGGCCTCCGCGAACGCTTTGAACTGCACCACGGCGTGCACATCCAGGACAACGCGCTCGTCAGCGCCGCCGTCCTATCCGACCGCTACATCAGCGACCGCTTCCTGCCCGACAAGGCGATCGACCTCGTCGACGAGGCCTGTGCGATGATCCGGACGGAGATCGACTCGATGCCGCAGGAGCTCGATGAGCTCACCCGCAAGGTCCTGCGCCTGGAGATCGAGGAAACCGCCCTCGCCAAGGAAAAGGACGAGGCCTCCAAGCGCCGACTCACGACCCTGCGCAAGGAACTCGCCGACGCCAAGGCGCAGGCGGATATCATCAAGCGCCAGTGGGAGAAGGAAAAGGCCGCCATCGACAAGGTCCGCAAGCAGCGCGAAGAGCTGGAGGCGGTCCGCCTCGAAATGGAAAAGGCCGAGCGCGCCTACGACCTCAACAAGGTCGCCGAGTTGCGCCACGGCAAGATTCCCCAACTCGAGGCCGCCCTCAAGAAGGCGGAGAAGCACGAGCGCCCGCAGAACTCACTCTTCAAGGAAGAAGTCTCGCAGGAGGAGATCGCCGAGATCGTCTCCAAGTGGAGCGGCGTGCCCGTGACGCGTTTGGTCGAGGGCGAAAAGGAAAAGCTGCTCCGGCTCGAGGACGTGCTGCACCAGCGCGTCATCGGCCAGGACGAGGCGGTCACGCTGGTGACCGAGTCGATCCTGCGCGCCCGCAGCGGCATCAAGGATCCGCGGCGTCCCGTGGGTTCGTTCCTCTTCCTCGGCCCGACGGGCGTCGGCAAGACCGAGCTCGCCAAGACCCTCGCCGAAACCCTCTTCGACACCGAGGCCGCGGTCGTGCGCATCGACATGTCGGAATACATGGAGAAGCACAGCGTGTCGCGCCTCATCGGCGCGCCTCCCGGCTACGTCGGTTACGATGAGGGCGGTCAGCTGACCGAGGCCGTGCGCCGCAAGCCCTACGCCGTGGTGCTGTTCGACGAAATCGAGAAGGCGCATCCCGATGTCTTCAACGTGCTCCTGCAGGTGCTCGACGACGGCCGCATCACCGACAGCCAGGGCCGCACCGTGGACTTCAAGAACACGATCATCATCATGACCTCCAACCTCGGCTCGCGCTTCCTCCTCGAGGGCGTGACCGGCGACACGATCTCCGAGACCGTGCGCGAGAGCGTCATGGCCGAGCTGCGCAAGGCGTTCCGCCCCGAGTTTCTCAACCGCATCGACGAGACGATTCTCTTCAAACCGCTCACGCTGGACGAGATCACCATGATCGTCGACCTGCTGCTCGTCGACCTGAACAAGCGGCTGGCGGACCGGCGCGTGACCGTCACGCTGGACAAGAAGGCCAAGGAATGGGCGGCGCTCAAGGGCTACGACCCGGTCTTCGGCGCGCGTCCGCTCAAGCGCTTCCTGCAACGTCAGATCGAGACGAAACTCGCCCGCGCCCTCATCAGCGGCGAAGTCGCCGAAGGCACCGCCGTGACGTTCTCGGTCAAGGACGACGCGCTGATTATGGCATAAACTTTGCAGAGCTAGACCGCACTTTTTAGCAAACTTCTTGTATGTCCCGGCATGCAGGTGGTTAGTATGCGGCGTGCACGCAGAAAACAGTTTCGGTCTTGGCGCCGGCGAGGTTCGCCGGCGCCAAATCATTCTCAAAGCCCTTTTGGTCGGGGTGGTGGCCGGGACGCTGGCTTCGGTCTTCCGGCTGGCGTTGGACGGAGTCGAGCTACTGCGGATTCATTTTGTAGAGAATTTTGACGGTTGGATCAGCCTGCCAGTTGCCTTGGCGTTGGGAGCCGTAGGCGGCGGTCTCGGGGTTTGGCTGGTCCGCCGCTTCGCGCCGCATGCCGCCGGTAGTGGCATTCCCAATGTGCAATCGGTGCTCCGCCGTGAGGCTGAACCAGAGTGGAAGAAGCTCCTGCCGATAAAATTTCTGGCCGGCGTGGCGGGGATTGGCGGAGGGCTGGCGCTCGGTCGCGAAGGCCCCACGGTGCAGATGGGTGCGGCGAGCGGCTTCATGGTCTCGGAGTGGTTCAAGGTAAAGGCCGGTGAGGGTGAGCGCCGGGCCTTGATGAGCGCGGGTGCTGGTGCCGGTCTGGCGGCGGCGTTCAACGCGCCGCTCTCGGGGTTGATTTTTGTGCTCGAGGAACTGCACGGCAATTTCACGCCCGTGATGTTTGTGGCGGCGTTTCTGTCCTCGGTTACGGCCGATGTCGTTTCACGCCTGATGATCGGGGAATCCCCGGTGTTCCATTTTATCGGGTTGGCCGCGCCTGGCGTGTCTTCGCTGCCGTGGGCGGCTTTGCTCGGGCTCGCGATGGGTGGGCTCGGGGTGGTGTTCAATCGTGGATTGCTTACCACGATATCACTGCGGGAACGGCTGTTGAAATGGCCGGCGTTTGCCGTGGGTGCGGCGGCGGGAATCTTTGTCGGCTTTGTCGGTTGGACGGTGCCGGGTTTGGCCGGTTCCGGTGGCGAGCTGGTGCAACTGTCCTTGTCCGGAAAAATTGCCATCGGGCTGATGCCATTGTTCCTGCTCGCACGTTTTTCCCTGACCATGGTTAGCTACAGTTCAGGGGCGGCCGGCGGTATCTTCGCGCCGTTGCTGGTGTTGGGGGCGTTGGGCGGTCTTTGGTTTGGTGCCGGGGTCGAACATTTCATGGGGTCAGCCGGGATCAGTCCGCAGGTATTCTGTGTGCTGGGCATGGGCGCGCTGTTCACGGCCATCGTGCGCGCGCCGCTGACCGGAATTATTCTGATGCTGGAGCTGACCGCCAGTTACTCTTTCATGCTGCCGCTGCTGGTCAGCTGCCTGTGTGCCTATGGCGTGGCCGAGGCGCTGGGCAACACCCCGATTTACGAGGCACTACGGCAGCGCAGCATGGCTTCCGTGAAGAAGGCGCAGCAGCAAAGGGAGGAAAAGAAAGCGGCCAAGGAAGCCGCATCCTCCGCCAAGAACAGCGGGGATAGCGGTGCCTGATCCTTACGCGGCGGTGCGGAGGATCTGCTCCACCTTTTCCGGCGTGATATCGCCGTGCTCGCCGAGTTCGACCATGCCGCGTGACTTGAGGCGACGGGCAACCTCAGCGGCGGTGTCGGCGCCAACCTTGTAATCGGAAAGACGGGTTTTGATCCCGATGGACTCGTAGAACCCACGGGTCTTCGCGATCGCGCGGTCAATGCGCTCGTGCTCCGGACCGTCCCGCAGATCCCAGACGCGATCGGCGTATTGCAGCAGCTTGGCCCGCTTCGGACCACGTTGCATATGCAGCAGGCTGGGCAACACGATGGCGAGGGTGCACGCATGATCGATTTCATGGAGCGCGGTGAGCTCATGGCCGATCATGTGGGTGGCCCAATCCTGCGGCACGCCTACCCCGATCCAGCCGTTGAGGGCGCAGGTGGCGGCCCAGACGAGATTCGAACGCGCATCGTAATCGGTGGGATTGGCGAGCGTCTTGGGTCCGACTTCGATCAGCGTGCGCATGACACTTTCGGCAAACCGATCCTGCACAGCGGCGTTGGCCGGATAAGTGAGATATTGCTCGATCACATGGCAAAACGCGTCGCCGATGCCATTGGCGATCTGGCGCGGCGGCAGGGAGAACGTGGTCTCCGGATCAAGGATGGAAAAGCGCGGGTAAACATGCGGGCTGATGAACGGCAGTTTTTCCTTGGTGGCGCGGCGAGAGATCACGGCGGCGCCATTGGATTCCGAACCGGTGGCCGGGAGGGTCAGAACCGCGCCGATCGGCAGGGCGTGCGGCAGGTCGCTCATCCGCTTCGCGGGGATGTCCCAGGGGTCACCCTTATAATCGATCGCGGCGGCGACCAGCTTGGCGCCATCAAGGACCGAGCCGCCGCCAACGGGGAGAATCCAAGTGACCTTTGCCTTCCGGCCGAGCTCGACCGCTTTCATCAGGGTGTCGAAATCCGGGTTCGCCTCGACGCCGAAGAATTCCACCACGTGCCGGGAACCGAGCGCCTTGATGACCCGATCGTAGACGCCGTTCTTTTTGATACTGCCACCGCCGGCCAGCAGGAGGACGCGGGCCTCGGTTGGAAGCTCCTTGTCCAATGAGGCGATCTGGCCGCGGCCAAAGAGAATTCGGGTGGGGTTGTGAAAAGTGAAATTTTCCATGTCGCCAAGCATGGCATGCGGACCCACCGGTAGCAAATGCGGGCCGCAGTATTTGCGTCGGACAGTTGGCTTGCCGCGGACGGTGCGATGGACGAACCTGTGGGGACATGCCTGCCGATCCGATCCGCTATTACGACCGCTACAAGAAGACCGTGGAGACGGAACAAGTGTTTGGTGAACGCTGGTTGCGGTTTGCCTACGACAATCCGGCGGGACGCGCGGCGGTGTGGTTGCTGGCACGGCGAAAGTTTTTTTCCTCCTACTACGGCTGGCAGATGAACAAGCGGGTCAGTGCGCTGAAGGTTCTGCCTTTTATCGTGAAATATGACTTGGACGTGGATGAGTTTGCGAAGTCCGCTTTCGACTACCGCACTTTCAACGAGTTCTTTTCCCGCGCCCTGAAACCGGAATGCCGCCCGATTGATGCCGGGGAACACACCGCGGTCCTGCCCGCCGATGGCCGGCACCTGGCATTTCAGAATTTGGACGCGGCTGAAGGCTTTTACGTGAAAGGGGCGAAGTTCAGCGTAACCGACCTGTTGGGTGACACCGAACTCGGTGCCAAATTTGCCGGCGGCTCCATGTTGATCTCCCGCCTGTGCCCGGTGGACTATCATCGGTTTCACCTTTCCGTCACCGGTCAGCCCGCCACACCGAAATTGATCAACGGTTGGCTCTATTCGGTGAGTCCGATCGCGCTGCGCAAAAACATCCGCTACCTCGTGGAAAACAAGCGCATGCTGACCCTGATCAATTCGCCGCAATTCGGCACGGTGGCGATGCTGGAAGTCGGTGCCACCAACGTCGGCAGCATCAAACAAACCTACGTCGAGGGCCGGGTGCTGAACAAGGGCGACGAGAAGGGCCTCTTCAAATTTGGTGGGTCTTGCGTCATCACGCTGTTCCAGCGCGATAAGATCAAGTTCGACGCGGATCTCGTGCAACAAAGCAACCAGTGCATGGAAACCTACGGACGCATGGGCGACCGGTTGGGCATAGCGATCAACGCATGAAACTCGAGCGTCGTAAATTTCTCCAAAAGACCCTGGTCGCAGGGGCGGCCATGGCCGCGGTGAAGCCGATTGATTTGGTGGCCGCTTCTGCCGCCGCGTTTTCACCGGCCGAGGAGTTTCCCTGGGCCGAAGCGACGATTGATCAGTTGCAACACGCGATGGCTGCCGGGCAGGTGACGGCGGTCGAGCTGACGCAGGCCTACCTCGACCGCATTGCGACAATCGATCGGAGCGGACCCAAATTGAATTCCGTAATCGAGCTGAATCCCGATGCACTCGAAATTGCGCGGCAGGCGGACCAGGAACGCGCGCAGGGCAAAGTGCGCGGAGCGTTGCATGGCATTCCGGTCTTGGTGAAGGACAACCTGGACTCGGCCGACAAGATGCGCACGAGTGCCGGGTCATTGGCCTTGGCGAAGGGACGGCCCTTGCAGGACTCGACCGTGGTCGCGCACTTGCGCAAGGCCGGCGCGGTGATGTTGGGCAAAACCAATCTCAGCGAGTGGGCGAACTTCCGTTCCTCGCATTCGATCAGCGGCTGGAGCGGACGCGGCGGACAGACCCGCAATCCTTATGCACTGGATCGCAACACATCCGGTTCCAGTTCAGGCACGGGTGCGGCGGTCTCGGCGAATTTGTGTGTGGTCGGAATCGGCACAGAGACTGATGGCTCGGTGGTCTCCCCTTCCTCAGTGTGCGGTATTGTGGGCATCAAACCCACGGTGGGATTGGTCAGTCGCACCGGGATTATTCCCATTTCTGCCAGTCAGGACACCGCTGGTCCGATGGCGCGGACGGTGCGGGACGCCGCGCATCTACTCACGGCGATGGCCTCCGTTGATGATCGTGATGTCGCCACAACCACGAATCGCCCGACGGATTTGCCCATCGATTATGCGGCGGGGTTGGATCGATCGGTGCTGAAAGGTGCGCGCCTCGGTGTGCTGCGGGGTGGTTTCAATCTGCATCCTCAGCTGGATCCGGTCTTTGATGCAGCGCTGGCCACCTTGCGTCAGGCTGGGGCGGAGTTGATCGAGCCGGTCATCCTTCCTTCGATGAACGATTTCGGGGAGGCTGAGCTCGAGGTCATGCTTTACGAATTCAAGGCGGGATTGAATGCCTACCTTGCCTCGCGCGGTCCTGACGCACCGGTGAAAACGTTGGAAGAACTCATCGCCTACAATATTGCCCATGCTGACACGGAGATGAAATTTTTTCAACAGGAGCTGTTGGAGCAAGCTCAGAGCAAAGGCCCATTGAGCGATCCGGCCTACCTTGATGCGCGCGCGACTTGTCGACGGATATCCCAAGCGGAAGGAATCGATGCGGCGGTGGCGGAGCATAAACTGGATGCGTTGGTCATGATCACGAATGGGCCGGCATGGATGATCGATCCGGTCAATGGCGACTGTTATACCGGTGGCAGTTCGAGTTGGGCGGCGGTGTCGGGATATCCATCCGTGACGGTGCCGATGGGGCAGGTACGGGGGCTGCCCGTGGGGATTTCTTTCACCGGGACGGCCTGGACCGAGGCCAGCCTGCTGGCCATCGCGGCGGATTTTGAACGGCACTGCCTGGCGCGCCGGCCGCCACAGTTTTTACCGACACTCCCACTCTAGTTTTGCACAAGGCGCTTGCCCCCGACCCTCGAGACGGCACAGTTTCGCGGAATATCACACCCGCCCGGGTGGTGGAATGGCAGACACGTCGGTCTTAGAAGCCGATGCCGTAAGGCGTGAAGGTTCGAGTCCTTTCCCGGGTACCATATTTCCTCGATTCCCTCGAGGTGAGTTACGAGCTATTCGCTCTGGTTCGGGTTCCAGTCGGCCTCCGGCCTCCTTTCGGAAACTGGTCACGCTGCGCTTGCGATCGGGTGGCATATAGCCACGGTCTATCATGCCGCGCAACCTACTGCTCCTCCTCATCTTTCTACCCTCAATCGCCATAGCCACCGAGCAAGCCTTTCCCCCGTCTCCTGTGGGCATGCCCGAGATTAAGACTCTGCCCGCCGGCGTGCTGCTGAAGTCGTCCGGCTCCGGAAACTACTTCGACCAGGCCAACCGACTATTCCGTCCGCTGTTCCGCTACATCTCGACGCACGACATCGCTATGACCACGCCGGTCGAGGCTCAGGTGGACGGGACCGCGATGTGTTTCTGGGTGGCGCCGAGCCAGCGGGCTAAGGTGGTCGACAGCGGTGGCGGGGTCGAGGTGGTAGAGGTGCCGGAGCGTCTGGTGGTCAGCCTCGGAGCGCGCGGCGGCTACTCCGAGAAGAACTTCGTAGAGGTGCGCGACAAATTGCAGGATTGGCTCAGCATCCAGCCGCAGCTGGAGGCGACGGGCCCGGCATACGGTGTG
Source organism: Cephaloticoccus sp. (assembly GCA_030833445.1). Lineage (GTDB taxonomy): Bacteria > Verrucomicrobiota > Verrucomicrobiia > Opitutales > Opitutaceae > Cephaloticoccus. The sequence continues at coordinate 5,118 of JAURHD010000016.1, read as the reverse complement.
TTCTGGAATGGTCCGTTTCTGCCCGGCTTTTTAAAGCGCTTCGAGGTCCACGTGCCTGTGCGGCGCAAGGGTTGAGCGCGGCACCCGACGCATATCGCGAGACAGTCTCATTCGTGAGCTCGGAGCGACAAGGTGATCGTTTCCGCCGGCGGTGTAGCGCCTAGGCGACATTACGGTAGTGGGCGGGTCCAAAAATTTAAGGCCGGCCAACCGCCGCTACCAAGCAGACCTTTTCGTTGGCAGAGACGAGCTCCGGCCCAAGCGTTTAAGTGGGAATCACTAACCTGTGTTACGAGCCCAGAACATCCAAGGCGACGTAAATTCCAACCGTCGCTGCAATCACTACCGCACTCACCCAGCGCACCGGCTTCCATTCGCTTGAGCCCCCCACCAGATTTTGGGCAAATTGCGCCGTTTTTCCGGCAGGGGATAGTTTCCCCATGAACAGCATGAAGGCACAAAGAAAGGCGAAGTTCACAAAGACGAAGTGCAGCCAGTGTATCTTGAAACCGAAAAGGGTTTCCCCCAGGCCCCACGTGAAAATGCAATAGGAGGCCATGCCCATGAACATTGAGATTTTGGCCGCATACGCCGGCACCGATTTGGTGGTCATGGCCATCATAATCACGGCAAGGATCGGGACATTGAAAATGGCGGCCAATTTCTTCATCAAAATGAAAAGCCCGTCGGGCGCGTTGGCGATGACGGGTGCCAGGCACATCGCGAAAACCGCCAGTCCAAGGCCGAACATTTTGCCGACGACCACGACCCGCCGGCCATCGGCATGGGGATTAATGAGGCCCTGATAAATATCCAACCCGAAGAGGGTGGAGCAACTGTGCAAGCCGCTGTTGAATGAACTCAAAATCGCACCGAACATCACCGCGCCAAAGATACCCGTGAGATACGGGGGGAGCACCTCGGCCACGAGCCGGGGATAGGCACTGTCACCATTGCCGAGGCTGGGCCCGAACATCTCCAACGCAATGATGCCGGGCAAAACAAGGTAGAGCGGACCGAGGAGTTTGAGAAATGCCGTGGTGAGCACCCCTTTCTGGCCTTCAGCGAGTGACTTTGCGCCAAAGGTGCGCTGCACGATGGTCTGGTTCGTGCACCAGTAGTAGACGTTGAGCAGCAAGCATCCGGTGAAGAGCGTGCCAAAAGGGATGGCTGAATCCTCCGCCCCGATCGGACTGATTTTGTCGGCCTGACTGGTCAGGATCACATCCACCCCGGTCCAGAGGCTCCCTTCACCCAGCGCCAGCAGGCCGAGTATGGGAATGGCCATCCCCCCAACCAGCAGGCCGACGCCATTGATCGTATCCGACACCGCCACAGCTTTGAGCCCGCCCCAAATGGCATAAATGGCTCCCACGGTGCCGATCAACCAGACCATGATCCAAATGGAAGCGGCTTCGCTGACGCCCAAGATCGCTTTCACATTGAATAATCCATTCATCCCCAAGGCGCCGGAGTAGAGCACGAAGGGCAGAAAGTTGAGCACGAGAAATACAAGAAACATTCCGCTCAGAATTTGCCGCGTCTGGGCGTCAAAGCGCCGCTCGAGAAACTGCGGAACCGTGGCGATGCCATTATGCCAATAACGCGGGAGGAAATAGAGTGCCATTACGACCAGGCCGACGGCCGCCACCACTTCGAACGCCATCACCACGGTTCCGCTCAGGTAAGCGCTGCCATTGAGCCCGATCAGCTGCTCCGTGGACAGGTTGGTGAGCATCAGGGAACCCGCTACGACATACCAAGGGAGGCTTTTGCCCGCCAAAAAGTAATTGTTGGCATCGCCGTGATCTTCGCGGCGGGTAAACCACCACGACAGCAGCCCGACCAAGGCGGTAAAGGAGACGAACGAAACAAATGAGATCATAGGGTAAAGGGGGCCTCGCAGGGCAGGAAACATGCACAGGTGTGACAGACCTCACGTTCTCCCCCTAGAGAGTCAGTCTAGGGGCCTATTAAGGGTTGATCGATCGGCTGTAGTTGAAGTTGACCTGACTGGGGTCAATTCCGACCAAAAATAATCATATGTGGTTGTGCCGCTAGGTTGCGGATCAAGTGAAGACACACGAATTTCTCCACCTTGTTCGAATTCTAACCATCCGCTAAGGCCTACTGGTATTCTAAAACGAGCGAGGTCGTTGAGATCAAAAGTGCTACCTTTAGTCACCCCTTCACCCCGCAAATAACCGTCTGCATCGACAATCTTCACTTGGGCTTCAATTCGATTCCCGCCTTTGCGTTCCCATAACCGCACTCCCAGCTCAGCATAGGATCGATCTATCGCGCTGCTGCTGGCATAGCGGTCGGTAACGTTGATGGCAGCAACGTCGCTATTTTCTTGAGCCCAGACCATTGGAAAACTGAGGCCAGATTTTTTCCACGTAGTCGCATAGATCGCCAGTTTGGGATCATCGCTAATGGCTGCGGCGGCATCTGCTGAGAACCAGCCGCGATCGAGCCCCAGCGGGTCGTATTCATCTGCTCCAGTGTAGTGCCAACTACCATCCCAAATTTCTATCCAAGTATGGTTACCCCTTTGGTTACTCCACATAGGGGTTCCCACTGCACGCGCTGGTATACCTACTGCCCGGCAAGCTTGGACAAGAATTATTGTGAGGCCAGTGCATGATGCAAAACCCAGCTGCTCAGATTCGCGCCAACTCTGATTAGGTTTATTACGCTCTCTGCTGTAGTGCACTTCAATTTTGTTGAAGAGATCTCGATTCAATCGCTGCACGGCCTCAGACGCTGATGCTGACCCACTTACCAGCTCTCGGGCGATCCCATACATTCGTTGGCGCCATGGTTCACGCTTTTCGTCAAAAACCGCGTAAGGTAGAACATCATTTAGAAAGAGCTCTTCGGGTACAGTTGCTGACCAAGGAAATTCTGCTCGAGCCGCGAAAGCTAGCTCCAGATTTTCGATGAGAAAATCCGCCTCGAGGAAATTTCTATCAGCGAGGGGCATGTGATCCACTAAGAATTGTGCCGCTCGCTCGCCTTGGACCCCGTGACGTGCCCGCGCTACTGAGATTAAAGTGTCAGTTGTCGAAGCGCCCTGGCAGTAACTAACCGATACGGCCAAGAATATGACAGCGAGATCTAGTACTCTTCTCGCATTTGAGAGTGGCGCCTTGCCTTGCATGAGTCGTAGCCGAAATACTTTTTTTTCGTTAAGCGACTCCATAGTTATGTTACTTGAGAGACGTTACATGGGGATCATGTGAGTTAGGGCGGCCTTCTGATTTTATTTGGCCGGTGTCTAGCCTCGAGGGGGCTTACACCAAAGCGTCACCACGAAGAATTAAACGAACGCCCTGGTGGCAAAATTAAGTATCCCTCTGAATTTTTACCGATGCAGCCTGACGTATCCTAATTGCGAGCACCCTAACGGATTTCCTCCGCGGGTTCTATGGCCACGGGCACGGGTTCTGGCAGGGTTAATTTGATGGGTAAAGATGGCTGATCGGTCATGCTGCCTTCACGGCTGCGCGCATGACCTTGACGATGGTTTTGCGGTCGGCGGGTTGAGGAGAGAGGAGAGGGAATCGCATGCGGTCCGAGCGAAACAGCCCGAGCTCGGCTAGCATCACGTGAAAGCATGCCCAGTGTGACACCGGCAGACTGGCGTAGAGGTCTAGGAACGCCTCCTCAGACTGCCGGATGATCCGCGCGCAGGTCGCGAACCTTTCCGCTTGTAGCGCGGCATGGAATTTTTGCACGACCCGCGGCAGGACGATGCCGAGGCCCGTCGCATAGGCGCGGGCGCCGAAGCGGTGGTTGTGCAGGAAAGACGACATTGACCCGCCGGTCATGATGTTCAGCGAACTGCCGGCCAGTCGTGCGCCGCGCAAGTAGTCGCACTGTTCGTAGAAGTCACCCGAGTCGTTCTTGATGCCGATGAATTGGGGCAGGATCGCAATCCTCGCCAGCAGGCTTCGGCTCATACCCTTGATGTTGGGTGCCGCCAGCGTGTAGCCGAACAGGGGCAGCGCCGTGCGGGCGGCAATGCGCTGGTAATAGTCAAACACGGCGTCCTGGCTGGGATTCCAGCGCCAGTCGACTTGGATCTTAGCGACATTAGCGCCCCAGCCCTTCGCGTCAGCGATGAACTGCAGGCAGCGTTCCACGGACCAAGTGAAATTGGTGCTGGCGATGAACACGGCGCGGTTGCGCGTGACGCCGGCCACTGCCTGATTGAGCGCAACGATTTCATCGTCGTTTAGGCTCATGTAGTGCGAGGTGCCATAGGTTGTCCAAAACAGCCGGGTGCCGGACTCGATCTGCCAATCGACCCAACGGCACGTGGAGTCGAGGTCGAGGTTTTCGTCCGCGTCGAACGCGGGCATGATCGGAACCAAGGGTCCGGTTATTTTTTTGGCAATCGTCGGACTAGAGGGCATGGAAGGCGGGATTAGAGAAGATGACTAAGGTAGCCCTTGGGTGTGCCGAAAAATTAACTCAGACAAATTTTCAGCGTGTGAAAGTTATGGCCGATTGCTGAGTGGTTTGAAGCACTTTCGCTAATTTGCGTAAATTTTACCAAGGCTACCCTAGAAATTCTAATCGAAGGCTTGCCCCTGACGCAACCCCCGCCCCCCGGTCATACCCCAATAGCAGCCCCCTCCACGCTAAAGCCTTATGGCTGCTTGGCCTAGCGCTCCTAGCGCGTCTCGAACGCGAACTCTGGCAAGTTTGTCCCCTTTTTGTCCCCTGTTAAAGCGTTCATAGGTAAATTGGTGCCTTTCCCGGGCACCATATTTATCCATATCGAGCCAGCCAGTCACTGGCAGAACGGCTTCGTGGAGTCCTTCCACGGTCGCTTCCGCGATGAGTGCCTGAACCGCGAGCAGCTCTGGAAGCTCACGGAGGCCCGAGTCGTCATCGAGGACTTCCTGCATCCACTACAACACCCGGCCGCCGCACAGTCGGCTCGGCTACCGCAGTCCCGTGAACTACGCCGCCCAACTTACTGCTGCCCCGACTCCGGTCGGCCTTCGGCCTCCCTCCGTCGGGCCAGCTTCAACCGCAATCCAGATACAACCCATAACAAGCTCCCAGACTAACACTCGGGGTGGCTCGAAAACTTGAGGCCGGTCA
>JAURHD010000015.1 GCA_030833445.1 Cephaloticoccus sp. | reverse complement strand
CCGCAATCCAGATACAACCCATAACAAGCTCCCAGACTAACACTCGGGGTGGCTCGAAAACTTGAGGCCGGTCAATCCATACTTAAGGTGTAACGACAGATAAAGTATCTGCCTGAAGGTCATAGATATTAGAGAGCATGGCACCAAGCTAAGACAATCTTTCGGCCCAATACCGCTATCGAAGGATCTAAAATTTACATTCTCGATTGGCCCGAGATCAATGTTGCAAGTTGATGCAAGGCAACGCGTTTAATCACCTGCTATTGCCGGGTGAATAGTTGTAACCAGATCAGCCTTACAAAACCGGTAAGCTGGGTTACTCGGGAGAAGCTATCTTGGTTCTTAGTCTCTGGAGGCTGAACAATCCGGTAAAGCCTACTGCCACGAGCACAATGATCCCCAAGGAGGTGTGGAGACCGGCAATCGCTTCCATTTTTAGCCTCAAGTGCAAAGCTGGACCGAGTTTAGTATCCTGCGTCGGGATTGGTGGGGCCGCGGCCACCCAAGCTTCACTCTCGGTGCGTCCATCGTAAAGCACCAGTCTTGCCTGCTTGCCGATATGAGATCGAACGTCAGCCGTCCAAAATTCAATTTCGGAGCTATTTGGACCGAAGCATTCAACCTCAGTGATAAATTTGCCGTCAGTTCCCTCTATACGGAGTCGTAGGCCGTTACCGTGAGCCACCGGCCAACCGGCATAAGGTATCACGAAGCAAGGTGATTCAATGGGGAACGGTTTGCTCCAAGCCGTGCAGGTCAATCCGGGGCCATCGGGGCTGGTGCCCGTAAAAATATTGCGCACGGCTTGAGGGGAAAGCGGGGCCGATCCCAAGAGACGGTCGCTGGGAAAGTCGGCGGAGCCGGTGATGATTTTCACATTCAATGGACCGACATTACTGGCGGGAGACAGGGTTAATCTCCAACGTTCGGCAGGTGAAAATGTAAAGGGATCCGGCCAGCAAAACAATAGGGCAAAAGCCACCACGGCAATACCGGCAGGCAGGAGCGGATGCACGACTCGCGGTGACAGTGATAGAGTCGGCAGTGGATTCTCCTTCGCATTTCTGGGTGAGATGAACCCGAGTGAGCCAAGCAATAGCAGCAATAAACTGGCTCCACCCAAAAGCAGTGAGTGGCGTTGACCGTAACGGACAATTCCCCCGGCAATATCCGGAGAATTCGAGGGTATGACAGAGTGGGGCAACAACGCTCGAAACGCGGGATCATCCAACAAAGTGGTTATCTGGTTTACATCCTGATAAAGCACCCAACGGGTTGTCTGGAGTTCCAGTAAGCTGCGATCATTTTGCTGGATATAGGCCTGCACCGCTGACCGTCGAATGCTGGCATTTTCAATGGCGTGTTCATGAAAATAATGAGTGTGCCCTCCGGTGGAGAGTTGCCACAAACCGACCAAGACAGCTCCTGTCCAAGCGAACGTATATGCTGCTGTAACCAGTCGCCGACGTTTGATCGACGGTAGCAGACGGGCCAAGGCCAGAGCGTTGGCCAGGACAAGGATCACCAGTAATTCCCCATAACGGGATACGTAGCCGCTGTAATCCGCACTTCGGGCATAGGCCAGAGCTGCGGCCTGTCCGGCCGCCCAAAGACCCAAAGCCATGATGGTGCGATCGAATGCTGTGGTCCGTTCGTTTTGGCGGATTTGGAGTATCAGGTATATACAGGGCAGGTTTAACAGGACACAGGCACCCGGCCAACCGGAGGGCCACCCCAGTAAATCGAACCAAGCCCGAAGGAAAAGCAGCTGGGAACCAGCGGTTTGGGCAAAAGCACCATATGCAGGTGCAGTGGCGCGGATGTATCCAATCATACCGAGCCCAACGACAACCAGACCGATGGGGACCAGATTCAGCCGTAATTTTCCGGGCCGCACCCACAGTTCGGTCACCACCACGGCCAACGGTGCGATCCACATTCCCGCGAGGGTAAATAGCCCGGCCAGTCCTGCGAATTGTGCCAACCACCAACCGGAACTTCCATTTGAGTATGAAAAGGAGCCCTTCAGGTGAAGAATTAGAAATAGCAGGGCGAATGGGAATTGGGATTGAAACCCCCAAGTGATATTCTCCCAAGCGTGTGGCAGAATACTACTGATCACGAGCAGTAGATTGATCGCGATTGCTGCCATGGGGCGCAGATTCGATGTCACCCAACGCAAAAAAACAAAAACGAAACCGCAATATAACAGCGCGTTCACGGTTGCTTGAATCAAGGGATCCCAATGTCCGGTCAGTGCCACAGTCAGCCATGCGGTGAGGCGTGTCCACGCCGGCACATGCTCAAAGTGGGGGGAGAAAAATGCAGCCGGAGTCAACGTGCCGTTCAACCACGGGAGCAACAGATCAGCGGCTTCTATTTTCCACTGGTCATTGATGGCAACATCACCGGTATACAGGTTTATTTCCTGGAGACGTGCCGCCAGAATCAAACCGACCGCTGCAAAGGCCCAGATCCATGATGACAGCTGGGGACGAAACGTCATCGCTGGGTCGTTCTGATCAGTAAATATTCAATCCGGTCCAAGCCGTCCAGTCCCAGGCGAAATTGTTCCTGGGGCCGGCAGAGATGTGCAGACGCAGATGACCGCCGTCCCGACCCGGAGGCAGGGTGACCTTAAAAAATTGCAGACCCCGATCCTTTTCCCTGATCAACGGCTCAAGAGTTCGCTCCATCAACAGGATTTCTTCTGAACCCAGCACCCAACTGATGGTAAAGGTGGCCCCATCGGTCGTATTCCCATTGGAATAGGCAGAGTCCAGATAACCGAACGCTCCGGAACAAGTGCTGGCTCCTCTGGGCACGCGTAATGTGAGATCACTGGGGGCATGGAAGACCATGACTGGTCGACCGTCGATGACGCCCTCGGAAAGCGGGGCCTTGGTCACATAATCTATCGGCGTCACATCAAACATGCTAAAGACGCGTTTGTCAGATTGTTTGAAGAACTCATCTCCGGCATGCGATCGAGGTAATTCGGAAATTTTTACGGTGTATTCGTCGGCGAAATATTTCCGATCTTCCGGTGCAATCTTCAATGTAATGGAACGGATGAGGCGCTCTGGTTTGTCACTCGCGAAATTCATATACTGGGTATAGTCCTCAACCACGGGATTGAGGATGAAACCCGTGCGACCCTGTGGCAGAGGCATCCGGTATTCAGTGACCATTTCTTGATTGTTCAAGAGTTGCAGGTCCACGATGGGCAATTTGTAAAAGATATTGCGCAGATAACCGAGCAGGCTTGGCCGGAGCGTCACCTGAGCCCAGAGTGGCCGGTCGGACAGTTCCTCCAGAATACAGGGTTGGTTTGGAACCAACACGGTGGTGCGTAGCAATTTTGGTTCGATACTCTTTACGTCAAACGCGCCGGGTTTGCGTCGCCATAAGTGAAGGCCTTTTTCGGAGAGGACGTATTCGTAGCGGTAAAGCAACAAGGCGAGCACTTCGGAGTCATCAAAGGTCATCAACCGACGATCAATGGTCTGTAGCTTGACCAAGACGAAATCGGGAGCTTGGTCGGAGGCATAATAGTCCCGGTTGATGCGGGCCAAGTGGGGGCGGTAGGCCGAATAACTCTGGAAAACCGGGCGTGGCCGATAGTTGAAACCGTTATAAATCGCCACGGCTTGCTCGTAACCCAACACATCGAGTGTGCCATTGCCCACAACTGCTTTGGTTTGGGGCAGGTCAAAGTAATCCTTTTCTACATCAAGCAGGTGATCGTATTGTTTCCGGGTTTGGGCGAGATCGCTTGCCTTGGTTACGTTGTTGTAAACCCGCTCCTGTGGGTTGCTGAGTAGACCGCGATAGAGTTCGGGGATGGCTATACCGATTCCGGTGAAAGCGCAAAGTGCGGTTATCAGTGCCAGATTACCCTGCAAAACCCGGTGCTTGGATGCATCCATGAGCAACCAAGGAAATGTAGTCGCAGGCACAAGCACCGCATAGAAAAATCCAATCATGTGGCCGTCCGCTCGGACGAATCCGTGCTTCCAATTGAGAAAAAGGAAGGCGCTGAGTGCTAGGAAAGTCGCGATCGCCCGGGCCCGGTCAGGGAGAAACCGGAGAAAATTAATGGCGTAGAGGACGATGAATCCTACGGTGATCAAGCCAATGATGAAGCCTGCCTGCGGCGTGGGCAGCCCCATGGTCTCCTGATAACCTTGGCTAATCTCCCATGAATTGTAGAAATACGCCGGTAGATTCAGCAAATTCTGGCCACAAAGTATCCAACCGATGAGGAACGTGCCGATGCTCCACCCGCTGAGCCAGATGGCTGCCCGATAACGGCGATTCCACAAGTGCAAGCCTACGGTGCTGGCCACGAAAATACCGCCCAACAATAGATTGGTGAATTTGATCAATCCCAGCACGCCAAACAGGATAGCCGAAAGCATGGGCAGGATGCGTAGTTCTTCATCATTACGCCGGATGAGTTCGAAGCCAACCATGGCGATCACCATTTGGTGCATCGCGTCGTCGTAGGTTACGCCCAGGAGAATAAAAAATGCAAAGTAGCCATATCTTCCGTAACCCTCCAAACGGAGCCCATTGCGGAATATCAACAGGCTGAAGATCACGGACTGGAAGCATTGCCACACCAAGAGGCTGTTGTAGTGCAAGCCGGCATAGGTTTTGCCCATCAGGAAGCCAAGTGGGCCGTAGGTGAAAACGACTTCCGTGCCGAATTGACGGCCATCCTGAAAGACTTTTGCCAAGACCATACGCCAAGAGGCATCCAACTCGTTGGCTGGAGGGTGGGGAAAACTAAAGGTTACCAAGACCAGAATAGCAAAAAACAAGGCCCGCACGGCCCAATCGGCAATCGTAGGGTGCTGTCTTGTGGTGTGCTCCGATATATTCATGACTGCTGGGGGTATAGGTGCTGAAACGTGTGTCGTCTAGTTGGAAGTTTCGATCAATATATCTGACCAGAATGTCCAGTCGCAGGCGGGATTCCCGGCTGGTCCTGATGCTATTTGCAGGATCAATTCGCCTGCTTGGCTGGAAGGCAATGCAACATGGAATGAAACAATCTTCCTGTCGTCTTTTACGGTGAAGGGCTGAAGCGTCTGTTGAAGCAGGATTTTTTCCATGCCGGTGGCGGAACGCCAGCGAATGATAAACTCCGCACCATCAGTCGGAGTGGGGTTTTCCGAGGCATAAGCTGCGGGACGAATTCCAAAACCGCCTCTTAAACCGATCGCACCGGCATCCACGCGGTATACCAAACGTGACGGGGCATGCGCAAAATATTCCGACCGGCCCTCACTAACCGAATATCCTGCCCCCAATGGTGCCACCACCTCAATCGGCGCCACCTGCTTACCGAGGGTGCCAATGGCCATGGATGCGCTCACACCGGCTGGTGTGGTGTGTGGTGTTTCGATCGGAAGGGCTGCACCTGCGGTCCGACGTTGAAATAGCCGAAAACCCTGCGGAACGAATTGGCCGCTCTCCAGTGGCTGGTAGTGATCCGCTATATATGCATTTAATCGGGGAAATTTTTCCAACGGGTATTTGTCCCAATGCCGGTTGGCTCCCGCACTGCAATCGACAATGAAACGAGGTTCATTCGATTCGAGATCTTCTAGCAGCGCATCCATTGCTCCGGGCACGATGGCATAAGTGGTGTCCTGGTCTGCCGCGGTGTTGGTCCACGGGATCAATCCGGTGATAAATGCAGCAAATGGGTAACGGCTCGCAGGTAGCCGATTTGCATAAAGATAAATATCGGGGTGAAAGCCCCAGACGAAAATTTTGTCCGAAGCCTTGCTGTGATCCCGGATATATTCCGAAACACGCACGGATGGATCAAACGGCAAGGTGCGGCGACGCGCGGTTGTAAGGGGGTCAAACGTTTGCGCGGCCACGATGGCAAGTAAGAGCGCGGCGATAAGGCGGACCGGCACACGCGTGATGGTCATGCGCATAGTCATGTAAATACGACCTATCACCACTCCACCGCCGAGGCAGAATGGAGCTAGAAATTCGATGCTATAGTGGTCGAAGCCGCGTCCACTGGAAGCGGCGGCAATCAGCCCTGCCGCTGTCCAGAACGTTATGAAGATCAAGCTGGGGTTTGCAACTTCCTCGGCAGCATTGGGCGTGCGCTGGAGTAACTGCCGGGTGGTGTGCAATACGCCAGTTAACCACAGGAGTATCAATAACGGTGACGCGATACCTATTAAACGAAACGGCACCGCCAAAGAACTCACCCGATCGGGGGTGGTTATCTCCGGTCCATAATAATTTAGATTATATACCCAGCTATAAAAGAAGGCGTCACTCAACGCGTGGTGCAGCGCAAAATAGCAAATGACCATTGCAACCGGGATAAGCCAACCCCCGATAATTGTCGCCAACTGTAACAGCAGAACTTGCAATGGCGTGCGTTGCCGCCAGCCACTGTATATCATCGCGCCGATGGGCGCGGCCAATTCCAAAAGCGCGGGTTGCTTGGATAGGAATGCGCCGCTGAATAAAGCCCCCGTGGCCAACAGTCTTGCGGTGCCGGGGACGCTGCCCCCGCACAGAAAAGTGGCGGCCGCTGCGCTGGAGAAAAATGCGACAAACCACTCCGTGTTGGCCGCAAAGGCATCACCTTGATAAAATGCCGTCGTAGACAACACGGCGTAAAGGGCGGCCGCACCGTATCCCGTCGCGGAATTACGTATGGAACGGCCGGACAAATATAGAAACCAAGCGGTAGCCGCAATCATGCCGGCCACCAAAAATCTTACCGCCCAAAGGTTGTTCTCACCAAAAACAGAGAATATTCCTGCGACTACATAGTAAGTCAGAGGATGTCGGATATCGATCGCATCTTGGTAGAGAACGCCTCCGTCCATGAGTATCCGGGCGATCGCCGCATGGATAGCTTCATCGACATTCCAAACATTGAAACCGAAAGTCGGCCAACGCAGCCAGATCACTCCAATGGTCAGGACCACCAAGACCAGACTGCCGGTTATCAAGGTCCGGAACTTTGGTTTAATTTTCATTCCCTAAAGTCTAGCGGAATTCAGGTGTGCTCCAACAGGTCCAGTCCTTGGTGGAATTACCTTCAGGTTCTGTCACAAATGTCAGGAGAGCATGTCGTCCTGTTTTGAGTCTTGGCAGCTGCACGGCGTAGTTCTGTAGGGGGTGGTCCGTGCTTTGGTCGGCAGGATTCAGCAACCGGCTGAATAGTTCCCAGCGATCATGGCCATCGCTCCAAAATATGCGAAACTTAGCTCCATTGGTATGTTGCTCACCCAGGTAGGCATCAGGTGGGAAACCGAAAGAGCCGGATACTTCCTGTCGATCGGCCGGCACGCGAATGATCATCTCTCCAGGGGCATGCACAAGGCGGACTTGCTGAGCATCGATTTGACGGATACTGGTCCCGTAAGGTGAAGCAATTTCCACTCCATCAACATCGTGTCGGGTGGGGTTGATCAACTGGTAAACCCGGAAACGGGCGTCAAATTCCAGTAGCTTACGACCCGGAATATCGAGCTGCCGCACATCGTCCAAGCGATTGAACTCCCGAATCGGGCGGTAATTGGCCGCGGCGAGGTCGGCACTTATTTGGGGCAGGTCGCCTTCACCGTCCGGTCTCAACACGAGCCAATTGGGCTGCAGGTAGCGAATGAGTGCACCCCAATTCGTTCCTACAATTAACTTAGCATCGACCATTTCACGGGAAGACATTCCAGGCCAATCGTAGGTTTTTAATCCGGAAAAATAGCCAATATAACCAAGTGGCTCCATAAAGACGGAATCTCCCGGTTGGGCATGTTCCTTGAGCCATTCGCCGATCACCCTTCTATTGCCGGTTTCGATATAGTTTTGTTGAGCTCGCGCTTGCTGGGCAGACTCCAAGGTGAGAACCATTGCCGCCATCAGGATTACTCCGACACCCAAACCAAGCGTTCGGCGAGGCCAGGCTCCTATAACCGGCCAGACTTGCGCGATGGTTCCGGCCAAGACCAAGGCTGCGAGCAGGAAAACGCTGGGGAAATACCAAGGGAAGGGATAGTAGGGGACAAAAGACAGGTAGGCCGATCCACCGAAAAAAGCGAATGACGCGGCCCGAACTTCCGGCTTCAGACGTGGAATCAACCAAAGCACAGCACACAAGGTTGCGAGGATTCGCCCAAGTGGCAGCATCCAGGCAGGCCAGGCAGGTAAACTATAATAGGAGGGAAGAAACGCCCCTTCGGCCATGGATCGTCCCTCCCAGATCAACCATGGCAGACGCCAAAATCCGTCCAACAATCGTTCGCCACCACCTGCGCTTTGGGCGCCCTTGGCCACGATCGTATTGGGCACCGGGCTACCATAATACCATCCCGCCAAAAGCAACCACGGACCATAAAGTAGCGTGGCGATCAAACCGGCTCGAACATACAACCCCAGGATTTGACGTCGATTGACACCACTTTTAATGGGATCATTAAACAACCATACGCCTGCGGCTATGAGTCCGATGTAGATGAAACTATCGGGTCGGGTCCACATGAGGCCGGCCCAGGCCCCACCCAGATGCAGCCACTGCCTTGGTCTTGGTGTGTAGTGCGCCCACCAGGTATAGGCTAAAAACAACAGCATGAACGCGGTTTCCATGCCGTTGATGGTGAAGTCCAGTGACTTGGCATCGGTGGCAATGTAAACCGCCAAAAATCCCGCCGCGATCAACGGATACCGTAACTGCCGCGCCAATCCAAGCATCATCATCACTGCGCCCCCCAAAGCAGCACTGCACATTAGGCGAAACAGCCAGAGTGCCGTGGTGTCGGATGTATTCCCGCTCAGAAAACTGGCGAGGGCAGGCAGAAGAACTCCCAGCGGAGATGTGAATGTGTGGAGCCGATCACCTTGATTATAAACCAGGCCGTGACCGGTGGCTAGATTCCGACTGGACCGGAACGTGATATAGTAGTCTTCCCAAACATGTCCAGTGTAGAGTGCAAAGCCCAAAGCAAGCACAACGGTGGCAATAAAAGCTAAGGCGGTGGCTTGTAGTGGCGATACACGTTTCATAGCTGATCAAGTCGGTGCATAAGTCCCCGTTTTCCTAATATTGCACAAATGGGAGGCAAGACTGCACTGTCATAAGGAAATCAAGATAGAGTGGTTTTTTCAGTATATCATCTCAACGACAACCCAACGGGCTAAAACCACCATCCGTGCAGGCAGAAATTGTCCCGAAAGAATAGTTCAGACTTTTAGGGCGAAGTGCGAATCGCCCGCCAATAACTCCAGGCATGGTTGAGATGTCCCGAGGGTGGTGGGGCGGTGCGTAATATCAGCCGTCCTCCGGGCGTCGGTGGAACGGCTACCCGGAGCAGTTGGTCCCCGCGGTCAGCCTCGACATTCAGAGGGTCGAGGTAGCGACGAAAGAGTTCAGTGGAGCTGCCCTCCGCTGTTTCCAATTCCAATATAAAGATCACCCCATCAGTGGTATTGCCCTCGGTATAAGCTCCCTTCATGATGCCGAATTCGGTTATGAAATGATCAATTCCCTCCTGCCAGTCGTAGACCAACTTGGCCGGTGCGTGCGCGAGCACACAGGGCTGGCCAGCCTCTTCGGTGTTGAAGAATCCGAAGCGGGCGGTGGTGGCCGGAGATGCCGGGATCAACCGGCCATTCAGCTGCAGACTGGTTCGAATAGGGATAGCTCTCAATTCGCCCCAGAACGCGCGGATTTGCTTGGAGGTCGGTGTCGTTGAGTTCGTGCTAAAACGCAATTTTCCGGCAAGCGGTTGGGGCAGACTCAGACGGAATGGACGGAAGCCACGGTCATCCGGCTGATTGAATGGATCGAGAACCTTGCGGAGGAGTTCCTGTTCGGTCCCGTCGGGGGCGAGCACACTCACCCGAAATTCAACCGGCTTGACGGGTTCGGGTTGCAACCATTCATCGTCAAGTAATCCGTAGCCCCCCGTGACTTCAGAAAGATCCGGGGTGAGCGGAAACTCGATCAAGGCGGGCACACCCGTGATCGCAATCCTGTGTTCATTAAAATCCGTGTGATAGGCCTTACCCGTCACCATGATTTGCGAAGGGGTTAAAATCTGCTCGTCTCGGGCTAAAGTCACCGGTGATCGGTCCGCAATCGGGATTCGGCGCAGATGGTAAACGATAAAGTGTGCATCGTGTTCAAGGTAGGGCAGACCGTTGACGTTGAGGGCGGCAACTTTGGCGGAGTTGTCGAAGACCTGGGCTACTTTGTAGTCGTCGGACAGCAGCCGGTAGGAAAGCCGGTTGATCCGCTCTACTTCAAATGGCCGCAAAACCACCCAGTCCGGCTCGAGATATTGCATGAGGGTGGCCCAATTGCTGCCCACATGCTGGCGAGCATCGACCATTTCACGGGAGGACATACCTGGCCAATCATAGGTTTTTAGATTGGAGAAAAAGCCGATGTAACCGAGGGGTTCCATAAATACCGTGTCGCCCGGTGCAGCATTATGATGCAACCATTCGCCGATTTTTCGACGCGTGCCATCCTCGACCAAACGTTGCCCCACGGCAACTTGGCGGGATACTTGGACCAACATCCACGCATTACCTGCGAGTAACACGGCGACCACGACGGTGGTTGTTCTACGAATCAGAACCTGCTTCTTGGTGACCGATCCCAGCCAGTCCACCAAGCCGCTGAGAGCAATCAAGGCGAGGAGGGTGGTGCTCGGAATATACCACGGGAAAGGAAAGTAAGGAAAATAGGTGAGATAAACGTGCGCACCGAAATACGCAAAGGACGCCGTCCTGGCCCATGGCCGTAAAAACGGAAGTAGCCAAAGCAAGCAGCTGATGCTGGCCAGAAGCCTGGAACCGTAGATCAAGCCTTGGGGCCAGCCGCCGATCATGTAATAGGGTGGCAGAAACGTGAGTTCGAGCGAAGAGGACTTGAACCAGGCCAGATATGGCAATTGCACTGCCGTCAGCAGCACGCCACCCAGGGTGCGAGCTTCACTGATACCTCCTTTTGCTGTTATGGTGTGAGGAATGGGGGTGCCGTAGTAGGAAGTCGCCCATAAAAGCCACGGCAAATAGAGTGCGGTGGTGACCAGTCCGGCTTGAAAATATAGCCGGGTCAGACTGCTGCGACTTTTCCCGGATTGAGCTTCGTCATTGAAGAGCCAAAAGCCTACCGCGATCAGGCCGATATAGATAAAGCTATCGGGCCTGGTCCACATCAGACCCGCCCAAGCCCCACCCAGATGGAGCCATTGTCGGCGTCCGGGTGTCAGGTGACTCCAAAAAGCATAAGCCAGAAACAGCAGCAGAAATGCCGTCTCCATCCCGTTGATGGTGAAATCGATGGTCTTGGGATCAGACAACAAACCGGCGACCAGCAGCAGTAAGGCGAGACCCTTCAATCCGTGACGTCGGGCAATGACGAACAGCAACCCCACACCTCCGCCCAAGGCCGCCGCACACATCACACGGAAAATCCACAACGCAGCATCGTCGGATGAATTACCGGTCAATAGGCTGGCCACCGCTGGCAGCAACACACCCAGCGGTGATGTAAACGTGTGTAGCTTGTCCCCAAGATTATAGACCAGACCATGCCCTGTCGCCAGATTCTTGCTGGAACGATAGGTGATGTAGTAGTCCTCCCAAACATGGTTGGTATACCAGGCGAAAACCAAAGCCACGGTAGCCGCCAAAACAATAATCAGCCAGAGCGGGGGGAATCGGTTTTTGGTCAGTGTCATGATTGCGAACTTGCGACTAAGCATGGAATGGATTGCGCGGGCAAGCCCCTACGGGACCAGGCAAGTCGTGGTAAATTGTGGTGAACCCTAAGGACCGGCTTGCAGATCGCGCCAATAGCTCCAAGCATTATTCAAATGGCCGGACGGAGGTGCGGATGTATGCAGGATGATTTTTCCACCCGGCATCGGTGGTAGTTCAACTGATAATGATTGAGCCCCTCGGTCATTGCGTTGTGTAACCGGAGCCAAATGCCGCCTGAATAGTTCATGGCGATTACCTTGTGCATCCTCAATCTCGACACTGAAAATCACGCCTTCGGTGGTGTTACCAGCCGCATAGGCGCCATGAATGATACCATATTCACCCGAGAGGCGCTGCATGCCTTCTTGCCAAGGGTAGACCAGAGTGGTGTTGGCATGTGCAAACAGGCACGCTTTGCCATCCTCCACAGTTTGGTTGAATCCAAAATCAGAGCGGCTGCGTTGGTCTGGAGGGATGGCTCCCGTGCTGGTCCGGAGGGACATGTCGATTGTGGTAGCCGTTAGTCCGGTCCAAAATCCTTGAACAGGAATAGTTTCATTTCCGGCCCTGATCATCAGACGCAGGCGTCCGCTTAACGGTTGCGGCAGGGCAACCTTGAAGGGCCGCATACCGCGGTCATTGGGTTCGTTTTTTGGATCGAGCATGCGCTCCAGCAACACCGATCTTTGGCCATCCGGTCTAATTAAAGAGATGGAAAATTCGACTGGTCCGGACTTGGTGGAACCAAGCCAGGCACTGTCCAACATGCCGAACCCACCTTGTAACTCTATGAAATTTGGCGCAGTGGCAAAATCTATGACGGCGGGTGCATCTGCTTCGGTGATAAAATGTCCGTTGAACTCAGTCTGCCGAAGAGGATTGGGTGCATCGACCTGAACGGGGTGTAGTGCTTTGCCACCCGCCGATAATTCGATAGGCGATGGATCGGTGCGGATCCAAAGCCAATAGCCCCAATCAAAGGCCACATCGAAACGTGGCCCGGGAGTCATTTGCAAAATAATCCGACCAATCCCGATATGTGAAGGGAGGGTTGTGAACCCCATCACCCGGCCCCTGGTGCGACGGGCGTTCTCACGGGCGACATAGTTGCGATAAACGGTGGTTATTTTTCCTGAAGCATCCTCAGTCTGGACAACCACTTCGATACCATCAGTCCCGTTGGGTGGTTCTTTGTCCAACGCCGGCTCCTCAATGCCAAAGGCAAATGCCAGCTAATTCATTCCTTCCAACCAGGGATAGACGAGCCGGGAAGGCGGGTGCGCGTCCCAGTGTGACGGATCATCCGGCTTGGGTAATATAGGACCGCCCGTAATCGTGCTCGATTCCACTGCCCCGATATTTTGGTCCAAGAATCGCAGCGGTGGGCCGCCGATAGCTGTGACGGGTTTGATTACTTCCAGTTTCTGCTCGGCACTGAGCAGGCTGCCATACTCACCATTGGCTAGAACCTGTATTTTATTGCCACTTGAGGATCTATCTTGGGGCAGGACAAAGAAACAAACCGAAACCGAAGCTGCCGGGGCACACTGCAACCGGCGGTAGAGGTTGCCGTCAATGAATAGCTCGACCAACACAGTGCCTACCGGTGCGCGGACTTCAACTCGGGCCATGTGACCGATATTCGTCGGTTCCATTTGCAGTTGGATCTCATCGCTAGCTGGCAAATCAGGCACGGCTGTCGGCGTGTTAGATTCGAGGCGGCGGAAAAGCCAGAATCCGATCAAATTCGTTTTATCGATCTCAATTTGCGCGTAGTCGCGCTCAATGAGCGGCCAGAGCACTCGTTGCTTATCAATCGGGAATTTCAAGAACCCGCGCTGGGATCGACCGTCGGCAATCAGGCGTGGGGGGTGGCGATTCCAATCGGCCAGGAAATCATCCCATGCCCCCGGCACCACTGCGTAATCGGTATTCCGCAAGGGATCCAGGTTGGTCCACGGAATGATCCCGGTGAGGAATGTGCAGTAAAGAAAACGCGTGGCAGGCAA
This sequence comes from Cephaloticoccus sp., assembly GCA_030833445.1. Taxonomy (GTDB): domain Bacteria; phylum Verrucomicrobiota; class Verrucomicrobiia; order Opitutales; family Opitutaceae; genus Cephaloticoccus. The sequence continues at coordinate 56,044 of JAURHD010000015.1, read as the reverse complement.
CCTCCCACTCATGGCGTAGATTTCAGGATTGTAGCCCCAGACGAAGATTCGGTCGGTGGAACTGGATTGCTGATGCACTAATTCATTCATGACTTCACTGCCTGGCTCAGGGAGGCGGAGCGCCTGTAACCGGCTGAGCAAAGGCAGGAGCAACCAGATCGTCACAGAGGTTGTGATGACCAATCCGGTCAGAAGGCGGAATTTACTGCTACCGATCCACTGTCGAATAAATGAAATTACGCGGACCGTCAGCCACCCGCAGGCCAAACTGAGCCCGGGGATGAGTTGGATCGAGTAATGGGTAAATCCGCGGCCACCGAGGGTCGTGGCGACAAGACCTGAGGCGCACCAGCCGAGTATCAACCAGGCAAATATATCAAATAGCCGGGGACGGCGGAAAGTATGACGGATGACGCGATGCAATAAAAATACTGCAGCTAACACGCCAAGCACGGGCACGAGCGGATGGTATTCCCAAGCTAGTTCAAATGGCACACTGATCGTTTGCCAGCGCTCCCAACGCGGCACTTCCGGGACATACAGGGTGTTGTTGTAAGTCCAAGTGTAATAGATCAGATCTCGCCATGCTCCATGGAAAGCGAAATAGAGGCAGGTCAGGCCGATCGGGTGAGCGAAACCCACTATTAACCATGCCATGAGTCGGGATAGTTTCCGGCGACTCTCTGGCACGATCAACCAGCTGAGGACAAGGAGGACAAGGGCCACCCCGAAATCCAGCAATCCGGGTTGCTTGGCTAAGACTGAAAAACCGAAGGCCACCTCGCTGACCAACGCCCACCAAGGACGGGATGAAGTTCAAGCCCGAATCAGGGCATAAAATCCCAGTGTAGTAAAAAATATCAGATACCAGGCAGTGTGAGCCGGCATGGTGTCACGCACCGAGGGCAATACCATGCATAAGAGTGTGAACCAGAGGGCGGCGGCAATCCCGATGCCATTCCCATCCAGACGACGTGCAATCCGCCAAAGCAGAATAGCGGTAAATCCAATCAGGAAAACCAATGATAGGTGTTGGGCTTTGATATTGGCCTGCCCGGTCAGGCCAAAAACCGCAGCCTGGAAATAAGGCGCCAGCGGATTGCGCTGATCGACGGCGTCGCGATAAGGAATGTCTTGGGCCAGGATCTGCCGTGCCATGGTGAAGGTCACGGCTTCATCCACATTCCAAATCTCCTTTTCCATGCCCGGCCAGCGCATGGCCCCGGTCGCGACAATCAGAAAAAGGGCAAAGAGAAAGCCAGCAAAGGTCCGCATGACTTGCTACGCGCCGACCAGCATGGCCGCCCGTGCGAGATTGGCGTGCTGCGGGAGTATGAGAGCCGCATCGTGGTAACGGCGCACCTTCGAATTTGCGGTGGGCGCGAGCGATTTTCCGCTGCGTTCCTTGGCCAGACAGGTCAGCATCATGGTGGCCAATCCCTCGACGTCTCCCGGTTTGACCAAATATCCATCCTGGCGTTGGCCGATCAACTCCGGAATGCCATGCACATCAGTCGAAACGATGGGAGTGCCGAAGGCCATCGCCTCCATCACTACGCGGGGGAACGATTCTTCGTAGCTGGTGCAGACGAACATATCACTCGCCACAAAAAAATCAAAAACCTCCCGGGTCTCCGGCACGAGAGTTACGTTTTCCAAACCTAAGCGCTTAATATCCCGTTTGAGCAAATCGAGGTAGATACCCTCCCGTGCACCCACCATTAAAAAGCGGACCGGCTTTTCGCCGCGGTAACGTCGGTTGAATTGCTGGATCGCTCGAATGTAGATATGCAACCCCTTGCGTTCGCAAACGGTGCCGATGTTGGCGATCACGACCTCGTCCTGGACCAAGCCGTGCTTGATTCGCATGGCCGCGCGTGTGTGTTCTGAGCGAAAAGCCTCAATTTCGCTGATGCCGATCCAACTGGGCACGATGCGGAAATTGCCCCGGTCGTCGTCCGCATAGTAATCTTGGGTCGCGGTGCAAAGGAAGTGCGTGCGAGTGGCACTCTGCAACGCCTCATGCACCAGAACATGCAGTTCCAGTGCGAGGGAGTTTTCGAATGCACGGAACACCGACGAACTTTCATGGATGTAAAACAGCGACGGACACCCGACGCTCTTGGCTAGAAGCACGCCCCAGAAGCTCAGCAAGGTATTGGCCACGACGAGATCTGTCTGCTCCCAATCCACCAAGGTGGAAATTTCGCCGAGTTCATGGTAATAGGTGTCACGATCAGGCGCACGCATGAGCAACCCAGGATTGATGAGAGTCAGCTGTGCTCCGAGTGCTTCATAGGCCGAGCGCAACGGACCTTCTTGACCGGCCAGCACATCTAGTTTGAAACCTTCAACCCGCGCCAGATGGGTGGCGTATTCCAAAAGGAATAAAGGCGCTCCTTCCAAGTTGAGGTTGTGCGTGATCAGGAGCACTCGCATACGACCAACCCGTTCTGGCCGCGCGCCCCCTTCCGGCCGGCACTGCACCCGGTTACCTTTGAGTAGCAGGTTTGATTTGAAATAGGGATCCGCATAGCCGGCATAGCGCCGCAGCCACGCAATGTGCTCCTTGTCATCAAAAGTGACTCCTCGGGTCGCGCTGCCCCAGTGCATGAGCCGGGCTTGTGGAGTGTAGATGACGCGCTGACCAGCACCGCGCACGCGCAGGCAGTAGTCCACGTCGTTGTAAGCGACGCCAAAATCACCCTCATCAAATCCTCCGAGTTGCCGGTAAAGATCAGTGCGGGTCATCAGGCAGGCTCCAGTTACTGCGGAGACTTCACGTGTGACGGCATGCCAACTCGGGGGGATCTCTTTCTCGGGCAGTCGCGCCCAAGGTGTATCGGCCAGACCGCCATGCGGTCCAATGACGATGCCGGTGTGGTTCAGGGAGCGATCTGGAAAAATGAGTTTTGCACCGACGACCCCGATATCTGCCTGGGTAAACCAGGCGACCATTTCCTCGAGCCAACCGGGTTCCAAGGCATTTACATCGTTGTTCAGATGGAGCACCAGAGGTGTCTTCAGCTGGGGCAAGGCAGCGTTGACGAGTTGGGAATAATTAAATGGAGCGTGGGGGTCTGCCGACCGGACCACGGTGCAATGCAAATCTGTCCGCAGTTGGATTTGTTCAAGATAACGCAGGGCATCGGGATCACGTGAATGGTCATCCACGATCACCAAACAGACATGGTCCCACACAACAGTTTCCTCAAGCCGCTCAACACACTCCTGCAACAGATGCAACCGGTCGCGAGTCGGAATCACAATCGTCACGGGTAACCGGGCCAAGAGGTCGCGGTCCCAGCGTAGTTGATGGAAACATTGCCGGCGGCTATTACCCGCCTCGGGGAGGAATGGGGAAGCAGGCCACCCGCGGCGCTTGACGGCTTCGGCCAAGGCTTGGCGAGCCTGTTCATAGGCCGGATGGTTGAGATCCAATTCACGCGGAATTTCCGCGCAGGCATGGTGACAAACCAGTGGCACATGCGCGACCTTGTCAGATTCCAGACCATCACTAATACGCAACAGCAGATCGTGCCAGCCCACGTAGGCAAATGATTCGCGTAAACCACCTAGTGCTTGCGCAAGTTCACGACGGATAACGCTGAGCTGGCCCGGAAATAGGCCAGAAAGCGCGAACGCCGGGCTCCAATCTGGCTTGAAATCAGGATCGCTGCGCCGTCCATCGGCATTCATGCGATCCTCATCCGTGTAAATCAGATCCAAATCAGATTGTGCTGCGATCCGTTCGGCGATCACCAGCAGCGCATCGGGACTGAGTTGCGAATGTCCGGGGAGGAAAATCAGATGAGTGCCGCGGGAAGTTTCTATGACCGAGTTGAGTCCACTCGTTATGGTGGCGGGACGCTTGACGGAATGTTTGCGGTAACGAGCGTCCGAGCCGGTGGGGTCCACAGATCCAACAAAATGTGCCTCCCAGTGCGGATATATTTGGGCGAGCAAGGAAAGTGACAGGGAGTCGATGTGGGCCTGTGTGCAATTACTGGTATCAACCAACACAGTGAAAACAGGAGCGTCGCCTAGTTTGTGCGCCGCGTCCTTGAGCACCTCGACCAGTCGCGGAGTCAGCTGATTGTTTTGTTGCCAGAGCAGATACGGATCCCGCTGGGATAAGTGAGTCGGTATAACCAACGGGGCGTCGCGCCGGCACAGATTATGGGCAGATTTGAGCGCACGCCATTGGGCAACAATTCCCCCCATGCCGATATCCAGTTTTCGTGCGGCCGTGCGCAGGGCTAAGAAACTGTCGAAAAACTCGCGGCGCTGAAAGACGGGGAGAGGGCGTTCCCAAACCGGACAGGCCCGGACATGAAAGCGTCGGGTGAAAACCAAATGATTGGTGCCGTCTTCAAGTTCGGCAAACAGCTTGATGACGGCCGGGCTCGGAGCGAATTCGTCCAGATCGAGCATGCCAAAATATTGCGAGCGACCGGCATAGGGATGATCCGGAAAAAGCAGGGCGGCCTCGGCTCGCTCGCGATCTCCGTAATCAAGTTCGTTCTCCACCAAAGGATGGGTGCTCGCCACCAATCGACGAATACGTTGCTCCCGATGAATGATCCATCCTTCGACGCGCACCTTGCCGTATTGTGAACCGCCGACCAGCTCGGGCTTTTCCAACGCACCATAAAAGGGCGGATTGGGCAGCGTATCGAGTGGCACGGCCGCGCCTTCAAGCATGAGCTTGGTGGCGACTTGATTCAAACTGGTGGTCGGATCAGCCCGGCGGGCTTGAAGCAGGCGATGCAGGTGATCTGGCAAGAGGGCCGGGTTGTAGTGAGCCGGTCGGCCAGGTCCTTTGCGCACTTTGATGGGTCGCCGCCAGATCTCCACCCAATGGTGCCCGGCATCGAGGAGTTCGATGCGTAGATCGGTAGCGCCAAGCGGTGGTTGCACGTGGAGGAGAAAACCGGCATGGGGCAGTCCGGTGGTTCCACGGTATTGCTTTTCAATCTCTGGCCGTGGCATCCCCAGAATGCCCATATGCGGCACCCCGGCGATGATCGCCCGGATATCGGAGAATATCGCCCCGGTTTTGGTTAGAAACCATCCACTTATCCACACTGGTTCACCCGTAAAAACCCACGAACCGGGGTTTTCCACATCAAAGATATAGGCGTCGTTTTCGTTCACAGTGCGGGGTTAGCAATAGGTCGGACAGTAGATCAAGGACAAGCCCGGTTATCTCCGTCAAGCGTGCCGGCGTGCCGCGGACTGAGCCAGTGCGGTATGGAGCGGAAGTGACTTTGATTGATGGTATTTTTGCAGCACCTTGGCCCTAGCCTTGATGGATCGGGACCGATCGCCGGAAAAATGCGCATCCAAGGCTGATTTGATTGCCGTAGCCAACCGATAGCGGTCGCCGGGTGGAGTCAGCCACGCTTCGTCCGCGGCCAGCATTTCCGGGATGCCATTCACATTGGTTGTAACGATGGGCAGGCCGAATGCAGCCGATTCCAGCAATACGCGGGGGAATGATTCTTCAAAGCTGGTGCAGACGAAAATATCGGCCAAGCGGTAGAAATCGAAAATTTCTCCAGTTTCGGGCAGGAAGCTTACGCGATCGGCCAGACCGCGTCGGGCCACTTCCTTTTCCAGCATTTCCAGATAGAGACCCGGACGGGTTCCCACCATTACGAATACAATTTTACGATCCGGGTAGGTGAAGCTGAGTTCGTCCTGCAGGAGGTCTGCTGCCTGAATGAAAATATGCTGACCCTTACGTTCACAAAGTGAGCCGATATTGACCAGGAGCACAGCATCTGGATCGAGCCCATGTTTGCGCCGGAGGGATGCGGCGTCATGGGAGGCAACGAAGGTATCAACCCGGGCTACGTCTACCCAACTGGGCATCAACACCGCTTTGCCGTCGCAATTGATGCGGGCATGCACCGTCTGGGTGGAAGCGGCCGTGTAAACCACGTGATCAGCCACATGGAATGCGTCCTCGGCAACGGCCAAAATTTCGGGTGCCAGATGTCGGGCAAAAAAGCGCCGAACCGGAGAGCTCTCATGAACGTAAAGCAGTGCAGCCTTGCCCGCCAATCGGGCGGCATGCATAGCCCAAAAGGTAACCATGGTGTTGCCGATCACGATATCGGTTGTTGCCCAAGGCAGGCTAGCTGTAGATTCGGCGAGGGCTGCGTGAAACTCCGCGGATGTTTGAGTGGCCAGCAACGCATCGACATTGATTACTTGCACCGGCAGTCCTACTTGTTCGAAGACTGCCCGCAAAGGACCTTCCTGTGGAGAAACGATATGCACCTTGTTTCCGGGGGTAGAGGCCAGAAAACAAGCCAGCTCATAAATGAACCACGGCGCACCTTCGAAATTGAGGTTGTGTGTCACCACCATCACCCGGAGGGGAGTGTTGGTAGAGTCATCAGGCAGCTCGGGTGCCTTGAGCGCCTTGGGGCTGCGGCTGGCCGGGGCCTCGACCGCGAAACTATCCCAAGCGGTGCGGAGGGCGGTGTGCAAGTCGGACCAGGTCGATTTTGGCAGGTGATGACGTTTCGCTGACCGGTAAAGGGCCCAACTTGCCTTGAGGTAAGATGCCCTCGATAAAGGAGGCAGGGGCGACTCGGCGCCGGCAAGAATTCGTGGGGTGAAACGTTGGGCAAAAACCAAGTGCTTTTCCCCATTTTCAAGTTCCGCAAAAATCTTCAAGAGCGCAGGAGTGCTTGAGCCTGTCGGTAGGTCAACCAGTCCGAGAAAGGCCGAGGTCTCCCGTCCGGGCAGGTCCGCGAAAACGCCATCGATATCTGTGCGGTGCAGGCCATGCAGTAGCGATACCTCGAGGACCGGGTCAATCATTGCGGTGACCCGGATGATTTTGGCTGTGCGGTGGGCCAGCCAACCGGTCACCGAAATGCGTCCATAGCGGACCCAGCCAACTTCACGTGGTTCTTCGAGTGCTCCATGAAAAGGCGGATTGGGCAGAGAGTCCAAAGGTTCACCGAGTGCGGTCGAAACCGTTTCATCTGCCAGCTTTGCCCAAGGATTTTCCGGATGGGCGGTATGGTGGCGTAGCAGACGGTCCATCTGTGTCGGGAGGATTTCAGCCAGAGTTTTGGCCTGGGGGCAGGGTCCGGCTTTTGGATCTACACTGATTTGGGTGCGGAAAAGTTCACGCCAGTTTCCATGTTCATCGCGGACTTCGAATCGGAACAATTTGGCTCCGGCATGAGGATTGATTTGGATGGTGAAACCAAGATAAGGCGGTCCGGGGTGTTGCAGGAAACGCTCGTCCAGTCCGGGCTTGGGCAGGCCATGAATGGCCAAAAAGGACCGGCCATCAATCCAGGCCCGCAGATCGGAAATCAGACGCCCTTCACTGGACCAAAGCCATCCCGCCACCCATGACTTGCCTGCCGGAAAATTCCAGCCCGGGGGATGAACTTCGAGATCGAACTGCCAGCCGAATTTTTCGGTCATGATGTAAATTGGCCGTCAGCCACGGAGCACGCGAGCGCGGTGTGCAGGGGGAGCACTTTTCCCGCGGCGTAGTGGACTGCGACGCGGTCACGAGCCCGGGTGGATAGTTTTGCCCGCAGGTCCCGGGAGTTTAACATATCGGCCAGAGCATTGGCCCAAGCCGTCGTATCACCGGGCGGCACGAGCAAGGCCTCGACTCCGTCTTGCACGATTTCATTGATGCCGGGAATTGCCGATGCGAGCAAGGGCACCCCACAAGCCATGGCTTCGAAAACCACCCGCGGGGACGATTCCTCAAAACTTGAACACGCGGTCAGATCCGCCGCGACATAGTAGCCGAGATAGTCGGAATGCTCGGGGTGCACTTCAAGATTGGGAACATTCAATCCTTTGAGAGTCTCCCGCAGGATATCGTCAAAAGTAGATTTTCTGCCACCCAACAGTATGAAACGGGTTTGAGCCGCCAACTCCGGATGTCTGCGGTTGAACAAGTCCACAGCCCGGGCGAAACCCAGTTGTCCTTTGCGATCGCAAATCGTGCCGATATTGGTGACGAGAAATTCATCGGGTTTGACGCCGAAATTTTCTCTGATCCCGGCGCGAGCATGTTCCTTCTGCCATTGGTCAATCGCTTGAAGATCCACCCACCCGGGGGTAATCATGGCATTGAGTGGTCGATCGGCTCGCGCGTGATATCTGCGGGTGGCCTCACTGGTGAACGATACCGCGTCGGCCAGTTCCAAAGCGTCATCAACCAACGCCAGCACCGATGGATGGAGGGTGCGACCATAGAACGCCATCGGGCTGGTGCTTTCGTGCACATAGCTGAGCACGTGCCGCCGCGCGAGCTTGGCCGCATGAACGGCCCAGAAGGTGGTAAATGTGTTGGTGATTACCAGATCTGCTGTTCCGAAGTCAAAGTCCCGACCTAGTTCTGCCAGTGCTGTCTGCGCGGCATCGGCGCTGGAGGCCCTGAACACCGGCGTCACGTTGACGATTTTAATAGTGGCGCAGAGGGCAGCAAAACGCTCCCGCAACACGCCATCATCGGCACTGACCACGGTGAGTTGCGCGCCACCCGCAGCCAGATGCCGGGCCAAATCGAGTAGAAACAAAGGCGCCCCTTCAAGATTCAGATTGTGGGTCGCGAGAATAATTCGAGTTGGAGGACGTAGGGTTGGGTCCAGTTTGATTGCCATTGTCCTGCGTGGTGCGGTGGTGATCGCACGCGGAGCCTTGAGATAATCTGCGCGCAGCTCCATCACTGTCCGCGTGAGTTCGGCATCGCGAATTACGGCTACGCCTCGCACTTGCAGTGCGCTCTCCCAAGCTGAGAGTGCGGCCGCAAAATTTTCCGGGGTCGCGTCGACTGAAGGATATTTTTCCATTTCGGCGTCATGGCGACGAGTCCGACGCACGTGCACGAGATGTAGTGCCCCGTCAGGCGTCTCCGCGTAGAGTCGCACGGTGACGGGATTGGGAAGTTGAGTCGGCACGTCCACATACCCCTCGTAACCCGAGGAGGTTGCTTGGGGATACTGGGGGAAATGAGGCGCCAAATTGTCGGTGTTGCGACCGAGCGTGATGGGTTGCAGGGCTTGCAGATCGGCGGTTGCCCAAAGGCGTTGAATGATGCCGGTGGTATGAAACAAATAACCTACTAAGGGAATGCGACCTAATCGACTGCTATTAATTACCGCAGGCTCATCGGCATGCCCGATGAATGGTTCAGGAGGATGCAGCAAATCCTGCACCGTGGGCAGTTGAGCTGCCAGTTCCACCGCGAGTTGAACCCAAGGAGTTTCAGGCCGGGTGCGTCGACAACGCAACAGGTAATCCAGTCCGCGGCCAAAGTCATGCCACCGCAGGGGGCGCGGACTGGAGGGCGTAGCTGTATGGGTCACCTTTCCTTCGACCTGATAGGTAACCGACTGAAAAGGCGTCCAACGTCCTTCGAGTTCAAGCACCTCAAGCGTCACCTCTTTAGAACCGGGGTGAAGTTCAAGGCAGATACTGAATTCGGCCAGTGCCAAACGAGGTCCGGTGCCAAAGTGCGCGGCGAGGTCCGGTCGGGAACGGCCGTAGATACCGGGAAATAGTCGACCTTCCACACGCGCGCGCACATCCACGAAATGACCACCTTTCTTGGGCCAGACCCAACCGCGGATAATTTGCCACCCTGGGGCGATGGTGGCACCGGGTTGCGGGGCTTCTACTTGTGAAGAACTAAAGGGGGTGTCGTGCATCGAGATGGCGTCAACCCAGCCAGGCCTCGCGAACCACTTCAAGATGGCGAGGCAATGCCCGGGCATGATGATAGTGCCGGGCGGCGCGTGCGCGTGCCATCGAAATCATTTTCACGTCATCAGCAAAGTGATCCTTGAACGCGAGCTTGAGTGCATGAGCGAGCTTGAATGGATCTCCCGCTGGCACGAGGTGGGCCTCGTCTGTGTTGGTTAACATTTCGGAAATGCCATTCACATCGGTGCTGACGATGCGGTTACCAAAAACCATCGCCTCTAAAATCACGCGGGGAAAAGATTCTTCGAAGCTGGTGCAAACCAGCAAATCGGACAAACGATAGAAATCATAGATGTCCGGAGTCTCAGGGAATATTTTTACTTCATCCTGCAGCCCCATGAGTTGAATGTCCTCCCGCAAAGTCTCCATATAAAGTCCGTCGCGGGCACCGACCATGACCCATTGCACTTTGCGACCAGGGAATAGTGCCGGGAGATCCTTGCGCAGAAGATCGATGCCGCGGATGTAGATATGCTGACCCTTGCGCTCGCAAACGGAGCCGATGTTGACGACCACGACCGCATCCGGATCCAGGCCGTGTTTGCGCCGTAGTTCCATTGGTGAATGGGCCGCGGAGAAGGCTTCAATCCGGGCAAAATCCACCCAGCTGGCAAGGGTCCGGAAATTATCGCCGTCATTCAGTTCCTCATGGATGTCATGCGTGGAACGTGCGGTAAATACGACTCGCTTGGCTTTGCGGAACGCCGACTCGACCAAAGCGTGCATCGGGCTGGGTAGTATGGGTTGGAAAAAACGTCGGATGGCGTTGCTTTCATGGCAATACAGCGCAGCCGGTTTGCCTGCGATTTCAGCCAAATGCACCGCCCACCAAGTGAGCATCGTGCTGCAGATGAATACATCCGAGTCTGCCCAGGAACGGGAACTCGCAAAAGTCTTCAGGGCGGTGTCAAAGGCCACTGGAGTTTGTGCGCCGGTCAAGTTGGAGACATCCCAGATATCTACCTTTAAGCCCGCTTGGACAAATTTCGGGCGTAATGGACCATCTGTGGGTGAAACAACGGTGACCGATACTCCCGGTTGCTCGGCGAGGTAACGGGCAAGTTCAAAAATGAAGATGGGTGCCCCTTCGAAATTGAGATTATGGGTAAACACCAATGCCTTGAATGGTCGGGCCTTTTCGGCGTAACGCTGGTGGTAAGGATTGAGTGGCAGATTGCGGGGAGGAAAATGTAGTGCCTCGTTGAGATGGGGATCGGCGGTGTCGCCGTGACGGGCGATAAAATCGAGGTGTTCACGTTCCTCATAGCGGTTACCCCGTGTGGCACTGCCGATATGACGGAGCACGGCCTGTGGGGTGATCACCGAGCGATAGCCAGCATGACCAGCCCGTAAGCAGTAATCCACGTCGTTGTAGGCCACAGGTAATTGAACCTCATCGAATCCGTTTAATTCGCGATATAGGTCGGTGCGTGTCAGCAGACATGCCCCGGTTACGGCCGCGACATTACGGGCGGTATGCGGCAAGAACAAATGGCCGAGATCATCCGCCGGTTCACGTTCAAACAACACATGGGGGAGACCATCATCACGACTGAGTGCGATGCCGGCATGATTCAAAGTGCCATCAGGGTAGAGCAACTTGGCCCCGACCACACCGACTCCGGGCACACTTAACCATCCGACCATATCTTCGAGCCAACCTGGAGTCAGAGCCTCCACATCGTTATTCAGGTGCAGCACCAGCGGTGTTTCCACGCGCGCCGTGCCCAGATTGACCAGACGCGAGTAGTTGAAACCGGTCGGCGAATTGGGCGCGTGAATCACCTGGCAGCGCAGGTCAGTGCGGCCGGCCAACGATGCCAGATACTGCACGGACTCTGTTTCGGTGGAATTGTCATCCACCACAATGACGTTCACATGAACTTTGTCGGTAGTTCGGGCCAGCGAATCGAGACAGGTGCGCAGCAGATCGACCCGATTCTTTGTCGGGATGACAATCGTGACCGGCTGTTTACTTATCAGATGATCGGCCCACCTTAGCTGATGCAAACACAGGGAATAGTCCTTGGCGATTTGCGGCAGAAAAGGTTCGGCGTCGAGCTGGCGTCGGCCCATGGCATCGGCGATTGCCTTGCGGGCCGCTTCGAAAAGATAGCCTTTCTGATCGCCCCGGGTTGCGGTGCTTTCGGCATGCGCCCGCCAATGGTAGGCGACATAGGGCACGTGAATGATATCCTTTGCGTCCAGTAATTCCCAGCAACGCAGGAAAAGATCTATGTCCTGCGCGCCATTGCATTCTGGCCTGAGCCGTCCGGCCTTCTCCACAATATCCCGTCGGATGACCGAGAGGTGGTGAGTATAGTTATGGGTGAGCGCCATCTCCGGATTCCATGCGCCCTTGAATTGCGGATCGAAGTGCCGGCCGGCATCGTCAATTTTGTCCTCATCGGTGTAGAGATAACCCGCTGTTGGATGTTGGGCAATGGCCTGGGCCACGTGCAGCAGTGCATCGTGCGGCAGCAGGTCGTCGTGATCGACCAAGGCGATGTAGTCTCCTTTGCTAACCTCCAGGGCCGAATTCGTGGCATTTGCAATGTGTCCGTTCTCACTGCGGTAAACGGGTTTTATCCGTGGGTCTGCCTTGGCCGCTGCGTCCAAAATACGCCGGACATGCGGTTGGGGTGAAGCATCGTCGGCAATGCAAAGTTCCCAGCGGGGATAAAGTTGCTGATGCAGGCTGTCCAAAAGTTCCCGCAGGTATTTCTCGGGGGTATTGTAGGCCGGCACCACCACACTGATCAACGGCCCGCCCGTTTGAACCAAGGCAGTGGCATCGTCCTGCAGGACCGCACGCAAACGCGGGGTCAATTGATTGTGCCAGCGCCATCGACTGTAGGTATCCAGATCCTTCCGCTTGGTGATAACCTCGGGAATTTTCCGTTGCTCCCCATGGTTCAAGGAGGCCGCCAACTCTTTTCGCAGTCGGGATATTTCCGCCCTGGCTTGCGGCCAACTGTCAAATTTGTAACGCCCCAATAGACGACCACGCAAGAGGGCGGCGAGCACTTTGAAAAACAGCACGCCACGAAAAATCGGGATCGGTCCGGCATGCTCATCGCGTCGGTCTAGATACACGCGACGGGCAAAGGCGAGGGGACGGGTGCCATCGCCAGTTTCTGCAAAAATCTTCAAGTTGACCGGATTGGGCGTATCCTGACGAATGTCCACCAGACCATAGTAACCGGACTTGAGGGCGTTGGCATGATCGGATCGATGGGACGCGACGTCCGGCCTGTCCTTGGGGAAAACGAGCCGGTTTTCCGTGAGGACTCCCGTAGTGGCACTGAGCTGCGAAATCGTGCGACCGACTCCGAATATCCAACCGGTGATGCGAAACTTGCCATAGCCGGAATTGATCCAGTAACCCGGGTTCTCGATGTGGCCCAGAAAACGATCGCCAATCACCACATCGCTGGTCGCAGTAAGGACATCACGGAGGACGCTGTCAGTTTCACGGCAAAGTTCCCGCCAGGATGCCCGGTGGAAATGGCGGTAAAGATACTGCAGGGTTTGAAAGGTCACCGCTGCCCGTAGAATGCGTGGAGGTTTGGTTGCGTTGGCGGGTAAGCCCGAGCAATCGAGGGCGGTGCGAAAAAATTCCCGCCATTGGACGCCATCATGCCAATCAAGGGCCAATTCTTTGGCCCCGCTCCAAACCTGCGCCCGTTGGATGAATCCGGTGCGTCGAGCGGCGAGGGTGCCCCCGAATGCCGCCTGGGTATCGGGTCGTTCCAGTCCGTAAATCCCCAAAGTGACCCGTTTGTCCACTCTGGCTCTGATATCCACGCAGATGTCGATTTCACCGGGATAAAGCCAACCGACAACCTCGATGCCGGCACCAACAGGACGCCAGCTGGTGGGACTGTCGATATGGAAACGAGGAGAAGCCGGTTCGGACATAGGAATGGTTGGAAATTAAGCGTGGCCAAGGGCACGGGAGTAAAGCCTCTTCCGAGTGCTTCATTCGGTTCATTTGGAATTACGGTATTAACCTCGGATCAGGACATTATGATGACAGTGTATCGCCGGAATGCGTCCATCCTGACCAATACTGATAAACCTCGTATCCGGGCTATGCGCTTTGCCTAGGGGACGCCGCCCTGGGCAGTGCCACGGGGCATGCATTTCTTACGCCCCGAGTGGGTCGGATCCGCCGGAGTGAATGCAAAAACAACGCCGCTGGAAACCGTGGACCGAGCATTCTTATTAGATAAGTGTATTGCCAGTCCTCGTATTTGTTCCTGCGCTGACGATATGTCAGCAGGTCTGAATCCCCCCACCGCACGGCGTCCAGGCCTGGACATCTACACGCTCTTTCTCTTGAGCCTGATTTTCAATCTCTGGGGCGTAACGGTTGGTTGGAACAGTTTGAACCTGCCCGGCGGAGAATTCAGACAAGCCCAAACGGCGATTTCTACCTACTACATCCAACAAGCGGACAGCTATGAACTAGCCTATCCCACGCCTGTTTTGGGCAAGCCGTGGTCAATACCCATGGAGTTTCCGCTCTATCAATGGTCTGTGGCGGCGCTCAGTTCCTCAACCGGGCTTGAACTGACCCGAGCTGGACGACTGGTTGGTCTGGTCTGTTTTTATCTCACGTTGCCGGCCTTTTATATATTGGTGGCACAATTCGGTCTGGGTCGAATGCAACGGTTGGTGGTTTTGGGGATGATCTTAACCTGCCCGCTTTACGTCTTCTATGCCCGGGCATTTTTGATCGAGACCATGGCCCTGATGTTCAGTGCCTGGTTTCTCGTGGCATTCATCAGGCTGGGGGAGACACACAAATGGCGCTGGCTGGTGTTAGCCAATATCGCCGGATGGGGGGCTGGTTTGGTCAAGGTCACCACGTTCATGCTGTTTTTAATTCCCGCCGGATTGATTGCCTTGATCTGGTTGTGGCGGGCCCGACCCACTCGTGAAAATGGCGGTTGGGCGGAATTTATACGGGTGGTGGTCAGAATCGCAGGGGCGACGACCCTGCCTTTTGTCGCTACAGTGTGGTGGATAAAATTTGCCGACGGGATCAAGCGGGTGAATCCGAGTGCGCGCTTTCTACAGTCCGACAATTTGGCCGGTTTCAATTTTGGAACCATGCAGAATCGGTTTTCCGCCGACACATTAAGTCAGCACTGGCACCATCTTGCGGAGAATTTAGTCTGGCCGCCGGTGCTCTTGCTTGGGTTGGGGCTGGCCCTGACCGTTAGTCTTCGTTGGTGGCGGCCCATACTCCTTTGTGCCGGGTGCTATATTTTGGTGCTCGTGCTGTTTCCGATTCTTTATGCCTTGCACGACTATTACGCCGTGGCCAACGGCGTATTTCTATTGGTGGCCCTTGGGATCGCGCTCGGAGGCTTGTTGGATACCCGATTATCCCGGGGCTGGGTTGTCGGCATCATACTGGCGGTATATGCCCTGCAGGCCGGGCTCTATTATCGGGGATTTTATCAAGATCAACGAGGGCAAAGCGCGGGGGGCAGTGGACTGACGGCCGCGCTGCAACGTGTCACGAATGACAATGATATTTTGGTGATCGCCGGGGATGATTGGAGTTCGATCACCCCCTATTATGCGCGCCGTCGCGCATTGATGCTCCGCAATGGTATGCAGGATCAAACAGAGTATCTGCGTGAGGCCATTGCCTCACTGGCCGGGGAGCGGGTGGGAGCGGTTGTGTTGCAGGGTTTTCTGCGCGAACACAATCAGTTGAGGGAACGTTTACTGGCGGCCTTTGATATGGATTTGCGGGCCGTATTCACCTGGCAGGAGGCGGTGGTTTATCTGCCCGTGGAAACCCGGATACCTAGCATTCGGCTATTGCGGCAGGATACGCCCAGTGGGGTGGAATTGGCCGGTGATGCCGTAATTCCCGCGCCGGGTGCCCTCGGTGGTGAATGGCGATTGATGACGGATCTTAGCGAGGCTGAGCAGGCTATCTTCGCCGGAATGAATCCACGGCCCGTCGGTTTTTATTCAAGTTTTGGTCCGACATTGGAGCGCCACGATGGAGTCACTTGGTTTAATGCTCATCCGACTACCCGACTGCGCTTTCATTTGCCTGCCGGCATTCACACGCTGCATACGCGGGTTGGTATAATTAACGCGGCCTTTGCCGGTGATTTTGCCCCGGGTGATGTGCCCACCGACGGCGTGGCCATCGAACTACAAGCTAGGGAAGGCGGATTGGAGCCTCGCGTTTTGTATCAGCGTTTATTGGACCCAGTGCAAAACTCCGATGACCGGGATGCTCAATTGATTGAGGTTACCTTTACCCTCTCTGAAGCGACGGATATCGATCTCTACTTTGGACCCGGTCCCAATGGCCGGGACACCCGGGATTGGATCTGGCTGCGTGGTCCGCTCGTATTCGATTGAACCACTAACGGATCTCAATTTGAGCCCAATATGCCTGATCGTAGGCAAGATTATTGGCCGGACCGGGAGATATGGTGAACACGAGCATGCCCGTGAACGGCAGGTTGTTTTCGTAGGTTAATT
The DNA here is from genome assembly GCA_030833445.1 of Cephaloticoccus sp. Lineage (GTDB taxonomy): Bacteria > Verrucomicrobiota > Verrucomicrobiia > Opitutales > Opitutaceae > Cephaloticoccus. The sequence continues at coordinate 39,763 of JAURHD010000015.1, read as the reverse complement.
TATGCGGACCGCGATCGCTGTCTACCGTGGCGGGTGTGAGTGATCGTCTAAGCAGTGAACGTCTCAATCCGCTAGTTTGCTGTTCGAAAATTTCAACTATTACACCGTCACTGGCCGATGGCAAAGGGTTGGCGTAGGCACTTGGAGCCAAGCCCACGATGGCGGAAAATGTATGCGCATCACGAGCGGGCTGAAAATAGAGTTCAGAAGGAGCATGGGCCAGTATGGCTGGCAAGTCGTCGACCGTCTCTGGGTTGACGCCAAATTGGCTGCGACTCATACGAGGCCCGGGCGAGAAACCGGTGATGTCATGTTCTTGCCAGTCCTGTGATACCACAGGTGACATCGGCAATTTGGAGTCGGGTGAAACCAGCACACGTGCATTCGTAAACTGGCGATAATGAAAATGGGCCGCCGCCGACAGAATATCCGATGCGGGCAGATATAGATCAGCCTCAGCGCTGGAAGCAAAAGGTTGGGGGGATAGTCCAAAGCGCTTGGTGCGTTCATTGATCAGGCTGGTCTGATGGCGCAACTTTTCTCCGACCAACACCATGGCAGTAATTCGTTGGGGCGGCAATCGGGTGAGCACATCATCCAGCACTGCTGGTTCGTGGTCCCGTCCACCTACCACCATGACGGCACGGCGCTGGGAGTAGTAGGGCAACAACGGATTCCAATCATCCCCGGAAATCAGGACCACACCGTCAGGCGGGATGGTCTCTCGCATGATGGTGGCCAGATCGGGTGGTGCTGGTGCTGCTTTCCAGTAGTAGTAGTGATAGCCACTGTCGAATGCACGATATTGCAGCAGTAGCACCAGCACGATCATCGTCCAACGTGAGGGGATCGTTAATCGCGGGTTGTCCCACGCAGAGGCGAGCAGCAGACCAACCGCACCCGTGAGTAACAGTGCATTAGCGGAAAAATAATAATCGTGAACGTGATAGAGGTTGGCAAATACCAATGGGCCGGTGAAGAAACCCGCCAGACAGACCAGTGACATCCGTCGTGCATTTGGCCGGGCAAAGGTGAAGGCCACCACACCGAGAACCAACGCCCCTTCGCTCAGTAGATTTTGGGTGATGTTTTGCCAGAGATGCAGCCAGAAGGACGGATCTAACCGCAGCGCCCATGTCCCATAGTTCCAATTCCCCAGTTCGGTGGATGCGAGAAAGCCTGTATAGGGGTTGGAGTGCTTGATGGCATCACCAAAACCGATCCACCACCAAGTGAGGCCAAGGGCCAAGCACACCGGTAGTGCAGAAATCAAAGCTGACCGGCCTGCACTCCGATAATCAAGGCGCTCCTTGGTGGCCTTCAGATTATGGCGTAGGGCACAAACCGCAATCACCGCCGCAGGCACGGCGTAAACGGCGAATGTGGTGATCTTGGTCAATGCCGCGAGGAGGGCAAACAGGCAGGTTCCAATGAGCCAACTGCTTTTGCCGGTCGTCAATGTGCGGCTAAAGGCGAAGAGATACCATACCGAGAAGCAAAGCGCCGTGGTCTCAATCATCACTGCCCGGGTGTAAAACAAATAGACCGGGGTGCTCAGTATCACTGCCAGGACAAGCAGTCGGCGTGAGGGCGCCAATTTGACGAGCCCCAGCAGACCATAACTAGCAGGCAAGGTGGCGGCGTAGAACAGGATGCTGACCATCCGCCCGGCCGGTTCTACCTCCATGAGTCCAAGCCGCACGATTGCCGCCACGCACCATTGGTAAGTGGGAAACTCCATGGGAATGGACCAAGGGGGGCCAAAAAGAGGGGTCAGGTATTCCAGGCGGAAGCCGTCCTTCACGGTCCAAAATATACTCAGGGCAGTCTGGAGTTGGCGAAACTCATAGCGGTCCAGGATGGATGCGTGCCATGAGCGACTCATCATCCAACCGGCGATTACCGTCATGATCAGAAATACCCAGACCAAACCTCCTGTCTTTGGATATTGCTCCGGAGATTGAAAGCCGGGCTGGTTCGCAGGTTCGCCCATGGTTTTTAGTGCTGCAAATATCCCGCGGCCGATCGTCGGATGCCCTCCGCCAAATCGACTTGGGGTTGCCAACCGGTGGCGCGACAAAATTTCTCGTTGCTCAGGCGACTGTCATGCACATCCCAAGCCGGGGCCGGGGTGGGCACCAAGGTGATGGGATGGCCGGCTTCGGTTTCCACCAGTTTGATGACTTCGCTGATCTGATGTGAATGGCCCGCACACAGATTGTAGGTGCCGGACAGATTGGCGGCCAGCATGTGTTCCAGAGCAGACAAAAAATCGGTGTAGTAGAGGAAATCCTTCCGGGTGGACCCGTCGCCCCAGAGATTAAGCGGTTGGTCGTTCACACTGCAGCGCAAGGCGTGGGGAATCAGACCTTGGGCCCGGCTCGGCGGCACGGGATAACCGTAGGGGTTTGAAATACGCAGCACTGTGCAGAGCAGACCATCCCGCTGTGCGCGCTCGTTGATCAGTTGTTCGGCTGCGAGTTTGAAACGTCCATATGCGCCAATTGGTTGGCAGGTGTCGCCCTCTTGATTGGCCCTTCCCGGGGCATTGCCGTAGACAGCCCCTCCTGTGGAAAAAAATACCAATCTGGTTCGCTTGGTGTCTGCATTGGTGGCAAGCGCGGTCAACAGCAGGTCAAGAAACGGCAGATCGTGAGTTTGCTCGATGCCAGGGTGTTGCTCAGAGGTGGCCGGCAGAGAACTCCAAGCGAGATGAAAAATGGTGCCGGCATTAGCCAGCACGGCGGGTTGCAGCAATGAATCAAGTGAAATGAAGCCCGGTCCTGCGGTGCGGGAATACGGCTTTACCTTGTAGGCAGGCGCCCGGAAGTGGTCTGACACCAATGAAGCGAGTCGGCCCCGGCCTCCGGTCATGGAGATGGTTTGGGTGGGGTTGGGCGACATGGATCAAGACCGTGGCAGCGTGTTGTAGAAGTTGGCAAGTGTTGCCGCGCTGCTTTGCCAATTGAAATGCTTTTCGGCATAGGCAAGCGCGCCCTGTGCCAGCCGCAAACAGAGTTCGGGATCCCGGCGTAGTTCCTTGATGGCTCCGGCAATGCCCTCAGCATCGGCCCGCTCAAGCACATAGGCATCTTCCCGATGACGCAGAGTTTTCCCCAGATTTGTGCGAGGTAATACGACGGGTCGGCCCACGGAAAAAAATTCCGGCAGTTTGGATGGGAAGCGATAATCGTTGAAGGCATCAGCTATTCCCGGCTGCACAAATATATCAGCCAGTGCCATCAAAGGGGCGAGATGTCGGTGGTGAGGAATTTGGCCAAGACCGATGACATAAGGGGCGACAATGGGAGCCAAGTCGCCGAGGAAATCAACCGTATCTAGACCCGTGCGAATCAGCATCACGGATTCGCCGCTTTGATTTAGTTGCATCACCGCGGCATATAATTCGCGCATCTCCGCCTGGTTGGCGGCATGCACATTGCCATGGTAAAACAGTAACGTGGTGCCGGGATCCGCATCCAGTATATGGCGGAAATCGTCCGGCCGCTTGCGTGGTCCAAAGTAACGGCTATCCGCGGCCGGCCAAATTGTGTGGCATGGTTGTTGTGCAGGCAGTAGTTCGAGCAGGCTGTCCATGATGACCGTGATGCCATCCGCTGAGGTGAGGAAGGTATGACTGTGCCGCGGATGGGAAAGATCGGCCGGTATTAGCCGGACCAATTCCTGATCATCGAGCTTGAGCAGCTCATCCCATGGGCGGCCAAGGGTCAGAGTCAGAATCTCCTGTTCGTTGTCTTCCAGATGCACCACTAATTTGCCACCCTGCTGTGCACGGATTCGCTCCGCCAGCCGGCGAACGTTTTCCCGAGTGGTCCAGGCATGAATCAGATCCGGACCCCGGCCGTCGGGGAACATAATCCCGGTCTCGGCTTCCGCGTGGGTGATGCCGCGAAAGAGCGGGTTTTCATGCTGGGCCAGGGTCTCAAGATCACGTGCCACGGCAACGATGCAGGCATAACCAGCGGCAGCCAATTCATTGGCGAGCGCCGTCACATGTAGGGAATTATTCGCCGCAAAACCGCCCGGGAGAATAAATAGGATGTTACGAAGATCGCCCGGCGGCGGAATTGGTGGAGCGGCGGGTCTAACAGGGAGGGTGTGATTCAGACTGATGCGGGTTGCGGTAAGATCGAGATCCGGGTCGTGGTTTTCGTCAGTCGCGATGCTGAATTTCACTTTGGTTGGGGCCACCACCGTTGTGCCATTAGCCAGTCTTGCCCGCACCCGGACGGGACCGTGACCGGCGACCAGGAAATCATCGCTGGTGAATCCGGCATGCACCGCATGGGGGATGTCGGGGTATGCACGGGGAACGTCGTCGCGGGGTTGATTGGCAATACACTTGATATCCCGATGGCCGTAGCGCAGGGAGACTTCCGTGGCCGCTTGATAAGAGTCCAGCGCCCAACCGCCGACTTTTACCCGATCCCGCAAAGTTCCCTCGTTGATCGGCTCATCCAGCACGGCGACGAATGGCTTTGATTCCACGGCAATGGAGAACCTACGAAAAGCCTGCCAAGTTCCGTCTGTTAGTTGGGCTTCGCAGCATCCGAGGTGAACTCCGGTGGGTAAAAAGCCTTCAACGACAAATCCACAGGTTGCGGCTGCCTTTTCTGCGGGCAGCAGGGCTGCGACATCCTTGCGTTCCGTGCGCGCGGTCATGTTCAGGGTCCCGACCGCAGTCGTTAAGCGGATTGGCGGGGGCAAAGAATGGCCAGGGATCAGGCACCAACCCACGAGCTTGATTTCCCCGTTGTGCGCACACAACGGACGGGGTGATTCGATTTCACCGGTGAGTATCGCCGCGCTCATTTCCGGTTGCGCTTGAACAATCCCTCGAGAAAGCGGAGCCAACTGGTCCAGCGCCAGCTGAGGGAGGAATGACAGATTTTGATTTCCTGCTGCAGTTGCTCGTTCCTCGTGACAGTTTGGTTCAACCGGCCGTTCAAGTCGGATACACTTTGTTCAGACTGGTCGAGTTGCTTGCGCAACGCGGTAATAGCTGCGGTGGATTGTGTCAGTTGGTGCTGTAGAGCAGTGACATGACTTTGCGTATCAGCCAGGACCTTCTGTAAGTGAGCAGTTTCGTCCAGCTTGGCGTCAGCCAGATTTTGGGCTTCAGACAGCAGCGAATTCAGTTCCAAGATACGGGGAGACAGCTGGTCGCGCTCGTCTTCCAGTTCCATGATCCTCACTTGGGCCAGAATCAATTGCTGGCGCAGGGTATTGATCAGTTTGGCTGATTCCGTGGGCGCGGGAGTCATGGGGTAGACTCAACCCGCGGGGTGGGGGGAAGTGAAGTCAATAGTCGGCGCCTGAATACTAGAGCCGGTAGCCAGCCGCTGCGGCGTCATTGGCAAACATCTTCACCGTATCGAGTGAGAGGGCGGCGTGATCCATGCCCAGCATTTTGGCGGCCTTGGCCAGGATATCGTGGGTGACGGTGACAATTTGACATCCGCTCTGCTCCGCCTGAACCAAGTTAAGCACTTCGCGGACACTGGCCCAGAGCAATTCGGCTTGAGGCATACTGGCCAGAATTTGCCGGCTTTCCTGCATGATGGGCATCGGATCTGTGCCGGTGTCCGCAATACGCCCAGCAAAGATTGATACCACCACGGGTAATTTAGGGTCGAGCACACTGGCGACGGCCCGAACTTGATCCAGCGTAAGCAAAGCAGTCAGATTCATTTTTACCCCTTCCGCAGTGAGTTCCCGAATTAAAGGGACGGATGACTCAGAACGGGTATTGGTGATGGGAATCTTTACATATACATTGGGGCCCCAACTCGCAATTTTGATGGCCTGTCGCTTCATCTCCGGAAAGTCATCTGCGAAGACTTCGAGAGAGATGGGCTTGGTAGTGACGGTCTCCAGAATATCCCGGGCAAAAACTTCATAATCGCTGATGCCGGCCTTCTTCATCAGGGTGGGGTTGGTGGTAAGTCCCTTGATATAGGGCTGGCCGTAAAGTTCGAGGATCCCTGCCTTATCCGCCCCATCGGCGAAAATTTTGATTTTGAGGTCATTAAGATTAAGCATGGAGTGAGTCAGTTAATCGGGTTGGCCCGAGCAAGGATAATCCCAGCTGCATCAGTCAGGTTGTCGGTGATAAAGTCGGGCTGCTGTCTCAACGCCTCGTTGTATCCGCAATCCAACAGTATGGTGCGGCAACCAGCAGCGTGACCTGCATCAATGTCTCTCCAACGATCACCGATCATCCAGCTGTTGGCTAGGTCTAGGGCGAGCGCTGTGGCTGCATCGTGCAACATGCCCGGTTCCGGCTTGCGTCGTGAGGAAGCCTCACCCCGACCGGGATCATAGCAGACTTCGATGCGCGCGATCTCAGGGATGAGTTGCTGCAATCGAGCATGCATTTCTTCGACGACTTTCTGCGTTTGACTGCCCCGTCCTACGTCGGGTTGGTTGGTGGCGACAACCAACACATAACCGGCTGCGTGCAACTGGCGACAGGCATCGGCGACCCCAGGCAGTAGATTGAATTCCGCGACGGTAGCCGGTGGGTAGGGGCGCCCATCCCGCACTAGACACGTGTTGAGCGTGCCATCCCGATCCAGAAATACAGCGGGGCGAAGCGTAGTATTGAGCACGGCTTGCTTCTGGTCAGGGACGCTTTTCGACCGATTCCCATCTGGTTTGGTTCACCTTGAGTGCCGGGTGGGAGACGAACAGATGCCAGATGACGGCTTGGAAAGCTTCGGCGTGTGGTGTGATGTTGGCCGGGTTCACCGTGGGAACGACTACGCAGGCATCGGCGACCGAGGCAGTGTATCCGCCGTCCTTGCCCACAATACCCAGCACACTGGCGCCGATCTGCTTGGCGAATTGCAGGGCGGTCACCAGATTGGGAGAGACATTTTTCTCCAGATTGCCACCACCCACTGAAAGCACCATGATTCCATCCTTGGCCGTCAGCCGTGAACCTCGCAGCCACTCGACAAATACGCTGGCCCAACCCTCGTCATTGGTGCGGGCGGTTAACTCTGAGACATTGTCGGTGGGCGCCGAACCATCAAAACAAACAATCTTACGAAAATCGTTCACTGCGTGCGAGGCATTGGCTGCACTGCCACCCACGCCCAGAATGAAGAGCCGGCCCCCGCGTGCACGCACGGCCTGCAGCACGGCGACGCAATTTTCACAATCAGCGGAATTCAGTTTGGAGATAATCTCAGATGCTTCCTGAAGATGTTGGGTAGTGTAGGACATGGGACTAATGGAGAGGTGATTTTGCTCGGAGATGCTGGTCGAGTTCCTGCAAGCCGGCAATAGAGCCGATTTCATAAAATCGATCCGGCACCACGTAGCCAGCCAACTCGCTGCGTTCGCACAACGTTGATTGCACTGCGGCCAGATCGACGACGGCTCCGGATGGCTGTCCGGCAAAGGCTGATGAACGGAAAATACCCAGCCCATAATCGATATGTCGCATTTGCGGGATTTGCTCCTTCTTGGAATAGACCCTGATCCGGCCATCTTCAAACCATACGTTGCTCGTATCGTAGGCTCCACGATTCTCATATACAGTCATCAGTCCGAGTTTCTCCGCTTCGATGAACGACTGACCGACCTGCTGGTAATTTATGGGAAGATAGCTGTCGCCGTAGAGGACATAAAACGCTTCACCTAGCAAAGGGAGGGCGCGAATCAAGGCACCGCCGGTGCCCAGCAATTTATCGCCGTCAAATGAATACTCGATGTGCACTCCAAATTTCGTGCCATCTCCGTATTGCTCGACAATCATGTCGCCGAGATAGCCAACGCATAAGACGATGCGCGTGAGTCCGTTTTGCTTGAGCAGGCGGAGTTGGTGAGAGAAGAACGGTTCTCCGGCGACTTCCACCAAGAGCTTAGGGATTTTCTCGGTCACCGGTCGGAGGCGGGTGGCCAGACCACCGGCGAGGATGGCCACGGGGAAGTCGGTGCTCGCGCCTGACATGGTTCAATTCTGGGTCACTACTTTTGTGCCTTCAAAGTCAAAACGGAAGCGGACTTCCTGCAGACCCTTTTCACGCATGGCGTGACGGAGCCTGATTTTGTCATCCGCATAAAACATCAGAAAACCGCCGCCGCCGGCACCGATGAGTTTTCCTCCGAGGGCACCGTGGACCATGGCATATTCATACCATTCGTTGATCCGGTCATTGCTCATGCCTGTGCTGCGGACTTTTTTGCGCTGCCAATGCACATCCATGAGGCGGGCAAACTCCGGCAGATTGTCGTTTTCCAGTGCCTTGAGCGACTGCATGCCCAGATCCTTGACGAAGTGGAGTTGATCGAGCATGGCCGGGTCCTGCTGCTTGGATTTGATGTTCTGATCCTTGAGGATGGCAGATGCCGATCGGGAGTAACCGGTAAAAAACAACAGTAGGTTGTCCTCGAGGTTGAACAAGGTCTCCTCGGAAATACGGCAAGGACGATACTCGACGCGACCGTCAGGATGAAAAGTAAATGCGGTGATGCCGCCGACAGAGGCAATGTATTGGTCCTGTTTACCGATCGGTTCTCCGAGGCGTTCAATCTCAATATGACAGGCCTGCTCCGCCAGATCAGCTGGTGAGATCTGGTGTTTGTTGCCGGCGTGCAAAACCTTGAGCAGGGCGGTGGTGAAACTGCCGGAGGAGCCCAGTCCGGTGCCGCCGGGAATGTCGGCCATTGAAGTCAACTCAAGGGAGCGCCCATCCAGGCCCAGCAAGGCAAAAGCCTCGCGGATGATCGGGTGTTCCAATTGGTCCGCAGACGGCACGCGTTCTAGTTTGGAATACTTGACGATCAGGTCGGACACGAAAGTGCGGTGCAGGGTGAGGTAGACATATTTGTCGATGGCCCCGGCGATGAGAAATCCACCATGTTCACGATAATATGAGGGTAGGTCAGTGCCTCCGCCGCCAAGGGAAACGCGCAAGGGTGAACGAGTGATGATCATGGGACGAGTGGAGTTTCGGTCACCGGGTAGCCGCTGGACCGATAGATGGTTTCTACTATTTCAAGAATGCGGATGCCTTCGCGCAATCCGGGCTGTGGCACACGTTGCAGGCGAATGTCTTCCTCGAAGGCGGCCACTTCCAAGCGCCAGGATTCGTCGCCAGCAGGGTAGTCCCAGACCGTTGTCTCCGGCGGACCCATTTGCGGAAGCATTTTATAAAAGGTGCAGCGTTCAGGACCGTAACTGCCGCCGAGCCCATCAAGGGCGATTTTCGCATCGCGCCCGTAAATTTCGAAGGAGAACAGGTTTTTCCATTCGGTGCAACTTACGTGCAGCCAAGCGGTCTGGCCGGTCGCAGTGCGAAGAGAAAGGAAGGCATTATCATCCACCGGCATGGCCCAAAAGCTCGTCGTGGCGTGGCCGCTCACTTCGGGGAAATCGCCCAGAAACCATCCGGCGAGATCAATCAGATGCACCCCTTGGTCAATGAGTTCACCGCCGCCGGAAAGTTTGGGATCGGCTCGCCATTCCTGCTCGTAGCCTATGCGTCCGCCGTGACCGTAACGTCCTCGCAAGAACATCAATGGACCCAGTGCACCCGAATCGATCAAGGCCCGGGCCTTTTGGAGTGAGGGATGGAAGCGATGATTATAACCTAGCCGAACCTGGACTTGCCCTGCCGCTGCCGCCGCAGCAAGCACGCGCAACTGGCCGGCGTTCAAACCACCCGGTTTTTCCATCAACACATGTTTGCCGGCACGAACCGCGGCCAAGGCCAAGGGGGCAAGCGAACCGTTGAGCGTAGCTACAATGACCGCGTCAACTTTTGAGTCTGCCAAGACGATTTGAAAATCACTCACGGCGGAGCATCCGGTATAGGCTGCTGCAATGCTATTTGCGCGGGCGGGATCGAGGTCGCAGGCGTAGAGCAATTGACCGGGTGCAAGTGCAGCGGCTCGCTTACGACCTATGAGTCCGCAACCGATGATGGCAAACTGGATGCTTTCAGCCATCGGATGAACTGGATTTGATCCGATCCTCTGGCACAATGCGGCGTAGCGTGTAAACATCGCCGGCAGCCAGTGCTCGAAATTTCTCCGGCTCCTTCCACGGATCCCACTGGGCGCTGATCAATTTGCCCGTAATGCCGTGGCTTTCCGGGCTCGCGAGCCAGACGCAGAGCGAGGCAGCCAAACTCGGATCCGCAGCGCCCCCGTCGGCCCATTTTTGATTTTTGGCGAAAAAGTCCACCCCAGCCTTGTCCGGTCCGGCATCCAGGACCTGTTGATTCATGCGAGTGCGTAAGGCTCCAGGAGCAACGGCATTTACCTCAATGTGATCGTCGCGATATTCCTCGGCGAGCGTTTCAGTCAATCGGACAACGGCAGCCTTGGTTGCTGCGTAGGCGACGAGTCGGGGCATGGGATTGGTGGCACCGCCACCGGAAAGATTGATGATCTTGCCTCCGCCCAAGGGTTTCATGGCGCGCACAGCGTGTTGGCAGACCAACAGTGTCCCGGTGACATTGACCTGCCAGGTTAGATTCCAATCTTCGAGACTGACTTCCTCGGTGGGGCCGATTGGTCCGTAGATGCCTGCATTGTTGACCACCACGTGTAGCGGTCCGGTTTTTGCGACATCGGCAAACAAAGTACTAACGTCAGCAGGAACCCCAATGTCGCATACGGTGCCGATCAATCGCTGGCCCGGTTTCAGACGTGAAGTAAGTTCCTGTTTTGTGCTTTCAACATCCGCAGCAGTGCGGGCACAAAAGTGAACGTTGGCGCCTTCGGCCAGGAAGGCCTCGACAATATAACGGCCCAGACCTTGGCTACCGCCAGTAACGAGTGTGTTGCGTTGATTGAGCTTCATGGTTGTCCGACCGTGAGGTAAGTGAGACCGGAGGTGGCTGATAGTGCTTTTTCAATCGCCCGGCCGGCATCGACCACCACGGATCCTGTCATAGTGTTCAGGAGATCCGGCCAAGGTAAATCACGCAGTTCCGGCCAAGCAGTGCATACCACCACGGCATGAGCATCCCGCATCGCCTCCGCAATGGTTGAACTCAGTTCGAGATCGGCATGTTCGGTATCCACCGTTCGGATCAATGGATCATAGGCTCGCACTAAGCAGCCGATACCAGTCAATTGCCGGCAAAGCTCCACTGCCGCACTGCGACGCAGTGTGTTGGTGCCGGGAGTGTAGGCCAGTCCGAGCACCGCAACGATTGGTTGCGGGATAGCCGCAAGCGCCGATTGGAGTTTTTGAAACGCCCAGCGACGGTGCCGGTCGTTGCTTTCCTTGATCGCTGGAACCAAGGACAACGGAGTCCCAAGCTTCTGACTCAGGCTTGTAAGTGTGGCCACATCGCGCGCCAACGTTCCGCCAGCAAACGGTCCTCCGGGAGTCAAATAAGCCCTGGGTCCTATGCGAGGATCGCTTTTCAAGCCGGCGGAAACCTCCAAGGCATCGGCTCCGACCTGCTCGGCAAGCGTAGCGATTTCATTGATATATGATACAGAGAGTGCGAGAAACGAATTGAGTGCATGCTTTAACATTTCAGCCGACGCTGGCCGCATCCAGATCATAGGGGCATTCAGTGGTCTCAATAAGTTCTCCAAGACCGTTTGGGCTGGGCCTTCTTCCGCGCCGACCACTATCCGTGCCGGTTGAGTGAATGCAGCAATTGCCGATCCCAGACGTAGATTTTCGGGGGAACAAGCAAATTGAAGATCGGGATGCTTCCGGGCCAAGTCACAGGTGGTCCCCACCGGAAGTTGGGATGAAAGCAGGACCACAGTGCCGGTTTTTAGATGGGGGAGGACGAGCAGAAGCCGATCTATCACCCATCCGGAATCCGACTGGTCATCGGCATTAACGGGCGTGTCGTAACAGACCCAGAGCAGGTCTGTGGCCGCGGCGACGCCGGGATCATTAGAAAATTTGAGCTTACCACTGGCGAGACCCTCGGCGATCAGGTCGTCAAGTCCCGGTTCGTGCAAGGGGGCGTGACCGTCCCGTAAACCCGCCAAGACATGGGCATCAAAATCAATTGCGGTCACCTGGTGATGACGGGCCATACAGGCGGCGGTGACGCAGCCGAGATGCCATAGGCCGAGGACAGTGATTTTCATGTGCGCAGCCCGTATTTCAGGGGAACTCACGGCGTTGGTAAAGGGACATCTCCCGGCCTTGAATGCGGACTGTCTTGCTCAATTGGCGGTGAGACTCGCACCAGACTTTCAACTCAGGATAGAGGCGTCGCATTGCCTTGTCATAAGGCCAATATCCGTCGCCTGGCATTTGATCGGTCAGCAGAATGAAATCACAAAGATTCAATTTGTAACGGATCACATCGTCCGGTTCTGCCAGAATACTATCCGGCAATTGGGTGACGAACGAAAACCAGACGTGATTTCGTTCGTAACAAATAACCCCGAGGATCTGGGCGTCGATGAAATCTACGACTTGGTCCACGCCAATCATCGGATGGTCGAGCTTCTGCTGTTGGGCGGCCTGGTAGATGTGATCTGACAGATCATTCACGGCCCGGGCATCTCTTATAAAAACATCGTCATGGGGCTCGGTGCATTGCCGGATGACGAAATATCCGATCCCGGCACTCATGGGGACTATGACCAGAGTGGTGGGAAGCAGGCGCAGCCAAGCAGTGCCACGGGAAAAATCAATGCGACCCCATAAAGTATGCCAAAGCCAGAGCACCAGCAAAACAACGCCCGGCACCAACACGCCCAAGACATATTCGGATTTTTGTGGGTGAACGGCCAATACGGCGACCGGGGAGAAAAAGATAATCAGACTGAAAAAAAGCCAATCATACTTAGGCGCCGTTTTTTTGACGCGTGGGGCCAATCGAGTCAGTCCAATCAGGCTGGCAGTAATGACTGCCGCTACGCTGCCAAACCAAGGTCCGAGATGCATTACCCCCAGATTTTCCAGTAAAAATCGAACGGAAACCCACAGGTCGAAGCCCCGAAAGCGGGCCGTGCTTTCCGCTCCGGCAACATGCCCAACCCAATAATAGGTGTAAATGGCTTCACGATTCGTCCAGAATACCGGCCCGGCGAGTAGCAGACAAACCAGCCCGGCCAGCAGGAGGTTTCGTAATCGCATCCATCGTTCGGACCCGAAGATTATCCAGAGGGCAGTGGCGACGAAAATAACCGCGAAATAAGCGCCGGTTAGGAACCGTTCCAGCACGGTGATACCAATGACCAGGCCGAGTGCAAGTGACCAGCGGGTATTGCGAAGCCCGTTAGTCAATAAAGCGACAACGGAACTGATTCCCAGCAGACACATGGCGGCATGATCCAGTCGGAAATCCACGGCTGAACCTGCTTCGCCCGACCAAGGCCAAGCGAGGCAAAGCAAGAGCCCGAATCCCATCCAACCCAGAGTGCGCGACCCGGTAAGTTTTGGAATGAACGCCAGCAGGGTCGCCTGCCAGGCGAGGAAAACCAGCATGTTCAAGCTCAAGGCCGCACTGCGCGAGGCTGAGCCCACCACTTGAAAGACGAACTGGGCGGAGAAATCGTGAAGGGTGCCTTGCAGAGAAGTTTTCGTGAGGGTGGCCTTCAACCCGGCGACCATGCCATCGGTGCGGGTAATTTCGTAGGCCCGGTAGGCCTCGGAGAGATACTGGATCTGGTCATTCCAGCGGGGGTAATAATGGGCGTGATGTTGCGCCGTCATGGCATCGAACAGGAGGAACTCGGCCAGCATCAGCACGGAAGCAGCCAGCCAGGTCCAATAGACCGGTTTGGAAGCGGGTGAGATCATGCCGGCTTTGGATTCTCACTGGAACGGGCCGCGTAGACCCAGCGGTTGGCCTCCAGCCACCGCAAGGTGCGCACTATGCCCTGTTCAATCGTGAGTCTGGGCTTCCAGCCCGTGGCCTGAACCTTTTGGGTATCGAGAAAGATGAAGGGGTTGTCGCCGATCCAACCCCGGCTCCCGCCGGTATATTCCAGCGCGGGTTTCAAGCCCAATGCCGCACAGATATATCCGATGCTCTGGTTCACCTCGACATATTCCGGGGTGCCGAGGTTATACACCTGCGTGTGATGCGGTGCAGTCTTCGCCGTGGCCAGCGTGGTGACGTGCAGCATCGCATTGATGCAGTCCTGCACATAGAGGTAGCTTTTCCGCTGCCGACCATCACCCAGGACACGCAGCCGGTCGGGGTGGGCGAGCAGTTGCTGGTAGAAGTCGAACACGTGGCCGTGGGTATAGCGTTCGCCGAGGATGGAGACGAAACGAAAGATATAGGCCTCGTCCAGGTTGCCGCCCTCGGCATAGGACGAAATCAATCCTTCGCCCGCAGTCTTGGATGCTGCATAGAGTGAGGTCTGAAGTGGGAACGCTTCAGTCTCGGGGGTCGGTTGATCAGGGGTGGCCTGAGCTTCGCCATAGACAGATCCGGTGGACGAGAAGGCTATGCGTTTCACTCCACTGGTGCGCATCGCTTCCAGGATATTGAACGTGGCGATGGTATTCTGCTCGAGATCGCGCCGCGGGTGCGACCAGCCGTCCCTGATGTCGGCATTGGCCGCCAAGTGGAAAACGAAATCCGATCCCTCCATCGCGGCGGTCAGAGCAGGAAGATCAAGATTGTCGCCGCGAATGAGCTTGAAGCGCGGATTTTCAATCGCACCGGCGAGAAAACGCTCCTGCCCGGTGGAGAGGTTGTCCCAACCGGTGACGGCGGCTCCGTTCGCGAGCAGGCGGTCGATGAGGTTGGAACCAATGAATCCGGCGGCGCCGGTGACGAAGATGTTTTGCATGGTAGGGTCAAGGCCCGGTGGCGCGGGGCCGCAGCACGTAGCCAATGCACAGGTTGCAGAAGAAGAAAGGCAGAAATGGCAGAGGAAAGCAGGACCGGCGTTCGACCGTGAACCAGGGCTCCAGTTCGGCCAGGATCTCGGGCACAAGATTGATGTGCTCGCGCCCGTAGAATTCGACGTAGGGGGCGGTGTAATGGCGATACCAGAGCCGCTCGGCTGATAGCTTGCGCGCGAGTGAGTAGGCCGGGCTACCCTCGGTGGGCACAACCACCAGCAGTCTTCCCGTTGTTTTGTTCAATAACCGATGGGCTTCCCGGATGGCGGCCGGGAGATCGGGCAAATGCTCCAGGACGTGGACGGCGATGTAACGGTCAAAAAAGCCGTCCGGGAAATCCATGCGTTGCTGACAGTCGCCGACGACCGTGCGGACCCGGGGAAAGCGCCGGCGGATTTCGGCGGCCATGTTCTGCCGATATTCATTGCAGTAGTAACCCGCCTCCTGTTCGGGTGAAAGTTTCTCGTATTCGAGGTGCTCGCCCAAACCGGCCCCGATCTCGATGGTGGTGCGGAAATCCGGCTGACTGTGACGAACAGGAAACAGGTGATTGAAACGCTCGACCACGCCGTAGCGTGGTCGGCGGGCCAATTCCTCATGCCAAAGCCGCATGAATTCATGATTACGCTGCTGCTGTTCGGGGGTGAGCTGAGGCAACACCTTGGGCCACTTTCCATCAGGCATGGCGCGAGGTCAGGAGCGAGGTTCGAGTCCGGTCAGGCGGTCCACGATGTAGCGCGGGCGGCCGCGCACTTCCTCATAGATGCGACCGATGTATTCGCCGAGAATACCGACACTGATCAGTTGGATACCGCCCAGAAAGGAGATCAGGATGACCAGGGTCGGGTTGCCCCAAAGAATCTCCCAGCCCATGAACTTGTAGAAGAGGTAGATGGTCATCAGTAAAAACGAAAAACCGGCGATGAGGAACCCCAGCATGGTGCTCAGTTGCAGGGCGTAGGTGCTGAAGCAAAAGATGCCGTTGAAACCGATGCGCAACGAACCGAGAAAGCGGTTGTAATGGGTGTCACCGGCGTGACGGGGCGGCCGGTCGAAGGGAATGATACACTGTCGGAAACCGACCACCGCCACCATTCCCCGCAGAAATCCATGGGTCTCTTTGAGGCGCAGTAATTCGTTCACCACACGCCGGGACATCAGTCGGAAGTCCCCGGTGTTGGGTGGGATCCGGACATCGGCGATTTTGTTGATCAGGCGGTAGCCGACGGCCGAAACGATTTTTTTCAGCCAGGGCTCACCGGTGCGTTGGCGACGCTGGGGGAGCACCACTTCGTAACCCTCACGGAACCGTGCCACCATCTCCGCGACCAAGTCCGGGGGATCCTGCAGATCCACGTCCATGACAATTACTGCTTCGCCATGCGAATATTCCATGCCGGCTAAGGTTGCCATCGGTTGGCCGAAGCGACGGGAAAAAGTGATCAGCTTGATCCGCTCGTCCTGTTGGCGGTGCTTCAGGATCACCTGCTCGGTTGCGTCGGGGGAAGGGTCGAGGGCAAAAATGATCTCATAGTCCTCGGTGATGGCTGACAAAATCGGTTGCAACCGGCGCAAAAATTCCGGGACGTTTTTCTCCTCCTTGAAAACAGGGACGATGATGGAAAGAAGCATCTCCCCATTTATCTCTCAGCCGGCTGACAAAATCAACCCCGGTTACACTCAACAATCAATGTGCCCGCCAACCCATGCCCCAGAGAAATTGGATGAATGCGCTCCGCCGCAGGTAACTGATCAGTCGAGGGTGACCCTCGATTTCACTGGCGGGAAAAGCTCGACCGTGGGTGCGCTCGCGCAACCGAGTGATTTCATTCTGTCCGGTGCTGTGCATCACCGCCGAAGTTTTTTGCGCCGCATGGGAGCGAAAGCAGGCCAAAAAGTAGGGAACCCGGACAATAGTCGAGCCTGTCGCCTGAAAACGGAGGAGCAGGTCCCAGTCCATCGCGAAATGGTAGGAAGTGTCGAGACCCCCGACCCGTTCCCAAACGCGCCTGCGCCAGAAAAGAGTTTCCTGCGGCACAAAGTCGTTCAAGCGCAGCACCTCGGGCTCATGTGTGGGGAGGAACCAACGGGCGATCTCCTGTGAGTTTTCGTCGATCACGATCCGATGACCATACACTACGTCCACCTCGGGATGTTGAGCAAAGTAGTCAGCCACGTAAGCAAGCGCCCCCGGGAGGTAATAATCGTCGGAGTTTATCCAACCCATTATGTCGTCTGGTCCGCAATTGGTTTGCGCGAATCCCTGCGCAATGGCATCGGCTTGCCCTTTATCGGGTGCACTGGTCCAGGCGTGGAGCCGATCCGCCTGTTGCCGGATGAGGTCGTTACTGCCGTCGGTCGAACCGCCATCTCGCACGACATACTGGCATTCCACCTCCGGTTGGTCATCGAGCACACTGTGCATGGTTTGGCCGAGGTAGCGGACCTGCTGGTAGGACGGGGTCACGAGGCAGAATTTTGGTCGGCGTCGGGATGGATCGACCGGAGGGAAAGTTTCCTGCCGGATCGGTCGCGCCGGGTAGGCCATGTGGGCCGGCATTTGGAAGAACATCAGCTCGGTCCAATCTCCGCCGCCCAACCAGAGGGGCAGCCAGCGTCGCTTGATTCGCACCGGGCGCTCCATGATCACGTGCCAGTCATGGCCCGAAAGTTGAGCCTCGATTATCACGGTTTGCTGGCCAGCGGGCAGGGTGCCCCGGATTTCAAAGCCAACGTTGTTGTCGGGGGCGGCGGGCAGGGCAGCCTTCACATCAGGTCGGGGTAGATCTACCACCCCATGCAACATGCGATCGGCCGTGCGGAGTCGAATTGCAGTTACAGCACTTTCCTGCTGCGAATAACACCAACCACGAATGATGAGGCAGCGCGCAGGGTGGCTCCAATCGGTTGGTTGATCTATGTGAAACTTCAGCGACACGGCAGGCAGAATCACACAAATTTCAATTTTCTCGCCGCAAAAAGCACCATGCGCAAAAGCAACCAACCGTGGCTCCAGCGATGAATATTGGTGCTGCCATAGGTGCGCTCCTTGTAACGGATGGGAACGTCCGCGATTTTTAAATTCAGTTTGGCGGCACCGAAGAGCAGATCAAAGTCGCCGAAAGGATCGAAGTCACCAAAGTAGGCTCGATTGGCCGCGATCCGGTCATAGTGCACACGACTGAGCACCTTGGTGCCGCAGAGGGTGTCCTTGACTGGTTGGCCGAGCAACCAGGTGAAAATGATGCCGAATGTCTTGTTGGCGCAGAGGTTGAGAAACTGCATGGCGGCCTCGTCCATGGGATAGACGAGGCGACAACCGTTCGCGAAATCGGCGTGACCGTCGGCCAGAACGGCGTGGAATTTTGGCAGCTCCTCGGGTGGCATGGTCAGGTCGGCATCAAGGATCATCAGGATGTCGCCCGTGGCGGCGGCGTAGCCCATGCGCACGGCGTCACCCTTGCCCTTGCCGGTTTGCTGCATGATCTTGATCTTACTTTGCGGATAGGCCTGCGCGACCCGCTGGATTTCCGCCCAAGTGTTGTCCTGGGAGTGACCCTCGACAAAGATGAGCTCAGTGCCCGCGCCCATGTCCGGCGTGCGGAGCACGGCAGCCTCGATGTTGCCGGCCTCGTTGCGGGCGGGGATGATGACGGAGACTGTGCGGGCCGGGGCAGTGGTGCGGCGAATGGGGCGGGAGACGGAAAAAACCGTCAGGCAAAAAAACGGCAGCAAGGGGGCGAGCCAGCGGTTGAACAGGTTTTCGATGCCCAGGCAACGGATGGGGAGTAGCAGTCGGGATTCGGTGCGCAGCGGATTCCAATCGGCGAGCTGCAGCAGGTTCCTGACGTCGGTTGAGCTGAGCCAACTCGAGTGTGGCTGGTCCGAACGCAGGCCCAGCCACCGGGCGAAGCCCATGACCGGCCGCCACAACGAGGAAAAGAAATTGATGATCAGCCGGGTGTCCCCATGCGAGACGGCATGGAGTCGTTGCAGCATCTGTTGCACATCCGCCGCGAAATTCAGCGTATCCGAGATGATGATGTAGTCGAAGGTTTCGCCGAGCTCGAGCAGTTCGCCAGCCTGCACGTGGAATTCTCCGTCGGGAATCCGGATTCGGGCGGCAGCGATCTGGTGGTTTGAGAGGTCAATGCCCACCTTGCGGCGGGCGCGGATCCGGGCGAGCAACTTACCTGAGCCGCAGCCGATTTCCAGCACCGAGGCGTCCGCAGGAATGAGCAGGTTGTAATAGTGTGCCAGCAGTCTGCGGTAACTGCGGGCGGCGAAATTGAGTTCCACGGGGGCGGCATCGTAGAACGAGGCGATCTTTTGCAGATGGGCGGAGGTGATTTCAGATGAAGCGGACATGTCAGTTGGTTTCCTTCTCCAAGACGACGAGCAAGCGTGCGGCGAACGCGCGGGGGAATGGGGAGCAGATGTAATCCAGCCCACGCATCAGGCTGTGCAAAAACCGGCCGCCCAAGTGAGGACCGGAGAAACCACCTGAAGAAAAATAATCAAATGAGGTGATTGGGCGCACTTCGTGAAGGCGCCAGCCTTGCAGCCGATCGCGGCCCTCGTTCCACCAGAACAGGCGGGTGGCTGACCCCTGCGCGGCGAAATAGTCGGCGTCCGCAGCGGAGAAACCTGCCGGGGCTTCCCACGTGATAGCGTCGCGGATAGCAACGGGCTCATGGTGAAAGTAGTGATAAACCAGCCGTCCCACCCAGCTTGCGGCTGGCTCGAATAGAATCAACCGGCCGCCGGGGGCCAACACCCGGTGAAACTCTTGCAAAGCCGTGCCCGGGTAGCGCAGATGATGCCAGACGTCGAAAAGAATGAGATGTGATACCATGGAATCGGCGAAACTTAATTTGTAGCAATTTTCCTGGTGATCGAGCCAGGGGTTTGAAAAGAGGTCGGTGGTGATGCAGTGTGGGATGACCTCCTTGATGTGGCCCATACCCGACCCGAGTTCGACAATGGAACCGCGGATTTGGAAATTGAGGTTGGAGGCAATCAGGCGATAGAAATCGCGATAGACATCCCGCAGCATCGGCTTGCGCTGCCATGCTTCACGGTTGTGCTGGATTTCGATATTATGCTGCTCGAGCGGCAGGGCACTTATGACTTTCATAACGTGGGATTTCGTCCTGAAGGCAGCAGACTTTTCAAATATGGGTCGAGGAGATTATACCCATCGACCGCAGACCATAACCCGGCCAAACCAACAGGAACATGGGCTAATGTTCCCCCCAAATGGAACAAGTAGCCATCACGAAACAAGTTTCAGCGGGTAAACACGATAATCTGCCATTCGGGAAGAATGGTTTTTCCATCGGGCGATTTTATTTGGTATGCTTGCCAAGTCGAGAAGCCCAACGCGTTCGTGCGAACCAATAGTTGATCTCTTTCATTCAGGGACTCATTCGCTTCCATGTAGACGAGGCGACCTACATTCCGGAGATCGCTGGTTTCCAGCTCATCGGGCAGCAGAATTCGATTGGTCATGGGTCGAGTGAAAGTCAGGGTTGATCGCCGGATAAAGTCCGGCATCAATACGACATCGCTGGGATGCAAAATGCGCTCCAACTCCGCGGCCCAGATGCGCCAGTTGGAAGATACCGTCTCCGCCATGTCGAGCATGGGATCGCGGCGGTAGCTGCGGATCTGGAAGACCATTGACACGGTCAGCGCCACCGCCATGGCCGCGACCACTCCCGTGGCGACACGGCGCGCAATGGATGGACCCCCCGCCGCCGCACGCAGGTCGAGCAGGCGGTGAAACACGAGGGCTCCCAGCCACATCAGGAAGAAATAATGGATGATGAAATACCGCGGCCAGAGAGATAGGTTCTCAACCTTCAAGGCGTAGATAATCTGGAAGGCCACGGAGATACCGAGGCAGAGAAGCAGCAACAGCACTTGGCGGCGGATTTCCCTTAGCGGTAGCTTACCGTTGATTTCGGTGCGATCCGTCAGCAACCAGAGCAAGCCTCCAACGAGCGTGGCCGACCAAAACCAGAAAAGTCCATCGGCCAGACGATACACTCCCGGCAGGTGGCCGGTCAGCAACAAGTGGAAGCCTGTGAACAGGTGCTTGTGAATGGGTTCCTGTTCCCGGGCCCAGAGGCCGATGTTGATCTTTTGTTGATTGTCTTGCAGATAAGGCCAGACCGCGGTCACGACGATCACATAGGTGAGGGCTAGGTAGGCGTAGTAACGCTGACGGTCGCCCGGTCGGCGCAGGACGAGGAAGAGACCCTGGGCTGCGGTGGGAAAGACCGTCCAGCTTTGCAGGTAAAAGCCGACCACCAGCGCCATGCCATAGGCGGTGAACCAGGCGGTGTCCGCCCAAGGTCGCTCCAACCGCCGGGCATCAAGTCGGAGGACCAACCAGCTGGTCCAGATGTAGAAGGCCACACCCGCGGTGTATTCACGGATCTGGAGCACATGCATGAACAGGTAGGCATTGAAGGAAAACAGGCTAAGCAGGAACAGACGGGCAGACGGTCGCCAGTCCCGGGAGAGCGCCAGCAGACCCTGCAACGCGATCCAGAGGAAAACGAGATTCACGGAACGGAAGAGCAAAAGGCTTTGCGAGTCAGCCAGCCGCATGAGCCCATTCTGGATCAGAAAGTAGAGTGGCTGGTAGGCATAAGGTGCATTGGCGGCAATGACCCTTGCCCAGGTGGCGTCGAGTGCCAGATCTCCGGGCAAAGCAGGCTGACCTCCGTTGATGATCCAGAGTCGGAGGCCCTCATCGGTGGTGATACCCTTAAGATCGATCATCCAGGCAAAGACGCCGATGATCAACAGGCAGCAGAGCTGCCAGCGGGCGGGTGATTTCCAGGCAGTGCTCATGCGCGCATCAATATCGGTGGCCGGGTTGCGCCAAGTATTCCTGGGCGGCCCGCTCGAAGTCGACTCGGTTCCCGTAGTGATCCTGCATCATTTGACGATAAGCCGGCGGATGGTCGTGTTGATCAAACAAATAGGTCAGTGTGTAGCCACTGACCATGGATTTGTCGCCAGATGGTTCAGGCGGAGAATTATCGTGCAAGCGCAGAGGCGCGGTGACAAGCAAGACGGCAGCGACCACCAAAATGACCGGTGCCAGCCAGGGGCGGCGGCCCGAGCGGTGTGGCCAAGGTCCAGCTGAGAGCACGGCGATTGCGCATACCAGGATCAAGGGGACTTGCACCCCTACACTGGCTGATTCGGTAAAGCTGCTATGCGCCAGCTGCCAGGTTTGTCCCAGCGCAGTCGCCAGCAGCAGAACGATGAACGCCTTCGTTCGCACGGGTATGTCTCGCTGCTGGCATATGGTAAATGCGAGTGCTATGGCGCTAACGTAGAGGAAAGGGCTCGCTCTGATGAAACGGAGGATTTCCCGGACGATACCTGCAGGAGCTGTCAGGATATTTACCGTGAACTGTCCCGGATAAAATACATGCTCCAACTGGTCGGCCCAGCACACGAGGGCTGCATCTGCAGGTAGGATTGTGCGCAGAGTGGCATAGGCGAGTGTAAGGGCAGCCAGGGCGCCGCCGCACAGCAGGGCAAATTCGCTGGCGCGTTCACGAAGAAATGCCCCCCGTCGATTGGCTCCGCTCCAGAGCGTGACCAATGGGATCAGACCCACGAGAAGCGACATCGCCCGGAGCCTTTCGGCTATCACTTCATTGGTGGCACCTGTCCCGGACACCCGTTGTGCGAACCAGAGCAGGAGTATCGCACTGGCAACTGGCAACAGACCAACACGGATGCTGGGTCGGCCTGGACGTAGGGCGGGGACAGAGCAAGCAGCGAGCCAGCACCAGGCATAGATCGCGAAAAGGTGGATGACCCCGAAGGTTTGCACCAGTGCCGCGAATCCACCAAACAAACCTGCGAGAAAAAGCCCTCCGTGGTGGTCCCTCCAGTTCGTGGCGTTCGTGCCATGCCACGCGCAAAGCAATGCCAACACCACGCCCAGACCGCAGCTCAGCAGTTCCGGTTGCACTGTCAGGCCATGATAAAGCAAACCAGCGCAGCCACAGAGAAGCACTACCGTGAGACATCCCGATTCCAGTCCCGGAACCACCGAGCAGGCGAGGGCGCCGCCACCCAGGATAAGCAGGATAATCAGAATGCGGCTGTGCATCTGCTCGAGGCGCACCAATGCCTGGAGTTCATGCAATGGACTGGTGCTTGCGCCGAAAGTGGAGATGTTCCAGACGGGGAGACGGTGGAGCCCGTGCCGGATGCGCAAGTCGAGTGCGAGCAGATAGGAAGACAACAGGCCAGGCTCTGCGATGCGCGCGGGTGCGACGCCATTGTTGAGTGCGAGTGAGTCTGTCAACGTGGGGAGATTGGCTTCGGCGTGGCGATACCATGGCGAGGTGCCGGCGACGTTTGCCATATAGATCCAGGTCGCGAGCAACGCGAGCAACGCAAGAGTAATGACGAGCCTTCGGGACAGGAGTGAAGCGAAAGTGTTCATCGGAGTCCTTCCACTTGTAGCAGACGGAAAACAAAGTGGTAGGCGCCACGAATTGGGGGGGGGGGCTTTCTGGTAAGCATGATTCGGCCCTCCGGCCGCCCGCTGAGTTCGTAATGCTCGAGTGCGCCTTCTTCGAGAGGGATGTTGTTGGATGCGAGGTATAGCATCACATCTGGATAGCGTTCGAGGTAACCGCGCCAATCAAGCTCCTGCTGGATCGGGATGTCCACAAACTCCAAGACATTCTCCCCGGGGAGGGCAATCAGATCCAAAGTCTCGTCGATCCACCCGAGTTGGTGTGAGAGACGAGACTGCTTGACCTTGCGACCGTTGAAGAGCACCTCGATTTCCGTCTTGTCGCGTTGAAGCAACCCAAAGCTATATCGGATGTGCAGGTGGCCTACCCCGGATTGGGCAGGAAAGATGAGGCGCATGCTTGGTTGTCGCACGCTGCGAAAACGGGGCAGATTGCGCAGGGGGTATGGTCCCTCGGCCGGGCGAAGTCCCTCCGTTGCCACAGGACCGGCTTCTGCCGCTAGAATCAGATCATGGAAGTAAAGAAGATGGTGATCAGAGGCCGGCGGAGAGGCGGCAGCAAGGGAATCATGTGGACCAGACCAGCGAAGGTCAGGAAGGAGATAACCAGACAAGCCACCAACTGCGATAAAAGCGACCGACATGCCTAACAGTGCATGGCATGGACGGCGACTCTGTTTCCATTGGAGGGAGAATACCAGACTCGCGACTAAGCCAAAGGTTGCGAGCATCACGTGCGCGGTTGGGTCGAATCGCGCGATTACAAACGCTGCGACCAAGCCCAACCATGAGAGAGCAAGCGAAGGATTGGCTTCAAGTGGATAAACCCGGCCCAATCGGTAAAGTCCGAGGCCGGTGAGTGGCCAAGCAAAAGCCTTGAGCACATCAGGGTCGCCTGGCTGGCCTAGAAAAACGCGTGATAACATCCAGACGGCCAAGGGCATCAGGGTTAATGCGTAGGCGAGCATTGCCCAGGTCCCGGGTTCTTCTGAGTCGGAGGCAGACACCGTTGAAAGCGAAACCCGCCGTGACTGTGACCACCAGAAAACAGTGGCCAGCAAAAGCGAGACAATGAGAAGCCATGCCGGATCTCCCAACCGATCCACGCTGACGAGTAGCAACCGCGTGGCGACGAGATTGCTCCATGTGAGCACGGCGGAGATCAACACTTGGTCTCCCGCCTGTCTTGTAATATGTCGCGCGGTCCCAATTGAGACCCAGATCAGGATAAGACTGTGGAAAAGAAAAAGGTCCATGATCGGGACACGGGCTTTTTAAAATCAGGAGTGTGGTGGATGTAAACTATGCAGCACCTTTGTAGGTTCAAACCAGTGGTTTGGTAAAAGCGGCGAAGCAGTTAAACCCCAACAAAAATTTATGGTAGGTGCAGAGTTGAAAGTGGTGGTCAGCGGCCAGGGTTTGCAGATCATTTCTGCTGTAGTAGTGCTGGTGGTCAGCAATCTCCGGCTTGGAGATCAAGTGCAATTTGAAGGCGAGGAATTCGAGCACTGGCTTGGCTGCAGGAGTTGGAGTGGTGATCAATACCTGTCCGCCCGGCTTGAGGATGCGGTTAAATTCACTGAACAGGAGTGCAACCTGCTCGACCGGGATATGCTCCAGCACGGCCAATATGGTGACGGTATCAAAGCTCTCGTCAGGGAAATCCAGCCGGTCCTTGAAGTGGAATTGGCGGATTTCCAGATTGGCTGCGGGACGTCCCGGAGTCGCGTCATAATCAAGACCGATCCCCCGTTTGATTCCCGGTTGAATGGCGCGCAGGATCATGGCTTGGTGACCGCAGCCAAAATCTAGCACCGTGGTGTCTGGCTGGATATGCTGCCGGACGACACGAGCGCGCCAGCGACAGATGAACATATCAAAGGCATTGAAATCTTTCGTGCCCATACGCGATGCCAGTAGGTCAGTCAGCTTTGGCGCCGTTGATGCGCTTGATCACCACGCGCTCCAATTCCAACAAACGCAGGTTGACTGAACTCAACACGAGGCCCAGGGCGAGACTGAGGCAGGTGAGCATGAAGCCGGATATCGCGAGAATGGCGCTGGCCCGGCTGATCACGCGATGTTGCTCAATCAATTCAATCAAGGGCAAGGTTCCCGCGGCGACCGTGCCGAGAAAAAGGAGGATGGCGACCGAGCCGAAAAGGGTCAGCGGCTTGTAGGAGCGCAGCAGCAGGAACAATCGGAGGAGCACGCGTAATCCATCAGGCAGGGTGCGGAGCTTGGAAAAACTACCCGCCGGTCGTTCTCCATAGGGTGCCTCGATTTCCTTGACGACCATGCCGCGGTAGAGGCTTTGCATGGTCAACTCGGTCTCCACATCGAAGCCGTGGGAAGTGATGGGAATCAGCTGGGCACAGTCCCGGGTAAACGCCCGGTAGCCGGAAAAGATGTCCGAAATGTTGGCATGGAACATGCGGTTGATGATCCAGCAAACGAGCTGGTTACCGGCGACGTGGAACTTGCGGAAGGCTTTGTCCCCATACTGTTCCAACCGGGCCGCAACCATCATGTCCGCATCACCCTGCAGAATCGGGGCAAGCAAGCGATGGACGGCGGTTGCATCGTAGGTGCCGTCACCATCCACCATGACCAAGATATCCTCCCGAATCACCTCAAAGATGGTTGAGACGACGTGACCTTTGCCCTGTCGTTTCTCCCGGATGACCGTGGCACCTGCGGCCCGGGCGAATTCCGCGGTCCGGTCCGTGCAATTATTATCGAAAACGTAAATGGCGGCAGATGGCAGCTGGGCTTTGAAGTCGGCCACGACCTGGGCGATGGTGTGCTCCTCCTGATAGCAGGGGATGGTAATCGCAATGCTCGGGGAGGAGGAGGGTTCAGGGTTGCTCATGGGAGGACGAATTCGACGAAAGTGGAATGGTAGTATCCGGCGTAATGATTAATGAGGCGGGATATAGGAGGCTATGTCCACAGCGTTTTGCATCGACCCCGTCCCGTTAGGTGCCCACAGAAGGATGGGATATTACTCCGCCTTGACCAGCACCAGGCGGTGGTGGCCAATAAAGTGTTTAACACGAGACCAGCCGTCGGTCAGGGCCGCGATCAGGAGGGCGGTGGTTGCGCAGATCACGACGATAAGTTCCGGCAATTGGCGACACGCGGCCAAGGCGTCGGCATAACGCCACGCGCCGTAGTAGAGGACGAGGATGTGCCAGAGATAAACCTCGAGGGTGTATCGCCCCAAATAGGAGAACAAACCGGTTTTGATCTTCCAACCGAGAACCAATCCGGCAGCCAGGAACGCCACCACGGCCAGGTCATACACCAGCATTTCCGGGCGCACATAGGCGAAATCGAGTTGATTTCTTTCAAAGTTTGCGCCGACGACTTCACGATCGAGGACATGGTTGAAATTCCAAGTCATGGCCGCCATGGCCACGAGGAGAGCAACCCAGCAGCCCATGCGCACCATGCGGGGAGAGATAAATTCGCGCAGGCTACGAAAGTGCAGGCCGGCAAAGAAGTAGAACACCCAGAACAAGGGATTGGGTCGACCCCAGTCGTAGTAATTCAAGGTGTTACGGAAACATAGCACGCCCATACTGATATGCAGGATCAACAGAAGGGCCGTGAGTAAGAGGGCAAAACGATCAGGGCTTACCGCTGGAACCAACCGGTTCAACCCTTGGGGAAGTGCTTTCAGGAAAGGCTGCAGAATGTATAATTGCAGGATCAGGGGGATGAAATATAGCGTGGGCTCAACGCCATAATAGCTCACTTTTTGGAGCAGCCAAACGAACCGGGCCCACGCGCCCGGTAGGGCCAGCCAGGCCACATAGTGGTTGAGCAGGAAAAAAGAGGCCAGACTGGCCAGCAGGTAGGGAAAGCCGATGCGCCAAAATCGAGCCCGATAGTATTCTGCGAGCGTCAGCTTTTTCTTGGAGGCCCCGGCCAGCAGACCGGAAAGAAAAATGAACAAGGGGACGGCAAAGATGAATACCTGATTAAGGAAGAGACCGAGATAGAATGACGGGCTCCAGGCAAAATCGTCGGTCGTAACGAAGCTCCCGGCAAAATGAATACAAACCACCCCGAAAATGCTCACTCCGCGCAGGGCGTCGATGTAGGCATTGCGACCGGTTTCAGGGGTGGCGGGTTTGGCGGCACTGTTTTTCATGGGTGGTGATAACCGTTGATCCGCAGGGAGCGGAAAAGGTAATAAAGCTGCTCTTTGTCCGGGAGGGTCACGGTCCGGCGTCGGTGGTGCAGCGTCCGGGTTTCGTTTTTGCCAAAGGATTCATAATGTTCCTTGGCACCTTGCTCTAGAGGGATGCCCTGATTCACGACATAGTTCTTCACGTCGGGATACCGGTCAAGGTAGTCCAGCCAGTCAGGCTCGTCATCGACGACCACGTTTCTGATTTCCAAAATATTTTTATCGGGGCGGGGTTTGAGAGCGGTAGTATGGTCGAACCAGTTGCTGCTGCCGGTGAGTGTAAAGCCCTGCACGAGTTCCCCATTGAAAATCACATCCAATTGAGCGTGATCCCGGGCCTCCAAGCGGACGCTGAAGATGAATTCAAGGCGTGCCATATCCGCTGTGGTGGGGATTTCCAGTCGCACCACCGGGGATTTTGCCCAACGAAAGAGGGGCAGGTCCCACTGAGGGTAAGGACCTTCCGGCGCGGACAGACCCTCGGTGGGGATTAGGGTCTGCGGCTGCGGGATAATCAATTCGTCCGCTAAAATGAGTGAGGGATCGTCCGGGGTATCGATTTCGGGGGGGAGCCGACGAAAGCGATACGGCAGGTCGGTCCCACCGATTTTATCTCCGGTATTTGCATCGACCGCCCGCATGAAGAAACGGCGAAAAGGCTTGGTGACCGGGACCGGGGCCTCTCCGCTGCGGGTAAACGTGGCCAGGGTTGCCGTGGTTCCATCCTCATATTCAATACCAACACTTAACTTAGCTTGGTCCGCATCGTTCAGGCCCGCCACCCTGATGCGCATGTGGGCGTAACGATTGGGCTCGCGCGGTCCGTAATGGAATTCGACGAGCAGATTGCGATTGCCATCGGTCGGCGTCACGGACTCTGGATGCGGCATCAGGCCGTAGTAGTCTAAAGCCAGATCACTCCGGCCCATCGTGCCCAGAAACTCAACCCCGGCGGTCCGCTTGGTCGCGATCGGGACAATGGTGAAAGAAGACTTCTGCTCAATGTTGCTGTAAGCCACTTTTCGCGGATAGCCCCATTCCGAAAAAACGTGATAATAGTCGGGCTGGATTCTTTTAGAGGCAATGAACCGCTGATTTTTGCCTTGGGCCATGAACAGGAAAGTCCGCTCGTTCCCATCGGTGGAATCAATATTGATGCGAGGTTGTTCCTGCATGCGCCTGGCCAGTAGAGAAGGAAGTTTTGGCAGTGCGGCTGGGGCCTGTTCGCCGGCCCAAAGCGGAGCATAGGGGCGACTCGTATTCTTGAACAGGTAGATGCCCGCGAGCCAGAGGGAGGATGTAATCAGTAGTGTGAGAAGAACCAGCCAGCTCCGCCGGCTCCAAGGTCGCTTAGATCCTGAACCCAGGCAAGCGGCCAGGCACGGACTCATGACCAAAATGGCCAGCACCATGTAGCGCTGGTTGTAGAGCGACCATTTGTTCAGGGTGAAATAGGTCGCCATCCAACCGACACCCAATCCGGCCAGCCAAACCATCGGGGCGGGCATATGTCGCCAACGCCAGAGGCAAAACAACGCGCATAGGAGGAAGACCGGCCCCACGAAACCAAACCAGACATGGTCCTCGTTGAGATCGGGAGGGAAGAGGTAAAAAGGTGAAAACGCGTATTGGGGGTTCCAGTTAGTGAATAGGCTCTGTTCAGCCCAGACGTTTAATTTCTGGGTGAAGGCGAGATCGAAAGTAAACCGGTGCACCGGTTCGACCACGAGCTGGGTTAGATATGCTTCGCTGGTTTGCACTACGCTGGTGGTCGAAAAAGGACGATTAAGTGTGTAATCGTAGGTCTGGGTCATCCACTGGCCTTTTTCCGCCAAGTTGATGAGAGCAAATGGTGAGGCCATGAGCAGGAACAACAGCCCAGGGGCGATCCAAGCTCGAAGTCCGGAAATGAAGCCCCGGATCTGACCCCGTCTCCAATGCTGCCAAGCCAATGTCAGCACAATCAGTCCGGCCACTGGTCCGAAAAATACCACGGTAAGTTTTGACCCAAGTGTTAGCCCGCCGGCCAAACCGGCGAGCAAGGCGTCGCGCTCGAGTCGGCCTTCCCGCCACCTAAGCACGAAGACGAGACAACAGAGCAACCCTGCGGCAGTGGGCAGGTCGTTGGTAGTTGCGGTGGCTTGCCCTAAAATTTGAGTTGAGGTCAAAGCCAGCCAAGTGGCGATCAGCGCGTGATTGACCGCGCTGCCGGCCTGTCGGGCCAGTCGGAAGACCGCCACGCCAGACACACCCCAAGTGGCCAGGTTGAGGAAATTCAGCACCTGCAAAGGCGGACTGTAAATCAGGCTGAATAGCTGGAGGAGGTTATAGTTGAACGGGAAAAATATTTGCCGATCGTTCCCGGTGTCGAAGTGACCAAGTGTGCCTTGCCCCATGTATAACATGGCGCGCGGAAGGTGGTAGGTAAGGGAATCGTAATTGTTCGGCACATAGGTGGCCGCGATTCGTATGCTCACATAGACGAGCGGAATCAGCGTCAGAATCAACAAAGTCACCAGCTTGGGTGAAAGTGGGGATGCGTTTACGACCGGGGTAATAATGTCCCTTTGTTTGGCAGGTTGAAATCGTCGGCACAGAAACCAAGTTGCGGCGGCAATGGAGAGCGAGGTGCGCAGGAACCAAGCGGAGGAACCAAGTAGCTGCAAACTGGCCAGCAGTAGGCATGTTACCACAATATTGCCCCAGGCAATGACCCCGACCGCGAGAAACCGATCCAACGAGCGGGCATATAGATGCCGCGTGGCAAAGGCAGTCAGCCCGAGCAAAAACACACTGTGAAACAGAAACAAATACATGCGACTCGTGCGTTGAATCGCGAGAATCAGGTCAAGTCAACCATGGGACAAGTATCAACATGAGCATATGGTCTAGGTTGAAGTAAGTCATTGCGAAGTATAACCTTCCACACGCAGTTGACGAAAGGCGAAGTAAAGCGAATCCCGAGGCGGTGGTGGAATGTCTCCACCCAGCATTGGCAGAACACGATGCTCGGCTTTGCCGCTGGCTTCATAGTGTCGTATTGCCCCTTCCTTCAGGTCTTCACCCTTAGATAGCACGTAGGCTTTTACATCCGGATATTCTTCCAAATAAGTCAGCCAATCTGGGCCATGATCCAGCGTGGCGTCATGGTCTTTCAACTCGATGACATTCACGCCGGGGCTGGCGTCGAATTCCACCACTTGGGTGTGCCAGACCGTCGCTCCTTGCAGATCGAAACTTTGCACCACTTTACCGTTATGCACGACATCCAGCCCGGCTCGGTCCCGCACTTGCAGCCGCACGCTGAAGGAAATACGGATCCGATTACGCTGTTCATCGGCCGGTATCTCAACACGCACCACGGGATCTTTGGCCCAGCGAAAGCGGGGCAGGTTCCACTGAGGATACGGTCCTTCCAGAATGTTGAGACCTTGCACCGTGATATTTCGCGATGGTTTCCCAGTGATGAGTTCCATTGCGAACTGAGTCGATGCTTTTCCGGTCAACGGCCGGGCTTCGCCATCCACCTTGACCGTGAAGGGGATTTCCCCATTGCCAAGGTTACGACCATCCTCCCGACTCACCACTTGGATAATCAAGCGTTTGATCGGTTGCTTAACCGAGATATAGTTCCACTGTTCATTGGCCGAGGCCAGCAACTGTTCAATGGTGCCATCAGGCATTTCAGCGCTAAGGCGAACATCGGCATTGTCACGTGGATTGATGCCGAAGGCGCGGACCCTGGCCCCATCGATTCGGACCGGATCGTTTGTGTTGGAATTATAGTCTATCAGGACTGCGATGTTAGCATTCTCCGGACTTGGAGGGGTGTGATTTGCGTCTGGTGGCAATCCAAGGTAATCGAATGGATCAGCGAATTCCACCACCGTCCCGAGAAACTCAACCCCTGCCGTGCGTTTGCTCGGCACGGGCACCACGGTGTAGGAAGCAAAGTAGGACAGGTTGCTGTAGATGTGGTTGCGAGTGTTGCCCCAGAAGGAGAAGAGATTGTATTTGGTTGGGTCCACCGACAGCCCGGAGGTGAAATACTGGCGCGGGCCCAGATGCATGAGGGGAAAGATGCGCTCATTGGTCCCATAGGAGTAGACATTGACTCTTTCCTGTTCAGGCAGTCGTTCCACTATTCCGGGAGGAAGCAGGGGCCCCCCTTGGTTAGCGACAAAATCAGTAAACGGTAACGGGGTGGGGCGGATACTATTGAAGAGGAGATAATGCCCTGAAAACCAGATGCCACTCACCAGCACGAAGCCGAAAATCCATTGCCAAAGCAATTTTGCCCAACGTGATCCCGCTCCGCGAGCATCCCATGCGGCAGCCACGCACGGTCCCAAGACGACAATTGCCGGCACAAAATATCTTTGGTTGTAGAGTGACCATTTATTCAGCGCGAAGTAGGTGATAAACCAACCCAATCCGAGCAAACCCATCCAAGAAAGCGGCCGGCGCAGTTTTGGGTCCCGCACGTAACACCATACGGCGCAAATCAGGAAGAGCGGGCCGGCAAACCCATAGAATACGTGATCTTCGTTGAGATCCGGGGGAATTGTATAGAGGTCGGAGAAGGCGTGGGCGTCATTCCAATATTTGAAGAGGTGGTCCGCGCACCACTGGTTCATGAGCTTGATGACCCCAGGGTCGAATGAGAAGCGTGCCAGGGGTTCGACGAATAGTTGCACCAGATAACCGTAGCCAGTCTGGAGGGCGCACCAAATATCGAAGGGTTTGTTCAAGGTGAAATCCATCCGGTGAGTCATCGGTTCACCTGTGGCCTTGATATTGTATAGAAGAAAAGGAATGCAGAGGGCGGTGGCTACAATCGCTGGAAATATCCATGCCCGGATACCCGCAGTGAATGCCCGAGTTTCACCACTGCGCCAATGCCGGTAAAGGATGAGCCCAAACAGCAGGAGCATGACCGGACCAAAGAACGCCACGGTCAACTTGGTTCCGGCGCTCATGCTTAGGCTCAGGCCGGCCAACATGGCATCTGCACCACATTGTGATTGCCGCCAGCGCAGAGCAAAGCCCAGAGCGCAGGCCAGGGCAGCTGCAGCCGGCAAATCAAGAATTGTGCTGGTGGCTTGGGCAAGAATCTCAGTCGAAGTCCAGGTAAGCCACGCGGCGAGGAGTGCTGCATTGGCACTGCAACCACAGAGCCGGGAAATTCGGTATACGCCGAGTCCCGCAACAACCCAAGCCGCCACATCAAATATGTTTACGCTCTGGAGTGGCGCCCAGTAAACCACGCAGAATATCTGCAGGAGGTTGAAATTGAATGGATAATAAACCTGGCGGAAGTCGGCGGTCTCAAAATGTGCCAGCGAATTATGCCCAAGATAATACATCACCCGGGGGAGATGGTAGGTGAGCGAATCGTAGTTGTTGGGCGTATAGGTAAAAGCTATGGCCAGATTTGCCGCTAAAATGGGGACAAGCGTGGCTGCCGCGGTAATCAGCAGCCATCGGCTTGGTTTGGCTCTGTCCGGTTCAGCCGCCATCGGATCGGGCGAGACGAATCGCCGAACAACCAGAAATGTCGCCAAACCCAATACCAGTGAGGTGCGAAAAAACCAGCTGGGATCATTCAACCTTCCGAGCAGGGAAAGCAGCAGGCACAACACAACAATATTGCCCCAAAAGAGCAGGACTGTGGCCAGTATCCGGTCCAGGGCGTGGCCGGTGAGCCTTTGGGCGGTGACATTGGAGACGAAAAGCAACAACGCGAAGTGGACCAGAAATATTGTCATGTGCTGGGATCGGGTTTCTGCGTCACATAGAGTGCGGAACAACCAAAGCAGCCGAGGAAGCGACCATGCCCTTGTTTCTCCCATTCCCGAGTCGCCTGTTTGACGCCGATTTTCCCGGTGTTATTCTCCGCGTTCAGGAAGTCGTGGATGAGTATGGGAGTGCCCGACGTGAGATAATGGCTTAAAGTTTTCAGATCAGTGGCAACTCCTTCGTAGCTGTGGTCTCCATCGAGAAAAACCATGGTCGGTGTGATGTCCCAGCACTGCACGAATTCCTGCAGCACCCCGTGAAACAAGTGGCAGTAGTCACCGATCATTCCCAAGGCAAGATTGCCCCGAGTGCGGGCAATCGAGTCCGCATCGATGTCGATGCCGTAATAGCTCGGTCGGATGGTGCGCGCCTTGTTGGCTAATGCGCCGCGCAAGGCGACGGTGGCAGACCGCCCGCCAAATGGTCCTACTTCGAGGATGACATCACCGGCATGGTAACCCATTTCATAAAGTTTGAACGAATCGCCGGGCATTTGCCATCCGGGCAGTGCAGAAGTTTTCTCGTAGATCTGGAGATGCTCCGTGGAAAGGAATGTTTCCTCCGTGGCCCAAGAGGGACGGTGTTTATCCATGGCGTGATAATCCACCGGCTCGTTGAACGGATAGGTATTGGTTGGCGGATTGATCCCCGTGCCCTGCTGTAGTCGACCACTGAGGTAGACATGCCAGCGTTCTTCC
Source organism: Cephaloticoccus sp. (assembly GCA_030833445.1). GTDB lineage: Bacteria > Verrucomicrobiota > Verrucomicrobiia > Opitutales > Opitutaceae > Cephaloticoccus. Next base: position 5,720 of record JAURHD010000015.1, on the reverse strand, counting down.
TGCGCCCACATGGAAAAGCGACTGACCGCATATTGGCGGGACCAAGTCCGGGCCGTTTCCATGAACCGCTCATCTGCCAACACGGACCGGATGACTGCTATGGCCTCGGTGGCATCTCCATTGCGCACCAATCGGCCGGTAATTTCATTACGCACGATTTCTTCAACCCCACCGGCTTTGAATGCGACGACGGGAACCCCGCATAATTGGGCTTCCATCAAAGTCTGGCCAAAAGCCTCTTCGGTGGCCGTGCCCAGAAACAGATCGGCAGCTTGATAAATTTCGGCGAGTTTTGCCGCCTGCAGATGATAACCGAGTCCAGTGAGATCGGGGATCTCATGCGTATTATGTCCAAAAGCGACAAAGGTGACTTCATCCTTCAGGGCGGCGATGATATCACTTAATTCTCGACAGCCTTTGCGAGACTCCTGGAAATTTACCGCGGCGCATAACACCACGGGTTTGTCCGTGGGCAGGCCAAGTCTTATCCGTGCGGCGAGTTTGTCCCCGGTGGTGAACACAAATTCATCGGCTCCTAGATGAATGGGTTCGACCTGCGGACAAGTTGGGAGAGCCTTGAGAAACATCCGTTTGCTCCAATGACTGTTCGCTACAACCTCGATGCCGTAGGCCGGGCCAAAAACGTCGCGCCGTGTCTGCCAGGCACCCGCGATCAATGGCGGCGCGAGCTTGGGATATTGATCCGCCGTGGGGCAGGTTTCATTGCAACCGGTTAGGTAAAGGTTGCATGTTCCGGGGTAGGCGCAGCGCCCGGTGTAGAGGTAGGCATCGTGGACGAAAGTGATGACCCGGCAACCGATGCTCCGCAAGGCGGGCAACAGGCTGAACGGCCAGCGGGCGGCATGTAGATTGCCTACGATGACAATCACGGGATCGAACCGAGTCACCTCCATGAGCAGACCCTCCACCAAGGTGTGCTCCGTCATCGTCTTGTCGCCTTCGAGATCATTGACTTCACGCAGGCCGAGCCAAAGATCCAGATCGATGGGGCGGGTCGCAACCGCATCCAATTTTATTTCGCCGGTGGCCCATGCGAGCACGCCCACCTCAATGCCCAACGAGAGAAAGGCTTCGACCTGACGGGCTTGGGCAATACCCGCGCCATATTGAAAACCTACGTCGTTGAGAAAAAGCACACGCTTGGGCAGATCGGCGGTGCGGCGTTTGTCAGTCAAGGGGGCCATCTGAATAAAAAAAGAAGGTTCGATTAAACCGCCGTTAGGTAGGCCGCGTTGACCTTGCGCAGTTCTGGCAGGAAAGGTAGATCGGCGCCGCCGGTCTTTTGCTTCTCATGCTCACGGAAAATGGCCAATACTTCCGGGACCGCCAGAATCCGGGCCTTCGCCTTGGCCATGCGCACCCACAAATCGTAGTCCATGCTGAAATAGAGTTCCTCAGCCAACCGGCCGCCAGCCCGGTCGTATATATCACGCGTGAAAAAGACTTCCGGTTGGTGAAAGAAACAGCCCTTTTGCCAGCGATTTTCCAAATCGAGCAGATCCTCAAGGGACAGTGAGCTGATCAGCCCCAGTGGCAGATAGGAGCGATGGATATGGTGGGGTTTTGGTTCCAGATCGATCACCCGGGCGCATCTGCCGGCAATCATATCGATGTCATGCAGCAGGAAGGCTTGACCAACCGTGAACAGACTGCCGGGAGCTAGTCTATCATCACTGTTTAACCAAGTTAGGATGCGTCCCGTGGCCCGCGCAAAGCCCTTGTTCAAGGCGTGGGATTGGCCTTCGTCTTTCTCACTGACCCACCATTTGAGGCGATCAGCATATTTTTTGATGATATCGACCGAGCCATCAGTTGAGCCGCCGTCGACGATGATATATTCCAGATTGGGATAATTCTGATCGAGCACCGAGTGGATCGTTTCTTCCAGATAGGCGGCCTGATTGTAGCTGACGGTCACGACGGTTATGGCTGGCCAAGCCACTCCTTGGGGAGATAGGGCGGGATAAACGTCCTGCGGGCGGAGGAGCGGCCATTTGATGCGCAATTCATTGGTAGGCAGACGCGGCCCCAACCACGCATCCGGCGGCCGGCGGCAAAGCAGGAAGTTGTCTGCGAAGGTAGTCTGGCTTCGGTCGGACGGAAGCCAGTTTTGGTTCGGATTAAAGTTGCCGATCAGCAATTTGTGATGCGGTTGCAGCCGACCAATTAAACAGGGGAGAAGTTGGGGTGCATCCGTGCTGTCGAACGCGACGGCATCCACCTCCGCCAAACCCGTATCGTAGGCCGGGTTGCCGGTGAGCCGGTGCTCACGCACCCCGAATAATTGATAGTGATCCCAGCCGCTCGGCAAAAGTCCCTTCGCGACGGCGTCGCCTACATCCGGGTTGGCCAGCAGATAAGCCTTCTCGTTGAACAGGCTGTCGATCTGCGCAAGCCATTCCCATAAGGATTCCCGCCAGAAGTGAACGATTCCGCGAGGGACGAGAGGTTTTTTAGGTGCGTCCTGCAGACTATGGGCCAAACCCGGAGGTGCGGAGAATACATCGATGATCGTGCCGTGGGCCGCGAGCCAGAGAATCTGCGGGAGCAGATCCGGGTGGTATTTTGCGACAACCAACCGGCGGAAATGGCGACCATAACGCTCCAGTTGAACCCCATGAGGTTCGAGCATGGCTTGGATACCTTTTTGTTGCAGTGTTCCATACGCGAGTGTCAGCCGGGATATTTCTGCGACGTGGGCGGCAATTTGGGCCTCTTTTTCATGGACCAGTTTCACATGGACTTGAAGCGCGGCGTCCTGGCTCTCGATGAATGCTACGTTGTGATCATGGTCGGCATAGGCTTGCTTGAGCTTGTCTTGATAAATGTGGATCGATTTCAAGCGATTCTCGCCGTCCTCGATTACATTTTGGAGGGCCGTATTGGTGGCAGTGAGACGCGCATCAAGACGCTCGGTGATCCGGCGGTAAAGGACGGTGAGATAGTCGAGGTCGTAGATGTCCCTGAGCGAGCTGACCGATAGCTCGGCCGGTGCGGAGTAAGGCTCGGGTTGAATGGCGGTGCAGCCGGGTTGGCCGCGTTGCAGGGATTCCTCCGGCAAAGTAAAATCGGCCAGGCCCCAGCCGGGGCCGTTTAGCGCGGGCGAGATCTCGCGCTGGCGCATGGCCTCGATCAACGGTTGCACGACCTCCCAGTCGGGGTTGAGGATTTTCTTTTCCCGCAGCCGGGCGAAGAGCTGTTTTTCCCCTTCTGGGGTCCAACCTGACCCGAGGTTGTGTTCGATGTGGAAGCAAACGCAGGGCGGCAACAGCGCGACTTCCTCATAGCCGGCGTAATGGGCTGCGGCCATCCCGAGGCTGTCGATATTAAACGAGTAAGCCGCGAATTCTGCGTAGCCGTGGATGGCTTCCCAGCCCTCCCGGGGCAGCAGGGTAAAATCACCGCATGCATTGGTGTGAAGATCGTCGATAATGATATCACGCGAAGGGCGCACCGCCCAAAACTCACCGAGTTGGGTGACCCTGATACCCGGCACGAGATCGTTGACTTCCGGCCCAGGTTGGACCGTGCGTTTGAACGTTTCCTCACCGTAGAGATGTTGAACCAAAGACCGCGGACCAAGGCGGCGGTTGCTACGGACCGGATTTTTCCAGGCGTAGTCCATCGTTTGATCCACGGTATAGGTGAAGGGGAGATCTTTGTGGATGTCGTAACGATCCACCCGCAACAATTTATTCGGCTCCAATTGTTGGGTGGCGATATGCCGCATCAATTCATCTGAGAAGATAATGTCGATGTTGGTCGCCAGAATGAAGCGCCCACGGGCCCGCCGGATACCCACATTCTTGGCGATCATCTGGAAGAAGCCGAGGTTCTCGGCGTATTTGAACTGATCATGCAAAACGCCAGGAACAGTAATCACTTTGGCCTGACAGTAGGTGGCTTCAGGGGGGAGTTGCAGCACCCCGGCCAGACCGGGTCGGCCAGGGACGGGATTCCAGTCCACCAGAATCAACTCCGCAGTAAGCTGGTATTTTTCACACTGCAGTGCGAAACACTTAATAAAAATCTGGGTGCGGATCAACGGATCCCCGCCATGATCGTCGTTGCGTGAGGCGGCAACGACTGTGAGGTAGGGAGCGGATCTTGTGCTATGCGCCATAAAAACAGCAAGACATGGCCTCGCGCAGACAAGTTGTAAAGTCTCCCATTAGCTGGACTGTGCTGGATTCTTGCCTCCATCAACCACATATTCTTTTGCAGCAGAAATCACCTCATTTTGCTGGTCTTCGGTCATTGAATTGAAAAAAGGTAGGCGCACTAGGCGATTGCTGACATCCTCCGTAACCGGACAGTCTCCAGGCAGGCCACCCCACCGGCTGGCATAACTCGACAAATGTAGCGGGAGGTAATGGAAAACGGCGAGTATCCCGCGAGCTTTCAAGTGTTCGATAAATGCGGTGCGAGCTGGGAGCGTGGGTAGGATCAGATAATACATGTGCCAAGCTTGATCGCAGTGATCCGGCACCATCGGCTGGCGAACCCCATAGGCCGAGGCCCACTCCTTGAGTTCATCGTGGTAACGACACCAGATATTCCGCCGTCTTTCCTGGATTGTGTCCCGAGCCTCCAACTGAGCATAGAGAAAGGCGGCCAAGACATCACTCATCACGTAGCTGCTGCCGATGTCCACCCATGAATACTTGTCCACTTGACCACGAAAGAAACTCGTCCGGTTGGTGCCTTTCTCGCGAATGATCTCCGCCCGGGCAGCGTAGAGGGGATCGTTGATCAGTAGGGCCCCGCCTTCCCCGCAGGTGATGTTTTTGGTTTCGTGAAAGCTCTGTGTCGCCATGGCGCCGAGGGTGCCGAGCCAGCGGCCCTTGTATTTCCCAAACAGACCATGCGCGTTGTCTTCTATCACGGTGATGCCATGGGCTGCGGCAATCCGATTGATGGCGTCCATTTCACAGGCCACTCCGGCATAATGAACCGGGACAATGGCTCTGGTGCGGGGAGTGATGAGGTTGACCAGTTTGGTTTCGTCCAAATTCATAGTGTCTGGACGGATATCGCAAAACAAGGGCTTGGCGCCGCGAAGCACGAAGGCGTTGGCGGTGGAGACGAAAGTGAAGGATGGGACAATCACTTCGTCGTTGGGCTGCAAATCGAGCAGCAGGGCAGCCATTTCAAGGGCGTGGGTGCACGATGTAGTGACGAGCGCCCGGTGCACACCCAGGGCGCTTTCAAGCAGCGCCTGGCACTTTTTGGAAAACGTCTGGTCCCCGGCAATCTGCCCCGTGGTGATTGCCTGATTAATATATTTCAACTCGCTGCCACGGAGCGAGGAATGATTAAACGGAACACGATAAACCGTCATATTTTCTGGAAAACAAAAAGCTTCTGCGTGCCATAATCACCGGCGGCAGGCATCGCGGCAAACCAGCGGTTCCATTCCGCCAGTGGATTGGTCACGTCGAGCCCCGCATTGAGGGCTTTGGCCAGTAATGGTTTGATCACCCTGGTGCCCACATAGTAACTGCTGGCAAAATTGACCAGTTCGACCAGTCGAAGTTTGCCCGCAACCTCACTGATGACCTTGTCCTCGTCCAGATAGAGATTGAACGGAGGCATGGGAATGGTTGGCAGATCCCATTCACCGCGAAACTGGTTGAGTTTGGTCCAGCCCTGCAGTGTTGCCTCGGAGAGCAGTAGTAATCCGCCGGGACGAATGACGC
>JAURHD010000014.1 GCA_030833445.1 Cephaloticoccus sp. | reverse complement strand
CCGCAATCCAGATACAACCCATAACAAGCTCCCAGACTAACACTCGGGGTGGCTCGAAAACTTGAGGCCGGTCAATCTATGTCTGCCGTTTCAATCGCGCCTACCGAAAGCACATTCGTCTTTATATTAAGGCACTGCGAAACGCGAAGAACGAGATACTGGGTGTGGTGCTCAATGGTCTGACACCCCGTCGCATCGAATATTATTCGAATTACCGTTACTACCGCAGTTACAAGAAATACTACGGCGCCCAGTCCTGACTAGGCAGATCGATGGGCCGATAATTTTCAGCTTCAATCCTTCCTCTAGCCAGTGCACTCTCCGGCCTGTGTCCGCCCTTTCCGCATTTCTGCCGGCTAACTTCGATTCAAAGCGTCCGATCGGTTTGATAGCCGGCCAGGGTCTGTATCCTTTGCTGGTAGCGCGGGCGGCCCGGGCTCACGGATTGGTGATAAAGCTGATTGGCTTCGAAGAAGAAACATCCCCTGAGTTGCTCAATTACATCCCGGCCAGCGATCAACGGGTATTACTCGTTGGTCAGCTCGGAAAAATGCTCAAGGCCCTACGTGACTTCGATTGTGGCTACGCTTTGATGGCCGGGCAAATCACCCCGCGGCGGTTGTTCAAGGGTCTGCATCCTGATATTAAAGCAGCCCAGATTTTGTTTTCCTTAAAACGACGTAATGCCGAAACCATATTTGGGGCGATTGCTTCAGAAATTGCTGCCATCGGGATTGAGCAACTAGACGCCAGGGCCCTGCTCGACGATCAACTCGCTGAAGCCTGCTGTATGACCGGTCGAACCTTTCCGATTCAGGATGACTATCTGCAACACGGCATCCATATCGCACGGGAAAGTGCGCGCCTGGATATCGGACAGGGCTGCGTAGTGCGCAAAGGCACCGTATTGGCGGTTGAGGCCTATGAAGGCACCGACGAGATGCTCAGGCGGGCCGGCAGTTTCAAAACCGATGGGGCCCTTTTCGTGAAAACGGTTAAGTCCAACCAAGATTTTCGATTCGATGTTCCCTGCTTTGGGCTCCGCACTTTGGAGGTCATGCGAGAAGCGGGAATAGTAGCAGCTGCTTTGGAAAAGAACAAAGTCATCATGATTGATAAACCCGCTGTGCTGCGTCAGGCCCGGACCTGGGGCATCAGCCTGTTCGGCTTCGGGTAATTTAGTCCACTTGCACTTGCCGGTTTTTGGACAACACTGGCAAGCATGTCCTCGGAAGCCGTTGTAATTACCATCAAGGGAGTCATGCCAACCACTAACGGTTGCGCAGTCTTTCTGGGCGACGAGCACAAAGCCTTTCTGATCTATGTGGATCCCGCAGTAGGTTCAGCCATTCAGATGTGCCGTGCCGGGGTAAAAAAAGACCGGCCTCTGACTCATGACCTTATCGGGAGCATCATGCTGGGACTGGGGGTGCAACTGCAACATGTGGTGATCAATGATGCGCGAAACGACACCTTCTACGCCCGTATCATCTTGCAGATGAGCAATGAACTTGGCCGAAAAATCGTGGAAATCGATGCACGTCCGAGTGACTCAATGGTCTTGGCCCTCCAGCACGGTTGCCCGATATATGTCTCCCGCAGGGTTTATGATACCGTGGAAGACCGAACCGAGATTCTTGAACGAGTGCTACGGCAACAATCCGAACAGGAAGATGAGGATGCCGACTGATGAAAATGGAGCAACCATCCCGTCTACCACCCGGGCATCATCCTGGTATGCCGCTTACGGCGCTGGCCCCGATGCAAGACGTGACCGATTTGGCCTTTATGCAGGTCATCTCCCATTATGGTGCCCCGGATTACTTTTTCACGGAATTCTTCCGCGTTCACGCCCACTCCCGCCCGGAAAAACACATCCTGCGGTCTATTGATGAAAATGCCACCGGCCGGCCGGTATTTGCCCAATTAATCGGTGAAGATACAACGCAACTTACCCGCACGGTGGCAGAGTTGCTCAAGCATCCGATCGCGGGAATTGATCTCAACCTCGGCTGTCCGGCACCCAAAGTATACAAGAAAAATGTTGGCGGGGGCTTGCTACGTGATCCCCAGCGCATCGACGACATTCTCGGTGCCCTGCGGGCAGTGTGCCCCGGTTTATTCACGGTCAAAATGCGAATCGGTTTCGAGGATACCCAAAATTTCGAATCGGTTTTGGAGAGTGTGAATCGACACAAAGTCGATTTACTCAGCGTGCATGGGCGCACGGTCAAGGAGATGTATCGGAGCGAGGTCCATTATGATTATATCGCCCGCGCGGCCGCCGGAGTGCAGTGCCCAGTTTTGGCCAATGGCAACATTACGTCCGCCCATAAAGCCCAGTCGGTGCTTGGTTCAACCAAAACTGCGGGTGTAATGATCGGTCGTCACGCCATCCGCAATCCATGGATTTTCCGCCAATGCCGTGAACTGTTTTCCGGCACTCCGCCAACGACGGTGCGTTTGCAGGATGTCTACGAATATATCACCCGGTTGTATCAGGCCACTCAGACTCCGGAAATCCCCGAGCGTATTCATGTCAACAAGATGAAAAAATATCTGAACTTTGTTGGTCAGAGCGTAGATGCTGACGGAGCATTCCTGCATGCGATGCGTCGGACCTCATCGGAACAGGAACTATTTGAAGTCTGTTCTCAACATTTGTTGAATGAACCGCAGTGCCCATTTTCTGTTGAACCCTATGCTGGAGTCATCGCCCGTCCAAATTGCGAGACCCCACCCATCGCTGAGTGCTCACTGGAAAATATCACGGCATGAATGTGCATCTGCAATACGGGCAAACCGGACTTGATCTCGATCTGACCGGACTCAACGCCACGGTATTAACACCCCAATTCATCGATGGGCTGACCGACGAATATGCCGGGTTTACCAATGCCGTTCGTAATCCGATCAACACCCGTCCTTTGCGCGAGATTGTCCAAGCCAACGAAACGGTCGCCGTGGTAATACCCGATGGCACCCGGCCACTCCCGAGCGACCGCCTGTTACCTTGGCTGTTTGCTGAACTCGGACATGTGCCCGCCGTAAATTTCACGATTCTGGTCGGCACCGGTTCACATCGAGCCAACACACCTGAGGAGCTGGATCGCATGCTGGGACCGGCGATAGCGCGGAACTATCGGATCGTGAATCATGATGCACATGATCCATCGACCCAAGCTCTGGCGGGCACTTCCCCGATGGGCTACCCCATTCATTTTGCCAAGGATTACGTGCAGGCTGACCGGCGCATTATTCTTGGCTTCATTGAGCCACATTTCATGGCTGGCTTTTCTGGCGGTTACAAAGCGGTTATGCCCGGACTGGCCGGCATTGACGCAATCATGCACTATCATGGTGCTCGGGTCATTGGGGACCCACTCAGCACTTGGGGCGAACTTGAACATAATCCCACCCAACAGCACGTCCGCGCCGGCGGCTCATTACTGTCCATAGATTTTTGCATCAACGTCACGTTGAATGCCCAAAAACAAATCACCCGCTATTTCTGTGGAGAAACGATGGCGGCTCATCGGGAGGGCTGCGCGTTCTCCAAATCCACTGCGATGGTCGCCTGTCCCCAGGCCTATCCAATTGTCGTCACGACCAACAGCGGTTATCCCTTGGACCAGAATCTATACCAGACCGTCAAAGGCATGTGTGCCGCTGCCCGCATCGTCACTCCAGGTGGATTGATTCTGGCCGCCGCCCGTTGCAACGATGGGTTTCCCGAACACGGCAATTTCCGCTCCCTGCTGTTTGAGTCAAAGTCACCCCAGGAATTATTCGACCGCATCATGTCCCCCGGATTCGCGACCTTCGATCAATGGCAGGTGCAACTCCTGACCATGGTGCAAATCAAGGCCCGCGTCGGGGTATACTGCGAGATGAAGGCGGACGATTTAAGACGCGCCCATTTGTTACCCGTTCCGGACATTCGATCCGCGATTGATGATGAGCTTGCCAAATTGGGCCGTGACACACCGATCGCGGTGCTACCTGAAGGTCCTCTGACCATTCCCTACCTCAACTAGTCGCTGTCCAGTCCCAGTTTCTGACGGCCAGCCTCCGATATCATCTGAGGCGCCCAAGTCGGGTCCCAAACGATGTGAACCTTTGCCTCACTAACCGTTGGGAGCGCCGCAATTTTCGACCTGGCGTCCTCTGCGATCACAGGGCCCATCCCACAACCAGGGGCTGTCAGGGTCATCTTCACTTCAATCCGATGGCGACCATCATCCAAAGCTTCGATTGCCAAATCATAGATCAATCCTAGATCTACAATATTGACCGGTATTTCCGGATCAAAACAGGTCTTCAGGGCTTCCCATACGGCGGATTCACTAAATTCGTCCGGTTGATCGGCCTCAACCGGTTCTTCCAGTTTATAACCGTCGACTGCATCAACGTGCTCCCGGGCAATACGGAACAATCCTTGATCAGTGCGAACCGTAATATTCCCCCCCAAGGTCTGAGTCACAAATACTTCCTGGCCGGCTTTCAGGATCGATTCTTTTCCGGAGGGTATGGCTGTGACCGGGCAATCGGCATTCAATAAGTAATTCATTTTAACGGAATGTCAGATTGATCGGCAATCGCGCGTAGATTCCTTGGGGATCATTATAGGCATTGAGCGTTTTAAGTTCCATTTCCATCCGGCGCAACAAATCGGAATAGATTCCTGAACGGGCACCCGCCGGTTGCAAACGCTGGAGCAATTCTGCAATCGCTTCACCAAGCTCTTTGCGGCGCGGAAATTCGGTGACCCGATAACCTCCACCCAGGTCGGCCTGTTCTGCGGCATACCGAATGGCTGCATTCAAACTCCCCAACTCATCCACCAAGCCCAATTTGAGAGCCTCGCTCCCTGACCAAACACGTCCTTGGGCAATCTCCTCAACCACCGACCGATCCAGATGCCGTGATTCAGCAACCTTTTCAATGAATTGCTCATAGATCCAATCAATCGAGCGTTGGAGGACCGCCAGTTCTGCGTCGGTCTTCGGCCGGCTGATCGAAAGGGCATCCGCAAACCTCCCTGTTTTTACACTGTCAAAATTAATCCCAATATTTCCGGCCAGTTCCTTAACATCAAATACGATGCCAAACACTCCAATGGACCCGGTAATGGTCGTCGGTTCCGCGAAGATCCGATCGCTGTAAGTGGACACCCAATAACCACCTGATGCCGCATACGAACCCATCGAGACTACAACTGGCTTTTCCATCGCAGCCAAACGCATCTCGCGCTGGATGACTTCTGAAGCCGTGGCACTTCCACCGGGGCTGTTCACGCGCAGGACAATGGCTTTTACCTTATCGTCCTGCCGCAATTTCCGCAATTCACGGGCAAAGCGATCCCCGCCAACCTGCGTCCATTCCCCTTCCCCGTCCACAATATCGCCTTCTGCGTAGACCACTGCAATCCTACCCGTGCCATAACCACCCGGATCAGGAGCCACCGCAGCGTATTCCCGCAAGCTGATCTGTTTGAAAGGTAATTCCGTTCCGTTTCGGCCAGTCGCCAATTTCAATTCATCCAAGATTTCATCCTGATAAATAATCCGATCAATTAATCCGGCATCCTTCGCTTTATCTGCCCGGATCAAACCCTCCGCATCCACCACACCTTGGATAGCAGCGACAGTCAGATCGCGACTTGCGGCCACATCACTGATCAGCCCTGTCCAAATATCATTCAACAACGACTGGAGTTGCAGGCGGTTTTCCGCGCTCAGGTCGTCCCGAATGAAAGGCTCGACCGCACTCTTGTATTTGCCGACGCGGGTAACCTGCACCCCGATGCCAAAACGTTCGAAAGCATTCGCAAAAAATACCGGTTCGGTGGCCAATCCGGGCATGATAATAACTCCAAACGGATTCAACGCCACATCACCCGCCACCGAAGCCAGATAGTAGTCCCGGGTCGATGCATAGGTCAGATAAGCGTGGATGGGTTTACCAGAGGTCTTGAAGTCCGACAACGCCTCTCGCATTTCAGCCAGGGCCGCATAGCCTGAACCCAAGCCATCGGGCCGGAGAGACCCCGTAATGAGCACGCCATCGATCCGGGAATCCTTGGCCGCCGAACGAATGGCCTTTGTCGCGTTACGCAGTTGAATCACCTCAACCGCATCACCCGTCAACATGCCAAAGTCCAATACAGGTGGGGCGTCCGTAATATTCGTGGATAGATCCACTACCAAGTAGGAGCCGGGCTCAACGCTTACGTGTTTCTCGCCCATTGAGCTGATCACAATCAGCAGGACGATGAACAAGGCACTACCCGCTACGCAAAAAAGTATCATTGCGGCCAGCGCACCCAGCATCGAGGAGATGAAATTTCTCATATCAGTCCACCGTATCCCAATCCCCTCAGGGCTCCAGCAAAACCAACTGAACAACGAATTTAGCCACAAGTTGACATAAAGTTGTCACAATTCCTGCTCACGAACTGATTGCTGTTCCGATTATGTTTATTTCTACTTAACAGCACTATGAGTGAGCAAAAAGATCTGCTGACCACCAATCGCAAGGCGCTCACGGTAAATCTGGACGAGAGTAAATACGGCACGTTTGCCGAAATCGGGGCCGGTCAGGAAGTCGCCCGGGTCTTTTTTCATGCCGGCGGAGCCTCCGGCACCGTGGCCAAGACAATCTCGGCTTATGATATGACCTTCAGCGATGCCATCTATGGCAAGTCGGCCCGGTATGTATCACAGGAGCGACTGTCCCTGATGTTGGATCATGAGTTCCAATTGCTCAATGAGCGCTTGGCCAACCAGCGGGGTGACCACACCCAGTTCTTTGTTTTCGCGGACACGGTCTCTGCCCGAAATTTCAAAGGGACTAATGAATCCCACGGCTGGATGGGCGTTCGTTTCCAATGCGAAGCGGGGGGCGAGCCCAGTGAAATCGTGATGCATGTGCGCATGTGGGATAAGGAAAATGTGCTTCAGCAGGAAGCCCTCGGCATTGTCGGCACCAACATGGTTTACGGCGCATTTTATTACCGTAACGATCCGCAAAAATTCATTCAGTCACTCCTCGACAATCTGAGCCATGATCGCATCGAGGTCGACATGCTGGAGCTACGCGGACCGGAATTTGCCCATGTCGACAACCGGCTGACTTCGCTTTCCCTCGTGCAATGGGGACTGACCAATGCCGTCATGTTTGGTCCCAAGGGTGATGTCCTGCAGCCATCCGAAGTGCTCTACAAAAAAGCTATTCTGGTGGAACGCGGTAGTTTTCGTCCCGTTACGCATGTCAATGTGGACATGTTGAACTGCGCGGCGTCGCAATTTGTGCAGGAACCGATCGTTAAAGGTAAGAACATCGTGGTTCTGATGGAGATCACCATGCACAATCTGTTGGCCAGCGGTGAACTTGACGCGGCCGATTTTCTTTCCCGGGTGGATCTCCTCGGTGACATTGGTTTTACGGTCCTAATCTCGAATTATTCCGAATTCTACCGACTCACCTCCTATTTCCGCCGCTACACCAAGGAAATGATCGGGGTCGCCATGGGCATCAACAACCTCCTCGAGATTTTTAACGAGAAATACTATGAAAATCTTGAGGGTGGCATTCTCGAGTCTTTTGGCAGGCTCTTCCGCAATTCAGTGAAACTTTACGTGTATCCCATGCGGCAGGAGGCCTTTGATCATTATCTCGCCACCGGGGAGCAACCCACCGCAACCCCGAACACGAATGCCTTTGCCGCCGGGGTTTTGATCAACGCCAAAAATGTTCAGGTGGTCGACCATCTCAGGAACCTATACGCACACCTGTTGGAAAATCATTACATCGACTGCATTGTAGGCTTCGACGCCAGCATCCTGCACATATTCTCCCGCGACGTTCTGCGCCGCATCAATGAGCGTGACGAAACTTGGGAGAAAATGGTGCCAGAATCAGTCGCCAAGGCCATCAAGACCCGCCATCTCTTCGGCTACGAATCCCAGTCCAGCTGACATATCGAACAAATGGGCCGCATTTGATTTGTCGGGACGGACAACCGTCCGACAGAATCCCGCATCGTGTCCACCGCTCTGCCCATGCGCTTTTTCAAGTATCATGCCCTTGGCAATGATTACATTGTCCTAAATCCCGCTCATTACCCGGATTGGAACGAGCCAACAAGCCGACAAATTCGCGCGATCTGCCATCGCAATTTTGGGGTTGGGTCAGACGGTATCCTTTGGGGGCCCCTGCCTTCCCGGGACGCTGATCACCGGTTGAGAATTTTTAATCCTGATGGTTCAGAAGCCGAAAAGTCAGGCAATGGGCTCAGAATTTTTTCCCGTTTCCTGTCGGATCACTCTTTGGTCTCCAATCCGACGTTTAGTATCGAGACTATGGGAGGACGGGTGCAATCCACGATCCACGAGGGAAACCAATTGATCTCGGTTGAGATGGGCCGCGTGAGTTTCGACAGTAGAAAAATTCCTGTCGTGGGATCGCCCCGGGAAGTTCTGCAGGAATCCATCAAGGTTCTGGAGCGCGACTTTACCTATTGCTCCGCCACGATCGGCAACCCCCATTGCGTGCTGCCCATGGCGGATATTTCAGCCGAGCTTGCCAATCAATACGGTCCCGTCCTGGAGGTGCATCCGAACTTCCCGAACAAGACCAACGTCCAATTTCTGAAAGTGATCGATCGCGAGACTATCCAAATCGAAATCTGGGAAAGAGGCGCCGGCTATACTCTCGCATCCGGCAGTAGCTCCAGTGCCGCAGCCGCCGTAGCCTATAAATTGAATTTGGTCGACCCAAGGGTCACGGTGCGTATGCCGGGTGGGTCTCTCCAGATTGAGATGACCCCTGATTTCGATATCCTGATGACGGGTTCCGTTACCCGGGTCGCGGAAGGAATCCTCCAACCGGATTTGTTCGGGTATAATCTACCTGCCTAATCAGTATTTGACCGAACAACCGTAGGGTTGGGAGACGGGAGTGCTGACCGCTTCACCAACGGCCAATTCACTAAGGGCCGATGTCACATAATTTTCTGCTCTGGCTATATCTGATTTATTGGCTGACCGGATACTGTCGATCGCACCATTGTAAACTAGGGTGCCCTGCGCATTCACAATAAACATATGGGGCGTCGTTTTTGCCCGATACAAACGGCCAACTGCCCCGTCCTGATCACGGAAATATGCGGTCGGACCAGAACCGGTTTTCTGCTGCCAGTCGCGGACTTGCTCAGGACTGAAATCGCCTTGGGCCCCGGCATGACCTGAATTGATTACCAACCAAACAACTCCTTCGCCAGTCGACTGCTTCTGCAACATCGGGATATTGCCACTCTCATAGTGTTTTATCACAAACGGACATTCTGGATTCACCCACTCAACCACTACGGTTTTACCCCGATAATCCGACAAGCTGTGGGTGTGACCATCTATATCAGTCAGCGTGAAATCGGGCGCTGATTGGCCGATTTCCGTTTGGGCGGATTGGGCGGCACCAACGCCTAGTCCCAATGTGAGTAAACATGCACCAATGAGTGGTTTTGCATTCATGAGTAATTGCACACGAGTAAAACCTATTTGAGAAAAAAGCCAGTCGTCGCATGATTTTAGGAGACTAGTGTATGGGCAGGAGTCACCATGTCTGACGCTGCACTGCTTGCGGCTTTCGCAGATTATCTATTCAATTGTTTCAATCAGGCATGACCCTCTATCGCGAAGCGCAAAGACAGCCATGGCATATCAAGCTCAACTTGATACTGCTGGGATTGCTCTTTGTTACGATCACGGCATTGCTCTGGCCCCACTGGAAACATAACCCGGACCTATCGCATGGTTTGTTTATGTCGGTGCTATTTCTGCTGTTACTTAAGGAGTCCCGCTCACAGGGCACACCACGCTATCTGCCTTCACACTGGAGCCTGCATTGCCTGATAGCGGTGAGTCTATTGTCTGGTCTCGTCGCGCTGGCAGCCAGCGGACTTTATTCCGCCTCAGTTGGCTGGAACCACACTTTGGTGGCTTTCAGTCTGACCATCTCCACCACCCTGCTTTTCTTCGCTGGATTATTGGTGTTCTCAAATCGTCAGGTCGGATTAATGCCCATGAACTGGACTTCGCTCGTGGCCATAGGGCTATGGCTGCTCAGTGCCCCGATTCCACCCGGCACCTATACCCACATTACACTCAGTTTGCAGCTGATGGTGTCGCAAAACGTATTGTCCGCCCTGCATCTGCTCGGGATTCCGGCGAGTCGACACGGGAATATCATTGAGTTGGCCAGCACATCGGTAGGGGTAGCTGAGGCCTGCAGCGGGGTCAGAAGCCTGATCTCCTGCATCTTTGCCGGATTCTTCTTTTCGGCCACATTGGTGACCAAGCCATGGGCGCGGTTAATTATCATCCTCTTGGCGGCACCGCTTGCCGTGCTGATGAATTTTATTCGCTCACTGATCCTCACCCTGATGGCCAATCGCGGGGTCGATATTAGCGGCACTTGGCATGATTTGACCGGATTTGCGGTTCTCGGGGTTACGGCAGTAATCCTGGGCGGTAGTGCCCTCTTGCTGGATCAAAGAAAGCCAATCAATGAGAATTCGTCCACAAAGGTTGCAGAAGCGGAAAAGCCCCCTCGCCCACAAACCGCTTCGAAGTTTTTGACCATCGGCATGATCTGCGCCGCATCGCTGGCCATATTTTTTTACCTCAACACCCGGCCGTTGCCCCCGAACGAGACCCCGCTACCAGTTCTACTCTCCATGTTACCAACCGAAGCAGATGGCTGGCGTGTGACAACCAGCACGGAGGTATACCAATTCAGCGGCATCCTCGAAACCGAGAATCTCGCCCAAAGAACTTATCGTAAACGCAGTGGAGACAGGGGAAATCCAGCTGACGGTCTATCTGGCATTCTGGCAGGCTGGGCAATCTTCCGTGAGTCAGGTTGCCATGCACACGCCGGATGCGTGCTGGCCGGGTTCCGGTTGGAGCCTCGTCCAAAACGAGACGCCCCAAGAGACCTTGATTCTGCCCGGCCTGAATCTACCAGTCGCAGAATCTCGCCTGTTCTATAACGGTCCTTACTCGCAGCATGTATGGTTTTGGCATGTCTATAATGGACGGCCCATTGCCTATGAAAATCCCTATTCCGCTGCAGAGTTGCTACGGATTGCCTTGCGTCATGGATTTACCAGAAATGGCGACCAACTGTTCGTGCGGGTATCAGCCAATGTAAACTGGGAGCTATTGGCCAACGAACCTCTGCTGCAGGAGATATTCCAAAACTTAGTGCCACTGGGCCTGTAATCGGATGCCATTTCCCGTAACCAAAGTGGAGGCCCGCATCCTCTCGATCGTAGCGCTTATCATCATTTTGGGGCTGATCGGCATGGCCGTTTTATGATCATGCAGGTCGCAAACCGAACTATGCCATTGCCAACCCCGGGGCTCGGCACAGCATTTCTGCATCCTGCGGACATGCCCATACGTATTACCAGTATATGTTGGTCAACACATGCTGCCTGCCTGCAATCACCGCACATCTCCGTGGTGTCGTTGTATTGCGTAGTCGTATGAGTAACACCAACCAGCCCTCACCGGATCGGTCTGCACATAATCTGGAGGATGCCCGTTTGATGCAGCGTGTCGCTCGCGGTGATCGGTCGGCATTTGCGCAGATCTACGATCGATTTTCCCGGCCTCTTTTTGCGACCGCTCTTCGCATCCTGAATGATTCTGCGGAAGCGGAAGATGTCTTGCAGGAGGTATTCCTTTCGCTCTGGGAAAAATCAGCTGATTTCAATCAACAGCGCGGCAGTGCTTTTTCATGGGCGGTTACCTTGACCCGCAATCGCTCCATAGACCGTATCCGCATGCGTCAACGCCGTGGTGTGCTACTCAGCCAGTCTGTCCCGGAAGACCTTGGTTATGCCGGTCCAGACGATTCCGCGGATTCAACAGCGGACCTCGAAAGCAAGGAAACTGCCGCCAAGGTGCGAACCGCGGTAAAGGGTCTTCCCGCGGAACAGCAAAAAGCCCTGCAGTTGGCATTCTTCAGCGGCATGACCCAGCAGGAAATCGCCACCACCCTCCGCGAGCCACTCGGCACCATCAAAGCCCGCATTAGACGTGGACTTTTAAAACTACGCGAGAATTTCGCGCTCCAACAATGATTACCGAACATCAAGAGGAACTCGCTTGCCTCTACGTTTTCGGGCTGCTTGAAGGAGCGGAATTAGCCGCGTTCGAGACTCTCACTGGGCAAGATATTGAGTTGCAACACTACGTGGACGGACTGCGCGAAACGGCCAATCGTCTGGCGCATATTGCACCTGAAGTCGATCTGCCCCCTCAATTGAAGGAGCGCATCCTCAATCAGGTTATCGTGAAAACTGAGACCGCGAAAGTTATACCATTTAGACCCATGGCCTACCTCGGTTGGGCCGCCGCTGCGTGCTTCGCCCTCGTCGCGCTCTGGGCCGGCCGGATGTATACGATAACGCAGACCGAAAATTCGATTCTCCGTCAGCAACAGGAACTGGCCGACACCACCCTTCGCAGCCTTCAGAATCAATCGCAAAGCGAACTCATCCTGACCGCCCACGAGCTGGACGACGCCAAACGTCAGATCGCGGAGCTAAATCTGCAATTGCAGGATCAGGCTGATTTGGCGCGCTTCAAAATCGCTCCCCTGACTTCTCTCCTGGGCAACAGTCCCGAAGCGATCGCAGTCGCCGTTTGGAACCCGGACCAACAACAAGGCGTCTTGAGTGTGGAAAAACTGCCGGCCCTCGCAGCCAACCAAGATTACCAGCTATGGGTGGTGGATCCCCAGTATCCCATCCCGGTCGATGGTGGCTTATTCCAAGTTGACCCAGTGACGGGCCATGCCCGCATCAAATTCCACGCCAATAAGCCGATTAAAACGGTTGCGAAATTCGCCGTCAGTCTGGAGCGAAAGGGCGGCGTGCCAAAGGCTGAAGGCCCGATGGTGCTTTTAAGTCAATGACAATGACTTGCGGGAGCTGAAATCTAATCTCGACGCCACTTCACCGAGCGGGAAAACTTCCCCGCTATGATCATCAAACCTAAGGTTCGCGGATTCGTTTGCGTCACCGCCCATCCCGAGGGCTGCGCCGCTCACGTGCAGGAATGGATTGATTACGTGAAGGCCCAAACGCCAATTGCAGGCGGTCCGAAAAAAGTGCTGATCTTGGGTTCATCCACTGGCTACGGCCTGGCCTCTCGTGTCACCGCCGCCTTTGGTTCCGGAGCATCCACATTGGGGGTATTCTTTGACCGTCCGTCCGAGGAAGGACGATCAGCGACGCCCGGTTGGTATAACACCATCTCCTTTACCAAAGCAGCCCGTGAAGCCGGTCTCTACGCCAAAAATATCATGGGCGATGCTTTTTCGGACGACATCAAACGCCAAGTCGTCGAAACCATAAAAGCCGATCTTGGTCAGGTTGACTTGGTCGTCTATTCTCTGGCCTCCCCGCGTCGCACTCATCCCAAAACCGGCGCAGTTCATCGCTCCTGCCTGAAGCCGGTAGGGACATCTTACACGAACAAGACCGTCGATACGGACAAGGGTGTGGTGAGTGACATCACCATCGAGCCGGCTAACAGCGATGAAATCGCGGATACGATAGCCGTCATGGGTGGTGAAGACTGGGAAATGTGGATCGATACGTTATCCCAAGCCGGGCTGCTTGCTCCCGGCGCCCAGTCGGTGGCGTATTCCTACATTGGCCCGGAGGTCACTTGGGCGATCTACAAGAATGGGACAATCGGACTCGCCAAGAATGATCTCGAACGTGCCGCTCAAGCTATTGATGGCAAACTCAAGGCATCTGGTGGCCGGGCCTTCATCTCGGTCAACAAGGCCCTGGTAACCCAAGCCAGTTCCGCCATTCCGGTGGTGCCTCTCTACATATCAATTCTCTACAAGGTGATGAAAGCGGCTGGCACCCATGAGGGCTGTATCGAACAGATGCACCGGTTGTTTGCCTCCCAAATGTATAATGGCAACACCCCCACGTTTGATTCCGCGGGTCGTGCCCGGGTTGACGATTGGGAAATGCGCCCTGAAATTCAGGCCGCGGTGGCGAAAATCTGGCCCGGCGTAACCACGGAAAACTTGGAAGCCTTGACTGATATTGCCGGTTATCGGGAAGAATTTCTCAAACTGTTCGGCTTTGGCTTGGCTGGTATCGACTACGAAGCTGAAACCGAGCCGCACGTGCCGCTCATTTGAGTTGTAAATATTAGTCACTAATTCCAGGTGACTCCATTGCTCAATCAATGAGAGCTGTTGTCCAACGCGTCTCCTCCGCCGCGGTTACAACAGACGGGGCGATGATCGGTCAAATTAGCCAAGGATTGCTCATACTCCTGGGTGTTGCAAAGGGGGACACCACGGAGGATGGAATCTGGCTGGCCCAGAAAATCGCCAATTTACGCATATTCCCTGACGACTCAGAGAAGTTGAATTTCTCAGTGTTAGATCATCATGGCGAAGTGATGGTAGTCAGCCAGTTCACTCTGATTGCCAGCACCCGTAAGGGCACCAGACCTTCATTCAACGAGGCCGCACCACCTGAACTAGCCAATCCGCTCTACGAGGCGTTTTGCCGGCAAATGCAGGAGCTGTCAGGTCGCCCAGTGACTACCGGAAAATTTGGCGCACACATGACGGTGCAATTAGAAAACGACGGACCCGTCACCTTGGTAATCGATTCTATGCTACGCGAATGAGCACGCAGCAGGTGCCCGCCTTATGCCTACGAAGGCACACTGACCGATTGGCCGTTATCCTTGGCTCCTAATTTCAGGATATAAGGCGCCGCGATCTCCACCCATGCTTTGGCTTTGGGATAACTGGAGGCTCCCTCGGCCCAACAGGCACGCAGCATGTCGGTGTCTATGACGCCAGGATTTAACGGCACGGCGGCCATTCCCGCCGGCAATTCTTCAGCCAAGGACTTGGTCAGACCCTCAATGCCCCATTTCGACATACAGTAGGGACCCACATCAGAGGACACCGAACGCCCCCAGCCCGAACTGAAGTTTACGATAACTCCACTTTCAGCCTTCACCATTGGCGGCACAAAATGACGCAGGACGTTCATCACTCCACGCAAATTTACATCAACTAGTTTGGTAAACTCACCATCGCTTTGCTCCCATACCGGCGACAGTCGGTTCATGATAGCCGCGTTATTGATGAGAATGTCAGGTGCACCGTAGCTTCCAACCGCATCAGCCGCCCAAATCGCCACCTTGTTGTCCAAGGCCACATCTACCACGGAAAAGTGATGGTCGGGATGATTCATTCGGAGATCAAATATCTCAGGTCCGCTGCGACCGCAGCCTATTACGGTGTGGCCTGCCTTAATGTAGAAATCTGCCAGAGCCCGGCCAAGGCCGCGAGTCACCCCCGTAATAACAATTTTCATGGCGCAACGATGGTCCGCAGAACCACCCCTGGCAATGGCATAGAGCCTATTTACGAGTCTGCATGACTACCTTGTTCAAACCCAGACGCCGACATGCATCCCATACTTGGGTAACAACGCCAAAATGACTCGTCTCGTCCGCCCGAACCAGAATCGGGGTATCCTTGCTGACCTTTTTCACTTCCAGCAACAGGCCTTCAAGGTCCTTCAAGTTCGTCACGCGTCCATTGTAGGAAATATTTCCTTCCTTATCGATGCCGATCTCGACCTTGCCGGTAAACTGGTTTTGACCCGAAGTCTGCACTTTGGGAACCGTGATATTCAGAGTCGTGGACGACTTGAACTGCATCGTGACGAACGCGAAGAAGATCAACATCACCAAGACATCGATTAGCGGGACCAGGTTGAGTTCAGGCCGCTTCCGTCTTTTTGGGTAGAGGGAGCTCATTGCTGACCGCGCTGGAGAATGCGTTCCAGCAGCACATCCAGTTGCGCTGCGTAATTCTCAACCTTGCGCTGCAGCCATCCACTTCCCACTAGGGATGGGATTGCGATGCAAAGACCAATGACGGTGGCCGATAACGCCAAGGCTACCCCCGAGGTAAATGCAACCGGATCCGGCAAACCTGTTTCCGGTGAGATTTGGGAGAATACTTCCAACAAGCCGGTGACCGTGCCGGTCAAACCGATCAAGGGCGCCGCAGCATAGATAACGTCGAGGTAAGGGATCCCCCGCTCCATCCGATTAATCTCCAGTCGGGCAAATGCCTTGACCGCCCCTTCGTCGTTTTTGTGTTGCTCAGCAAACTCCACGATACGTGCGAGAACCGTGTGTCTCCCACCCATCAACTGGCGCTTGTTCACCACCGCATCCACCAAATCTTGGGGCATCACCGCCGCCCTACGCAGGGAAAATGCCCGCTCGCAAATAATGAATACCGCGACGGCAGAGCAGAGTCCCAAGGGGTAAATGAGGAGTCCGGCTCCTTTAAATACTTCAATTGCAGCAATTATCATGGTGTTAAAGTCGTGGGTATGACGCCGGAAACCGGAAAAAGGTTCGAAAAATATTTAACCTACCTTATTTAAATAGGGCAAGCCCGCGGCAGTTTCCGCCACCGCCCCACTGCCCTCCAGTAGTTCCGCGATCGTATCCCAGCGCCCATTGACGAGCGCATTCCGGGCGGAATCCGGCATTACCAGCGGCACGGTCTCGGGACCGTAACGGATGACCTGAGCCACCAAATCCACTTCGATCTTCAGGTTTGGCTCCTGCTTTAAGGCTTCCGCAATACGCTGAATATCAGCCCGTGACGCACTGACACACACCAAACCAATATTCGTGGCATTGCCGAAAAAGATCTCGGCATAGCTTTCCGCAATGACTGCCCGCAGCCCGAACTTCTTTATGGCCTGCGGGGCATGCTCGCGGGAACTCCCACAACCGAAATTGGCCCCCGAGATCAGGATTGCCGCCTCAGTGGCACCGGTTTTGTCCAAAGGATGACGACCGCCATCTGTTGCTGCCGCCTTGCGATCATCCGCAAACAGGCCTTCGCCGAGAGCATCAAAGGTTACGCATTTCAGGAAACGGGCCGGAATAATGCGGTCCGTGTCGATATCATTGCCCGGAATATAGATCGCAGCGCCGGAAATCGTGGTAAATTTTTCGAGAGACATAAATTTGGATTAGTTGCTTACGCCAAAAACTTCACGGGCATCTGCCACCGAGCCACAAACGGCCGCCGCCGCTACCATCACGGGACTCATCAATAGTGTCCGCCCGGTGGGACTACCCTGCCTGCCTTTGAAGTTTCGATTGGAAGAACTCGCACACAATTGATCGCCGATAAGTTTGTCTGGATTCATCGCCAAACACATCGAACACCCCGCTTCTCGCCACTCAAAGCCAGCATCCCGGAATACCTGATCAATTCCCAGTTCCGCACATATGGCACTAACCAGTTGTGACCCGGGCACGGCTATGGCTTTAATCCCGGAGGCAACCTTTCGCCCCTTGATGTATCGTGCGACTTCCTTGAAGTCTGAAAGACGCGCATTGGTGCAACTACCCAGAAATGCCACGTCAATCTTGGTTCCTTTGATGGGGGCTCCGGGCGGCAGCTTCATGTAGGCCAACGCCTCTTCAATACTCGTGCGCTCATCGGCGGATTCAGCTTGATCAGGCGATGGCACATTTTCCGTTACGCTGATGCCCTGTCCTGGGTTGATACCCCATGTCACTGTTGGCGGGATCTCTTCGCCTCGGATTGTAACCTCATCATCGTAGATGCATCCGGAGTCACTGGCGACAGAGCGCCAATGTGCTACCGCTTCATCCCAAGCTGATCCTTGAGGGGAGTATGGCCGATCTTTGAGGTAGGCGATTGTCGTGTCGTCTGGGTTAACGTAGCCCACGCGGGCCCCGCCCTCGATGGACATGTTACACACGGTCATGCGCTCCTCCATCGAAAATCGGTCAAATACTTCACCACCGTATTCATAGGCATACCCTGTGCCGCCATTTACACCGAGCTTTCGGATAATGTGCAGTATAACGTCCTTGGCATAAACCCCCGCTTGCAGATGACCTGTGACATTGATCCGCCGGACCTTCAGCGGACTCAGGGAAATGGTCTGGGTCGCCAAGACGTCCCGCACCTGACTGCTGCCAATGCCTAACGCAATCGCGCCAAATGCCCCGTGGGTGCTGGTGTGAGAATCGCCACAGGCAATCGTAGTTCCAGGCTGGGTGATACCTTGTTCGGGACCCACCATGTGCACGATGCCCTGCTTACCCGATCCCAAATCGAAATACGTGATGCCATGTTCATCACAGTTGCGCCGTAGTTCCTTGATCATCTCATCCGCCAGCGGATCCGCGAACGGTTCGGTGCGCTGATCAGTGGGCACAATATGATCCACGGTGGCAAAGGTGCGATGCGGCATCGCCACCTTGAGTCTCAGATCACGCAACATGCCAAAAGCCTGCGGACTCGTAACCTCATGAATGAGATGAGTGCCGATCAGCAATTGAATTTGTCCATTGGACAAGGTGCGAACGGCATGCGCCGACCAGACTTTTTCGAACAGTGATTTAGCCATACGATTTTGAATAAGTAAATTGTGCCGGAAGGATGTAACTAGACGGGGCCTGGTCGCATACCATCACGACAAATCTTAACACAGGATTGCCATATGCCAAAATACTTAATCAGCTCTTATTGATGCCTTATAAGTATCAATTCCCTTTTGAACTACGCCACTTGGTTTACTTTCAATCCGTGGCGGAACACCTGCATTTTCGTAAAGCATCCGAGGCATTGAATATCGCCCAACCTGCTCTGAGTCGGCAAATCGCGCAACTGGAGGGTAATCTGCGCGTCAAACTATTCAACCGCACTCAGCGTCGCGTAGAGTTAACCCAAGCCGGGCAGACTCTCCTGAGACGGCTGGATCCACTACTGCAATCATTGGAACGAATCCCGGTAGAGTTACAATCAGTTGACCAAGGGAAAATTGGGCATGTTAAAATTGCTTTTACCGGTCTCGCAATGGCGACAGTGCTGCCGGATATTATCCGCGAGTTTACCAAGTTACATCCTGGTATCCGGGTGGAATTGAAAGAATCACCCACGAGCACCCAGATGGATGAACTGCTGGCCAACCAAATTGACTGTGGATTTTTTCATCCCGGACCCCTGGTTCCCGCCGGTCTGCAAACACAACTGTTACTCCGTGAAAAAAACGGCATTCTGATTCCGAAGGAGAACCCGCTCAGTAAACGTCACAACCTTCGGTTAAAAGATTTTGCTGACACTCCATTTGTGCTGTTTCCCCGTCAGTTGAATCCAGGTTTCTACGACCGCATCCTCGCCGCGTGTTCAAATGCAGGCATCACCTTGCAGATTGCGGAAGAAGTCTGGCCTCGGACCAATGGTATCGGATTGGTGCGCGCCGGACTTGGGGTAACTTTTATCACCCCTTCAGAGGCAAGACATATACCTTTCGAGGTGGTTTTCCGACCGTTGAGCGGACCGGCGCCAGAAAGCAGGCTTGTGCTCGGATGGAGATCAATGCCCAAACCGGTGTCTGCCGTGTCAGCGTTCATCAGTCTCGCCAGTAGTCAATTAAGAACAACCCCGTCATAATTCTAGGGTCAATTCACTACGCCATTGCACCCTCTTCGTCAGGCGTTTGCATCAGGCTGCAATGGGTGCACTGCTAAAGCCACAATCTCATCGCGTCCATCATCACCACGAGTGTGCGCACCGTCCACAAACATGTGGAAAACATCTTTCGCAAGCTGGGCTTGGAGACACGGGTCGCCGCAAGTTTGGTCGCAATGGAAGTATTGCGACCAACCGGGCGTTAACGGGCAAAGCCGACGAGTCGACCCGATTTAATCCGAGGCGACTTCGCTGGTAGCAGGCGGTGATTTCTCTTTGAATTCGAGCTTATCGCCATTGCGATCCACCAGCACAGGTTCGCCATCCTTGATATCACCCCGAAGGATCGATTCGGCCAAAGGATCTTCAAGATAAGCCTCAACCGCACGACGCAATGGCCGGGCGCCATATTTCTCGTCGTAGCCCTTTTCGACGAGCAACTCCTTGGCCTGATCGGTAAACTCCAGACTGATCTTACGCTCAGAAAGACGGGACGTGAACTTGGAAAGTTCGAGTTCCACGATCTTAACCAAATCTGCTTTTTCCAACGGCCGGAAGAAGATGATATCCGAGATACGATTCAGAAACTCGGGCTTGAATACCCGCTTGGATTCTTCGAGCACCTTCTCGCGCATCTTTTCAGCATCATTCGGATCCACGGCCGCCGCGGCAAAACCCATCGAGGTCTGACGTTGCAGCAACTGAGCCCCAACATTTGAGGTCATGATAATGATAGTATTGCGGAAATCGACGGTGCGACCCAGCGAATCGGTCAAGCGGCCATCCTCGAGAATTTGCAGCAAGAGTTGAATGACATCCGGGTGTGCCTTTTCCACTTCGTCAAACAGCACCACGGCATACGGCTTGCGCCGCACTGCCTCGGTCAGCTGGCCACCTTCGTCATAACCCACATACCCCGGAGGTGAACCCACCAAACGGGAAACGGCAAATTTCTCCATGTATTCCGACATGTCGATTTGGATGATGGCATCCTGATTGCCAAACATTTGGGCGGCCAGTTGCTTGGCAGTTTCTGTCTTACCCACACCGGTGGGTCCAACAAACATGAATGAACCTATTGGCCGGCGGGGATCCTTGAGATCCGCGCGTGATCGACGCAGAGCGCGGGCAATCGCCGATGCGGCTATTTCCTGCCCGATGACAACCTTTTGAATCTCGGCCTCCATGGAGAGCAATTTCTCACTTTCCTTCTTCTCCATCCGGCTGAGCGGAATTCCGGTCCACGTGGCGACGACGTGCATGACCTGATCCTCATCAATGGTCACACGCTTCTCGTCACGGACTTTCCGCCACTCTTCGGTAGTCTGCTCCAACTTGGCGCGGAGCTGTTTTTCTTGGTCACGAAACTTCGCCGCTTCCTCAAAGTGTTGTTCAGCGATCGCCTTCTCTTTGTCGGCACAAACAGTTTCGATTTCCTTGCTCAGGTTTTCAAGATTGGGCGGACGACTCAGGGCGCCAATGCGTGCGCGCGACCCGGCCTCATCCATGATATCGATGGCCTTGTCCGGCAGAAACCGGCCTGTGATGTAACGATCGGACAGCTTGGCCGCCGCCTCGAGCGCTTTGTCTGTGAAGATGGCTTTGTGGTGATCCTCATACTTGCTGCGGATCCCGTGCAAAATCAGGATAGTGTCATCAACTGACGGGGCTTCTACCTTGACCGACTGGAAGCGACGATCGAGCGCCGCATCCTTTTCGATATACTTGCGGTATTCGGTAAGGGTGGTTGCGCCGACGCATTGCAATTCACCGCGGGACAACGCCGGCTTGAAGATGTTTGAGGCGTCCATCGCTCCTTCGGCCGCACCCGCCCCGACAATAGTATGAAGCTCATCGATAAACAGGATGATATTCTTTGCCCGTTTGATTTCATCCATCACCGCCTTGATGCGTTCTTCAAATTGACCGCGGTATTTAGTGCCAGCCACCATCAGGGCGAGATCAAGGGTCACGACCCGTTTATCGAACAGGATTTCCGGGACATTACCACTGGCGATTTCCTGCGCCAAGCCTTCCACTATGGCCGTCTTGCCAACGCCTGCCTCACCGATGAGCACCGGGTTGTTCTTGCTGCGCCGACAAAGAATCTGGATGACGCGACTTATCTCTGCCTTACGGCCCACTACCGGGTCCATTTCACCCTTGCGAGCCAGTTCTGTCAGATCACGGCCAAAGGCCTTTAGCGCGGGAGTCTTTACTTCCTTTTTGTCATCCCCAGGTCCGGTCGGACCGCCCGCACCAGCCGCGGCTTCTTCACCACCAGGTTCACCACCGGAGAACTGTGGATCCAATTCGCGCAGGATTTCATTGCGGGTCCGCTCAATATCAATCTCGAGGGATTTCAACACTCGCGCCGCCACGCCTTCCCCCTCACGCAGCAAACCAAGGAGGATATGTTCTGTCCCGACATACGAATGGTTGAGGGTCTTGGCTTCCTTGCCCGCCAGGGCGAGGACCTTCTTCACGCGGGGCGTATACGGTATGCTGCCGGGAGTCTTGGTCTCCTGCCCGGTGCCAACCTGCTTTTCGACCGCAGCCCGCACGGTCTCCAAATCGAGACCCATCTTCTGCAACACACTGACCGCCACACCCTGCCCAAGCTTGATGAGTCCAAGTAAAATGTGCTCCGTGCCCACGTAATTGTGGTGGAAACGGTCAGCTTCCTTGCGGGCCAGGGCCAAAACCTGTTGGGCCCGGGGGGTGAAGTTGTTCATCGGCTCTTGGGACATGTATGTAGGTTGGTTAAAATATCAGCTTCAGTTGTTATGTGACTCAGTAAAACGAGGAGGAGTGAAATTGGCAAACTCGGAGCGCAGTCTGGCTGCCCGCATCAAATCACGTTGACCGGCTTCAAATTCACCGCGTTGGGCATGCTGGAGATGGCCCGGTTGAGCTTCAATGAAGAGCCGGTCCACCTTGGGGCGCTCCACTTCGGCAAAGATGCCCAGATCGATCCCCAAGCGAATCAAAGACAGCAGATTCATCGCTTCGGCTGAATTCAGCAGATGACTGTTTTGCAGGATGCCGAAAGCCCGGCCAATCTTATCAAAAAGCTTACCGGAATCGGACTCGATCAGTCTTTGCCGGGCATTCGTTTCATGCTCGATAATCGTGTTCAACACACTCCCGAGACGCTTGATTATTTCCGGCTCTGATTCCCCGAGAGTGGTCTGGTTCGAAATCTGAAAAATACTGCCACTGGCATCCGACCCTTCGCCGAATTGCCCGCGCACCACCATGCCGAGTTGGTTCACCGCTCGGACGACTTTTTCCATCTGACCGGCAATGACCAACGCAGGCAGGTGCATCATTGCGGAAGCGCGCATCCCGGTCCCTAAATTTGTAGGGCAAGCCGTCAGGTAACCTTGCTTGGCGGAAAAGGCGTAGTCCAATTGTTCCTCGAGGGCGGTGTCCAAATCGTTGATCGTGTTCCACGCTTTCTTCAATTGAAAGCCTGACCGGAGCACTTGGATACGCAGATGATCCTCTTCGTTGATCATCACCGAAATGGCTTGGTTTTGACTAATCACGACCCCGGCACCGCTCTTGGCCCCACTCAATTCGCGACTGATCAAGTGCCGCTCAACCAAGATCTGCTTTTCCAGTTCGCTGAGTTCTGACACACCGATACACAGACTGCGCTTCATGGAAGTCGCGCCGGCCAATGCCGTCCGGCAGACATCATAGGCTTCTTCCCGCTGGGCAGGCCGAGCCCACCCCGGAAATGGCACGGAGGCCAAATTGCGGGCGAGCCGAATGCGTGTCATCAGGACAATCGCCGTCTTACTGTTCGACGCGTCGGTTAGTTCCGAAGGCGTGTCGATCAGCGAAGCGATGGTCATGGGCTTAACGCGTCGATTTTTGCCCGTAGGTTTGTTTGACTTGGCTGATTTCATCACGGCAACGTGCGGCGTCCTCGTAGCGCTCGGTTTTGACGGCTTCACTGAGCTCGTCTTCAAGTTGGGTCAGGCGATCATAAAGTGATTTGCGGGCCAGGGCCCGTTGGGGAATCTTGCCCGTGTGCACCGTGCCCTTATGCATGCTTTCCAGCATGGGCTCGATCGAAGCATTGAAGGTATCATAGCATTGCGGACAACCGAATCGTCCGTGCTTCTTGAAATCCTGTTGGGTGCAGCCGCAATGTTCGCAGCGCACGGCGAGCTCCGCCGGTTCCGGATTAAGTGAGGCCTTCAGCAGCAAATCCGCGAGTGAGAACCCACTGGGATCGGTCACTCCCTTGGCTTGGGCGCATTCCTCGCACAAATCCACCTTGTGCACCTTGTTGTTCACAATCTGGGTCAGGTGCACTGTAGCGGGCTTGGGACATAGGTCACATTTAAGTGGATTGGCCATATTTCGTGTTCTTGCTATGCAGATATGATGCCATGCTCTCCCCGTCTGGCAAGTGCATGACAGCAAGTAATTCCCCTGCCAATTTCGCACACTCTGCATCACTAGCGTGCCAAGGTGTCACGCTAGTGGCGCAGGTGTTAGGAGTCGTTAACGTCAAATCTTGGTGCCTTCGACGAGCACCCGTCGGCGGAATGAGGCCAAAACCTGCTGAGTGATGGGACCGGGTTTGCCAGAACCTATGACGCGACCGTCAAGTTTCACCGCAGGCACGACTTCGGCGCCCGAGCCGGTCAAAAAGCACTCATCGGCACACCACACATCATAGCGGGTCATGTTGCTTTCCCGAATTGGGATTTTCAACTCGGCCGCGATATCGAATATGCTGGAACGCGTAATGCCCTTCAAGGCCCCCTGTGAAGCACCTGGGGTGATAATTTCGCCTTTGTGGACGATAAAGATATTATCCGCGGTGCATTCCGCCACATAGCCTTGGTCATTGAGCATGATGGCTTCCAGCGCCCCGAATTGTTTGGCCTCAATTTTGCCCAGAATGTTATTCAGGTAATTCAAGGATTTCACGGTCGGGGGCAGCGCTGCAGCGTTGATCCGGCGAGTAGGCACGGTAACAATGGCCAGCCCGTTGTCGTAATGCTCCTGTGGATAGAGCGATATCTTGCTCGCGATCACAAAGACGGAAGGCTTCGGACAAGTCCAGGGAGACAAGCCCAAATCGCCTACCCCTCGGGTTACCACGAGCCGGATATAGCCATCGGTCAATCCGTTCTGCCGACAAGCCTCGCAGGTAATATCGCTAAATTCCTGCCGTGTCAGCGGCAGGTCGAGCATGATCGCCTTGGCCGAATATTCCAGACGCTCCAAGTGTTCCTCGAGGCGGAATATATTTCCGCCGTAGAGTCGGATGCCCTCAAAAACTCCATCGCCATAGAGCAGTCCATGATCGAACACGGAAATTTTTGCATCGGCCGAATCCACGAATTTTCCATCGAGGTAGATTTTCATACGCACCATATCTACGGCAGACTCAAAAGCTTTGTCCAGTCCGGCTGTCAGAATCGGGTTGAGTTTAACCCCAATCAACCGAAGCCTGAATCAACCTTCGAACGCCATGATCCTTACCTCCCGACGTGCTACCTTCGCCTTCACGCTAATCGAGTTACTGACGGTCATCGCCATCATCGGTATTCTGGCCGCCATCATTATCCCGACAGTGGCCAGTGTGCGTGAAAAGGCCCAACGGGCAGTGGACGCCAATAATCTTCGTGAAATTGGCAAGGCAGCCATGATTTACGCCGGCGATAACAATGACCGGTTGCCCGATCCCGACGCCGCCACCTCTCTCAATGCCAGCGCCAGGGTATTTTTGTGGCTGGGCATCCTAGCCCGCGCCGGTTCCCTGTCCGAACCGGGCATCTATTTTTCCAAGGTCGACCCGGCATTCGACGGGGTCTTGCCCACATCCATTCTCAGCCCCGGCAACCGAAATGCCTTGGACGCAAGCTTCACGGATGGCCGCGAGCTAAGCTTTGAATTTGTCGGTGGATTAAAAATGAGTGACCCAGCCTCCACCCCGGTGGCATTTACCCGTGGCCTCCGCACCGACGGCAGCTGGGATGCCACCAACGGCGTCTATGGCGATACGGGCGGCTACGTCGTCTACCTCGGGGGCAATGTAGAATTTTATCCAGATACCGCCGTGGGCAAATTTGTGAATGCGATCTCCGGCCAGCGCACGGATAACATCCTCGAGGCCCTACCTAATCGGAGCAATGTAAAGGTTTGGGGCACTTCCCGCGGTGGGATCGGCACCCCTGCTGGCACCTCCCGTTGATCTGCAGCTTAGTCTGGCCCCTGAACGCATAGGTGCGTTCGTTTTTTGTTTTCCCGCTTCCCCCCCGGGCGGGCATCTGCCAAGGTTGCATTTTTGCCATGTCGACCGACGCCACAGCGCCCGCCCGCCCGGACCACACCAGCCGGACGGCTAAAAACATCACCTATATTATCGGACACAAAAATCCGGATGCGGATGCTATCTGTTCGGCCATCGCCTATGCCGCGTTCAAGGAACAGCGGGGAGAAACCGGTTTTGTCGCCGCGCGCTGCGGTAACTCGAATGCCCGGATCGACACCATCCTGCAGCGATTCAACCAACCGTTACCTTATTATCTGACCGATGTGAGTCCCCGGGTGCACGATCTTATGATCAGTTCAGTCGTCTCGGTGCAGGACAATGCCACCTGTGCGGAAGCGCTGGAAATGATCGACCGGCACGGCGTGAGCACGCTGCCGATTACCAATTCCAAACGCAAAATCAAAGGCACCGTGACGCTCGCACAAATGGGCAGTTTCTTTGTGCCCCACATCAATGAGCCGCGCCAAATGCGTCAGGTGCGCACCAGCCTCAGCCGAATCGTGCGCTCCTTGCAGGCACGAACCCTGCACAGTGTCGACGACAACAAACTCGAGGAGCTCTTTGTGCGCATCG
Source organism: Cephaloticoccus sp. (assembly GCA_030833445.1). Classification (GTDB taxonomy): domain Bacteria; phylum Verrucomicrobiota; class Verrucomicrobiia; order Opitutales; family Opitutaceae; genus Cephaloticoccus. The sequence goes on along the minus strand of JAURHD010000014.1, from coordinate 43,963 downwards.
GTGCGATGGATGTGGGCACATTTTGGAAAATCTCCGAACGGGAAAACCTGCCGCCATCGCAATCGATCATCATCGTGGGTGATCGGCGGGATGTGCAGCTGCGCGCCATTGAGATCGGAATCCGGGCACTGATCATCAGCGGTGATCTCCCAATTGATGACGATGTGCTGGCCCGAGCGAAGGAACGTAACGTCAGCGTTATTTCGAGCCCGCACGACACGGCCACCACGGCATGGGTCGTGCGCACCGCTTCCACCTTGGATCGCGTGATTGACCGCAAATTTGTGACAGTGAGTGCCGATACGCCCATCGATCAGGTTCGCAAGAAGTTCGGGCCCACCTCCTCCCATGCCTTGATGGTCACGGATGAAGCCGGCGTATTGCAGGGCATTTTAACCAAGAGCGATTTGTTGAAGCCGGTGGAAACCCGTCTGATTTTGGTCGATCACAACGAAATGACCCAGGCGGTCAACGGCGCCGAGGAAGTCACGATCTCCGAAATCATCGACCATCACCGTCTGGGTTCGCTGAACACTCAGCAACCGATCCTCTTCATTAACGAACCGGTGGGCTCAACCTGCACCATTGTCGCCGATCTGTTCCGCCGGGAAGGTCTTACCCCGACCGCTGATATGGCCGGAATCATGATGTCGGGGCTTATTTCGGATACCCTGCATCTCAATAGTCCCACGACCACGCCGAAGGACGGTGCCGCCTTGGCCTGGCTATCCAAAATTGCCGGAGTCGACTCCCGAAAATTAGCTGACGAAATCTTCAGCTCAGGTTCTGTTATCCTCGCAAGTGCTCCGGCCACCGTGGTTCGTTCGGATTTCAAGATATATGAAGAGGAAGGCGTGCGTTTCGCCGTGTCGCAGGTCGAGGAACTCGGTTTCGGGAATTTTTGGAGCCACGCCAAACCGATTGCCGATGCTTTGCACGATCTGCGCAATGAGGAAGGCCTCGCATTCGCGTGCCTGCTGGTAACCGATATCAACACCCAAAATTCATTACTCCTGGCCAAAGGCGACCCGGGCTTCATCGGCCGGATCTCCTACCCTCACGTGGAAAACGAGGATATCTTTGATTTGCCCGGCATCGTCAGTCGCAAGAAGCAACTGATCCCTTATCTTGGCAGTCTGCTCCGTGAAATGGCGGCAGATGGCGCCACCCCGACGAATTCAACGGCCCCTTTCAATCGCTCTCGGAGAAGCACTGACCGCCGTTAAAGGCTGTATGCTTGCCGGCGACTAACCCACCACCAGAATTTCCGCATGTCCGCTGAAGACAATCCCACTCTGCCCTCCGATTTTATCCGCGACATCATCGCGAGCCAAGTAGCGGAGAAGCGTTACACTAACATCGTTACGCGGTTCCCCCCCGAACCCAATGGCTACCTTCATATCGGGCATGCACGTTCCATCCTGCTCAACTTTGGCGTGGCTCGGGAAAATAACGGTCAGTGTAATCTGCGGTTTGATGACACCAACCCGGCCAAAGAAGATGCCCATTTCGTTTCGGCCATAACCGCAGACATTCGCTGGTTGATCAGCGGTTGGGGTGATGCCCAGTTGACTTTCAAACCCCTGGGAGCCGTCCCCGTGGCCCATCAAATCAATGGTCAGACCGACTACAAGGTTACGTCCGTCCCGGCTGATACCGCGCAAGCTGAACCGTTCACCGCTTCAGACTACTTTGAACAGCTCTATGCTTACGCTCTGGAACTGATCAAACGGGGCAAAGCCTATGTTTGCGATCTAAGTCCGGAGGATACGGAAAAATACCGCGGCACCCCTACTGAACCGGGCAAGGACAGCCCTTACCGAAATCGCTTAATCGAAGAAAACCTTGATCTCTTTCAACGGATGCGAGCCGGTGAGTTTCCGAATGGCGCACACTCGCTTCGGGCCAAAATAGACATGGCATCGCCGAATCTTTGGCTGCGTGATCCATTGCTCTATCGTATCCGGCATATCACCCATCACCATACCGGGGACAAGTGGTGCATCTATCCTCTCTACGACTATGCGCATTGCCTGAGTGACTACCTCGAAGGCGTCACCCACAGTCTGTGCACCTTGGAATTCGTTTCGCATCGTCCGCTTTATGACTGGGTTCTGGCCAGTCTAGAGCTACCCCGGCCGGTCCCACACCAATACGAATTCGCGAAGCTCATTCCCACCTACACAATCATGAGCAAGCGTAACCTGCTGCGCTTGGTGCAGGAGAAAAAGGTGACGGGCTGGGATGATCCGCGGATGCCTACGTTGGCCGGCATGCGCCGCCGCGGGATTCCGGCTGCCGCTCTGCGCCGCTTCGTGATCAGCACCGGCATTACCACTCACGACGGCATCACCGACATCGCCGCCATGGAGCATGCGGTGCGCGACGAATTAAATCAATCGGCCGAACGTCGGCTGGCCGTATTAAAGCCAGTGAAACTGGTTCTGACCAACATTGCTGAGGGTGAAATCATCAACTGTGAAGCGATCAACAATCCGCAGTCTGACGCGCCGACCAAGCGACCACTCAACTTAACCCGCGAAGTCTACATCGAACAGGACGATTTCGCTGAAGTGCCGCCGCCAAAATTCCATCGACTCAAACCGGGCGGTGAAGTGCGTCTCAAATATGCCTGCATCATCGCGCTGGATGAGATCATCAAGGACGAATCCGGCCAGGTCACCGAACTTCATTGCACCGCCCAACTCGATACGCGCAGCGGTGAACCCAACTCCGGAAAGAAAGTCAAAGGGACCATCCACTGGGTCAGTGCAACCGACAGCATCGAAGCCGAAGTGCGCCTCTACGATCGCATGGTTACGGTAGCCGAACCGGGCAAGGAAGAGGATTTCATGACGGTGCTAAACCCACAATCCATGGAGGTTGTTAAAGCCCGCCTGGAATTCGGCCTGCAGACCGCAGTCACGGGAACCGTGTTTCAATTTGAGCGGCTGGGCTATTTCACACCTGACTTGGTGGATTCCACCGCGGACAAACCCGTTTACAATCGCACGATCACCCTGCGCGACACCTGGGCGTAATGGATCTAATCTAATTCGCCGCGGCAAACCCAACGAGTCGTGCCGACACCTTGTCACGGCCCAGCACCCGCATAATGCCGGTGATACTTGGCCCTACATTGGTGCCCGTCAGCGCCAGTCGCGCGATTGATTGGTAAGCCCCAAAGCCTTGGGTATTGGCCTCGGCCACTGCCTTGATTCCATTCTCGATGCTTTCATCTGTGGTAAAATCCATGGCCGGCATCGCTGCGATCAATTCAGCCAAGCGGACCTTGGGTTCGCCTTTACCCATGACCTTGGTTTTCACCTTGTCGTCGATCGGATAGTTCTCGGTAAAGAAATAGACTGTGTAAGAGGGTAACTCTTCAAAACCCTTGATCTTGGGCTGACTGAGAAGCATGACCTCGCGAAAGTAGCCCTCATCCGCCGCCAGAGCCGGTCCAGCACTTTGGGCGGTGAGATAGGTGCGGACCTTCGTCACGAATTCATCTGCCGGCAATTCCAGCAGGTAAACCATGTTCATGTGCGCGAGTTTCTTATCGTCAAATCGGGCATTACTTTGATTCACTCCGGGGAGATCGAAGAGCCGCACGATTTCCTCGATCGGCATTTTCTCGCGGTCATCACCTGGATTCCAGCCGAGCAAGCTGAGGAAATTGACTAAGGCATCCGGCAGAAAACCCCGACGCTGATACTCTTCGACAAGGGCACCTTGATCACGTTTGGACATTTTGCCCGGACCGTTCTGCTTCAGGATTAGTGGTATGTGAGCAAATTCCGGCACTGAGGCCCCAAAAGCCTTAAATAATTCCACATGCTTGCTGGTATTCGAAAGGTGATCCTCTCCCCGGATGACATGCGTAATGCCCATTGCAATGTCGTCCACCACGTTAACCAGGTGAAAAACCGGATTACCGTCTGAACGCACAATAACGAAATCCTCATCCTCGATTCGCTCAACATGTCCACGAATCCGATCTTCGATCACGGTCGGCTCTGTCTTGACCTTAGTCACGGTCTTCTCCCTGCGATCATCAAAAACCTCAGAGCGCTCGCCAAGAAGTTTAAACCAGATAGCACCATCCTTCTCGTAGGCTCGACCTGCATCGAGCAGTTTCTGCACGTAAATCTTATAAATCTCTCCACGCTCACTCTGGCGGTAGGGTCCAAAATCTCCACCGACCTGAGGACCCTCATCCCAATTCAGCCCGAGCCATTTCAAACTGTCATAGATTACATTCAGAAACGCGTCACTGTTGCGCTCTTTGTCGGTATCCTCAATCCGCAGAATAAACTGCCCGCCCGTGTGACGGGCATATAGCCAGTTGAACAGGGCCGTGCGGGCACTGCCGATATGGAAAAACCCGGTGGGACTCGGGGCGAAGCGGACGCGAACTTGTGACATGGAAAGAGTAATTGTTAACAGGGTTTGCACCCCGGTTCCAAGCCACGATTATAGCGTCGGCATGAATTCTACTGGTAAGCCGGGATCCTCCCTCAACGTGCATGAACTGATCGGCGATATCGAAACCGCTGCGTTGGCCCAGGGATTTCGCGTCGAGACATTCGGTCGAATCGGCGAATTCCCTCTCATTGCCCTGACCCGGCGAAATCCCGGGCCGCGTCCCCGGATATACATCTCGGCTGGGCTACATGGGGATGAACCGGCGCCGCCCCTCGCCCTGCTGACCATGCTACGTGCCGGATTTTTCTCAAATAATGCCAATTGGTTTATCTGCCCGGTGCTAAATCCCGAAGGACTGCAGGCCGCCACCCGCGAAAACGTCGACCAATGCGACCTCAACCGCGATTATCAGGACAGAAGCTCGCTAGAAGTTCAGGCCCATACCCGCTGGTTGGGGCGGCAGCCCCCATTTGATCTTACTCTATGCCTGCATGAAGACTGGGAATCGACCGGATTCTATCTTTACGAGCTCAACCCGAGGGCCCGTCCAACTTTGGCCGATAAGATGATCCAGACAGTGAGTGGATTGATGCCGATAGAACCGGCCAGCATTATCGACGGTCGGCCTATTGCCGAACCTGGCATCATCCGACCGGTTAGCGATCCCCTCCTCCGCACCAATTGGCCGGAAGCGATATTTCTCAGTCTCTCGCATACTACCTTGAGTTATACTTTGGAAACACCGTCCGCCTTGCCTGTGTCTGACCGCATCGGTGCCATGCAGGCGGCCGTCGCAGCTGCAGTCACATCGTTAATCCGTGACTGACACAAAAGTCCTGCATGTCCGCAGCCAGTGGGGCCCGGAAGACCTCTGGCGCTCCGGCGATGGTCAAGTCAATCGAGGCACAATGCAGGGCTTGCCGGGGTAATAGTAATCTGTCGGCCATTGCCACACTCCAACCGTGATCGATGAATTCCAGATACAAGCGATCATCGGGGCCGTAAATTTTGTCGCCCACCAATCGATGGCCCAGCCAAAGAGCATGCGCCCGGATCTGATGCTTCCGTCCGCTCTCCGTCACCACCTTGGCCAAGGTAAAACCATTGGCCGTCTTCAGCGGGGTAAAATGCGTCTTCGCCGCCAAACCATCAGGGCGGACAGTGGTTTTCACATAGACCGGACTCGAGACATCATCGCCGAGCGGTTGATCGACTGTAACTGCGTCTCGTAACTCACCCGTCAGGATAGCCTGGTATTCCTTGCCGACTTTACGCTTCTGCATCGCGGTCTGCAATCGACCCGCCATCGCAGAATCCTTTGTTAATACAACCACGCCACTGGTCTCCCGATCCAATCGGAAGACCAAATGCATCGTCGGCAAAGCGGTGTATTCGCGCGCGGCTCCCACCAAGCTTGACCATGGACCGGCCTTGGAAGGATGGCACACCACATCCCCCGGTTTATTTACAACCAAGAGCCGCTCATCTTCATAGATGATCCATGATCGCATCTCCACAGGCGTAATCTGCCTTACATTCTCTGGTTTTGGCGGGGGCCGGGGAGGCCATGCACAGGCTTTGCCTGCATAGAATCCCTTCCCTGGTTCAGGGGGATTCATCGTGCCACCTTTTGGAGTCGGAATCGGGCGAGCACCTTGGAAGAAATCCATGTCGCCAACGGTTTTGGAAAAACTGAAATCACGGCTGCACCTAGTTTGTTTTTCCAACCGGTAACCACCAAGGATCGACCGGCGGCGAGTGCTTGCAGGGATTGCTGCACAACGGTCTCACTATCCATGCTGAGCGCATCCACCACACTCCCCTGTTTTAGTCCGGCCCGGCGAAAAAACTCCGTCGCAGTGGGTCCCGGACATACGGCGAGCACTTGCACGCCAGTGCCCCGTAGTTCCTGATTCAAGGCCAGGCTCCAGTGTAAAACAAAAACCTTGGTAGCTCCATAAACCGCCATCCACGGAGTCGGCTGGAATGCGGCAGTAGAAGCTATGTTTATGATGGCGCCACCCCGGGTGCGTAGAGTCGGTAACAGACGTGCACTCAGTTCCACCAACGCCCGGACATTCAAATCAATCATTCCTAGTTGATGAGTGATATCTGGTTCAGGAAATGCACCGTAACCACCATACCCACTGTTGTTTATCAGCAGGACTTTTCCTACGGGCGCCACGCTGGCAAGCCAAGCATCAATACTCTCAACCGTGGTGCCCAGCCCAGCCCTATCGGCCAGATCAACAGCAATGTGGTGCAACTTAAGTTCTCCTGATTTTAGTTCGGGAAAACTGCGAGAGAGGTTGCAAAACTGCAGATCGGGTTGCAGACTCCTCAACAGTTTGATGAACGATTTTCCAATACCGGAGGATCCCCCCGTCACGATGACGGCGGAGAATGGTTTAAGTGCTTCGCTTAGCGAGGCCATGGCATCAAATATCGACTCATTTCTGTCAGCAACCACAACCCATGGACCGAAATATGAACAGACAAAATAACCACGAACTAATCGTCTCTGGCATCCATCTCGACCTGACCCCTTCACTCAAAACCTACGTCCGCGAGAAAGCCGAGAGATTGTTTCGTCACGAGGAACGTATCCTGCGGATCCGCGTGGAACTGGAATGTGACTCCAAGGAGGCGGTGAGCAGTCGCTTCAAAGCCAAGGGCCATATGGTAATCAATGGGCCTGAACTCAATGCCACGGTGTCGTCCGACGAATGCCACAAGGCCATCTCACTCCTGACCGATAAACTCGACCGGATGCTGCGTCGGCGCGCCCGCTTGGAAAAAGAAAAGCGCAATCACCCGCACACCATCGAATTCGCGGATGTCGCCCTGCCCAAGGCAGTCTGATTCGCGTCAATCTATATATTCCACGGTAAACCCGCCCACCCGGCGGGTTTTCTTGCTTATGGACGACCACTTCCTACGACTAACCGCGTGATTGGAGACATCACTTGGAATACCCCCGGCCATTCATCGGCCGATTCACTACCCCTTGGTAATGGTGACATTGCCGCCAACATATGGACGGATCAGGATGGTGACATCCTTTTCTATCTGTCCAAGACTGACGCATGGGATCACCTGTCGCGTCTGATCAAAATCGGGAGGTTGAGGATCAGTCTAAAACCCGACCTGCTCGATGAAGGGAAATTCGAACAGCGGCTTTCATTGGCCGACGCCTCCATCTTGGTCACCAATGGTTCGACCAAGGTGCGGTTGTGGATGGATGCCCACTGGCCACGTCTGGTGGTCGAAGTAACCAGTGACGAACCAGTGAATGTTCGGGTCGAGCTGGAGCCATGGCGCAACCAGGCTCGGGAAATTACCGGCCGTGAAGCCTATTCCGCCCTGGGACTGGATCCCAAGAAACCTGTTACTTTCCAACCTGATATCATCGTGCCCAAACTGCGCGGGGCCGTCGCATGGTATCAGCGTAACGAAAGTTCGATTTGGGGTGAAGTGCTGCAAGCCCAGAGCTTGGACGAATTCAAGTCGGAGAACGACGATCCGTTGATAGGTCGAACCTTTGGCGGCTATCTGCAAGGCGCCGGATTCAAGCGCAAGGGCCGGAGCGGCATCATTACCGCGCGCAAGACCACCTCGGCGGTGTTCTCCGTTACGGTGCACTGTGCCCAAACCCCCACCATCAATGAATGGGTCAACCAGATCCAAGGTGCGGCCAATCCCGACGGACTTCCGTCGCTGCGGGATGCGTGGCGCGACCATCAGACTTGGTGGCGTGATTTCTGGGAACGCAGCCACATCCACGCCGGCTTGCGCGACACAGATTGGTGCAACCCGGGAAATATCACCGAGCACCTGCAATGGCAGCGATACATGATTGCGTGTTCAGGCCGGGGACTTTTTCCCATAAAATTCAACGGCGGATTATTCACCGCCGACTGGGGCGTAACTGGAGAATCCTACGACGCGGATTATCGGCGTTGGGGCGGTGGGTATTGGTGGCAAAACACGCGTTTGCTTTACTGGGGCCTGCTCGCCAATGGAGATTTTGATTTGATGCGTCCGCTCTTCCGGATGTATCGCGATATGTTGTCCTTGGCTGAACAACGAACGCAGGTCTGGTTCGGCCACGGTGGTGTATTTTTCCCGGAGACCCAGTATTTCTGGGGTGCCCTCCTCCCGAGCAACTATGGTTTGGATCGCACTGATAAGGAACCGGGCGATGTGGAAAATCAATACATCCGCCGCTATTGGCAAAGTGGCTTCGAGCTGATCGCCCTGATGCTCGCAACCTACCAGCACACCGGCGACGAGGCACTACTCACCAACGAACTTCTCCCCGTTGCCCGGGCGGTATTGAGGTTCTATGCCCTGCATTACCCCAATGACAGTGAGGGTCGGTTGCTACTCAAACCCGCACAATCACTCGAAACTTGGTGGGAAACGGAAAATCCAATGCCGGAGATAGCGGGTCTGCATTACCTGCTCCCACAACTGTTGGCCCTGCCGGATACTTACCTTGAAGTGAGTGATTTAGGGGCATGGCGGGCGTTATCCGCCCGTTTGCCGGAAATCCCCGTAGGAGTGCGCCATGGCGCCCGTATGCTCCTGCATGCGGCCAAAGTCGAAGACACTCCGCACAATTCGGAAAATCCGGAGCTCTATGCGGTTTTCCCGTATAAACTCTATGGCATCGGCCATCCTGATTTGGATGCGGCCCGTAATGCCTACACGCACCGCACCTTCCCCGATACCGGCTGCTGGCGACAGGACGCCATTCACGCTGCATACCTAGGGATCACGAATGTAGCGGCCTACCTAGCCCACAAAAATTGCGAGAGCTCCAATCAGCCACAAATCCGCTTCAAGGGCTTTTGGGGACCCAATTACGATTGGATCCCCGATTTTGATCATGGAGGTGTCACCCAAATTGCCATGCAGACCATGTTGGTCCAATGCGTGGGTTCGCGTATCTATCTTTTCCCCGCTTGGCCGAGCGATCGTTGGAATGTCGATTTCAAGTTAAATCTGCCCGGTCAGACCACCATCGAATGTGAGCTCAAGGACGGCGGCATCACCCGACTGGAGGTCTACCCACCGGAGCGGCGGCACGACATTGTTGTATTACTCGGACAGGACATATCGCGGGCCGCCGAATTGCCGGTCTCCTATCCAGCCTAAGCCCGCAATAGTGGCCAAAAAATAAGCCACCGATGCAATGCATTGGTGGCTTAAAAGTGGTGCACCCGTAGGGACTTGAACCCCAAACCTTCTGATTCGTAGTCAGACGCTCTATCCAATTGAGCTACGGGTGCGTGGAGGGTGCGAAAAAGCAGATTGAGACCCCAAAGGGCAAGCGTGAATTTGCAGGAATTCCATTGGAGCGCATGCGTGCACCGATCAGCTCTTGGTTGAAGGGCGCCAGTCTATCAACTCCAGTTGCAGCAACTTGCGTCCATTGAAGTGATTCCAGGTCAATTTGACGGCCAAATCCACAGGTTCACGAGCGGGAGGCACCCGGTCGGCCATTTTCCATGCCACCCCGTGCAATCTCCGACCGTTGTCACCATCAAACCAAAAGCGGAAATGGAGATCCTTGAAGACGTCGGGAGACTGACGGAAAACCACGCCCCGAATTCCAAATACAGGTTCGGGATTCCCCTGCCCAAAGGGGTGTAGCGCGTCCAGTTCCATCATCAATGCCTCGCCGATCATATCCGGGCTCAACCAGGCCGCGATTTCGAGTTCCGCCTCGGCGATGTCACTGCCCGCATATTCCCGAACCGCTTCGGCGAACCGGATACGAAATGCAGCCAAATGCTCCTTCTTTACCGCGACGCCAACGGCCATGGGATGGCCACCCCAACTATCCAAATGCTCACTGCAAGTTGCCAGCACCTCGACCAAATTTATTCTGTTCACACTGCGACCGGACCCTTTGGCCAGCTCACCATCATTGCCCAATACGATGCAGGGTCGATTGTATTTTCGCGATACTCGACCCGCCACAATGCCCACCACCCCCGGGTGCCAATCCTCACTATAGAGGACAATCCCTTGGTCATCGGCATAGCTGGACTCAATCATCCGATCTGCGTCTTCGGTGATCAAACGCTCAATATCCTGCCGTTCCCGATTAAACTCATTCAATTGCCGGGCCGTTTCGGCACTAAATCGGGCATCGGCACTAAGCATCAACTCAACCGAAAGGGCGGCATCTGCGAGCCGCCCACTGGCGTTGATTCGTGGCCCCAGACGGAAAGAAATATCCACCGGAGTGATGTCCTGACCTTCACGAACCCCGGCCACAGACATCAGAGCTTTGAGACCGGGACGACTGGTATTCTGCAAGATGCGTAGCCCGTGCTTCGCGAGTGTGCGATTTTCACCCAGGAGTGGCACCAGATCGGCCACCGTCCCGAGTGCCACCAAATCCAACTCATCACGTAATTTGATATCCAATGCGACCGGATGATTCTCCTGCCGCAACTGCTTGATGAGACCATGGGCCAGCTTGAAGACCAGACCCACGGTGCAAAGATTGCGCAATTCCTCCTGAACGGCCCCAGTTTCACCATCAACGTGGGGATTGACCAAGATTCCCTGCTTCAGGGTTCCTTCCTTCGATCGATGATGGTCCACCACCACTACATCGATATTTTGCTCAATCAGGTAAGCCACCTCATCGAACGAATTCGTCCCACAGTCGAGCACCACGAAGAGCTGCGGTTTACCGCCCTCCAATGCCCGGTCAATGGCACTGCGGGAAAGGCCGTAACCATCCTCCGCCCGGCGCGGCACAACAAACCGGGGGCTGAGGCCGAATCGGCGCAAAATTCCGACCAGCAGGGTTGTGCTGCTCACGCCATCCACATCGTAATCTCCCAGCACCACGACGGCTTCATTACCGAGCACCGCTTGGCGCAACCGGCTGGCTGCCGCTTCCAAGTTGGGCAGGATAAACGGGTCACCCAAGCTAGCCAAAGTGGGTTCCAAAAAGGTCTCTGCCAAAACGGGATCTCGATGGCCATTACGCAGCAACAGCTCGGCCATAACCCGACTGAATTTCGCGTTTTGGCTAAACGCCTCGACCTCCTCGGCCGAGGGCGGCGTGTAAGTCCAGCGCATCAAACGTAGTGCCCCGTGAGCGATTACTCTGATGCCTTACTGGACCCGGTCCATTCGTATTTCGGCGCAACATCGGCGTGCGCCTCCACATGTTTACGATCGCCCTTGTGCCACCAGAAAAATACCGGGGAAGCGATGAAGATGGAGGAGAAGGTGCCGGTGATGATACCCACGATGAAGGTGAACGAGAGATCCTTGAGCACGCCGGTGCCGAAAACATAGAGGGCAGAGGCAGCCAGCAAGGTTGTGATACTGGTCATGAGGGACCGGGCAAACACCCGGTGGATGGCCATGTTCACTACTTCGCGCAAGCGGGTGTTCGGGTTAAGCTTTAATTCCTCCCGAATACGGTCGAAGACCACGATGGTGTCATTGATCGAATAACCGGCGATACAGAGGATGGCCGCCACCATCGGCGCGGAGAATTGATATCCAAAAAGCACGAAGATGCCAATCGTCATCAGAATGTCGTGAACCGAGGCCACCACCGCACCGATGCCAAAACCGAATTCGAAGCGCAGTGCGATGTAGGCCAACACAATGAGCATCGACCAGGAGAGTGCCTTCAGTGCATTCCATTGGATTTCCTCACCTATCGCAGGCCCGATACGGTTCTCGCCGATCTTTTCGAGTCCGGCATTTGGGTAAGCCTTGATGATCGCCGCCAATGCCTCGGCCGATTTGTCGTAGGCCGTCTCGATTCGGAGCGTTTCGTGGCCCGTGCCGAGTTCGCTTACATAAATGGGATTAACCTCCCCGAGATTGTTGGCCCGGGCTACTTCACGGATCTGGGCGGAACTTACCCGCTCCTTGAAATCAACGGTGATGGAATCGCCACCGGCGAAATCAATGCCGTAGATCTTGTCACCTTTCGAAAATACCATCCCCACGCCGATCAGCACGATCAGCCAGGAAACGATAAATGCCGGCCGGGCATATTTCAAAAAGTCCATCTTGATGGACTTGATGAAGGACATCATGGGGAACTTCTTGATAATGTTCTTATCCACCAGCCATTCCGTGAGGAAGTGACCGGTAATCAATACGGAGAACATCGTGGAAAAAACACCGATGGCGAGGGTAACCCCGAAGCCCTTGATTGGACCACTGCCCAACCCGATCATTACCGCACAAATCGCGAGTTGAGTCAGGTGTGCATCGATAATGGTGGTGAATGCCTTGTCGTAGCCGGCACTGACCGCGGCCGGCAGGCTTTTGCCGAGATTGAGTTCCTCGCGCATGCGCTCGAAAATCAGGATGTTCGCATCCACCGCCATGCCGACCGTGAGCACGATGCCGGCAATACCGGGAAGCGTCATGGTGGCGCCGATGCTGGCCATTACGCCCACGATGATCAGTAAATTTACCGCCAAGGTGACGACGGCGATCAAACCACCCACCGTATAGTAGGTGATCATGAATGCGGCCACCAGGACGGTGCCGATGATGGAGGCCTTGATCCCACTCGAAACCGCGTCAGCCGCGAGCGAAGGAGTAACCTCATATTGCTCCTTGATGATCAGGGGCAGGTCGAGCGGGTTGTTCAGCACGTTGGCCAGATTGAGGGCTTCACGTTCACTGAAGTTGCCGGTGATCTGTGCACTGTCGCTATCGATTTCTTCCCGCACACTCGGGGCGGAATAAAGTTTTCCATCCAGCACGATGGCCAAACGACCAATGCTGCCAGCCTTCTGGCCGCCCTCGGCGATTTCCCGGGTTACCTCGGCAAAGCGGGCTTTGCCATCATTGGTAAACTGCAGGATAACCTCGGGTTTGCCGTAAATATCAGGGCGGGCAAAAGCATTCTCGATCATCTCGCCGGTCATTTCCGGGATGCGTTTTACGTAAACTTCCTCCGTGGAGGATTCGCCGCGTTGCCCTTCGTAATCCAGAGTCATCATCTCGTAACCCGGCGGGACGGCATCCGTCATTTGCGGGGTGATCGATGGATGAACCAATCGGAAATCGAGACGGGCCGGTTTCTTGACATTGTCCACCACCTCGGGGTTGTCCTTGGTGCTAACTCCGGGCAACTGAACCTCGATGCGATTATTGCCCACCGGACGGATGACCGGCTCGGTAACGCCAAATGCGTTGATGCGTTGGCCTATGATCTCGATCGCCTTGTCGAGTTTCTCCTTGCGGTCTTGCAAGCTGTCCGCGCCGGCGGCCTTTTCATCCACCTCGAGGGTGAAAGCCACTCCTCCGCGCAAATCGAGACCGTATTGCAAAGGGCTCTTCGCCTGCTTGAGCATTTCGTTCAACAGGATGTCATTGCGCTTCTCGATATTACGCATCTTCGCTTCGAAGCGCACCTCAGGAAAATATTGGGCGAGATCGATCTTCCGTTCCGCGCCGATACGCTTCAGTGCGACAAACTCACTGGGAGCTTGTCCAGCCGCCGCCATGGCAGCGGCTTCGTCAACCAAACGGTTGAACTCGGCCTTGTTTGCCGTCGCCTGCGACTTGATGTATTCGGGGAACGGTCGGTCGTTGAGGGGTAGTAGCGTGGCCACGGCCCAGCCCATGATGGCGAGGCTGAGGATAAGCTTCCAGAGGTTGCGTCTGAGCATGTGTATGTTGGGTTAAATGAACGGGCCCGGAGCGCCTAACGCTACGGGCCAAGCGAAAGACTGGCGATAATTTAGCTTTTCTCGGCCCCGGCCTTGCGCACCACGGCACTGACGAACGATTTGCCGACTTCGATTTTGGTGTTATCCGCGATCCGAACCACGAAGCGGTCATCCTTGACGTTGGTAATTTGGCCGTAAATTCCGCCGCTTGTCACAATATCGTCACCACTGGTCAGCTCTGACAGCATCTTATCGTGCGCCTTCTGTTTCTTGCGCTGGGGCGCAATCATCAGGAAATACATCGCCGCGAATAGCAGGATGATGGGCAGCATGCCGCCCAAGAGTGATTGGGGGCCTGGAGCGGGGGCGGTTTGGGCGATAAAAAGGGAGGCGTCGGTCAATAGTGACATTTTCGGCATTGCGTGTTGGTGGTTTTGAAAAAAGAAAACACGCATCTAACTGATTCCGCTTAATTAAAAGCAAGCCCATAACTCCCCCACACCCTCCCGTTGAAAAGCAAATCCACCACCGCCTGGTCCGCCGCCAAGTCCGAGGAACTCTATGGGTTCAAACGCTGGGGCTCCGGTCACTTTTCCGTTGATAGCGATGGCTTTGCCACCGTGCAACCCTTGGGCGACGAACGGGATATCCGCATTCTCGACGTGGTGCAGGAGGCCGTGGACATGGGACTCAAGGCGCCCATGGTCATTCGTTTTCAGGATTTGCTGCGCCATCGGGTCACCCAGCTGAACGGGGTTTTTCGCAAAGCAATCGAAGATGAGGACTACCAAGGCGAGTATCGCGGCGTCTTCCCCATCAAGGTCAATCAACTCCGGGAGGTGGTCGATGAGATTGTCGAAGCCGGCAAAGAGTTCAATTATGGCCTCGAGGCGGGTTCCAAGCCCGAATTGATGATAGCCATCGCCATGCATGAGGGCACCGAGCGTCTCATCATCTGCAACGGCTACAAGGACCTCGATTACATCCGCTTGGCGCTGATGGGGCGTAAACTTGGCAAACAGATCATTATCGTGGTCGAACAGTTGGCGGAATTGGACGATATCATTCGTCTGGCCGAGGAAACCGGAGTTGAACCCATGATTGGCTTTCGCGCCAAACTCCAGACACGAGGGGAAGGCAAATGGGCGATGTCGACTGGTGACAACGCCAAGTTCGGCCTCAATACCGCCGAAATCCTTTTTGCCTGCGAAAAGCTCAAGGCCGCCAAATTGCAATCCTGCCTGCGCTTGGTGCATTTCCACATCGGTTCCCAAGTGCCAAACATCATCACGATCAAGAACGCCGTGATCGAGGCCTCCCGCTTTTACTGCCAGCTGGCCAAGATGGGCTTCCCCATGGGCTTGCTCGATGTCGGCGGTGGACTCGGTATCGATTACGACGGTTCTCGCACGAACTATGAGTCGTCGATGAACTACACCATGGCGGAATATGCCCGCGATGTGGTGTCCAATATTCGCGAAATCTGTAACGCATCCAGTGTCAAGGTGCCGGACATCGTCAGTGAATCAGGTCGCGCCGTGGTAGCCCCCCACTCCATGTTGGTCGTCGAGGTTTTCGAACGCATAAACAAGCGTGAATCCCTCGGCAAAAAACATCAGCCGAAGCAAAAACACAAGATCGTCACCGACCTCGAGGTGATGCTGCGCAATCGCTCGAAACTCGGGCGTCTGGAACGGTTTCACGATGCCGTGCAAAAGAAAGAGGAAGCCTTTTCACTCTTCAATCTCGGTTACCTCGACCTCGAGAACCGGGCGGCGGCCGAACAACTTTTCTGGCAGATCTGCGAGCAACTGGCCCGCGAAACCAGCAGCGCCGGTTATGTGCCCGAAGAACTGCACGAGCTGAACAAACTCCTCGCCGACCAATACGTCTGCAACTTCTCCGTCTTTCAATCCCTGCTCGATCACTGGGCACTGAAGCAACTCTTCCCCGTCGCACCGCTGCATCGTCTGACCGAAAGACCCTCGGTCAACGCGATCTTGGTAGACATTACCTGCGACTCCGACGGCAAGATCAACAGTTTCATCGATCTGCAGGATGTGAAGGATTACGTCCAGCTGCACCCGTTGAACAATAAACCCTACTATCTTGGAGTGTTCCTGACCGGTGCTTATCAGGACATTATGGGCGATCTCCACAATCTCTTTGGCCGCGTCAATGAGGTGCACGTGTTCCTCGAAGATGATGAAGAGAACGGTTTCTACATTGAAGAAACCCTCAACGGCAGCCGCATCGGCGATGTCATCGAGGGCGTGCAATACAAGCAGGACGATCTTTGCCGTAAAATGAAGGTGCAGATCGATGCCGCCACCCGCAGTGACTTGATTAAACCCCGGGAAGGCGTCCGCCTGCTGGAGCTCTACGAAAGTCAGATGCTCAACAAGACCTACCTCAATATCGAGCGCGCCACCGGCCGGAAGAAAAAGAAAAAGTAGTCCGCTCGGAGGACCGCTCTCTTAACGCCACTCGTGTCGCGGATATCGCCGCGATAATTCCGCCTTCACTTTCGGATACTGTTCACGCCAGAAATTCGTCAAGTCATCGGTCACCTGAATCGGTCGCTGATTCGGCGCCAGCACTTGGATTTTCACCGGCACCCGGCCTTGGCCGAGCGTGAACTTTCCCTCGATGCCGTAGAGTTCCTGAATGCGCGCACTGAGAATCGGCGGTCCCTCCGTGCGATATTCAATCCGCGATTTCCGGCCGTTCGCCATCGTCAGCCGCTCTGGCAGGTAAGTGTCGAGCACCGCCAGCTGTTCAGGACGGAGCCACTCACGCAAAACCGGCATCACTGGTTTATCTCTCAGCGCCTTCACCGACAATTCGCCGTGGCAAATCTGCTCAATCAGCATCGGGCGGTCCTCCTCGGTGATTGGGCTGACTTCAAGTTCGGGAAACCATTCCGCCAAGCGATTCACTCGGGTAATCCATTGCTCTACCACCTCATCCCAAGCTTCGAGCTTGATTCGTCCGCTCAGCACTTCCTTGGCCAACAGCCCTGCAGCGGCATCCAATGGCACCTCGCCACCGCTCACTTTCGCTTCGATCACGAGGTCCCGAAACCGTCGTTCCTTGCGCACAATCACCCGCTTGGCGGTTTCATCAAAAACGACTCTGTCCGTGGTATGATAATCCGACGGAAAGAGTTCTCCCAACCATGATTCTTCAATCTCTGTAGCCAAATTAAGCAGCACATTGACCTCACCACCCCGGCCCCCGACTTCCGTGATTTCTGCTGCCACCAGCAGGACCGCTTTTTGTATTACACTTTCCCGCGCCAGCATGCCACGCCGGCCGTGCACCAATTCGCAACGCAGGGTTCCGGCATCGAGTCGCTTGGCCACTTGATCCGAAAAACCAGCCAGCACACATTTTCGCACTGCGACCACATCAACCCCGCGATCACCAATGTTCAGCCCTTCTTTTTCGGCAATTTTCAAGAATTGCTGAAAAAGTGGCCCGACTTGTCGCGCGCCTTGCGCATGAATGCCTAAATCGCGGCAAAATTCAATCCGGTATCCCGCCTTATCCGCCTCCTGCCACGCCCGCATTAACAGCAGGAAATCACTCGCATGTTCCTCACCCAGTGCATCCTCCCGGCTCTGCTCAATGGATTTGGCAACACCCCGGAGCAAAAAATTACGACCCTGGGTCAGGGCCGCCATCAAGGCCACTGGCCGCACACAGTCACGTAACTGTGCCTCCAACAGCATGCGCGCATAACGCGGATGCAGGGGAAAGCGGAGCATCTTACGACCGGTTTCCGTTATTCCGTTTTGCTTTCCCTCCAAGGCCCCCAGATCACGCAACAATGTCTCGGCCTTCTCCAATGCCTTTGAGTCAGGACTTTCAATCCAAGGAAACCCGGCCACGTCATCAATGCCACTCGCCTTCAATGTGAGCACGACTTCGGCCAAATCCAGCCGTTTGACCTCGGGCAATTCCTGCAAAGCCCGTTGCCCATGCTCCCGTTCGGTCCAAAGGCGAATACCCACTCCCGCTGCGGTGCGCCCCGCCCGACCGGTGCGCTGATCTGCACTCGCCGCTGATATTTTTTCGATGAGTAAAGTATTTATGCCCCGATGCGGATCAAATTTCGCCA
This sequence comes from Cephaloticoccus sp., assembly GCA_030833445.1. GTDB lineage: Bacteria > Verrucomicrobiota > Verrucomicrobiia > Opitutales > Opitutaceae > Cephaloticoccus. The sequence goes on along the minus strand of JAURHD010000014.1, from coordinate 25,735 downwards.
TGCGCGCCAGGCCGCTGTCGATCACCGCAGTGACCCCATCAATCGTCAGTGAGGTTTCGGCCACATTGGTCGAAACGATGATCTTGCGCGTGCGGCTTCGTTCTACCGCGCGATCCTGTTGCTCAGGTGGTAATTCCCCATGCAAAGGGAGACAATCAAAGTCACGGAGTAATCTATTTGCCTGAATGGCCTGAATTGTTCGGCTGATCTCAAAGGCTCCCGGCATAAAAACCAACAAGTCACCGGCTGTCACCGGTGCGATCCGCGCGCATTCCCGGGCTGCAATATCCCAAACCGGATCGCTTTCAAAATTTACCGCCTTGGACAAATATTCGATCTCCACTGGAAAGGTGCGCCCTTCCGATGTCAGGACCTCACAAGGTGCGAGATAGGTATTCAAAACCACCGTGTCCAAAGTCGCTGACATCACGATGATCTTCAAATCAGGGCGCGTGGTTTGCTGTATCTGCAGGGCACGCGCCAGCGTGATATCCCCATAAAGGTGACGCTCGTGAAATTCATCAAACACGATGACCGCGATCCCGGATAGCAGGGCATCAAATGACATCTGTCGTAACAGCACGCCTTCGGTCACAAAACGAATCTTGGTTTGCGCAGAAACCTTGGCCTCCAGTCGGATCTGATAGCCGACTAATCCGCCGACCGGTGATCCCAATTCCTCGGCAACCCGCTTGGCCAGCATCCGGGTCGCCAACCGGCGTGGCTGCAAAACCACGACCTGACCCGTTTCAGCAAATCCATGTTTTAGTAGAATTTGGGGTAGCTGGGTAGATTTGCCCGAACCCGTTGGAGCCTGCACGACCAACCGGCCCTGCGACCGCAAGGCCGCGACCATGGGCGCTTCCAGTTCGTAAATGGGCAGTTCATTCGGGACCATGCAAGTGCATCAATACGGGCGCGACCCTGAGACGGTGCAATGCTGCTGTTAATCACCCGCTGAAAATCTTGTGCAAGCAGCCTGTGAATAACCGGTGAGTTAGTTTACCCCCATGTTATTCACCACTTTGCCCGGTGCAGAAGTTGTGCAGAACAAACCCTTCCCAAACCGCAGCTCGCGCCGCAACATCACCACGTTCCTTGATAGAACAGTCGTAGTGCAACGGTCTGAAACGATTTGTTGCGGGCGCGACTGGGATAATCCCGGGTGACCGGGGAATGGTTGACGACAGCTGGTGTCGTCACCCCCTCTGCGTGCAATTTTTGCAGGCAACAGGCATATATCACCAGCTCCACCGTCGGTGTCATGACCGACGGAACATGAACTCAGGAGCTGAGCGACAAGACGCGATTAGAAACCGCGGTCGAGTCGAGTCAGGTCTACGGGAAGTTTCGAACCGTAGACCGACGCAGTTACCCAGAGGGTTATGGTTGCTACTGCGCAGACCAGAACGTGATGGCGATTCCCGGCGGGACAACCCCGCCAAAAGACCCGGCTTCAATGAAGCGGGGAGCGCAAGGGAAACGTGATCACGCGGAGTGAGCGGGCCTGGCAAAGCCCGTCAACCTCCTCAACAGGGGCGGTGTGAAAAACACATCACCCCACTGCAAACCGAACGCAACCTGAGAGCTAAGAGGTCAGACCCGTAACACAGGGCCAACGGCCGGTAATCCGCCGGCGCCGTCCCTGTGGCCACGGTGCCGACGCGCAAATATCCACGGATTGCAGGCGTGTCTGCACCCCGTCCGGCGAGCCACTTCCGGCAGGAAGTGACCGAACCGGGCGAAGAGACCTCACTCGATAGATCCCAGCCGGCAACGACCGGGACGGTCCCGCCATGAGACCGAAATCAGCGCATGCCGCGTTGAGTGGCGTCGGGGAGCACCCAGCCCGCGAAAGCGAGAGCGCCAAATGGAGTGCCGCAGGGAAAGAGCGCGTGGCGAACGCCCACCCCCACTTTGAACCCGGGACCGCAAGGTCCCGGGTTCTTTGTTTTGAATCCAATGAACCCGCCAGCCGCCTATGTCCGCACAACTGCTGTCGGTTTTGCCGGTAAACTTAAACCTTAACCACCACGGTCGCCGCGATGCGGTCCTCGACCGCCTGCCGATTGGGTTCCCACAGCAATTTCAGGAAACCCAACATGCCCATGGCGACGCCGGCAATGTAACCACCCTGCCGGACGAACCCATCGAAATACGAAAATTTACTGCCATTGATCTTGGCCGCCCGAATTCGAAACAAAAACTTTCCCACCGTGCGTCCATTCAGCAACCCGGTGAGCAGTGTAAAATACACGCCGGACCACCCAAAGGTGACGCCAAGTGTGCCAGTCAAAGCTCGCGCCCGTCCGACCAAGGTGCCACTGGCCGCGCGCTCTGCCTCGAGTTCCTGCTTCAAATCTTTGACCTGTTCAGCGAGATCCTCGGCCACGGAGTGAATCTGCCCATAGGATGCACTGGGCGGCACGAGCACCGTTTTCTTCATCGCGGGACTTTCTTTCCTCCCTTTAAGCACATCGAGATTGAGAGCATCCATTCGCGTAAATGATGAGTGTCCGAGCGCCAGAACGGCCAAGAGGACGATCATCGCCCCGATTCCTCGGCAAATCCATCGGGCAAGCCGTAAAGCAAGCGGTGCCGGTTTCCCATGACCAAATATCAGAGCCAGCAACAGACCAATCGCGATGCCCAGAAACGGCTTGGCCAGCAATGAAAGCAGGCCGATCACGCAAAGGTCGATCAACATGGCCGCGGCCCGTTTCCATGGTTCCGCCAAAGTCAGACCAACGATATCCGGGGCCACGGACAGTGTCTCCGTGCGAACTTTGCGGCCGCCTTTGTCTGTTGATGTAACCAGAGCTTCGGGCATGCCTTAAGCGCACCCCGTTCGTGGTTTACGCGCAAGTCGTTTCTGAAATCAGGTTCGTCCTTGCCAACATGGTGACCACTCGGCACGTTCTTCCCTTTTCATCACGACTAGAACTCGCCAGAGCCATGAACCAGAACATCCGTAACATCGCCATTATTGCCCACGTTGACCATGGGAAGACCACGCTCGTGGACAAATTGCTCAAGGAAGGTGGCGTTTACCGCGCAAACCAACAGGTAGAAGAGCGCGCCATGGATTCCATGGACTTGGAAAAGGAAAAGGGCATCACGATCAAGGCGAAGAACACGTCGGTGCACTGGGGCAGCAAGATCATCAATATTCTCGATACCCCCGGTCACGCCGACTTTGGCGGTGAAGTGGAACGTGCCCTCCGTATGGTCGATGGCGTGCTGCTGGTGGTGGATGCCTATGACGGTCCGCAGGCCCAGACCCGTTTCGTGCTCCGCAAAGCTCTCGCCCACGGCCTCAAGGTCGTGATCGTCATCAACAAGATCGACCGCGATAACGCCGAACCCGCCAAGATGTATGATGAAGTGCTCGAGTTGTTGCTCGAGCTGAACGCCGACGACGAACAATTCGACGCGCCAGTGGTTTACGGTTCAGGCCGCGACGGCTACATGATGTATCACCTGAACGACGAGAAGAAGGACATGACCCCGCTCTTTCAGACGATTCTCGACCACGTTCCGCCTCCATTTGCCAAGCCGAACGATCCGTTCCACATGTTGGTCTCCAACATTGATTGGAGTGACTATGTCGGTCGTATCGCTGTCGGTAAGATTCTCGGCGGCACCGTCAACGTCGGCGACCCCGTCTTTATCATCCGACATTCCGAAGGCGGCAAGCGCGTGCGCGGCAAGATCACCAAGGTCTTTGAATTCACTGGCCTCGGCACGAAGGAAAACACCACTGCCAGCGCCGGTAACATTGTCGGCCTGGCCGGCTTTGAAGACATCGACATTGGCGACACCCTGACCGCCGATGAAGCGGGCCATGCCCTGCCCTTCACCCAGATTGACCCGCCGACCCTCGAGATGCAGTTCTCGGTCAATGACGGTCCACTGGTTGGCACTGAAGGCAAATTGGTCACTTCGCGTCAGTTGCGCGACCGTCTGCAACGCGAACTCAAGACCAACGTTTCCATTTATATTGATGATGCGCCGGATCGTGCCGGCACATTCAACGTCAAGGCCCGCGGCGCCATGCAGGTGGCCGTGCTTGTTGAAACCATGCGCCGCGAAGGCTTCGAGCTCCTCGTGTCGCGTCCGACCGTGATCGAGAAAAAAGGCCCGAATGGTGAGCGCCTCGAGCCCTACGAAACCGTTTGGATCGAAGTGCCCGATGAAAACGTCGGTGCCATCATGCAGAATTTGGCCAACCGCAAGGGCCAGTTGACCAACATGGAAAAGCTGGTTACCACGACGATGATTGAAGCCCTGATCACGACTCGTGGTTTGATCGGCATGGAAATTGACGTCGTCAATGCCACCAGCGGTCACGGTGTCATGAGTCATTTGTTCAAGGAATACGGTCCCTATGCCGGCGAAGTGCTCACCCGCATCACGGGCACCCTTATCGCCACGGAAGCCGGCGAAACCACCACCTACGCATTGATTATGTGTCAGGAGCGCGGCAAACTCTTGGTCAGCCCCGGTGAAAAGGTTTACGAAGGCATGATCGTCGGGGAGAATCCCCGTAACGAAGATATCGCGGTCAACGCGGTGCGTGAAAAGAGGCTCACCAACTTCCGTTCCCAAGGTGAAGGTGTCGCCGCTGGGCTTACTCCTGCCGTCAAGTTCTCCCTCGAGCGCGCGATCGAATACATTGCCGCCGACGAACTTTTGGAAGTCACGCCCAAGAGCCTGCGTTTACGGAAGCGCATCCTCAATAACGGCGAACGCCAAAAGGCGGCCAAACATTCCAAGCATTAATACGTGACGACGACCCGTCACGTGGGTCACAAATTGAAGTAATCGCTCTCGGCCTGTTTCAGGTCGAGAGTAGGGTCCTTTTGCCGACGCATCCAGAGATACCTCAGGAACGGCACCACATGATGAGCCCCGGTGGCGACTTCACGCATGAACAGACGCCCGACGGTGCCTGCCTCCGCCAAATAGCCGGTCTCATCAAATCTTTTCAGGGCGGCCACTACGTCATAGTTGACCGCGTGGTGTTCCACTTGCCAATTCTCCCTACTTAACGTCAGCAGGCAGAATTGCGCCCGGGGATAACCATCAAGTGGCAGCCCCACGGCACCGGTGGTGACTATCCGTCGCCCCCTCCAGTCGCGGGTGGAACAAATGTGGTTGTGCGAGCGCACAATGATTTCCGCAGCCCGGTTCGTAAACATGGCGTCGATTTGTTCGACCGAGGTATGAGGCAGGATCGAATCTGCGTCACTGCGTTCGGATGCATGCACAATCAGCAAGCCCGGAGCGTCGGGCGATGACCACGTCATGGGCAATGCCGCCATCTCCGCCCGTGCCTCCGCCTTGATCATGCGATAAGTGTAGTGCAGCGGTGCGAATTGTTCGGTGGCCCAAAGTGGATCGGCCCGCACCGTCCCAAAATCGAAAACATAGCGCTCGTGATTACCCCGGAGCACCGGGCAGCCCAGTTGTTTAACCCGTTCCCAGCAGGCGGCGGAATCTGGAGCTCCATCCACCACATCCCCAGCCACAATCAGCCGATCTGGCCGGATGCGCCCAATGGCTTCCAACGTCGCCTCCAATGCCGGCAAATTACCGTGGATGTCTGCTATGACCGCGATGCGCACGCTGCTGTCATGCAATATCCCGTGGGTTCATCAATTGAAATTGCATTGGATCTCCGTGCAATCACCCATCACGACCGTGATTTGCGAGAGCCCTTGGCTTTATGGTAACCGGCCTTCTGCGTGCGGGCGATTTTCTTATAATCGCCACTGCGGAGCGCGTCGATCTGGTCACGCAAGAGGGCGGCGCGCTCGAATTCCAATTTACTCGAAGCCTCCAGCATCTCGGTTTCCAATTCGGAAATAACCGCATTTACATCATCCGCGGACTCAGCCACCGCCACTTCTTCCTTATCACCAGAACCGTCGTAGACATGTAAACTCGCCTGCGCGGACCGGATTACACTGCGAGGGGTGATGCCGTTCGCCAGATTATGCGCAATCTGCTTCTCCCGCCGATAATTTACCGTTTCGGTCGTCCGCCGGATGGAATCCGTGACCTTGTCGGCATAAAAGATCACCCGGCCTTTTTCATGACGCGCAGCCCGGCCCGCCGTTTGTGTCAGACTGGTTTCACTCCGGAGAAAACCCTCCTTGTCGGCATCAAGAATGGCGACCAAGGCAACCTCGGGTAAATCAAGTCCTTCCCTCAGCAGATTGATGCCCACCAACACGTCGAAATTGCCCAAGCGTAAGTTTCGCAGAATCTCCACGCGTTCAATCGCATCAATATCACTGTGCAGATACTCCACCCGGATTTTGGCCTCGCGCAGGTAACTGGTGATATCCTCGGAAAGACGCTTGGTCAGCGTGGTCACGAGCACGCGCTCACCCTGCCCCACCGCCGCCCGGATTTCTCCGATCAGATCCTCGACCTGTCCTTTGGTTGATCGCAGTGAAATCTCGGGATCAAGCAATCCGGTCGGCCGAATCAATTGCTCGGCTACCACAGTCGAATGCTCGATTTCATATTTCGCGGGCGTCGCCGAGACGAATAGGGTTTGCCCGGTGATTTTCCGGAACTCCTCGAAACTTTGGGGTCGATTATCCAGTGCAGACGGCAACCGAAATCCGAAATCTACCAGGTTTTGTTTCCGGGCTTTGTCTCCATTGAACATGCCGCCGACTTGCGGGATGGTGGCATGACTTTCGTCCACCATCAGCATGAAATCCTTCGGGAAAAAATCGATCAGGCAAAAAGGCCGGTCACCTGGATTACGTCCCGTCAGATGCCGTGAGTAATTCTCGATGCCATTGCAGAAGCCCATTTCCTGCAGCATCTCCAAGTCGTAATTGGTGCGCATGCGAATGCGCTGCGCTTCCAACAATTTACCCTGCTTCTCAAACCAGGCCACCCGCTCGTCCAACTCCGCCTTGATGGTGACAATCGCCGGATCCAGTTTGCCGCGGGTCGTGACATACTGGTTGGCCGGGTAGAGATCGAATTGATCCAGTGTCCGCAACACCTTGCCGGTCAGCGGATCGAATTCAGATAAGCTGTCGATTTCGTCCCCAAAGAATTCTACGCGCAGACCCTGCTCAGAATAGGCGGGCATGATATCCACCACATCACCACGCACCCGGAAGCGGCCTCGTTTCAGTTCATAGTCATTTCGCTCGTAGATATTATCGACCAACTTTTCCAACAGGACATCGCGACCGAACGGGTAGCCCTTGCGCAGCGCAATCCGCATCTCGGTAAAATCCTCGGGCGAGCCAAGTCCGTAAATGCACGATACACTGGCCACCACAATCACATCCCGACGTGATACCAACGAATTCGTCGTGGCGATGCGGAGCCGTTCGATTTCCTCATTAATCGAGGAGTCCTTTTCGATATAGGTGTCGCTCGAAGCGATGTAGGCCTCGGGCTGGTAGTAGTCGTAATAACTGACAAAATACTCGACTGCGTTCTCCGGGAAGAAGTTCTTAAACTCGGAATAAAGCTGAGCCGCCAAAGTCTTGTTATGGGAGATGATCAAGGTCGGCCGGTCGCATTGCGCGATCACGTTGGCCATCGTGAAGGTTTTGCCCGAACCGGTCACACCCAGCAGGGTTTGGTCGCGATTCCCTGCCTTGATCGAGGCCACCAACTGCTCAATAGCCACTGGTTGATCCCCTGTTGGTGAGTAATCGGACTTTAGCTGAAAAAGCATGCCTAACTGGAAATCAGGGTCTCCAAATCCGCAACCGTCAGTTCATCCAATCGCTCGACTACCCGGTCGGTCATCTGCAATGCCGAGGCTGGATGCGTCGTGGCCACCCCCACCACTTTCATACCGCCGGCTCTCGCCGCTTCAATCCCGGCATAAGCATCCTCAAAGACAATGCACTGTGCCGGGGCACATCCGGTCTTCGCCGCGGCCTTCAAAAACACCTCCGGGTCGGGTTTCCCGTGACTGACGTCTTCTGCTGTCACTATACCGCCAAAGTAATCCGCAAACCCCAACACCCCGATAATCGTATCAATATTCTCGCGATGGGTGGACGAGCCGACACAGGTGGGCACCCCGGCGGATTTCAAACGCTGCAAAAATTCCGCCACCCCCGGCAGTGCCTCCAATCTACGCTCCACCACGATCTCGCGGTAAAGCGCTTCTTTGCGTAACGAAAGCCGGTGAATCTCTTCCTTGTCCTGGCTCCAATTCAGCAAGTTCGGAATGATCCATTCATTCTTGCGGCCAAACCCGACCTTGAAGTGATCGGCCGGCAACGGCGCGTTGAGCTCAAGTGCCAGTCGCTCCCAGCTCTCTTCATGCTGACGGGATGAGTCGATAATGACCCCATCCCAATCAAATAATACGCCCAGTGTAGTATACGGTTTGCTCACAGTCCGAAGACTTTGAGCATCGAGCCCCAGAGGCCAGCCCAGAACTTTCGCGCACGGCCAGCATCCCCTTCCGTGGAGATTTCCTGACACAAAAACAATCCGCTCCCTGAAAACAAATCATCAAACAACGGGTTCATCCCGCGGTAATAACCCCAGAATGTCTCAGCCCGCACCGGTTTGTAATCGAGACTGGGGGTAAAACCGACCGTGGCATCCTGATTGGTGCGCCGGGCCGCTGGTCGACCACTGTCACGTTTCTCCAGTCGTTCCGCCCGCACCCCTCGGCTCCCGGCTATGATCAAACGACTGGGTCCGACAAATTCAAAGTAGCGGAACTGCAATGTCACCCAAGCCTGCCACCGGAAGATCTGCCATCGGCGACGGATCCTGACCCTTTGACCATCCACCGCCGTGGCACCAGCCAAGAAACTCGGGCGCAGGATAATCGAGGAGCCTGCGGTTAATGTGATCAGGCACAATTCGATGTGTGGGTTGGCTTGATTGGAAAGGGTGATGTGTTCGGTTCCATCCACACTGGCGGATTCCAATTCCACCAACTCCACCAAACCACTCGCGAGACAGGTAAACGGGATCCGCCAATCCAGCAGCAAGCGGGTGCGCTTTTTTAGCCCCTCATCCGATGCCTGCAGAAACCGCTCCCGAATCCATAAGCGCTCACCTCTCTTTAGGCCCAGATCGAGGGAAACGTGGCTGGGACTAATCTCAGGCAATTGCGCCACCTCATTCGACAAACGGACAGGGCGGCCCCGCATGACCGTCGGCGCAATTCCGTAATACATGAAGAGCTTGCCGACGGTCGGCCCTAAAAAATACAGCGCCAAGGCCACGAGCAGCCACCAACGCAGCCTTTCCCATGCCTGCATCACATAGTGCATCACCTTCGAACGTTGCGCCTCAACTTTGACAATCTGGGTTTCCAATTTGCCCAGAGCCACTTCCAAGCCATCCCGCTCCCAGGTTGTCCGGCTATACTGCCGCTCAAGGTCTTCCACTTTTTCCAAAGCATCCAGCCGCAACTGTTCCATCTTCACAATTTGCTGGGCGTTGGCTGCCTGTTGTTCGGGATTCCCAATCAACTTGTCCCATGTGCTCTCCAAATCCTTCAACTTGGTGATGACCTTTTGGGCCTGACTCGCCCTTTCCTTCTCCGCAACAATGGTTTGCGAGAGCTTTTCAAGTCGGTGATCCACATCAATCAGGGCTTCCCGGATGTGAGTGCGTTCACCATTCAACGCCCGGACGATCTCGTGACGATGCAGGTCGAAATCGACGTTATCGCGCAGAAATATCCATAAACCGTAAGCCGCCAACGCCAGCACGACCATCAGCAGCGCAGCCGCTACTTTTTGGAATAGCCAGCGGAGAAATTTTAGCACGGAAAGCATATCATCGGGTCATCTAGACCGAATAAGTTGACGTCATTGAACTGCCCATGTTCCACGAAGCCAATTGCTAAACCGGGAACCATGGCCCAGCGTTTTGTCATAAACAAACCCCGCCTTCCCGGCGCAACCCCAACCTTTAGCCTCCATGTCCAAAGTAATCGTCTCGTCCCTATACGATTCCGACGTATTTAAAATGGCCTGCCGTCAATTCGACGTCGCCGCCGATGCCATCAGCCTCCCCGAAGCCATTCGTGATCGCACCAAATATCCCCGGCGCTGCCTGTGCGTTGCCCTGCCGGTCCGACGCGACGATGGCACCGTCACCGTCTACGAAGGCTACCGGGTGCAGCACAATCTCTCCACCGGTCCATCAAAGGGCGGCATCCGTTTCCATCAAAATGTGACCATCGGTGAGGTCGCCGCATTGTCCATGTGGATGAGCTGGAAGTGTTCCCTCGTCGGCTTGCCCTATGGCGGAGCCAAGGGGGGCGTCATCGTCAATCCTTCCCAGCTTTCCGAAAATGAGCTGGAGCGGCTCTCGCGCCGCTATATGCAGGAAATGATCAGTGTCCTAGGGCCGGATATCGATATCGCCGCTCCCGATGTCGGCACTAATGAGAAAATCATGGGCTGGATGATGGATACCTATTCCAATCACGTCGGCCACAATGAACCGGCGGTCGTGACCGGCAAGCCCATCGCGCTCGGCGGCTCACAGGGCCGGCGCGAAGCCACCGGGGCCGGCGTAGCCTACCTCGTTAAAAAGTATCTCGAGGACATGAAAATCCCGATCAAGAAGTCCACCGTCGCCATCCAGGGTTTTGGTAATGTCGGTAGCGAGACCGCCCTCGCCCTCGCGCAGTTCGGGGCCAAGATCATCGCCATTTCGGATTACACCGGGGGCATCTACGACGCCAAAGGCATCGATATCCAAAAGGCCTTGGCCTATCTGCAATACGCCAAGACCCTGAAGGACTATCACCTCGGCGAATCGATCACCAATGAACAGTTGCTGGAGCTCAAGTGCACGGTTCTGGTGCCCGCGGCGCTGGAACGTGTGATCCACGAGAAAAACGCCAAAAAGCTCCGCTGCCAGATTCTGGCCGAGGCAGCCAATGGACCCACCACCAACGGGGCCGATCGGCTGATCGAACAGCGCGGGGACATTCAGATTATTCCCGACATTCTCTGCAATTCAGGCGGCGTCGTCGTGTCCTATTTTGAATGGCTGCAAAACCGGGCCAACTACTACTGGACCCGCGACGAGGTGATTGAGAAACTATACGCCATCCTCGACAAAGCGAAGGACTCGGTGGAGGCGCAAAAGCGGAAGTTCAAGTTCAGCCGCCGGTTGGCCGCCTTGACGCTCGGTATCGGCCGGGTCGCCGAGGCCAAGCAAAGCCGCGGATTATTTCCCTGAGTCCTTGCCATGCGTGGTGGTTTCCGTGTGCTCGGGGTCGCATGAATTTACCCATCGGCGGCCCCCGTTTCTGGCGCAGACTGGTCACCCGTTGGTGGCAACCCAACCGCCGCATGCAGGTCGAATGGGAACAGCGCGCCCAATCGGATGCCTACGGCTTCATCGGACGCGGTTACGCCGAAAACGACCATACTTTCTGGGCATCGGGTGAAGCGGATGTCACGCAGCATATTCTCAATGGCATCAGTGTGAACGAGCAGACGTGCGCCTTGGAGATTGGCTGCGGAGTCGGCCGCTTAATGCGGCCATTGGCCAAGCGTCTGGCCGCAATCAACGGGGTGGATATTGCCCCGGGTATGATTTCCAAAGGCCGTGAGCTGCTCTCAGATCTGCCCAACGCGCGGCTCGAAGTCACCGATGGTTCCTTGAACATGTTTCCGAGCCAAACCCTCGATTACGTTTACTCCTTTGTCGTCTTCCAACACATCCCTTCCAAACGCGCCATAAGCCGCTATATCCAGGAAACAGCGCGGGTATTGAAACCTGGCGGGGTCTTCAAATTTCAGGTGGATGGACGGGAACGCTCCTTACTGCGCGGCGCGGACACATGGCTCGGTGTATGGTTTAAACCGAACGAGATTCGGCAGATCTTACAGGGGGCCGGTTTCAACATTGTCGATACATGGGGCGAACAAACCCAGTATTACTGGATCACGGCATGCTTGAAATCCGGGCAGAGCAACCCCGCCAATGCCACGGCTTTGCCGCCACAATGGAATATTGAAGCGTTGGGCGATCTACTAAACCGATTGGGGCAGCCTAACCCAATGGCAAAGGAAGCCATCCTGTCAGGGCGACGTAGTCTCCGTGAATTCTCCTCAACTTGGTTGGCCTCAACAACTCGCTTTACTAACCATGAATTTCTCGGAAAAGCCTTTGAGACTATATTGGGCCGTCCGGCCGATGAGGCCGGTGCGACATTTTATCGGAGCCAACTCGCCAAAGGCGTGTCACGCGCCTACCTGATCGATTGCCTGCTCTCCTCTGCTGAACTGCGTGCGAATGTGCGGCAGAACCCGCTTACAACACCATAAACGAGAATGCGACGAGCGCCGTCGGCAACAAGGCGGCCAACAGCAGACCCAAGGGCGAAACACCGTCTTCGAAATACCGTTGCAGAATCGACTGTCCCGCCGGATTCGGCGCATTGGCGATCACGGTCAGGCCACCCCCAGTCACAGCCCCGGAAACGACCGCGAATTTTAGTTCATCGCTGAAATTTGGCACCAACGTCGCCAGATAGGTAATCGCTGCGTTGTCGTTAAACGCAGTGAGAATCGTCGCTCCGGCAAACAAGGGTATTTCCCCCAGCGAACCAAGCACGGGCTGAATCCACCAGGCCTGCAGGCCACCGTGAATCACCAACCCAGCTAGAAAGAAACCAACCAGCAATGGTGTGCGCAGCTCCGTCTTGCTTTGGTGGTGGGCGGTAGCTTGCGAGAATGCCAGGAAGAACAAAAAGCCACCAATGAACAGCACGGGATAATGCGCCATCCAGACCGTAAAGGCCAAAAAGATCAAATGCACCCCGGTGACCCATACCGGAATCGCATCGTCGGGATTTTCTTTCACCACGGGAGCCCCTTTCAGTCCCAGCAACTCCTTGCGGAAAATGAAGAAATAGGCGGCGTTGGACAACACGATGCCTGAGATCGCATGCCAGCCAAAATGGGTGAACATAAACTTCATGTCCCAGCCCCAAGCAGCTGCTACCATCAGCACCGGAGGAGCGGCAAAATGGGTCAACGTGCCCCCAATTGAAATATTTACGAAGAGCAGCCCGATGGTGGCATACTTCAGACGGTTGCTCGGCTTGAGGTCGTAGAACTGCTTGGCCAGCAGCAGAGCGGCTATCGTCATGGCTGCGGGCTCGGTGATGAAGGAGCCCAGCAACGGCGCCATCGTCAGAATACTCAGCCACCATGCCAAGGGGGTCTCCTTGCCTAGACGGGCCACGAGACGCAGGCATTTTTCCGCCAGACGCAGTACCGGCCGGGTCGAAGCCAGTGCCATAATAATCACGACAAACATCGGTTCGGTGAAGTTCACCTTTTCACCAATGTAATAAATCGCCGTGTCGAGGCCTTTGTTGACGCTAATCGCGATAAAAAGCACGAGCGCCCAGATACCAAAGACCGCCTCGATCTCACCAAGAAAATGCAGGATTTGCCCTCCGAAACTCACTTCATCCGGATTGCCATCCTCATCATTGTCACTCGATTCAATCCGCGCCTTCAATCGTTTGGCGTGACGCGCCTCTACCACATGCGACCAGTGGCGAATCCGTGCAGTCATGAAAGTGTGCAATACGGCCAGGATAAAGATAACCGTGGCCACTATATTAAACGGCTCTTGAACGGCCCGGGCCTTGATGACCTCGATCACACTCGTGGCCGCCGAGGTCTCATAACTGTCGATTTCACGGGGAAATGGGGCGTCCGGTTGCGCCAAGTGCACGCCTTCGGCCGACCACAGCATCGGACCGATGGTCAGGGCCGTAAAAAGAAACACGGAGCGAAGAAAACGTTGGATCATGTTAGATGATAAAATAATTCGGCCAAACTGCGGATGAACACCCGGGCGCCGGCTTTGACCTTTGGTCGTTCCACATATCCGCCAAATCCGACAAAAAGGTCAACCACCCCCAGTGTTTCCAAGTCACTGATCCCATCGCCCACCATGACGGTGCGCGCCGGTTTCAGTTCATCCTGTATTTGCAAGATTCGTGCCGGTTTGCCGCCATTTCGCGTCGTCGGGAAATCACGATCATAGTCCTGATAATTTCCCTCCGCATCAAAGCTAAGGCCCACCGCCTCGATTCGTTCAATCCCGAGATGGTCGGCCAGTGGCTGAATCACCTCGGTATAGCCGGCACTCAAAATTATCAGGGTCCAACCCTCCGCGCGCAGTCGCTGAACCACGCTCTCCGCCGACGGCTCCATCTGCGTGATATACATTTGCCCGACCTGATCCACTTCATCCCGTGTTGGGCGGATGATATCCAAGCGGCGCGCGAAAATCTCATCGATCGGCAGCTTACCGTCCATGGCATCGCGGGTCATCTGCTCGATCCGGGCGAAACAATCGGGGCCCCTCAGGCGCGCCAGTTCATCAATTCCTTCAATCGCACTGAGGGTGCTGTCGCAGTCGAAGAATATCAGTTTGGGCGCCGCCATCGTGCTAGACAGTCAAGCACCCCGGATTCGCGGCAATAAAAAAGCCTGCCATAACGGCAGGCTTGGAAAATTAATCCTGAATTCCAGTGAATTACTTGCGGGCGCGCTTGAACTTGCTGGTGAACTTCTCGACGCGGCCCGCGGTATCGACGAGGCGCTTTTCACCGGTGTAAGCCGGGTGCGAATCCATCGTCACATCACGAACGATGACGAAGTATTCCTGACCGTCGATCTGCTCCTTGCGAGCGGACTTCATGGTGGACTTCGTCAGGAAACGTTTGCCGGTGGCAACGTCGAGGAAGCAGACATTATTGAGAGCGGGATGGCCGGTGGCTTTCACAGGTATAAATGGTTTATTAACCCTGACGCGCCTTGAAGCGGGGGTTGGTCTTGTTGATCACGTAGATGCGGCCCTTCCGACGCACAACCTGGCAGTCAGGGTGACGCTTCTTCGCAGATTTGATGGAGGAGACAACTTTCATAAAAGGGCTGAAAACAGAGAGCTAGCCACCCTCTGTCAACCGAAATGTCGGAATCTGGAGGGCACTTTTACCCAAAGCCAGACGGTTCCGGACACCAAATTACAGAAACACTTCAATTCAACCTAGTTCCAGCGGCCAACTGGGTCAATTGAGACTGGTGTCATCCGGCTCCTCGGCAAGTAAACGCCATTCATCGCCTTTGGCCCCCAGCACCCGACGCCAGAGATTCTCATCCTGCGGGTAATCGATCAGACCATCCGGGATGTCCGACACCACCCAAGTATTGTGGCGCATTTCATTCTCCAAATGACCTGCATCCCAGCCGGAATAGCCAAGAAACGCCCTCACCTGCATGCCATCCTGCAGGCATTGTTCCGCCCGGCCGGGCTCGATGCCAAAATGCATTCTGAACCCGTCATCCTGCAGTTCCCATGCGATTAATAGTAATTGGCGTTCCTGGACCGGTCCGCCGCTGTAGATCGGAACCTGGGCCAAGGGACCAAGGGCAAAATCGCCGCTCAATGCCCCGAGTCGCTTTTCCTCCGGACGATTCAAGACCACGCCCATCGCCCCTTCGTCATTGTGTTCCGACATGAGAATCACGGCATGCCGGAAATTCGGGTCCTGCAAAGCGGGATGAGCAAGGAGCAACGAGCCCGCCACATTACCTGTCTTTTTCTTGGTTGGACGATGTCCGCGCATGACAAGTCAAAGCTTCAGGGTCTTGACCCCGACTTCCGCCAACATGGGCGCGACCAGCGGGTCGTTGCTGTAATCGAGGCGATAGCGAATTTCGGCGATACCTGAGGCAGCGAGAATCTTTGCGCAGTTGACGCACGGATAATGGGTCACGTAGGCGACGCACCCTTCCACGGAGCTGCCGCGACGGGCGGCATCTGCCACGGCATTTTGCTCCGCATGCACCGTCGCCTGTTCGTGCCCATCCCTTACCCGGGAGACATGCGGGGTGCCCGGCAGGTAGCCGTTGTAACCTGCCGCCACGATGCGGTTTTTCCGTTCGCCACCGGTTACGATTACGCAGCCGACGTTGAGTCGTTCACAGCTCGAGCGAGTGGAGATCAGCACGGCGGTCGCCATGAAATATTCGTCCCATGAGGGTCGGTCGGAAAATTGTTCCGTCGCTTGGGCAATCAAATCTACAGGGTTGGACCGGGCGCTCATATAAAGTGCGGCCAAGTTGGACATTCTCAGCCAACCGGGCAACCTTCCTCTTGATGATGCCGCGCACATTGCAAGCCGAGTTACTCGACACGCTGTCGCCGGAACATCCCGACGCTCTGCATAACCGACGGGATCTGCGCCTGACCAATCGGCTGATGGGCAATCATCGCTGGATGACGAGAGTCATCCGCCACCTGCGCCGGCCACCGGAACCGGTTTTGGAATTGGGTGCCGGCACCGGGGAACTTTGCCAACGCCTACTCCGGCACAGCATCACTACCGCCGGTCTCGATTTATGGCCCTGCCCACCCGACTGGCCCGCCGCGCATCGATGGCATCAGGCCGATTTGCTCAATTTTACCGATTGGCCGCTTTACCCGATCGTGATAGGCAACCTCATCTTCCACCAATTCAGCGAAGAACAACTGGCCCGACTCGGGGACCAGCTTCGGTCAAATGCCCGCGTGATCGTGGCCTGCGAACCAGCCCGGCGGCGGGTCTCCCAATGGCTTTATCGCGGGCTCGGTCCACTCTTCGGCGCCAATCATGTGAGTTTGCATGACGCCCACGTGAGTATCGCCGCCGGATTTCAAAATAATGAACTCCCTCGGTTACTCGGTTTGAACCCGGCCGAATGGGACTGTGATTGTTCCACCACTCTGTTGGGTGCCTACCACATGATCGCGCGCCGCCGCCTATGAAATCTTTGCAACCCATTGAGATTGTCGGCGGAGGTTTGGCTGGCCTGTCACTCGGGCTCGCACTCCGCCAACAGGATATTCCGGTCACCCTGTTTGAAGCAGGGTCCTATCCGCGACATCGTGTGTGCGGCGAGTTCATCACCGGTCTGGGTGAGGATACCATCACCCGGCTCGGACTCGCCCCTTTTCTCAATACTGCCCTGACTCATCGGGAGGTCGCTTGGTTCAACCACAACCGCGTGATGCAGATTCAACCGTTGCCCCAGCCCGCCCTCGGACTGAGCCGCCACCAACTCGATGCCCAATTGGCCGATGCTTTTGTCACCAGCGGCGGCACGCTTCATGCACAAACCCGTATAACCGGAAATGCCAAACCTCCGGGTCGCCTGTTTGCCAGTGGCCGGCGGCGAGGCAATTCCGATTGGCTCGGTCTCAAAATTCATGCCTATGATTTGCCGTTGGAGCGGGACCTCGAACTGCATCTCGGCGACCATTGCTACGTCGGTCTAACCCGGGTTGATCGCACCGGTTGTGTGAATATCTGCGGATTGTTTCGCGGTCAAAAAATCAGTGCGACGCGTGCTGATCTATTGCTCACCTATTTGCGGGTTTCGGGCTTGGCCGGGTTGGCGGAACGCATCACCAACGCGACGCTAGATCCGGATTCGTTTTGTGCCGTGGCCGCCGTGAAGTTTGATCGTCAAGTAGCCCCCAAGGGGCGAATGCAATTGGGGGATGCCTGCGCCATGATTCCCCCGTTTACGGGCAACGGCATGGCAATGGCCTTTCAAAGTGCCGAATGTGCAATCGATCCGATACTAGCCTATGCGCGCGGCGAGACCGATTGGGATACTGCAGGCAACCGTCTACACTCTGCCCTGCATAACCGCTTCCGCCGCCGTCTCAGTTCCGCCAACCTGCTGCATCCCTTTCTTACCAGCGCCGCCTCCCAACGATTATTGTCCGTGCTCAGCCGGGCACGGCTGCTGCCTCTGCAACCCCTCTACTCCGTTTTACATTAGCATGTATCTGCACGCCCTTGCCACCACCACTCCTTCCGCCACTTTCGCTCAGCGTGACTGTTGGGACATCATTGATCAGTCCCCGGCAAAATCCAAACTGACCAAGCGCTCACGGCTAATCCTTAACTGCATTCTCCGGGGCGAGCATGGTATAAATACCCGCCACTTCGCTGCCCCGGAAATAACCCGCATATTCGACCGCAGCTCGGACGAATTGCATGCGATCTTTCGGGAAGCCGGGCCCAAGTTGGCCACCCATGCACTCACCAAAGCGTTGGCCCAAGCCAAGGTGCGGCCGGAGGAACTGGATGCACTGCTCATCTGCACCTGCACCGGCTACTTGTGTCCCGGACTGACCAGTTATGTCGCCGAACTACTCAATCTCCGACCCAACGCATTTCTGCAGGATCTGGTCGGGCTCGGTTGCGGAGCCGCCATCCCCACTCTGCGCGCGGCCAGCCATGTGCTCGCAGCCCAGCCCAGTGCTACGGTCGCCTGCATCGCGGTTGAAATTTGCTCCGCCGCATTTTACCTCGATGATGATCCGGGCGTGCTGATCAGCGCCTGCCTGTTTAGTGATGGTGCCGCCGCCACGATCTGGCGCAGCACTCCTGGACCAACCGGCCTGCGTTGTTTTGACTTTGATACCCACCATCAACCACTTGATCGCGACAAACTCCGCTTTGAACAACGCGACGGCAAGCTGCGCAACCTGCTGGACCCAACCGTGCCAGAGCTCGCAGCGGGCGCGGTGGCCCAACTTTGGGAACGACGCGGCACCCGCCCGGTTGCCCGCGTAGTCGCCCATCCCGGTGGCCGCGACGTGTTGACTGCACTCACCCCAGTAGTCGCGCCCCACAATTTGAACGCCAGCATCAAGGTCCTGTGCGACCATGGCAATATGAGTAGTCCATCCGTGTTATTTGCCTTGGAAGAAGTGCTCACCGATCCGTCAAACGTTTCCAACGGAGACCTGTGGTTGGTGAGTTTTGGCGCAGGATTTAGCGCCCACAGTTGCCGGCTCGGGCGAGATTGAACCGGTAGCAATTCAACTTAGCCTTGAAAAAGCCCGGTTAAAGCGACCCGATTTGATCATGCCATCCCTCAAAGAACTGGTCGCCTACTGTGACGAACGCACCCGACGCAGTGCCTTCGAGGATGCACCGGGTGCCTGCAACGGTCTTCAGATGGCCAATAGCGGGAAGGTCACCAAGATCGGCGCCGCCGTGGATGCCGGCGTCATCCCCTTTCAAAAAGCCGCTGCGGCCGGGATCGATTTCCTGATCGTTCATCACGGCATTTATTGGGACATGCCCCGGCCACTCACCGGTGCCGCCTACGAACGCGTGTCCACCTTGATCGGCGCGGACTGTGCCCTCTACTCCAACCACCTGCCGCTCGATGCGCATCCGGAAATCGGCAACAACGCGCTCTTTGCCCGGGAGCTGGGTTTGAAACCCGCGAGGGGATTCATGCCAAATCCCGGCGGTGATCTCGCGTCCATCTGCACCAACACCTACACCCGCGCCGAACTGCGCACTAAATTGGAGTCCCTTTACGCCCGGGTCATCGCCATCGAATACGGCGCCGATCGTCCCGCGGAGGTGGCCCTGTGCACCGGTAGCGGCAACAGCGCCCTGCGGGAGCTGGCCGGCACGGGTGTCGATACGCTCATCACCGGCGAGCTGCGCGAGGAACACTTCAATCTCGCTCAAGAAGAAAAACTCAACCTCTACCTTTGCGGACACTACGCCACCGAGGTTCATGCCGTGAAGGCTCTCGCCGCCGAGCTCGCGGCAAAATACAACTTGCCTTGGGAGTTTGTTGCCACCGACAACCCTCTCTGAACCACCATGAAAAAGATCGCCATACTCCACGGACCCAACCTCGACCGGCTCGGGAAACGCGAACCTGAGGTCTATGGACGGGCCACGCTCAAGGACCTCGAGAAACTGATCCGCGCCGAGGCCAAGTCCCGCGGTTTCACCCCCACCTTTTTTCAATCCGCTCACGAAGGTGCGTTGGTGGATAAGATTCACGCCCTGACCGATGCGGGTATCGCTGCGTTCATCGTAAACTTCGGCGCGTATTCGCACACGAGCATCGCCTTGCGGGACGCCTTGTCTGCCTCGGGCAAACCCGCCATCGAGGTGCACATTTCTGACATCAAGAAGCGCGAGAAATTCCGCCACTCGTCAATGACTGCCGGAGCCTGCAAGGCCATGATTTGCGGCAAGGGATTTCCTGGCTACGTGGACGCGCTGAATCTGTTGCCCAAGTATCTGTGAGCGACTCTGCGCCCGCGCCTTCAGTCGAACTGCTGTGGCTGGTCTGCCACACCAAGCCGCGCTGCGAAAAGAAATTCGCTGCCCTGATGAAGGCGGAACAGTTCGAACATTATCTGCCACTGATGGAGAGTGTGCGCAAGTATGCCAAGCAGACCAAGCGTTTCACCAAGCCGCTGTTTCCGGGTTATGTCTTCGCATGTGTGCCCACCGAACGGAAAAACCGCATCTACCAGATGGACCTGTTGGCCCGCGCCATTTCTGTCACCGATGTGCCGGCATTTCTTCGCCAGATCGAGGCGGTCAAAGCCATCGTCGCCTCGGGTTTCGAGTTGAGCGTCATGCCGCTCCTGACCAAGGGTCGTCGCGTGAAGGTATCCGGCGGCGCACTTCACGGCCTCGAAGGCTACGTCGACAATCCGCTCGATCCCCGTGGCGTCATCATTTCAGTCGACGTCCTGCGCCAAGGTCTGCTCGTGAAGGTGCCGGTGGAAAATCTTACCGTGCTGCCCTAACCTCACTCATATGAGCCATCCCTCCACGCCTTGGAGCCACCCGTTGATTAAACGCGGGAAACTCAATTCTCCATTGGTCGAAGTCACGCCGTTTGTCTTCCAAGACCGGCTTTACCGCTTGGAGAATTGGCAGAAGCAGTGGGAGTTCCCCGGATCGCCGGACGGCACCGAATGCCAGAACGATGCCATTCGCATCCGCGACATGGCCACCGACCGCATCATCACCACTCCCCTGACTGGGCATGGCCTTGGTATGGCCTTTGTTTGGGAGAACCGAGTTCATGTCTTTGCCGGTAATTGGGGCGAGGGAGCCAAATGGAATATCGAGGAAATCGTCCTCACCACTTCCACGGACCTTGAGCACTGGACCACGCCGGAGGTCGTGCTGCTTGCCCAACCAAACGAGAAATTCTTCAATGTCGGCATCTGCCACGGCCCCGATCAATTTGCCCTGCTCGTCGAGACCAACGACCCAACTTGGCCACCGCCGTTCACTTTCAAATATTTCACATCAGCCGATCTCCGCCGATGGACACCTGTGCCTGACGGCATTTATGGCCGTGAAAAATATGTCGGTGGCCCGGCGCTTTATTACGAAGGTGACTACTACTACACCCTCTACCTCGAAGCCTTGCCCGGACCGAGCTACGAAACCCGCATCGCACGCTCCCAAGACCTCGTAAACTGGGAAGATGCGCCGGACGGTCGGCCCTTTGTAACCTTTGATTCCACTCAACCCGTCCACCCGCTCCGTTCGGCGACCATCTGCGAAAGCAACGCCTCCGACGTCGAACTTTGCTACTGGCAAGAGCGAACGCTGGTGTATTTCACGGGTGGCGACCAGCAGGTTTGCGGCGATCTACAATGGGCGGAATACGACGGCACTCCGCAGACGCTGCTGGAATCATTTTTCGCCTGATCCACCCGCCGTGGCTACGAACGGGGCTAGGCGCCAAACCGCTGCCATGCCCACTGCCCGGCGTGCATCACGCCGCAGGTCAACAGCGCTGCGGCCAGATCATCGACTACCACGCCCCACCCGGCCGGCAGATGCTGGAGTCGCTTGATTCCAAACGGCTTCAGGATATCGAACAGGCGGAACAACCCGAAGCCGATCAGGAATATCGCCCAAGGCGGCAGCGGACCAACCAAAGCCGGCCAACCGAGGAAGCACAATGGCATGGCGACGAACTCATCGAGTATCACTTCACCGGGATCACGCCGGCCCAGACGAAACTCTGCTTCACCGCAAATCGCCACCGCCACATAGGACCCAATCGCACTCAGCAGCAGTGTGCCAAAAATCCCATAGCGATCGGCAAAGAACACCGTGAAATACAACAATCCCGCCACAGAGCCCCAGGTTCCGGGGGCTGGCAGACGGCGCCCAATCGGACCCAAGGTCGCGCAATTCAGCACCATCGCTGAGGACAAAAATCGCGGCCAGACCGGTTGCTTGAACTCCATGGCTTCAATCCCGCACCACGTGCCCGTGCTTGCGGAAATAAGTCCAGCCTGAGGTCAGGGTCAGCACCACCGATGTGACAAAAAATACGAGACCGACGACATGGACCGTTTTGGTTACCCCAGCCTCGCCCACATCCCCAAAATCAACCACCAACATTTTCCAACCCAGCAACCAGCCGATGGCATTGAGTTGGAGGAAGGTCTTGAACTTGCCGCCGGCATCCGCCTCGACCACCACGCCTTTGCTCGCCGCCACCATGCGCAGACCGGAAATCAGGAATTCGCGGCCAATGATGCACAACACCATCAACATCGCCGTGGTGCGATAGGCCTCGAAATAACCGCCATTCACCAACGCAACCATGAGTCCGACGACCATGACTTTGTCGATCACCGCATCCATGAAACGGCCGAAGGTGGAAACCTGACCGCTTTCCCGGGCCAGTTTGCCGTCGAGCCAATCGGATAAAGCGGCGGCGATGAAGAGCCAAAAGGCAATCGTCGCCCCCCATTGAAAGTCACCATACATCAGGGCCACGATGGCAAACATCGCGGGCAGCCGGGAGACGGTCAGGATATTGGGTAGGGTGAAACGCAAGGGAATCGCGAAAAACGCATGTTGGCTTGCCAAAGGCAATATCGTAAACCGTAACCTGATTGAGACATTTGTTCGAAAAAGACCTTCGCTTGACTGCCTTCCAACCCTTTAGCTCGATCCATTCCCATGCGCCATTGCATCTATCCCGGCACGTTTGATCCCATCACCTATGGACACCTCGATGTGCTTGGGCGCGCGGCCAAGCTGTTCGATCATGTAACCGTCGCCATCGCGGCCAACGTCGGCAAGGGCCCTCGTTTCTCCGCCGACGAGCGCCAACAGATGGTCGAGGCCAGCATCGGCGAATTGACCAACGTCACCGTGACCACCTTCGACGGTTTGTTGGTGGAATTCGCCATGGCTCAAAAGGCCCAGGCCATCATTCGCGGCCTCCGCGCCCTTTCCGACTTTGAGTTCGAATTCAATATGGCATTGATGAACCGCCACCTCCAACCAGCCTTGGAAACCATTTTCGTGATGCCGAATGAGCAGTTCAGCTACACCAGCTCGACTTTGGTCAAACAGGTCGCCAAGTATGGCGGCGATGTCAGCCATTTCGTGCCTCCGGTCGTGGCCGCCGCGCTGAAACAATCCGCCAGGGAGTAATTATATCCTCTGGGACTAATTATTTGTCACCGGCACGCTGCTTCACCGTCTCCAAACACGCAATGACTGCGCCGCCAAGGCCAGTCAGCATCCACTCTACCTTACATGGCCAAGTCAAAATCTCCTCTCCGTTACATTCTGTTGCTCGTGATTGTCGCCGGCGCCGTGGGTGCTTGGTATTATTACGGCCACAAAACCGAAGCGGCGCCAATTTTCACGACCACCACCGTCAGTAAGGGCGAAGTCAGCCAGGTCATTACAGCGACCGGCTCACTCGAGCCGGTCACCTCAATTCAGGTTGGCAGCCAAGTCTCGGGCCTCGTGACCGAAGTGCTGGTTGATTTCAACTCGCCGGTGAAAGAAGGCCAGCTCATCGCCAAGATCGATCCCGCCACCTATGAACAGCGGTTGCGCCAGAGTGAAGCAGACTACGCTTCGGCCAAGGCCAACTACACCCTGGTTAAACTTAACACGGTACGCACCCGCGCCCTGCGTCAGCAAAATCTTGTTTCCCAACAAGAGCTCGACCAGGCCGAGGCCACCCTGGCGCAGGCTGATGCTTCCTTGCTGACCAAGCAGGCCGCGGTGGAAAACGCCAAGGTCGATCTCGCCCGCTGCTCGATCTACGCCCCGGTCGACGGGATGGTGCTCGATCGGCAAACCGACGTTGGCCGCACTGTCGCCGCCAGCTTGAACGCCCCGGTGCTATTCGTCATCGCCGGCGATCTGACCAAGATGCAGATCAATGCATCTATTGCCGAAGCCGATATCGGCGGCGTGGAGGTTGGCCAGAATGTAAACTTCTCCGTCGATGCCTTCCCCAATCGCCAGTTCCGCGGCCGGGTCATCCAAATCCGCAGCAAGCCCACGACCGAGTCCAATGTCGTCACCTATCAGACGATCATCGAGGTGCGGAATGAAGACTTGAAACTCAAACCCGGCATGACCGCCAACGTCTCCGTCATTGTCGCCAACCGGTCAAACACGCTGCGCGTGGCCAACAGCACCTTGCGCGTGCGCATGCCGGAATCCCTGTTACCTTCGCCGCCTGTGACCCAGGCAAAAGGCGAAACGAGCGCCCCATCGGCCGCCGCCCCGGTTCCCGCCACGCGTGAACAAATGATGCAATTGATGCAGGATGCCGGGTTCACCCCCGGCTCAGGTCCGCCGTCAGCCGAAGTTCGCACCAAGATCCAGCAATTAGCGAAGGAGCGCGGCCTTGAGTTACCGGCATTCGGTAACCGGGGCGACCGCAACCGTAATTCGAGCGAACCCACCATCACCACCCGCACAGTTTACAAATTCAGCGGCACGCCCGAAAAACCCGTGATCGAACCGGTCACTGTCAAACTGGGCATTACCGATGGCACGAACACGGAAGTCATTGAAGGCCTGGCCGAGGGCGATGTCCTCGTCACGAGCGTATTCATTCCGGGTGGGGATGCTGCCAACACCCCGACCACGAATCCGTTCAGCGGCCAGCGCCGCCGAATCTAACACAGCGCTCTGCCCAATTCATGAGCGCTGTCGTCCAGTTGCAGAATATCCACAAGGTCTATGACTCCGGCGAGGTCAAGGTGCACGCCGTGCGCGGAGTGTCCCTCGATATCCAGAAGGGCGAGTTCATGGCCGTGATGGGCGCCAGCGGTTCCGGCAAGTCCACCATGATGAACCTCATCGGTTGCCTCGACCGGCCCAGCGAGGGCACCTACCTGCTCGACGGCGTCGATGTATCCCGCCTCGATCGCAACGAGCTCGCCGACCTCCGGAATCAGAAACTCGGATTCGTATTCCAAGGTTTCAATCTCCTTAGCCGCACCACTGCACTCGAAAATGTCGAGCTCCCCATGCTCTACGGCCAGAAGCGCCTTTCGTCCAAGGCACTCCGTGAACGGGCCGACTACTGCCTCAACCTTGTCGGCCTGAGCAACCGCTCCGATCACTTTCCCAGTCAACTGTCCGGCGGTCAGCAACAGCGCGTCGCCATCGCCCGCGCCCTCGTCAACGAGCCGCAGATCCTCGTGGCCGATGAACCGACCGGCAATCTCGACAGCAAAACCTCGGTCGATATTCTCGGCGTGTTTCAAAAACTCAACGATGCCGGCATCACCATCCTGATGGTCACGCACGAGCTCGACATCGCCCAATACTGCAAGCGCAACCTCATCATGCGCGACGGCCGGATCGTCAGCGATATACAAGTCGCCAACCGGCTCCAAGCGCCGGAGGAGATGAAGAAACTCCTCGCCGCCGAGGCTGAGGCCAAACTCACGGAGCAAGCCTAAGATGCGCATCAGTTCCACCCTCATCATTTCCCTTCGCGCCCTGCGCCGCAATATCCTGCGTTCCTCCCTCACCGCACTCGGTATCATCATCGGTGTCGGTGCTGTCATTGCCATGGTCAGCATCGGCAATGGCGCG
>JAURHD010000013.1 GCA_030833445.1 Cephaloticoccus sp. | reverse complement strand
ACGTGACGGTTTCGTCACGGTCGCCCCGAAACCACATCCCAGACTAACACTCGGGGTGGCTCGAAAACTTGAGGCCGGTCACTCCTGTCGTCGGTGGTGCGTTTGCGCAGTTTCGATCGCTTTCATAGCCTGCATAACAGCAGACGTCACCGCCCGTGGTGGTGGGTGCCGGTCCTCTGGATCGATCCGGTCCGGGCCTTTGGCGGTGGGTTCTTGCTCAAATTCGCCCTGGGCCTGGACTCAGTCTATTGGTCTCAAACCGAAGTCCCCGCTTATTGCGTGCTGTTGGGCCTGCTCAGTGTGGCCATCTGGTGCCAGACCTACACGCGGCGGGACGAAAACGTGATGCTCGCCCCGATCGGGTTTGTCATCGGGTTGATCGCGGCGTTGACGACCTGGCAAGTCGCACTCGGCGGCTTGTTGATCGGTTTCACCGGTCTTTTCGCCTTCCGACAGTTCTCCGCCTTTTTCATCATGGGTCTGGGCGCGGTTGCGTTAGTCGGCTTTGCCCTTGGCCAAGAACTGACCTGGCTGATCCCCGCCGTGGCGGCCTTTGGTTTGCCCCTCGCGATTAACCTGTTCAGCGGACGGACCATGGAACTACCCACCCGGGATTCCTCCGGCCGTGATTCGGAACCGCCGTTGCCGAATTTTCGCTAGGCTGGTGCGAACTCAGGCAGAATTAATCCGCGAAATCCGCAGGAAATTCTGAATGGATTATTCAGCTTAGGCAGGCGCGAATCGCCGTCAGGGTGCGGGCCACGGCGCCGACATTCTGTTGGTGCCAATCATGCCCGGCCGCCCCGCTGCTCGCGCGGAGTTCCGCATCGCTTAAAAATTGGACCGCCTGATCCGCCAATTCATGTGCATCGGCTACCATGGAAGCCGCACCGGCAGTGACCAATTCGCGCGCAATCAACCTGAAATTACCCATGCCGGGCCCAAAGATAATCGGGCGGCTCAGGATCGCCGACTCCACCGGGGTTTGGCCTTCCATGTGGGGTGGCAGGCTCTTGCCGACAAAAACCACATCGGCCAATTGCAGGAAATTTCGCATCTCGCCGGTCGTATCGCCCACGGCCACATCGACCGCCGTCGACTGGTCCGTCAGTTCCGCTTTGGCCCCATAGACTCCTTTGGATCGAAAATGATAAGTAAGGGCGCGGCCCTTGAGCATAAGCTCGATCGCACTCCGTCGCTCAGCGTGACGAGGCACCAAGAGCAAGGAGCAGTTCTGTCCCGCAGCCCGGGCCTTTTGCAACGCCTTCACGAGGGCGGTCTCTTCGCCTTCCCATGTCGAGGCTCCCATCAGTATCAAGCCGTCCGGCGGCAGGCCGAGTTCGCAGCGCAGACGTGCTTTCTCGTCCGCACTGATGACGGGAATTTCCACATCCAGTTTGATGCTGCCAGTGGTGGTAATCGCTGATTCGGCAATACCGAGTGCGCGGAAACGGTCCGCATCGTGTTCGGAGCAAGCCAGCACGTGGGTGATACCGCGCAGGAGTGGTTGCACCGCGTCGCGGAACTTCATCATGCGCGTGAAGCTGCGGTCGGAGAGCCGGGCATTGACGGCCACGACCGGCACGCCGCGAACGGCGGCCTGATGAATGTGTTCCGGCCAACGTTCGCCCTCGGTCAATATCACGACATCAGGCTGCACCCGCCGCCAAGCCCGTGCGCTGAAGCCCCACCAGTCCAAGGGGAAATAGCCAATGCCAATGGTGTGTTCTCGGTAACGCTCCCGCGCCACCTGGTAGCCCGTGCTGGTCGTGGTCGTGAGGTAAACCTCCACCCCGCCCTCGCGTCGCCAAGCCTGCAGTAGTGGCGCGATGGCCAGCATCTCGCCCACGCTGACGGCTTGCAGCCAGATGCGTTTTACCCCGGGTGTTTTGGCCGGCAAAGCGCCGGTGCCGCCGAACCGCTGCCTAAAGTTTTCCCCATAGCTGCCACGCCGCCACATCCGCCGCACATAAAACGGCGAACTCAAAAGGAGCGCGGGGAGAAACAGCAATCGGTAGAGCCACAACATGGGTAACCACTTAGGGAAAATGACCAAATCGGATTTTTCCGAGCCTTTTCCGCGTGACGCGGACCGGGGAAACGACCTAAGGATGAAGGGGTGATCGGACACCGCCGCGCCCTATTGCTGGGCCTACTCCTTACATTTTCTGCGGCGAACGCCCAACCCAAGTGGCCCCACGAGCAGAGTGATCTGCAGCCTGATCCGGCGGTGCAATGGGGTATTTTGACCAACGGTTTCCGCTATGCGATCCGGCCGAATGCCGAGCCGAAGGGCCGCATTTCCATGCGCTTCATCGTCCAAGCCGGCTCGATGCACGAAAGCGATGACGAGCGTGGTCTCGCCCATTTTGTGGAGCACATGGCCTTTCGCAGCACAGAGGATCACCCGGAGGGCTCGTTGATGGCCAACCTGCAGCGGATGGGCATTGCGTTTGGTCCCGACAACACCGCGTTCACGACCTACGACTACACCATCTACCATCTGGAGCTGCCCGACACCAAACCGGAAACCTTGCGCGAGGGTCTCAATGTGTTTCGCGAATACGCCCAAGGCATCACTTTCTCCGAACAGGAAGTAAACCTGGAGCGCGGCGTGGTGCTGAGTGAGATGTCCACCCGCAATGTGCCGGATCTGCGCACCGCCCTCGCCTATCAGGCCTTCGTCCTGCCGTATGCCCGGCTCAACACCCGTTCGCCCATTGGTCTGGAGGACCAGATTCGCAAATTCACCCCGGCCCAATTTCGCGCGTTCTATGATGCCTGGTATCGGCCGGAGCGGATGATTCTTTCCGTGGTCGGCGAGGTCGATCCGGCGGTGGCGGCGCAACTGATCCAGACGATCTTTGAACCCCTCACGGCCCGTGCCCCCGCTCGCCCCGAGCCAAGCCTGACCTTGGAAAAACCCGTCACCGACCCCGCGCTGAATGCCACGGTCTTCAAGGACCCCGACATCATTGGCATGGTCTTGCAGATGGCCCATGCCGAACCGGCTCCGACCGATACCGAATCGCTGGCGCAGTGGACCAGTGATCTGCAGGCATCGCTCGGCTTTCACATGCTTTACAAGCGGTTTCAGCGCATGGCGCAGCGCCGCGGCACCAGTTTCATTTCCCCCAGCGTCAATTTTAGCGGCAATCTGAATGGTTGGCGGATCAACACCTTGAGCCTACCGAGCAAGCTGCTCGCTTGGCGCTTGGTTACCAGCGAAGCCGATCAGGAACTTCGCCGTGCGTTGGACTACGGTTTCACCTCGGCCGAGCTACGCGACGCCAAGGTTTACTACAAGACCCAGTATGAACAGGGCGTGCGCTCCGCGGCCACCACCCCATCGGACAACATCGCCACCGGCTTGGCCGTCGCGATCAACTATGACCGGGTCTTCAGCAGCGCAGAATTCATTGCCGACCAGATGTTGCCGCGCGTCGAGGCGGCCACGCTCGAGGACTGCAACCGGGCCTTTCGCGATGCATGGGGCCAGCAACCACCCAAGGTTTTCATCGGGGCCAACTCCGCCCTCAAGATCACCCTGGCCAATGTGGTGGCGGCCTATGACTACAGTCGCCGGATCGAGATCCTGCCGCCGGTTGATCGGAGTGAAGTTGAGTTCGCCTACACCGACTTCGGTCCCACCGGCAAACTCATGGCCACCAACCATGTCGATGATCTCGATGTGCAACTGAGCCAGTTCGACAACGGCGTGAACTTTAATTTCAAGCAAACGGATTTCGAGGAAGATACCGTGCTGGTGAATCTGCGCGTGGGCGACGGTCGCCTCAGCATGCCGCTGAATGAGCCCGGGCTCGATCAGCTGGCCAACCACGGCCTGTTGGTCGGCGGAGTCGGCCGGCACACGAACAACGAGATGTCGGATATTCTCAACGGCCATGTCATCGGGTTGAATTTTGGCGTCGGCTCGGATGCGTTTAACTTTTCCCTGCGCTGCGCTCCCCGCGAATTGCTGCTCGGCCTGCAAACGCTTACCGCCCTCCTCACCGATTCCGCCTATCGACCCGAGGCCGTGCGCGCCGCCCGCGCTGGCTTTGGTTCGATCTACGAATCGCTGGCTACTTCCCCGGGTGGGCCGATTTTTCAAAATGCCCCGCGGGTGCTCGCGTCGGACGATGCCCGCTTCGGGGTTCCGGCCATGGAAACGCTTTCCTCCCGCACGCTGGACGAACTGCGCGCTTGGTTGGAACCGCAGTTTCAACACGGCCCGATCGAGGTCAGCATGGTGGGCGATGTCGACTTGGCCACCGCCACGGAGGCGATGGCGAAAACCTTGGGCGCCTTGCCCCAGCGTGAGTCACGCCCCGCCACGGAAAAATTGGTCGAGGTCAAACCACCCGCCCAACCCGGTGCGCCCATGACCTGGACGGTTAACCCAGCCCTGCGTCAGGTCGCGGTGGCGTTCTACTGGCCGATTGCGAGCGACCCGGATGTATTTACCGAGCGCCGCTACCGGTTGCTGACCAACATCATTGAGGAGCGGTTGCGCCAGCGGGTGCGTGAGGAACTCGGAGCCAGCTACGTGGTGTCTTGCCGGATGATCTACAACGAAGGATTCAGGGGGCAAAATTTCATCGAGATCTATGCGGCTGTGGAACCGAAACGGGCGCCCGAAGTGGAAAAATTGATCCAGCGCGAAATCACCGCCATGCGGCGCGAAGGTTTCACCAGCGACGAATTTACCCGGTCCAAGCAGCCCTACGTAACGCAACGGCTGATTGATCTGCGTCAAAACAGCTACTGGGCCTACACGGTTTTACGTGATGCCCAGCAACAGCCCGACCGGCTGATCTCGGCACGCAATCGCACCGAGGACAACAGTGCCATCACCCAGGCTGAAGTGCAGACCCTGCTCGATCAGGATATCAATCCGGCCGCGGCCTTCACGTTCAGGACGGTTCCTTATCAGAATTAAGCTCGTCGACACTCGCCAGTCGCAGATTGAAAAGCGGCAACAGGCAGAGCAGACCGATCACGGTCAAGCCGAGCACCGAGTAACCGGCGACATCGTGCACCGTGCCTTCAATGGCCTCTAGACCGTAATTGTAGGCGTAGGCGGTGAGAAACAAACCGCGCAGCAGGTTGTGCAAAACGCAAACAGCATGGAGACCGCAACCAGCGTAACCTTCTTCCATAACTTATCGAGAAACACTGCCGCGAGGAATGAGCCCGCAAACAGGCAGGCGGTCAGCGAGCGAATCCCAGAGCAGGCCTCGGCCACGCCAACACGTCCAGTAGGCAACACCAAGACGTTGCCCTCCTGCTCCACCGGCATGCCCAACACGTCGAAAACAAAGGAGACCACCGTCACCACCTTGTGCAGCAGAAACAGACTGACCTGATTCTCGATCACCGAAACCATTGGCGCTGAAACGAACCAGATCATCACCGGGAAAATCATCAACGCCACGAGTTGCACCCGCGCGTCACCCAACAGCGTGGCTTTGAATGGAGCAGGTGTCTCCGGCGCATTGGTCAGCAACAGACCGAACACCAAGCCGACCGTGCCCATGGTGATGGCGAGGGTGCCGGGATAGGAAGGACCCGCGCCCGCCCGGTAAAAAGATCCCAACAAAAAGAACAGGGCCCCAAACCCCAGGAAACAGGTGATCAGCCCGCGAAACAGCCACTTGTGCGGACCGGCGGCCCGCGGACTTGAGGGCTCCGCGCAAGTTTTCAGCGCGGCTAAAATCACGGGCCAACGTTCGTAGATCACGTAGATCACAAACAGCGGAACGAGCCAGCCGAAGCTATAATCCTCCTTTTTGCTCCACCAGTGCGATTGGTCCCACGTTACAAACAGCCAGAACGCCGCACTCAGCCCCAAGGCCGCCAGAAACCCCGCAGGGACGGAGCGCTTGAGATTGAGCCAGAATGTTTTCAACGAAGGGAGCCAACCATGAGTTGGCCGGATGTGAATCGCAAAAGGGGGTCCCGGTAAAGATCGTCGCAAACACACTCGCCAGCGTTTCACGGCTGCGTATATCCACTCATAACTTCTACCATGAGTGATGTCATCCGTCCCTGCCAATCGAGTGATGCGGCCGCGATCTGTGCGATCTACAACCACTACATTGCCGAGACCGTCATCACTTTTGAGGAGAGCCCGGTAGAAGTTGCCGACATGGCGGCACGCATCGTCGAGATCACGGCCAAGCTGCCGTGGTTGGTGAGCGTGACCGATGGGTTGGTTACCGGCTACGCCTATGCCGGTCCTTGGAAAGGCCGCTGCGCCTATCGTTATACCGTCGAAAGCACGGTCTATCTGGCGCCAACCGCCACAGGTCGGGGACTTGGCACCCAACTCTATCAAGCATTGATCGATGCGGTGCAGACGCTGGGGCAGCACAGCGTCATCGGCGGTGTCGCCCTGCCCAATCCCGCCAGCGTGGCCCTGCACGAAAAACTTGGCTTCCGCAAAGTCGCCCACTTCGAGCAAGTCGGTTGGAAATTCAACCGCTGGATCGACGTGGGCTACTGGGAACGGATCCTGTCGGCCAAGTCTTAGACCTTGGCGAAGACCAGCGAGGCGTTGGTGCCGCCAAAACCGAAGCTGTTGGCCAGGGCCGCACGCACTTCTTTCTTCACGGCAGTATTTGGCGTGAAGTTAAGCCCGGTGGCCGCACAGGCCGGGTCGACATTCGCGAGATTGATCGTCGGCGGCACGAGGCCTTCCTGGATCGCCTTGACCGCGGCGAATGCACCCATCGCACCCGCACCCCCGAGGAGGTGGCCGGTCATGGATTTCACGCCGCTCACGTGCAGATTGGCTTTGTTGTCGGCAAACACGGTGGCAATCGCGGCCGCTTCCTCGCCATCACCGCCTGGCGTCGAGGTCGCGTGGGCCGAAACATAATCCACATCAGAGGGCTTGAGACCTGATCGGTTCAAAGCCGCCTGCATCGCCCGCGCCGATCCTTCGGCCCCCGGAGCCAGCGAAGACAAGTGATAAGCATCCGCCGTCGCACCGTAACCGCGCACCTCGGCGTAAATCCGGGCGCCGCGTTTCACGGCTTGTTCATATTCCTCCAATAGGAAAACCACCGCACCTTCGCCAAGCACAAAGCCGTCACGGTCGCTATCGTAGGGCCGTGAGGCCGCCGTGGGATCGTCGTTGCGGGTCGAGAGTGCGCGCATCTGCGCAAAGGCGCCGATCGCCAACGGCGTGACGGTGGATTCGGACCCGCCGGCCAGCATCACTTCCACGTCGCCGCGCGCAATCGCCGCCGCCGCTTCACCGATCGCATGACCGCTGGTGGCACAAGCCGACGCCACGCTCATGTTGGGGCCGCGGAAATCGAGCAACAGGCTGACTTGGCCGGCCAACAAATTCGGCGCGATTTGGATAATGAAGAATGGCGAAATCTTGCGGTAACCACCGGTCTTCCACGTGTCGTGCATCGCTTCCATTTCCGGCAAGCCGCCAAGACCCACGCCAAGATTCACGCCCATGCGGTCGGGTTGAAATTCCGTGCGGTGCGCATCCAAACCCGAGTCGGCATAAGCCTCGACGGCTGCAACCGAACCGAGGTGCGTGAACCGGCCGAACTTTTTCACGTCTTTCGGCGTCAACACTTGGGTGAGCGGCGCGCCTTCGGGTCCGCGCGGCATGAGCGGTGTGGCCAAGGGCAACGTCGGGTCGAAGTCCTTCACCTCTCCGGCGATTTGCGCATTACAACCGGTTGGATCGAAGCGCGTGATCTTGGTGATGCCGCTGCGGCCGTTGGCCAGTGAATCCCAGGTTTCTGCGGTGGTCTTGCCCACGGGCGTGACGGCACCAAGACCAGTGATCACGACGCGGCGGGGTGAAGTGGAGGGGGGGTTGTTCATGATAAAATTAGTGGCAGAATTCGGATTTGAGCATGCGACGCGAGGAGCTCAACAACGCATCACTGCGGGTGACATCGGTCGTGGCCCGGGCAAAAAGCAAAGCTCCGACCAGAGCGCTCATCAAATGCGTGACGCGGTCGTGATTCTCCAGCGCATCGGCCGATAAACGCAGCACGGTTTCGAGGCGTTCCAAATGCCGTTCGAAACCGCGGGTAAAGCCATCACGCGCCGACCCGGTCAAGCGGGCCATATCCGCTCCAACCGCCACGATCAGGCAACCCGACCCGCGGTTGTCGCGATGGCGGGCCGACAGGTAACTGTCGATCAAGAGCCGGGCGCGTTTGGCCGGGGTCGGCAGTTCGGCAATCCGTTCCAGATTAACCACCGCGGCGCCAAAAGCCGCGGCGCAGGCTTCGGCGACCAACTCGGACTTATCCCGGAAATGCGCGTAAAAGCCGCCATGCGTCAGGCCGGCGCGGCGCATGATTTCATCCAGACCCATGCCCTCGACCCCGCTTTCCCGAAACGCCGCACTGGCCGCCGAAACAATGCGGCGGCGGGTGGCGACTTTGTGGTTGGGTGGATAGCGCATGGTGAATCGGGCAGACTCGAGCAGCCATAAGATGACGTTCGTCATATTAAGCGCAAGTCCGATTCCTGACAGGCAGGTTTTCCGATGATGGCTTTGACTTTGCCCGGACAGCGGTTTCTCCTGCCTACCCTTATTCTGATGGAGCAATTGCACCCTTATTGGCGCATGGAGTATATCGAGGCGCCCCGATACCCGGAGACCAAACGCCCGTTTACGGAACTACCTGCCTTGGGGGACGACCGCGCTGCGCTCATCGTGCATCGCAGCCCTCGTTCCTACCTCTTGATGAACCGATTCCCGTATAATCCGGGACACTTGCTGGCCATTCCCTACCGCGAAGTCATCGAATTGGAGGAACTTAACGCGGCGGAACGGGCCGATCTGATGGAGACGGTGGTCTTTGCCAAACGACTGCTGACAGCAGCCATCAAGCCGGACGGCTTCAATGTCGGTTTCAATTTGGGCACCGCCGCAGGAGGCAGCATCGCCCATTTGCACGGCCACATTGTGCCACGTTGGAGCGGCGACAACAATTTCATGCCGGTCATCGGCCAAACCCGCATCCTGCCGCAAGCCCTCGATGCAACGTGGGAGCGACTGTCCAGTGTAGCCGCCAGCCTGTCGGCCAATCCCAGCGCCTGAACCGTGGTTACCAAGACCCTGCATTTCTCCAATCCGCGCCACCTCAACCAGCTTTACGCCGGCCGGGTGGACAACCTCAACCGGGCCGAACATCTCCTGGGGGTGAAACTTGTCACGCGGGAAGAATGGTTGAAGATCGAAGCCCCCGCCGCGGCCGCCGCAGTCGCCGAAGAACTGTTCAAGTTCCTCGACCAAGCCCGCGCCCAAGGCATGGCGATCCGCACACCGGACTTTGAGCACATTGTCGAAACCTTTGCGCGGGGTGAAGGCGCCCAGCTGCACGAACTGGTGGCCGAGCCGATGGTCATCCCGACCAACCGCAAGAGTATCGTCCCCAAAACCCTCGGCCAGAAATTCTACCTGCAATCCATGCTGCGCGATTCCGTCGTGTTCGGCATTGGTCCCGCCGGCACCGGCAAAACTTACCTGGCCATCGCGGCCGGAGTCCGCGCCTTGCTGAACAATGAAGTGCAGCGCATCATCCTGACCCGACCCGCCGTCGAAGCCGGCGAGACCCTCGGCTTTCTGCCGGGCGATCTGCGCGAAAAAATCCTGCCCTACCTGCGACCGCTCTATGATGCCCTGCACGACATGCTGGATTCCGAGGATGTGACGCGCCTGACCGAAAAGGGCATCATCGAAATCGCCCCGCTCGCCTACATGCGCGGCCGCACCCTTTCCAATGCGTTCATTATTCTCGATGAGGCGCAGAATACCACGCCGGAACAGATGATGATGTTCCTCACCCGACTGGGCGAAGGGTCGCGCATGGTCATCACCGGCGACATCACCCAGGTTGACCTGCCGCGCAGCAAGCAATC
This sequence comes from Cephaloticoccus sp., assembly GCA_030833445.1. Taxonomy (GTDB): domain Bacteria; phylum Verrucomicrobiota; class Verrucomicrobiia; order Opitutales; family Opitutaceae; genus Cephaloticoccus. The sequence continues at coordinate 63,665 of JAURHD010000013.1, read as the reverse complement.
CGGCCTAATCGAGGTCCGCCGCATCCTCAATCATGTCGAGGGCATCGCCTTTCATACTTTCAGTGCGGCCGATGTGGTGCGTCACCCGCTGGTGCAAAAAATCATCGCGGCCTACGACGAATATCAAAACCCCATCAAGCCGGAGGGAGACGCCTGAGCATGCCGCTTTTGCAAAGCTTGCGTAACCTTTTTGGTGGCCGCCGCTCGCGCCGCACGGCGGAGCCCGGAGCGGTGATGGTGTTTCTGGAAAAGAGCCGTTGGATCACGGCGCTGATTTTTTGCGTCACGGTGATCGCGATCGTTGTCATCAGCTCAGCCGGTTTGCACACGGCCAATCTGCCGGTGCTGCCCAACCAGCTCGCGACGGCCACCATCGATGCGGCCATGCCTTTTAGTTACGAGAGCGCCCACCGCACGCAGCAAGCCCGGGAGCAGATTCTTGACCGCGTGCCACCGGTTTACGCCTTGGAGACAAAATCACTCCTGAAGTTCGAGGCGGCCATGCGCGAGTTGCAGGACCAGATCGCCGAGGTGGAGCGGTTTCATAGGACGGAGCCTGCAAAGGGATCGGATGTGCTGATTGATATGACGGCCGCGTTGGAAACATTCAACGCCACCGGCCCCTATCGCGTTAATTTGGAAGATCTGAAAACGTTGCTCACGCAGGTCACTCCGGAACGGCGGTCCACGTTGATCGAGGCGGGGCTAAACGAGCTGCGACAAATCTACGAAGACGGCGTGCACGACGAATCGCTCAATGCGGACACCCCGGGCAATGTATCGGTATTGCAGGTGGCCTCGCCCACTGGCGGCGTCACGGTGCGCCACGTCCAGTCCTTGGAAGAAGCCATCACGCACCTGCGCATCAATCTTTCCGGCGAAGACGTGCCGCGGCCCGTCTCGTTTGCGCTTTTTCGCATCCTGCGCAATGGCATCGAGCCCAATCTCGTTTTCGACCGCGAGGCCACCACTGCGCGCGAGGAAGCCGCCGTGGCGCAACTCAATCCCGTCAGTGTAAATGTCACCCGCGGGCAAACCATCATCGAGGCGGGCACGCGGGTTACCCCTGAACAATACGAAATGCTGCTGGCCCACCGCAAGGTGCTGAGCGAAAGCACCGCCAACCAGCTAGACGAGGATCTGCGCCTGTTCGGCCGCATCCTGCTCGTGCTCGCGATGGTGCTGGCGAGTGTGTTTTATGTGCGGCTCGAGGATCGCGAAACTTTCCAGAGCAACGGCCGGCTCGGTCTGCTCGCGTTGGTCGTGATTCTCAACATCACCTTGGTGCGCGCCGTGTTCTCGCTGAGTTCACTGGACTTCTTTGCCCAGGACGGCTCATGGGCCTCCACCCTGCCCTATATCGCTCCGTCGGCCTTCGCCCCGCTGATCGTGGCCATCCTGATTGATTTCGGCTCGGCCATTTTCATGGCGCTGTTCATTTCAATTTTCACCGGCGTCATCTACGGCAACCGGCTCGATCTGTTGGTGCTGACTTTCCTCGCCTCGACCGTGGCCATCTTTTCCTGCCAAGACGCACGCAAACGCAGTCGGGTCGTGCGGGCGGCCGGTCTGGGCGGTCTCACCGTGGCGATCTTCGCACTGCTCATTGGGTTTGCCGATCAGCTGCCCGCCCCGACTTTGTTGAAACAATTCGGCGCGGGTCTGGCGTCCGGTCTCCTGACCGGCATCATTGTGGTCGGTCTGCTGCCATTGCTGGAAAGTCTCTTCAAGCGGACCACCGATATCACCCTGCTGGAACTGACGGATTACAATCATCCGCTCCTGCGTCTGATGCAGTTGGAAGCACCGGGCACCTATCATCATTCGCTCGTGGTCGCCCAGTTGTCCGAGAATGCCGCCAGCGCCATTGGAGCCAATCCGCTGCTCGCCCGGGTCTGTGCGCTGTTTCACGACATCGGCAAGACCACCAAGCCGGAATACTTCATCGAGAATCAGCGCACGCGGGATAATCCGCACGACGTTAACAATCCCTCTCTCTCCGCCCTGATCATCAAGAGTCACGTCAAGGAAGGCGTCGACCTCGCCCGCAAGCACCGCCTGCCCCGGGCCATCATTGATGTGATCCGCCAGCATCACGGCACTTCGCTGATCCGCTATTTCTTCCATCGCGCGAAACAGAGCGCCAGCAACAGCAATGCCCCGTTTAACCGCGGGGATTCAAAGGATCCGCTGCCACCGGGCTTGGCCCCGGTCGAAGTCGCCGAATCGACCTACCGCTACGACGGCCCCATCCCGCAATTCAAGGAGAGTGCGATCATCTCGCTCGCGGATGGGATCGAGGCGGCTTCGCGCACCTTGCGCAAGGTCACCCCGCAGCACCTTGGCGAATTGATCGATGCCGTCATTCGGGAACGCGTGGAGGACAAGCAACTCGACGACTCACCCCTGACCTTTGCCGAGATCACCAAGATCAAAAGCAGCTTCGCCTATACCATGTTGAACATGCTGCATTCCCGCGTGGACTATCCCACCGAGAATAAACCGGACGAACCGCCCAAGGCATGAGCCCGGACCGCAGTATCAGCATCGCCAACCGACACCCTCGGTTGAAAGTGCCGCGCAAAGAAGTGGAGCGCGTGATCAAGCTATTGGACGGATCAGCCGCAAAGTTCCTCGGTGGCTGCCCCGCCGGAGAACTTTCAATTGTGTTCCTGACCGACGATGCCTTGGCCCAACTCCACGCGGATTTCCTCAATGATCCCACGCCGACCGATGTAATCACTTTTGAGGGCGATGCCACCATGGGCGTGGCGGGTGAAGTCTGTGTTTCCGCCGACCGCGCCGCGACCTATGCCCGGCGACGCCACCGCGATTTCACCAACGAACTGACCCTGTATCTCGTCCATGGCTGGCTGCACTTGGCGGGATACGATGATCTGGAACCGGCCAAAAAGCGCCGGATGCGGGCCGCCGAAGGCCGGGCCCTGCGCCTTTTGGCCCGAGCCGGGGCCCTGCCGTTATTTGTTTTGCGCAAATAATTTTGCTTCCGCGGCCGGTTTGGTGAGAATGCGGTTTTATCCATGGCCGACCTAGAAGACTCCAAGCTGGTTACGTTTCGCAATGCCTTCATCACCGGCTTGGTCCTGTTGGCCCCGTTGGTCGTCACCATCTGGGCGTTGCGCAAGATCATTGACGCCGTCGGCGGAACCTTCCGTCCATTATTCTTTGTCTACCTGCCGGAATTCCTGCGTGACCGGCCGAGCCTGAATATTGTTTGGGACATCCTCTCAACCCTGATCGTCCTATTGTTGGTCACCTTGCTCGGTTACGTCTCCCGCCACATGTTCGGGCGCTACCTGCTCAGCGTCGGCGAACGCATCATGCTGAGCATTCCCGGGGTCAATGCAGTCTATACCACAGTGAAGCAAATCGTGGACACCTTTGGTTCGCAGAAACGCAATCTCTTCAGCAAAGTCGTGCTTATCGAATTTCCCCGCAAGGATGCCTGGGTCATCGGGTTTCTCACCAGCAAGGCCCGCGGTGAGGCTCAAGCGAAGACCGAGCAGGAAGTCTGGACCGTGTTTGTGCCCACCACGCCGAATCCTACCAGTGGCTTTCTGATTTTGGTGCCGATCAAGGACATCGTGGAACTGGAGATGAGTGTGGGCGAAGGCATGAAGCTCATCATTTCGGGTGGCGGCGTGGTGCCGCCCTGGCCGCGCACCTTCACCGGGCCCACGCCCAATCCCATGCCGGAAAACTGAGTCACGCGCGTGCCCGGTCTCACGCTCCACACCAATGCGTTCGTGCTGTTGAAACGCCCGCCCGGGGATTCGTTTCAAACCTGCAATGTATTTTCCGCGGAGCACGGCTTGCTGCTGGTAATGCAGCGGATCACAAAAAAAAACGGCAGTGCGAAACTCGCGCCACTCGACCTCTTTGACGAAGCCGCGCTCATTCTGGAAAGCTCCAACCAAGGCCAGACTTGGTTCGTGAAGGAATCGCAGTTGTTGCAACGCGCCACAGGGATCGGCCGCAGCTACGAGTCCCTGCGCCATGCCTCGGGCTTTACCACCATGGTTTGTCGCAATCATGTGCCGGAGGAAAGTCGCGCCACCGTGACGGAACTGCTGCGGCATGCCTTGGGCGCATTCAACACCGCGGATCGCCCCGACATCGTGCACTTCAAGGCCGTGTATTGTTTCGCCCGTGATGAAGGCTACCCGATCAAGGAACATTGGCTGCCCACCCTGCCGGCTGAGGATCGGCGCACCGTGGCAACGCTCTTGAACCAACCCGTCGCCGGTCAGACCGCCGCCACCAGCGAGGTCACCCGCTTGCACAGCCGCTTGACGGAATACCTCCGCGGACACAGCGAGTTCATTTTCGACTGACGTAATGGAATTCGATCTCGATCAGCGCCAGGCCACGCTCAGCGTCGGCGAATTCGCGGGATTCACCCTCGGGCCTCACGACAGCGGCAGCGGCAGCGGTCAGCAAGGCATCTGGCGCGCTCAACTCGGCACGCAATGGCATCAGGAATTGCGCCAACGAGTCGGCAGTGAACGTTCCGACGCGCAGTTCGAAGTCACCATTGCTGGACGGGTGTTTCATCAGGGATGGACGCTCAGCTTGAGTGGACGGATTGACCAGATCCTGCCGGAAACGACCCACACGACTCTGCGCGAAATCAAGACGGTCATGCGGCCTCTGCCAATGGATGAGGTCGAATTGCGGCGGGAGTATCCCGAATATTTCGCGCAAGCCGCCACCTATCTGATTCTGCAGCGCCTCGCCAATCCCGGGCTAACCTACCACGCCGAACTCTTCTTCGTGGAAGCCGGTAGCGGTCTCGCGCAAAGCGTTCCGCTCACTCTGGCCGATGAAGCCACTCATCGGGGACAGCTCATCCGGGTTGCGGAGTTCCTCAGTCTGCGCCTGCAGGCCCGCGAACGCCTGCGCGGCCTGCGTTTCCGTCCTGCCTTTGCCCAACCCCGCGCTGGACAGGAAACCACCCTGACGGACCTGACGGCAGCGTTTGAGCACCATCCGGCCGTCCTCTTCGAGGCCCCGACCGGTTTTGGCAAGACGGGAGTCCTCCTCGAATTCGCCCTCGGTCAGTTACGCTCCGGTCACTTCGATCGCGCACTGTATCTTACCAGCAAATCCACGGGCCAGATCCAAGTCGTGCACCAACTGGCCGCCATGACCAATACCGCCGAGGGTGCCGGCCCCTCGGTCGCCGCCTGGCATGTGCGCAACAAATCCGAGCATTGCATAAACCAAGTGTTTCACTGTGTCCGCGACAATTGCACCTACTTGGACGGGATGGAGGAACGCTGGCCCCAGAGCGGTCTGGCCCGGTTTTATCGTTTTGAAAATCAAGCCCGCGAATTGGAAACCCTGCGTGCGGCCGGCCGGGAAGCCCGCATCTGTCCTTACGAAATAACCCGAGCTTCCCTCGCCTTCAACGATGTCTGGATCGGCGACTACAATTATGTCTTCGCCCCAGCTAATCGCAGTCTGTTCTACTTCCAACCCGGCTTCGATCCGGCCCGCACCCTGCTGATCATTGACGAGGCGCAAAACCTGCCTTCGCGCGTGGCAGATGCCTTTTCGCATCACGTGCATGCTAATGAAGTGCGCGCCCTGTTGGCGGAGCTCGATCACATCCAGGCCCCGACCAATTTGATCCGCGCATGGGAAAGCTACACGCAGTTGATCAGCGCACTGCTGCCCGTCGAATCACTGGATCCGGCCCTCGAGGCGGACTTGGTCGATACGCTGAAAACGATCACCAACCTGCTCACCAATCAACCGCTCGATTACGCGGCTCTGGGACCAGAATTCAGCGGCCAACTCTGGCGGGTGCAGGAACTACTCGAGTGGCTGGAACGCCATGAACTGCGCAAACTCATCTGGTGCCCGCGTGAGGGGGAACTCTCCCTCACCTGCCTCGATGCGGCTGCCGCCATCGGCGGAACCCTGCGCACGTATGGCGGGGTCGTGCTCGCCTCGGCGACACTCAGCCCCACCACCGAGTTCATTCAAAACATCGGCATGGACGCGGTCGACGCCATCGCGACGGCACCCACGCTCGTGCCGGCGGCGACACCCTGGCGGGACGGGGCCTACGATGTGGCAGTGGATTTCCGGGTCGACACCACGTTCCAACATCGCTCGCGTCACTTCGCCAGCACTGCCGCCACGATTGCGGCGATGCATGCGGCAGCCAAAGGACCGGTAGCCGTGTTCTTTCCCAGCTATGCCTACGCCGAGGCGATCCTCAAAGCGGTGGACCACGGACCCAACGTGCTGCGCGTGGCCTTGCAGCCGCGCCTACACCAACTCACCGCCCAATCCGCTTGGGTCGAGGAATCCCTCGCGCTGGCGGATGCGCTCTTCCTCGTGCTCGGCAGTAGCTTCGCCGAGAGTATCGACCTGCTCGGCGGTCGGGTGTCCCACGCGATGGTCGTCGGTCCGGCCCTGCCCGAGGTCAACGCCGTGCAGCGCGCCCGCATGGCTGAATTTGATACCCAGGGCCGTGAAACCGCCTTTCGTCGCGTCTACCAGATCCCCGGTCTGCAGAAAGTAAACCAAGCCCTCGGCCGCTTGGTCCGCGCCCCGGGTCAGCGCGCCAAAATTCTCCTCCACTGCAAACGCTTCGGCGAGGCGCGTTACGCCAACCTCCTCGCCCACGACTACCAGTTCGGCACCAATATCGCGACGGATTCCGAGCTGGCGGATTGGTTGAAATCCACGGCTTGATTCAAAGATAGAAAGTCCAACGCCAGAATGAATCGATCAGCGCCACGCCCACCACGGCGGCACTGATGATCCCGATGGAAACCGCGGTGCGCCGCTTCAAATACTGATTGAGCAGGATAAATAGTGAGGCGAATCCACAAAGCGCAAAGATGTTGAATAACTTGGAGAGAACCACCTGGTGCATCATGGTCTTGGCCACGGGTTCCATCTCGATCATGGCCGCAAACCTGGGTCCGATCAGGGTAACACCGATACAGCAAAGTATGCTCCCCAGAATAAAGCGGCCCAGATCCTTGGTGCACGCCGCCATGGCCATCAGGGAAAGCAGAATGACCCCAAAAACCCCCAGTAGATGCCCCATGTCGGATAAATTAATACCCGTGCTTGAAGCATCTGCTTGAATTACGGCTAAAAGGCCGGGCACTCCCAGGAATACACTACCGATCAGTATCATTTTGGCCGCCAATAGTCGACCACCAGAGATCGGACGTGTCCGCCAAAACTCATTGCTTTGCGTTACCATCCTCCTGAACGATGGCGACAATCAACGCGACCGTGAGGGCCGCAAAGGCAAAGAGCGCAAACACCCCCAAATTATCCAAGAAGGACCCTTGCACGACTTGTATTTTGCGAAAGGTGAATAGGTAACCCAGACACACCGCCCAAATGAGCAGTCCCCAAACGGTGTGTCGTAAATCTTTTTTAATGATATGCCATATGAGGTTCATGCTGTGACTCCTTCCATGGATTTGCGGCCACTGCGGGCCAGGACGATGAAAATTTCCCGTAATGCCATCGGTCGGGCAACAACCCTTGCTCCGGCATAGCGCTCCCGCCAACGCTGCTCCGTGGCCTCACCGGCATAGTTCACTTCAATGAAACGGCTCAGGTTGCCCGCTTGTTCCCATTCGAGGGCCGTGGCATCCGCCTGCCCCGCTGCCACCCCGGGTTTTAGCCGGCCGAAAAGTTGAGTATTCACCCCATACCGCCCACGCGGATTCTCCGCCGCCGGCCAAGACATCGGATAGACAAGTTTTACGCGCGCATCCCAAGCCTCGAATTTGCGCGGTGCCACCCCGATCACCTTGTAGGTATCTCCGGCAATGAGGATCTCCTTGCCCAAGATTGCGGGATCCTCGGCATACTGGGTCTGCCAATACGACTGGGTCAGGACCACCACCCTGTCCGCGCCGGGTTGATTTTGCTCCTTCGTAAAGGAACTGCCCATCAGCGGCTGCACGCGCAAAATCTGAAAAATCTCCGCGGTTGCAGTGGCCATCGCGAGTCGCGTCACGCTCGCTTCTTCGCCGACCATCTGTTCCGAAAAAGACCAGAGTCCGATTGCCTCGTAGGAGGTCGCATTGGCGGTGTAATCGACATAGAAGGGAATATTCGCCGGCATTTTGTTCAGACCTGCCTTGGCGGCCGACGTGTAGAGTTCGACGATCTGCTTCGGCTCATTGAACGGCAGCGGTTTCAACATCAGCGAATACACGATGGAAAAAATCGCCGTCGTCGCCCCAATGCAAAGGGCCAGGGTCACCAAGGTGGCCGATGTGAATCCCTTGTTGTGCCGGAATTGTCGCAAAGCCTGGCGTAAATCAGTAAGCATAGATTCAGGTGCTGAGGGTTGATCCAGGCTGGGATTCTCTTCCTGAATCAGCCGGGAATCGACCTCAAAACGGTTGGGTGACCCGTTTAACCATTCCCAGTCAGTGGACCAGCCCAAGTGCCCCATAAACCGGCTTTTTCACTGGCCGGATAGGTTTCCGCTTTACCGGCCTTGGCCCGGCCTTCAAAACCAAGCCTCGTGGCCCAACCCAAATCCCTCGGACCTGACCAAATCGCCGCTGCCATCGCACGGTTGGCCGAAGGTATTTCCCACCAACACCCCGGAGGTGAGTCAGTCATTTTGCTCGGGATCGCCAATGGCGGCATCGAACTCGCCCGGCGCCTGGCCACCCGACTCAAGATCAAACGGGTGGGCACCCTGGATATCTCCTTTCACCGGGACGACATCGGGCGCAATCCGATCCCCAAGGAATTTTCCCCCACGGTCATTCCATGGGATGTGCAAGGCGCCACCGTGATTTTGGTCGATGACGTGCTGTTTTCCGGCCGCACGGTCAAAGCGGCCCTTGACGAACTTTTTGACCACGGGCGCCCCGCCAAGGTGGAACTCGCCGTCTTGGTGGATCGTGGCGGCCGCATGCTCCCGATGGCCGCCGACTACACCGGCATCACCCTTGACTCGGTGGGCAAGGACAAGGTCGTCGTCAATCTCGACGCCGACGATCGCTCGGCCGATGCCGTGAGCATCGTTGCTGCCAAACCAAAGCTCGTGAGTCGTTAAACCCATTTCCTGATGCCCTGGACTCGCCGCCACCTCCTCACCCTCGAAGAATTAACCGTCGAAGAGATCGATCAGATTCACACCACGGCCGCCGCCTTCAAGCGGACGCTGCAGCGCAGTGTGAAAAAAGTCCCCGCCTTGCGCGGCAAGACGATCGTCAACCTCTTCCTCGAACCGAGCACCCGCACCCGCATGGCCTTTGACATGGCCGCGAAACGGTTGAGTGCGGACGTCATCTCGCTTGATGGCTCGGTCTCATCGACCACCAAGGGCGAAACGCTGCGTGACACCGCGCAAAACATCGAGGCCCTGCAGGCCGACATGATCGTGATCCGCCACGCCGCCGCCGGCTCGCCTCTCTATCTTTCCAAGATTCTGAACATTCCGGTGATCAACGCCGGCGATGGTGCCCACGAGCATCCGACCCAAGGTCTGCTCGATACCTTCACGATGCGTGAACGTCTTGGTTCACTTCAAGGCCGCAAGGTGGTGATTCTGGGCGACATCCTGTTCAGCCGCGTGGCCCGCTCCAATATCCACGCCCTGAAAAAACTCGGTGCAAACGTTACCATCGTGGGTCCCTCCACCTTGGTGCCCCAGTGGTTTGCCCATCTCGGGGTCAAGGTCTCGCACGATCTGCGCAGCGCCCTGGCCGATGCCGAAGTGGTCATGCTCCTCCGCATCCAGCACGAACGCCAATCACTCGGCATGTTTCCCTCGCTCGGCGAATACACCAGCCTGTTTGGCCTCAACAAAACCCGCGCCTCGTGGCTCAACCCGAAGGCGATCATCATGCATCCGGGGCCGATCAATCGCGGCGTCGAAATCGACAGCGATCTCGCGGACGGATCCCGCAGCGTGATCTTGGAACAAGTCACCAATGGCATCGCCGTCCGCATGGCCGTGCTCTACCTCTGCTCCGGTGGCCAACCCGAATACGTCGCGACCAGCGCCTGACCCCTTTGACCCATGCCTGCCCTCTGGATAAAAAACGCCCGCGTCATTGATCCCGCCACCAAGCGGGATGCCGTCGGTGATCTCTTTGCAAACAATGGCCGCATGGTGGCCAGCCTGTCCCCGGCCGAGCGCAAACGCGCCAAGGTTATCGATGCGACCGGACTGGTAGCCTGTCCCGGATTGGTCGACGTGCACGTGCATTTCCGGGAGCCCGGCCAGACGCACAAGGAAACCATCGCCACCGGCAGCCAGGCCGCCGCCGCGGGTGGTTTCACCACCGTGGTCTGCATGCCAAACACTTCGCCACCGGCGTGCACGGCCGGCACCATTCAGTTTATCAACGACGCGATCAAACGTGACGCCGTCATCAAGGTTTACCCCACCGGTTGCATCACGGTGGACATGAAAGGCCAGGCTCTCGCCCCGATCGGCTCATTGAAACGCGCCGGCGTGGTGGCCATCACCGACGACGGTGACTGCGTGCAATCCAACGAGCTCATGCGCCGCGCCTGCGAATACGCCCGCATGTTCGACCTCTCCATCATGGACCACTGCCAGGACCATTCCATGACTCAGGGCGCGGTGATGAATGAAGGCGTCGTCTCAACCCGGCTCGGTTTGCGCGGCTGGCCCAACGCGGCCGAGGACCTGATCGTCGCGCGCAACATCATCCTGTCGACCTACACGGGTGCGCATATCCACATGCAGCACATCTCGTCCAAAAATTCGGTCGAGCTGCTGCGCCGCGCCAAGTCGCGCAACATCCGTGTGACCGCCGAGGCCACCCCACACCACATTGCGCTGACTGACGAAGCCCTCGGGACCTACGATCCCAATTTCAAAATGAATCCTCCGCTGCGCACCGAAGAGGACCGGCAGGCGATCATCGCGGGACTCAAAGACGGCACGATCGATATCGTGGCCACCGATCACGCGCCACACACCAATTACGAGAAAGACAAGGAGTTCGACTTCGCCCCCAACGGCATCCTCGGTTCCGAGACCGCCTTGCCAGTGACCTTGGGTGTATTGCTGCGCGAGGCTAAAATGAAACTGCCCCGGATCATTGACCTGATGACCCGCCGGCCGGCCGATCTCTTCAAACTGCCGGCCGGGTCCCTCGCGACGGACGCCGCCGCCGACATCTGCCTTTTCGATCCGAATGAAAAGTGGCGCTACGATGCCGCCAAGGGATTCAGTAAGTCCAGCAACTCCCCGTGGAACGGCCAGACACTCACCGGCAAGGTCAAGTCGACGATCGTGGACGGCCGGGTGGTATTCGATGGTCAGCGCATTCGCTGACCGGATCGATAGTTGGCGTTGCGCCAAGTCGTTTTTTGCGCCGCACTCGGGGAAATGTCCGCCCTGCCCACCCAGTTAATCCTGTCGCTTGAGCTCCTCATGGTGCTGGCGGGTTGCTTTCTGCTTTGGCGACACGCCCTCAGTCCCGCCGCCCGGTTGAAGTCTCAGGAGCGCGCTAGCGCGATGCCGGCCTGGGACATCACCGCGCCGCGTTTTTTTCTCTTCCTCTGGCTGATCATCAGCGGAGGACTTTTGCTACCGGCCATCAGCGTCCCGATCCTGAAATCCTTGGCCATCGATGAATCGGCCAGTCTGATTATCAGTGGTGGCACCTTTCAGGGCGGCATGCTGCTCGGCATATTGCTCTTCAAACTTTTCTTCGAAGCCAAATCCCCCAACCCCGGACAACGACGTTCGCCGGGGCGCAAAATTCAAAACGGCCTGATGACCTTCCTGATTGCCCTGCCGGTGCTCGCTGCCGTCGGCATCACCTGGCAGTTCCTGATGGGCCTGTTCGGGATTGAGTTGGTGGATCAGGATTTGATCGCGATCTTCGCCAATACTGATTCGCCCGTCTTATTGACCTGCATGATTCTGTTGGCGGCCGGAATCGCTCCGATCACGGAGGAACTGATTTTTCGGGCGGGAATCTTTCGCTACATGCGCACCCGCACCCCGCGGTGGGTCGCGCTGTTGGGTCCGGCCCTGCTCTTCGCTTCCCTGCACGCCAATCTCGCCAGTTTCGCCCCGTTGGCCGCCCTCGGGATTATCTTCTCCCTCGCCTACGAACGCACGGGCAGCATCGCGGTGCCCATCATCGCCCACGCTCTGTTCAACCTGAACACGATCGTGCTCATCTTTTCCGGGGTCGGCCCTTGAGCCATGTCGCCCTTTACCCGCAGTCGCTCGGATTCGGTCGCCGCGCTCGGCGAAGCTAAACTGATCACGGCAATCCGTCACTGGTTGGGCAATGTCGCACCCAAGTCTCCTGCCGGGATGGGAGATGATTGCGCGGTGTTGCCGGCGGCCAAACACGCGCAGCTTATCACCGTCGATCCGGTGATTTATGGCCGCCATTTTGACGACAAGGTTCCACCGCGCGACGTCGGTGCCAAACTGCTCAAGCGCAACCTAAGTGACATTGCGGCCATGGGCGGACAACCCACCGTTGCAGTGGTTGCATTAACGTTGGATCCACGCACGAGCCAGAAGTGGCTGGAGTCATTCTACCGTGGTCTGGCGGCATGTGCGCGACGCTACGGTGTATCGATCGTCGGGGGCGATATTACGCAGGCCAAGGACACGGTTTCCGCGAGTCTTACCTTGCTCGGCACCATGGATGGGCGTCGAACCCTGACCCGCCGCGGAGCTGCGACCGGGGATTGGATCTACGTCACCGGGACGCTCGGGGGCAGTCTGGCCAGTGGACATCATTACCGATTCACGCCCCGGCTCGCCGAGGGGAAATGGCTCTCCCGCCAATCAGCCGTAACGGCTGCATTGGATTTGAGCGATGGTCTGGCCAAAGACATCCATGCCCTTACTCCGACCGGCGCATCTCCCATGATTGATGCCGCCCAGCTGCCACTTCGATCCGGATTTGATGCCAAGGCCGCCTTATCGGATGGGGAGGATTATGAGCTCCTGTTTACGCTGAGCCCTAAGGCCAATCAGGCCGCCTTTGCCCGCAAGTGGCGCCAGCAATTTACGCGCACGCGCCTGACTTGCATCGGCCGCTTCACCGCCTCACCCACCCAGAGTGAAAACAGCCTCAATTTGGAATGCTATTATGGCTTTGAACATCTGCGATAAATTACGCGCAGGCGTCACCACGGCTACAGCCGAGGCCACCGAAGCCATTGCTACGGAATTTGCGGAATCCATCCCGCCTGATGTCACTCTGGCCCTACATGGAAATCTTGGCGTGGGCAAAACCACGTTTGTGCGCGGCTTGGCTCGCGGGTTTGGCATCAAAGGACCGGTGACCAGTCCGACCTTCTCGATTTATTCCATCCATCGCGGCCAGCGACTCTTGGTGCACCTCGACGCCTACCGGCTCGAGTCCGCTCAACAAATCGACGATCTGCTGCTGGAGGATTTTCTGACCACGCCTTATTGTCTGGCGATCGAATGGCCGGAAAAGATTTCCGCCTGGATCCCGGCCAATGCCCTGCATCTCGATCTAGGCATTGCCCCGGACGAAAGCCACACGATCCGACTGCGTTAGAGACGGGCCTCAGTCGAGTAGCACCGCGACGTAGTCACCGGAGAAACGCGCCACGGTTTCACCGTTCAATCTCAACCGCGCCCGTAGCTTGACGCGGGCCTTGCCGTAGCGACGCAAGGTCTGCCGGAGCTTGCCCAAGTTGGCCACACTCAGTCCCTCGCAGGTCGCGCTGAAATCTCCGTCTATCGGCAGGAGGTATTCCATATCGTTGCGTTGGATTACCACCCGGCAGCTCAAGCCGTCATCGCGCAGGGTAAAATGCAGCCAAGTCCATGCCGACAGGATGGCCACGGCCGAGGCACTACCGCCGAAGACCGTGGCGCGATGGTTGACGTTGGCGGCGAGTGGCGCGGTGAGCGTGACTTCCTCCGGACCACATGCCTTGACGCGCACCCCCATCGCCGCAGCGATGGGAATGTGCTGATGGAGATACGCTTCAACTTCCGCGAGCGTGCGTGACATGACGTGCTGCAGTCCGTCCCGGCCTGACCTCAATCCGTATGCGCGGGAGTTTCGCCTTCGGATTCTGTCGCCACCGGTTTCTTCTCCGGCTCAACCGCCACTGCTGGCTCTTGAACCTTGCTCGGGACCGGGGCTGCTGCCTTGGCCTCACTCGGAGCCGGAGCTTCATCCGGAGCATCGGCAGGGATATCCGGGTAACTCTCGGGATCGTTTTCCTCGTCATCCGACGATTGCTTGTTCGATTCGGCCATCGGTGGTGCGGCGAACAAGCGGCCGTCGATAAATTCGGTCACGTAGCCTTCCATTACCAGCCAGCGCAAATCGCTCTGCATGCGGGAATATTTTTCCTTCTGCTCAACGGTGAGTTCTGGCGCGGCCGGGGCCGGCGTTTCAGCGGTGCCTTCAGGCGCAGGAGCAGCCGCTTTGGGCTGCTGGATATTGCAGAACTTGGCGGGCAATTCGCTCACCTTGATCATCGGATGGGTCTCAATGAAGAAAATCAAGGCACCGATGCTATCGGCAAAGGTCTGGGCGTGCGTGCGGAATTTCCGCTTCACGGCACAAACATACGAAATGCCCTTCGAGCCTTTCTTGAAGATGGTGAAGTGTTCGCGGCGCAACCGACCCCGGAGGCCATTGGCGGTATCGAGCGGGAAGCGGCGTTGACGTTCCAGGGCACCTTCCACGGCACGGCGGATTTCGCCCATGGGCAGGGTTTCGATCAGGTGACCATGAAAACGGGCGGTCTCCACGGTTTTGTAAATGCGATGACGGGCATTGGCCAGCAGGTGCATGCGCGCATCATCCAAACTGTCGAAGGCGATATCGGGGGCGGCAGCCTCTATCGGGGTTGTAGAAACCTCGGCGGCGGCTTCCGGACTGGCCGCCGGGGCCGTATCAACGGCAGGCGTCTCTGCGGATTCCACCAAAGTGGCTTCGGGCGTGTCAGTCGGAGTTTCTGCAACGGGAGCTTCCTCGGCCGGGGCCTCGTTCTCGGTCGTCGCGGCAGGGACTGCGGGTTTGGTCACCGCGGCGGTTTTCCAAGTATAGCGCGTGACCTTCTTCATCTTTTCCAGCCATTGCGCCACCACTTCGGGATCGCGCACAGACTCGATCCGCGCCCGGAATGCCTCGGGCGACATCCGTTGCACCTTGGCATCAAAGTGCTGCTGCACCATCTGGTTGTAGCGGTGGTAATTCGGCGGTCCGATCAGTTCACCGGTCACACCGCACTTGTTGATGACTTGAAAGTTTCCCTTGGGCGGATCGACTTCCACTTCAGCGGTATCGAAAAAGAGCCCGAGGTGACTGCCCATCACGTGATTGATGACCGCCTCTTCACTTTCAAACGGCAGGCCGTCAGGTAGTGAGATGTAGAGTGGCTGTTTATCGGCGCCATCCCGGCCGGGCTTGCGACTGAGCACCACAATGAAGCGGTCGTTCTTACCGACCACGGTGCGGGCGATCTCAAACAACTCGATCGTGCGGTAAGAGCTGCGGATGGTTTTGGCCAAGGCGTTGAAGCTCGTGTCCTCGGGATAGAAACTCGCGGCAAACACCGGGCTGTCATACGGCCCACGATCCTGCGGCGCCCCCCGGCCTTCAAAGCGACCTTCGCCACGGGGTCCGCCGGAAAATTCACGACGCGGCGGACGTCCACCCTGATAAGCGGGACGTTCCCCACCGCCATCACGGCGGTCTCCGCTGGGTTCTGCTCCACCTCCGGCCGGCTTGCGAAAGCCGCGGCGGTCACGCCGCGGCGCGGCAGGGCCATCGCGACGATCTTCACGGCGGGGCCGATCACTTTGTTCACGCTTTTCACCCGGAGACGATTTGTCCTGGGTCCATTGCGTGCCAAAGCTGAAGCTTTGCAGTTGGTTTAGATCTAGCTTATTGAAATCCGAAGACGGATTCTCCTTGGTGTCGTTGTCGTCCATGTAGGCGAAGCGGGCAATTGGCCGCGGTGGTTTGCTTGGTAATCTGTCAGGTCTGAGTTAGGTCGGCGACAGTGTCCACGCGAGGATGGCCCCTACGCAAGCGCTTTTACGACCGGGGCCAAGGCCCCATGCCGCTAGGTTAAACGGTGTCTAAACTCAAACCGCAGGCCGGTTGGGCGCGGGCAAAGGCGCGGCATATTGGTATTCCGGATCGGTGCGTTGTTTACGCAGGATCCCATTGATCTGCCGCCAAGTGGCGAAGAGTCCTTTCGGACAGGGTGGCATATCGGTCACAATCGCAGCGTGTAATCGCGGCAAATTATAACAGGGCACCGCTGCATACATATGATGCTCGGTGTGGAAATTCATCCGCCAATAGAGAAAGCTGAGAAACGGGTTGAGATAAATCGTGCGACAGCAAAGGCGAAAATCAGACACCTCGTCGGAGAGGCCGGTGTGCTGCGCATTATTGCACAACCAGAACAGCCAGTTGCCGGTCCACGGCCCCACCACAAACAACAGCGCAACCGGCCACCAACCGGTGAGAATGGACACCAAGGCAATCAAGCCATGACCAATCAGGACCGTGCGCGACCAATTGGTGATCTCGGCCCGCAGTTCCGCTTCTTCGGCCGGCAAACAGGCCAGTTCCCATTCACCTTCAAACTTTCCGCGCGCCATGCGGATGTGTTGGCCAATGACCCAACGGACAGCCGCCAAATTGAGAAACCCTTGTTTCCAGAAATGCCGCCACATCAATTTGACCGGCAACACCACCTCCATGTCATCCGGTGGATGCAAGGTATAGCGATGATGGCGTTGGTGGCTCGCATCGAAGAAGATGAATTGATGCTGACCAAGAAATGCGAGGACCCGCAGGAAAACCTTGTTGAGTGATTTGGTGCGAAAGACCGTGCCGTGCCCCAACTCATGGATCCCGTTGGGCAGAAAGCTCGCGACCATGCCATAAAGAAAAAAGAAGCCTGCCGTGCTCCACCACGGCCAGTGGCGCCACGACCACAACATGAGCAGCGCCATGCTCAGCATGATTAACAGATACCCGCCGGTCTGGAACCACGCCTTGGCGTCGCTGCGCTCATGCAATTTTTTGAAGAGTGCAGTTGGCAGGGGCGAGCGATACCAATCTATGACCACCGGGGCGTTTTTGGACATATCACTCGCGAGTATGTCGGCCTGTGGCCCGAAGCAAGTGCGATAGCAGAGAACATTCATCGCCGCACATACAGCGCCGGGCGCAAGCCCCTTCTCTTTCACAGCGACTGGTCCGCCGAAGCCTTGGCGACGATGGAAGCATGGTGCTCAGGAAGGGACTCGAACCCTTACGCCTTACGGCACACGCCCCTCAAACGTGTGTGTCTACCAATTCCACCACCTGAGCATTTATGCGGGGAAAGGCGGACTAAGAGCAATCGGGCACAGCTTGTAAAGCCCCGAAATTTTACGAGCGCCGAACCCGATCCCGGACACGGATTTACCTCCCAGAAGCCGACCATCGAACCATCCGGCAAGGACACCCGGCTCACTTGCGGTCGTGCAAATCCCGGCTCAGTTCGGCGGCAAAAAAAGGTCCACGGTAGATCAAACCGGTATAGAGCTGCACCAGACTGGCACCGGCATCGAGTTTCTCGGCGGCACCGGCGGAGTCCATGATGCCGCCCACGGCGATGATCGGCAACTTCCCACCCGTCGCCCGGGCAATAAAATTGACGATCTGGGTGGATCGCAGCCGGAGGGGTGCTCCACTCAACCCACCCGCCTGCCCTACCCCGGAAAATGGTTCGGGCCGGGCCAAGGTCGTGTTGGTGGCAATCACCCCATCGAGTGCAAATTCCTCAATAACCTCCAGCACGGTCTCGATCTGATTGTAGGTAAGATCGGGGGCGATTTTGAGTAAAAGTGGTTTGCGTTGTTTACCTGCGATCTGGGCTCGGGCGGTATTGGCCGCCGAGACCGCCGCTAGCAACGCCCGCAAGCGTTCCTCATCCTGCAATTTGCGCAGATCCGGCGTGTTCGGGCTGCTCACATTGAGCACCAGATAATCGGCATGATCGGCCAGCCGCGTAAAACTGCCCAAATAATCGCTCACCGCCTGGTCCAGCGAAGCCACCTTCGATTTGCCCAGATTGATGCCCAGCGGGATCCGTCGGGGACCCAGTTTGGCCTGTTTGATCAATCGCGCCGCCACCGCCTCCGCCCCATCGTTATTGAAGCCCATGCGATTGATCACGGCCTCCTGTTTGGGAAAACGAAACAAACGCGGTCGGTCGTTGCCGGGTTGCCGTAGCATCGTCACCGTGCCGATTTCCACGTGGCCAAATCCCATGGCCGCTGCGGCCGGCCAAGCCCGGGCATTCTTGTCAAAACCGGCCGCCAAACCCACCCGATTGGGAAATTTGAGCCCAAAACACTCGATTGGTCGGGCCTGGGGAGCGCCATTCAGGGCCTCCAACCCCCGGCAGACGGGGGGCAGCCGGCCCAGCAGGGCCAAGGCGTCCACGGCCAATTCATGCGCATGTTCGGTATCCAACCGAAACAGCATCGGACGCAGACATTTTTCGTAAAAGTGACCCATGGGGCGCGACGATGAAACCACCTGATAAAAAATCAAGTGTGACGGTTCCTAAATGATTGTCTGCCCGGGAATTTCCGCATCAAAGGCCGGTTACAGAAATAAGGCGTTTTTTCTGCTTGTTTTTTCATACTTCGCTTGCACGCTGCGCCACAATTTACCCTTCATGGCCAAAGCTACTTCAACTCTCGATTGGTGTGTGGTTCGACTCGGAGAAGACCACAATTGGTGGGTCGCTGAAACCAGTGATCCTGTGCGCTGGGACGTCGACGGACTCAGCATAGTCGACCCGCGTCAAGTGGATCACTTGATCGAATTGGTTGACCCCCTCCGCGACTATGGCTTCGACCAGGACGTCTTCGAAGCCGCCTTCATTCCATTTCGCATCGAAAAGGATCTCGGCAAGGGCATGGTGCGCTTGAAACGCGTCAAGGACTCCCTGTTCGAATCCGAGGAAACCTTGTTCGCATTGGCGGACGTGCTTGATGAAGAAAACGGTCCCTACGCCGATTTGCTCGATCATCTGACCCGCTGCCGCGTCAAGATGCTGAACAATTTGATTGATTTCGAATCCAAGCTGACCGTGGACGAAGTAGAGGATGAAATTCGCGAATCCCAGAATGCCGACTTCATCGAAGGCATCGCGATTCACACCTTCAACGAACTTAACACGATTCTCGATTTCATGCCTGCCGGGTATGAATCCGATGATGATGCTCCGGCCAAGGACCTCGACGACGAGGATGAAGACCTCCCTGATCTCGACGAAGAGGAAGAGGAGAAACTCAAGAACGACCAATCCCTCAAGTGGGATGAAGAAGACGCGGAGGAGGAGGACGACGAAAAGAAAAAGCCGGACGGCGACGAGGATGAGGACGGCGATGACGATGAGGACGAAAGTCCCAAACGGCGCAAAAAGAAGTAAGGCCTGATCCCACTCCCAAATACTTTAAACGGCGGTCAATCAGACCGCCGTTTTTTATGCCGGGTAAGTTCGAGCGCCATGTAAGATTGCCTTTTGCGATCGAATCAACTGCCTAGGGACTGCATGTTTTATTCAACCCGTATCTGGCTAACTCTTTTACTTGCCAGCCTGATCGCGGCGGTCGCCGGTTGCAGCACGGATGCGACGACGGGATCAAATCCGCGAATCCCAGCCACCACTTCTTCCGCTCAATTACGTCCCGGCGATAGCCTGGCGGTATCCCTGCAGAGTATCCCCGACCCCACCATCAACAACGTTCAGCTTGATGAACAAGGGGTCATCAGTCTGCCCTATATCGGCAATCTGACCGCGGCGGGGGTGACCACGGGCGAACTCTCCCAGCGGATCAAGGAAACCTACATCGAGCGCAAGATCTACAAGGTCGTCGATGTATCGGTCACCGTGACCGAACGTTATGTTTATATCGGCGGCGAGGTCACTCGCCCGGGCCGGATCATCTGGACGCCCGATCTGACTTTGACCAAGGCCATCCAGTCCGCCGGAGGGTTCACTCTTTACGCCAAGGAAAGTCGGGTGACGATCGCCCGCGATCAAGACGCCTATGATATCAACGTGACCTTGGCGCAAAAAAATCCCGCCCAAGATGTGCTGCTCATGCCGGGCGATTCGATTCAGGTGCCACGTTCGGCGTTCTAATAAATTTGCAGGGCGAGATCACCGAATCGCATTTTCGACATAGCTGCTATAACCGGGGTCGTCGACCCCGCAACAGCGATGCGGCTATATCACAGCCAAAAATTTGTGCATCACTTACTCAGCAAGGTCGCCATCTCCTTGGCGAAATAAGTGAGAATCAGATCTGCCCCGGCCCGCTTGATAGCGAGAAGGGATTCATGCCGGCAGCGCTCGTAATCGAGCCAACCCAATTTGGCGGCAGCGTGGATTTGCGCGTATTCGCCGGAAACCTGGTAGGCTGCAATCGGGGTGGTAGATGCGTCGCGCACTTCGCGAATGATGTCCAGATAGGGACCTGCCGGTTTTACCATGACGATGTCCGCCCCCTCGGCCACATCGAGTGTCGCCTCAATCAGGGACTCGCGTCGATTGGCGGGATTGAGTTGGTAGGTCGCCTTGCTGAGCACGTTCGTGCCGGCGGCCTTGGCGCTGCCCACCGCATCGCGGAACGGGCCGTAATAGGCCGAATTGAATTTTGCAGAATAAGCCATGATGGCCGTTCCGGTAAAATCAGCGATATCCAGCACTTCACGGATCGCACCGATCCTGCCGTCCATCATATCGGAGGGCGCCACGATATCGACCCCCGCTTCGGCGTGCAGCACGGCCATCTCGCAAAGAATGCCCACCGTGCGATCGTTATCCACATCATCTTGCGCAGGGGTCAACACCCCGTCGTGTCCGTGCGTGGTGTAGGGATCCAACGCAATGTCGGTGATCACCGTCAGACCAGGCACGGCCTTTTTGACTGCGCGCACCGCGCGCAAAATCAGCCCGTCTTCATCGAGGGCCCGGGTGCCGTCCGCGTCCTTCAACTTGGCATCCAGCTTGGGGAACAAGGCGACGGCCGGCACGCCGAGTTTGGCCAGGGCCCGGCATTCCTTCACCAAATCCGTGATGTTCAGGCGGCTCACCCCCGGCATGGACTTGACCGGTTCGGGTCGGCCTTTCCCGTCGATCACAAACAGCGGGGCAATGAAATCAGCCGGTCGCAGCACGGTTTCCTCAACCATGGCGCGCAAGCCGGCCGTCCGACGCAGACGCCGGGGACGTATGGGCAAATCGAGCTTGAATTCCTGTGACATAAGCGGTGTTCTGCCAGCCACCTAAGCACGCCATGACGTTGCCCGCCACATGTTTTTGCACCCTGACGCGTCAGACCTCCACGACGCGAACTACGGGTTGCTGTTGTTTGCTCTGAGCATTCACAACAGTCCGCCTTGCCCGCCGAAGCCTCGGTGGAGGCGGGAACAACACCGTTCCGCTTCGGCGGAAAACCTGTTAGCCAACCTCTTCTCTCATTTTCATGGCCCTCAAGCTTTACGACTCTCTCTCCCGCAGCCCGCGCGAACTCCGCCGGCCCGATCCGACCGATCCCAAGGACATTTTCACATTCTATAACTGCGGTCCGACGGTCTACGCCCCCGCCCATATCGGTAATTTCCGCACCAATGTGGTGAACGACGTCATCCGCCGCCTGCTGGAGCTCGAATTTGGCCAAGACAAGGTGAAGCACGTCCGCAACCTCACCGATGTGGACGACAAGACCATTCGCCGCGCTCGCGAAGAGGGCCGTCCGCTGGCCGAGGTTACGAAGCAGTGGACCGACAAATTCCACGCGGACTGCAAGGCGCTGAACCTGTTGTCGCCCCACGTCGAACCAACGGCCACGGGCCACGTCAAGGAGCAGGTCGACATGATCGAAGTGCTCATGGAGAAAGGTAACGCCTACCGCGCGGCCGACGGCTCCGTGTATTTCAAAGTAGCTTCGTTCGACAATTATGGTCGGCTCTCCCGGGTAAAGGAACGTGAACTGAAACAGGGTTCTGCCTTTGCCAGCGGCAACACCGGCAAGGACACCACCAGTGTCGATGCCGATGAAAAGGAAGACGCTACCGACTTCGCCCTTTGGAAGGCGCATAAACCCGAGGACGGCGAAAACGCTTGGGACAGCCCATGGGGGCGGGGCCGACCCGGCTGGCACATCGAGTGCAGTGCGATGAGCAAGAAGCATCTCGGCGACACCATCGACCTGCATACCGGTGGGGTGG
This sequence comes from Cephaloticoccus sp., assembly GCA_030833445.1. GTDB lineage: Bacteria > Verrucomicrobiota > Verrucomicrobiia > Opitutales > Opitutaceae > Cephaloticoccus. The sequence goes on along the minus strand of JAURHD010000013.1, from coordinate 41,376 downwards.
ATTTGCTTTTCCCCCATCACGAAAACGAAATCGCCCAAAGCGAATGCTGCAACGGCACGACTTTCGCCCGACACTGGTATCACAGCGAACACCTCCTCGTGGACGGCAAGAAGATGAGCAAGTCACTTGGTAATCTCTACACGCTAGAGGATATTACACGTTTGATGGGATACCATCCGGCTGAATTGCGTGTGGCACTACTTTCATCTCATCCACGGAAACAGCTGAATTTTACTGTAGAGTCTCTTCATGCGGCACGAGCCAATCTCGGACATTACGATACAGTTAACCAATATCTGCAGTTTCACTCAAAGGGTCAGAAAGCCAAACCGGCTCCTGAGTTTCTAGCAGTAATTGAGGCACTAAACGACGATCTGAATACTCCACATGCTCTTGGCCTGCTATCAACCGCTCTTAAATCAGTAAAACCCTTGGGTGAGGATAGCACTGAGCGATTCGCGTCACAATATGCAGGGCTTCAGTTGGTATTATTCGCATTTGGCTTTTATTTTCCTGTTGCTTTAGCCAAGGCCGAGGCGCCGGCCGAGGTCGTTTCCCTCGCGGAGCAACGCTGGGCTGCGAAGCAGTCCAAGGACTTTGCCACGGCCGACAAATTGCGCGCTGACCTCACCAGCGCCGGTTGGTCCATGCTCGACCGCAAGGACGGCTACTCACTCGAACCTCTCAAAAAAGCTTAAAGCCTACTGCTTACAGCCAACCATTTATTATCATGTCCATGACTCCCCTAGAAGAAATCCGCCACTCGTGTTCGCACGTGCTAGCGACCGCCGTGCTGCGCCTGTTCCCGGACGCCAAACTCGACATCGGTCCCCCGACCGACACGGGCTTCTATTACGATATTGATCTCGACCACAAATTCACCGCCGACGACCTCGTCAAAATCGAGGAGGAGATGAAAAAGATCACCAAGGAAAACCAGGCCTTCATGCGCAAGGAGGTCTCCCGCGAGGAAGCCGTCGAAATCATCAAGTCGCGCGGACAGGAACGCTACAAATTGGGTCGTCTGGCCGACATTCCGGAAGGGGAAGCTATTTCGTTCTACGAAAACGGCGAGTTTATGGATCTCTGCGCCGGCACCCACGTGCGCTATTCGTCCAAGCTCAAAGCCTTCAAGCTGCTCTCGATTGCCGGCGCCTATCATCGCGGCGACGAGAAGAACAAGCAGCTCCAGCGCATCTACGGCACGGCCTTCGAGTCGAAGGAAGAATTAGCCGCCTATCTCGAGCGCATGGAGCAGGCCAAGGCGCGCGACCATCGCAAGATCGGCCGCGACCTGAAGCTGTTTCATATCGATGAAGATGTCGGCCAAGGCCTGATCCTCTGGACGCCCAACGGTTCGATCCTCCGGCAGGAACTGCAAAACTTCATCAGCGAGGAACTGCGCAAGCAGGGTTACTCACAGGTCTTCACCCCGCACATCGGCAAGCTCACCCTCTACAAGACCTCCGGTCACTTCCCCTACTACAAGGAGTCGCAATTCCCCGCCATCGCCGAGCCTGACCAATTGGCCAAGATCGCCCACGAAGGTTGCGGCTGCGCCGAAATGATCGCCCGGCTCGAAGCGGTCTCCGCACCCTTTGCCGCCGCCCTCAACGAACGCGCCGGCAAGGAAATCGTCGGCCCGGAACGCGTGATGGGTCCGAGCAAGCTGCTCGATGGCTTCATGCTGAAGCCGATGAACTGTCCGCATCACATCAAGATCTTCGACTCGCAGCCGCACAGCTACCGAGACCTACCGGTGCGTCTCGCCGAGTTCGGCACGGTATATCGCTGGGAACAATCCGGCGAACTCAATGGCATGACCCGCGTCCGCGGTTTCACCCAGGATGACGCCCACCTTTTCTGCACCGAGGACCAAGTCGCCGCCGAAGTGCTCGGCTGTCTTTCACTCGTTAAAACCGTGCTGACTACGCTTGGCATGTCGGACTACCGCGTGCGGGTCGGTCTGCGCGATCCCGACAGCAGCAAATTCACCGGCGATCCCGCCAAGTGGGATGCCGCCGAAGACGCCTGCCGCAAGGCCGCCGCCACTCTTGGCGTGCCATTTACCGAGGAACCCGGTGAAGCCGCTTTCTATGGCCCGAAGATCGACTTCGTGGTCAAGGATGTGATCGGCCGCGAATGGCAGCTCGGCACCGTGCAGGTGGACTACGTCCTGCCCGTTCGGTTCGATCTCAACTACATCGGCGCGGACAATGAGAAGCACCGCCCGGTGATGATCCACCGCGCGCCGTTCGGTTCGATGGAGCGTTTCTGCGGCGTGCTCATCGAGCACTTCGGCGGCGATTTCCCGGTGTGGCTCGCGCCTGAACAGGCCCGCCTTGTGCCGATCAGCGACAAGGTCGCGGATTACTCCCACGCTCTCCTCGCCAATCTCAAAGCCGCGGGTATTCGCGCGACCCTCGATGAGCATAGCGACAAGCTCGGGGCCAAGATCCGCCGTGCCGAACTCGACAAGGTGCCCTACACGCTCGTGATCGGCCAGAAAGAGGCTGAGGCGAACAGCGTCTCAGTCCGCAGCCGCGCCAAGGGCGACGAAGGCGTAATGACCGCCGACGATTACCTCGCCAAGGTGAAGCAGGAAATCACGACCCGAGCCTTGGCCGTGAAGACGAAGCCAGAAGTTGTAGCACAAAAACCGGAAGCCTAACGCCCTCTACCGGTATGATCGTCTTACAGCTTATCGCTTATCGCTTACCGCTATGAGCGCTTGGCGCGAAGAACTCGACGCCATCACCGGTGCACGCCATGGCGGCCAGGTGGAACACGTGCTCGGTCAACTCAAGGATCTCGATGCGCGTTACCCCAATGTCGCCGAGATCAACTATCAGCTCGCGTGGACCTGCGATGTGCTCGGACGGGAAGCGGAGGCGCTGCCCTTTTACGAAAAGGCGGTTGCGCTCGGCCTGCCGGAGAACGAACTCGCCGGTGCCTTGATCGGCTTGGGCTCCACTTTGCGCAATCTTGGCCAGTTTGAACGCTCCGCCGAAGTGCTGCGTTCTGGTCAGGCCCAGTTTCCCGACAACCGGGAGTTCGACGTCTTCCTCGCGCTGACTCTACATGACCTCGGGCAACCCACGGAGGCCTTGAAACTCACCCTCGAGGTGCTCTGCGACACGACAGACGATCCCGGTCTGACGGCCTACCAACGGGCCTTGCGGCACTACGCTCGGAAATTGGGCTCATAAAAAGACCGGCCCCTTCACAGGGACCGGCCATGGGCAGAAACGTTTACTCCGAAGGAATCAGACGGCGGTTTCGCCGCGCTCCTCGGTGCGAATGCGGATTACTTCGTCGATGGGGGCCACGAAGACCTTGCCATCACCGATCTTGCCGGTCTTGGCGCCTTTGACGATGGCATCGACGGCCTTGGCCACAAGTTCGTCCGGGAGGGCGATCTCGATCTTCACCTTGGGCAGGAAGTCGACGGTGTATTCGGAACCACGATAGATTTCGGTATGCCCTTTTTGGCGGCCGTAGCCCTTGACCTCAGTAACGGTCATGCCTTGGACACCGATCTCCGAGAGCCCTGCCTTAACTTCCTCGAGTTTGAATGGCTTAATGATAGCAATGATTAGTTTCATGAAAATCGAAGTTGGGGGTTAACTGACATAGCCTTCCTCACCGTGCTCGTTGATATCGAGCCCCTGACGCTCGACTTCCGGTGAAACACGAATGTCCATCACGGCCTTGATGGCGTAAGCAATGATCGCGGTGGCGACGACACTCCAGACGATGGTCAAGGCGACGGCCTTCAGTTGCTCGATCACCAGTCCGTCCTTCAACGGACCGACCACCGAATTCACGCTTTCATCCGCAAACACCCCGGTCAGGATCGCTCCCAGGGTGCCACCCACACCGTGCACGCCGAAGGTATCGAGTGCATCGTCATAGCCGAACAGGCGCTTCAAATACGATACTGCCAGAAATGGCACGATACCGGCCAGCACACCCATAATGACTGACGAGGTGACCGTCACAAAACCCGCGCCCGGCGTGACCACGACCAGACCCGCGACGATACCCGAACAAAAGCCGAGCACGCTGGGTTTGCCGCGATGTAACCATTCAGCTGAAGCCCAGCTGAAACCCGCCACTGCCGCAGCAAGGGTCGTAGTGGCAAAAGCGTTGGATGCAATCGCATCGGCCCCGAGGGCGGAACCGGCGTTGAAGCCATACCATCCGACCCAAAGCATGCCGGTGCCAACCATACACAGCACCATGGAATGCGGCGCCATTTGCTCTTTGCCGAAGCCCAGCCGCGGTCCGAGAATGATACACAGCACCAAGGCCGACCAACCGGAGGTCATGTGGACTACAGTGCCGCCGGCGAAATCGATAGCCCGGATCCCGGCGTCAGCATTAAGCGGACCGCACATGAAACCCGTGCCGCCCCAAACCATGTGGGCAAACGGAAAATAAACTGCAAACATCCAGACCGTCACAAAGAGGAGCACCGCGGAAAATTTCATCCGCTCAGCAATCGCCCCCACCATCAGCGCCGGGGTGATAATCGCAAAGCTGAGTTGAAACATCGCCCACATGGTGTCGCTGATCCACTCAAACCCCGCACCCGTGCTGCCGGGATTAACGCCTTCAAAAAACTTGAACGACAGGTCGCCGATGAATGCGTTGCCACCGCCAAACGACAGGCTGTAGCCGACCGCCCACCACAGGATGCTCACCAGACCCGCGATGCCCATGCACTGCGCGAGCACCGAAAGCACGTTCTTCTTGCGCACCAAACCTCCGTAAAAGAGCGCCAAGCCCGGCAGCGTCATGAAGAGGACGAGTGCGGTGCTGACCATCTGCCAGGCATTGTGACCAGGACCGGGGCCGGCGACCTTTGAAGCCACGTCCGGGGTGCGAGCCGTGTTGTTGATGTAGGCCTCCAAATCGGCCACGCGCTGTTCAAGAGTCGGTTCAGGCAAGGCGGCCGCAGCCGTTTCTTCCTGAGCCCAACTGTGGGGTGCCGCCAAGCCGATCAAAGCCAGCAGCATGATTAGATGCAGTTTTACTGCGTATGGGGGTTTCATAGCCCCACTAATGTAGCAGATGCAGTGCCACGCTAAGGCGTCGCGGCAAAGATGACGCAAAAAGGCCGGCCCCGTTTATGGAGCCGGCCTTGTAAAACAGTCGAGTGGATCAGACGGCGGCTTCGCCGCGCTCTTCCGTGCGGATACGGATCACTTCGTCGATGGGGGCCACGAAGACCTTGCCATCACCAATTTTGCCGGTCTTGGCGGCTTTGACGATGGCATCGACGGCCTTGGCGACGAGTTCGTCCGGGAGGGCGATCTCGATCTTCACCTTGGGCAGGAAGTCGACGGTGTATTCGGAACCACGATAGATTTCGGTATGACCCTTTTGACGACCGAAGCCCTTGACCTCGGTAACGGTCATGCCCTCGACGCCGATCTCGGAGAGGCCTGACTTAACTTCCTCGAGCTTGAACGGCTTAATGATAGCAATGATTAGTTTCATGCGGAGTATATTGATTGAGGGTTCTTAATTAGAATTAGGTTGGGGGCTGACCCGGCGCAAGCGTCGAGTCAACCCGCCAGAATCATTTGTGAGCGGTAGTGAAGTCAGGATAGGCTTCAGCACCGTGCTCGCCAATGTCGAGACCCTCAGTCTCTTCCTCAGCACTCACGCGGATACCACCGAACAGCTTCAGCACGTAGAATACGACGAAGGCAAAGATGAAGGTGAAGATACCGATGGAGACGATACCCTTCAACTGGGAGATGATCTGGGCGGAGCCAGCGAGGTTGCCCCAGATACCGACGGCGAGTGTGCCGAAGATACCGCAGACCAAGTGCACGGAGAGCGCACCCACTGGATCATCAATCTTCAACTTGTCGAAGAACAACACGGAGAAGACAACGAGGATACCGGAGATGAGACCGATGATGGAGGCGGACATCGCAGCCATTTGGTCGGCACCAGCAGTGATACCCACCAAGCCAGCCAGAATACCGTTCAAGGCCATCGAGAGATCGGGTTTCTTGAGCACGATCCAGGAAGTGAAGGCGGCACCCACGCCACCTGCAGCCGCAGCCAAGCAGGTCGTCATGAGCACGAGGGAGGTCAGACCAGGATCAGCCGAGAGGACCGAACCACCGTTGAAACCGAACCAGCCGAGCCACAGGAGGAATACACCAATGGTCGCGAGCGGCATCGAGTGGCCGAGGATCGGAAATACTTTGCCGTCCTTGAACTTGCCGAGACGGGGACCGAGGAGGAGGACACCAGCAAGGGCGCCCCAACCACCAACCGAGTGCACCAAGGTGGAACCGGCGAAATCATAGAAAGGCGTGTCCATCGTGTTCAGCCAGCCATTACCCCATTTCCAATATCCGGTGATCGGGTAGGAAATCGCGACGAAGAGCGTCGAGAAGACGAGGAACTTGCCGAGCTTGATACGTTCGGCCACGGCGCCGGAGACGATCGTCGCGGCAGTCGCGGCGAACATGCCTTGGAAGAGGAAGTCCGTCCAATAGGTGTAACCGGGATTATAGACGTCGGTCAGGTTGGCAACCGGATCAGCGACACTTACGCCGAAGCCAGCAAATGCGAACCAGCCGCCATCCACGCCGGGATACATCAAATTGAATCCGCAGATTGCGTAGGTCAGCAGACCGATACACGGGATCAGGGTATTCTTGAAGAGAATGTTGACCGTGTTTTTGGACTGCGTGAGGCCGGATTCGACGGTGGCGAAACCGAGGTGCATGATGAACACCAGACCGGTGGCCAGCATCATCCAGACGTTATTTACCGTAAACAGCGAAAATCCCGGAGATTCCGAGAAAGCCGCCAGATCTGCGTATTTCGGCGCTTCGGCAGCTTCCTGCGCAAAGACTGTCGAGAACAAAGCCAGAAACATGAAGATGCCTGTCATCTTCAAGTATCGGCTTAGGTGCGGGGACCGTTGCTTCATAATGTTAGGTGCGTGTAGTGGGTTAGTGACGAGTGAAGGCACTATCTCCTGATAGGGCTGTCCGTGGTTTAGCAGGGGTCATGCCAACCCTCGTTTCCTTTTTCCACCGCCCGGTCCTGAAGGTGGTTTTACCAGTGGAAATACCCAAAAAAACCGGAGCCTTTGGAGACTCCGGTTTGGAAGGATTATGACAAAAAACTCAGCTTTCCGGCGGAATCACGGTCTGGATATGGAGATCCTTCAATTGCTTTGCGGTCACCGGGGTCGGGCTCTGGGCCATGAGGTCCTGCCCTTTCTGGGTTTTCGGGAAGGCAATCACATCGCGGATGCTGGTCGTGCCGCAGAGCAGTGCGACCATGCGGTCGAGACCAAAGGCAATGCCGCCGTGTGGTGGCGCACCGTAAGTGAAGGCCTTCAGCATGTAGCCAAAGCGGCTCTCGACCACATCGGCCGGAATTTTAAGCACATCTTCAAAGACTTTTTTCTGCAGGGCCGGTTGATGAATACGAATGGATCCTCCACCCAACTCCATGCCGTTAAGCACCAAGTCGTAGTGCTGCCCGCGAACCTTCTTCGGGTCACTGTCGAGCAGCGCGATATCTTCCGGCACCGGCGAGGTGAAAGGATGATGCGTGGCCGCAAAACCACCGCGTTCCTCGTCGTAGGACATCAACGGAAAATCGATCACCCACAGGAATTTCCAATCGGTGTGCGGGATCGAAAGTTTACCGCGTTTGACCAGCAGTTGTGCGGAGTCAAGTCGCACGCGACCGAGGATCGCACAGGCGCGTTCCCATTCCGAAGCCGCAAAGAAGATGATGTCGCCGTCCTCGATGTTGAGCTTGGCGGTGAGCTCGGCCTTTTCGGCTTCGCTGAAGAATTTCACGATCGGCGATTTCCATTCGCCACCCTCCACCTTGATGAAGGCGAGACCCTTGGCCCCGAGTGATTTCGCTGCTTCTTCGAGACTCTTCAATTCACCCTGCGTGATATCGGCGAGGCCCTTGGCGTTGAGCGCCTTGACGGCACCACCACCGGTGGCCGTCGCAGAGAACACCTTGAAGCTGGAGGTCTTGAACAGCTCCGTGAAGTCTTGCAGCTCGAGACGGAAACGCAGATCGGGCTTGTCCACCCCGAACCGGTTCATGACTTCGTGATAGGGCAGGCGCAGGAAAGGCGTGGTCAATTCGGTGCCGAGCACCTCGAGCCACAGTTTCTTCACCATGCCTTCGAACAGGGCATAAATATCTTCGCGCGTAACAAACGAAGCCTCGACGTCGACCTGGGTGAATTCCATCTGACGGTCGGCGCGCAAATCCTCGTCCCGGAAACAGCGGGCGATCTGAAAATACTTTTCCACACCGGCCACCATCAGGATCTGCTTATACTGCTGCGGTGATTGGGAGAGCGCGTAGAATTCACCCGGATGAATGCGGGACGGCACGAGGTATTCGCGCGCGCCTTCCGGCGTGCTCTTGAAGAGCGCCGGAGTCTCCACCTCGATGAATTCCTGCGTATCAAAGTAATCGCGGATCACCTTCGTGGCCTTGTGCCGCACCCGCAGGTTCTTCGCCATTTTCGGCCGGCGCAGATCGAGATAACGATAGGTCAGGCGCAGGTCTTCGTTGACCTTGTCACCACCGGCATCGTCCAACGGGAATGGCGGAGTTTCCGAAGCGTTGAGCACTTCCAGCGCGGAAGCGTTTACTTCGATCTCACCCGTGGGCAGACCGGCATTCATCGTGCCTTCGGGCCGGACCACTACTTTTCCCGTGATTCTGATCACCGATTCCGGCTTCAGATGCGCGGCCAGTTCACCCAGATTGGCATCGTCCTGCGGATCGAACTTGATCTGCGTGATGCCTTTGCGATCGCGCAAATCGATGAAGTTGATGCCGCCGTGGTCGCGGACGGAATCCACCCAGCCGGACAACGACACAGTCGCGCCGAGGTCAGCCTTGGTGAGTTGGGCACAATGATGGGTGCGTTTCATGGGAAAATACAGCCGGACAGAAGAACCCACCCCACCAACCGAGCGCAATGGTTTTCTCGGTCATGGAAAAACGATTTGTAGAACGGGAACAGCTATTCCGTCCTACAATTTAGATCAGCTGACGATCAGACTCTCGCCCGTCATCTCGGCAGGTTTGGGCAAGCCCATCAGGTCGAGCACCGTCGGGGCGATATCGGCCAAGCGTCCGCCGGAGCGCATCTTGGTCTGACCGGCCACTAGGCCCTTCCCTATTACAAATACCTCGACGAGATTCAACGTATGCGCCGTATGCGGGCCGTTGTTAATCGGGTCCCACATTTGCTCGGCATTGCCGTGATCAGCCAGCACCACCGCCTTGCCATCCTTAGTGGCGAGAGCTTCGAGCAATTCACTCAAACCTTGGTCCGTCGCCTCGCAGGCTTTGATCGCCGCTGGCAAGGAACCGGTGTGACCGACCATGTCGGGATTGGCGTAGTTGACCACGACCAGTCCGTATTGGCCGGATAGAATCGCTGCCTTCGCCTCGGCCGTCACCTGTGTTGCGGACATCTCGGGCTGCATATCGTAGGTCGGCACTTTGGGACTGGAGGGACAGGCGTTAACCTGCCCGGGAAAGGGTTCGTCCCGGTAATTGTTGAAGAAGAATGTCACGTGCGGATTTTTCTCCGTCTCGGCGCAACGAAACTGAACAATGCCGGCATTGCTCACCACTTCACCGAGGATGTTTTTCAACTTGGCGGGTTTGCCGGATATGATGTGCACCGGCAGTCCGGCCTCATATTCGGTCATGGTCGCGTAATAGAGATCCAGCTTCGGTCCACGGTCGAAGCCCACGAAATCATCCATCACGAAGGCCTTGGTGATCTCGCGCGGACGGTCACCCCGGTAGTTATAGAAAAGCACCGCATCCCCGTCGGCAAAGGTTGCGAGCGGCTCGCCATTCTTGTCCACGATGGCAGTCGGGGCCACAAACTCGTCGCCCTTCTGCGTTTCGCTGAGCGGCTTTTCATAATAGCCCGCAATGGCCGCTTCGGCATTCGCCGAGGTGGCCGCGATTTTGCGTCCGGAAAGCAGATCGTAGGCGGTTTGCACGCGTTCCCAGCGGTTATCGCGGTCCATCGCCCAGAAACGCCCGCAGACGGTGGCAATTTGGCCGACACCAATTTCCTGCAGTTTCGCTTCCACCTGTTTGATGTAGCCGAGTCCGCTCTGGGGCGGCGTGTCGCGCCCATCCATAAAGCCGTGAATGAAGACGCGGCCCGCGAGTCCGTCTGCCTTCGCCTGCAGCAAAATGCCATAAAGATGCTCCAACATCCCATGCACCCCACCATCGGACACGATACCCATGAGGTGGAGCCGCGCCTTCGGATTGTCATTCAACCGGGCGACGATTTCGTGCCACACCAGGTTCTGGGCGAGCTGGTTCTCGGAGAAGAGTTTGTTCAGCCGCACCAATTCTTGGTCGACGATACGGCCAGCCCCGATGTTTTCATGGCCGACCTCCGAGTTGCCCATCTGGCCATCGGGCAAGCCGACGTCGAGGCCCGAGGCCTTGACCAAGGTCACGGGATAGTTCGCATGCAGCATGTCATCGCAAGGGGTGACCGCTTGCTCAGTGGCATTAAATTTATCCTGGGTCGGATCGGGATTCTTACCCCAACCGTCGCGAATCACGAGGAGAACAGGTTTACGTTGAGTGGCCATGGGCAAATAAACCGCGAATAAACGCCGCCCGGTGGGATTTGACAACCCTGCGTATTGTGACCTCGTATTTTTCGCATGTCACGCCGTGCCGTTCTGTTAGTCAATCTAGGTTCTCCCGCTTCCACTTCGGTGGCGGATGTGCGCAACTACCTGCGGGAATTTCTGGGCGACGAACGCGTGCTCGATGTGCCGGCGCCGGTGCGCTGGGCCCTGCTTGAAGGCATCATCCTGCGCACGCGGCCGAAAAAGTCCGCCCACGCCTACGAACAGATTTGGACCGACCAAGGATCGCCCTTGGTTACTACCTCGATCTCGGTGCAGCAGAAACTCGCCGCCACGCTCGGTCCGGACACCCCGGTCTATCTGGCGATGCGTTACGGCCAGCCGTCAGTCGATTCCGTGATCGCAAAAATCGCCGCGGACGGAATTGAGGAGATCCTGCTCTTTCCCCAATATCCACACTACGCGATGTCTTCATGGGAAACCGTGGTGGTGCGCGTAAAGGAATCCGTCGCCCAACAGGCACCGCAGCTCAAGGTGACCACCGTGCAGCCATTCTTTGCCGACGAAGATTACATCGCGGCGCTACATGCCGTGGCCGCGCCCCACCTCGCCGAGCCTCACGACTATTTGTTATTCTCCTACCACGGCTTGCCGGAGCGGCATATGCGCAAGGCCGATTCCTCCAAGGCCCACTGCACGATTGTGCCGGATTGTTGCACCACGTGCTCCCCAGCCCACGCCACCTGCTACAAGGCCCAATGCGTGGCCACCACTCAGGCCCTGGTGATCAAAGCCGGTATTGCGGCAGACAAACACTCCATGTCCTTCCAATCCCGGCTCGCAGGTGAGCCCTGGCTGACCCCATTTACCGATCAGGAGTTCGAGCGCCTGCCCAAAGCTGGATTCAAAAAACTCCTCGTGATTTGTCCGGCATTCACCTCCGACTGCTTGGAAACGCTCGAGGAAATCCAGCAACAGGGCCGCGAAACCTTTCTCGCCGCTGGCGGCGAATCCTTCCAACAAATCCCCTGCCTCAACGACCATCCAGCCTTTATCGATTTTCTCGCCAAACGCACTCGCGTTTGGTTGAATGAAGCCCGGTGAGTATCCCTCCATCACAGACCGAACTCTCCCCACCCGCTGATTCACCCACGGCGGCGGTGTTGGTTATGGACGAGGCTGGAGTGGTGCAGGCCTGTAATAACTCGGCGGCCAACTTTTGGGGAGTGGCAGCCCGGAACCTTTGTGGTGAGGCCTTTGTGCAATTGTTTGAGTTTGATATTGTTTCGGATGAAAGCGATTGGCTGGAGACCCAGTGGCTGGCCTTGCGTGACTCCGTGCTGGATCGGGATACCAAACTGGATGCCAAGCTGCACGATGGTAGTTGCCGGAGCGTGCTGGTTCATTTGGAGGCCGCAACCGGTCTGGATCGGCAACTGATTGCCACGGTCCGGGCGGTGCCAATCGCAGCCGATACCGTTATCCCCACTGCTGATCAATCGGACCAGGTGGGCATGGCATCGGGATTGGGATTTTTCGACCTCAATCCCCTGAATGGAACCGCCCAATACAGCGCGGCATGGAAACGTATCCTCGGCTATGTTGAAGCCGAGTTGGCTAATACCTACAGCACTTGGCTGGACCTGATTCACCCTGAAGACTCCGCGGCGGCTCCGGATCAAATCGGTCGGCGAGCCACGGCAGGGGCGCAACCCTTTGATGTCGAGTTTCGCATGCGTCATCAGCGCGGGCATTACATTTGGATTCATTGCGTCGGCCAGCTAGTCGTAACCGAAGCAGCCAAGGTTGAACGGGTCAGCGGCGTGATCATCGACATCACCGAGCGCAAGGAAGTCGAGGAAGCGAGCTTGGCCAATGACGACCGCCTTCAGGAACTAAGCGATGGCGGCCCGGCCGGGGTATTTGAACTCGATTTCAGTAACCAGCGTTTCTGGTATTCACCCGCGTGGTGCGAGTTATTCGGTTTTGAATCCGAAGGCGACAATGCCACCCCGGATCTGTTTCGCTCCGTGATCCCGGCAGGTGAAACCGGGGCCGGCCTCGAAGGCTGGTGGTTGTCCCGTTCCCCGGGTCACGGCACTTGGTGCGAAGTGGCCAATCTGCAACGCCGCGACGGGACACCGATCACCCTGCTGATGGGGGCGCAACGCCATCTCACCCGACGCCATGACCTCGCGCGCATTACTGGTTTTTTCTGCGCCTTGCCCGACAATCTCGGCTCAGCGGTCGCGGGTGGCAACCTCGCGCCGCAAATGGTCGAGGACACTTTGGAACTGCTGGCCGAAGCCGTGCTCGTGACCGACGCTCATGGCAAGGTCAGTTACCTTAACGCGACTGCGGGGCGGTTGCTCCACATGGCTCCTGACCAAGCGCTCGGTCGACCGGTCAACGAAGTCATGCGTTTGATCGACCGGCAATCGGGTCTGCCGGGCGAAGATGTCTGTGAACGCGCGCTGGCGGCGGAAGGAACCCTGCCCCTCAGCAATCAACACTCCATGGACATCGGCGAAGATGCCGCTCCGGTGCCGATTGTTTGGACGGCCACGGTTTCCTTCGGTTCAGACGGGCTCGCCCAAGGGGTGGTGGTGGTCTTCCGTGACCCGAATGAGATGAATCTCACCCCCGAGGAATTGCTCAAGGCCAACCGCTTCGAGGCCTTGGGTTTGTTGGCCGGTGGCATCGCCCATGATTTCAACAATCTCCTTTCCACCATTCTCGGGGGAATTTCCCTCGCCAAGGACAATCGCGACTATACCGCGCTGGCTGACAGTGAGCAGGCCTGCCTCACGGCCAAAGGTCTGACGAAGCAATTACTCGCGGCGGCCAAGGGCGGAGCGGGCGCAATGACGTTGATCAATGCCCGCGAAATCATCCAGGATTCGGTCAAGATAGCCGCCGCCGGAAGTGACGCGAAAATCGAGGTCGATGTCCCCGACGATACCTGGCCCATGCTGGTTGACCGCTCCCAAATCCTGCAGGTCTTTCAAAATCTGATCGTCAATGCCGTTCAGGCCATGCCGCCGGCGCCGCATCGCGGCCTCGTGCAAATCATCGGGCGCAATGTAAGTCTGGCTGAGAACGAGTTTCCGCCGCTGGTGGCAGGCGACTACATCAAGATCGATGTCAGTGACAATGCCTCCGGCATTAAACCGGAGCACCTCGAGAAAATTTTCGATCCCTTCTTTACCACCAAAAAACACGGCACTGGGCTCGGCCTTGCTACCGTCCTTTCCATTGTGCGCAAACACGGTGGTGAACTTGGCGTCGGTTCCACGGTGGGAGAAGGCACCACGTTCACGGTATTCGTGCCGCAGGCCGACAAACCTGCCGAGGTTCAGGCCCGGCGCGCCCCCACCCTCCGCTTCGGCACCGGACGCGTGTTGTTCATGGACGACGACGAGAAAATTTGCACCCTCACCTCCACCATGCTACAGAGCCTGGACTACAAGTTCGACATCGCGCGCAACGGCGAGGAGGCCATCAAGTTTTATCAACGCTACCTGAACATCGGCCGGCCTTACGACGCCGTGATCATGGATATCACCGTGGTTGGTGGCATGGGAGGCGAAGAATGTTTCCACGCGCTCAAGGCCCTCGATCCCGATGTCCGCGCGATCGTTTCGAGCGGTTACGACAACGACGACATGGCGCAGCGTTTTCTTGATCTCGGTTTCTGCGGTTATCTGACCAAGCCTTACCGGGTCACCGAACTCGGCAAGGTCATCAAGGCCGTGCTGGGTTAAATCCCGGATCACATGCTTTCCAAACCTATCCCCGCCTGGATCTTGGTTGGCGCTTTTCTTCTCACTGCGATGGCCGGCAGCATCAATGCCGTCGGCTTCATGGGCATCCACCACCAGGCACTTTCCCACATGTCGGGCACAGCGACGATTCTAAGCACCTACTTGAGCTTGGGGCGATTGGGACTGGCGGGGCACGCCGGCATGGTGCTCGTTTCATTCTTTCTAGGCTGTGTTGTAAGTGGGATAATCATCCGGCGGAGCGCGTTGCAAATGGGCCCGCGCTACGGCGTCGCCCTTGGTTTGGAATCATGCCTGTTATTCGGCGCGACAATAGCCTTGCGTAACGGCACTAATACCGGCGACTACCTCGCCGCCATGGCCTGCGGACTGCAAAACGCGATGGCCACAACCTACAGCGGCGCGGTCATCCGCACCACCCACGTAACGGGCATTGTCACCGATCTGGGTCTGGCCTGCGGCCACTGGCTGCGCGGTGAACCGGTGATCTCACGGCAGATCGCGATCCATCTGGTATTGATCACTGGCTTTATCGTAGGCGGCATTATCGGTGGATTCGGCTATCAATGGTGGGACTTCAACGCCCTGCTGATTCCCGCCACCATCACCGGTCTGACCGGGATCGGCTACGCCCTCTACCGGCAATTAAAAAACACGCCGGTTACTCCCGCCAGGTCAATGCGTGGCAGAGCGCCACGCCGGCGGCATCCGCTTCATCAAACGCCAAGGCGCGACCGTGACCGAGCATGCCCATAACGGTGCGGGCCATCTGTTCCTTGCTCGCACGACCGGCCCCCACCACAGCCTGCTTCACTCGCAGCGGGGCATATTCAAACACCGGCAACTCCCGCAAGGCGACAGCCGCTATCGCCGCGCCCCGCGCCGCACCGAGGATCTGGGCCGTTTGAAAATTCTGCACGTAAATCGTCTGCTCCAAGGCGACATGCTTCACCGGAAAATCATCCAGAAAGGAAGCGATTGCGCGGTGAATTTCACCCAGCGCATGCGGCATGGAAAATTTGGCCGCAACCTTGACCGTCCGGCAACGCAACATCACCGGTTGCCGCCCGGGTATAAACTCAATCAGGGCCAGACCCGTCCCGCGCAAACTTGGATCCACCCCGAGCACCTGGCCGGCAAAGGCCGGCTTGGCCAAGATGATCGCCGGACCCGCGCTGGCTCCGGGCACAGGTTTGCCCTCTAGCTTGGCCTTCCACATTTGCCTGACGTTCATCCGCGCCATGATTGGTAGAGTAGGTTCAGACCGGCCACGAACGAAAGGAGCAGGGCCAGGGTTTCGAAAACTTTTTGGTTAATTTTACGTAGAACCAACCAGCCGATCAAAGTGCCGAGGAGCACCGCCGGCAAGAGCATGAGGTTACCGGTAAAGCTTTCCGCCGAGACCAAGCCCAGATGAATCATGAATGGCACCTTGAACAGGTTCATCAGCAAAAAATACCACGCCCCCGTGCCCATGTATTCCATTTTGGGCAACCGCATCGCGAGGAGATAAATCACCATGAGCGGACCGGCCGCATTGGCGACCAAGGTGGTAAAGCCGGCCATCACCCCGATCGCCGGGGCAAACCACCAAGCGTGTTCTGGCTCCTCGGTCTTTACCCTCGCCTGCCGGCCTATGTGCAGACCCAGCAATGCCAGCACAATGATCCCGATCAAGAGTCCGGCCTGCTGATTGTTGATGCGGCCCATCGTCAGGAAACCAAGAAACACGCCCAGCGCCGTCCAAGGAAAGAGCCGCCACAACAATGACCACTGCGCATGACGGCGATAAGTCAGCACCGCCACGATATCGGCCATGATCAACATCGGCAGCACAAACCCGGCGGATTGTTTGGCCGGCAACAGATTCGCAAAAATCACCACGGCCAGCATGCCCAATCCGCCAATCCCGGTCTTGGCCACCCCGACCGCCATGGCGCCGAGTCCAGCCAGCACCCACTGCCAAGTTTCAAGTTCAAGCATCGCCAGGTGTCTCCATCGGCCCACTGTTCCCGGTAAACTCACCGGCGACGACCGAAAAAATCTGCCACTCACCCAGATCCGCCTCCGGCACCGTCGTGCCCGTGGCAATGATCTGCGAAGCAGGATCCACGGCCGCCCAGAACCGACTGCGGCGCACCGGATCGAGTTCGCCCAGCACATCATCAGCCAGCAGCAAGGGTCTCACTCCGGAACGCGCCTGAAACCACGCCGCCTGCCCCAGTCGCAGGGCGAGCACCAACGAACGCTGCTGCCCTTCCGATGCGAAATCCGCCGCGGGTAATTGACGGACCATGAATTCGAAATCATCGCGGTGCGGTCCACTCATGGTCGCGCGCAACTGCTTGTCCCGGCCTCGTCCCTGCATCCAACGTTCCAACCATGTGGACGTCGAGGTCCCGTCAAAACTGGGCGTATAACGCAATCCTGCCGGTTCGGCATCCGGGGTCAGTTGCGCATAATATCCACTAAGCCGCGCCCCAAGTTCACGGATGCCCTCCCGCCGTTGCACCACCAGATCCGCCGCCGCCGGGGCCAACTGTTGTTCGAAGGCGTTGAGTTCCGCATCCGTTGATCCGCGTTTCAACAGGCTGTTGCGGCCGGCCAAGGCTCGGTGGTAAGTCTGCAACGTGCGCAGATAGTCAGCATCCATGGCCGACAGGGTCAGGTCCAACCACCGCCGCCGGGCCGCCGGGGCTCCGCGCACCAACAACATGTCCTGCGATGAAAATACCACCGTGGGAAACCGCCCCAGATGATCCGCCAGTTTGGTGACCCGCTCGCGGTCGCACCATAGTTCGCGACCCTCGGGTTTGAGTTTTATCGTCAGCTCGGTTTCGCCCCGTTGTTCGTGATCCACCACGCAGACCAGTCCCGCCTCCCGTTTTTCCCGGGCAATCAGCAGTTTCGCATCCGTCGTGCGAAACGAACGCAACGCGGTGATAAACCCCGCCGCTTCCAGCAAATTGGTTTTTCCCTGGCCGTTGGCACCCAACAAAAAGGTCTGCCGCCCCTGCAGCGCCAGCTTCGCCCATGGGATGTTGCGAAAATTCTGGAGGGTGAGCTGGCGCAGAAGCATGGCTGGAAAGTAGCGGGTAGCCAGTAGTCCGTAGCGAGTAGAAAATGCTGGGCGCGCCACTGCAAAATGGTCGTTCCTCGCGGTCCCACAGGGGTGAGTATTAGGCAGTGGGTAGCGAGCAAGTTTGGCCCTGACGACCCGCCTCAGCGCAGATTTTCTACTCGCTACCCACTACCCACTGTTAGCTACTATCCCGACATGACTTTTGAAGCGTCGCTCGCCGAATCCGTTCGCACCCTGCAAGCCCTGTCATCCATCCGTCCGGCCATCGATGAAGCCGCCGCCCTGATGCTCAACACCCTTCGGCATGATAAGAAGCTGCTGATCTGCGGCAACGGGGGTAGCGCAGCCGAGGCCGCGCACTTTTCCACCGAACTGGTCGGCCGCTATCAAAAGAATCGCGCCTCCCTCCCGGCCATCTCCCTCTCGGCCGACGGTTCCCTCGTAACCTGTATTGGCAACGACTACGGCTACGACCAGGTCTTTGCCCGGCAAATTGCGGGTCTCGCCCATCCCGGTGATCTCGTGGTCGTCCTGACTTCCAGTGGCAATTCCGCCAACATCATAGCGGCCCTCCACGAGGCCAAGTCCCTCGGGCTCAGCAGCGTAGCCTTTCTCGGCCGCGGCGGTGGCAAGGCGGCCGGTCTCGCCACCTGCGACCTCATCATGCCCAGTGAAAGCGGCGCCGCTTGTCAGGAAGCACACCTGTTCCTGATTCACCATTTCTGCGAACTGATTGACGGAGAGTTCGCCTGAGTCGCGCCGATTTTTTGGTTCTTGCGGATGACCAGAGGCTGAGTTCGCTTGGTTCCTTATGAGTAATGAAACCTCCGCAGAGAAAGCCATCATCAAGACCACCTATGGTGATCTGACCATCGCCTTTTGGCCCGACGTCGCCCCCAAGACGGTCGCAAATTTCAAGAAGCTCGCCAGCGAAGGCTTCTACAATGGCACCGCCTTTCACCGTATCATCAAGGGTTTCATGATCCAAGGCGGCTGCCCCAACACCAAGGCCGGACAAAAGGGCATGCCCGGCACCGGTGGCCCCGGCTACCAGATCAAGGCCGAGTTCAATCCCAAGTCCCACGTCCGCGGAGTAATTTCGATGGCCCGTTCGGCCAGTCCTGACTCCGCCGGTTCCCAGTTTTTCATCTGCCACGGTGACGCGAAGTTTCTCGACCGCCAATACACGGCCTTCGGTGAACTCGTCGACGGCGACGATGTGCTCGAGCGCATCGCCACGGTCCCCACCCAAGGCGGGGGTGGCGGCGAAAAGAGCACCCCTATCGATCGCATCGAGCTGACCTCGGTCGAGATCGTGGCGGCCTGAAGTATTGCCTAATCAGTCCCGACTGATCGATGGATCGATCAGCCGGGACAATTTTTCCGCAAGTAGATTGACCGCAGGTTTGGCGTCACTCGCCGCCTGAATGACATCGAGTAACTCCCGACAAGCTGATTCGTCACCCACTCGCCAGCGGACGATGGCAAGGGCGAGTAACAACCGATGCGGTTTGGCAATCTTACCCGCATTGCGCAGCACCAAATTGATATTCGCTACATTGGGTTGCGCCGTGAAGGCCTCGGCCAGAGCCAACAATTCATAGGCCTCGCCAAAATTCGGACTCAATTGCAAGGCGCGCTGCAAGCCGGCCCGAATTGAATCTGCAAGTTCAGGCGGCAAGCGGTAATCGAGGTTTTTATTATAGAGCAGATCCAGCACGGTGCGCTCCACCTTCTGGGTGTAAACCCAGGGATTGTCGCTGCCCATGCGAGCCGCTACGCGCCAATAGCTGAGGGCCATCTCCCATTGGTTTTGCCGCCACGCAATCGCGCCCAGCGCCTCGGGAATTTGCGGCAAGGTTGGATTGGCCTCGGCGAGTTCGATCAAACGCAAGGTGGCACCGGGCGTTTGGCGGGCCCGCCACTGCAAGTCAATCAAGGCACACTGCACCAAGGCCGGATTGGCCGGTTGCAGTTCGGGTATCTCCACGGGACTCGTTTCAACTTCCCCGCTATACAGGTAAAACCGACCCAACCTCAGGTAGCGATTGAGCTCCTTATCCATCGCCGTGTAGTCCAGCCCAAAGGCTTGTTCAAAACGGGCGGGGTCGTTCAAGGCTTCATCCTGCTGCAAAGCCATGTAACGTGACAGGCCGTCGGCCAAATCCAGTTTCGATTTTGCGCATAGGAGATAATGGACCAATGCCCAAGACTGGGCGTAAAACAGCCCTTGGCGGAAACCCTCGTTGTATTCGCTCGAGCTCTGGTTGATCCGCACCAGATCAGCCACGCTGAATTTGCTGACCTGACGTAGAAATTTCACGTGCTCCTCAATCGGAGTGCCCAGCACCACCCGCCCGTTAATTATCTCAAAGGTCGAATAAAACTCCGCCAGTCCCTCATTCAACCAAAGCGGCAGTTTCAAATCACGCGTCGCCGCGATTTGGTGAAGATATTCATGAAAGATCGTCCGGCGGGCCCCATCAGCGGCAAACCCAAGTTGCACGGCAATGTAGGCGGAGTCCTTGCCGTCCGTATAATAGCCCAGCACATCCTCCTTCACCTTGCCGTTAAACATTGGTTTGTAATTCCGAAACTCCCGCGCACTGCCAAACGCGATCACCCGGGTCCTGGGTTCGCGCCCCGGCGGCAGTTTCAAGCCCGTTTCCAATACCGCATGCAATTGTTCGAGGTCCTCCAGAATTTCACGGGAGTTCCCGGCCGAAGCACTGCTGATCAGCTCAAAGTGCGGGGTGGCCGTCGTAAGCCAACGGCTCTTTGCCGGCAGCAGCATGACCCAGCTGATGCACAACAGGGCGGCCAGCAAATATCGCGAAAACCGCATGAGAAAACCAGACGCCACCAACCTGAGCTCAGCAAGCAACAAACTCAACTGGCGTAGCCGAGTGCCTTGGCCACGGCATCGCAGGTGATCACGCCATTGCGGGTATTCACCCCGGCGGCCAAGCCCTTGTGCTCCGCCAAAGCGCGTTCGATGCCTTTTTGCACCAACAACGCCACAAAGGGTTCGGTCGCCTGCGTAAGCCCGATGGTCGAGGTGCGACCGACCAAGGCCGGCATGTTCGGCACGGCATAGTGCACCACCCCGTGTTCCATGTAAGTCGGCTTTTCGTGTGAGGTCGGACGAATCGTTTCAATGCATCCGCCCTGATCAATCGCAATGTCCACGATCACGCTGCCGGGTCGCATCTTTTTGACGACCTTACGTGAGACCACAATGGGTGCTTTCGCCGCGGGTATCAGCACCGCCCCGATCAACAAATCCGCATCGGCCACTTCGGCTTCGATATTGGCCGGATTGGACATCAGGGTAACCACCCGCCCGCGATACTCGGCGTCGAGCGCTTCGAGTTTGCGCATGTCGAGATCGAGCACCGTCACCCGCGCACCCATCCCCACTGCCATCTGCACGGCATGCGCCCCGGAGTTACCTGCGCCGATTACGACCACATGGCCGGGCATCGTCCCGGGAATTCCGCCCAACAGCACGCCGGATCCTCCGAGCTGCGACTGCAGGCGATACGCGCCGATCTGGATCGAGAGCCGGCCGGCGATTTGCGACATCGGCTTAAGCAAAGGATAGGAACCGTCGGTTCCTTCCACGGTTTCGTAGGCGATTCCCAAAATCCGTTTCTTCAAAAGCACCTTGGATAGTTCCGGTCCGGCGGCGAGATGCAGGTAGGTGAAAATCGTCTGCCCCGGCCGCATCAAATCATACTCAGCCTTCAAGGGCTCCTTGACCTTGAGGATCATGTCGGCGTCGCGCCACACCTTGCGGGCACTGTTCGTGATGGTGGCACCGGCGGAGCGATACTCCTCGTCGGTGAAGCCAGCACTGCTGCCGGCGGATTTTTCGACGAGCACCTGCGCGCCCAGGGAAACACAACGCCGGCATAAACTGGGCGTCATGGAGACACGTGTTTCACCAATCTTAAATTCTTGGGGAACTCCGATTAGCATGGATTAATGACACAAGGTTTCCCGCACGAGCGCAATCGCAGAGAAGCCCCAGCCAAGGAAATGCCATACTTTGGTAATTTTTGACAGACCCGGCGGGGTGACTGTGATGTCTGCATGACCAAACCGCTCAGCCTGATCGTCGCCTGCGCCGAAAACCGCGTCATCGGGCGCGACGGCAAACTGCCTTGGAGCATTCCGGAAGACATGGCCCACTTTCATACCATGACCGCCGGTCAGACCGTCGTGTTGGGTCGCGTCTGCTACGAGACGTGGCCCAAGGTGTATCAGGATGGCCGTCAGCCCGTGGTTATTACGCGTAATCGCGATTTGGCCCAACCCGGCGTCTTGATCGCTGAAAACGTCGATACCGCGCTCAACCTCGCGCAGACCTTACCGGGACGGATCATGATCTGCGGTGGACAACGCGTCTATGAAGAAACCCTGGAGCGGGCGGATCGCATCTACCTTACCCTCGTGCACGCCGAAATCCCCGGGGATACCTATTTCCCGGAGTGGCGCCACCTGCCATGGCGCGAACTCGAATCACGCGAATCGCGCGACGCGAATTTCCGCTACACGTTTTCGATCCTCGAACGGATTCGCTCCTGAGCCAGGCCCTATTTCTTGGTGCAGGAGCTCAAACCGAACGGAATATAGGCCGGGCAAATTCGAAATACCGATGTCAGCAAGGGCACGATACCGACCAAGCCCCACCAACTCTGATAATAGTATCCGGCACCCAGCACCGCGACACCGACGATAAAGCGCAACGCGCGATCAATTGAGCCAACATTTGGTTTCATGGGATAATTTCTCCTTTGAGGTTCGGCAGCTACTATACGATATGCGTGAGCCCGGAACTAGGCGGATATTGGCCAAGACTACGCAGATTCGTCCCCCCGACCGTAACTAGGTCCGTCGGGCTAATGCCGCGTGCGCCTTGGCCACCTCGACGTATTTTTCCGCCCAGGGCTTGAGGCCGGCTATCTCATCCTCGCGCAAGGGTCGGATCACCTTCGCCGGTGAACCATAAACCATCGAGCCGGCCGGCACGACCATGCCTTGAGGCACCAGCGAATTTGCGCCGATGATGCAGCGGTCGCCAATCACCGCCCCGTCCAAAATGGTGGCACCCATGCCGATCAGGCATTCGTCGCCGATCGTGCAGGCATGCACAATGGCAGCATGTCCGATCGTGCACCATGCGCCGATATAGGCCCCATAGTCATCCGCCAAATGCACAATGGCGTTGTCCTGAATGTTAGTGCCCTGCCCGACCCGGATTTCTTGAATGTCACCCCGCAACACGGCTCCATAGAAAACACTGCTCTGTGGAGCCAGCACCACGTCGCCATTGATGGTGGCATTGGCGGCCACAAACAGGGCGGATGAGGTATCAGGCGTGCGACCGAGATGGCGGTGCAAACGTTCGGCATGGGTCATCACTTGGTTCTCGCGCGATATCACCATTTCGGCAAGCTCCCTGCTTAACCCCACCCCGAATTATGGAGCAACTCACTCACCTTTTCCGCGGCCTGCTGGGGGTCGCGGCGTTTCTCGGTATCGCCCTCTTGCTCAGTGAAAACCGCCGCGCCATCAACTGGCGGGTCGTTGGCATCGGCATGCTGCTTCAATTTGTTTTCGCCGCCCTCGTCATTTACGCTCCACCAGTGCGCTTTGCAGTAGAGGCGGTCGGCAGCTTCTTTGTGCAACTGCTGGCCTTCACCGGCGAAGGAGTAAAATTTCTTTTCGGTTCCCTGGTCGACCAAAGCAAACACGGCGTGGTCTTCGGCCTGAGTATCCTGCCGTCGATCATCTTTTTCTCCGCCTTTACCTCTGCGCTCTACTACCTCGGCATCCTGCAAAAGATCGTCTGGTGCCTCGCTTGGGTGATGACCAAAACCATGCGGTTGTCCGGTCCAGAGACCCTCAGTGCCTCGGCCAACGTGTTTCTTGGTCAGACCGAGGCGCCGTTGTTGATCAAGCCTTACCTCAACACCATGACGCGCTCGGAACTGCTCTGTGTCATGGTCGGCGGCATGGCCACCGTCGCGGGCGCGGTGCTCATCGCGTATATCAGTTTCCTCGGCGGGAACGATCCGGCGCAGCAGGTCATTTTCGCTACCCACCTGATCACCAAGTCGGTCATCTCGGCACCCGCCGCGCTGATGTTCGCCAAGATTCTCGTGCCGCAAACTGAGGCCGTGGACACCAGTCTGGAAGTTAACAAGGAGAAGATCGGTGCCAACCTGCTCGACGCCATCTGCCTCGGCACGACCGACGGTATCAAACTGGCCGTCAACGTCGGTGGCATGCTGATCGTGTTCGTGGCCCTCGTCGCCCTCGTCAACTACGTGCTCGGCCACTGGATCGGAGATCCCCTCGGACTCAATACCCTGGTGATTTCCTGGACCGGCGGCACCTTTCAGTCCTTCTCCTTGGAATTTGTCCTCGGGTTGTTTTTTGCCCCGGTTGCGTGGCTGATGGGTATCAGCAATGACGCCCTCCTCCAATCGGGTGCGCTGCTCGGCACCCGCACCGTGCTCAATGAATTCGTCGCCTTCATCGATTTGGCCCGCCTCAAGGACACCGGGATCTACACCGATCCGCGCAACCTGATGATCATGACCTATGCCCTCGCCGGCTTTGCCAACATCGTGAGCATCGGCATCCAGATTGGCGGCATCGGCGCCATTGCCCCCGCCCAACGCGAAAACCTCGCCAAGCTCGGCGTCAAGGCCCTCATCGGCGGCAGTCTCGCCTGCTTCATGGCCGCGACCATCGCCGGCATTCTCGTCTGACCGAACAGCCTAACCTTAAATCGAAATCGCCCGAATGCCTCGTCGCTCCCATCGCCAAACCGCAATGTTCATCCGATAAAACGTAAATGATGTGGGGTCGACGTGGCTTCATCCCGACTTTCTAACGTCGTCCCACACCTGTCACAAGCATCGACGTCCCATTTACGCCTGCGGGATCGACTTGATGGCTTTCTTGAAATCGTCGACGCCGAACACGAATCCAAATTGCAGCGACACGCGCCAGAGCGCCTGCTGTTTCTCCCTTTCCTCACGCGCGGTCTCTGCGTTTTCCACAGCGGTCACAGCCTCGCGGATCGTGGAGCACATCACACCATAGCGATCCAATTCCACCATGCCGCCGGGTGACATCAACAGGCACCAGTTGATGGCAAAGCCCGTATAGATCAGATGATTGATGCCAAACTCGCGGCAGAGCGCCGCCAGTTGATGACTGTCCTCCGCGATGAACTCGCCCTCGCGGGGCTCGGCCGCGGGCAGAAACTTGATGAACTTGCGTCCCTCTTCCACATCCGGCCGGTTGCGTTCACCGACGAACACGTGGTCGCTCCGGAACTGCTGCAACCGCTCATAAACCGGATCGCGCACGACCGGCTTGAATACCGGCGAGGCTCCCGCGATGGCCAGGGTCTTTTGATAGCCGGGCAGGTTCTGATAGTAATCGTTGCCGCCCACGACGTGAAATACCGGCAGCGGCGAGGCCCGCACGGCCGCGAGCAGATCGGGAAAAACTTCCTGCGCGATTTTCACGGCCCGCGGATAATACTCCACCGCGCGCCGCCAGCCCGGCCACTCCTCCAACCCGCCGCAATCCCACGCGTGCATGACCACGAGTGCGGTGTGCTTCGGCGCCAGCTCGACCTCACCCTGTTGCCAGCCGGCGTAGCCCTCGCCCGGGACTTCACGCGTATAGTCGGCGTCAAATTGCTGGTAATAAGAAGCGGGTAGTTTGACTGGATTCATTGCGTTGATTCTAGAGGGCAATCTCCAGCAAATCGCCGGTCTTGCAAGTAATGACGAGTTTCACCGTTTGGTTACCATGCTGGCCAGAGACATGCCAGCCATCCGATACCCGTGATATCTCCAACTGTCCATGATCACTTCCTTCAGGAGCAGCGGAACAGACCGTCAGAATCACATGTTCCAGCGCCTCTGCGGACTCCACCTCGGCAAATTGTTGTTCGCCGTCCTTGGGCTCGAGCGGCAGACGGCCGGCACGCAGACTGATGCCCTCTCGCACGCCAATCCGCCCGAGCAAGGATGCCTGCGGTCGCGTGATCATGAATTCACTGCCCTTGATCTCCAACCGTCCGCCGTCGTCTTCGTTGTAGAGTTGAAAACGTGCCTGCACGCTCGCTGGCGTGGTTTTCATTTTCACCCGATCAAGCACCACAAGGACATCCGGCTTTAGATACACGAGGGTGCGCTGCACAAGCGCGACATCCGGGTTGACCAGTTGATAGGCATCGGTGGCATCACTGGTAACCCGCATCCATCCGGGTCCGGTGGCGTAATTGATCACTTTCACGAAAGCCCAGGAGGCATTGGTGCCCTCACTGCCATCGTGATACTGATGCCCCTGACCATTGATCAGCACGGCCGTGTGCGCCTCGGTCAGGCGCAGGATCCAACGCGGATTATGCACCATGTAGGCGGCACGAAAGGGATCATGCAGCAAGCGTTCGCCATAGGCCTTGAAGATCACGCTGTTGCGATCCGCATGTTCGTGGTTGCCGGGGCCGCCACTGCGCAACGCCAACACATTGTCCTGCGCCGTCCAGCCGGTGCGTGAAAGGATGATGTCGTTCGATTGCCGCCGATCGAGCAGCGACGCTTCCGGTGGGGACACCGGTAGTTGCGGATCATACCACATCAGTGCCTGCAGGTGCTTCACCTCGCCGATTTCCTGCGCCACATATTGCGACAATGCATCACCGTGAGTGCGGGCGACCCATGCGGCCACCGATACGTCAACGGCTCCATTCGAGTCACCATGGTTCACAATATCGAAAGCCGGTTTTACCTTTGGCATGGTGTAGCCTTTGACGTGCATGAAATCTGTCATGGTCAAACCGCTGTCGATCGTGGGCATCGTATTACCGAGGGCATACCGCACCGTGCCGGGATAATTGATGAGATTGCGGTCATCAATCCCCTGCGTGCGCCACAACACATCGGCAAACATGGCCAAATACAGGGTCGTATAGCCCCAATAGCTCACACCTTCGTCGTAGGAACCGTCACTGCCGTAATAAGCGGCAAAGGCTTTTGCACTGGAGCGGGCCAGTTCCAACCAACCTTCCGCCTCCGTCACCCGGCCATGAAAATAACAGGCCGCGATCCCCAAGCAGGCCGTGGGCACGATCTTCAGATTCGTCGCATTGAGAATCAACGGCCAGCGCTTGAGGTCGATGTGTCGAAACTCGTCCACTTCGCTGCGGGGATTCCAAGTCCAACCCTGCACCCGGTCCGGATACTTCATGCCGTAAACCGGCGCATAGCAGGCCGGCACCCCTTTGGTCAGCACGGCCTGTTCAATCTCGGTGATTTCCGCCGCCGATAATGCATCACCCAGACAGTTGATCGCCTGCAGCAACGCCACACTCCCCTCCGTCGCCCGTTGCAAGCCGAGGATCTGTCGTCCGCCCTCCAGGAAACTGTCCCATTCCGGAAAATCCAGCATCCGACGAATCGCCAGTTTCGCCAACTCCAGCTGAGCGGGATCGCGATTCACCAAATATATGAATGACGCCCGCTCGAGGATGCGCTGCGCCCGCAGCAGATGCACCGTATGGTTCGTCAGGCTCAGTTCCTCCGTAAGGAACTTCGTGTCCGCGGCGCTATCTGCCTCCAATTGACTTTGCCAGAAAGGCGCGAAACGAGGGTTGGTCGTGTTGGCCCGGATTCGTGGCAAATCAGTTTCGTCAAAAAAAAGACCCCGCGTCACGGTAGTGCTCATGTGTAGAGCCGAAAGGTAACCGAGCCGTGCAACCTGTCATTCCAAATCCGGCCATGCGGCCAAATAGTCGCCGAATAATCAGCCGCGGTTCAAATGGTAGCGTGCAATTGCGACCGCCGCATAACTGCCGATCTCATCACCCAGTTCCGCAGGCACGATTCGGCAATCCCGCGCACTGTCCGGCAGGGCTTCCCGATCAATCACTGCTTGCATGCTCGGCACAATAAAGTGTTCGCATCGCTGATAAATGCTCCCGATCACGATCCGCTCCGGATTCAGCAGATCGATAAAGAGCGCCAGTGCTTCGCCCAACCGCTCACCCACCTCGCGCCAAATTGCCCGTGCGAGTTCGTCGCCAGCCGTGGCCGCCTCACCCACGGCCCGCGCCGTCAGTTTGTCCGCCGCGAGATATTTCAAACTGCTGTCTTTGGTATATCCACCGACACGTTGCCTCGCTAGTTGCGCGATGCCGCCGCCGGAACAGAACCCCTCGAAAGAACCGCGCTTGCCAAATCCGATCGGTCCATCCGGCGCCAGACGCAGATGCCCGACTTCCCCGGCATTGCCGGTCACGCCATCATAGAGTCGTCCGTCCAATATAAGGCCGCTGCCCATGCCCGTGCCCATCGTCAGGAAAATCATGCTTTGGCAACCGCGCCCCGCCCCGAACTGCCACTCGGCGAGCGCGCAGGCATTGGCGTCATTCATCAGGTAGGCTTTGCCGCCAAAGCGCGTGGTGAGTTCCTCGCAGATCGCAATCCGATCCCAACCGGGTAGATTCGGCGGAGACAGAATCAATCCAAGCTTCGCATCCAGCGGTCCGCCGCAGGACACCCCGAATACCACGTCGGGCGTCGGTTCGAGTTTACGGATCTCCGCATAGATTCGCTCCAAAGTTGCATTCACATCGGTGGTCGCAAACCGCACCACTTCGCGCACCCCGGAATCGCCCGTCGGCACACTCAAGGCGCATTTCGTTCCACCTATGTCCACGCCAATGATCGTCATGTGAGTAAACCGGATTCACCGGCACAAAGGGAGAGATTCGTCATGGGATTAAAGGAATTTCGCCATCAGCCGCTTGAGCACCGGGCGAACGGTGCGCGCCAACGTCGGATTGGCGTAGCCCATCCAAGCCACCGGCGTGGTGGTGTCGAGCGGCGAGCGCAGGGCTTTACCTTCCGGTGTTTCCACAACCCCACCGGCTTCCTGGAGTAGCATGGCGGTGCAAATATCGTAAGGATGACAACACAGCGAAGCCGCCAGGCCTGCTTTCGCATAGGCTGGCGGTCGTAGATCGCCAATCATGCGATCGTGGCCGACCAACAACTCATAGAGCTGCCCGCCCGTGCTCAGGTATTGGTCATCAAAAACCAATTGGCCGCCGTTCTTTCCATGCACGCCCAGTTCCCGCCAGAGCTCTTCTTCCAGGGTGGCCATCAGTCCCTTGGCCTCGGGAAAAAATTTCACCAGCGACGCAAACCCGTGCTCAAAGTTCTTGGCCTGAGAGGGCTTCGCGGGGATCGGCGACCATTTGCGCGAGGCCAGATTAAAGGTGCGGCTCTTCAACCCTTCGCCCCGCACCGCACTGAATTGATCACTGCGAAACATTTTGCTCGTGGGCAGTTCGGTCATGACGGCAACGACAATGTCCCCAAGATGCGTCTTCGCGCCGCGTTGCGGGGCGAGTGCCGCCAAGGCCCATGCACTCCGCTTGTCATACATGATGTTCCGCGTGCCATCGATCGGATCGAGGATCACCTTGTAACGCGTTTGTTTTACCGGCGTGCCTCGCGGAAAGGTCACTTCGTCACCGTCCTCGATACCCTCCATGACCAACTCGACCGGAACCGACCGGGGCCAGGTTTCCTCAAACCAGTGAAAGATCGCGCCCTCCGTGATCTTGTCCACCTGGTAGATTGTATCGGCCGCAGTCACACCCGCAATCCGGGCAAAGGTATGCGCCTGCCGGGACCGCGCGGCAATCAGGGTGTCGCGGATGTGGTTTTGCAGCTTACACAGCAGCTTCCGCAGCGGTTCCAGTCCGGATGGCGTAGGTTTCATGTGATTGGGGACAATTGCATCTTGCACGACTGGCTCATTGGACCGCTTCAAAATGCAGGGTCCCGGCATAGTCAGCCATGCTTACCGGAAAATCGATAAATTTTTAATATATTGCGAGACATACTGTTACACATCGATTCAGCGGGCTTGGCATCAATCCAGTTATTACATGGGCGTTTCCAATAACTCAACATACCCATGATCACACACTCCCTTGACCCGAAGACCTCACGCCGCACTGACAAGTCGGACTCTCAGGCCATGATTGATGCCGAACTGGTGCAACGGTTCAACCAAGGCGACGAATCCGCCTTTTTCCCCATTGTGGAGAATTATCGGAACAAGATTTTCGCCACCGTGCTGAACCTGCTGCACAACCATACGGATGCGGAGGAAATCACGCAGGATACTTTCATCCGGGCATATCGTGGCCTGGCCAAGTTTCGCGGTGATGCGTCGCTCTCCACTTGGTTGTATCGCATCGCGGTCAATCTGGCCCGCAACCGGTATTGGTATTTTTTCCGCCGCCAGCGGCAGAACATGGTCTCACTCGACTATGCAATGGACGAGGAAACCGGCAGCACCTTTGCCGACCTGGTGGCCGCGGAAACCCAGGATCCCGCCCAAGAAACCGCCAACGCCGAATTCACTGCACTGATCGAGGAATGCATGCAGAAACTGGAGCCGAAACATCGTAAAATTCTGTTTATGCGCAATGGGCGCAATCTCTCCTACGATGAAATCGCGACCGAGTTGCACATCAATGTGGGCACTGTAAAAAGCCGGATTGCCCGCGCTCGGAAGAATCTCCGCACGGCCATGGCAGCCGTCTGCCCCGAGTTCAGCGATGAAACGGTAACAACCGAATACTTTGTCCCGTCCACGAAAACCTACGGCCAGCCCACGCCGGCTTACGCCTAGAGGCCGGTTTACCATTTGTTGGTGGTGGAGGCCGCGCATCCGAAATGATGCGCGGCCTTGTTATTTGCATGGAGCCGGTTTTGAACTGGGCTGTGCCTGCCCAGTTCACCATCACTGCCGCCACCGCCCGACGCTTCATGCGTCGCGCCCTGCTGCTCAACCAACCCGCAGCAACGATCGAGGCCGCGCTGACTCATCATGGCTTTATTCAGATCGATCCGATCAATGTTTGCGGACGCATGCATGATTTGATTCTACGCAACCGCGTGGCGGGATATCGCGAAGGCGATCTCATGCGGCATGTGCACGGCGAGGACCAAATCCTGTCGGCCACTACGCGGGTCGCATTTGAACATCACCAACCCGCCACCGGCAACCTGGCCGTGTTTACCCATGATGCCTGGCCTCACCTGCTCGCCGCAATGCAGGCTCGCACCAAAATCAAAAGCGCTTGGAGCGGTCGCCTGACCAAGGCCGAGCGTGAAATCGAAAAGACCATCTTCGAGGCGATTACGGAAAAAGGACCTCTGAGTTCCGATGCATTTTCCGATGACCGAAAGTCCACCCGCGTCTGGGGCATGGCGACCCTCCCAAAGTCGGCGATGCAGAAATTGTTTTTCCATGGCCGCCTCCTCATTGCCCAACGCCAGGGGATCCGCAGGCACTATGATTTGCCGGAACGGGTGTTGCCCGCCGCGGTGCTCAAACTCCCTGCACCTACCAAACAAGAAACAGCGCGGTGGGAAGCGTTGTTGAAAATGCGTCAACGGCGACTGGCCTGGTTGAAGCGCGCGGAACTCGCGGTCATTGCGGATCTCGTGCAACCGGTGCAACTCAAGGACGGCCCCCTGCTCCATTGTCTCAAGAGCGACCTGCCTTTGTTTGACCAATTGGACGGATCACAAGGCTCGCCTCCCCCATCACTGCTCATCGCGCCGCTGGATCCTTTGATTTATGATCGTCGCGTTACTCAGGCAGTTTGGGATTACGATTACACTTGGGAAGTCTATACCCCACCGGCCAGACGCGTGCGCGGTTACTATGCCCTGCCCGTGCTTTCCGGCCACGAACTGGTCGGCCACGTGGACCCAAAGGCGGATCGCAAGTCCGGTAAACTTACCATCGTATCCCGCAAGGTTCGACGAGGGCACGCGACCAAACCCGCGGAAGTCTCCTTGGCGAAATTTCTGGGCCTGCGAGCCTAAAAACGTCGCTTCAGCGCAGGAAGAGTTTGTAGGCCGGGTTGTCGGTTTCGTCCCAGTAGCGGTAGCCGAGTTTCTTCAAAAACTTTTGCAGCGCGGGTTGCTCATTGGGCGGCACCTGCAGCCCCGCCAGCACGCGACCGTAGTCGGCGCCATGGTTGCGGTAGTGAAACAAGCTGATATTCCAGTTGGGGGACATCGCCGTCAGGAAGGTCATCAATGCACCGGGCTTCTCGGGAAATTCGAACCGATAAAGGACTTCATTATCGGCCAGGGGCGATCGACCGCCGACCATGTGGCGGATGTGCAACTTGGCCATTTCGTCGTTGGTCAGGTCCAAAGACTTGAAACCTTGCCGACTAAAGTGCGCGGCAATCTTGGCACTCTCCCCCCGACCTGCCGTGCGAATACCCACAAAGATGTGCGCGTCCTTTTGTTCAGCGATGCGGTAGTTGAATTCCGTGACACTGCGCCGACCAACCAGCTTGCAGAATTTTTTCAAGCTACCGGGAGTCTCTGGAATAGTCACAGCCAGGACCGCCTCGCGATGTTCGCCAATCTCGGCGCGTTCAGCAATGAAACGCAGCCGGTCGAAATTTAGATTCGCCCCGCACGCGATCGCGATGAGGGTCTCGCCCTTCAAGTGTTCGCGTTCCACGTAGGCCTTCGCTCCGGCCACCGCGAGTGCCCCGGCT
Organism: Cephaloticoccus sp.; assembly: GCA_030833445.1. GTDB lineage: Bacteria > Verrucomicrobiota > Verrucomicrobiia > Opitutales > Opitutaceae > Cephaloticoccus. Next base: position 9,207 of record JAURHD010000013.1, on the reverse strand, counting down.
GGTTCCAACACCGCACGGGTATCTTCAAAGACATCCTTGGTGGCCGCGCAGATGTCATCCGTTTCGACGAGTATGATTTCGTCAAGGTATTGCCGACAAAGACGAAAGGTTTCCTTCCCGACTTCGCGCACGGCCACGCCATCCGCGAACAAACCGGCGTGTTGCAGTTTCACCCGACGGCCGGCTTTCAAGGAACGGTGCATGGCATCCGCATCAACTGGCTCGACGCCGATCACCTTCACCTCAGGTCGGACCCGCTTGACACAAGCCGCCACCCCGGCCGCCAGACCACCACCGCCAATGGCCACAAAGATCGCATGCAAGGGACCTTGATGCTGTCGCAGGATTTCCAAGGCAATGGTGCCCTGACCGGCGATGACATCGGGATCATCGAAGGGATGCACAAAGGTGAGCTTCTCCTTTTTCTCCAACTCACGGGCGTGGACGTTGGCGTCATCGAAAGAATCGCCAAACAGGACAACCTCGCCCCCGCGGGCTTTGACCGCCTGCACTTTGACCTGTGGGGTCGTGACCGGCATGACGATCACCGCCCGGGTGCCGAGCCGCTTGGCCGCCAGGGCCACCCCCTGGGCATGATTGCCGGCCGACGCACAAACGACGCCGCGGGCCAGCGCGGCCGGCGAAAGTTGTGCCATCTTGTTAAAGGCGCCGCGCAACTTGAAGGAGAACACGCTCTGCATGTCCTCGCGTTTCAATAGGAGGGTGTTGTTCAGACGGGCCGACAAGTGGGCCGACTTTTCCAACGGGGTTTCCTTCGCGACATCATAGACGCGGGCCATGAGGGTTTTTTGCAGGTAATCGATCATGATTTCGGCCGCAGGGGGACCCCTCCGGAGGGGGTGGTATTGGCAGCTGATTCATTGCTTGTCGATGGATAAATTCTGCCATGCAACCCGGGAGTTTCTGATTGAACACCTCACTTGTGATCAGATATTCGAAGGTGGTTGGGTAAGGAGACCCTTATTGTTTGGCTCCAATTCAATTCATATTCCCTCCACCCCAACCAGCACCGCCATGCATCCATTAAGTTTTTCAGCCACCCGGAACACGATTTTCGCCGCGATCCTCGCCCTGATCTGCCCGCCCCTTGGGCTGGCGCAATCTCCGGGCACCGGACCGAGTGCCGAGGATACGCTCCCTCCCGGTATCCGCTCCCCCCTGACCAAGCCCACGCTGCCGGTGCCGCTCAGTCATTTCATCCAACCTTGGGAACCCCAGCGCGCGCTGGTCGTTGCCCTGACGCCGTCCTTCCTCACCAATCAACCGGAGGCACTCCAGACTTACCTCAGCTTGTTCCGGATCGCGGCCAACTACATGGACATCCTGATTGTGGTGCCCTTTGACCGCCCGGAAGTGCAAGTGCAGGTGATCGAATTACTCAAGAAAACCTCCGACGGCGATGCGCTGCGCAGCCGCATCAAGTTTGTGGCGGCCACCAACTCGACCGTTTGGGCCCGGGACTATCTGCCGCAATACGCCGTCGGCACCAGTGGGCGTCTCGTGATGCTAGACAGCGGACGGATTGATTTTACCTCCGATCCCACCGAAGCCCTGAATCTATTCACTTCCCCGGAGATAAATCCCACCGCGATCTATTACCGGCAGCTGCAGCGCAATCTGGGCGACGACGTCACCCCAGCCTATCTGGCCAGTAATATCCGCACGAACTACCGGTATGACCTGCAACTGGTCCGCCCACCGATCTCACTCGATGGCGGCGATTTCATCACCCTCGGTGGTGATGATGTGATCCTCTCCCAATCCACTCTCCGCTTTAACGGCGGCCAGGATGAGGAAGTGGCCCAGGTCATGAGCAGCTATTTCGGTCTAAAGAAGGTCCATTACCTGGAAACCTTGCCCGGCTACACCATTGACCACCTTGATTTCATCGTGATGCCGGCGAACGAAAAGACCGTGCTCATCGCCGAGCAGCCGCCGGGCATGAAATCACCCCAACTCTATGACGACATCCTGCTCGATCAAGTCACGGACGTGTTGAATGAAAACCGCCGTTACCTGCTGGAACAGTTTCCCGACAAGCAGTTCATTCCCGTGCCGATGCCGCCCATCGTGCGGACGCCGCGCACCGAAGTGCTCACTCAAATCAGCCAGCAAATTCTGCAGGAACTCTGCAGCCAATACCTGATCAAGTGGACTGACCTTGCCGGCCGGACGCCGGGTGACCCGGTGCAAAAGGAAGCCCAAAAACAATTTGAGCGCGCCCTGGTCGGCCAGTTTGGCCAAGTGCGTTTTGAGGATGAGAAGGATCTCAACCGCGTGGCCAAAGTCGTGCTCGGCGCCTCCTTGGCCGAACTTGAGTCCCGCCACGTCAAACACGCCGTCGCCTACCGCACCTACCTTAACGCACTCTACCTTCGCAATGTCGCGGGTAAGAGCGCGGTGATCATCCCACGTTACAAGGCGCAAAATGCCGACGAGGTCCCGATCATCGCAAAGATGGAGGACAAGGTCTTGGCCGCCTATAAGCTGGCCTTCCCTGGCGCGGACCTGCACTGGCTCGATTGCGACCCCATCATCGGCAGCTTCGGCGCGGTTCACTGCATCACGCACACGATTCCCGCTTGGGTTCCACCCTCCGGCGCGCAAAAATAAGGTCAAATCTTGGTGACACGCTGACGGCTTGCCATCCACCAACTGACGGGGAAGGTTTGCCCTTGATGAAACCCCAAGGATTAGGAACCAAAGCCCTTCACGCCGGCCAAACGCCGGATCCCGCCACCGGCTCCCGGGCCGTGCCGATCTATCAGACGACCAGCTACGTCTTCCGCGACACCGAACACGCCGCGAATCTATTCGCCCTGAAAGAACTGGGCAACATCTACACCCGGATCATGAATCCGACGACGGATGTGTTCGAACAACGCCTCGCCGCCCTTGAAGGCGGCACCGGCGCACTCGGCCATGCATCCGGCCAAGCCGCCATCACGGATGCGATTCTCAATATCGCCGGGGCTGGCGACCACATCGTATCAGTCGCCCAACTCTACGGCGGCACCTACAATCTCTTTCACTACACCTTGCCCAAGCTCGGCATTGAGGTGACATTCGTTGATGCGGGCGATCCGGATGCCTTCCGCAAAGCGCTCAAGCCGAACACCAAGGCCTTCTATGGCGAAGGCCTCGGCAATCCCGCGCTGAATATATTCCCATTTGAGGAGGTCGGCAAAATCGCGAAGGAGGCTGGCGTCCCCCTGATCATCGACAACACCTGCCTTAGCCCGATGCTCAATCGCCCCTTTGAGTGGGGCGCCAACGTCGTGGTGCATTCCGCCACGAAATACATCGGCGGCCACGGCACATCAATCGGTGGCATCGTCGTGGATGGCGGCAATTTTGACTGGGGCAACGGCAAATTCCCCGGCTATACCGAACCCGACAACAGCTACCACGGTCTGGTGCATTGGGATGCGTTCAAGGCCTTCCCTCCGGCAGGCGGTGTCAATGTCGCCTACATCCTGAAAATGCGTCTGCAACTTCTGCGCGACACCGGTGCCTGCATCTCCCCCTTCAATTCATTCCTGATGCTGCAAGGGCTCGAGACCCTCCATCTGCGCATGCCGCGCATCTGCGAGAACGCCCTCAAGACGGCCGAGTTTCTGGCCGCCCACGACAAGGTCGCATGGGTCAACTATCCCGGCCTCAAGAGCAGTCCCAACCACGCCGCCGCCAAAAAATATCTGAGTGGTGGTTTTGGCGGATTGGTCGGCTTCGGCCTCAAGAGTGGCTTCGAGGGTGGCCGCAAATTAATCGAGAGCCTCAAGCTCTTCTCCCACCTCGCCAACATCGGCGACTCCAAGTCACTCGCAATTCATCCGGCGAGCACGACCCACAGTCAGCTCTCCGCCGAGGAGCAAATTTCGACCGGCACCTCGCCGGACTTCATCCGCCTCTCGCTTGGCACCGAGGACTTCATCGACCTCCAAGCCGATCTCGAACAGGCCCTCGCCCAAGCCTGACCTACCTTCAGGTTCAATCTGCAACGCCCTTTGTCCCAACGGACAAGGGGCGTTTTTTTTGGCTCAGTCAAACGGCCACCACCAAGTGTCAGACGCTATTTTTCCGCCCTTGGTCGCCTTGCGAGAATTGTCGATCGCCTCGATCATGATCTCCTTGAATGAGCCGCCCTGCACCTTCGTCCATTCAACCTTGTCCAACCTCTCACCATCGGCGTTGAGAATCAGGAGAGTCGGGTAAGCGGTGATCAGGTATTTGCGCTTCAGTCGCCCGACCTCTTCCTTGACCGCTTCAGGTTGCTCCGATTTGCGCAACCAGTCGCTTTTAAAAAAGATAAATGAAGGAGAAAAAATACCGATAAACTGCGCGTCGTGCGCGACCTCGTTTTCAAAGGCAAAACAGGGCGGGCACCAGTCGGAGCCGGTGAACAAGGCGAGAATCAGCTTGTTTTCCTTCGCCGCCTGGGCTTGGGCGAGGCCGATATCGGTGAGCCACCGGGATTCCTCCTTACGGGTAGTTGCGGTGGCGGCGACTGGGGCCGTAGGGGCGCTCGGCACGACGGAAGGTTGAGCCGCGGGTGGCAGTTTTACGGAACCGCGATATTCGATGACCCGGCCGTCTATCAGCACGATACGTCCCTCCCCATAAACCAGAAATTCACGGTCACCCGCCACCATCGTGCTTTGCGGTTGCCCCAACTCTTTCACCACGGCATCGCGCGTATCGCCCACCGACACAGACCAGGCCGTCCCGGTCGATAGAATCAGGAATATTAGGGCGGCCAAACGCATATCATCAGGCTAAAACGAACCGATACCCGCTCAAGCCCCAATCGGCTCAGAACTTCCACTCCACTCCCACGTAGGCAGCGGTCCCACTCGATGGAAACCCATAGGTCTCTTCGTAGTTACGATTGAGCAAGTTTTCGACGCGCACCTTGAAGCTCAACTGATCCGAAATTGCATACCGCGCGTAGAGGCGCACCACCGTGTAATCACCCGGATCGGGCTGTGCACTGGGGAAAGCATTAAAGTCAGTCGCGAGTCGATCCGCCGCTCCATGCAGACCCACTCCAAGCATGAAGGCACTGTGCGGTTTCCAAATCACATCTGCCGCGTAGCTGTGCCGGGGCCGATCATCCAACCGCCCACCCGATAGTTCGTCGGTCGCGTGCAAGTAAGTCCACGCCAGCGTTGCACTCAATTGCGCGGATAAATTCGCCTTGAGTGAAGTCTCCATCCCTGAGGCTTCCGCCCGACCGATATTGCGATAATCGCCCAAGGCGGGAAAGATAGCCCCCTGGTAGGCTATGAGATTTTTGAAGCTGTTGTGGAAGTAAGTCACATCCAGGATCAGACGATTCGCGATCACAGTCTGTTCGATCCCCACATCCCAGCCGGTGGACTCTTCCGCTTGAATACCGGGTGACGGTGCAGTGTAGGCGGAACCATAGCGCTGACTCAAACTCGGCGGCACAAAACTCGTGCCGTATGTCGCATGCACGCGCGTCAGCCCGATCGTTTCACTAGCCGTGAGCCGCCCGGTGACTGCCTTGCCAAACGAGCTGTAGTCATCGTAGCGCAATCCCGCGCCCAGATGCATACCGGCCGCTGCCGCCCATTCCACCTGACCATAAAGCCCAGCCAGTTTGTCGTCCGGATAAGGTGCGCCATCGGAAAATTTAGAGCGCTCAGTGTTCGCGCCGGCCACCACAGTTACATTATCCGAAATATTCAGCGTGTTCTGCCAATCGATCATCTCGCGCCGACTCTCCGTGCGGTAGGGACTGGGGAACCCGGAGAAACTACCGTCGTTGTCATACCGCTGACTTTGCACGCCTGCGGTCAAGCGCGCCGACCAAACGGAGCCCGAGGTGAATTCTGCGAACCCGGTTATCAGATTGCTCCTCAGGTTATTGTTGCTGATCGGCGTCGTATTGAACGTGCGGATGTCATTCGGGTCTTTATAGGCACTTTCGAGATACCGAAACGTGGCGCCGACGTTCAAAGCCTCACTCACGCGGTAGTCCAGCCGTCCGGTGTAATTCGCCAATCTCGCCTCATTGTCCGGACGGTCATTATCCGTGTCGTAACCTGAGACGCTGAACGACCACGCCAAAGCACCGTCAGCTCCCTGCGCGGAAAGTGCGCCTTGCATCGTGCGAAAACTACCGCCCTCAGCCGCAACAGATCCACTAGGTTCACCCGACCCGCGCATCAGTCCCACCGAGATCACTCCACCCATAGCCGCGCCACCATAGAGCGTGCTCTGTGGGCCCCGCAGCATTTCGATGCGGTCATTGATGCCCGGCGCAAATCCACCGAGCCAGCTAGCATAGGAAGTATTGGTGTCGTTGAAGCGCACGCCATCCACGAGGAAGAGCGTTTGCGCCGCCTTGCTGCCGCGCACCAGCAACGAGGTCACGCCACCCGTGCCGCCGGTTTTCAGCACACTGACGCCTGACACGGAACGCAAAGCGTCGCCCAAAGTCGTGATTTGTTTCGCCGCCAATTCGCCCGGCGCAATAACCGTGACGCTGCTCGCCACTTCGTTCGATCGCTGAGGCGTGCGGGCGGCCGTCACGACATAATCTTCGATCGGGATGATAGGCTCAAACGGAGCCGGTTGAGCATGCGACGGAATAGAAAGTGTGACGAGGCACCCCATTAGGATGCCCGTCAAAAGGAACCGATTGGGAATGATCAGCAGAATGGTTTTCATGGATGGACTGCTTGGCTGGGAGCAAGAGCAGGCCATCACCAGACAGCGAAGGTTGAATTACCAACGATCGTTGCATGGCTGGATTGTGCTCTCACGCTTCATTTTTGCGATGAAGTTTTCGCGAGTCAGGGCGCGCAAAGTTCGCGCCAACCGCGTGAGTCTTCCGGGACAGATGTTCGGACTCCGCATGTGTCACCCGCAGCGGATCGTAGGATCCGCGGAGTAGCCTCGCCCCCGCCTTCACCGGAAGGAGAATTCCGATTGGCTTTGCTCCCGCCGAGGCAGGATGGAGGTCTGGACTGATGCGTTACCGCAGCGCAACTGTGGCCGGTTTTCACGGCCTTCCCTGGTTGCCGGAAGGATCAAAAGAACGAGGCCATCACTCTGGACCTGCTCGCCGGCGGCAGACAAGCCTAATTCATATCATCAAATCATGATATATAGATATCTATGTTGCCTTCCCCGGGCAAATCCCTGCAATGGCCGTCGTAATGCAGAATGCCGACCCTTCTGAACGCACCGCCGCCTTGCACACGTTGTTTCGCGAACGCATCGCCGTGCTCGATGGTGCGATGGGCACCATGATCCAGGCGCGGAAATTGACCGAGGCCGATTTTCGCGGCGATCTCCTCAAGGACCACGGGCACGACCTGCAGGGCAACAACGACCTGCTCTCACTCACCCGCCCGGATGTCATTGAGGAAATCCATCTGGCCTATTTTGAAGCCGGTGCGGATCTGGTCACCACCAACACTTTCAGCAGCACTAGCATCGCCCAAGCCGACTACCATCTCGAGGACCGTGTGCCAGCCCTTAACCGCGCCGCCGCGGAATGCGCAGTGCGAGCTGCGCGTCGCGCCGAAGCAGCCACGCCAGGTCGACATTGTTTCGTCGTCGGCGGTCTAGGACCGACCAACCGCACCGCCTCAATGTCGCCTGATGTGAACCGGCCCGATTATCGCGCCATCACGTTCGATCAACTCGCCGCCGCCTACCGCGATCAAGCGTCCGCCTTGATCGACGGCGGCGTGGATGCCCTGCTCTTCGAGACTATCTTCGATACCCTGAATGCAAAGGCCGCCCTGTTCGCGCTTGAAGATTTATTCGACGAGATCGGCCGCCGCCTGCCGGTCATGATATCGGTCACAATCACCGACGCCTCAGGCCGCACCCTTTCAGGTCAGACCATCGGGGCGTTTTATCACAGCATTCGCCATTCACGCCCGTTCTCGGTTGGCATCAATTGCGCCCTCGGTGGCAAACAGATGCGACCCTACATCGAGGAACTCGCGGAGTTGGCTGAGTGCTATGTGACCTGTCACCCCAACGCCGGTTTGCCCAATGCCTTCGGCGGTTACGATGAAACGCCAGCCGACATGGCCGGTGTGCTCGGTGAATTCGCCCGTTCCGGGTTCGTCAACCTCGTCGGCGGGTGTTGCGGTTCCACCCCGGGCCACATCCGTGCCATCGCCGCGGCCGTCCGTGAGCATCCTTCCCGTGCCCCGCGCGCCCACGCACCCACCATGCGGTTGAGCGGCCTCGAAGCTCTCTCCATCGCCTGATCAATGCGCCGCCAAGACACTGAGATCACTGAGTAACTACAGACCAATCCCATGCATATCTCTCCGCACCTCCGCGTCTCCGTGGTATATTTGAATTAGTCATGACCCAGTCCGGAGCACACTTCATCGTCGTTGGCGAACGCACCAACATCACCGGCTCGCCCCGTTTCGCCAAGATGCTCAAGGCCGGCGATTGGGATGCCTGTCTGGCCATCGCCAAACAGCAGGTCGAGAACGGCGCCAACATCATCGATATCAATGTCGACGAAGCGATGATCGATGGCGAAGCCACCATCGTCAAGTTTCTCAACCTCATCGCAGCGGAGCCCGACATCTCGCGCGTGCCCATCATGCTCGACTCGTCCAAGTGGACGGTGCTCGAGGCCGGCCTGAAATGCCTCCAAGGCAAAGGCATCGTCAACTCCATCTCCCTCAAGGATGGCGAGGAGGAATTTCTCCGTCGCGCGAAACTTCTGAATCGTTACGGCGCCGCGGCCGTCGTGATGGCCTTCGACGAAAAAGGCCAGGCCGCCACCCGCGACGAAAAGGTCCGCATCTGCACGCGCTCCTACAAACTCCTCACCGAGCAGGCGGGCTTCCGGCCGGAGGATATCATTTTCGATCCCAACATCCTGACCGTCGCCACCGGGATCGAGGAGCACAACAACTACGCGGTCGATTTCTTCGAGGCCACCGCGTTGATCAAGCAGACCCTTCCCGGTGCCAAGGTGAGTGGTGGCGTCTCCAATGTTTCTTTTTCCTTCCGCGGCAACAATCCCGTGCGCGAGGCCATGCACACCGCCTTTCTTTACCACGCGATCGCCCAAGGCATGGACATGGCAATCGTCAACGCCGGCATGCTCGGTGTCTATGACGAGATCGAACCGACTCTGCGCGACTTGGTGGATGATGTGCTACTCAACCGTCG
>JAURHD010000012.1 GCA_030833445.1 Cephaloticoccus sp. | reverse complement strand
GGCTGGCAGTGTGAGTGCGAATTCGGTGCACGTGGACAGCGTGCGATATACCGTGGGCGTCAGTCCGTTGAGCCGTTGGAAATTTTCATGAAAGCCCGACATCGCTTCAAAACCGGCGGCATACGCTATGTCGGTTACACTAAGTTTGCTCTGCAGCAGTGCCTTCTTGGCAAACTCCAGTCGTGCACGGAGAAGCAGATCCGCGGGGGTGGAATGATAGTGCTGATGAAAGAGTTCGAATGCGCGCGTAACCCCAAAACCGGTGCGGCGCACGACGGCCCGGGCATCCTTGAAATCGGCGGGGTTCCGGCGGATTTCGTCGACCACCGTTTCAATGGTCTCCAGGACCGGATCGGCTCCCCGGGCGTAGTCGTCGGGATGACACTTTTTGCACGCCCGTAGACCCGCTTCCCGAGCCGCCTCGCAGCTGGGGAAAAAACGGACGTTTTCCGACTTGGGTTTCCGCGCCTTGCAGGATGGCAGGCAATAGATGCCGGTCGTGAGCACCGCCGTGAAGAAGCGGCCGTTCCAGGTCGCGTCTCCGGCCAGCAACCGGCCATACATTTGGGTGTGACTCATACGCATGCCGACAACCTACCACTGTGAGGGACTTCTGTCGTCCTGATAATTTCGGTGCAATTTTCCCGCCGCAACACTCGCTCGACACCGTGGCCCCAACCGACAGGCTGGGAAGATGGCTACGACTTACGAAACCCTCCGGGCGGATATCATCACGGCAATGAAGGCGCGCGACAGCACGACTGCGACCATCTTGCGGACCGCGGATGCCGCCATCCAGCGGGCGTCAATGGACACCAATCAACCGGTTGAAGAGAGCCTCGTGCTCGCGACCCTGCGCAAGTCGGTCAAAAACCTGAAGGATGCGAATGTAGAATTCGAACGTGGCGGGCGAACGGATCTCGTGGCCGCCAATGACAACGAGATCGCTATATTGGAGAAGTATCTGCCCCAGAATATCGAAGGCGCTCAACTGGAGGCTCTGGTCGCGGCTGCTCTGGCAGAAACCGGAGCGCAATCCAAGAAAGAGATGGGCAAGGTGATTGGCGCTTTGAAAAAGCTGCCGGAAGCCGACCGGATTGATTTCGGGGCGGTCAGCAAACTACTGCAGTCCAAGTTGACCTAAACATGGCGAACTCCGGCGAAGTGCTGGGGCAGGGAGAATTCCGCTACCGGGCCGTTCCCGGTTGGGGCGTGCTGGACGAGCGCACTCCGGTCAAGAACGGCAATGCAATCGTGCAGGATCGAGCAGGGCATATTATTTTCCTGACCGATCATACGGACAACAATGTGATCATCTATGATCGCGCGGGCCGGCTGGTTGCCAAATGGGGCACGGATCTGCCCGGAGCCCATGGCCTGACGATTCTGTCAGAGGGCGATACGGAAGTGTTGTTCATGACCTGCACGCAGACCAGTCGAGTGCGCAAGACGACGCTCGACGGCCGGATATTGCAGGAGTGGGGTTGGCCGGAATCCACGGGCAAATACGACAAGGCGGCTGATTACATGCCCGCATGGACCCTGCATCATCCGAACGGGGATTTCTTCGTGCTCGATGGTTATGGCCGGGATTACATTTTGCATTACGGCGCAGACGGCAGCTTCAAGGCGATCTTCGGCGGAGCTGAGGGGGGCATCGGCCACTGGGGGCCACATGGTGGAGTGATCGACGCGACTGATCCGACCAATCCGTATTTGCTGATCGCGATGTGTGATCAGCAGCACCTGTTAAGATTGTCGACGACCGGTGAGAAACTGCAGCGCGTCGAAATGCCGGGAGGGAACCCGCGGATGTTTCATCGGCACAAAGGCCACTGGTTCTGCCCGCACATCGGTGATAATTGGCCGGCGGATTTCGACAGCCGCGGATTCATTTCGGTGCTGGATGATGATCTGCGAGTGGTGGCTAACATCGGCGGAACCCCGCCGGTCTATGATGCCGCCGGCGTTCTGCAACTGATGCGGCATCAGGAGGAGTTTTTTACCCACCCGCACGATGTGGTCGTGGATTTGGCAGACGACAGTGTATATGTCGCGCAGGCCGGATTGCCCGGGCGGTATCCCGTTAAACTTGAGCGGATCTAAGGGCGCATGTTGACCGCACCCCTCAGTCCGCTGCCCGGCCAACCCTCCATCGATGCGGTCATGGACCGGTTTCTCGAGGTCAACGCCGCACGAGGACTGGAACTCTACGCCGAACAGGAAGAGGCCATCCTCGAACTCTTTGCCGGCAAGAATGTCATTCTCGCCACGCCGACCGGTTCCGGCAAATCGCTCGTGGCGGCGGCACTGCATTACAAGGCCCTCTGCGCCCGGGAGCGTTCGGTTTATACCTGTCCGATCAAGGCGCTTGTGAATGAGAAATTCCTCGCGCTGTGCCGTGACTTTGGGCCGGAGAACGTCGGCATGATGACCGGGGATGCGAGCGTAAATATTGATGCCCCGGTGCTGTGCTGCACCGCGGAGATCCTGGCGAACATCTCCCTCGGCGGTGGTTCACGGGCAGCCGCCGTCAAGGCGGTGATCATGGACGAATTTCATTATTACTCTGACGCCGAGCGCGGGGTAGCCTGGCAGATTCCGTTGCTTACGTTGCCGGGTGCGCGGTTTCTGTTGATGTCCGCCACGTTGGGCGCGACGGAGTTTTTCGAACGGGAACTGCTACGGGTCACCGGCGTGGAATGCATTACCGTGCGCAGTGACCGCCGGCCGGTGCCGTTGAGCTTTGAGTATTCCGAGACTTCACTTGCTGAACGAGTGGGACAGATCCTGAACGAGAAACGCGCACCAGCCTATCTCGTGCATTTCACCCAGCGTGAGGTCGCCGAATCGGCGCAGGCGTTGATGAGTCTGGATGTGTGCAACCGTGATGAGAAAGCGGTGATCGCAACTGAGTTGGAAGGCGTGAAGTTCAACAGTCCCTACGGCAAAGATGTGAAGCGTTGGCTGCGCAACGGCATAGGGGTGCATCATGCGGGCCTGTTGCCGAAGTATCGGATCGTGGTGGAACAACTCACGCAGAAAGGCCTGCTTAAGCTCATCTGCGGCACGGACACCCTCGGCGTCGGGATCAACGTGCCGATTCGCACGGTGATCTTCACCCAGTTGTGGAAATACGACGGCATCAAGGCGGCGGTGCTGGCCGTGCGCGATTTTCGACAGATCGCGGGTCGGGCCGGTCGCAAGGGCTTTGACGATCGTGGCTACGTGATCGCCCAGGCCCCGGCGCACGTGATCGAGAACAAGAAGGCGGAGGAAAAGTTCGCGGGGAATCCACAGAAATTGAGGAAGCTGGTTAAAGCTCGCGCCCCCGAAGGTGCGGTTAGCTGGGATCTGAAGACCTTCGAGCGTTTGCAATCGGCTCCGCCCGAAGCACTCACGTCCAAATTCACTATTTCTCACGGCTTGCTACTGTTGATGCTCAGTCGGGAAGGGGACGGCTGCCGGGCCGTGCAGAGTTTAATCGACGAGTGTCATGAAACCGCGGCCAAGAAGGCGGCGCTGCGCCGTCGCGGTTGGCAGCTGTTTCGTGCCTTGGTCGAACGCGGCATCGTCGCCATTATTCCCAAATTGGAGCGGGCGGACGGTGGGCGAAAACTGCGCGTCAACGTGGAACTGCAGGACGACTTTTCGCTGCACCAGGCGCTTTCGCTTTACCTGATCGACACGCTCCCGCAACTCGACCGGGAATCCGCGGATTATCCGTTTGATGTGCTGACCCTCTGCGAATCCATTGTCGAGGATCCCGACATGATTCTGCGCAAGCAGGTCGACCGGCTGAAGACGGAGAAGATGATCGAGATGAAGGCGGCCGGGGTCGAATACGACGAACGCATCGCCAAGCTCGACGAGGTCGAGCACCCCAAGCCGTTACGCGAGTTTATCTACGACACGTTCAACGCTTTTGCCGCGGCGCATCCTTGGGTGGAAAACGAAAACGTGCGCCCCAAGTCGATCGCGCGTGAAATGTTCGAGCGGTATCTGTCCTTTGCGGACTACATCCGCGACTACGGACTCGAACGCAGCGAAGGACTGCTGTTGCGACATCTTTCCCAGGTATGGAAGGTGCTGGCTCAGACGGTGCCCGACGCGGCCAAGACCGAGGAGGTGCAGGAGATGGAGGCTTATTTCCGCGAACTGATCCGCGGCATTGATTCCAGTCTGTTGGAGGAATGGGAACGGATGAAGGATCCTGATTGGGTCGCGGCCGAAATCTCCGATGAAAAACCGGCACGGCCGACGAGTTTTGATATCATGCGGGACAAAACCGCTTTTCGACGACTGGTGCGCGCGGACATTCTCACGTGGTTGCAAGGCGCCTTGCGCTGGCACACGGGCGGCGGTTCAGCGTCACTTCAACACGATGAAGCCGAGTTGGAGAACCAGAGACACTACCGTGAGTTTGAGTCCTACTTTGCCGAGCGCGGCCGCTTCCGGCTCGATCCCGAGGGCCGCTCCGCGAAACACACACATTGGGATGAATCGAAGGAGGCCGGGACCTGGCAGGTTGCGCAGGTGCTGGTCGATCAGGATGGTCTCAACGATTGGGAGGCGGTCTTCACCGTCGACCTGAAGCAATCCCGCGAAGAAAACCGCGCGGTCGCCAGTTTCCAAAGCGTGCGACAGATCGGGGTTACTTAGCCAATTGATTACATGCCCGGGAATCCGCCGCCGCCGCCCTTGGCGCGCATGGCTTCCATCTGGCGCATCATCTTATTCGAGCCTCCGCCCTTCATCATCTTCATCATTTTTTGCATCTGCTGGAACTGTTTGATGAGCTGATTGACCTCGACGATTTTTACGCCAGCGCCATTGGCGATGCGTTGACGACGGCTACCGTTCAGGATCTGCGGCTTGCGGCGTTCCTGCTTGGTCATGGAATGGATGATCGCCTCGGTGCGGCCCATCTGCTGCTCGGCATTATCCGGCATCTGCATGCCGCTCATGCCGGGGATCATGCCCATGATGCTCTGCATCGAGCCCATCTTTTTGACCTGCTGCATCTGGGAAAGGAAGTCCTCGAGATCGAACTCCGCCTTGCGCATTTTCTCGGCCATGCGCTCAGCTTCCTTCTGATCGATGTTCTCCTGCGCCTTTTCGACGAGGGAAACGACGTCGCCCATGCCGAGGATGCGGGAGGCGAGCCGATCCGGATAAAAGGTGTCGAAGTCTTCGGTCTTTTCACCGGTGCCGACAAATTTGATCGGCACGCCCGTGATCGACTTGATCGAGAGGGCAGCACCACCGCGGGCATCGCCGTCGAGCTTGGTCAGGATGAGGCCGGTGAGTTGCACGGCGTCGTGAAATGCCTTGGCCACATTGACCGCCTCTTGGCCAAGCGCACCGTCCGCCACCAGAAAGACTTCATCGGGCTGAATCTTGGCCCGTAATTTTTTAACTTCCTCAATCAGATCCTCGTCAATCTGCAGGCGGCCGGCGGTATCGAAAAGGATCGCGTCATGCTCTCCGGCCTTGGCCGCATCAATCGCGGCCATACCGATCGCGGAAACATCACGGGTATTGCGGTCGGCGTAGAATCCGAGGTCCTCCTGCTTGGCCAAAATCTCCAGCTGATCGATCGCGGCGGGGCGGTAGATATCGCAGGCGGCGACCAATGGCCGGTAACCGCGTTTCTTGAGCAGTTTGCCAAGCTTGGCCGTGGAGGTGGTTTTGCCGGACCCATGCAGACCGACCATCAGAATGCGCAGTGGGCGGTGATCGGAAATGGCCGTGGTGCCTTCGCCGAGGAGCTTCACCAACTCGTCGCTGATGATCTTGATGATCTGCTGACCGGGGGTGACGGATTTGAGGACTTCCTGGCCGACGCACTGGGCTTGGACGCGGTCGGTGAATTCCCGGGCGACCTTGAAATGGACATCGGCGGAGAGCAGGGCGGTGCGCACTTCCTTGAGTGCATCGGCCATGTTTTCCTCGGACAAGCGGCCCACGCCCCGCAAGTTGCGCAGCGAACTGCCTAGTTTATCGGTAAGTGATTCGAACATGAAAACCCGTATTCAAACCGCCAAAACGCGCATATCCACGCTATTTTTACGCCGAACCAACATTAGTGTGGATTAGTTCTTCGGGAATTTGTCACTATCAGCGCTGTAT
Organism: Cephaloticoccus sp.; assembly: GCA_030833445.1. GTDB lineage: Bacteria > Verrucomicrobiota > Verrucomicrobiia > Opitutales > Opitutaceae > Cephaloticoccus. The sequence continues at coordinate 68,801 of JAURHD010000012.1, read as the reverse complement.
GAATCCTGTTCTCAAGCTCTTGATCGAAGGCGGCAGCCTCACCCCGGCGCAGATGGCGCAGGTGGCCGGCTTGTCCGAAACCGAGATTAACCAGCAACTGGAACAGCTGAAAAAAGAGAAAATCTTCCTCGGCTGGCGTCCAGTGCTCGATCTATCGCATGAGGCAGCCGCAGCAGCAGCCGTTCGCGCCGTGATTGAAGTGCGGATAACCCCGGAGCGGGAAGGTGGCTTCAACCGCCTCGCCGAACGGATCAGCCGTTTCGATGAAGTCGATTCGTGCTACCTGATGTCCGGCGGGTTCGATCTGCTGGTCTTCGTCAAGGGCAGCTCCTTGCAGCGGGTGGCCAGTTTCGTATCCGAAAAACTTTCCACCATCGAGGGGGTGCTTTCCACGGCGACGCATTTTCAACTACGCTGCTACAAGGATCAAGGCTACCTCTTGGATCAGGATGCGGTCGAGAGCACCCGGCTCAACGTCGCCCCTTAACCGGAGTAATTTGCAATGAGCACCGACCCTAAAAAGTGGGTGGCGGGCCATGTGGCCGCGCTGCCCAAGAGTGGTATTCGCGATTTCTTCGAGCTGGTCGCCAAGATGAAAGGCCAGGACGTGATCTCGCTCGGCGTGGGCGAACCCGATTTCGTGACGCCGTGGCATATCCGTGAGGCGGCCATCTTTGCCTTGGAGAAGGGCAAAACCTATTACACCTCGAATCTCGGCTTGCTCGAACTGCGCCGCGCGATTGCCGATTATGTCGCGGAACACTTCGGCGTGTGTTACCGCCCGGAAGACCAAGTGTTGGTTACCGTCGGGGTCAGTGAGGCGTTGGACTTGGCCTGCCGTGCGTTCCTTAATCCCGGTGACAAGGTGATGTTTCACCAACCGTGCTACGTTTCCTATCATCCGAGCGTGGCACTCGTGCACGGGCAGGGCATCGCGGTGCCGACCTATGCAAAGGATAATTTTGCGCTGACCGCCGAGGCCTTGCGGGCGGCCTGGCAGCCCGGCGCAAAAATGCTCATGCTCAATTTGCCGTGTAACCCGACCGGCGGCACCTGCACCCGTGAGCAATTGACCCAGATCGCGGAATTCTGCCGCGAGAAGGACCTGCTGGTGCTGACCGACGAGATCTATTCAGAACTTACCTTTGACGGCACGCACACGAGTATTGCGAGTCTGCCGGGCATGGCCGAACGGACGATCTTTCTGCATGGGTTCTCCAAGGCCTTCGCGATGACCGGCTGGCGCATTGGTTACGCCTGCGGACCGGCGGTATTGATCGATGCGATGATGAAGGTGCACCAGTATTCGATGTTGTGCGCCTCGATTATCGCGCAGGAGGCCGCCCTCGAGGCACTGCTCCGCGGCTGGGACAACGTCATCAAGATGCGCGACCAATACCATCGTCGCCGCGATCTTATCGTCCGTCGCTTCAACGAGATCGGTCTGAAATGCCATTCGCCCCGGGGATCGTTTTATGCGTTTCCCTCGGTGGCTGGCACCGGACTGGATGAAACCGCGTTTGCCACCGGCCTGCTCAAGGCGGAGAAAGTTGCGGTTGTCCCTGGTTCAGCCTTCGGTGAAAATGGCCGCAGTCACGTGCGCGCCTGCTTTGCCACCAGTTACGAACAGATCATCGATGCTTGCGACCGCACGGAGCGCTACGTCCAAACTCTCTCCAAATGAATCGCATTGTCGCCATCGTCGGTCGTCCCAATGTCGGCAAAAGCCGGCTCTTTAACCGCTTGGCGCGGAAGCGTATCTCGATTGTCCATGACCAAGCGGGGATCACGCGCGATGTCATCTCAACCGAGATTGAGGCTGATGGTTACACCTTGCTCGACACCGGCGGCATTGGGCTGACCGGCAGTGATACGGCGGAACGAATCACAGTCGCCTCGGAAAAGCAGGTGGATTTCGCCATCGAGACTGCGGGCCTGATTCTCTTTGTGATCGACGGCTTGGGTGGGATCACAGCCTTGGATTCAAAGATCGGCAATCGGTTGCGGCGCAGTGGTTGCAAGGTTCTCTTGGTTATCAACAAGGCGGATTTCGATGACGAGAAAATCGATTTGGCGGAAGCGTATCGCATGGGATTGGGCGAACCACTGCGCGTGTCGGCGGAACATGGCCGTGGCGAAACGGAGCTGCGTGATGCCATTCGCAAGGAATTGGGTCCCAAGCCCAAGGAGCCGATTCCGGCCGACGGTGACAGCGAAACCCTTTGCATCTGCTTCATCGGTCGCCCAAATGTCGGCAAATCTTCCATTAGCAACCGACTGCTCAAGAGCGAGCGATTGATCGTAAGTGACGTGCCGGGCACCACGCGTGATGCAGTTGAGCTCTCCTTCTTATTCAAGGGCCGCAACGGAAAGGAATATCCATTCCGGTTGATCGATACTGCCGGCATCAAGGCGTCGACCAAGCTGGCGGCTCCCGTCGAGTATTTCTCCCGTTTGCGCGCGCTTGATGCGATTCAACGCGCGGATGTGGTGTTCATCGTATTGGATGCCTTTGAGGGGGTCACCCAGCAGGACAAGGCCATCGCGGGTGAAGCCGTCAAGGAACGGAAGCCGATCGTGGTGGTGGTCAACAAGTGGGACCTCGTGCACAAAGCCTTCGAATCGCCGGAAGGCATTCGCGGCTATGAAAGCGAGCGCGATTATCGCGAAAAATACGAGAAGGCGGTATTCGAGCGGCTGTTTTTCACCCCGGGGGCCCCGCTGGTTTTCATCTCCGCCATGAGCGGTTACGAAGTCAGCCGCATGCTCAATGCCGCGGTAAAATTAAACCGGATTCTCGACACCAAGTTGCCGACCGCGCGATTGAACAAACTTTTGGGTTACTTGACCGAGCGCACCCCGCCACCATCCATTGGCGGGAAACGATTCCGGATATACTACGCGACCCAGACCGGCACCCGGCCGTTTCGCATCAAGATTTTCTGCAACCGGGATGATAAACTCTCGGAAAGCTATCGCCGCTATCTCGAGGCCGGGGTGGTTGACGAATTCAAACTGGCGGGTTGTCCGGTTTATTTCGATTTGGTCGGCAAAGAAAAGCACGAACCGGGCACCCCTTATACTTCCAAGAATACCCTGGCAGCTGGACCGAAGGCCAAATGGCAGGAAGCCGAAGCCAACGATATCGAAGATCTGTTTGACGATTGAGTTGGGGATTGATCAGCGGTTCTTGCGGCTGGTCGCAAAACATGGCTGAAGTGTAGCCGTGAGCGCACTCAAATTGGTATTTTTTGGATCCGATCCGATCGCCATTCCCCTGTTGGATTGGCTGGCCGGAATCGGGCGCTCGACCGCCGGGATTGTCGGTGTCTTCACCCAGCCGGACCGTCCGATGGGGCGCGGGCAACGGATTACGCCGAATGCCATCAAACTCTGGGCCACCGAGCGGGGGATTCCCGTTTATCAGCCGCTAAAAATTACCGAGGACGTGCGAGCTGTATTGGCGGCCATGTCACCGGATCTGTCGCTCGTGATGGCCTACGGTCACATCCTCAAGGATGACTTTATTGCCACGCCGCGACTGGGCACGCTGAACCTGCATACCTCACTGCTGCCTAAATATCGGGGCGCTTCGCCCATCCAAACCGCGATTGCCAACGGCGAAAAGGAGACCGGGGTGACGCTCATGCGGATTGTGCGGGAATTGGATGCGGGGCCCATTGCGGATGTGGAGAAGGTCGCCATCGCGATGGACGATACCGCCTTGGACGTGGAGGCTAAATTGGCGGCCGGGTGCGTGCCGCTCATTGCCCGTAATCTACCCAAGCTCGCCGCCGGAGCGTTGGCCTTCACCGAGCAGGTGCATACTGAGGCAAGCTTTTGCCGCAAGCTGCTCAAGAACGATGGAGCACTCGACTTTTCCCGGCCGGCCGTGGAACTCGCTGCCCGGATCAACGGGTTGTTTCCCTGGCCGGCTTGTGCGGTTGATATCCAAGGTATCCCGATCAAGTTCGGTCAGGCTGACGCCGTGGCCGGAGCTGGTCAGCCGGGGATCGTTGCCGGGCACGATGAAACCGGACTGTTGATCGCAACGAGCGAGGGCTTGTTACGGATCCAGCGTTTGCAAAAACCCGGAGGCCGGATGTTGCCAGCCGGTGAATTTCTGCGGGGGTGGGCGATTGCCCCGGGAACGACGATAGCCTCGGTGGCCATGCCCGCTTTGGTGGGCAACGCGCCTTTTCGACGGTAGGTCTTGTTTTCACCCCGAGAGTTTCCCAAGCTGCGACCATGTGGATTCGCGCATCACTTGGTATGTTACTCACCGCTGCCATTGGCTTTGGCCAGGGCACCAATCTCCAATACGAATTGGCCAATATGCGCGAGGACATGCGCGGGCTGATTCAACGGGTGGGTGAGTTGTCCCTGCGAGTAGAGCAACTTGAGCGCGAGAACGAAGCCCTGCGCAACAGTTCCAAATCTGCGGCGGAGAGCTATGCGACGGTATCCCAACTCAACGATGCGGTCGCCGATCTGAATCGTATCGTAAAGGCGGCCTCCGCCAGTTCGAAAAGCGAAGTGCTGTCGCAGGTGAACCAGAAGATGAGCGCACTGGCCAAACAGACCAATGCTGCGATCGATTCACTGGCCAAGGGCATGGCCCAGCGTCCGGCGGTGCAGACCAAGTTCAGCGATGATTTTTCCCAGGAGGGCACGAGTTACACCGTGCAGAAAGGCGATACGATTTCCTCCATCGCGCAGAAGACCGGTGCCCGCATGCAGGATATCATCAACGCGAACAAGATCACCGATCCCACCAAGGTTCAAGTCGGTCAGACCCTGTTCATTCCGGCCTCAAAATAATTTCATGTCCGCCCCTTCAAAATCCCGTCTCGGTCGCGGTCTCGGCAGCTTGATCGCGAAAGCGGCCCCCGCTCCCGCACCAACCCCAGCAGCCAGTGCTCCCGGTAAATCATCGGAATCCATTTCCGTTGCGGCAACTCCAGCCGGTGCTCCCGGCTATCTGGAAATTGCAGTGTCGCAAATTGAGCCCAGTCCCTATCAGGCGCGGCGCGAGTTCTCGGCCGAACAGTTAAAGGAACTGGCTGACAGCATCAGTGCGGAAGGATTGCTCCAACCGATCGTCGTGCGGAAAACCGGCGACAAGTATCAACTCATTGCCGGCGAACGCCGCTGGCGGGTTTTTCAACAACTCAAGCTAAAGACCATTCCCGCCAGGGTGGTGCAAGCCAGTGATGCCTCCTCGGCCGCCTTGGGGCTGATTGAGAATTTGCAACGCGAGGGCCTGAACCCGATTGAAGAAGCGCATGGTTACGCCAGTTTGATTCGGGACTTCGATCTGACCCAGGAAGCGGCCTCAGATCGGGTGGGTAAGGGGCGGGCTAGTGTCGCAAATTCCCTCCGACTCCTGACGTTGGATGCCGAAACCCAAGGATTCTTGGGCAAGGGTCTGCTCAGTGTGGGTCATGCCAAAGTGCTGCTCGGGTTGTCTGATGCTGCGCATCGTTCCCTGTTGGCACGTCGGGCGATCGAGGAAGGCTTGAGTGTGCGGGCCACCGAGAAACTGGTGCAGGAAGGCAAATCGCGTCCAGCCGGCAAATCCGCACGCAAGTCGAAATCGCTTCCTTCCAAAGATGCCGAATCCTTAGCCGATATTGAGCGCAAATTGACCTCACACCTGGGTTCTCGGGTGGCCGTGCTGCACACCCCAAAGAAAGGGCGCATCGTGATAGAGTATCACGGAAATGATGATTTGCAGCGGGTGCTGGGCAAGTTGGGTGTGGATTTGTAACCCACCGGCCTTTGGAACTCAGTCTGCCGCCCGGGATTTTTCCGGTAACAGCAGTCCATCGTTGCGTAACCTGGCCACCAAGTCTTTCACCGCCGCATCGGCAGAATCCTCCAAACCACGACGTATTTCCCAAGTTCGGCTGGCCGTGGTCATCCATTGCGGAGAGTTACCGCTAAATAGACCCAACGACTGCCGGGACATCCCGGAGTTGAGGCCGGCGCTGAAGGTGCATTCCACGTTCCCTGTGCGCTCTGGTCGCCAGCGCATGACAGTGATTTCCAGCACCGTAGTCCCTGATTTAGCCGCATCAAAGCGATCAGCGGATACAATTTTTCCCTTATAGCCAGCGCGTTCCATTGCCGTGGCTATGCGACTATAAAACGCATCGGCCACATCCGATTCCCGCATCGGATCCCAGACCGGCGGGCCCGATACCGAAATGAGCAGGGAGGGTTTAACCGCTTCTTTTTCAGCGGCAAAGGAAGCGACTGAAACCAGACTGACACAAATCAGAAGGCCCAGCGCCTGATTCAGGAAGGTTTTCATATTCATGACAGGTTTGCGTGTGGGCTTTAGGACCACGGTTACCGGACATTGTTTCAGGGGCCAAATAGCAGTGCTTCCCAAGGTTATATCCCTGCATTGACAAAAGGCAGGTCAGAGGGATGCTATTGACCTTTACCATGAGCATTCTCCTCGGAATTCTTACCTTCATCCTTATCATTGTCTCCGTTTTGTTGGTTCTGCTGGTCCTGATGCAGAAGTCCAAATCAGACGGCGGCGTAGGTGCTGCCTTGGGTGGCGGCATGACCGAATCTGCTTTCGGTGCCGACACCAACAATGTGCTGAGCAAAACGACCATCAATGCCACGATCGTCTTTTTTGTGCTGAGTTTCGTGCTCTATCTTGGCCATATTTATCAGCGCAATCACGGTGCTTCGACTGATGACTCCTTGCCGAGCATTGCCGCTCCCGCAACTTTGGCTCCCGCTGCCGATGCTTCAGCTCCCAGCGCGGTGACGGTGGAAGTGCCCGCAACGGAAAAGTCCGATACGGCCAGCAAGTAATTCATCTCCGTGATTGGAGTTCAACATTCTGCGCCCGCCTGGTATTGGCGGGCGCTTTTTTTAGGCGTAGCTTTTGCTGCTGCCGGCATGGCAGGTCCGGCCGCAAAAACGATCCGGCCATCCGACAGTTTTATCCAACTCGGCCAGCCCGACCAAGAGAAAGGGGCTGAAATTCTGCGCGAGTTCCGCCGGCTGGGTATCGCCGGTGATTACTATTTGGAATTTGAGCTAAGGGTGATGCCCCGACGGGGCGAGGAGACAGTTTATACCGGAAGACTGTGGGGTAGCCGCAACGAACTTGGCCCCATCTCCCGGGTGGTGGTGGATGATGCAGCCGGTAATCAACGCAGATTGTTGATCCAGAATGGTCCCAATCCGGCGGTGTCGTCGTGGCAGAACGGGCAACCCAGCAGCACGGCAGCACGGTTGTTTGATCCGCTGTTACCCACGACCGAACTGACTTTGTTCGATCTACAGATGCCTTATCTCTATTGGGATGATTTCATTTTTGAAGGGGTGAATAAAATCCTGGGACGTGCCGCCCACACTTTCGTGCTCAGGCCCCCGACCAATTCGGCCTATCCGGCCTTGGGTGCTGTCCGGGTGCAGCTCGACACCCAGTTTCATGCCATGATGCAATCGACCGTGCTCAGTCCGGCAGGCGCGGAGGTGAAGACCTTGACGGTGCGGGATCTCAAGAAGGTGGACGATCAATGGATGGTGAAAGCCATCGATCTGCGCAATGAAGTGACGCGGGACAAAACCCGCTTTCAAGTCACCCGAGCCGCCTTGAATCTGGACTTATCTCCCCAGGTCTTTTCGCCTGAGTCCCTCGGTGAAGCCGTCACGCCGCCCGCAAATACCGTATCGCTGGGACGTTGAACCGGGACTCACTCCCTACTTGATCACGTTTTCGGTCTGAGGATCGAAAAGATGCACCTTGTCCATTTGGAGGGTGATTTGCACCTTCTGCCCCACATCGAACCGGTCAGATGCCCGGACACGGGCGATAAATGAATGCGCCCCGGTATCGAGATACAGGTAGGTTTCGGCACCCATGGGTTCTGAAACTTCCACCGTGACCTCAATGGTATGGGCGGGGTTGGGGGCTGAAAGGGTCAAGGAATCCTGCGCGTCCTCCGGGCGAATGCCAAAGATGATATCTTTGTCGATATAGGCGGCGGCCTTGGCAGCCAGTTCATCGTTTAATTCGACGGAAATTGGGGTGCTCAGGGTGTTGGTTTCAGTGAAGATCACATGGTTGCCCGAACGCTTCAGCTTGCCCTTGAAGAAATTCATCGGCGGTGAACCGATGAACCCGGCGACAAACATGTTCTCCGGATGATTGTAGAGCGCGAGCGGTTGGGCCACCTGCATGATATTGCCGTCTTTCATGACGCAAATCCGGTCGCCCATCGTCATGGCCTCGACCTGATCATGCGTGACGTAGATCATCGTGGCTCCGAGGCGCGCATGCAGCTTGGAGATGTCCGTGCGGGTCGACACACGCATCTTGGCATCAAGATTTGAGAGCGGCTCGTCGAAAAGAAATACCTTGGGCCGGCGGACAATGGCCCGACCTACCGCCACGCGTTGGCGTTGACCACCCGACAAGGCCTTGGGGCGACGCTCGAGCAGGTTTTCCAAGCCAAGCATAAGCGCGGCTTCCCGGACACGTTTGTCGATGTCGGCCTTGGGGAATTTCCGCAACTTGAGGCCGAAGGCCATATTGTCGTAAACCGACATGTGTGGGTAGAGGGCGTAATTCTGAAAGACCATCGCGATGTCGCGATCCTTCGGGAGAACATTGTTAACCACTTTGGTATCAATGCTGATAGATCCCCCGGTGATATCTTCCAAACCGGCAATCATGCGCAGGGTAGTGGACTTGCCACAACCTGACGGCCCCACCAAAACCATAAATTCGCGATCTTCGATCTCCAGATTGATACCCTTTACCGCCGTAACACCGGGACCATTCTTTTCAGGATAGGTTTTGACTAGGTTTTCAATAACTACACGTGCCATGGATGAATAATGTTTGGAGGTGGGGTGGTCCTGCGAAAATCGGCTAAACTCACGGTGAGTCAACGCCATTGCATTAGTAATATTTTTTACGTTGCCCGACAGGCAAGCTTCATGCTGCGTATGACACTTCCAACTCGCTAAGATTACTATGCCTTCCCGCTCCAAAAACTCCGCTGCTCCCGTCACCTTTGATCTGCCATTGGATTTGTTGGCTAAAATCGAAGCCTGCCGTGAAAGTCTCGGGGCCAGTTCGGCCAGTGCGGTTATTCGTGCGGCGTTGGACCGTTTTGACTTTGCTGGCTGCCAGCCGGTGATCAGTCCGCACCGCCAGATTTCTGTTCGACTTACGACTGAACAGCACACGGCCCTCAAACGCTACGCCAAGATCAAGGATGTCAGTGTCGGAGTGTTGTTGCGCATGGCGGTGGAAGATCTGCCGATGGCCAAGCCGAGGGCCAAAAAGTCCACGGCGAAGCGTGCGCAACGCGCTCACAAATAAGCTTCGATTGGCATTCGGACTGGTTTTGACGTTTAGCGGGCTTGCCATGCCATGCAGCCGTGCGTTTTAGTCCGCGTTCGACACGCAATGACGACACCTCTGCAACTCTCTACTTGGGCTCGTAACATTTCCCCGTCGCCAACCTTGGCGGTGGACGCCAAGGCCAAGGCGTTGATCGCGGCCGGCGAAGACGTCTGCGGTTTTGCCGCGGGCGAGCCGGATTTCGATACGCCGGACCACATCAAGGCGGCAGCTATTAAAGCTCTGCATGATGGCAAAACCAAATACGCCCCCACGCCCGGCATCCCGCCTTTGCGTGAAGCCATTGCCGCCAAATATTCCGAATTCTACCAGCTCCCGACCAAGGCCGCACAGGTCATCGTTAGTCCCGGCGGCAAGTTTTCCTGCTATTTGACGATTCTGGCCACGTGCTCTGCTGGGGACGAAGTCATTGTGCCGGCGCCTTTCTGGGTGAGTTATCCGGAAATGGTCAAATTGGCCGGAGCAACCCCGGTCGAAGTTCTGGCCACCGATGCCACCGGTTTCAAGTTGACCCCGGAAATGCTCAAGGCGGCCATTACGCCTCGCTCCAAGCTGTTGATTCTGAATTCGCCCTCCAATCCCACCGGAGCAGTCTACACCCGGGATGAACTGGCGGCGCTGACCGAGATCGCGGTTGCCCACAACCTCTACATCATGTCGGACGAAATTTATGAGCATTTGCTCTACGATGGTGTCTCGCATGTATCACCGGCCTCCTTTTCAACCGAGGCCCGCGAGCGGACCATTATCGTTTCCGGATTTGCCAAGACCTTCGCCATGACTGGCTGGCGTCTCGGCACGATCGTCGCTCCCGCCCCGATTGCCAAGGCCGTGGGCGAGTTGCAAAGTCAGATGACCTCCAATGCCACGACTTTCGCCCAGTGGGGTGCATTGGCGGCCTATACCGAAAAGGCCAAGACTCAAGCCGCATTGGACGAAATGCTCATCGCCTTTGACCGGCGTCGGAAGTTCCTGCATACGGAACTCAACCGCATTCCCGGCGTAAATTGTCTTCTTTCTCAAGGGGCCTTTTATCTCTTTCCCAATATCTCCAGTTTCGGCCTGGATGATCTGACTTTTTGCGGAAAATTGCTCGATGAACAAAAAGTGGCAGCCGTGCACGGCTCTGCTTTCGGGGCCCAAGGCTTCATGCGCATCAGTTACGCAACTTCAGATGAGATTTTAGCCAAGGGCGTGGAGCGCTTGGCTAAATTCTGCGCGGGGCTTTGAATCGTTAGACTCGGGCCACACTGTAGTGCGGATCGTCGGCCATCACCTCGATATCCACGAGTGATCCGGCGGTTTGCAGCATGGCGCGGCAATCGGAGGACAGGTGGCGCAGATGCAGGGTCTTGCCGAGTTTGCGGTAACGCAGGGCCAAGGCGTTGAGGGCTTCGAGCCCAGACAAGTCACACACACGTGATTCGCGGAAATCGATTACTACATTCTCGGGGTCGTTGGCCGGATCGAAGCGTTCCGCGAACTCGCGCACCGATCCGAAATAGAGCAACCCTTCCAAGGTGTAGATGCGTTCGTCCGGTCCGTCTTTTTGGCGAGTGAGCTGCACATGCTTGGCGCTTTTCCAAGCGAAGACCAAGGCGGATACGATCACGCCAACCAAGACGGCGATAGCGAGGTCGAAGGCAACGGTGACACCGGTGACAATTGCAATTACGAGGATATCACTCTTCGGGGCTTTGCCCACGGTGTTGAAGGTGGCCCATTCAAAGGTGCTGATGACCACAATGAACATCACCCCAGTCAGTGCGGCAATCGGGATGCGATCAATGAAGGGTGCTCCAACCAAAATGAAGATGATCAGGCCCATGGCGGCCACGAAGCCGGAAGTGCGGCCCCGGCCACCGGAGCGAATATTGATGAGGGTTTGCCCGATGAGCGCACAACCGCCCATGCCTTTGAAAAAGCCGGCGACCACATTTGCAAAACCCAATACGACGGCCTCGCGATTACCACGCCCTCGGGTTTCGGTAAGTTCATCGACTAATTGCACCGTCATTAGCGACTCAATCAACCCGACCGCCGCCAAGATCACCGCGTAGGGGAAGATGAAGGTCAGAGTTGCCCAAGTAAATGGCACCCGGGGCATATGGGGCAGGGGAAAACCACCTGCCACGGACGACAAGTCGCCCACCGTCTGAGTATTGACACCGGCCATGACGACCCCGGTAACCACCAAAATCGCGGCGAGGGAAGACGGGATGGCTTTCTTCGTCAACTTGGGAAGGAAATGGATGATCAACATCGTCAGCGCAACCAGGCCCAGCATGGTCCACATGGCCGGACCCTGCAGCCAATCGCCCACGATGGCCCCACGGCGCTCTTTGAACATCCCCAGCTGGGCGAGGAAGATCACAACGGCGAGGCCGTTTACAAACCCCATCATGACGGGGTGCGGCACCAATCGGATAAACCGGCCCAGCTTCAACCAACCGATTACCAATTGAATCAGGCCCATCAACACGACGGTCGCCAGTAGATATTCCAAACCCGCTCCAGCTCCGCCACGCGCATTACCTTCCATAACCAAGGCCACCATTACCACGGCCAAGGACCCGGCGGCGGCGGAAATCATCCCGGGCCGTCCACCGAACAATGAGGTGATAAGGCAAATGATAAAGGCCGCATACATCCCGGTGAGCGGTGGCACCCCGGCCACAAAGGCAAAGGCAATGGCTTCAGGCACGAGAGCCAGCGCGACGGTGATCCCCGAAAGAACGTCGTCCTTCAGGTTGCCGCGTTTTTTATAAAATGGATTTTTCATGTAAATGCTGGGAGACAAAAAAGGCGTCGACGCGGGGTCGACGCCTGGCCTCTAAAGTAAATTGCTGGGTGTTCAGCGGTGATGAATGAGAGATAACGACATTCGAACCGGGCTGGAACAAGACCAACAAGGGTGACCCTGTCCCGAGGCGCAACCTCAAATCTCGCCTCGTGCTCTACGGTTACTTTTCGATGGCATCGGTCGTGGATCATGCCTACCTGATCAGCCACTCCGCCGCCAAGGTGCAGTATGGCAAATCCCCGGTTTGCAGGCAATCTCCGCGAGTGGATCAATGGGGTGCGCTGCTGCCCAGCAGCGTTGGATCTAGCGATTCGACTTGCGTGAGCTCGCTGGACCAGCCGCACTGCCCACATGGGCATCAAATACCATTTTTCGGTCAAGGACCACCAGGCCGCCTCGCGCTTTTTGCGCAGTCAGGCAAAACAAGCGGTGGTCAAAAAGGCCGCAAAACCGGTATCCAAAAAGAAAAAGTAACCCTTTAGGATTTGGCTGCGAGCAAGGTCGCCAGGGCTGCTTCGTCGATCTCACCTTTAACGGCGTGGAGATGATGCAAGACACCCATCCGGTCTTCGGCGTCAGATGTCGAAATATCGAGCATCCAGTCCTCGGTTTTGGCTTCGGCGACGATCACTTCATCGGCCCACGCGATTACCTCGGCGGCGGTGACAAAGCCCTCGGTCAGACCCTTGATATAGTATTCGGCGTAAGTGCGGAGATTGGGTGTGGTTGACATAGTTGTGATTGGGTCGGGAAATTTCGGTGGCGGCGAGCGCGAAGTCAGACTTCAAATAGACTTCTCGGCAATGAACTGTGGATGGCCCGTAATCCGGGCCGCAAATGCGGGTTGATCAGCCGCGGGTAGATTGAGTGGGAACCTCGCACCACTGCGGTGCCAGCGAGCCAACCAATCGGCGCCGAGCAATGAGGGTCTTAGGGGATGACCGGTCACACCCCGAGAGTGGCTAAACGCGATGGTAGTAGCCGCGCGTGGACCGGTGCTGACGCCGTTCCCTACATAAAATCCGGCCGCCAACAAGGCGACCCGCACCGCCGTCGCGGAGGAGTAGGTATAGAGTTCCGCGGATTTTTCTCCGAGGTGAGCGCGGATGCGCTCGAAGGTCTGCACGGTCCAGAGCGGAGCGTCCGTTTTCGCTGAAAACGGATCGTGGAATATAATATCCGGTGCAGGGGTAGCCACGAACTTCTCCAGAAAGTCACCTTCATGCAGCTCCCATTGGAACAAGCCCGACTCGTGGGTCCAGCTACCTTCCTGCAATAGTTTATGCGGAGCGGAATGCCGCAGATGTGGAAACTGACCGGCCTCCGCTGCGGCCAAGCGCAAGGGATCGAGGTCACATTCGAAGCTGACCATCCGCACCGACCTCATGGCCGCGGCACCGGATTTTTCCAATTCAGATTCAAATCGCGCGAGGCAGGCCATGGCATTCGAGGCCGCGCCCAGTCCGACATCCCAGATCACCAGTTCTTCGCCACGCTGAAGTATGCGGGTCGCAAACGCCGACTGTTCGACATAGAGTCGGTTGGCTTCTTCCTCCGGGGCATTGACCGAGTGCATGATTTCCCCGGAGCTGATCTGCTTGATACTATGAAATCCCTCGGGAGCGCGGTGGACCACATAATCACCGAGTTGGGCCGGTGGGCGTTTGCGGGTCGGGATCGATGGCCGGGCCGGATTGGCGTCATCGACTTTGACCAACTCCGGTCGCTTCTTGGCGTAAAATGCGGCAAAGTCATCCCGCAGAATACTCGCGCGCATTTCCGCCATCAACCGATGATAAAAAGTAAAATTGTGAATACTCAGCAGTTGCCAGCCGAGATTTTCGTCCGATTTGACCAGATGATGGAGATACCCCCGGGCATAATTGCGGCAGGCATGGCAGTCACAGTTCGAATCGATTGGGGACTCATCCAGTTTGTAAACGCTGCGCCGCAATTGCAGTTTACCCTGTGAACTGAAGACCACTCCACGCTGCGCGAGTTGCGAGGGGATGATGCAGTCAAACATATCCACTCCGCGGTGGACCGCTTCCAGGATGTCGATCGGGGTGCCCACACCCATGAGGTAGCGCGGTCGGTCGGTCGGCAAGTGATCCGTGGCCAAGTCGGTAAACTGGTAGCGCTCTTCATGGGTTTCACCGACGGCCAGTCCGCCGATGGCCAAACCGTCAAAAGGCAGTTCGCGCAGATATTCTGCGCTCTTGATCCGCAAGTCAGGATGGCAAGCACCCTGCACAATACCAAACAGGGCCTGTGGTGAATCGCCCCGGGCTTTCAAGGAGCGTTCTGCCCACCGATGGGTCAGGTGCATCGCCGCCTCCGTCTCATCGTGGGGAGCGGTGGACGGTATGCACTGGTCGAGCACCATCATGATGTCGCTGCCGATATCCCTTTGCATGGCGATACTCGATTCCGGTGAAAGCAGATGCATCGTGCCATCGACATAACTTTTAAACCGGGCGCCTTCTTCATTCATGCGCCGCTCCTTCGACAGGGAGAATATCTGAAAGCCGCCCGAATCTGTCAGGACCGGGCGATCCCATTTCATGAAATTATGGATGCCGCCAAACTTGCGAAATACCTCCGGCCCCGGGCGCAACAACAGATGATAGGTATTGGCGAGGAGCACATTCGAACCGGTTGCCCGCAGCGATTCGACGTTCATGCTCTTCACCGTAGCCTGTGTGCCGACGGGCATGAAAATGGGCGTCTGCACTTCGCCATGTAGGGTCTGGAAATGCGCCGCCCGGGCTTTGCTACCGGTAGCGGTCTTTTCCAAAGTGAAGTTTAAGCGGGACATGCCTTCCCAGTGGGCCGGTTTGAAATCCAATCGGCAAGGCAAACTGCTTCACTCTCCTTCGGACCGGCGTTGATGTAACTGCGCCAGCAAGTCCGGCATGGCCGCGGGTAGGGTGGACGTGGCGAGAAAATTAGTCGCCAACTGCAATGCCCCCCGCGAACGCAGGCCGGCATAAACGTGCAGCTCTAACTGTTGGCGCAGCATGATGGCCGGGCGTTCCAATCCCAATGCCTCCAACAGAAACAAGAGGGCCTCGATCGTGGAATAGCTTTCCGTGTCCTGTTTTTTGCGCAGCCAGTAGCGGCTTGGCGCGGTCATCGGCAGTTTCACCAGCCGGCCCCAACCGCCGACCGTCTGGGCCATGCGGGTCGCTTCGCGCCAATTGCCATCCAGCAGGAGCACCTGCAGGTTGTCCGGTGCCACATCGGTCGGCATAGGACCGCCACGGGGATGCAGAATCCACACGGTCCGATCCGGATTGATCACTTCGTCCGCAACGGGTGGCTCCATCGCATTGAACACATGGTGATACGACCCCGGGATCAGGCGGTTGATCAAGTGACCGGTGCTGGTAGGGCGATGCTGCTCCCGTTTGTGCATCAGCACGTCGACCTGAACCGGACAATCCACGGTTTGATAACCCGAGCAAATGCACCAGCGCGGGACAAAGCGACAACGCTCGCAGCGCGGGGTTTTGGTCGAAATTACACTACGGGCCATGGTTGGCGTCGTCAGTGGGGGATTTCCAGGTATTCGTCAAATCCCGGACTCGAGGCTGGCCAAGGAATTCAGGTAACTAAAGGCTTCAGGACCATGCCCCAACCTCTGCTTCAGCGCTCCAGTCAACCAATATTATTACCGGACCAGCCTTGGGAAAAAGGCGGACGATTGTTTCCCGTCTCGGCTTTTGTGGATCAAGTGAGCAATGATTTGCTGCTTTATTATATGCTCCGGTTTCGGGGGCGACCCTTGGACAATGCCCTATGCCTGGCCCGTTCCACCGATGGGATGCATTGGCGCAAACCGGATTTGAACGCTGGGACCAATATTGTCATGCGGGGCGCGGGTAATCTGAATGATTGGGGGGAGTTTTTCCCCACCTCGATCCTGCTTGATGATTTAGCCAGAGACCCCCAGCAGCGCTGGAAAATGATTTACTGGGATCGGCCCGATCCGGCCATGGATTCGGGCATCTGTTTGGCCACGAGCGCCGATGGCATTCGGTGGCAGCCGCTTTACCAACGTCCGATTATTACCGGGGCCAACGATGCCGCCTCAATGATTGGAATGTTTCCCGGGGCCAAGACTCCCTTAGCGGAAGGCACGCACTTCATTCATCAACAGACTTTCAAGCACAACCCGGCACTGCCCACGGAGCGCGATAATCTAAAGCATCTGCACCGGGCGATCTCAATTTGGCAGTGCAAGGCATTCGATGGCCGCTGGCTCGGGCCGGTCCGCATATTGGAACCAGACGGCATGGATGCCCCCGACCTGCAGTTCTATTGGCTGACGGCCTTCAAAACTCCGGCCGGTGCCTACGGCGGTTTTCTCAATTGTCATCACACGATTGATCAAACGATGGACGTGCAATTGGTGAGCAGTCGCGATGGTTGGACCTGGCAACGTGAACTGAACCGTGAACCGATTCTCCCCTTGGGACCGCGCGGCAGCTTCGACTGCGGTTTGGTCAGCGCCATGGGTCATCCGGTGTCCTGGGAGGACAAGGTGCTCGTATTTTATCAGGGTCGGCCGACCGTGCATGATGGTAAGATGCGCTACCCAGGAGATCCCGAAGTGGAACCCGGGATTGGTGTAGCCGAATTTAGTCCTGATTTTTGGCAGTTCGTCACGACCAACTGATGCAATGCATCGCGGGCTCGATTGGACGGGTGAGGTCCATTAGCAAATTCTGATGCTGGAAGAATCACTTGAGAACCTCAAATCGGCCGAAGGGATTACCGCCTTGGGTGACTATGTGTCGATTGATGAACGCCAGCAGGGTTACGTGACCTACCGTTTAGAAGTCAGGTTTGAGCAATTCCAAGGCGCCACGCACTCGCGGCTCAGGGTTACAGACAGCAAGAACGACGGCCGTGCGGGCATCCGGCAGCGTTCCTTTACCTGGCCGGTCGCGAATCCGGATGACCCCGTGGAGTTGGTTCAAATTGCCGACCGTATCCTGCAGGCCGCTGCGCCGGGAGCAGAGATACAGGACGACCGCACCGTCTTCGGACGCTGTTTCGACGGTTTGTTTGAAATCGGCTTTGTGAACAGAGCATCCCGGTGCTGGCGCAACTTCCGGGACCACCGCAACAAACCCTTGCCGTGCGGATACATCGCGAGAAATCCGGCACCTTGGTCACGCTGACCAACCGGGCAAAAGGTGGAATGCCCATCTGGTTTATCCTGCCTCTCCCGTCAATCCAAGCACTCCGGGACAAGCTTACCAAGTCATAGCATGGGGAACTCTCGGGTAAGTCACCCGACTCTTCCTCATGGAGCCTCGCCAGCCAACGTCACATTGCGCAACGAGCGGCTGTCCAAAATATTGTTGGGCCAGTGTTGGACCGAGGGATGCACCAAGCGCACAGTGCTACTAAATACCAATGGCGCGCAGGGGGACTCGTCCCGAATTAACCGGTCCATTTCGTGATAGAGTGCATGGCGGGCCGGCACATCGAAAGTCTGCAAGGCTTGATAATAGAGTTCGTCGAACCGGGAATTCTCCCAACCGCTGTCGTTGTTCGGATTGTTCGAGGTAAAAAGTTCAAAGTAGTCGGTGGGCTCGTTGGCGAAAGGGTTCCAACCACTGCGGGCGATGCCGAAATCGCCGGCATTACGCGTATCGAGGAACACCTTCCACTCTTGATTAACCAACTCGACCCGGATCCCGAGTTCATGTGACCACATTTGCTGCAGCACCTCGGCGACGACACGATTGCGATCCATTGTGTTGTAGAGATAGGTCGTGGTGGGAAATCCTTTGCCTTCAGGATAACCGGCCTCGGCCAGGAGTGCCCGGGCCTCCTCGGGACCATTGGTAATCAAGTCGGTGGGCTGATAGCCTCCCATGCCGGGTTGGCTTAGAGAATAGGCGGCAGTATAGCCTCCTTGATAAGCCGCTTTGGTCAGGGCCTCGCGGTCAATCGCGAGTGAAAAAGCACGCCGCACGCGAGGATCGTTGAAAGGCGGTTGGCGGGCATTGAAAATCATGAAACTAATACCCAAACGCGGATTGATCTGCAGCGCTGGATTGTGACTGGCCTCATAAGTGGCCACTTTTGCGGAGGGGAGGGAAGTCGTGGCGTGTAATTGTCCGGCGCGGAACGCTCGTTCTTCGGTATCAAGATCCTCGATCGGGTAGTAATTAGTCGTGCGCAACCAGATCTCGGCGTGGTCCGGATGATAAGGATTCGGCGTCAGGACGATTCGGGAATTCGGGTGCCATTCGGCCAGCTCCAATGCGCCATTGGTCACCATCACCCCGGGTTTGCACCACAGGGTATTGTCGCGCAGGCGACCACCCGTGGCATCAAGCGTGGGCATGTGCACCGGCACCCATGGATAGGCGATCAAGTTTTGAATGAAGACCACGTTGGGTGCGGACAGGGTAATGACAAATGTATGGGGATCGGGCGCGCTGAAACCGAGTTTCGCCGGATCGTGAAGTTTACCACTGAGGTATTCGGGAACCCCGACTACGCTGTTGGCCTTGGTCGCGAATTCTGCGGCCAGTCGCGGATCCACTACGCGCCGGAAGGACTGAAGGAAATCATCGGCGGTCACCGGATCGCCATTGGACCAGCGGCGATCGGAATTCAGGTGAAAAGTATAGGTCAGGCCATCATCGGATATTTCCCAGCTTTGCGCCGCAGCGGGCATCAGGGTCAGGCCGTCGTCCCCGCGCTCGATCAGGGGCTCATAGATTTCCCCCAGGATGGCGCTCTCGGCTGACCCGGTATTGATAGCGGGGTCAAGGGTCGATGGTTCGATGCCATTGCCAACGTGTAACGCGCGTTCCTCATAGCCACGATCGACGGCACTGCGAGTGCGACCGCACCCCGGCAACAAGGTCAATCCAATGGCGCCAACCATGACACCTAAGATTCCGTGTTGGACTAAAGACCAAGGCATGTGTCGCGTCATGATTCCATGTGGACAGGAAACCGTGGAGGTGTAAATCGTGGACCCAAATTAGACTGGAATCGCCACGGTCGGTGCGGCTGCTGGTTCTGGAGTCAAGATTCGGGCATCCAATGCGAAGCGGGTGATTTGCTTAATGACCGTCGGCCACTCAACATCAGGCACATTGAAACTATGGTCTGTATTCACCCAATTGATGCGGACGGACGGCGATAGAGTATAGTGTGGAACTGCATCGGAGTCTCCATAGGAATCCCGGGTGCCCTGCAAAATGAGGCACGGAGTGGCAAGCCCGGCGAGGTGGGTATAACGGGCCGGATCGGCAGATTCCTTGGGGTGTTTGAAGGGATAGCCCAAACAAATGACGTTGCGCACTCCGGTGAGATCGGCGGCCAAAGTCGCGACCCGCGCCCCGGCCGAGCGCCCAATCAAGGTTATGTTGTTCGCAGATCCAAGAAATTGGATCAATTCCTGCAGAGCCATGACCCGGAAATTGATGGAACGCATTCTCCGGCGATAAGCAGAAGAGAAGTGGCGCCAGTGCGTGGGAAATATCAGCAGATGCAAGGCCTTCAATATCTGGCGAATCCGCTGCGATTGTTGCCGGAAATAGTTTCGATCAATCAGACGTGTGGTTAGCGCAGCCTGGTCCTCATAATGAATCACCCTGATGTCTTCATTGGATAGAGACCCGATCAGGCGTCGCATGAGCAAATCATCCAGCCTGAAGCTTTCCCGGCTGATAATGAGCACAGTGTTTCGTGCGTCCGCCTTACCGTAAATATCCAATCTGCCACCACCGAGAATATTGAGCTTAATCCGCTTCATGCGTGCTGATCCTGAAGAATCCGAGGAAGCACCCAGCTGCAATGGGAAACCGCATCATGCTTCCTCGGTTAGGAGTATGCTACAAATTCGGTAATAGTGAATACAACCACCAGCGGGCTTTGGCCGTTCGGCCGGAGCCCGGCTGTCGTTGAAAATAGATGGTCCACGACGCACCGTCGTCCATTTGGAGTTCAAACCAATGCCTACGCAGGTAGCGTTCACTGCCGCCATGCGTGCGATCGGGTTCCATCACTTTCCAATGCCGCTGCACGGTCTCAACTTTGCGGACTTGCTGGCTCCATTTAAAACACAGGGGCAGGGCGGGTTCACCAATGGCGGGTGGCAGAGCGAAGTCGTTTCCCACCGGGCTGATCCGTTCACTGACAAAGTGGCCTTTCACGGAGATGAAGGAGGAATAATATTTGCACCGTGTCGAGTGAACGGCCGGATTTAGTTTCATCGTGAACCGCAACCGACCCGTGATGCCGATGGACCATTCAACCGATGCTATGCACGCCTATTACAGCGCCCGGGCACCGCACATGGCCAAGCGGTTGGGTCTGGCGCCAACCGGGCAGTTGTCCGAAATACTGCAAGAACTCGCCACCCACGCCGCAGGACACAGGGTGCTGGAAGTCGCCTGCGGCACCGGCTATTGGACGCAGCATGTCGCCCCCTTATCCCAACTGACAGTGGCAACGGACTTTTCCGGGGCGATGCTTGCGGAGGCGATCTCCACTGGAATACCCAATGTCTGCTTTGTTTAGGATGATGCTTACCGCTTGAGCAAAGTGGGTGACGAACTATTCGATGTCGGGTATGCCATGCACTGGGTGTCGCACATACCCAAGAGCCGCTGGGCGGAATTTTTCGTGGCCTTTCACGCCAGACTGAAACCGGGGGCCAAGATAATATTGTGCGATGATATTCGCCGCACTAACGACACTGATCCATATTACAGCAAACTCGACAGCCGTGACACCTTTGAGATCAGGCGGCTGCCGGAGGGTGGCACGTATGAAATCGTGAAGACCTATTTTACACCGGAATCCATGGCTGGTTTGCTCAGTCCCTATGCGCGCGATTTGCAAATGCATTTTGAGGCGCCACGTTCGTGGGTGAGTTACACTGCCCGTTAACGTGCCATAAAAGCTTCACATCAAGGGCATAGGTATCTTTCCGTCGTAGCACACACGCAGGAGGAAATGACCGACTCCCGAAGCTCCATAGTCGAAATCCGCAGAATAGAGTCCCTTGGCATCAGTCGGCCAGGCATCGCCTTCCGGGGTCATTTCCCTGTAGGCGATGCACTGATGGGCGAAGTCCACCGCCCGGTCTTTCCACTTTGAATCACCCGTGGCGCGGTAAACCTCGAGTAACAATTCACCACCTCCGGCAAGTCCGGTGCATTGAGTATAGTTATTTCGATAGTCGCCATAGCCATAAGTCGCCTCCGCCGCCTGAATGGCCGTCTCCAGAAATTCGGGATCTCCCAATACGCGATGTGCGTTTAAATACGTGAGTCCGATCCCGGCGGCTCCGTGACTCCATTGGCAACGCGTGAGTTCTTCCGTATCGATGCGATTTGGCCAGTTGAGGCCGCCCATACTTTGACGGGCATAGCGGGTGACAGTGGCGAATATATCCCGGGCCAAGTTGGCCCAACGTTCGTTGTGCGTTTCTTCGGCCAAGTAAGTTAAAAAATGAGCTACCCCAGATACGCCGTGCGCAACCCCGAGGAAAATTTTATCGGGAAATCCATTCATGCTGTTTTGAGGATCAATCAGGCAATGGGTGCCGTGTTCATCACGAACCAATTGCTGTTCCAACCAGATGGCACAGCGTTCCGCACCCTGCAGGTAGGTCGTGTCACCTGTATGTTGCCACAATTTCAGTAGATAGAAGCCATTGGAGGCCTCCCCACCAATCAGATCGGTGATCGGACCTGGAGGACCCGCCAAGATCACTTTTGCATTCGCGATTGCTACCTCAGGGGTTGGTTCATGCAACGCAACCGCACGATGCAGGGCGGCTGCCGCGACCCCAGTCTGGCCGAAATGCAATCCACGTTTAAAATGCTCCCCCTGTAAATTGGTGCACCAATCAATGGCCCCCTGACTCAATTCCAAGGCAACGGGGTTGCCGTAACGACGGTAATAATCGACGAGGAAGAAACTGATCCCGCCCACACCATTGAACACACTGATGGAATGATGAGGCTCATTTTTGTAATTGATCGTTTCCCAGGTGATGCCGGTGTCAGTGCGTTCGGCCGTTCGTTCGATGAACCCAAAAATGGAGTGGATTGCCGCTTCAAGGGGTTCGGTGTCCGGACTCACGTCACCTTTCGTGGCGAAGAACCTCACCCGGGGGAATCAAATAATGGGGATGTTCCTCAAAGGCTTGCGGTCATTAAAAAGGCGGGACTGCAGTCCCGCCTTTGAATCCTTAAATGTCGATTACGTGAATCAGCGACCATGAGTGTGCTTAAAATGACGCCAAAATCTCATTGAGCGTGGCGCTCGGGCGCATGGCCACGGAGGCCTTGGCGTCATCGGGTTGATAGTAGCCTCCGATGTCCACCGGCTTGCCCTGCACGGCGAGGAGCTCGCCAGTGATCTTGGCTTCACTGGCCACGAGCTTTTCAGCTACCGGAGTGAAGATAGCCTTGAGTTCGGCATCGACGGTTTGCACCGCCAAGGCTTGCGCCCAGTAGAGTCCGAGAAAGAAGTGGCTGCCGCGGTTGTCGATCTGGCCAACTTTACGAGCCGGGGATTTGTTGTTTTCCAGAAACTTGGAGGTGGCCGCATCCAGCGTATCCGCGAGGACCTTGGCCTTTGGATTCTTGAATGCCTTGCTAAGATGTTCGAGCGAAACCGCCAGAGCCAGAAATTCGCCCAGCGAATCCCAGCGCAGATAATTTTCCTTCACGAACTGCTGCACGTGCTTGGGCGCAGAGCCGCCGGCGCCAGTTTCGAAGAGGCCACCGCCGTTCATGAGTGGAACGATGGAGAGCATCTTGGCGGAAGTGCCAAGTTCGAGAATGGGGAAGAGGTCGGTGAGGTAGTCGCGGAGCACATTGCCGGTGACCGAGATGGTGTCTTGGCCGGCCTTGATGCGCTCGAGGCTGAATCTGCAGGCATCGGCCGGGGCCATGATCTTGATCTCAAGACCGGCGGTATCGTGTTGCCAGAGGTATTCGTTAACCTTGGCGATCACTTGCGCATCGTGGGCGCGATTTTGATCGAGCCAAAAAACAGTCGGGCTGCCGGTGGCACGGGCGCGATTGACGGCCAGTTTAACCCAATCCTGCACCGGGGCGTCCTTGGTCTGGCAAGCCCTCCAAATGTCACCTTGGGCCACAGGATGCTCAAGCAGGGTTTTACCAAATTCGGAAACCACCCGGATCGTGCCGTCACCAGGAGCGACAAAGGTCTTGTCGTGCGAACCGTATTCCTCGGCTTTTTGGGCCATGAGGCCGACATTGGGCACGGAACCCATGGTCTTGGGATCCAGCGCGCCGTGTTCCCGGCAGAAATCGATCGTGGCCTGATAGACACCCGCGTAGGAGCTGTCCGGGATGACGGCGAGGGTATCAGCTTCCTTGCCGGCGGCATCCCACATCTTGCCACCCCCACGAATCATGGCGGGCATGGACGCATCGACGATGACGTCGGAAGGCACATGAAGATTGGTGATGCCCTTGTCGGAATTGACCATGGCCAGCGCCGGACCACTTGTGTAGGCGGCCGCGATGTCGGCCTCAATGACCGCTTTCTCCTCCGCTCGTAGTTTGGCAATCTTGGCGACCAAGTCGCCGAAACCGTTGTTCAAATCGACGCCGAGCTTATCCAAGGTGGCGCCGTGTTTCGCAAAGAGATCCTTGAAGAACACCCGGACCGCGTGTCCGAAAATGATGGGGTCGGAGACCTTCATCATGGTGGCCTTCATATGGAGTGAGAATAAGACCCCTTGTTTTTTGGCGTCGGCCACCTGCGCCTCGAGGAATGCCACCAGGGCTTCCTTGTTCATCACGGTCGCGTCGATAATCTCGCCGGCCTTGAGCGCGGTTTTTTCCTTGAGCACCTTGGTCGAACCGTCGGCCGCGACGAATTCGATTTTAACGGACATGGCCTCAGTAACTGTCACCGACTTCTCATTATGGGCGAAATCGTTCGCGCTCATCGTCGCGACGTTGGTTTTGCAGTCCTTGGACCAAGCGCCCATGGAATGGGGGTGCTGGCGGGCGTATTCTTTGACGGCCTTGGGGGCACGGCGGTCGGAATTGCCTTCACGTAACACCGGATTGACGGCGCTGCCCATGACTTTGCCGTAGCGCAGTTTGATTTCCTTTTCGGTATCGTTGGTCGGCACTTGGGGGAAATTGGGCAAGGCGTATCCCTTGGCCTGCAATTCCGCGATGGCTTCATTCAACTGAGGCACCGAAGCGCTGATATTCGGTAACTTGATGATGTTGGCCTCGGGTTTGGTCGCAAGGGCACCGAGTTCGGCGAGATGGTCACCGATGCGTTGCTCCTCGGTCAGGACCTCCGGAAAGTGGGCGAGGATACGGCCGGCGAGGGAAATGTCCCGGGTTTCGACGGCAATACCGGCATGCTTCGTAAAGGCCTGCACGATCGGCAGCAGCGAATAGGTGGCAAGAGCAGGAGCCTCGTCGGTTTTGGTGTAAATGATGGTCGGGGACACGGACATAGGATTACTTTCTTCGATGATTAAATTGTAGCCCGCCAGCAAAGGACCCGGCGGTGCTCGGGTCAAAGGCATTTACCCGGTAATACGGACTTATCCCGGGATATCAGGACCACAAATACCGAAAACACATTGGCCAGCAGCATGGCTTACATGCTGAGAATGGCACCACGTGAAGTGTCCGCGATCATTGACGCTGGGAACTTGCGCGCCACGATGCCGTCGGATCACCCCACCATGCTAATAAAAATACTTCCCGGTATCGGTCTATTGCTTGGATTGCTTTTATGGGCACCAATGGCGCGGGCGACCGAATCCATGGATCCGCTGGTGGCCGAGGATCCGTGGATGTCACGTGCGCTGAGTGTCGAATCCGGTATTCTTTGGGAAGTGGGCACGGGCACAACCTGGCCCTACCGTCTGGTGCAAACCCAACTTTCTTGGCGTTCGCGGGAATTTCTGAAGTGGGATTTGCGTGACGGCTCACGGTTTTCAGTGCGTCACCGATTCACGCTGCTCGGCGCACTCATGCAACAGGGCCCCGAATCCCATTACGTGGCACTGGCGGCTTCTCCTTCAATTGAGTGGCGCAATCCAGCCGACAAGTGGTCACTATTCGGCGGGGCTGGCGGCGGCTTCGGATTATTGGATTCCCAAGGAGTCCGCGGCGGGCAGGGTCAGGATTTCACGCTTAATTGGTTCGCGCGGGGTGGCATCGAATATTCGCCCAAACCAGATCGTATCTGGACGGCCGCCATCATGTTTCAGCACATGTCGAACGGTGGGGCTACTGATCCCAACCCTGGAATCGATGCCGTGGGTTTCATGGTGGGTGTGGCTTGGAAACTTTGAGCTCAAGAAGGTTGCTCACAACTACGGCTTGCGCCGAGGCCGCAATCTTGCGGCAGTAGAAACCGCATTTTACCCATGAGTTTATTTATCGGCATTGATTCCGGCACCCAAAGCACCAAGGCGGTCGTGCTCGATTTAGAATCCTCCAAAGTCATCGCGGAGGCGAGGGCGCCCCACGCCTTGATCGAAGGATTACCGGCCGGGCATATGGAGCAGCATCCGGCGGATTGGACCAACGCACTCGATATCGTCATCAAGACTGTGGTCGCCAAGATCGATGCCAAGGGGGTGCGCGGCATCGGAATATCGGGACAGCAACACGGCTTTGTGCCGCTCGACGCAAAAGGGCAGGTGATACGACCGGCCAAACTTTGGTGTGATACCTCAACCAGCGACGAATGCGCCATTCTCACCAAAAAGTTGGGCGGAGAAAAGGCCGTGCTGCGTAAACTGGGCGTCGCCTTTGTGCCGGGCTTTACCGCCCCGAAGATCCTGTGGCTGAAACGGCATGAACCCACCAATTTCAAAAAGCTGCGTCATGTTTTGCTGCCCCACGACTACCTTAATTTTTATCTGACCGGTAATTTCTTCATGGAGCACGGCGACGCGTCGGGCACCGCCCTGATAGATGTGCGCAAACGTCAGTGGTCGAAAGAAGCCATCAAGGCCATTGATTCGCGGCTCATGGAGTGGCTGCCGCCACTGAGTTCATCCGACGGCATCGCCGGCAACTTGACGGAGGCAATCGCCACAAAATACGGCCTGTCTACCGACGTAATTGTTTCAGCCGGTGGGGGTGACAACATGATGGGCGCCATTGGCACGGGGAATGTGAAACCCGGGGTGGTTACCGCGAGTTTTGGCACCAGTGGAACCATTTATGCGTATGCCACGAAGCCGGTCGTCGATCCACGGGGTGAGATAGCCGCGTTTTGCTCTTCAACCAACGGTTGGTTGCCACTGTTGTGCACCATGAATGTCACAACGGTGACCGAACAGATGCGGAATTTGTTCGGTCTGGATCACGCCGCATTCGATGAGGCGGTGCATACCGTTCCTGCCGGTGCCAATGGCTTGATGCTACTGCCTTATTTCGCCGGTGAACGCACCCCCAATGTGCCGGACGGTTCGGGCGTATTATTGGGAATGAATTCGAAGACCCTGACCTCTGCGCATCTCGCCCGGGCTGCAATGGAAGGCGTCACCATGGGCATGAATTACGGATTGCTTCGGCTGGCGACGCTCGGGGTCAAGGCGAAGGAAATCCGCGTGACCGGCGGCGGGGCTAAATCACCGGCTTGGCGGCAACTGATGGCCGATATATTTGGCGTGCCGGTGGTGGCGATGGTGGAAGACGAGGGTGCGGCCCTGGGTGGCGCGATTCAGGCGGCCTGGGCACTGGCCCGGAAAACCAAACCCAATAGTCCGATCACTCGGTTCACGGAAGGGGTGGTCGCGGTGAAGGAATCGACGCGGTGCAAACCCAACCCAAAGAACGTGGCGCGTTACCGCAAACTCCAGGTCGTGCAAACCCAGTTGAGTGAAAGCCTGCGTGAGGTTTTCAAAGTGCAACGACAACTGGCAGACTGAGTCGCAAGTCTCACGGTCGGGCACTGCCCGGAGTCTGTGCGAACTTGCCCCGGTAGGCCCGGCAAAAGGTGTTGCTGCTGGTGAAACCACTGGCAAGGGCGACTTCCTGGACGCTGAGCTGCGTGGAGAGCAACAAGGCCCGGGCGTGTTCCAGACGCAGCCGGCGTAGCAACATGCCGGGGGACTCGGCGTAACGACGGGTGAACTGCCGGATAAAATGCTCGCGACTCACCGCGCAAACCTGCGCCACGTGCTTCAAGTTGACTGGGGAACGAAAATGATTCCGCAGATAATGATGTCCAAATTCAATCGGGTCGGTGGTGCGCGTGTCCTGCACTTGTTCGCGATAAAGTGCGATCAAGAGTCGGTGCAACAATTCGGCCTCGTGCAATCGATCACGAAACTGCCGTTGGCGGTAGCTTTGGATGATTTCATCAAACAGTGCCGTCGCCTCTGAGTTGTCGGGCATACGCACCACGGGACCGAAATCGTGGCGCAGGCGATCGAACAGCGGCTGAATGTCCGCGACTGAAAAAGAAATAAAGCGCAAACGGTAGGCTTCGGTCGCTCCAACTGGATAACCGTAAGCCGTGGGCTCGGCATGCGTGAACAGCATTGCCTGTCCGGCGGTGACCAAGCGTTCACCCTGCGCATTGCGAAACCAGGCCGCTCCGGCCAAGGTGCGTTGTATTACCAGCGATGCCGGTGCCTCGCGCCTGATATTTTCGAAACAATAGGTCGGGGAAGTCTGCACCTCCTCGGCACCGACCCGGACATAGGGAAATACATCGATCACGGCCATTGGCCCAGATATCACATTATGCACATCTGGAATCAACCTTTTGCTATCGTGCCTCCATTGTCCTCAATGTAGTATGCTCGACGTTACCAACCCTTGACCCTCCATCAGTCACAATAATCCCATGAGTGCAGCCAAAGCAAAAACCCAGCAAATCGGCCATGCCGACCATACGAAGGACGCCGCGGCGCGCGGTCTCGCCGGCACCATCCTGCGGCCGATCAAGATCACCATGCTCGGGGCGGGCAGTGCCTTCACCCCGCGGCTGATGAACGACATCCTGAGAATTCCCGGAGATCAAGGAGGCACCATTGCCCTTGTCGACATCGACCGCGAACGGCTCGCTACGATGACCAAGCTAATCACCCGTCTGGCCCAAAATCTGGGCAAGACGAAGTGGACCGTAATCGGTTCGGCCGACCGCCGCACGGTGTTGCCGGGTTCTGACTACATCGTGAATTGTATCGAAGTCAGTGGCACGGCCTGTGTGCGCTTCGACAATGACATACCGGCAAAATACGGTATCGACCAATGCATCGGTGACACGATCGGGCCGGGCGGACTTTTCAAATCGATGCGCACGATTCCGGTTTTCCTGCAGGTGCTGAAGGATGCGGAAGAGCTTTGCCCGAAAGCGATCGTGCTCAATTACACGAATCCGATGGCCATGATGTGTCTGGCTGCCGGCCGGAGTTCGTCGATGCAGATCGTCGGACTCTGCCATTCGGTGCAGGGCACGAGTCAGTTGCTGGCCACTCGCGCCGGCGTCCCGATTGAAGAAATGGATTGGGAGTGCGCAGGGATCAACCACATGGCGTGGTTCACCAAATTGCAGCACAACGGCCGCGACTTGTATCCCTTGCTCAAGCGCAAGGCGACCGCCGAACTGGCCAAGGCGTTCAAGGACGGACGTCCGAAGAATCCGAAGCGCCTGAACCATCACGCATGGGAATCAGCAGAGTGGCACAAGGATATTGTTCGCAAGGACATGATGTTGCATTTCGGTGCCTTCATCACGGAATCGAGCGGCCACCTCTCCGAATACTTGCCGTATTACCGCAAGCGCAAGGACCTGGTGCAGAAATACAGTCGCGAGGGTTATGACGGGGGTTCGAGTTTTTACGCGAACAACTGGCCGACCTGGCGCAAAAATGCGGACAAGCAGCGGGCGGCGATGATTGCGGGCAAGGAGTCGATGGAGTGGGCGCGCAGTTGGGAATACGCCAGCTGGATCATTGAGGCGCGGGAAAAGGACACCCCTTTCCGCATTCATGGCAATGTGATGAACAACATCAAAGGTGCCGGCCAACTGATCACCAACCTGCCGGCCGATGGCTGCGTGGAAGTAGCCTGCATGATTGATCGCAACGGCATCAATCCGACCCGTTATGGCGCGCTGCCGGCGCAGATGGCCGGCTTGTGCGATTCCAATATGCGGATGTTCGATCTCGGGGCCCAGGCTTGTATCGAGCGTTCCGTCGAAAAGGCCATCTACGCCTTGATGCTGGATCCTTTGACTGCCGCGGTCTGCAGTCCGGCTGAGATCAAGCAAATGACCTTGGAGATGTTCAAGGCAGAGAAGAAATTCCTGCCCGGTTACAAATAATCCGAACTCGTGGTCGGATCCCGCAAACCCCGGTCACTTGGCCGGGGTTTTTTATTCGTTGGGCACCGCGAACTCCATCGTGCTGACGACATCATTCAATCGACTGCGTAAAATGGTATTCTCCTGTTCGGTGGTCTTGTTGTAGAGGGCACCTTCCAGACTGCGTTCCGCCAGTTCGATACTGATCACATAGACCACATGATTCTGCATGAAGATAAGGTTGCCGCGTTTAGCGACTGGGGGACCTCCGCTGGGTTGAATGTCACCGAGCTCAGCCACAAACATTGATCCTCCGGGTAGCAGGGTGTAGCAGAGCAATGAGCCGCCGAGAAAGTTGGGTAGATAGACCCCGCTTTCGATATGGGTGCCGGGAAACATCTTTTGAAAATCGGGCATCACCAAACTGGCAAAGAAAGCCGGCAGGTAATCCTTGAGGCCGCGAGTGGACAGTTCCCAACGTTGGGTGGCATCCAGCGGAAACGAGCCAATGCTCACATGCACATTGTAGTCATCACGAAAGACCACGACATTACCGGTATCGGAGATCGTCCCGCCAAGTTCTGGCAGCACGGGAACGCGCACCCGATAGACTCCACCTGGCGAAATGTAAGTCCGATCATCTACCCGTCCAACTAACCCCGGGGTCGACTGGGCGTAGGCCATAACGGCACTGAGCAACAGTAAGGTTGGCAGGACGAAGACTGTGCGAATCATTAGAGGTAAAGTAGGGTATTCTGCCCAAGTTTCAAGTCAGCGATGGATGAAGCGCCAATTCCTGCCAAAGTGTGACAGGGATTTGCTCAGGGCGGGATTTCTCAGAATAGCCCTGTGCGGTGATTTGTGCCAGCCATGCCCGGCCGTCATCCGGCAGGCGGCCGCGCAGTAGGGCCCCCAGCTGCTTGCGGCGTTGTTGAAAACACCCGCGCACCAAGGCCTTGGCCGAGGTTTTGAAGATGATCGGACGGGGACGTCGCACCAGATTCAACAGGCAGGAATCTACATCCGGTCGCGGGTGGAAACAATTAGCCGCCACGCGATGCCCCGGAGCGATATTGTAGGCAGACTGCAGGAAAATGGAGATGGCACCAAACGTCTTGGAACCATGTGTCGCGGCATAACGTTCCGCAGCCTCCAACTGAAGCATCAACACCATGCGATCCGGCAAGGCCCCGCTTAACACCCCATCCATCCACGGCGTTGAAATCGCATAGGGCAAGTTTGCGACGATCTTGAAGGATTCAGTTTCTGCCGGCAGCGACGCAAGTGGGTGCTCCACGGCATCACCTTCCTGCAAGTGAAACCGACCGTTCGCATTGATCGTATTCTCCAAATGATGATGGAGAGTCTGATCCTTTTCTATGGCCCACACCGTAGCCCCCGTCTCCAGGAGCGCTTGGGTCAGTGTGCCCAAGCCGGGTCCGATCTCCACGACCGTATCCGCTGCCGTAACCTCGGCGAGTTCGATGGACTTCCGCACGATATTGCCATCGACCAGGAAATTTTGCCCCAGAAACCGGCGCGGCGAGTGACCCAGGCGGGTCAAGAGTTCACGGGTTTCGTTAGGTGATAGTGGCATCTGCCTGCTACACTGAATGAATTTTCGCCAAGGTCAAACGTGCCGGTCGCGGTGTTGACCCATGGAGTCGCCTATGGCTAGGCTAAACCCATGGACACAATAGACACTGCATCTCTGCAAACGACGTGGGACAGCGTTCAAGTGTGGCTTGCCACCGAGGGCCTGGCCTTTGGCATCAAGTTGCTCGGCGCCCTGGTCATCTTTGTGATTGGCAAATGGCTCGCCCGCCTGATCAGTGGCGCTATTTCCCGCGCCTTGGAAAAAGCCAAATTGGAGCCCACGCTCAACCGATTCGTGACCAAGATCAGCTACGTGCTGCTACTTCTGATCGTGATCATGGCGTCGTTGGATATGCTGGGCATCCGCACCACGTCACTGGTTGCAATCATCGGTGCCGCCGGTCTGGCCGTCGGTCTGGCCCTGCAGGGTTCCCTGGCCAATTTCGCCGCCGGGGTGATGATCATCATCTTCCGTCCCTTCAAAATCGGCGACTTCATCGATGCCGGAGGAATTAAGGGAATCGTCGAGGAAATATCCATTTTTACCACCAATCTGCGCACCCCCGACAACCTGGCCGTGATTGTGCCCAACGCGAAGATAACCGATGGCAGCATCACGAACTTCGCCGCCAAGGATACCCGCCGCATCGACCTGACCTTTGGCATTGCCTACGATGACGACATCAGTGTGGCCAAGAAGGTGATCTGGGAAGTCCTCCATGCCGATGAGCGCATACTCAAGGATCCGGCGCCCATAGTCGGCGTGATGGAGCTGGCTGACAGCAGCGTGAATCTGATTGTCTGGCCTTGGGTCAAGCGGACGGACTTTCTCACCACCAAGATGGATCTGAATGAGAAGGTAAAAACGGCCATCGAAAGTGCCGGTTGCTCGATCCCATTCCCACAGCGCGACGTGCATTTGCACGCCGTTGGCCAGAACAGCGCCTGAGCGCCGCAGAGTTTACTTCAACTGCCGGCCGTCTGTTTTGGCGCCGGCAGTTTTTTGCGCATGGTCAGATCGGTGATTACATAACCGACGGAGAGATAGAGTTCCCGCGCGATCCGGTTCTCACCAAAAACGTGAAGTGAAATTTGATCAAATCCGTGCTGAGCCGCCGCGATCTCCAAGAGCTGCATGGCTTGCCGACCGTAACCTTTTCGCCGGTGGGCCTTCACGATGGAGATATCGTAAAGGTAGGCCGCTTGTTCATAACGGCCAATCCAGAGGAACCCGACCCGCTCGTCGCTTTCACTCAATCTGAGGCTGAACAAATAGTGATTTTCGGTGGTCATCCCTTGCGGCAGCAGGGAGTTGATCGATTCGCGGGACTTTTGGAGCGACTCGGCTTCGATCCATGTGCCATTCGCCACTTTCTCCTGGGCGTATTCCGGAATGATATCGGCCAGCCAGTCGGTGTAGTCCTGATCCGACATGGGCTGGAGTTGCAGTTCCATATCAGGCGGTGGCCAAAGCTTGCAGGAGTGCCCGGGTGTCCGACGCCTTCATCAAGGCCTCGCCGACCAGCACAGCATGGGCCCCAGCGGCTCGCGCTCGCGCAGCGTCTGCGACATTGAAAATGCCACTCTCACTCACCGCAATCACATCGCGGGGAAATTGAGGAATGAGTCGTTCACTGATCGTCAGATCGGTCTTGAAGATGGCGAGATCGCGATTATTCACGCCGATGATTTTGGCTCCATGCCGCACGGCACGTTCCAAATCGGGTTCGTTATGAATCTCAAACAAGGCGGCTAGACCCGCCGCCGTAGCGGCCTCGTGCAAAGGCTTGATCTCATCATCCGTCAACGCGCGGACAATGATCAGAATGGCACTGGCGCCGGCCTCGCGGGCCTGAATCACCTGAATCGGGTGGACCATAAAATCCTTCCGCAGGCATGGCACGGCTGGCGGTTGCAACTTGAACAGCGCGGTCACGGCCTGCAAATCGGCCAATTCACCGCCGAAAAACTTGGTATCCGTCAACACGGAGAGGGCACTGGCACCAGCCGCCCGGTATTTCAGCGCTTGATCTGGAGCGGCAATGGTTTCGGCGATGGCACCGGCCGACGGAGACCGTCGCTTGATTTCCGCGATGACTGCAAGCTGCCCATCGGTGCGCCGCAGGGCTTTGGCAAAGGAGGGTAGAGGCGGAAGTGCGGCCTGCAGCATGGACAATTCGTCCAGCATGACCGGTCGCACCAAGGGTGCGATTTCGTGCCGCTTCCAGGCCATAATCTCGGTGAGTTTGTCTGCCATCGCGAGAATAGCCGCAAACTGCAGGGAACGGCGCAAGAAACATTCCTGCATCACGCTGCTTTTCCTTTTGCGATTTCTCCGCCTTCTTGCGGCCATAGCTGATATGGAAGCCATGGATGAACTTCGTGCGACAATCGCCCGCCTGCGGGCCCCCGGGGGCTGCCCGTGGGATCAGGAGCAAACGCACGCCAGTCTGGTACGTTGTCTGATCGATGAGGTCAGCGAATTGATCGAGACCATTGATCAGCTGGACATGCCACACATGCGGGAGGAACTGGGCGACGTATTGATCCAGGTTCTCTTTCACGCCCAACTGGCCGAGGAGGCCGGTCATTTTGATCTCGAGGCTGTTGCCCGGGAAGTGAACGAAAAATTGGTCCGCCGCCATCCGCACGTGTTTGGCGAGGGTGCGTTGGAGACATCCGATCAAGTCCTGCATCAATGGGATCAAATCAAGGCCCGGGAAAAACTGGATGCAGGTAAAACCGAGAGCGGGCTTTTCAAGCCACAACCCCTGCGTCTGCCCGCCTTGATGTTTGCCGAGGCGGTTTGGAAACAGGTGGAAAAGAAGCACTACGAAGGCGTCACCGCCGTGGATCGTGCACGAATTACCCAGTTGGCCGCTGGACTGGATGAAACGAGTCTCGGGCAGGCCTTGTTTGAACTTGCCGCGGCCGCCCGACAAAAGGGCCTCGATCCGGAAGCGGCCCTGCGTCTCACCACGAATCGGATCATGCACGATGTCGAACAGCACCCCGCCAACCATACCCGAAATTCCTGAAAGCGTACTGCAGGAATGGTGGCAGCCTTTCGCCGATTATCTGGCGAAGGAGAAACGCTATTCCGCCTACACGGTCCGCAACTACCGACAGGCCTTCGAGGATTTCTATCGGTGGCTGGTGCAAGCAGATTTGTGGACGATCGGTTTGGGTGAACTCGACAGCCGGATGTTGCGTGACTTCGTGATTGAAGCGCAGCGACGCTACGGTCGTCGCACGCTGCATAATCACGTATCCGGCCTGCGTGCCTTCATGAAATTTTGGCTCCTGCGCGGACGGATCCGGCGCAATCCATTCACGGGGATCCCGCTGCCAAAACTGGAGAAACGACTGCCTAAATTTCTCACCGAAGAACAGATGAAGCGCCTGCTGACCGGCCCGTTGCGATTGCTTGAAAATGAATCCATCGACGGCTTTACCGCTTGGCGCGACCGGCTGGTCATGGAATTGCTCTATGGCGGTGGCCTGCGGGTCAGCGAACTCGTCGGCCTGAATTACGGCGCGATCGATTTCGAATCCGGCGTCGCCCGGGTGCTCGGCAAAGGCCGCAAAGAGCGACTATGCCCGTTGGGGAAAGTAGCCCTCACAGTGCTGGTGAAGTTTCGCGATACCTACGCCCGGGATACCGGACCCACGGCGCCGATCGTCATCACGTCGCGGCATCTGCGTCTACCAGTCCGCCAGGTTCAGTTGCTGCTTAAACGTTACTTGTCCCTCGCCGAACTGCCGCACGATCTGACGCCGCATAAACTGCGGCACAGTTACGCCACCCATTTGCTAAACTCGGGCGCTGATTTGCGGCTCGTGCAAGAGTTGCTCGGTCATGTGCAACTGGCCACCACCCAAATCTACACCCATGTGAGTGTAGCCCGTCTGCAGGAGATCTACGCCAAGGCGCACCCGCGTGCCTAATATTAGTTATCTGCAATTACTGAGATTGGTCGAAATCTATGGCATTTGGTCGAAAATTAGCTACTCACAGAATCCTATAGTCGTCCTCATGAGCACGGGAACACCGCAGTCTGCCGCTCTTTACTGCACCAAATTCGGAATCGATGATGGGCAATACAAAACCCATATTCGGGCCCGCGCTTTTTTATCCCCATGCCCGACTGTTGGTGCCGGTCATATTACTGGTGAATGGTAACTATGCGGCGGCGGACAATGATTTCGTCAGCTCGGTAGGACAGATCACGCACTACCACGAATTTTACACGGCCAGTATTGATTTCGTGCATCACCCGGAAAATCGCGGGTTGTTGCGCCGACTCTTCCGATTGCGAGTTTCGACGGAGCGACTTCGACATATCGTGCGTGCGACAATGTTGCCGGATAAACCCCTCACCGAGTCGGATCGCGGCACTGATTTTCCCATCAGTTGAATTGGACCAGGCCGGCCGATTATTTGACCGGCAAGAAAATGCGCCGGGCGGAACTATTGCCGGCCTCATCCAGCACCGCCGCTTCCACAGACGTGCTGCCATCCAACTGTTGCCCGGTGAGCTCGAGGGCAAACGTTTCCTCCTGACCATCAAGAATGCCATCAACGGGCTGTTCCAAATCGAACGACGCGCCATTGTTGAACTTGAGTTCAACCCCGCGCAACAGCGACAGCGCATCCCGCGCATGCACGGTGATCATGCAGCCGTTGCCCTGTTTGATTGCGGACACGTCAAGAATTTGCGGAGGCGTGCGATCAATCATGAGGTCATCCGTTTCAATACTTGTGGCGAGACGCTGATCCAATGGCCTTGGGCTGGTTTCGGAAATCGTGAGGCGGGTTCGGTAGATTCCTTCCGCCAGATGGGAGATTTCAAACTGGGCATAATCCTCGGGACTATTGACCAGCACATCGGTCCACTCCGTGGCATCCGCCGCCCGTATGGAAAACGTCGCGGTGGTGTTATCTCCATCGGCGTCGTTCACTGACCAGAAAGCCACTTGGGTGCCCGGTTGCGGTGTGACTTCAGAGTTCAAGAACGCATCCCGTGATTTCACCTCGCTCTTGCCATTGGCTTGAAGGATTTGGGCCAGGGAAGTCGCTGCACGATCGGCCCGCGCGGGAGCCGGCAGGAGGGCGAAATTCGGCGAGAGAATTTGAAAATTTTGCAACTGAGGCCGGCGGTTTTGCGGCAAACTAAAGAGGGTGGCCCGGGCAAATTCCGCCGCGGCATCCTGTGCAGTAATGCGCAACTGCACATAGCGACCGCGCAATCCTGCCACTGACCAGCCACCAACACAATAGCCCGCGGTTTGCCAAGCGGTCCAACCTTCCAGCTCATCACTGCCAAAACTGGCCCGCAGTTCCACCTTAACCAGTTCTGCCGGAATTGGCACGGGTCGCTCAAAGCGCACGGCACCGACCGTTGACATCACATTGAGGTCCAGCCGGCCGGTCTCTGCAGTGGCCGTGCCGCGATCATTGAAATCCAGCAACTCAAGGGTGCCCGGGTTATTGCCGAGCAAATAGAATTTTCCACTGGATGCTCCGGCTGGAATGATGGCGTTGACCTGGGACGCCGTGGCGCCGGCAAAGGTATAGCTGCGTTGTTGCTCTGGATTATAGCCGAGCAACTCACCTTCCTCACCTCCTGCAATCAGCACATTGCCTTCGTGACTGGCCAAGTCGTAGAACGCCGTGTTCATGCGCGTAGCCACCACTTCGGGGAAACCACCGGTGGGATACCAGATCAGCTGACTGCGGCCGCTAAAAGTGACGATGGGGGTGGTCGGTGCGACTACCACTGTGCTGTTTTCAGATCCTTCCTTGGGCTTGTTGTCGTCATCGTGGTTGGCCGGTTGGTTGTTGTTCGCCTGTTTGACCCGGGTCTCCCGTGTTTCGTTGGTAAAGGTTATCGCCGCGAAGAAGCCACCGTCCCAAGGCAGCAGAGCGGTGACTTCGGCATGGTTGTTTTCATCGAGCAAAATCGGAGCGCCACCTTCTGCAGGAAATTGATACACGTTTCCCTTGGGTGCAGAACCAGCGATTACCGTCCCATCATTCAACACGAGTAAACGTCGCACATTGTCGTCACGCACCGCTCCCCAGAGGGCGATGCCCGCAGCGGCCAAATCGATGTCAGGGTCGACGCCAGCTTTGGCAAATTTGGCCAAATCCACCCGATAGATTTGGCCGTGACTGCCCGTGGCGACCAATGCAGCGGTCGGTTTGGTTGCATCTGTTCCCACCAGCTTGATATCGAGGATTGATGTTACCGGCAGTTTGACCCGGGAGAGAATTTTACCCTGCTGTGCAAGCACTAGAGCGCCGTCCGGCGAAGTCCCGACCAGCAGATTATCCTTGGGTAGTCGCGCGACGCTGAACAGATGCGTGCCCGGTAATTCAAGCACCACTTTGGTCTTGGGTGCCGCGGGATCGGTCAGATCAACCGCGAGCAATTTACCCTCCGGTCCTGTGCCGATGAGGAGCTCATTTTCATCCACACTCAGGCTCCACAATAGATCCGTGCCCAGATCTGCCTTCAGGGCGCGCACCTCCGGTCCCGCCAGTAGGCGGCCATCGGAACGCGTGGCCATACCGTGTAAATTGCGACTGGATATCTCCCGATAGAAATCAATGCGCTTTGAAGTCGAGAGTGGATCGGCAAGAACCGAAGTCACGGTGGTGAGCAGCCCGAGGGCCACCCAGAATTTGCGAGTAAGTCCCATAGCTAAAATTGAATCAGTCGGTTACTTTGAACGATTTGCGGATGAGACCCGGAACCAAACGCCCCTGCAGGGCCCGGCCCTCCCATAGCGGATTGAGCGTGGTGCGCTGCTGATAGCGGCTTTGATCTGACCGCTGGGCGATCCGGGCAAGCGAGCCGGGAAGTTCGCGTGTCTCACTGGTCTGATCGACAAACAATTTGGATGATTCTACCACCGCCACGTAAAGTCCGTCCGGATCGCGCACCTGTCGAACGAAGTCCAAGTAGGCGGAAAACCCGCGCAATTGAGAAGTGGCAATCGTGCCGGTGCGACCGGTCAATTGATCGATGACATTTCCGGGTGCGACCACCAGTTCGAGTTCGCGATCCTGCCAGGCGGCGTCCACCGGCACCACGATCACGTCCCGGCCTGTCTTCCCTTGGTAATCCCGCCAGCCAATCGTGATCGACAAATTGTCACCGACCCCAACTTCGTTGCGCGACAGCTGAACATATTCGAGAATAGTCAGGGGATTTTCTTCCAAGGGCGTGACTTGAACGTCAATACCGGTGGGATACACCGCCGCGTAGGGATTCTGCAAAAGAATGCCTACGTCACGGGTAAAATCTGCCAAGCCCTGACTGACTCCTTGGGAACCACTGAACAAGGCGTGGGTGGTCACGATCTCACCACCGGGAAACGTAAATTGGGTTTCGAGTTCGGCTCCGTTGGTCAGACCCGCATCATTGGATCCGAGCACCGCTTGGGCGGTGCCGGAGCCCACGGCCAAGGCGGTTAATTGTGGATGCCGGGCGGCTTTGAAATTCAAAGTGCGTGGAGCTTCACCGGATTGATTCACGGTAATTCTGATCGGAATCATTTCCGGACCGGCGCCGATGCGTCCCGCCACCGCCGAGAGCCGGTCTTGGTCAATCGTGCCGATGATGCTGCCGGTATTGGCTACTTTCAGTGAGCTTTGGTTGGAGGGCAGGATGGTTACAATTTCCGCCCGGGCCATCGGCAGGGAAATATTGCCCAGTCCCATCATGGGATGCCCGAATGCGAGCACCTTGTCGCCGTCCACATAGGAAACGGTGCCGGTTGCCGCCAAAGTAATATCACCGGACGCCACCGCCACGGCCACGGCATCACCTGCCCGCAGCGGATGATCATCGGCGGACTCCGCGGCAGCTGGACTCATCTGTCCACCAAGAGAACTGACCTGCAGCCCCATGGCGGAAAATTGTGGAGTCAGCCACTCCACGACCCGCGGTGAAATTCCTCCAAAGGCAAAGACTGGCGAAAGCGGTTGCAGGGCGTCTTGTCCCCGCGAGGTATTAAGCGCGGCCAATCCCCCGGCATCTCCAGCGGATAGAGCGGCGGCACGATCGGATTGCACACCCACCTCAAGCAAATCGGCGATGGGGGTGAAGCCCGCATAGCGCACGGTCTCAAACTTCTGGACCTGATAGGAGAGGGCCCCTGCGAGTTTGCCGTCGATATATAAAGGACTGCCGCTCATCCCTGCGACTGCGCCCATCTTTTGCACGCGATCGTCGGTGAGCTGGCACAAAATCAGGGATTTACCCGGACCCAAGGCATTGCGGACGACTCCGGTGACTTCCACCGCAAAGGGTTCGGCCGTGGTGCCGCGAAACACCGTCCAAACTTCACCTTGCATGCCGGGTTTCAGTTCATCCAACCCCATGATGGGGGCATCTGTCGGTTGGGCATGGCCCAGTAACGGCAAGAGCAGGATGCATGAAAAACGTCGGCCAAGAAAAAGCATTACGTAGAATACTCTGGGAGGATGACTTTCTTAGGCAAACCGCGATTGGTTAAAGTTCCCGCAGGGATTGGGTAATTATTTCGCAAGCCCGGTCGATGGTATGGCCGGCATGGGCGGTGCTCAAGAAACCGGCCTCATAGGCACTGGGGGCAAAATAGACCCCGCGTTCGAGACAGGCATGGAAGAAACGCGCGAACAGTTTCGCGTCACCCTGAAGGGCGGTGGTGTAATCGCGCACCGGCGTGTCGGTGAAGAAGATGCTGAACATGGACCCGCGCTGCGGCACCTGCACCGGCATGCCCTTGGCTTGGGCCGCGGCTAAAACAGCTTCACGTAATTGTCGGCCCAAAGCGTCCAGTCGTCCGTAGGGGTTCAGTTCGGTGAGTAATTTGAGCGAGGCAATCCCTGCAGCCATCGCCAAGGGGTTTCCACTCAAAGTGCCTGCTTGGTAAACGGGACCGAGGGGCGCCAGATGATCCATGATGTCGGCGCGACCACCAAAAGCCCCGACGGGCAAACCGCCACCGATAATTTTGCCCAAGGTAGTCAGATCGGGCGTAATCGACTCCAACTCCTGAACGCCACCCGGTGCGAGACGAAAGCCAGTCATGACTTCGTCGAAAATCAGAATCGTGCCGTGCTTCGCTGTGATTTCGCGCAGATAAGACAGATAACCCGCATCAGGCATGATAAAGCCTACGTTGCCGCAGTAGGGCTCAATGATCACACCGGCGATCTGGCCGGGGTTGGCGGCGAAAGCCGCATCCAGGGCCGCGCAATCATTGTAAGGCAATACCACCGTCTCCCTGGCAAACGAAGCCGGCACGCCGGCACTGTCCGGATTGCCATGGGTGAGGGCACCTGACCCAGCCTTGATCAGGAGCGAATCACTGTGGCCGTGGTAACAACCGGCAAACTTGATGATCTTATCGCGCTTGGTAAATCCGCGCGCCAGCCGGATGGCTGACATGGTCGCCTCGGTCCCACTGTTGCACATCCGCACTTTCTGGAACGAGGGGAAGAACTTAACGATCAACTCTGCCATTTCGACTTCGTATGGATTGGGCGTCCCAAATGATGTGCCGTTTTCCAAGGCCGCGGCGATGGC
The DNA here is from genome assembly GCA_030833445.1 of Cephaloticoccus sp. GTDB lineage: Bacteria > Verrucomicrobiota > Verrucomicrobiia > Opitutales > Opitutaceae > Cephaloticoccus. The sequence goes on along the minus strand of JAURHD010000012.1, from coordinate 28,087 downwards.
CGCCTTGATGACCGGATGATTGTGCCCGTGAATGGCGGGACCCCAGGTGCAGACGAAGTCAATCAGCTCACGGTCATCTGCGGTGGTCAGGGTGGCACCACGCGCGGACTTCACAAAAAACGGCGCACCGCCCACCGAACGAAAAGCCCGCACGGGGGAATTTACGCCACCGGGGATGAGTTGCTTGGCGCGTTCGAAGAGGTTTTCAGATAAAGTCATCAGCGGTTGCGAAATTCAGCTCACGTATTTTTGCACGATGGGTATGCGGCGACCGACGCCGAAGGCGAGGGGAGTAATCTTCAAGCCCGGAGCGGCCTGCTTACGCTTATATTCGTTGAGATCGACCTTGCGGATGATCTCCTTGACCACATCGGCATCGAAGCCCTCGTCGACCAAGTCGCGACTGGAAAGGCCTTCCTCCACGTAGCCGTGCAAAATGGCATCGAGTTGATCATAAGGCGGCAGACTGTCCTCGTCCTTTTGCCCGGGACGCAGTTCCGCACTCGGCGGTTTTTCGATCGTATTAACCGGGATGATTTCGCGTTCGCGGTTGATCCAGCGGCACAGCGAATAGACCTGCGTCTTGAAGACATCGCTGATCACTGCCAGTCCGCCGGCCATGTCGCCGTAGAGGGTGCAATAACCGACGGCGATTTCGCTTTTGTTGCCTGTGGTGAGCAGCAGGGACCCAAACTTGTTGGACATCGCCATCATCAACACACCGCGAATGCGCGCTTGGATATTCTCCTCGGTCACATCGGCCTTGCGACCGGTGAAGACCGGTCCCAGCGCCTGCTCGGTGGCCTGCACCGCGTCAGCGATTGCAATGGTCTCAAATTGAATGCCCAGGTTCTCGGCCAGTTGACGGGCGTCGTCGCGCGAATGTTGCGACGAAATGGATGAGGGCAGTGAGACCCCGATGAGATTGGCACTGCCGAGGGCTTCCGCCGCGATCACCGCCACCAGCGCGGAATCGATTCCGCCGGAAAGGGCGACCAAGGCGCGTTTAAATCCACTTTTGTGCGCGTAGTCCCGCAAACCCAGCACCAGCGCATCAAATATGTCTTTCATGTCTTCTTGGGCAAAACTCCGGTCGAGCAGCGGTTGGTGCGCGTCGATGTTGACGACTTCAAGATCCTCCTGAAATGCCGCGAGTCCGAAAGTGACTTCACCCTTGGCGTTGGCCACCACACTGCGGCCGTCAAAGATCAGCTCATCGTTGCCGCCGACTGCGTTCACGTAAACCACCGGACAACCGAGAGTCTTGGCGGCATCCATCACGAGTTGTTGGCGCACGTGACCTTTGCCGTGATGCCAAGGACTCGCCGACAAATTGACCATCAAATCACAGTGTTCGTCGGCCAGCTGCGCGACCGGATCCTGTCCGGCATAAAGTCGCCGGGTGCTGATCATGGGATGTGTCCAAATGTCCTCGCAGATGGTCACGCCAATCCGCTTGCCGGCAAACATGATGACCCCGGGTTTTTCGGCCGGTTCAAAATAGCGGTCTTCATCAAACACATCGTAGGTCGGCAACAGACATTTATGCGTGACCGTGACGATCTTGCCTTCATGGCAGAACGCCGCGGCGTTGAAGCAGCCACGACCGGGACCGTCGGCATTCGAGGTGACCGTGCCGATGAGCGCAGGCACATTGCGAATACTCTGCGCAATTTCGCGAAACGAAGCCTCTACATCGCCGACGAAGCGTTTCTTGAACAGAAGATCGCGTGGGGGATACCCGCAGACCACCAGTTCGGGGAAAACGACCAGCTCGGCGCCTTCGGCCACCAAGGATTGGTAGGCGGAGATGATCTTTTGCCGATTACCGGCCAAGTCGCCGACGATGGTGTTTAGTTGGGCAAGTCCGATGCGCATGGTTACAAAAACGTTACCAATGAGCAGATTTCCGCAACCTGACAACTCGCAAGGCTTGCACTCCAAGTGATGACGGAGATTGGTTATCGATAGTCTATGCGACTTTTCCGCCCATTCTGTCTGGCCTGCGCTGTGCTAAGCTGCTCGGTCATTACTTCGGCCGATTCCCGTGAATTGACCCTCGGGGAATCGCTTACCCTGGTTGCTGACACCAACCTGAACGTGCTGATCAGCCGCGAGGCGGTCAACCAGGCCATCGAACAGGTGGCTCAATCCCGCAGCGGGTTGATGCCCCAGATCACCCTGGATGCGAGCCAGCGGCGGAATTTGTCCGCTTCGGTGGGGGCCAATCTTGTGCGGAGTGGCGTCAATAATCGCTTCGATGGCCAATTGAACGGTCGCTTGGATTTATTGAATCCGAGTAATATCGCCCGTTACAAGGCGGCGAAGATGGCCGTCACAGTAGCCGAATTGGGCGAAGCCGGTGTCCGGCAGTCCATCATGGCAACCGTCGCCACAACCTATTTTGCCCATTTGCGGAATCTCGAACGAATCACTGTTTTGGATGATAATATTTCCCGTGCCCAGAGCCTGCTGGAGCTGGCCCAGAATCAACTCAATGCCGGAGTAGCCACTCAGATCGATGTGACCCGGGCCGAGTCTCAACTGGCGGTGGCCGAGCAGGCCCGGTTGCAACAGGACACGGTGGTGCAGGGGAGTGAACTGCAATTGAAGCAACTGCTCGCCTTGGACATTGGTCAGCCCTTGCAACTGGCGCCCTTTGCGGTCCGTCGCACCTCGCCGGGTGTCTACACATCCACTGAAACCGATTTGGTTTATGATCGCCGGCCGGATCTGCAAAGTGCGCAAACCTTATTGGAGCAGAATCAACTGGAGGTGCGTGCGGCGAAATACGGCCGGTTACCCTCACTAGCGCTAATCGGCAGTTACGGCTATGCCACCGAATACGCGTTCGACGGCAACGAAGCCAAGACCTGGTCCGGCAGCCTCGCCCTTAGTATTCCGATATTTGACGGTTCTCGGATTCGTTCACTGACTGGTCTCGCCATGTCCCGCCAGCGCGCCCAAGCCCTGCGGGTGCGGGATCTGGAATATCAGATATCCGCCGAGTTGCGGCTCGCCCGACAGGATGCCACCTCCCGCCTGGCGCAGATTGCCGTCGCCGAAAAGGGGCTCGCACTGGCCCGGGAAGAACTCGTGTTGGCCCAAAAGCGTTTCGAACAAGGCGTCGCCGATAACCGCGAAATCATTGAGGCCCAAGGCCGTCTCTCCACCGCCAGTGACAACGTGGTGGAGGCGGTCTATCTTTATAACTTGAGTCGCGTGGAATTGGCCCGGGTGCGTGGGGATGTCCGCACGATTGTGCAAGAGGATCATGCATGAGCGAACGACGTTTGCTGCTGGCTTCGGCCTCACCGCGCCGATCCGAATTGCTGTCCCAGTTAGGCGTTACATTTGAGGTCGTGCCAGCAGAGGTAATTGAACACGAGGACCCCACCACTGATCCACGCATCATGGTAGCGCATAATGCCGCCCTCAAGGCAGACTGGGTTGCGGGACGTCATCCGGCGGCATTCGTTTTGGGGGCCGATACAACGGTGTTCATCGACGGGCAGGCCTTGAACAAACCGGCTGATTTAGAGGCCGCCCGGCAAATGCTCCGGCAATTGAGCGGACGGACCCATACCGTTTTCACCGGACTGGCCCTGCGCCGGGTTTCCCCGGAAATAAGGATCGATCAGGGAGTGGCGAGCGAAGTCACCTTCAAGAACCTGACCGAGGGTGTCATCAACGACTATCTCGCCAAAGTGCATACCCTCGACAAGGCCGGAGGCTACGCGATCCAAGAACACGGCGAGCTGATCGTCCGTCATCGCACCGGCTCGCTTTCAAATATTATCGGCTTACCCTTGGATGAAACGAAACAAATTTTGACGAATGCGGGTCTGCTGGCCTGACTTTCCGTGTCCACCGGTATGAATTCACTGTCCGAACCACCAGCCAAAGGCTCCAAACGCCGCCTGACCGTGCCGCGGTTTTCCCGCAATCCAGAGGTTCGTTCGATTCAAATCGGGGTGCTCGGCACGATTCTGGTGCATTTGTTTCTGTTTCTGACGGTGCCCTATATTCTCCGTTTCGAAAGTGGGAGTGGGGTCCGGCCCACGCCGATACCGCCCCAGTTCAATATCGAGCTGGCCCCGGATGAGGCCGCGACCGAAATCCCGGCGCCGGAGGAAAAACCACCGCCATTTAAATTTGTAGAAATCAATCCCGATGCTCCGGACAACGTGCCGGATAATACGGAAAATTTTGCCTCCCAAAACCAACAATCCGCCCAGGAAGAAGAGACGCCTGACATGAGTGGCAATCGACCGGCGATGGAAGGTCAGACGGAAATAAAAACTGAATCGATCGTCACCGGCCGACTTATTCCCCCTTCACCGCCGATTCCCAGTGCACCCCCGCAGCGGGAGCAAAACGAGCAAGTTGAACAGACCGAAGCCCCCAAGCGGGAGCAGATTCCGTTGAGTGGTTTCGAAAAATCACCCGATAGTCCCGAGGACAGCTACGGTTCCAACATTGCCCAATTGCCCGATGGCAGTGCCGACGTGGAAAAGCACGTCGAGGGGTTAAAAGACGCGCCGATGGCGCAGAATGCCACGGGCATGGTCCTGAAGATTGATCCCAAAAGACCGCAACCACGACCCCAGCTCGAAAAACGGGCGCGGCCGGCAATATTCACGGAAAATAAAATCGGCACTTCCAATATTGGTAACATCGGCCGCGATGCCCGCTGGAGTGAGTATGGCGAATACCTGCAGCGTTTGGTTGAATCCGTGCAGATCCAATGGGAACGCATCCTGACCCAAAGCAAAGTTTACCCCACCTCCGGCACCCGCGTCGTGGTCAAATTTGAGTTGAACAGCAAGGGACAGGTTTCCCGGATCCTCGGGGTCGAAGGCACCGCCGGAGAACTCAGTCAATCCAGCTGTGTCAGCGCCATCACGGAACGGGCGCCCTATGGCGACTGGAGTGAAGATATGATGCGGGTGCTCGGCAGTGAGCAGGAACTCACCTTCACCTTCTATTACCAGTGAGTAACTCCGATCAACCCATCTGGGCGCAACTGCCCTTGGGCCGCGATGTCAGTGTGATTACTTTCGATGCCAACGGCTTGGCCGCACTCGCCAAACCTTCCGGCGTGCTTTCGCATCCCAATACCTCCGGCGAAGAAAAGCGTTCGCTCTTACAAGCCCGCTACAATCTCGATGGCGAGTATTTCCAGTGGACCGATGCGCAGGGCGGGACTCAAAAGGTTTGGTTATTGAACCGTCTCGATTCAGCCACTTCCGGGGTGATTCTGATATGCGCTGACGAAACGCTGGCGAGCGTGATGAAGGCCCACTTCAAGCGTAAGCAAGTGCGCAAAGTTTACCATGCACTGGTCTTTGGCAAACCACATGCGTCCACTCAGCTTTGGCGTGATCGGTTGGCCGTGCAAAAGCAGGGCGGACACATCCGCACTAATACATCCGGGCACATTCCGGCCGAATGCAAAATGGCCCTGGTGCGCAGCTGGGGTGCCATTTCCCATTTAAAACTCGAGCCAACCACCGGCCGCAGCCATCAACTCCGGGTGCAATGTGCCAAGCGTCACTTGCCGATCGTTGGCGATGCCACCTACGGCGACTTCGCCCAGAACCGGGACTTCGAAAAGAAGATGGGGCAGAAGCGCCTCTTTCTCCATTCGCATGAAACCACGTTTGATTATGAACACGCGGGCCGACTGCATCACTTCAGCGCAACCGCGCCATTGCCCCCTGAGTTTGTAGGTCGACGGTAATCCCCGGGTGCGGGATTGACAAAACGCACTGCACTGCCCACCCCTTGTCCCGTGATTCGTTTCGCCGCCTATTATTTTAGCTTTGGTTTCTGGGCCTTCTATGCCCTGAAACACCTTGGCGGCTGCCGCGAAAACTAAGCTGAATATCATTCTCTTTCGCAATCCAGCCGCCTCCCAAGGGCGGCTTTTTTGTTTTCCCAACCCAACCAACCCATGATCCTGCCAAAACCCAACCGACTCTCGGCTGAGCAACTCGCCGAGGTTACTGCCATCGCAACTGAATTCGGCTGTCAGATCCAGCCAATCATCGGCGCCGTGCGGACCATCTACGCCATCGTGGGTGACGAGCGCGATGACCTCATGATCAACCGGCTCGAAGGGCTCGATTACATCGACCGCATTGATCGGATCCAATCGCCTTTCAAATTGATGGACCGCCGTTCCGATCTGGCGAAAGGCAAGCTCACCATTGGTGGAGTGACCCTCGGTGAGGAGCTGTTTGTCATTGCCGGACAGTGCACCATCGACCCGAAGAACCCCAATTACTTCTACGAAACCGCTGATGCGATGAAGGTGGCAGGCGCCCATGTGCTGCGCGGCGGGGTGTGGAAACCCCGCACCAATCCCTACACCTTTCAGGGTGACAACAAATCCCTCGATATCCTGATGGAGGCCTCCCGGCGCACCGGACTACCGGTCGATACGGAAGTGATGGACGAAGAACAGTTGAAACTGGCGATCGATGCCGGGGTGCAGGTGCTCCAAGTCGGCGCCCGCAATGCCCTCAATTACTCGTTGCTCCGGGCCATCGGTAAAGCCATTGGCAATCGACCGGAAATTTCGGTCCTGTTGAAGCGCAGCGTGCACATGGGCCCGCTCAATGAATTCATTTCCGCCGCCGAATACATCGCGGCTTTCGGCAATCCCAACATTATGCTGTGTCCGCGTGGCACGACGCCCACCCTCGACGGCTACCGCAATCATCCCGACGAAAGCGTAACCCCGCTACTCAAGGAAAAGACCTGGGCCGCGGTCGTCGTGGATCCTTCGCATTCGGTCGGCAAGGCTGCCTATGTTCCCGCCGCAGCCCTGGCGGCCGTGGCCTACGGTGCGGATGGACTTTGCATCGAGAGCCATGTCAGCCCGTCGCATGGCATCGGCGATGACCCGAAGCAATCGATCACGCCGGAGGTGCTGACCAAATTGATCCGTCAGGCCAAGCAGCTCTGGACCATCCAGCGCGAAGCTGCCGTTACAGTAAGTTGAGCTGGGCGTCATCCTGCGGCGTGACCGAGATTTTTTTCTTCGGTCGCGCTGCCGGTGTGACCGAGGGCAGGGTCACGTCGACATCGTCGCTTTCCAATTTTGCGAGAATGGTTTTGGCCCGGTCGATCACGGTCAGCGGCAGACCGGCCAGCCGCGCGACCTGAATGCCGTAACTGCGATCCGCAGCACCCGGCACGACGCGCCGCACGAAGACGATTTCGTCGTTCCACTCCTTCACCGCGACCGAGAAATTACGCAGCCGTGGCAGGTGCTTCTCGAGTTGGGTCAATTCCTGGTAGTGCGTGGCGAACAGCGTGCGTGGACCGGCCTCCTCAGTGCCATGCAGATGTTCGACCACCGCCCATGCAATGGAAAGTCCGTCGTAGGTCGAGGTGCCACGACCAATCTCATCGAGGATGATCAGCGACCGGTTGCTGGCATTATTGAGAATATTCGCGGTCTCGTTCATCTCGACCATGAAGGTCGAATTGCCGCGGGCCAGATCATCACTCGCGCCGACGCGCGAGAATATCCGGTCGACCAGACCGATCCGGCAAGACTTCGCCGGCACCCAGCACCCGACCTGAGCCAAAAGGCTGATGAGGGCGACTTGACGGATGTAGGTGGACTTACCGGCCATGTTGGGACCGGTGATCAGCGCGAGCTGCGCATCGCTCGCCGACAACTCCGTATCGTTGGGGACAAAGGCCGCACTGGCCCCGCGAGCGGTGTTGGCCTCGGGCGCCTTCAACATCTGCTCCACCACCGGGTGACGTCCTTCTTTGATTTCGAGCGTATCGCTCTCATCAATTTCCGGGCGGGCGTAATCCCATTCGCGGGCGAGGGTGGCCCAGCCGGCCAGCACGTCGATCTCAGCCATGGCCTCGGCGGTGCGAGCCAGACTATCGGCATCAGCCAACACCGATGAGACCAAGGCATGAAACAAATCCTGTTCGCGGGTCAGTGCATTTTCCTCCGCGTGAAAGATCTCCTTTTCCTTTTGCTTGAGTGCCTCGGTCACATAGCGCTCACCGCCGACCGTCGTCTGTCGCCGGATGTAATCTTCCGGCACGAGGTGCAGGTTGGCCTTGGTCACATCAATGTAATACCCGAAATTATTCGTGAACTTGACCTTCAGGCTCTTGATCCCGGTGCGCTGTTGCTCGGCCGATTCCAGTTCAGACAGCCAAGTCTTGTTGTCACTGGTCAGGGAACGCATCCGGTCGAGTTCCGCATCGTGGCCACTGCGGATATAATTCCCGTCTGCGACATCGGCCGGCAACTCATCGGCCAAGCCGCGGGATAATAGATCCCGCAATTCAGGCAGATCCACGATGCGTTCAACGTATTCCGTCGCCAACATGCCGTCGAAAGCCGCCAACTCGGCCAACAGCACCGGCACTTGCGCCAGGGTATCGCGCACACCGCCGAGTTCACGGGGATTGCGCAGGCGGTTTTGCAACCGGCCCAGAATGCGCGGAATATCCCGCACGTTGGCGAGCATCTCTTGCATCGCCGCCAAACGGCTCGGTTGAGCGATGAACTCGCCCACCAATTGTTGCCGGCGGTGAATCTCGCCCAGATCAAGCGTCGGGGCACTCAGCCAGCGTTCCAACAAACGCGCACCCGCCGAGGTGCTGGTGCGATTGATCGCACTGAGCAGAGAGCCTTCGCGTGTGCCGCGGCTGGACACGAATACCTCCAGATTGCGCAACGTGGCCGGGTCGAGCAGGAGGGTTTGCGCACTGCGGTATTCCTGGAGGGAACGCAGGTTCTCGGGCTTTGCGCAGAGATTTTCTGTCGCGTAATAAACCAAGGCTCCAGCCGCCCCGAGGGCTGCATGCGTGTGCGGAAGACCGAAGCCCTCCAGGTTCAGCACCCCGAGGGTGTCCATGACCGTCTTGGCGCCGGTGGCCGTTTCAAAATTGTAGGCCGGCACCACCGTGGTCAGTCGCTCCTGACAAAACTGGTGCAGTTCATGCAGACCCGTTTCCTCGTGGGGTGCGGCGGCCCAACGACCCAACTCTTCCTCGGGCAAGATCAATTCGGCCGGATCCAGCGCCGTGAGCACGGGCAGCAGATTCTCGATACGGGTATCGGAGGCCAGGCGGAATTCGCCGGTGGAAAGATCGAGCCAAGCCGCGTGCAAACCCGCCTTGTTCACGTGGAGTGCACACAGGTAATGATTGCGATTCGCATCCAGCTGATTCGCGGCCAAGGTGGTGCCGGGCGTCAGGATGCGGGTCAGGGCACGTTTGACGAGTTTGCCGGGTTTGGCGGTTTCCGCTTGATCACAGATCGCGACTTTGCGGCCAGCCGCGAGCAGCTTGGTCACGTAGTTATCCGCCGCATGGAACGGTATACCCGCCATCGGATAATCCTGACGCTTGGTGAGCGTCAGACCGAGCAATTGCGAAGCGATGACCGCATCATCATAAAATACCTCAAAAAAGTCTCCTAGCCGGAAGAATAGCAGCGTGTCCGGGGGCAGCCCGCGCTTTACCTCGAAGTATTGCTGCATCATCGGGGTCAGTTTCGGTGCGTCGCTCATCGGAAGTGGCAACGCTCATGCAAAGACGCGGCGGCGCAAAGAAAAAAGATGCTTCTGGGTGCAGGCTTGCGTTGACCGGGAGGCTGACTTGCGTGTCCGCATGGGCTTGATTCTCCAACATCGTGACCTCGGCGGCGAGGGGCCGCCGCTGGTCATCCTGCACGGCATGCTTGGTTCATCCCGCAACTGGCAGACCGTGGGCCGCGAATTGGCCTCCACCAACCACGTCTGGGCCTTGGATGCCCGCAATCACGGCCAATCACCCCATGCCGAGCCCATGGATTACCCCGCGATGGCGGCCGATGTCATTCAATGGCTGGATGCCCAGGGCCTGGCCAAGGTCACGCTCATGGGGCACAGCATGGGCGGCAAGACCGCGATGCTGCTGGCCTGCCGGCATCCCGACCGCGTCGACCGGCTGATCGTCGTGGATATCGCGCCCAAGGACTATCATTGGGTCGGCCGCCGGGCCGAATACGACGCGATGAACGCCCTCGATCTCTCTGCAATCAAAACCCGCGCCGATGCCGAAAAACAGCTGGAGACCACGATTGATGATTGGGCCATGCGCAAATTTATCACCACGAATTTGGAGCGCACGGCCGAGGGCGCGTGGCGCTGGGTGATCAACCTGCCGGTGCTGACCTCGGCATTGGGTGTATTGGAGCGCACGCCGTTGACCACGACCGACCACTATTCCGGCCCAACCCAATTCATTTTGGGTGGCAAATCGCCCTACGTCACTTCTGCCGATCATGGCGTCATCCAAACGCATTTCCCGGCGGCCCGGATCGACCTGTTACCGGAAGCTGGGCACAATCCGCACATGGATGCGCGGGAGCCGTTCATTAAACTGGTCAGTTCTTTCCTCGCGGACTCGTAAAGGCCTCAGACACTTCCGACCGGCAAACGACGGTTCTCAGGAAACAACGTCACGGCCAGCGTGCAGGGAAGCATGAGGAGACCACACAGGGCGAAAAACAGGTGGTAGCCACCAAGATTGGCAACGCCCCAAGTCCAATGCAGTTTTCCCAACCAGCCGAGCAAGGGCACGGCAATGACTCCGCCAACCGCAAAGCTCCCCAAACTGACCAGATTGTAAGTCGCGAAATAAGCCGGACGTGCGCCTTGTTCCGGGATGGTTGAGTAGAGCGCCGCCGGAGCGGCCACGGAATAAATGCCATCCGCCAGTGCCACGAACGCCCAGGCGAGTATAATTGGCCATGCCCGTCCCTCGGCGGCAAAGGGGAAGCACAGGAAAAACGCCGCGTAGATCGGTCCACTAACCCACAGCAGTTTGCGCGGACCCAGCCGGTCACAAAGTTTGCCCATCGCGGGTGTGATCAGCAGTTTCACCAGCAGGTAACCCACACCCATGCAAGCGATCAGCCAAGGGCTCATCTTAACCACTTCCAGGTTGAAGACGTGATAGTAAGCCACCGCCAAATAGAAGGGCAGCATCAATAGCAATGTGCCAATCACGAGACGCACAAAGGCTCGATTGTGCATTACCCCGCGAATGTCACGGGCAGTTAAGCCGATTTCTCGCTCATTCACCGGCATGGTGGCTTTGGTCAGAGTCAGCGCTGCGGCCAGCCCAAAAACGCCCCCCACCACGAGGAGGCCAGCAAGACCGGCCCGATTTTCCGTTCCCAATAAATTAACAATATAACCCACCACGAGCGTGGCCGCCACAATGGCCAGACTCGACACCCGCACGCGCCGACCGATGTAACGCCCGCGCAAGCCACTGGGGATGGTGGTCGCCAACCAGTCATCGGCAAAGGGTCGAGTCAGATGCAGGCAAGCCGCCGCCAAAAACACCGCGATACCGAGACTCACCGGTCGCAGTCCTGCCGGCAGCCACGGTGTGGCCAGCACGGCCAAGGTTAACAGCAATGGCTCAATCACCGCGACGATCAGGATGAAACGCTTGCGGCGTTTGATCCGGCTGACCATGGGCAGACATAATAACTGAATGATACACGCACAACTGATGGCCGCACTGAAGTATCCCATCGCATCCCGCGGCACGCCAATCACCAAGGCATAGGCGACAAAAACCATCGTCGCGCCGCCGCAGATCGTCTCAAAGATTCCCCGCAGGCTGATGTTCCAATTGAACCACGCCAAAGACGTGCGGGTCTCATGCTTGGTCAGGGTTCGCGCGGGGCGGGGCATAGGGGGGCTTACACGCAAAACCCAGACAGCCCGGTCAGTCACCACAAATCGCCAGTGACAACCAGACCCTTATCGCTTCACCCAAATCCGGAGCGAGCTGAGCAGAAAATTTTCCAGCGCGGCGGCCTGATTCAAATTCACCCTTAACAAGCCGACATTGTGTTCCAAGGCCTCGATCGCCGCCACATGGGCGCGCCGGGTATCCTCATCGCCGCGCTTGAGCCGCGGAATCGCGAAGGCCCGGGTGGCATGCTCCAACTCACCGAAGATGCGCTGACGGATCCCGTTGGCCAACCCGGTCTCGATTGCCACTTGCTCATCGTTTTCAAGATCCGGCGGGAGTTTCTCCTTCTCGATCTTCCAAGCGGTCAAGGTCGCCGTATCGAGGATTGAGGTGAACCGAGCCACCAATCCGTAGAGAGTGAAGATATGGTCCGCGACATCCCGTTTGCCGCCAACGCCGTCAGAGAGCCGTCCGAGCCAGTGCTGATAATCCTCCAGCCATGGTTGGAGTCCTTCGTGATTGATGGCGTTGGTCGCCGAGGGAAACCTGAACTGCAATACGCGGCTGCGGATCGTCGGCAGCAACGCATACGGCCGGGTGGTCAGCATCAACAAGGTGGTATGGGCCGGGGGTTCCTCCAGCGTCTTGAGGAAAATATTCGCGGCGGCCGTGTTCATGCGGTCGCACTCGTGAATGATGGCCACCTTCCGCCGGGATACCGAGGCGGATACCTGCACCTTGCCGATCAGCTCGCGGGTGGGCTCGGCACCGATCTGCCGGCTTTTGCCAGCGGGCCTCAGGGCAAAACAATCCGGGTGTGTTTCCGGCGCAAAATGCCCCGTGGATTCATCCGTATTGAGGAGCCGATCGGCAATCGCCAGAGCTACCAGCACCAGCGTGTCATTATCGTCGCCGTGCAGGAGCAGACTGTGCGAAAGGCGTTGCCGTTCGATGGCTTGCTCGATGACCGACACCGTGGGAGTGCCAATCAGGGTGGAGGGCCAGGCAACGCGTTCGCTCGTCGGCATCGTAATCAGTGGCCGAGAAGCACTTCGATGTGCTCCCAAATGGTCTTGGCGACCTGGGCCACCGACTTCGTGCCATCGACCAAAATCACCCGGTCAGGCATGTTCTTGGCCAACAGCAGATAGCCTTCGCGCACCTTGTTATAGAAATCGATGTTCTCGCGCTCCATCCGATCGGGCAGATCGGTCGTGCGTTGTTTGAGCCGACTGATGCTGACCTCGGTCGGCACATCAATGATCACGGTGACGTCCGGCATGACATTGCCGACCGCGAACCGATTGATGTCCGCCACGGGGCCGGCGGCAAGGTTGCGGGCAATGCCTTGGTAAACCGTGGACGAATCCAAATAGCGGTCAGTGAGGACGTATTGGCCAGCAATCAGCGCCGGGACTATGATCTCACGCACGACTTGGGCACGGGCGGCCGTAAAGAGCAGTAGCTCCGTCTCCGGGCACATCTCGTCACCCTTGGAATTGTGCACAATGATGTTGCGGATCTGTTCACCTATCTCGGTGCCACCGGGCTCGCGCGTGGTCACGACTTCCTTGCCGGCCTTTTGCAGGTGGGCCGCGAGGAGAGAGATTTGGGTGGATTTGCCGCTGCCTTCGGAGCCTTCGAAAGAGATGAGTTTGCCGGCAGGTTTGGATTTTAGAGGCATGGGAAAAGTTTGACCGGGTTATTTCCAGTTGGCGAGGAAGGTTTCGAGATCGGCGAGGGTGGGACTGTTGCCCGTGCGGACATAATGCCCGCTGGTGCAGACGCCCACACCGAGACAGCAGTCCGGTGCCAGACCCATGATCTGACCCGCACTGAATCCTGCGTTAAAATGGTCGCCCGCTCCGGTGGTAATCAGTGGTTTGGCCACATAAGGTCCGGGCACCCAATAAGTATCGGTGCGGTTGGCACAAGCGGCCGATTCCTTGGGGTGAACCACCACCGTGGTCAGATCCAGCCGTTCCCGGATCTTGGCTGCCATGGCGCGCAAGCCGGCCTCCGTCTCCTCCTCCGTGCCAAAACCGAGCACCGAGTAGACCTGCTGGGCTTCCTTGAGGTTAAGCCCAAGCGTGACACTGCCAAATTGCTCGAACCGGCCGATGGTTTCCAAGGCATAGACCAAATCGGCGCGAGAACGCTTTTCCGGATCGGCCAGATCGAAAAAGAACACCCGGCCGGGTTTGACCGGCACTTGCGGCAATACCCGCTCCACCAGATCGACGAACACCGAAGTCATGTTGGGAATCATGGTCCAGTTGACCAAGGCGATGAGGTCCGCCGCCCCGAGGATCTCGCGGTAACGCTGCGGGGTGACCACCTCATCGATCTTGGCCGGGGTGATTTCGTCGAGACTCTTCATCATCCCGAGCATGAGTTTGCCGTCGGTAAACTCGGCCGCAGTCGTCGCGGCAGGATCGCACAGGCTGATAACCTCGGACCGGGCAGCCATGTCGGCAAAAACCGGGTTGAGCACTGGGTTACCCAGCGCGCCGATATAGGTCAGGTTGGTGCCCTGAGCGAGCAGGGCATTGGCCATGATGGGACCGTTGCCGCCAAGTTTGTCCATTCGGGGATAAAACTCGATATTGGTGCTCTTGCCGGCGGCGGCCAGGATGCGCTGCCCAAACTCCGCAATCGTGCCAATCGGGGTGAAATTCTCCCCTTGTCCCGCCCGTTGAGCCACCGGCGTGACGATGGTGTCGACGAAGCCGTCGAAACCGACGAGGGCGTGACGGGATGTAAGGGTGGAGCGGCGGCCGCGGAGCTCCTGAAGGGTGCGGGTTTTGAAATCCATGAGACGAATGAACGTTAAGCGAAGATTTCGCGACACGCAGCGGCAAACAGAATCGCCGCCGAATAATCGGGATTTCCGTTGAATGAACCCGGTAAAGCCGCCAACTGTTTTTTCCGCCATGTGCGCCGCCCTTTTGCTTTCTTCTCCCACCATCGCGATGAGTGTCATCCAGATTTTTCTGACGAGTGACACCGTTGGCCAAATCATCGTCGTCGGTCTCGCGATCTTCAGTCTCATCGCGTGGACCATCATGCTGGGCAAGCATTTCGAACTGAAGCGGCTGCGCGCACTGAATGGCGCCTTCGAATCCCGCTTGCGTGATGAACGCTCACTGCTCGATCTGCCCGAGTCCTTCCGCCAACGCCGGGCGATTCCTTATGCCGATTTGTTCGCCGATGCGGTCGAGGCGTATTGGCGGGCCGCCGCCATCGGCAAGGAGAAGGGCCGCGACAGCACCCGGGCGCGACTCGAGCATGCCGAGAACGCCCTGCAACGTGCCTTGGCACGACAAACCCTGCGCTACGAATCGAGCATGATCTTTCTGGCCACGATTGTCTCCGGCGCGCCGTTTCTCGGTTTGCTCGGAACGGTCTGGGGCGTGATGGCCGCATTTAGCGCGATTTCAGTGCAGCAATCCGCCAGCATCCAAAGCATCGCGCCCGGAGTCGCCTCGGCCTTGCTCACGACCATTGCGGGGCTCGTCGTCGCCATCCCGTCGATGTTCGGCTACAACTTCCTCCTCGCCAATTCCCGCCGTCTGACGACTGAACTCGAAAACTTCGCCAGCTCTCTGGCCGACCGTCTCGAGTTGGAGAGCGACTAAGTCGCTCATTGCTAAAATGGCACGCACCTTCAGACGTCAACGGCAGACGGCTCCGATCTCGGAGCTAAATGTCACCAACCTGATCGACCTCGGCTTTACCCTGCTGATCATTTTCATGATCGCGACTCCGTTGATTAACCAGGAGCAGGCGATTCAAATCAATCTGCCCAACGAATCGAAGCGCTCGCAAGCCGAGCCGGACAAGGATCTGCGCTTCCAGTCCATCAGCATCAATTCGGCCGGTCAGTATTTCTGGGGTGACCGCCCGGTCGCATTCGCTGAGTTACCTGCCTTGTTGGAACGCGAGTCCCAAGCCGCCAAGCCCCCCGTCATTCGGATTCGCGCGGATTGGAACCTTCAGTATCAGAAGGTGGTCACGCTGATGGACGAGATCAAGAAGCACAACCTCTCCAAAATCACCTTCGATACCCAGACGACTGATTGAGGGCCGACATGCAGTCCAACACGCCCAGCGCATTTTTTCTTTCGCTCACTTTGCATGGAGTGATCGTGGCGCTTCTGCTGCTATTTACCTATGTGATCCAACAGCAGGTAAAGGAATCACCGAAAATCTTCGAACTAGTGGCGGGTGAGGGGAGTAATTACGCCGCGACCGAAGCTCCGGCCGCCAGTGCGGAGGATATGATCAAGCTCAAGATCCCCGCGGTGCGGACCCCCACGCCCAAGCCGCTGCCCATTGAGCCCACGCCTGAACCAGTCGATCAGGAAATCACGCCACCCGAGCCTTCCCCGATCAAACCGGTTAAGCGCATCGTCGAGACCAAACCCAAGCCGACCCCCCAAAAGGTCGAACCCAAGGTTGAGCCGCCCAAAAAGAAGATGACCTTAGCGGAGTTTCGGAAGCAAAATGCCACCACCAAGAACGCCTCCACCGCCGCACCGGCCCCCAGCAATATCAAGGTGAAGTCCATTAATGTGAAAGGCATTGTTGGCGGTTCAGTTAACGTCAAGGAAGGGGCGGGCGGTAAAGCCGTGACCCGGGCTGAAAGCGATCTACTCGACGCCTATATCGCGTTGTTGCTACAGCGCCTGCGGGCCGCCCATATCAAACCTGATGGACTCAGCGATCTGCTCTCGGCCAAGGTGCGCTTTAATATCGCGTCCAATGGCACCCTCTCCGGGGTCAAGATTGTCACTTCGTCGGGTAGTCGTGAATTCGACCAATCCGTGCTGGAGGCCTTCGCGAAGGTCCGCTCCATCGGGCCTACCCCAAATGGCAAAAGTGACGTCTGGGAAGTGGCCTTCAAGATGCGGGAGGACGGTTGAAGAAAAAGTCCTTGCGTTCCCGCCCGGAACTTTGATTTTTCTCACTCCCCGTCAGGGAAAATGGGCTCTTAGCTCAGTTGGCAGAGCGCCTCAATGGCATTGAGGAGGTCAGCGGTTCGACCCCGCTAGGGTCCACCATTTTTAAAAGCCCACCCGCAAGGGTGGGCTTTTTGGTGCATTGGTGATTACCCAGTCACGATCGGTTTTGGATATCGCACTTATCCTATGTCCGAGGAGTGATCTGAGTCCGCAACCAAACCAGCAAACCGGGCACTTCCCGGGCCTTGATCTCGGCGCGGAGTCGAATGAGGCCGGAGATTTTACGGGCTTCGGGGAGCGAGGTTTCCCCACGAAGCTCAAGCGAAAGAGCCTCAAGTTCGGTCGCAAGACGGGGATCGGACGAATTTTGCACGACACGGGCCAGATAGCTGTTGGCCCCATAAGCCGCGAGCGGTGCCAGGAGTTCTGCAGCGTGAGTCTTGGTGAAGTCCCACGCCAGATCGATGTGCTCTCCATTCCGGGCGACACTCGCGATGTTCCAGTTGCGAATGGTGACCGGGAGTTGATCGCCCAAAGTGAGGGCGAGAGTCTCGCGCGCCAAAGCGGGATCGAGTGCGTGTTGCATGGCACCGTAGAGCTCTTCTTTTTCCTCGGCCGAAATGGCGGCAATGGCGAGCCGATGCAATTGCGCGTAGGTGTCGGGATTGGCGTAGCGACCGGCCAGGTTTAGCACGGTTTCGCGCAGACCCCCGGTAAGGCTCTTAGGATCGCTGAGGTATTGGCGGAAACGATTTTGCGCTTCGGCGATGACGGCTTCGTCACCGTAGTTTCCAAGGCGGGTAATGATGCGGGTGCGCAGGGTATCGATGAGCGGGGATTCGTCCGGCTGGGCCGTCCACCTGAGCCGCTCGTATTGCGGGCGCAGGAGGTCAATGACCCATTGCTGATAGAGTTCCCGGCCCGGATCGTCCCACAACCACACGTCGATGGTGGACAAGGCCCTGAGAATAGAGTCCCAAACGGGTTTGCTCTGGCTGGCTCGCAGGGCGAGCGCAACTTCGAGATAGTCCGGCGTGCGCAGTCGACCGGCCTGCACCAGGGCCCAGGTGTCGCCCAAGAGATTGAGCTGTTCGGCTTCGGGAAGTTGCGGCAGAGCCGCGGTGAGTGCGACCACGGTATCGTGATCGTAAAGCACCCGGTAATACCCGGCGTCGTTGACGTTGAGTTTTGGCGGAGACTGGGTGGCGGGCCAATCCAAGGTCAGGGTTTCGCCGGGGTGGAGCAAATAGGTGCTCGGGTGGGCCAGGTCATCAAGGGGGGCCAGGATGATGGGAACGGTCCATTGCAATGGCTCGGGGTTGGGGTCATCGAGGGTGAAACGTTTCTGGCTCAGGGTAAGTTTTTCATTGGAGACTGAGGCGATGATAATCGGAAAGCCGGGCTGTTCTGTCCAACTCGCGGCAATTTGTGTGACTGGTTCTTGCGAGGCTTCGCCCAGCGCCTGCCATAGATCCGCCGTGGTCGTATTACTATAAGCATGGCGCTGCATGTAGAGCCTCAGGCCGGCCCGGAACGGTTCGAAACCGAGGTAGTTTTCCAGCATGCGCACAAAGGCCTGGCCCTTGGAGTAAGCAATCGCATCGAAGGCATCGACGGCGGAATATTCGGTAACGTCAGGCAGCTGGATGGCATGAGTAGACGCCCGGGCATCGAGATTGAAGGCGCTCTCTTTGGAGGCGTTCGACCGGATCCAGATTTTCCAATCGGGATTCAGGTCGTTGGTGGCTTTGGTGGCCATCCACGAGGCAAACCCTTCGTTGAGCCACAAGTTGTCCCACCAACCCATGGTGACGAGATTGCCAAACCATTGGTGCGCGACTTCGTGGGCCACGGTTTCAAAAATATTCTCGCGGGTGTTTTGAGAACTTTTAGCGGGATCGTAGAGCAGCAGTTGCTCCATGTAGGCAATCGCGCCCCAATTTTCCATCGCGCCGAAATTGGAAAAGGCGTTGGGGATGGCGATCTGGTCGAGTTGCGGGAGTGGATAAGGCGTGCCAAAGTAGTCGGCATAGTAGTCGAGCACCTGCGCGGTGATTTCTAGAGCGTAGGCACCCTGCTGGTGTTTTCCCTGAGTGGTGATAATCCGGAGATGTGTGCCCCGGTGCGTGGTTTCGAGCACCTCGAACTCACCGCCGAAAAAGGCCAGGAGGTAAGTCGACATGAGCGGCGTGCGGGCAAAGGTCACGGCCTTGCGATCGTCTGCGAGACTCTCCTCGCGCAGCACGGGCATATTGGACATCGCCATGAATCGAGCCGGAACTACCAGCGTGGAGTCGAACGTGGCTTTGAACACGGGTTCATCCCAGCAGGGCAGAATGCGGCGGGCATCGGGAACCTCGCATTGGGTGCCGAAGAGTTCGCGCTGGCCATCATCAGTCAGATAGCGATCAAAGAACAGACCTTGGGGATTATCCGAAATCACGCCGTGGTAAGAAATATTGATCCGGTAGTTTCCGGGGGCCAGCGGCGTGTCGGGGGTTAGGGAGAGTTGTTGTTTTTTCGAGTCGTAGGACGGACGCAGCGCCTGCGAAGTGGTGCCGTCGCCTTGATCCAGAAAGGCGGATTCAATTTCGAGTGCGTTGGCGTTCATCACAATCGCCGCGATGGTTTCACGGACCGTGATATCGGTGCGAACCTGGCCGGAAAACGTGCGGTCGGGCAGGTTGGGTTCGAGTCGCAGGGTATAGTGAGTAGGAACGACGGAACGCGGCAGGTGGCCGGCCCCGGCTTCGAAATTAAACGGAGCTTCGGCATGGAGCCGGATGCCTCCTCCCAAAGCGCCAACGATAATCAAGAAACATACACTTTTTATAAGCCTTACCATGGGTAATGACTTCACCGAAAATCCTTTGGGTCAATCCGACATTCAGCAGAGATTGGACTGGTTCGTTAGCCCTAGGATTTGCGCCAACGGTTGTCCGTATTTTGTGGGTTTTTTACGGCTGGGTCCGCCAATGTCCCACCATCTGCCGTAAAGTGGCCGCATGATGCCAACTACCGATTTATTGATCGCCGGGGAATGGGTGCCAGTCGTTGCCGTGGAGGGCGGCCAAGCCGGTGAGGTGATTGTGATCTTGGGCCGTCTGCCTATCACCAAGGTCCTCCGGCGGGAACTGGTGGTGATCCTACGCCAAGGTCCCAACCGGGAACCCATGCGATTTGCCGAAACCCCGCGGGACACCCGCCTGCGGCTCCGGGCGATCTACTGAAGTAAAGCCAAGACCTACCTCAGTCAGCCGGCACCTCGATCATCGCCTTGATCACGCCAGTCGCGGGTTTGGTCCATGATTCAAATTGGGCGGTCACTTCGCCGAGTTTCGCGCGATGGGTAATCCAAGGCCCGGTGTCGATTTTACCGTTCTCGATCAGCTGGATGATGGCGGTAAACTCCGAGGGGAGGGCGTTGCGACTGGAGAGCACGGTCAGTTCCCGTTTGTGAAAATGCGGATCGTGAAAGGTCACGTCTGCTTGCACCAGTCCGACCAAGATCAAGCGACCACCCGGAGCGGGAAAATTGAACGAGGTGTTCATCGACTGCACATTACCGGTCGCCTCAAACACGGCCGTGGGCAGGTTTCCGTCGGTCAATTTTCCCAATTGCTCGGCGACGTCGCCTTGGCGCGCATCGACCACCGCATCCACGCCAATCCGGTCACGGCAAAAGGTGAGGCGGGACGCGCTTACATCCACGGCGATGACCCGCGCACCGGCCGCCCGGGCAAATTGCATGATGGCCAGCCCGATGGGACCGGCGCCGATCACGGCCACATATTCACCCGCTTCAAGTTTGGCCCGACCGACCGCGTGCGCGCCGATGCCGAGCGTTTCGACCAAGGCCAGTTGATCGTAAGTCAGTTTGGTGGAGCGGTGCAGCTTGGCCGCTGGCACAAGCATGTGACTGCGATGCCCGCCGTCGGTATGCACTCCCAGCACCTGCAGGGTGTGGCAGCAATTCGGCTTGCCGCGCGTGCAGGCGATGCAATGCCCACAATTCAAATACGGTTCGACCGCACAGCGATCGCCCACAGCGACAGTGGTCACTTCCGAACCGATGGCTACGACTTCAACCCCCAGTTCGTGCCCCAGAATACGAGGATAGGTGAAGAATGGTTGGCGGCCGGCATAGGCGTGTAGATCCGTGCCGCAGACGCCTATCCGATGTATGCGCACCAGTGCTTCCTTGGGCCCGGGAGAGTCGGGTTGAGGAGTTTCCGTAGCGATCAGTTTGCCGGGAGTTTCCAGTAAAAGTGTCAGCATGATTTGATCAGTAAATCAGTGGGTCACGGTTCTCAGGCCGGCCGCGAGTAAAATTGTGATTATGAATCGGACTCAATAGCTCCTGCACCTTCGCCATCAACGCCTGATCCACCGGGGCCTCCGCGTGGGCGATATTCTTGCGGATGTTAGCCGGATTGGCCGTGCCGACCAAGGTGGTCGCAATATCCGGATGACTGATGGCAAACTGCACGGCAAGTTTGACGATGTCTTCGCCAATCGACTGACAATACTCCACTGCGCGCCGACACCCCGCGATGATTTCCGGAGAAGCGGGATGCCACGCAGGCGCACCGCGCTCCGTGAGCAGACCCATGCCGGTCGGCGAAGCGTTGATCACCCCAATGCCGCGTTCCCGGCAGAGTGGCAGCAGCCCCTCCAAGGTGGTATCGTTCAGTTCGTAGTGGCAAAAAGAGAGAATCGTGTCGACCACTCCGGGTGCGGCCCGGAGCAATCCGTCACGCAGCACTTTCAAGGGCAGGCCCGTGATCCCAATGTGACCGATCCGGCCAGCCTCCCGCAATTTCACCAAGGCGGGTAGCGTTTCGTCGATGATCTGATTGAGGTCGGCGAACTCAATATCGTGGCACTGCAGCAGATCGATATAGTCAACGCCCAGACGCGCACAGCTTTCGTCGAGGCTGCGGGTCACCCGCTCAGCCGAAAAATCAAAACTGTCGGGTCCGCAATATTGTCCGACCTTGGTGGCGAGGTAATAGCGATCGCGTTTAATTTCGCGCAAGGCGCGTCCCAGCACTGTTTCAGCCTTGGTCAGGCCATACATCGGCGAGACATCGATAAAATTGATACCGAGATCCAAGGCCGTGTGGACGGTGCGGATCGCCTCAGTGTCATCGGTTACGCGAAAGACGCTGCCCAGCGAAGAGGCACCAAAGCTCAGCGCGGATACTTGGAGGCCGGTCCGGCCAAGTGGGCGGTATTCCATGGTATTGCTGATGGAATTCAGGCGGTGCCTGCATCACGCGGATGCGCCTTGGCCAGCACCTCAGCGCCATCGGCCCGTCCGGTCGCGCGCAACCGTTCCAGATACGCCGGCAACACGCCGCGGGTGTGCAGCGGTCCGCCCTCCAGCATGACCGTCCGCATCGGATCATCCGAGTGTGTCGCCAAAGCCATCATTTCACTCATCCAGCGGTCCAACAACTTGAGTCCATGATCGGCGAGGGCCGGATTGCCCGGGGCCAGATCGTGCTGAAGTTGCGGATCGTTCTTCACGTTGAAGAGCATGACGGGTGGGAAACCATGATAGCCGTCGTGATACGAACGGATGCAAAGCCAGTCGCCCCAACGCACCGAGCGTTGGCAGCTCCATGCCATCTGCGAGAGCACGAGCTCCGACCGCAAGTTGGCGGGTTGATCCGAATTGAATGCTGACGCAAAACTGCGCCAATCCCAGTTCGATGGGACTTCCTGGCCGATCAATTCCAGCAGAGTTGCGGCAAAGTCACCTTGATAGATCAACGACTCATCCACCCGACCACGGGCGCACTTAAAATTCTTTGGCGGACGAATGATCAGAGGCACGCGGGACGTGATCGTGTCGGCCGTCTGATGATCGCCATAAATATTGAACTCGCCCAGATTCTCCCCGTGGTCCGAAGAGATAATGACCCACGTATCATCCAGCCAACCGCGCGCCTCAACGGCTTTTAGGATGCGTTCCACCGCTTGGTCCGCGTAGAGCACGCCAGTGTCGTAACCGTCGAAAACCTTGCGCGCGTCCGCCATGGAATTGATTTCAAGTGGCTGGCGCGGAAAGGGCGACGCAAAGGGGTATTCGGTGTCAAAGCCGCAAACCTCCCGCGCCGAGTGCGGTCCGAAACCGGCCCGGTGTTTCGCGAGCACTTCCTCAGTATACCATGCGGGCAGGGGAGTATCGGCGAAAGGCTCGCCGAAATCCGACGGCGTATTGTAGGGTGTATGTGGATCCCAGAGGTTCACGTGCAGAAACCAATGGTCGGAGTCATCCGGCTGACGCTTAATCCAATCGAGTGCGAGTGGCTCCACTTCATCGGCATTTTCCATGCCACCCCAGCCGTTGTTGTGCACCTCGTTGAAACCGGCATACCAGTGCCAGGCCGAGTGCCGTTCGCCGAAACTGCTGATGGTCGCGGTGTGCAACCCGGCGTCATGCAGGCGGCGCATCCAATTGTTCCGACCGTGGAGTGAAGTGAAGTCGCGCCCGGGCCCTTCATTGAACATCTCTGAGGCTGCCCCACCGTGATTGACGACCCCCGTGTGGATACCCGCACGGCCACTAAACAACGCCGTGCGCGAAGGCAGGCAGGGCGCATCCGAAACATGGCAACCGGTGAAGCGGACGCCTTGGGCCGCCATGCGATCGATGCAGGGACTGGTGTTGCGGTGATATCCGTAGCAGCCGAGGTGATCAGCTCGCAGGGAATCGATGTCGAAGTAAAGGATGCGCATGGGATATGGGGTGGCCGCTCGAAACGACGGTTGACCACTGCATCGAAACAGGGAGGACAATGGCAGCAATGAAAAATGCCCCAGCCGGCAATCGTCCATCGACAACCGGCCCACGAAAGATCAGTTCTTTTCCACCTATGAGGATTAAGTTCCAACCCTTAGTTGCCCTCATGCCTTGCTTGGTGTGCCAGGTGCTTTGCCTAACACCGCTGGTTATGCGAAGTGCCGATAAAATCGTGCCTCTTCCGGGCAAACTGGTTGAGCTCCCGCCTTACGTAGTGGAAGAGCCACTGACCCCGCCGTGGCGCTACGCGACAATTCCAGGCGTGGAAGTGGTCGCTCGCTGTCCCGACACGTTTACCCGTCAATTGATCCAACGGCAATACCGGCTGCATGAGTTGCTCAAGATCCTCGTGCCAGAGGACCTCACGGTCATACGTGACTTGCCCCGTTATTATGTCTTCTATCACGCTGAGAACCAACCCCCGGTGAATCTGGACATAGTCACGAGTATTGAGAAGCAAGAACAGTCCGCCGCCGAGTCGGGCCGGTTGAATCGCCGCAGCGAACCCAACGTGCAAGTGGGCTTCATGCCAAATTTCCGTTTCTGGGATGAAGATTCACTCGCGATCTTTTTCGTAGTCGATCCGGTCGCCGACAACCGCGACGGCATCACGCTGTCCGCGGGCTATGTCCGCTATCTGCTCGAAACTCGCACCCCCATGCTGCCTCGTTGGTATATCGAGGGTCTGATGGAACTCTATGCGTCGGTTGATATGACTGAGCCTCCTCTGCAGACCTCCCTCGACGTCATGGCGGCCACCAATAGTTTGACGGGACCCGTTGGGCCCAAGGACGAAATCAAACTCGCCCCGACCAACTGGATCGGGGGCGAAGTGACGGCCAATCTGCGCCAGAATGTAAAAGCGAAACCAAATATTCTGCCACTCGCTCAAGTGATCACCCCGCCACCGCAAGGTGAGCGCGATGCCGCTTTCGAGGTTATTTGGCGCGCCGAGTCCGCCCTGTTCATTCGTTGGGCCCTCGATCCGGGCCGGAAGCATCCCAACAAAGGTCAGTTAGCGGAGCAACCTGCAGTCAATGGGGTGCCACCGCGCAAGGCTGCGCTTTGGGATTTCGTGCGACGCAGCAGGGTAGAACCCGCTACCGAAACGGTGTTCAAGGAATGCTTCGGCTTGAGTTATGCCGAAGTGACCGAGCAAATGCAGAACTATCTGCAATCCGCGCTCACGGAAACTATCACTTTGCGCAGCCCGCGAGCGATTGCCGTTCCGCCGATCAATCTACGCGATGCCACGGCCGGAGAGGTCGGTCGCATCAAAGGCGAACTCTCCCGGCTCGAGGTCAATTACGTCCGCGAACTTTATCCTGATCTAACCCCGCGCTACCTGGAGCAGGCCCGGCGGAGCTTGCGCAGCGCCTACGATAAAGGTGATCGGGATCCGCAGTTGCTGGCCTCGCTAGGCCTGTGCGAAACCGACGCCGGCCAGGATGACGCCGCTCTACCATTCCTGCGAGCTGCGGTCGAAGCTGGAGTGGTGCGGCCATCTGCCTACTTCGAATTGGCCCGGCTGGAATTCGCCAAGTTAACCGCGGAACGACCAGACTACCGACCGACGCCGGATGAAATTGCGCCGATCCTCGCTTTGCTCGCCAAGGCACGCACCCAGTCACCCAAGATTCCCGCCGTCTACGAACTCTACACCACGATCCTGATCCGCAGTAATGTCGCTTTGCGACCCAAGGCTCTCGCGAATCTCGATGAGGCCGTGCGGCTCTTTCCACGTCGCGTGCGCCTGTTGCAGTTGGTCGCCATCCTGCAGGCGATGAATTCCAACTTCGATGTCGCCAAGCAACTCATTGTTCAGGCTCTGCTCTACAGTGCCGATCCGGCCCAGCGACAAAAGCTAAGTGAGCTGCGTGCAGCGATCGCGAAAGACGAAACCGGTTTGTAATCCTCTGCGCTACTGATTCAGCAGGGGCTGCTCTTCGCGAGGCACGCCGTAGAGTCGATCCAGCATTGCTTTCCAATGGGCGTCTTCCACTTCCCGGCGTTTGACCGCGCGATATTCCGCTTCCCCCGCCAGGATAATAAACCCAAAGAGCAGCGCGCCCAACGGACTGTGCAGCCAGAAGGCCATGACTAGAATACCGACTACCGCGAGCAACTTGCCGATCTGCGCCGCCCACTTGGTGGCCTCTAGGTAGTTCAGTTTCGTGGCCAGTAGCGCGCGTAAGATCCGGCCACCGTCCATCGGGAACACCGGAATCAAATTGAAAATACCCATAAACAGATTGGCGGCAAACAGCCGGTAAACCAACCCGTAGAACGAGTTCAGGTGGATAACGTCGGGTAGTTGCTCCACCGGCCACCAGAGTAGGGCGGCCAGCACAAAGTTGACGGCTGGCCCAGCCAAGGTGATCAGGAATTCCTTGCGCGGTTGCCGAGGAATGGAATCGAACTCCGCCATGCCGCCGATCGGCATCAACAGTATCCGCGATACCCCGACCCCAAAATGCATCGCCGTGAAGGAATGTCCGAGCTCGTGGAGCACCACGCAGCCGAAAAAGGCGATCACGGAGATCAGGCTCCAGAACAGGCCGGGCCAGGCCTGCTCCTGCCAGCCTTCATAGGCGACATAGGCCAGCAGCAGGAAAAACGTCATATGCACCGCGAGCTGGATTCCGCGGATCTTAAACAAGTTCATTGACCATGACAGCATGACGCACAACAAACCCGGGAGCTGTGTTTTCGCCAGTTTCAAGTTAGTTTGTCCGTTTCAACTCTCACCGATGTCCGATTCCCAACCCGCCACCATCCTCCTGATCGATGACGATGCCGAAGTGCGTTACTCACTGGCCCGGGTGCTTTCCACCCAAGGTTACAAGGTAGCCGAGGCGGGCAGTGGCGAAGCCGGGGTAGCCGCCGTCAAAAAAGGCCCGAAGCCTGACCTGATTTTCCTCGATATCCGCATGGGCGCGATGGGTGGAATCGAAGCCCTGCAACACATCCGGTCGATCAATCCCAAACAGCTGGTCATCCTTATGACTGCGTTTGGCACCGCCCAAACCGCCATTGAGGCGATGAAATACGGGGCCTTCGACTACATCATGAAGCCCTTCGATCCGTGCAAGGTGTTGGCTCTGGCCGCCAGAGGGCTGCAAGCGCACGCCGATATGCGGGCGGTCGGTGACTACCAACCGACGGTCAATCCCGATGACTATCGCGAGGGAATTGTGGGATCAGCCCCGGTCATGCAGGAGGTTTTCAAGATCATCGGCCAAGTGACCGCGAGCGATGTCACAGTCATGATCACGGGCGAGAGTGGCACCGGCAAAGAACTGGTCGCGCGCTCCATCTGGAAACACTCGCACCGCGCCAATAAACCTTTCATTGCGGTCAATTGCGCCGCGATTCCCGACAATCTGATCGAGAGCGAACTCTTCGGCCACGAGAAGGGCTCATTCACCGGTGCGACCGTGCAACGCACGGGCAAGTTCGAGCTCTGCGACGATGGCACCATCTTTCTGGATGAAATCGGTGACATGGCGCTCGCAACCCAGACCAAGATTCTGCGTGTGCTGCAACAGGGAGAAATCCAGCGCGTGGGCGGCACCGGCACCCTGAAGGTCAATGTCCGCATCCTCGCCGCGACCAACAAGGACCTCGAGGGCATGGTCAAGGCCAAGACTTTCCGCGAGGATCTCTATTACCGCCTTAATGTCGTCCGCATCAAGATGCCTCCCTTGCGCGAACGTTCGACCGACATCCCGCAGATCGTCGATTTTTGCCTGCAGAATCTGGTAAAGGAAAAGAAGAGCCGCGTGACCAAGGTCTCGCCTGAAGTGCTTGCCCTTTTCACCAAGCACGACTGGCCGGGCAACGTGCGTGAACTGGAGAACGTCATCTATCGCAGTGCGGTGATCGCGCAGGGGGACGCCATTCTCGTCAAGGACCTGCCGGCCGAACTTGGCGGCTCCGCGCTCACGCAAAGCAGCAATCCGCCTTTCAGCGGCGATCAACCTGCGGATAGCCCGTCGTCCCTGACGGTCGAGGCCGCGCTGGATTTCCTACATCGCGAACTCAGTGCCGGTGACGAACCAATTTTGCCATTCATTCAAAAGGGTATTGCCGAACGCACGCTCAAGGAACTCGACGGCAACGAGACCGCCACGGCCAAGCAGCTGGGGCTTACCAAACCCGCCCTGAAAAAACTCCTCGGTTGATATGCGCCTGCATCCGGCGGCCCGGGTTCTGCCGTTCACACATCAGGGTCCATTTGTGACCTCCGGTGACGGCGGCATCCTGTGTTTCGATGCACACCATGCCCACGTGAGTCACGAAGAGGGGCGCACGTGGCAATCACATCCCTTCGTGGCCGACGTGCAGCGTTATCAACCGAGCACGGAGAATGCCTTGTTACGGACGCGCGACGGCACGGTCATCGCCGCATGGATTAATCTCGCTGAAAAACAATTCGCCACGGGTTGGCAATGGGGCGGGGGAGCGGAGATTTACACCCAGTGGATTCTGCCGCTTTACGTCAGTCACAGTCACGATGACGGCGTAACGTGGGATGAGCCGATCCTACTCAACCGCCCGTGGTGCG
>JAURHD010000011.1 GCA_030833445.1 Cephaloticoccus sp. | reverse complement strand
ACCGACTTCTTCTACGCGACCAACTGGACCGGCGCCACCCAGGACGTCTTGGACAACATGGGCTCCCTGCCCGAAAGCCAGGTCATCTTCGCCGGCTGGGACGCCAACAACACCGGCTGGGACTCATGGGACGACCAGATCTACCCCAACGTCCCCGAGCCCTCCACCTACGGTGCCCTCTTCCTCGCTCTCTCTGCCGCCCTCGTCCTCTGGCGCAAAAAAGCCCATGGCAATCGCCCAAAGGCGTAAGGCCAGAATCGGCTAAGCATACACGCTTATCCGCACGATTCGTGCGGAGGCCGTTCCCCAAGTAGAGAGCACCATGACGCGAATTGCCGCGCAATCGCCTCCAGTGATTTCATGGGCAACCCGGCGCTGCCAGTGGTCGTCGACCTGCGCGATTGTTTGCCAGCTGTCCGCCCTCTGCACCGCCAACTCATACGCTTTCACCGTCTCGGGTTGACCTGAGCCCCAGCACATTTGCCGGGTATAGGCATCTGCCTGACTCAGGGTGAGATGCCGGTGCAAGCCCGTATCAAAAACCAATTCAATCCGCCGCACTGTCAGCGGTTTCGGCCAACGCAATTCAATCCAAGCCGGCAATCCAGCCGCCGGATCACTGATCCAACGATGTGTGCCCGGAACCAATCGCTCCGCTCGGACGCCACGATTTTCCTGCATCGCACGATTTTGACCGGAGATAACGTTCGTCGCGGGACCATCCGCCGTTTCACTTGAGGCGGTGATCGTCGCACTGGCCGCCAAGTCTGCCTCGTCGCGAAACGATTGACCGATCAAAAACACATCCTGACGCAGCAGTTGTTGCTGCACCTTTCCAACCATGACAGGATCATCATGCAGTGCGGCCGGAGTTATTTTCGATTTCACGGCCAACGCCGCGGCGACTCCCACTCCTTCCCCCACCACTCCGCACGTCGCCATCACCCGGGTGGAAGCAAACGCAACGTGCGTCGCCGACAGATTTCGCCCCGCAAACATCAGGTTTTCAAAATCCCGGGCAATACAGCAGCCGAGCGGAATATCGTAAATCCAAGGCACCGTATGTTGAACACACGGCGACTCTCCGGGCCGATCAACCCCTTCGGGCGGATGCAGGTCAATCGGCCAACCACCGTAGGCAATCGCATCCGCATGCCGCACCGAAGTCAGCACATCGGTTTCCGTCAAAATATGCCGGCCGATCAGGCGCCGGCTCTCCCGTTTGCCCGGCACCGCGCCAAACCAATCCAAGGCCCAGTTTTCAGCATGATGGTTCCCGCCATTTTTAACGTGGTCCCAAATTCCCATCACGATCGCCAACAATTCATCGCGCACTTTTTCATTGTCACGGATCGTGTCGAGATCGCCACCCCACTCAATCCACCAAAAGCCGTATTCAAGACCATAGTCCAATCCATGCCGCACATCCGCGGTGGCGTGCGGACGTAAGCGCAAGTCATCCTCCGAAAATTTACGCGCCCATGACGGTGGTTTGAAAGGCATTGGCCGGTCGTGCTTCCGCGCCATAAACAGCAAAGTGGAGCCGAGCCGCTTGTGGTCGGGTTCGGGTTGAGCCAACGATTCCCCAAACCGTTCCTTCCCCTCACGTCCTTCCAGATAAGCCGCGCCGGCCGCAGCGGCTAGAATTGAATCACCGGTGCAATCGACAAAGACCGCCGCCGAAATTTCAAATCGATCCTCGGTAGTGAGCCGCCAGGCTTCCACTTGGGAAATCTTGGTTTGGGCCGTGGTCACACCCTTGATCGTGGTGTTGAGCATCACGGTGAGATTCGGTTCCGCCCGGCATTTCTCGTAAAGAATCAGATCAAACATCGAAGGCGAACGCTGGGCGTTGCGCACCGCGTTGGCCAAACGGATTTCCTCCACGATTCCAGATTCACGGGGTTCCAGCGCAAGGTCCTCGCAGGGGCGCATGGTGTTGGCCCCAACCATGTGCATGCGGATTTCACTGCTGGCATTTCCCCCCAAGACGGGGCGGTCCTGGCACAGGATAACGCGGGCACCGTTACGGGCCGCGGATAACGCACATGCCACTCCGGAAATGCCTCCCCCGGCCACCAGCACCTCAGTGGTCAGACAAGTGGTGCGAATATTCGGATTGGTCGAGGTGAGCTCAGACATGGCAGGGGTATCTGCAGTGAAATGCATGTGATCGCTTCGAGGCCAGCCCCTTTCTAACCAAATGGCGTTTGCCGCTTAGCCCTCGACACCTACTCAGTCGCTTGGTTTTGCTGGTTCCGACATGCCCGACCACCGCGTCTTCTGCGCCCCCGCCTCCACCGAGCCCGCTACCATTACCCTGAGCCCGGAGGAATCCCATCATCTCGTCGCGGTCAATCGCGCCAAATTGGGCGATACCGTCGTCGCATTCGACGGCCACGGCGGCGAGTGGATTTGCGAATTGGTCGCCGATCAAAAAAACGCCGCGGTCCTGAAGGTGCGCTTCAATCAGAAGATCAAGCCGCTGCCCTTTTCCATCACACTGGGACAGGCTCTGCCCAAGGGCTCGTTCATGGATGCCATCGTGCGCAAAGCCACCGAGATCGGCGCCGCCCGGATTGTCCCATTGGAAAGTGAGCGCACCCAGGTGCATCTTGATAGCAGCCGGCAGGATCGAAAAATTGAGAAATGGCAGACCGCCGCCTTGGAAGCCGCCAAACAATGCGGCAATGCTTTTGTGCCGGAAATCCTGCCGGTGCAAACCGCGAGCGCCTTCATGGAATCAGCGCGAGATTACGATCTAAAGCTGATCGCCAGTCTGCAACCCGGGGCTCGCTCCCTGAAGACCGTGCTCAAGGATTTTGCCTCCGCCCAATCCCGTCCGCCCAAGAAAGTGCTATGGCTGGTGGGACCTGAAGGCGATTTCACGCCGGCCGAGATGAGCACCTCGCGCAGTTGCGGATTCGAACCCGTCACCCTCGGTCCCTTGGTCCTGCGTTGTGAGACTGCCGCGGTCTATGCGTTGAGTATTCTGAGCTACGAGTTGCAGAACGCCTGATCATGCAAGCGCCCACCGGCCTGTTGTGCGATTTGCTGGCGCGACCCGAACTCACGGTCATCGCTACGCCGATCCCCACCTTTGGCTGGGTGGCAAATTCAATCAATCCGGGTGACACCCAAACGGCCTGTCAGGTGCGCGTCGCCACCACCATCGGGCGGCTCAAAGCCGGGACGCCAGATTGCTGGGATAGCGGCCGGTTAAATCGCCTTGAGTCCTTACATCTTCCCTATGCGGGCAATCCCTTGATCGCTGGCACGAATTATGTCTGGCAAGTCCGTGTTTGGGGTGGAGATGAGTCACCCAGTGCATGGTCGGAGCCGCAAGGTTTCACGATCCGAGTCGAACCAAACGTCGATGCCACCAGTCGTTATCCTGTTCAGTCACACCCACATCATCCGGCTGTAATCACCGCCTTGGCCGCCGATCATTATTTCATTGATTTTGGGCAGCACGCTTTCGGCTGGTTGGAGCTGGAACTGGATTCAAGCGAGGCCGGCCAACTGGTCGAAATTTGCCTTGGGGAAAAATCTCTGGGCGCGACCGTCGACCTCAATCCGGGCGGCACCATCCGCAGTGCCCGGGTAGAGTTGTCCCTCCGATCCGGTCGCCATCGCTACCGGATCGACCCCCCCAAGGATGAACGCAATACCAGCGGTGCGGCCATCCGCCTGCCCATTGAGTTTGGCGTCGTGCTGCCATTTCGTTACGTCGAATTGAAAGGCTACACGGGCAAGCTGACCGCGGGGGATATTGTTCAAGTGCGGCTAGAATACCCGTTCGATGATACGGCCTCGGACTTCAAATCATCTGATCCCGATCTCGATGCCGTTTGGTCGTTCTGCAAATATTCCATCCGGGCCACCACTTTTTGCGGCGTCTACGTGGACGGTGACCGCGAGCGCATCCCTTACGAGGCCGATGCCTATATCAATCAACTCAGTCACTACGCCGTGGATCGCGAATTTTCCCTCGCCCGGCACAGCCATGAATACCTGATGGCCAACCCGACTTGGCCGACGGAATGGAAACAATTTTCCGTCATGACCGCGTGGGCGGATTATGAAGCGACGGGCGACCAGCGTGCTCTCGCCCGTGGTTACGATCAATTAAGAGCGGATAAAATTTATCTCAACCACGCCCGGACGGACGGCCTGATCGATACGCATGATCTGCGGGACATCGTCGATTGGCCACTCTGTGAACGGGACGACTACGACTTCAAACCGGTCAACACGGTCGTGAATGCCTTTCACGGCCATACGTTGGTATTGATGGCAAAGATCGCGCACGCCCTCGGTAAAATGGACGATGCGGTCGAGTTTGAATCAGCGGTCGCCCGGTTGCGGACCAGTTTCCACACGATATTTTTTGATCAGGACCGTGGTTGTTACCTGGATGGCGAAGACAGCCCGCATGCCTCGCTGCACGCCAATTTGTTCCCGCTGGCCTTTGAACTCGTGCCGGCGTCCGTCCGACCAAGCGTGGTCGCCTTTATCAAATCACGTGGCATGGCCTGCAGCGTCTATGCGGCGCAGTTTTTATTGGAAGGACTCTTTCTCGCGGGCGAAGCGGACCATGCCATCAGTTTGATGACTTCAAAAGCCGACCGCAGCTGGCACAACATGCTGCAGCAGGGTGCCACGATCACTTGGGAAGCATGGGACAATCGATATAAACCCAATCAGGATTGGAATCATGCCTGGGGGGCCGCGCCGGCCAACATTGTTCCACGTTATGTGCTCGGCGTGAGGCCACTCGAACCCGGCTATGGTCGGGTATTGATCGCCCCGCAGCCGGGGCCCTTGCGCGAACTCCACGGCACGGTGCCAACCATCCGCGGCCCGATCAAAGTGGACGCAGTGCGCAAACGCGACTCCGGTTGGCAGATAGACTACCAAGTCCCTCTCGGGGTGACCGCCGAACTGGTGATGCCTTGAAGCATCAACCCGCTTCAGCTTTTCCGTTTTTCAAGATAACGCTGCACATCGTCACCCGAAACCCGGTTGCCCGGTCCGGTGGCTTCGATGTCGGTAATCGTCGCCGGATCCAAACCCGCTTCCTGCGCGACCTTGGTCGCCTTTGGGGTCCAAATCAGCGCTGCGGCTGGCTTGTCTGACGAGGCAGCCGAACCTGCTGACTTGGAAGCAAGATGGCGCAGACTTTCATCCGTAGTCTCCATCTGCAGAAAAGTGTCCCCTGAAGTCATGGTCGCACCGGGTTTACCCAAGATGGCATGCACTGTCCCATCGCAGGGACTTT
This sequence comes from Cephaloticoccus sp., assembly GCA_030833445.1. Classification (GTDB taxonomy): domain Bacteria; phylum Verrucomicrobiota; class Verrucomicrobiia; order Opitutales; family Opitutaceae; genus Cephaloticoccus. The sequence continues at coordinate 88,417 of JAURHD010000011.1, read as the reverse complement.
CAAATTCAAACGCCGACTTGTCACTTTCAAGATCAGCCAGTCGCTGACCCTTGGTTACCTGCTCACCAGGTTGGACCTTGATCACGATGACATTGAGTTCGCTGACGGTGGCACCCATGGAGGGAACCGGCACATCGATAATAAATTTTTCCATAGCTGCTTTTTCTTATACTGAGCGGGCAACGAGGCCCCGGTCAATGCCGCGGAATCAACCCCATCTGGTCGGTATTGTCCAACCGTTGGTCGTAAACCTTGCCCCAATCCTGTCCCGCTGCACGCTGCCAAAATGCCTCCGCTCAGCCTCGCCGACATATATCGCGATCCCGACCGGGTAATTGTCACGGCCCATCGCGGCTTCTCCGGGCGCTGGCCGGAAAACACCCTGCCGGCGTTTGCGGCCGCCATCGCGGCGGGAGCGGAGATCATCGAATACGACCTCCATCCCAGTCAGGAACACACGCCGGTGGTGATTCATGATGCCACGGTTGACCGGACCACCGACGGACATGGAGAAATATCCCACTTGCCGTTGGCCGCGATCAAGGAACTCAACGCTTCCTGGTGGGAGGGCTCCCACGCCGAAGGTGGATTCAGAAGCACGACCCCAGCCGAAGTGTCTTCCCGCATTCCTACTTTTAGTGAGTTACTCGACGCCTTCTCCGGTCGGGTGGGAATGAATATCCAGATCAAATCGAATCCACCGCCAGAAATGTTGGCAGAGACCTGCCGGTTGTTTCAGCACCACAATCTTTATGCCTCGGCCTACTTTTGCGTGGGCACCTATGCCGAGGGACTGACGGTGCGGGCGTTGGACGCGAAAATCCCCCTCTGCATTTTGGAAGATCAAGACCGGATGGATCCCGACTCAATTCACCGACAGCACAAGTTTGGCGCCTGCTGCGTGCAACCCATGCGTCGGGATGTAACCCCCGGGCTCTGTCGCACTGCCCGATCGCTGGGCCTCCCCACCAATGTGTTTTGGGCCAACGATGCTGACACCGCCGAAAAATTTGCGCGTGCCGGGGTCCAGGGCCTGTTGACCGACTGGCCCGATCGGGTAATCGCAGCTTTGCAAACCTTGGGTTGCCGCTAGCTCAAGCCCGCACGGCCCGCCAAATCGCCAGGCAACTAGCCAGCAATTCGGACATTTCCTTCAACGGAACCATGTTGGGTCCGTCGGAAATAGCATTCGCCGGATCGGGATGCGTTTCAATGAAAAGCCCGTCGGCTCCGGCCGCCAGTGCCGCCTTGGCCAAGGGAGGGACGAACTCGCGTTGGCCGCTACTCTTGCCGCCGCCGGCTCCGGGCAATTGGACGCTGTGCGTCGCATCAAACACCGTCGGCAGGCCGTTTTGTTTCATGATGGCAAACGAACGCATGTCGACCACGAGGTTTTGATAACCAAAGGTGGTGCCACGCTCGGTTTGCCAGACTTCCGTCGCCCGTCCTTCACGTAACTTGCCGGTGACATGCACCATTTCCTGCGGGGAAAGAAACTGGCCCTTCTTGACGTTGACGACCCGGCCGGTTGCGGCCGCGGCGAGCAGGAGATCCGTCTGCCGGCAAAGAAAAGCCGGGATCTGAATCACATCGCAAACCTCCGCCACCGCCTTGACCTGTTCGCGCTCGTGCAGATCAGTCAGCACCGGGAAGCCGTATTCGCGTTTGATCAGGTCGAGCAACTTCAGGCCTTCTTCCAAACCCGTGCCACGCGGACCGGCCACCGAGGTGCGGTTGGCCTTGTCGAACGACCCTTTGAAAACGAGGTTCAGCTCAGGAAAGGTCACTCGCAATTCGGCCAGCTGGGCCGCAACTGTCCGGCATACCGTCTCGTTTTCCAGCGAACACGGACCGGCAATGACGAGCAATTTGGCGGGATCGAAGAGCATGTTATTTCTTGGTCTTGGACCCTGCGACCGATCGTTTGTTCTTGATCGTCGCGGCAATGAACGCGGCAAAGAGCGGGTGCGCCCGATTCGGCTTGGACTGAAACTCCGGATGGAACTGCACCGCAAGGAACCACGGGTGATTCTTGAGTTCGATGATTTCGACGAGATTGCGCCGCGGATTTACGCCGCTGAAAATCATGCCGGCTTTTTGCAAGCGCGTGAGATAGTCGTTGTTCACCTCATAGCGGTGACGATGCCGTTCGCGCACGGTATCGGTTTTGTAAGCCTTGTAGGCATGGGTGCCGTGCACCAGCGCACACTCGTAACTGCCGAGTCGCATCGTCGCACCCTTGTCGATGATCTTCTTTTGATCCTCCATCATGTTGATGACCGGATGCTCGGGATGGGCGTCAAACTCGACACTACTGGCCCCTTTTAATTTGAGCACATTGCGCGAAAACTCGATCACCGCGATCTGCAGGCCCAGGCACAGGCCATAATAGGGAATCTTGTGTTCGCGGGCATACTTGGCCGCCGCGATTTTACCTTCCGTGCCGCGATCACCAAACCCGCCGGGCACCAGGATGCCGTCCAGCTTACGGAGGATGTTCAGGCCGCCCTTTTTCTCCAGATCCTCCGCATCAATGCGCACGGTGTTGACGCGGCAATTATTTGCGATGCCGGCATGAGTGATGGATTCGTAAACGGATTTGTAGGCGTCCTGCAGCTCGATGTATTTGCCCACCACGCCGATGGTTACTTCATGGGCGGGATTCAGGAGGCGCCGCACGATCTGATTCCAGATATTCCTCGATGCCGCGGGGTTTTTGAGTCCGAACAACTCCACGACCAACTGATCCATCCCTTCGGCCTGCAGAGCCAGGGGCAATTCGTAGATGGAGTGATCGACATCACGGCACTCGACCACGGCCTTGACCGGCACATTACAAAACATCGAAAGCTTGTCGCGGAGACTGTGGTCGAGCGGATGGTCGGTGCGGCAAACCAGGATGTGCGGCTGGATACCGATCTCGCGCAGCTTGGCCACGGACTGTTGGGTGGGCTTGGTCTTGAGTTCACCCGCAGCTTTCAGGAACGGGACCAAGGTGACATGGATGAAAATCACATCGCGCGGTCCGACCTCGAGAGCGAACTGACGCATGGCCTCCAAAAAGGGCAGGCCTTCAATGTCACCCGTCGTGCCGCCAATTTCCGTGATCAGGACATCGGCATCCTTGCCGCCCGCATAAATGCGATCCTTGATCACATTGGTCACATGCGGAATCACTTGGACGGTCTTGCCCAGATAGTCGCCCCGACGCTCCTTTTGAATGACTGATTCGTAAACCTGGCCGGATGAAAGACTGTTCAAGCGGGACAACTTTCCGCTCGTGAAACGCTCGTAGTGACCCAAATCGAGGTCGGTTTCAGCCCCGTCTTCCAATACATAGACCTCCCCATGCTGATACGGACTCATCGTGCCCGGATCCACGTTGAGATAGGGGTCAAATTTCTGGATACGGACAGTGAGCCCGCGCAGCTCCAAGAGTGCGCCCAAGGCTGCCGCTGTCAGGCCTTTGCCCAGCGACGAAACCACTCCGCCCGTCACGAAAATGTATTTCATCGGAAAGGGTTAAGCCCGGTCAGCCGACAGTGACAAGAAAAAGTCCGTTTTTACGGTGAAAGCCCGTAAAACACCCGGCTAAAGGACGTTATCGCAGCAAATACCACACCACGGCAGCTCCACCGCCGAGCAGCACCACCGCGATCAGCAGATACAGGGTCCACTTCAGCACTTTGACCAAAATCCACAATCCGACTGCCGCCACTATCGTCAAACAGGCCACCACAAACCAGCGGGGATAGTCCCCCAGTGATTCCAAGAATGTCGGCATCGGCTCCATCGCCCTTTGGTTAAGCCGTCTGCCGTGGGATGCTCCAAGCAAAATGATTGCCCCGGCTCATCCATCACTACCCACTGGGGCATGAATTCGAAACCACAATTGCTTGCTTGGATCATGTGCGACGGGGTCCACATCGACCCGGCCACCGGCAAGCACACCATTCTCGGGGTGTTCTCCAACATTCAGGCCAAACGCTTTCCGGTCACCCACCCTTTCATGATCTGGTTCCTGACCCTGTCCGACTGCACTACGGGAAGGCATCAGATGAACATTTCCATGGGGCGCGACCCCACCCGCATGCAACCCCTCATCAAACGCGATTTCGATTCACCCGATCGCCTGCAGCGCATCAACCTCATCAATGAAATCCGCAATCTCACTTTCCCCGAGGCAGGTGAATACTCGATCGTCATCGAGATTGATGATGAGCCCATCCTCGCCACCAGCATACACGTTCTCGGTTGAACCCCCGGCAACTGCGCCCAACTCTGGCTTACCCTATGGCAACAGATTACAAATTCGAACTGATTGGGGTGGGCAATCCCATCATGGACTTGCTCGCCCACGTCGATGACGCCTTTCTCCAAACCCACGTCGCCGGCGACAAGGGTGGCATGGTGCTGGTAGATGACGACGACATCGCCGCGCTCGTGCGCAAAGCGGATGTGGATATCGCCATGATCCCCGGAGGCTCGGCCGCCAACACCACGTTGGGCGCCACCTGGCTCGGTCTGCGCACCACCTATCTGGGAAAAATCGGCGGCGATATCACCGCCGATCATTATCTGGAAAATTTCAAGGCCACCGGTGGTGACGGTTCCCGGTTCAAACGCGCCAGTCTGCCCAACGGGCGCTGCCTTTCAATGGTTACGCCCGACGGTCAGCGCACGATGCGCACCCATCTCGGCGCAGCGATGACCCTGCATCCCGACGAAATCACCACCGCTGATTTTACGGGCGCCAAGCACGCGCATATCGAGGGTTATCTGCTGTTCAATCCTGCCCTCGCCGACAAGGTCATGCAATCCGCCCGCGCCGCCGGTTGCACCCTCAGTATCGACCTGGCCTCGTTCGAGGTGGTCAATGTCGCCCGCGACTGGATCATCAATCAATTGGAGCAAGGCGTGGACGTCCTCTTTGCCAACGAGGACGAAGCCGGCGCCCTATTCCAGCGCCGTGACAACTATGATGTCTTCGCCCGTGAAATCGCCAACTTTGGCGGCATCGCTGCGGTCAAGATGGGCGCGGACGGCGCTTGGATTGCGGAGGGCGAAAACCTGCATCGGATCGAAGCGGTGCGCGCCCGTAGCGTAGTCGACACCACTGGCGCAGGCGATGCCTGGGCGGCCGGATTCCTTTATGGCCATCTGCGCGGAGCCACCCTGCCTGCCGCAGGTGCGATCGGTTCGATTCTCGGATGCGAAACCGTGCAACACCTCGGTGCCGCGATTCCTGAAATGCATTGGCCGCGAATCAACGCTTCCGCCGATACCCTGCTCAAGCCGTAACGGGGCGAGGAAGGTTACGCGCGACGCTCACTGAAACCACTTCATGATCTCGGCGGCCACCAATTCGTGGCCGGCGCGGTTGGGGTGGTTGCCGGACGACATCAGCGAGGCGAGTTCGACCCCGGCTTCAACCTGTTCGTGAAACGTAGTCAGGCTGTCGACCAAACCCACGCCGTATTCAATGGCGAGGGCGCGCACCTGCGCGGCATGCTGGACCAGTGGGTCCGTCGGATCGGTCAAGGAAGCCGCCTGATCCGGCGTGGGCGTGAGCAACAGCACCGGGATTTGAGCCGCGTGCGCTTGCTCAATCATTGCGGACCAAGCGCTTCGCGCCCGCACCAATCCGTCCCCGCGGTCGTTGAGCGAGTAATCGATCGTAATGATATCCGGCCGGTGTGGCAGCACATCCCGGGTAAACCGTGCCGCCCCTTTTTCCGCGGTCTCTCCGCCGATGGCCGTGACGATTACATTGATAACCGCATGGGGAAATTTTTTGGCCAGCGCCATGTGCAGCAGATGCGGGTAGGATTCAAAGGTGCTGATTTGTGGCGTTTGGAAATAGCCCGAGGGCACACTGTGACCATGACACACCACGTTCAGCGTGCGATTCTCCGGCCAGTCAATCCGGGCCTGCCGACAGAACTCCGACAGATAGGTGGTCATGGGTGCGGAATTCACTTCTCAACCATTTGGCCAAATCCGATGTCGTGACCGTCAATGTCCTGGGTGCCGAACTCCCGGCAGCCGTAGGGCTGGTCGCAGGGACCGTAATCAATCGTGGCGCCGCGAGCGACAAACTCAGCGTGCAGGGCATCCGCATCGTTCACCCAGAAATACATGTCCCACAACTTGTCGGACAGCGTCCAGTTGGGCACGACATGTTTGGGCTCTGCAGCCTGCCGGAGCATCACATGCATACCGTCGCGATGCAGGATCACAAAGTGCGGCGGATCTCCCCAGAATCGCTCATAACTGAAACCCATCGCGTCTCGGTAATGGTTGGCCGCCGCCACCTGCACTTCCTTCGGGATGCTGCTCGCCGCGATTTCACCCAATGCCGAGGCCGCGAGCGGACTGGCCACTTTTCTGATCCTGTTCATGAGTGCGATCGGCGGGGCTTGGTTTCCGATCAGCTTGATGCCCGAGTTCATTCAGCAATTCAGCAAGCTCACCTTGGTTTACTGGTCGATGGAGGGTTTCAGCACCGTCCTCTGGGCCGGTCAGGGCCTGCGCCAACTTCTGCCCATCCTCGGTATCCTTACCCTGATCACCGGATTGGTCATGTCAGTGGCCGTATGGCGTTTCAACAAAGGCCGGCTATTCGAATAGACCCCGCAGACGGTCAGGGAGGCTGCATTTTGACTTTGCGCCGCAGCAGCATTGCGTGAGATTCAGTCCCTCCCATGTCCGCCGAACTCGCCCAGCAAATAACCTCGCTCGCCCAGCGCGCCCGTGCCGCCTCCCTCGTGTTGGCGACGGTGCCGACTGCGCCGAAGGATGCTGCACTGCAGAAGTTGGCCGACCTGATCACCGCGAACCAATCCAAACTATTGGCCGCCAATGCACAGGATCTGGCTGCGGCCGAGGCCAACGGCCTCACCGCCGCGCAAATCGACCGACTGACCCTCAATGCCGCACGCTTGGAAAAACTGGCCGTCAGTGTGCGCGAGGTTTGCGCGCTCCCCGATCCGGTCGGCGAAGTGCTTGAGCAAACCACCCGTCCCAACGGTCTCCTGCTGCGCCGTGTGCGCGTGCCGATCGGTGTGATTGGCATCGTCTATGAAGCACGCCCCAACGTCACCATCGATTGCGCCGTGCTCTGTTTGAAGAGCGGCAACGCCGCCATTTTGCGCGGCGGCAAGGAATGCTTTTATACGAACACCGCCCTGGCCGAATTGATCACTCAGGCGCTGACCGAAACCGGCCTGCCAATCGATGCCGTGCAGTTGATCCCGACCACGGACCGCGCCGCCCTGACCACGTTGCTCAAGCTCTATACCCTCGTGCACTGCATCATACCACGCGGTGGCGAGAGCCTCATCCGTTTCGTGGCGGAGAACAGCACCATCCCGGTTATCAAGCATTACACCGGCGTTTGCTTCGTCTATGTCGATCGCGCCGCCGATCTCTCGATGGCGGAAAAAATTATCGTCAACGCCAAGACTTCGCGGCCCGGGGTCTGCAATGCCGCGGAGCAACTGCTGGTGCACAAGGATGTCGCCGCAGAATTTCTGCCGGCCGCCGCTCGCGCCTTGATTAATGCCGCCAATGTGGAATTGCGCTGCGATCCGGCCTCCGCCGCCATCCTCGCAAAGGCACTCATCACCCATATCGCCGCCAGCGAGGCCGATTTCACCGCAGAATTTCTCGCCCAAATCCTGGCGGTGCGGGTGGTTGATTCACTGGATGAGGCCATCGCAACCATCAATCGTGACAGTTCGGGGCACAGTGAAAGCATCGTCACGGCCGATGAAGCGGCCGCGCATAAATTCCAGACCGGCGTGGACAGCGCCGCGGTGCTCTGGAACGCGAGCACGCGTTTCAATGACGGATTTGAATTCGGGCTCGGGGCCGAGATCGGCATTTCGACCGACCGCTTGCATGCCCGCGGCCCGATGGGTTTGCGTGAGCTCTGCAGCTATAAGTGGCTGGTGACCGGCACGGGCCAAGTGCGGGATTGAACCGGCCGGTTTTTTTCTGCTAGTTTGGGTAAGCTTCAACGCGGCGCAACGACCGCATCCTACCCCATGAAAAACAACCTGCTCGTGCCTGCCCTCGCCGCTCTGGCGATGTTTGTCTTCGGTGCCATCTTCTGGATGAGCCCATTCCCTTACAAAGTCCTCTCCACGACCGACCGCCGATGATCGCGCAACCCTGGCTGCCTTGGATGCCGTGTTTCCCGCCACCGGACTTTACGTCGTGCCCGGTCCGCACCTTGATCCGGAACAAGCGGCGGAGCTCTACAAGGCCGGCCCCAGTGCCATGGTGCATTTCACCAAGGAAGGTTTTAATATGATGGATCCGTCGGTCTTCCTCAAAGGCTACCTGCATTACTTCGTCATCGCGTCCCTGCTGGGTTGCTTGCTGCGCAAATCCGCCGCCGGATTCAAGGGCTACGGCTGCGTCGTCAAGCTCAGCACCATGATCGGTCTGACTGGCACGTTGCTATTGTCCCTGGGAAATCCGATTTGGTGGCACCAAAGTTGGAGTTGGGGGTTCATCAATCTGCTTTACGGCACGTTGATCTTCACGGTGGCGGGACTTGCGATGGGTAAATTCATCAAACCGGCCACTCCGTAATCCAACCCAAACAAATGCCAGTGCGCTGCTGGCGGTGGAACCGAACCCGCCTCCAGCTTTCTCATATTTCATGCAACCGCGTTCCAGCAACAGATTGATCACTCTCGCCGTTGGTTTGTGCATCGCAGGTATTAACTTGGGTGCTAAGGAACCGGCGGCGGAGGAGGATTCCACCCAAACGGTCAAGCACCGCAGCTTTTCCACCGGGGTCGCGGCTGCCTTGGCAGCCAGCATGCCGAAATACGACCCACCCAAACCGGCCGAGAAAAAACCCGAGGAAGAAGACGTGGATTTGCGCGACGTGGACAAGCCGCGCAACCAGATTATCCGCCTGCCGGAATACGTGGTCCAAGAAAAGAAGCCGCCGGTCTTTCGCGAGCGCGACATCTATACGACCAAGGGCTTGGCCGAACTCGCCAAGCGCCGTTACCTGTCCCAATCCGTGCAGGCGCTCAACCGCTACACCATCCCCCTCTTTGGCATGAGCGCCGAGGCCTACGCCATGATGCTCTACGCCGAGGATGAACGGCTTGAGAATATCTCCGAACTCAATGCTTCGGCCGACGATGTCGGCCTCGTCGATCCGGAAAATGCCCGCCAAATTCGCGAAGCCACCCGCGACACCTATCAGCGCGGTTTCGACTACACCTATCGCAAGAAACCGTAATCCGCCTCAGTCGCCCAGCAAAGTGCGGGCAATGGCGGCCCACTCTTCAGCGAGTGGGGCTTCCGAATTCGGACGGCCTGCCCGCGTATACCAGTAACCCGCGTTGCCCGGATCGCCTTCCTTGCGATGGAGATAAGCGTGCACCCAAGCCGATTCGGCTGAATCGTCGTCCTGCACGGCTCGATGGGCCGCTCCCCAGTCACCCTTCCCGTCGTGCCAAAGTCCGGCCAAGGCAGGCCTTAACCCGGCCGGCATACTGGTTTCGTCAAGTGAGGCTTTAAATTCCGTAAATGACATTTGCCCCAGCCTACCCCGAGGGGTTCTAGTGGCAATGCTCCTTCGCATGTCCAACGCCGAACTTGTCATTCTACGAGAACTCATCGCCCATGCCCCCGATTGCGTATCCGGGACGGCTTTGGCGGCAAAACTCGGAATCAGCCGGGTGGCGATCTGGCAGCACATGGGCAAATTGCGGGAGCAAGGTTTCGAATTTCAGGCCATCCGCGCGAAGGGTTACCGGTTGCAAAAAAAACCGGCGGGGCTGCACGCCACCTTGATCGAGGCCCTGCTCCGTTCCCGCAAACGCGATTTTCCGCTTACGGTGCTCGATACCGTGGACAGCACCAATGACGAATGCGCGCGCCAACTCGCCGCCGGGCGGCCGGCCCCCTTTGTGGTGCTGGCGCGTGAACAAACCCACGGTCGCGGTCGTTTTGGCCGGGTGTGGCACAGCCATGACCAACAAAACCTCTACGCGAGTTTCGCCTTTCGGCCGCACATTCCTCCCCAGCGCATGCCGACCTTCACCCTCTGGATGGGTGTCAGCATCTGCGAACTGATCACCAATTTCTGTGACGTGCAGGCCGGCTTGAAATGGCCGAACGATATCGTTTTCGACGGGCGCAAGGCCGGGGGCATGCTCACCGAGGCGCGGATTGATTCCGACCAGATGCGCGACCTGGTCTTCGGCTTGGGGTTGAACATCAATCAACCGGCCGGCAGCTGGCCGACCGAACTGGCCTGCCGGGCGACCTCCCTCGCCGCTGAGACCGGCAAACCCATCGATTTGAATTTGTTTGCCGCCGCTCTCATCGGTCGGGTGTTCCTGGCTTACAACCAGTTTATCGCCGGCGATCATACCGAGACCCTGGCCAAAAGCTGGCCGAACTATGATGTCCTGCGGGGCCATTCAATTGCCGTGCTGAATGGCACCCAGCGCATCGAGGGCACGGCCGCCGGCATCGACGAAGCGGGGTCCCTGCTCCTCCGGAATACGCGTGGTCAGACGCAACGTTTTTCCGCCGGTGAGGTCACCTTGGAGAAAGTAAGTTGAGCTTGGGATCAGCGCACCCACAATAATTCCACCGTATGTCCGAATCCGTTCCCGCCATCGAAGTCACCCAGCTGGTTAAATCCTATGCGGGGGTGACTGCGGTCAATGGCATCAGTTTCACCCTGAAACGGGGCGAGATCTTGGGTTTCCTTGGGCCCAACGGCGCGGGCAAGTCCACCACCATGCGCATCCTGACCGGTTATCTGCCGGCCACCTCGGGACAAGTCAGCATTTGCGGCGTGCCCGTCGCTTCCCAACCCGATGCGGTGAAACGATTCATCGGCTACATGCCGGAGAACAATCCGTTGCCCGAGGATATGCGGGTATCCGAATATCTGTATTTCCGCGGACGATTGAAGGAAATCCCGCGCTCGAAACTCGGCTCGAGAATCGATGAAGTGCTGGAGTTGTGTGATTTGAAACGGGTCAGGCACAAGATCATCGGCAAACTTTCCAAAGGTTTCCGCCAACGGGTTGGCATTGCCGAGGCGATTCTGGCCGAACCGCCGGTCATCATCATGGACGAACCCACCATCGGACTCGACCCGCATCAGATCCTGATCGTGCGTGACCTCATCGCCAGCCTGCGCGGCCGGATGACTGTAATCATCTCATCACATATTTTGCCGGAAATCGAAATGACGTGCGACCGGGTTTTGATCATCAATCAAGGCCGGATTGTCGCCCAGGGCACGCCCGCTGAATTGCGCCGTGAGGTGCTGGGCCGTTCTTCCTATCAAGTGGAGCTGGCGGGCGATCCCAGTAAGCTCGACGCCGTGTTGACTGAATTGTCTGCCAACTTGGAAATCACCGATACCGGGGAACCCGACCTTGGCGGGTTTCGGGTTTATACCCTCTCGACTGATCACGATGATGATCTCGGTGAGGTCCTGATGAAAAATCTGACCCGGGATGGATTTCGTTTGCGGTCACTCAGCCGCGCGCACCCCACCCTGGAAGACGTCTTCCTCGCCGCTACTCGCCGGAGCTGGGACGTGAAAGCGGAAGATCTGAAGAAACCCTGAACCATGCGCCATTTCCTCACCATTCTGAGTCACGAAGTCCGCATGTTGCTCGTCAACCCGAGCACCTACATCGCCGCCACCTTGTTTCTGGCCGTGATGGGCTTTTTCTTCACCGGCATCCTGCAGGATTACAGCAAGGCCGCCCAGGAGGTTTCCCCGGCCCACGTGTTCTTCCAAATCTTCTGGTTCCCGGTGCTGTTCATGGTGCCCTTGCTCACCATGAAGTGCCTCGCCGAGGAACGCCGCCTCGGCACCATCGAAACCCTGCTGACCACGCCGGTCACGACGACAGAGGTCGTGCTGGGGAAATATTTCGCCGCCTATTTGCTCTACCTCGCACTCTGGGGTTCGACCGGTGGCTTCTTCTATATCCTGCACAAATTTGCCGCGGACGTGCGGTTCATGGATCCAGGTCCCTTGATCGGCGGTTACCTGTTCATCGCCATCTCCGGCTTGTTGTTCATCGCCATCGGGGTGTTCGCCAGTTCGCTGTCCCGCAATCAGGCCGTGGCCGGGATCCTGGGCTTCACCATCCTTTTCGCGCTGATCTTCGGACTCGGTTTCCTCTACGATGCATCCTGGCTTAACCGGGATGTGCTCCATCCGGTGAAGGAAGTCGTTAACTACGCGCAAATCATGCAACACCGGGAGGATTTCACCCGTGGGGTCATTGATACCCGGCAGCTGCTCTTTTACCTGAGTGGCACCGTGCTCGCCCTCATCTTCAGCATCCTGAGCGTCGAGGCCAAACTTCTGCACAACTGACCATGCTTTCCCCGGACAGTTTTCGCACCGCACGCTGGCTTCGCACGATCAACCTCGTGCTGCAGGCCGTGCTGTTTGTCGCGCTTTTCAGCGGGCTCAATTACCTTTCGCGCAATCACGCCTGGCGTTTCGACCTCACCGCCCATCAGCGCTACTCGTTGTCGCCGGAAACCAAATCCTATCTGCTCCATCTCGAACGGCCGGTAAAAATCGTGGTCACCCTGACCGAGAACGCCGAGAACGAGGACATCGCCCAGGCCTACCGTGATCTCAAGGGCCTGCTGCGCGAATACACCTACGTCACCGAGAACAGCAAGGTCGGTAAGATCGATGTGCAATTCATCGACGTCTACCAGCAACGGCGCGAGGCGGACCAGCTGGGCATCGACCAGCCAAATACGGTTCTGTTAATCTGCGGTGATCAGCGGCAGCTGGTCTCGCTCGGTGAGCTCTACGGGGTGAAGGACCGGGTGCGCACCGATTTCCGCGGCGAACAGGCCATCACGGCCGCGATTCTCAGCGTCACCAAACCCACGCGTAAAAAGATTTATTTCCTGACCGGTCACGGCGAACTGCGACCCGATGACGTGGATCCCGCCCGGGGCTTGTCCGCGTTGAATGATGAACTGCGATTGCGCAATTTCGATTTGGAATACCTCCAGCTCAGCACCGCCCGGGCCGTGCCCGCCGATGCCGATCTGGTCGTCGCCGCGGCTCCGCAAGGGCGCTACACCGCCTTTGATCAGGAGCAACTGCGGGAATATCTCAACAAGCGCGAAGGGCGGCTCATTCTGCTGCTTGCTCCGGGCATCCCGCACGGACTCGACGATCTCCTCTACGACTGGGGAGTCCTGGTGGACGACGTCGTGATCTACGATACGGATCCCGACAGCTTCGCCGACAATGGAGATCTGATCATCCGGAATTTCTTGGCGCACCCCATCACGCAGACGTTGCTCGATTACAAAATTCCCCTGCAACTCGGGTTGAGCCGCAGCGTGCGCCCGGATCCGGGTCGCTCAACCAGTGGCGGGCTGGAAGTGGAGACCTTGGCCGCCACCTCGACCTCGGCCTGGGGTGAAGTCAGCTACCGCCAGCGTCAGGTGCCGGAATACAACCGCGGAGTTGATCTCAAGGGCATGGCCAATCTGCCTCCGGCCAACCGCCTTGGGGTGGTGGTGGCTTCCGAGCGCGTGCAGGTTCGGAATAATCTGCCCTTCAGCGTGCGTAGCGGCCGGCTGGTGGTCATCGGCACCGACGACTTGGTCGCCAACTATCGCATCGCCGGCGCCGGCAACCTGAACCTTTTTCTCAATGCCGTGAACTGGGCGATCGATCGGGATACTCAACTCAATGTCCCGACCCGGCCCATCGAGCGCTTCCAACTTTCTCTCAGCCAGGCGGAACTCCTGAAGCTCCGTTTCACTCTGATCTTCGGCCTGCCGCTGGCGGCGGCCCTGCTCGGACTCTTTGTCTACTGGTCACGCCGCAACTAGCCCATCCACCATCATGCGCACCAAAGTCACCCTCATCCTCGTTTTTCTAAACGTCGCGCTCTTTTTCTTCATCTTCAAATTTGAGCGCGGGTGGCGCACCGAACAAGCGTCACTCGAGGCTCGGCGTCGGGTGCTTGGCGCAGAAACGGCCGACATCCGCAGCCTGCGTATCAGCGGACCTGAGACTACTCCGATCAATCTGATCCGGCAGGGAGACAACTGGTCACTGACCGAACCGATTGAGTGGCCGGCCAATCCCCATGCCGTCAGCCGGATCATCAATGAGCTGCAGTTTCTCGAACACGAAACCAGCTTCAGTGTGGCCGATCTGGCAAAGAACAACCAGTCCCTCGCGGACTACGGACTGGAGCAACCGCGATTGACGGTCACCTTCACCACCGGGACCAATACCACCGGCGACGAAACGAACACCGCCGACAGTTACACGCTCAAAATCGGAGACGAAACCAAGGTGGGCAACCGCCTGTATATTCTGTCACCGGACGGCAACCGGGTGCACGTGGTAAACCTGAGTCTGGCCCGGAGTCTCGGCCTGCCCATCGAGGATCTGCGGGCGGATACGATTTTCTCCATCCCCGTTTTTGAAACCCGTTCACTCAACCTGCAAAACGCCGCCAATCTCCGCGTGCGCATTCGCCGTGAAGGCAGCAACCGCTGGACTTTTGAGGCACCGATCATTGCGCGGGCCAGCAAGACAGCGGTCGAGTTGAGCATCAATGCCCTCAACGCCCTGCGCGTGCGCTCCTTTGCGACCGCCGGCAATGTGGATGCGAATCCGGCCAGCAATCCCACGATGCGGATCACCTTGGAGGGAAACAACCGGCGCGAAACCCTGATTCTCGGCAGTGAAATCGGCGCGACCGCCATACCCGCAGCGGCCACCGAAACCACCGGCAATCCCGGCACCAAGCCGGACATCGAATTCAATGCCATGCTGGAAGGTAAATCCACCCTCTTCACGGTCAGCCTGCCGGCTGCATTGGTGGAGGCATTGCGCAATGCGCAGGAAATATTACGTGAGCCCAAGGTCTTGGATATCGATGCCAGTGCCGTTTCCGCCATCGTTATCACCGCCCCCAATCAACCGGATCTGACCATCCAGCAACTCGAGACCAGCGTCGCCGGCAACAACTGGCAGATTGTCCGGCGGGATACGCAGCAGGGACCGCAAACCCAACCGGCGGATGGCAAAATGGTCGAACGCCTGATCGAACAATTGCGTCAACTCTCCGCGCTTAAATTTGTGAGTGATGCCCCCAGCGAAGCGGATCTGGAAAACTGGGGCTTCAACCGACCCGAACGCGAAATCACCCTGACCCTTGGCACGGGCAACAATGCCCGGACCGTCAAATTACAAATTGGGGTTTCCAGCAGCCGCGACGGTAATGTCTATGCCCGGCTCGGCGATGCCCGCTTTGTATACGTGGTCGATTCCGCAGTGCTCGAACAGACGGCCCCCGTCCCCCTCGACTATCGTCAAAGACTGCTGCGTGAATTACCCGCCGCCGCCCGTATCACCAACCTCAGTGTGAAGGATCTGCAGACCAACACGATGGTGTTGGATAAAATCCTGCCGCTGGAAGGCACCAGCGATGAACCCATCAAGACCCTGATCAACCAATTGCGCAGTCTTCGGGCGCAACGTTTCGTTGAGGACGGTTTCCCCGCCAAGGTGCTGCTCTCCGACATCGAGCGCACCTGGCGTTACCAATTGGACGCGCGGATTACCCTGCCAGGGGGCACGGGCGAACAGACGGAGACCATGACCCTGTTCTTCACGGAGCGACTCGGCGGTAATGTGCAATTTGCCGGTTCGAATGAAATCGCAGCTGTGTTTGTGATCGAACAGCCGTTGCTTGATGCCTTGTGGAAAGTGACCTACGGCGACAAGGATCCCGGTCCGCCGGCTCCACCTGAAACGACCCCGGCCGCACCCAGCACGCCCGCACCCTGATCCCATGACCCGGGTGGCACCACATCGGTATTCGCGTCTTGAAGGTTCCGTCGCATGAAACCCTGGATGCAACTGTGCCAGCGCTGCTCGCGGTTCTGCTTTCACTGCGCGCTGTCGTTCTGCTGCTGGACGCTGTGGCTCGGGCTGGCGCTGGTGCTGTCATTCCAGCTCTACATTGTATTTGCACGGGAACTGCCGGTGCCGGATTTCCTTTTGCGTTCACTGGAATCGAGACTGGCTGATTCCGGCGTGCGAGCGAAGTTTGGCCGCACCACCTTCGATCCCACGGGCAATGTGCTGGTTGAAAACCTGCGCCTTTCGATCGGCTCATTTGAAGAACCCGTAACCACGGCCCGGCAGGTTTACGTTGAACTTGATCCATGGGAACTCATCGCCGGGCGTTTTTCTCCGCACCATTTTCGCGCCTACGGGGTGAATTTGCAGGTGCCCGCCATGCTGTCGGACAGCGGCCGGGGAGAGGATCTGCTGCAAAACATGGATGTCGTGGCCACATTTCACGAGCGCTCCATTGAAGTGCATCACTTGAATGCGCGCCTGGCGGGTTTATCGATCACGGCCAAAGGAGTGATCGACCTCAGTTCTCTCCCGAAGCCCAAGGGAGAGGCCCAGCCGCTCACCACGCGACTGACCGAGGATTACCCGAACCTGTGCCGTCACCTCACCGAACTATCACGTCAACTGGCCGGGGTCGCTTCACCAAGACTAAATCTGCAATTCAATCCCTCCGAAAAACTCGGGGCCATCATTCAAGCCACCCTCGATGGTGCAGGCTATGAAGATAAAAGCCGCAGCGCTTACTCATTCGGCCCATTTCAACTCAGCACTCGCCTGCCCCTGTGGAGCCAGACCCCGTTCTTTGCCCGGGTCGTCGCCCAAGTCGACCATGTCACTCATCCCACTTTGGGCCAGGCAAGCAATCTGCACACCATCCTGCGGGCCCGCGTCACCAGTGATAAATTTCAAGTCGAGCCCCAAAGAGCCGAGCTCGAAATCAGCCGGTTGGAAACCTCGGGCATCACCGCGGGAAATCTGTCGGCCAATATCCGACTGGGAAAACTTCCGGAAATACAGGGCGAGGTTCTGTTGCAAGTTGGATCAGAAACCGTGCACCTCACGGGCACGGCTAATCTCGAGGAACGCAGTGCAATGGTGCACGCCACGGGTCGTTTCGATCCGGCCTTGCTGATCCCGATCGGGGACAAATTAGGTCGCGATATTCGACCATTCATAGATTTTGGCACCCCACCGGCATTTGACCTCGATGCGAAATTTTTACCGGGCGGAAAGTTTGCCGGCGTCGAAGGCAACGTGGCCGCCACCGTGGTCCATGCCTATCATGTTACCTTTGACCGCATCGGGGGACACATCCGCTTTGACGGTCATAACTTCGTCGCAACGGATGCCGCCGCCACCATCGGCACCAATTTTGCCCGGGGTAGTTACAGTCAGGACATGGCCACCAAGGAATTCAGATTTCTGCTCACGGGTCAGTTAAGACCGCTCGATATCGGCGGTTGGTTTCGCGAGTGGTGGCCGAACTTCTGGACCAATTTCGATTTTAGCGCCTTCGCTCCCGATGCGTCCGTCGATGTGCAGGGTCAATGGGGCTTGGGTTACAACACCAGCGTATTTGTTTATGCCGATGCGGATCGGCCGGTGATCAAGGGCGTGGCCCTCGATCATGCCAACACCCTGATCTACCTGCGGCCGTTTTATTACGATGCCATGGACATTCGGGTGAACCGAGGCACTGGAGCGGCCCGGGGAAATTTCGTCCGCCGGTTGAAGGACGGTGACTATGCGCTCCAACGCATGGATTTCGATTTCAGCTCAAATCTTGATCTGGTTACGGCGGCCGGTCTGGTCGGTCCGGGTGTGGAAAACGTGGTCGCCCCTTTTGTTTTCAGCCAGGCCCCGGATTTAAAAATCCATGGCTTTCTTTCGGAGACTGGTTCGGGTCCAGCGCGTCAGATTACGGTGGAGGGAACCGCACCGGGAAACCTGACTTTCCATAAATTTCCGCTCAGCGACCTGAGTTTTAATGCCGAGATGACCGATGACAATTTGGTGATCGAGCCCCTGCATGCTGAATTCGCCGGCGGACATACCTCCGGTCGTTTGCAAATTCGTGGTGCCCCGGGCAAAGAGCGTCTCGGTTTCGATCTGGGGCTCAAACAGGGCAATCTGCAAAAAGCAGCGGTAATTCTGTCGGAGTATTCCGCTTCCAAACATGGCGAAAAGAAACCCAAGACCAGTGCGTATATTCAACAGACCGCCAATGTAACCGTCGACCTGGATGTTTCGGCGGAAGGTGATCTGGCCGATCCCTACAGTTACAACGGCTCGGGCAACGCGGAACTCCACGGCCGCGGCTTGGGCGAGATCCGTTTGCTCGGTTTGCTGTCCGAGTTGTTAAATTTCACCGCGCTGAGATTTAACGACCTGCGGGCAAATTTCACGGTGGAAAAAGATCATCTGCAATTTTCCGAAGTCAGCATCACCGGTTCCAACTCTGCGATCAAAGCCTGGGGGAGTTATGCCCTGGAACCTCAGAAACTGGATTTCAATGCCCGCATTTATCCTTTCCAGGAGAGCAAATTCATCCTGAAAAATGTCATGGGGGCGGTTTTATCTCCATTGTCCAGCGTGCTCGAGGTCAAGTTGACCGGGGCATTGGAAAATCCCATTTGGGCATTTCTGATCGGTCCGACCAATTTTTTCCGTCAATTAACTCAACCGCTCGATTCCAATCCGAATTCACCCCCCCAAACCGGTAATCCCTCGGACATGCCTGATATTCCCCCGCCGCCTCAGACCGCAATACCTAGCGAAAAAAAGCCCTAATAAATACATAAACAACTGATTTTAATTCTTTTGTGATTGTTATTACAGACGGTCTTTGAGTGAAAATATCAACCCGGGGCCGACAAAACGAATTGCACTGAGCGGATTGAGCCTTCTAATCTAGGGTAAATACCTCAATGGATTCGAGCAGTATCACACCTAAAGCAACTTGGTGGGGACGGATTTCCACCATCCTCGCATGGGTGTTAGTGGCCATCGGGATCGCGACTATTTTGGGGTGGCTTACCGGTAGCAGCCTCTTGCTGCAACCATTGGCGGGGATCGCTCCCATCAAATTCAATGGAGCGGTTTCTCTGTTCTTGGTCGGACTGACGATTCTGGGTCTGGAATACCAGATCAAACATACCGGTTGGTTGGCCTTGATCATTGCCGGTCTGAATCTGGCTACCCTGGGCCAGCATCTGTTTCAAATAGATCTCCATATCGACGAACTGATCATCCATGACCCGTCGGTTATTGAAACGATGCGGCCGGGGCGGGTTTCATCCGTCAGTGCCCTGATTTTCTTTCTGATCGGGATGTCTCTGTTCTGGAAAGCACAAGGCACAAAACCGCGGTTCAGATTACTCACCGAGGCAATTATTGGTTCGGTGGCGGGCTCAGCGGGTTTCTCCACCTTGGTAGGCTATATTGCCGAATTACGACGCCAATGATCAGGTCAATACCTGAACGGATCAAACCAAGTTGCGCAGCCGGTTGAGATCGGCCCGCGCCGACGGATCAGCCACCAGATTGTGCAACTCGTCGGGGTCTGTAACCAAGTCGTATAAGAGCCACGGCTCACCATCGGCCTGCAGGATTAATTTGTGCCGTGCGGTGCGCACTCCCCGCCACTCGCGATCACATTGATCCGGCAAGTTCACCACACTGGGCATGGAAATCACGGCATGATCCCGTGGACAAACCCAAGTCGCGCCTACCGCCCATGCCTGGGTCATGGCCGGAAAATCCAACAAGGAAACCGTCTCATCATTGCGCCCTGCGGCTAGTCCCGGGTGCCGCACCAACAAGGGCACGCGCACGCTTTCCTCGTGGGGCCAGCCTTTGCGAAACAATCCATGGGAGCCATGCATGTCTCCGTGCACGCTGGTGAAGACGACCACCGTGTCCTCGCCGACCGCGCTCAGCAATCGGCCAATGGCCGCATCCGTGGCCGTGATATGCGCATAATATCCGGCCAACTCCCGGGACGCGCGATCGGCCGCGACCGCCGGAACATTGCACCGCAACCGCACATCCGTCGCCGCCATGGGCGAAACTTTTCCGGCCGGTGCATCATAAGGTGGGTGCGGTGATTCGAGACTGACTACCCCAAACCACGGTTTCGTTTCCCGGGACAAAAATTCCGCCGCGCGCTCACAAACGACATCACTTTGATAACCGTGATACTGCACCGGTTTCGGCAACCGCGTGCCATGCAACCAAGGATCATTGATTAAGAATCCGCTCTCGAATCCTTCCCAAAATTCAAATCCACCCCGATGACTCGCCGGCACCAGGGTGCGGGCATGCACCTCGCCAACCAAAGGAGCCTGCGGATCGCGCGGCGCCAAGTGCCACTTGCCAAAAAACGCGGTTTGATATCCATACGCACTCAGCGCATGGGCTACTGTCGGAGCGAGTGGCGGCAAGGGATCATAATAATCCTGCACCCCGTTTTGCGGCGACGGCACCCCGGTCAGCATGGCTGCGCGCGCGAAGGGGCCAAACGGATGCGGCGTCACCGCTTGGGCATAGTTGACACTCATTCCAGCCAGCGCATCCAGCACCGGTGTATGCGCGTTGCCGTCTCCCATGTAGCCGCAGGCCTGCGCCCGCCACTGAGTGGTCACAATCCAGAGTATATTGGGCGCAGGGTCAGACATCCGTTCGCATTACCCCGTTACCGCCAGCTCGACATTGGTGATTTTCAACGGGGCGGCGGCGAGCACTACGACTTCATTTTCTCCGTAAATCAGCTCGCTCCCATCCACCTCAAAGTCCCGTGATCTTGCTGGGTTCGGAACGGTTTGATCATAGGGCTCATCAAACAATTGTGTAGTGGAGGCTGCACTCCCCCCGCCCAGACCATGACCATTAAGCTGCACGGTCATAGCCACGTCACCCGCCGGCTGATCCGTCGTTACCCGCAGCCTGCATTGACGTGACCCGGCATTCGACTCACCCACCATCAACTTCAAGACCAAGGGATATCGCGGGGAAACTTCCCCGGGCAGCAGGGCCAGCGGATCAACGAAGGGATGGTTGAACATCGGCGATACCGCATCGACCGCATAGAGTTTGCTGGTTCCAGCCAACGTCTGTTGATCTCCCACCTGTCTCAGGATCTCCACGGGTTCCATGTGATGCCACTCTTTGCCGGCCGGGTCGCAGTTGTTGCCGCGGCAGACATACATATTGAAAAGCGACAGACCATCCGAACCCTGGGCATAGAGCGCGGCGGCCACTCCTCGATATATCTCCGCCGTGGCATCGCGTGAACCCACGTAGACGCCGTGTTCACCCTCGCTGGTGAGCACGTAGTCGATGGACGTCAGGACCGGCAGGCCGGGTAAGGCACGCTTAAATGCACCCACGGGTAGTTCATAATGAATCTGCAAAAAACGACCGATCGTGAGAAAATCCAAATACCCGCGACGGTGCCAGTCGACGGGATCCAGACCCACCCGGCGGCAACCCGACAGACTCGAACTCACCCGCACCGCCAATTCAATTTTTCGCCCCAGCTCTTTGCACACCCGGTCCAACATGCGGCGGATTTCGCCGATGAATTCCGTCATGATCGGGATGCTTCCTTCACTATAATCGCGTGGATAGGTAATCGGATGCTGACCATAGTAGGGATTATCCGGCGGAGTATCTCCGGGGAAAAACGGCACCCCGCGCATAAAATCCAATTCCAATCCCGCAAATGGATACCGGCGCACCATTTCTTCTAAACACGCCAACCGGTGAGCCCGCACTTCCGGGAAAGCGTAGTTCAATCCACCGCTTTGCTGCAGTCGATATTCCGGATGCTCCCGGTAAAACTTGTCGGTATAGGGACCGCGCCGCTCCTCCAGTGTCAGACAGTGCACATCATTCATCCGAATCGTGGCAAAGACCTCCAACCCCGCCTTCACCACGTCTTGCACCAGCACTCCAAACGCATCCATGCCGTGTTTCCGCCATTGTCGGGCGACCCATTCGGAAGCCCGGGCAAAGCGAGGCCCCATTTCATGATGAAAGACGGCCTTCTCCTCCGGTGAATGCTCCCGCCAGTGGCACAACTCAGAAACCTCGCTGGGATAGCACATACTCTGTCCAAAATTTGGGCTAAGCATGACGGTCGTCACCTGCGTGCCCTGCAAAATATCTACGTTTTCCTGGAGATCATCGATTGTCTCAGGCCGGATAAACGGTCCCCAGGCATCGTAGTTGTAGATGAGTCGACGTGATTTCGATGGGGTCATAACCGGGAGAGGTTTGAGGTATCTGTATCAGAGCATTGCCAGACAATAACACGAAGGCTTGCATGAAGCTATGCAGCCCCGAGGTTCCGGCAAACCCAATTGGTGGCAGTGGCCGACCATCTTGTCTTTGGATGCCGTCGCGGTGGCGGTGGTGTGGCAATGGCTGTTGGCCGAAACCGTCAACGACGAGCTCAATTAGTTTCATCATGCTATCTTGGGCATCTCCGTCTGGCTCGCATATTCGGCCGACCGATGGATCGAAGGGTGGTTGTTGCCGGCGGAAAAAATGCAGACGCAACGGCATCGGTTTTATTACGAGCACCGCTGGTCAACTTTCGGCGTTTGGCTGGCCCTTCTGATCACGGCGGTGGGCACTGCCCTGTGGAAGTTGAATGCCCGGGAATTTCAAGCCGGTCTCCTCATCCTTTTGCCGATGTTGGTCTATTTGCTCTCCCATCAGCTGCTGCACCGCAAACATCCCCTCCGCGTGCCCAAGGAATTGTGCGTCGCCTTCCTGCTTACTTCCGGCGTGGCCGGTTTCACTTTGGTCAGGCTAACTGATCCAACTGAACTACTCGGCGTTCCACTGGTGTTCTTCGCCCTGCTCTGCTTCGCCAATTGCGCCCTGATATCAACTTGGGAAGACGAGGTGGATCGCCACCACGGACAAACGTCGTTCGTCCTGCAATATCCCGGCAGTCGCCGTATGGTGCGCATCCTGCCATTCGTCATCATGATCCTGGCCTTGGGCTTTGCGAGTTTTGAGGATGGGATGCGCCGCACCGCCACCCTTTGCGCCGCCGGGAGCGGGGGATTGCTGGCCTTGGTCGACTTGCTCCATCAGCGCAGCGGACGTCAGCTGGCCCGGGTCTTGGCCGACGGCGTTTTACTGACGCCGGTCATCGCGTGGCTCTACCTTCACTTTGCCCGGCAATGAATCCGAGCAGCCGTAGCTTTGACCGGTTGGCGGGAATTTACCGGGCCCTCGAATTTCTGGCGTTCGGTCGGGATCTGGAACGCACCCGCTTCGGCTTGTTGCCCCATCTGCAGGACCGGCGAACCATCCTGGTGCTGGGTGAAGGGGATGGCCGTTTTCTGGAGCGACTGCTGACACTCAACCCAACGGCCTCGATCGATTGCCTTGATGTGAGCGCCGGCATGCTCGCGCGGACCAAAGGCCGTTTGGGCGAAAAGGCCGGCCGGGTAAATTTCATCCACGCGGATGTCACGACGACTGAATTTTCCCCGGGGCGCTATGATGCCGTGGTCACCTGCTTCCTGCTCGATTGCTTCAATCCCGCGCAAACCCGGTCTCTGATTAGTCGAGTTGTGTCAGGCCTGCAACCCGGTGCCCTCTGGCTTTGGGCTGATTTTGTCTTACCGGATCACGGCCCCGCCCGTTGGCGCGCCCAAATTTGGTTGGCCGGTCTCTACACTTTTTTCCACTGGCAGACCGGGCTGCGCAACCGGACCCTGCCTCCGAGTGAAGCCTTGTTGGCAGGGGCTGGTCTGGTCCCTTTGGCCTCGGTCACCCGGCAGTGGGGACTTTTGCGCACGAGCGTATATCGGCTTACTGCAATCTGAGTGGCAGGGACCGATAACGTGCCACCATGGCATCGAGAATCGTGCCGGTTTCCTGGGCCATGATGTCGTCACCCGTTTTCAAGCTGCGGGATGGGAGAAAATTATTCACCACGGCGCAGTAGTCATTGTTGACCATGATGCCGAGCAGTTCTCCGGTCTTGCTGAAAACCAAGTCGCCCTTGGACGGAGCAAAGTCGCCAAACAGTCGTTTCATCAGCCGATTGTCCACGCGCACATAACCCTGCTGCGCCGCATCGAGCTTGAACGAAACCTCCCCATAGCCGAAACCGCTCGCGTTGATCAGCACGGCATCCGGAAATTTGAACGGCTCAAGGGCGGTCTGATAAATTTTTACGCCGAGCGCCGCGGCCTGGGCCTGTTCCACGGGCAAGGCAATGATCCGCGGATCGAGGGAAAGAAAATCCAAACGCGGCACCGGGCTGCGATAGCCCCCGTCCTTGGTATAGGCGATTTTTATACTTTCCCAATCGGCTCCGTTTTCCCGCAACGAGAACGGCGTGTCACTGATGTGCATCAGGGCATATATTTTGTCCCCATCCGTGATCAGGATGGTTCGAGCCGTCGCCTCCCGGTTGATGGGACCGAGGAAGGTCTTGCGATAGGCGGCGAACGACGTGGTGACGCGATTGGCCACAAATTCATTGAACAGCAGGTTGGCATTGATCGGCCGGTTGTCGCGAATCTCCTTGGTCAGCTCACCCGACTTTTCCGCCAGTTGGCCGACGCCCTCCGCCAGTTGCACCGTGGTTGCCTGCACCTTGACGCGCTCATCGCGTTCCGCCGCCGCCTGTTGCTTGAAGGTTTCCGCCGTATCCTTGAGCAGTTGTTTTTCCTGTTCCGCGACTTTAACCGCCACGGACAAGCCTTCGATTTTTTCGCGGGCCTGCAGTTGCTGCTGCTCGAGCTTGGCAATGTCCTGTTGCTGTCTTTCTGCCTCGGCCCGCTTTGCTTCCAGCTCCTTCCGCAGACGTTCCATCTGCTCCTTGGAAAGCGAGGCGTCACGCGCGGCTTGTTCCAATTGCCGTTGGATTTGAGCCGAAAGCATCGTGGCGGTTTGCTGGGTCTCACTCAACTTGGCGTCCACCTGGGATTTTTCCTGCGCGAGGCGTTGGAGGTTGCGCTCGCGCTCGGTGAGCGCCTCTTCCGTCCCGGCAAGTTTCTCGGCCAACGCTTCCCGCCGACTGCTTTCATCCGCCAACGACAGTTGCATCGCGGCGACCAAGTCCTGCTCACGGGGCGACGGTCCATCCCCGGGGTCGGCCGCGACCTCGGGCCCGATCTGCGCCGGGGGACGCGAGACTTCCAATTTCTCCCACTGCGTCAGGGCAATGAGGTTGAGAAACAGGAAATCAATAATGATCAGTAGCAGCGTTTTGTTCATGACGCGCGGGCGGAAGCAGTCTCGGCCTCAAGAATCAGGCGGCGCTTGAATCCGCGGACGTGGCGAATCTTGATCAAGGCCACGCAGACGAGGCCGAAGAGATTCGAGGCATAGGCCGCCAAGAGGTTATGATCGATCACCCCAAGCACCTGCAGCACCAGCGCGGTGGCCGTGCCCATCATGCCGATGTAGAGTCCGCTGTCGAAAAGGTTGTCCTCGTTTTCGACCAAGCGAAGTTTGAGCATGGGTGGCAGTTGTTCGCGGTAGATCTCGTTCAGTTTGCGCAGACAGAACAGGTAGATGGCAACTTGCAGGAGGGCGAATATCCCGATGGAGACGATGGTGGAGGTTTGCATGGCGGTAACGGAGTTGGAGTCGATGGGCGGAGGCACGGCCGAATTGGCCAGAAGAGGGATGACAATTTTAAAACGATACTCGGAAATTGGCGCGGCGTTGAGCAGGTAGGGTTCCGTGGCGAAGATGAAGAGGGCCGCCGCAAACAAAGCCAGCACCCCGCTTTGCATACCCGGCAGAGCGGGACCACTCGTGGCCAAACGAGGAAAAAATCCGCGCTCGAGTCCGCGAAACAGCAGGAACGCCCCGAAGAGGTAACCCAAATATTTCAGACCCAGCACCAGCTTCGGATGCAACAGCGCGATCCCCGCCATTTCACTGATGGCGGGGGTCCGATCACGATTGATCGGCACCTGTCGCAGCATGAGTTGTTGCACCGCGCCTTGTCCGTAGGCCAACGCGGTGCGCAAATCTTCTGCGCCCGGTTTGCCAAACTTGATCAGGTAATTGGCCACCCGGTCGGCCGAATCGGAAAAGAGCGCGGCCGTATAAATGAGCGGCAGTTGCTCCGGGGCCACCCGTGCAAGATGCGCGTATTCCCCGACCGTCTTGCTGTCGCTGGTGCGGCGCAGCAACTCGCCCAATTGCACCCAATCGAGCCGCTGGGCCAGCGAGAGCAAATTGATATAATACTCCTCGAGTTCGCCCAACTGGCCCTCCGCCACGGCGGTTTCCGCCAACAACCGCACTTCCCGTTGCAGATTGGGGGACAGATGCTCCCCTTGATAAAGGAGGGCGGTCAGTAAAATCACGGCATCCAGCGGCTGACCGCCGGCTTGGTTCGCCGGCACAAATCGGCCGGTGTCGGGCACATCGCGGGTTTTCAAAACCGCCAGCACGCCTTGGGAACGCGAGTTACCCAGATAGCCGCGCAGGCTGGTGCGCGCTTTCTCCGGGATCAAAAAATTCAATACCGGGGTGCTGACCGCCGGCGTGCTGGCTTCATGCAGTTTGAAAATCGGTTCAAGAAACGGATCCCAACCACCCCAGGCGACCAATCCCGCCTGATGCGCCGCCAGTTGATCCACCTCTGCCGCCAAGGTTGCCGCATGGGGATCCTCCACGGTTTGGGCCGCTGCCAGCACGAGTTGGGCGGGCCCGATCTTTTCCGTCGCCACCATTTGCCGGCCCAGTTCGGCCACCGCGGGCGTGCCTTGGCCGGCCGCGTGCAGCAACGCGGGACTGAACGATTTCAAATTCACCGGCAGCATCCAAGCGAGCAAAGCCACCCCGATACCCGCCGCCATGATGGCATAGGCCACCATGGGATTGCGGTTCTTGGGCGTTGCGGGGTTCATCGGACCGGGAGTATTGAATTGCGGGCGCGTAGAAGCAAACCAACGCTTCCCGCCAACCATCGACCGATGTCCCTGCCAATTGTTCACTACAACTCACCCGTGCTCCGTGAAAAAGGGGCCGTAATCACCACCTTTGACGCGGCTCTGCGAAAGCTGTCCCAGGACATGATTGATACCATGCATGAAGCACCCGGTATCGGCCTGGCCGCCCAGCAGATTGGCCAAGCCCTGCAACTTTGCGTGGTGGATCTGCGGAATTCCGATCGCGATTTCACCTGGGAACTCGACGGGGCCAAGCCGCCCCTCGACCTGTTCATGCCCATGGTGATCATCAATCCTGAGATCAAGGTGCTGCCTAAAACCGACGACTATATCTTTGAGGAAGGCTGCCTGTCGTTTCCCGGAATTCACGGCGATGTAATCCGACCGGATGCCATTACCGTCAAATTTGTGGACCAGCATGGCATTCCCCATGTGATGACTGCGGATGGACTGCTCTCGCGCTGCATCCAACATGAGGTCGATCACCTGAACGGCACGCTGTTCATTGATCGGATGGAAAAGAAGGTGCGCAGCAAGATCGACCCGGAGATCAAGGAGCTCGCCCTCGCGACCAAGGCGGCACAAGCCGGATCATGAACGGTCCGTCCATCGCCACCCGCACGGGCGACCATGGGTATACCAGTCTCCTCTTTGGCCAACGCGTGTCGAAGACGCATCCGCAGATCGAGGCCGTTGGCCGGCTGGATGAACTCAATGTGGCTCTGGGCGCCATCAAACCGCATATACCCGAAAGTGATTCCACTACCCGGGATCTCATCGAGGCCATCCAACAAAACCTGGTGGCCTTGATGGGTGAAATCGCCTGCGCCGAAAGTGATATCGCCCGTTACGAGTCAGCCCATTTCACCAAATTGGCGGCACCAGACCTCACCCGGATCGATGACGCCATCGCCAAATTGGAAAGTCAGGGACTGAAATTTGAGGGCTGGGCTACCCCGGGTGCGAATCTGCGATCCGTGGCCTGCGAAACTGCCCGGGTGACCGCCCGCCGCGCCGAACGCCAAATGGTGGCCCTGCCCCTCCACGGCCGACAGCCGCGTCCCTTGTTGCTCGAATTCATCAACCGGCTCTCCGACCTGCTCTGGCTGCTGGCCCGCGAGGCCGAAGCGACCAGATAATATTTTCTGTCAAAAACAAGGCCACTCGCTACGGTGGCAAATCATGTTGTTCGCAGCCGTTATCATCGTGCTGGCCGCCGGTTACCGGGTGGTCGCCGCGTGGGATCCAGCCCTCGTCAATTTCTCCCCCCTCATGGCCCTCGCCTTCTGCGGCGGGGTCTATTTCAAAAACCGCTGGCTTTGGCTCCTGCCCTTGGCCGCCCTCGCGCTGTCCGATCTTTATTTGGATTATTACTACGCCACCCAGTTCGGCTATACGTGGACTTTCGGTGGCGTGGCCATTCGCACGGTTTGTTTCGCAATGGCGATCGGGCTCGGCTGGATGGTTTCGCAGCACAAAAGCTGGCTCAACCTTTTCTCCGGCGCTTTGGGCGGTGCGATCATCTTTTACTTGGTGACCAATACGGCATCCTGGCTCGGCGACGCCACCTATGCAAAATCACTGGCCGGCTGGTGGCAGGCCATGACGGTCGGGCACCCCGAGTTTCCGCCCACGCTCTACTTCTTCCGCAATTCGCTCGTCAGTGACCTGCTCTTTACGGGCGTCTTTGCCGTTGTGATGGAATACAGTGCACTGCGTCAGCAGCAGCCCAGTTTGATCAAGGCAGACTCAGTCGCGTAATGTAGGGCGGGATCGCTGCATCCCGCTTCGCCAACCAAACCGGCGGGATCAGGCGATCCCGCCCTACAAGCTTTAGAGCAAGTCCGCCGCGAGTTCGGCCAGACGGGAACGTTCGCCCTTGGTCAACTTGACGTGAGCGGCGAGCGATTGGCCTTTCATGCAATTGTGGGCGTAAACCAATCCGTTGCTGCGGGCATCGACGTAGGGATTGTCGATCTGGGCCGGGTCACCGATGAGGACGATCTTTGAGCCTTCGGAAATGCGGGTGAGCACCGTCTTCACTTCGTGCGGGGTCAGTTGCTGGGCCTCATCCAGGATGAAAAACCGCCGGGCAATCGAACGTCCGCGAATGAAGGCCAAGGCCTCGATTTCCACGATGCCGCTGCGGAGCAGGCGCTCGTAGGGTTTGACCATGGGCACCGGACCCGAGCCACCGCCGTATCCGGACTGTGTTGGGGGACCCGCCACGGCCGCGGCGGCGTGTTCGTCGTGCCGTTTGTGCTTCTTCTTGGAAACTTTCTTGGCGGCAAACTGGGGATCCTTCGGCGGCTTGGAGGGAATCAATACTTCCAACGCATCATAGTAGGGCTGCAGCCATGGGCGCATTTTTTCCTCCAAGGTGCCGGGGAGAAATCCAATGTCCTTGCCCAAGGCGATCACCGGACGGGAGATGGATACCCCATCGTAGGGACAATCTTCATCGTAGGTTTGATGCAGGGCGCAGGCGATGGAGAGGAGGGTCTTGCCCGTGCCGGCCTTGCCGAAGCAGGTCAGCAGGTGAATGGAATCATCCAGCAGTGCATCCATGAAGAACTGCTGCTCGAGGTTACGCGCGCGAATCGGGATGCCGCCGTGCGCCTTCACAAAGTCCGGCAACTGCAGGCGCCAGACCCGGCCGTCCCCATAATACCGCGCCGGCATGGTCTTCCCCTCATCGGAGCGGAGCAGCACGTATTCATTATGGTAAAGGGTCTTGGCCAATTCCTCCTCGAGTTCGAAGGCGCCCTCCGAACAGAAACGCTGCATCTCATGCACCGTCACGGGGATTTCCCGGTAACTCGCCTCCTCGACTTCTTCCGGCACTTTGTCGTTGAGGTAATCCTCGGACTCGAGACCCACTGCGCGAGCCTTGAGCTGCACATTGACGTCCTTGGTCACCAGCACGGTCGGCGGGGGAAATTGCTCCTGCACAAACAACGCCGCGGCGATGATGCGGTTATCCTTCTTGGTCAGGTCGGGCAGGATCGCCCGCAACCGCTGCATGGCGGGTGAGGTGCGGCCCGGGTCCACCAGGTAGGGATTGATGATGACGGACAAGGTGCCGCCATTCTCAAGTTTGACCCCCTCGTGCATGGCGCGAGAGTCAGGTAATAGCTTCTGGAGCAAGCGGTGCACGCGGCGCGCATTACGCCCTCGCTCCGTCGATTGCTCATTCTTGATCGAGTCGAGTTCCTCGAGAACTTCGACCGGAATGGCGAGGTTGTTGTCCTCGAATTTGAAGATCGACTGCGGGTCGTGAAGTAAAACATTCGTGTCGAGCACGAAGGTTTTGACCTTGCCCGAAACCCGTTGCCGCGAAGTAGGGGCTGTCGCCCCGCGCAGTTTTTCCATCGGTGTGCGTAAGTTGTGAATAACTTGCGCACTTGTCCATGCTGGAGTTGCAGACTTTGCAAAATGTTTCACGCCCGTCACCGCGTCGGGGGACAAAAAAAGAGGCGGACCGCCTACCCCTAAGCGGTCCGCCATAGCTTTCTTACTTACTCCATTGTCTCAACCTGAGGTCGCAAACAATGGAAGTGCTAGGATAGACGCGATCGGATCGAAAAAGTTTCATCCCTCTGCAAAAATTATTCCCTCGGTCGCCGGCTGGGACTCAACGCGGCAAAGATCACCCCGCCAAAGGATCTTTTTTCGGCTTTGGCCGGGGTTCAGTCCAAAGCCGGAGCAGATAATCCGCCAAATTGCGCATACTGGTCCGGGGCAATCCCTCCCGGCCGGCCTGGTCCCGAAACGGCGAGACGACGGCACTTCGCTCGACCACATAGTGCCATAATTCGACCTCCAATCGGCGGGCCGCCTCATGCCCATCGGATGTCTCCCGCGCGATCGTGCGAACTTTATCCACCCAGAAGTGTCTCTCGTCGGGTTGGCCCTCCAAGTAATCAAAAGTCATCTGTTCGGTGCGGTTGAGACTCACGGGGGCCAACGTGCGTCAACCGGCCCCAAAAACAACTGCAAACCCCACCCCTAGCTCGACATTGCATTTTCCGGCCAATAAACCTACAACCTGATTCCCATAGCCCCTCACAACCCAACACACCCATGTGGCAAAAACTGAAAGATCAATTCCCCACCATCCTGCTGACTGCGATCATCGTGGTCGGTGCCGCCTACTGGATACACCTGCAAACCGTCGCCAACATGGCTGCCTCGCAACAGCGGGAACTCGAACCCCTGCGCGAACAAAATGACGCCCTCAAGGCTTCCTCCGAAGACAACCGCCGGCAGATTGCCGCGATTGATACCCTCCTGAAGACCGCCATCACCAACCGTCAGGCCGACATGTTCATGACCGAGGAAGAGATCTCCAAGCTGAACGCGGAAAAGGTCGACGCCCTCGCCGAGGCCATCGCCAAGAAGGTGCAGCCCTACAATCCCCTGCCCTCCACCCCGGAAGAAGCCGAGCAGATGCAGAACGAGCAGGTCGACAAGGTGTCCTCCCGCATGGCTGACAAGATCTCACCCATTCTCGCCGAGATGTCGAAGGACCAAAATCTCACCCGCGAATCCATCGACGCCTACAGCAAGCGCATCTCGAACCAAGTTGGCGTGGTGCTGACCTCGGAACTGGCGAAGAACCAGCAACTGAACAACAACCTGATGGAAACACAGGCGGCGGCACAGGAAGCGCTCAAACTTTCGCACGAGCTCACCGCGCTGTATCTCAGCTCCCAAAAGGATCAGGGCCTGATCACCCGCCTGCTCACCCTCCCCGCCAACATCGTGAAGGACGTCGCCCACTTCAATATCGTGGACAAACGGGACAAGGACAAGGTCGCCCAAGACTTGATCGAACAGATGGCCGCCATCGAAGCCCGGCTCACCGACGTCCAAGCGCAGCAGCCCAAGAAATAATTCCGGGCTCCCAATCTCCAGCCACGCGGTCCGCCGCGTGGCTTTTTTCGTGCCTGCGATAGGTGGACGCGCAGGTCCCTCTGCGCGTCACACGTTTCCTGCCGGCACTGGGACGTGCCGGCCCACCTCAGAACCGCAGCACGATTTCACGGCGTAAACAGAAAGCCCCCTAATTTAAAACTTAACCTTCAAGCCCACGGATCCACCGATGCCCGGCATCGGATAACCCGGCCGGTAGCGATAATCTCGATCCAACAGGTTTTCCCCCGCGACAAACACTTCGCTGCGCTCGCCCAGTTTATCGATTGCCCACGCCAGCCGCGCATTGAGCAAGGCAAAGGCGCCGACGTGTTCAACATTGGGGGCGCCATTCGCCCGCGCCTGCGCCCCGGCGTATTGCGACGATAGGTAGGAACCGTCCAGATTCAGCGTCAGCCGGTCCGTGATTCGCCAAGTCGCTCCACCGACCACGGACCATTCCGGCGCATAGGGCAGATCATCCGGCGTGGTCTGCAAAACCGACACGCCGCCGAATAAAGACAGCGCTGTGTCAGGATGCAGGGTCACGGTAATCTCCGCGCCTTGGGTGCGGAATTCCTCAAGGTTCAAATATTTGAACGGCGGCGGAGGCGGAGGCACGAACACATAGCGGTCACGCCCTTCATTGCGGAACAGGGTCATCGCCAGGGTCGTCTTGTCATCCAGCTCCACGCTCCAACCCAATTCATATTGATCGAGCTTCTCCGCGTGCAGCGAACGCCACGACTGGCCCAGCGCCGGAATCGCCACCACGGAAAACGCCGCCACGTCGAGTCCCGGGAAATTCACCGCCCGCCCCGCACTCACATGCCACTGCGAGCGTCCATAACGTAGCACCAACCCGGCCTGCGACGCCGTTTCCGTCCCGAAGAGCTCGTGATCATAATAACGCAAACCGGCCGAGGGCGTCAGCTCCCAGCCGTTGGCTTTCCAGGTGTGATTCACCCCCGCGTAAACGGATACCAAGGCGAATTCCTCCGGACCAAACGTCACGGTCGGCGCAGCGCCCGGTGGCACCGACACGGTTTTGCCTTTCATCAGGTCGTAGTCCGCCCCCACCACGATCTCGTTGCCTTCGATCAGGCTCAACGCCTCGCGCCAGCGCACGCCGGAGAGCCGGTAATCGTTCAGACTGTCGGCGTTGTTGGACGTCGTCCGCCTCAGCCATGTCGCTTCACCTTCATTCGCATAGGCCTTGAGCGAGCCCGACGACTGTTCGTAATTCCACGCCGCCGTCAGGATGTGCAGCCAGTTCTCCGTCAGGTAAACATCGCCGCGGGTCGGCGGCAGACCCGAACCCGCCTCCGGCCCCGGATCCGTCGCGCGGTTGTCGGTGCGGTTGAGCACATAGGTCAAATCCCACTGCGCTGTCGGCTGCCATCCAAGATGCACCAGATAGTTGTTCAACTCCCCGTCGGAGTCAGGTCGATGGCCATCGGCCTCGCGATGGCTTTGCCCGGCATAAATATCAAATCCATCCGCCTTGTAACCGGCCTCAATCTTTTCGGCCAACGCACCAAAACTCCCGGCCATCAGCATCGCACTCACGGAAGCTCCCGGGTTCGTCGCCCGCGGCGTCACCAGGTTGATCCCGGCAAACAGATTACCGGCGTCCACCGGACTCGCCCGGCGTGTGACCTCGATCTTCGCGGCCATGTCGATCGACATCAGGTCGAGCAACGGGTGATTGAAGACCGCGTTGTAGTTCGGCACGCCGTCCACCAAGGTCTTGATCTCGCCGCCCGGACGACTGGAACCCAGTCCGCGGATCAGAATGGCACCACCTTCCCCACCTCCGAATGAACCGACTGCATTGTAGCGTGTAATCGTCACACCCGGGGTTCGGCGCAGAGCGGAGGCCGCATCGCCCGCATTGAGTCCCTCAATTTGGTCGCGCCCCACCACCGTCGTCTGGCCCGCAAACGCATCTACTTTGGTTTCCTCCACGATCGGCGTGGCCGTGACCTCCACGGGCTCCAAGGTTATGGGAGCCACGGTTTGCGCAGGGCCTCGGACGGGACCGACTAAAATAGCGAGCAGCGCAGCAGCGCCGGACAATGGAAAACGTCTGATCATGAGCGCGCCATCCATGCCAGCCGCAGCGGGGACTGTCGCGTCAATTCCGTGTCATTGAATCCGGTAAAACGGATTCGGCAGCTTGAAGGTCTTTTCCGCGGCGCCGCCGTCGAGGTCGCTTTGTTGGTCGCCGATGTTTGCGATGATCGTCCACCCGGCCTTTTCCAGGCGATGACGTTCGCTGGCTTTGAATTGGGCCGTCGGGCCGGGATAGTTGGCGGGTTTGCAGAGCAGCACGTGGTAATCGCCGAATCCGGCGGCGGCCAAATTCTTTTCCGTGCCCGGCAGATCGGATTCCTTTCGGCCCGTGATGAAGAACACCGTCACGTCCAGCCGCCGCGCCGTTTCGAAAACCCGCCGGACCGGCTTGATCGCCGGCGCCGTGCCCTCCGCCACCCATGCATCCCACAACGCCGGCACATAACCAAAATCCATTTCGCGCATGTGGCCAAGGTTCAGCAGCGAGGTTTCATCAATATCCAAAACCAGACCCAACTTCTCCTCCGCGCCCTTCTGCGCCACCCTCTGCTCAATCCACTGGTTGGCCTGCTCAGACACCGCCGTGAGATCCCGTTCATAGTCTCCGCTCTCCACGTAATGCAGCACCGCCTCCTTGGCGACGGTCAGATTCACCGGTTCCGCCGCGGTCAGGGAGCAGGCCAGCCCCGCCACCAACCAAAGGTAGCGGTATGATTGGGATTTCAACATGGCGGCAGTCTGGGGATTCCAATCATGAAGACAATCGGTTTAGACAGTCCGAATGACGCAGGAAGGGGTTGAGCTTTCCGCGCAAAAAGTGCCCGATGAGGCATGCCCTACTCCCCCGCCTCCGATCGCTACCAACGACTGCCTTATGCCCGTTGCGGCCGCAGTGGACTCATGCTCCCGCGCATCTCCCTAGGACTCTGGCACAATTTCGGCGGGGTCGATCCGATCGAAAACCAACGGGCCTTGGTGCGCCACGCCTTCGACCTCGGCATCACTCACTTCGATCTCGCCAACAACTACGGCCCGCCGCCCGGCTCCGCCGAGGAAAACTTCGGCAAGATCCTCAAGGCTGACTTCGCCGGCTATCGCGACGAACTCGTGCTCTCCACCAAGGCCGGCTACGGCATGTGGGCCGGCCCCTACGGCGATTTCGGCTCGCGCAAATATCTGCTGACTTCGCTCGAGCAAAGCCTGCGCCGCCTGCAGGTCGACTACGTGGACATCTTCTATCACCACCGGCCCGATCCCGATACGCCCCTTGAGGAAACGATGGGCGCGCTTGCGTCCGCCGTCCGCAGCGGCAAGGCGCTCTACGCCGGCATCTCCAACTACGATGCCGCCCGCACCCGCGAGGCCGCGCAACTGCTGCGCGAGATGGGCGTGCCACTCCTCATCCACCAACCGCTCTACAACATGTTCAACCGCTGGGTGGAGCCGGAGCTGCTCGACACCCTCACCGAGGTCGGCGCCGGCTGCATTCCCTTTTCGCCCCTCGCCCAAGGCCTGCTGACCAACCGTTACCTCGGCGGCATCCCCACCGATTCCCGCGCGGCCAAGCCCAGCGGCTTTCTCAAGTCGGACAACGTCACGCCCGCGGTGCTCGTGAAGGTGAAGGCGCTCAACGAAATCGCCACCGCCCGCGATGCCACCCTCGCGCAACTCGCGGTGTTGTGGATGCTGCGTCGTCCCGAGATCACTACGGTCCTGATCGGCGCCAGCAAGGTCAGCCAGCTCGACGACATCCACGCCGGCGTGCAATTGCCCCCGTTGACCCCGGCGGAGGACGCCGCGATCGAGAAGATTTTGGCAGGGTAAAATTTTGGGGCCTCACGCACGAAGCGCGGCAGCGCGAAGATGGTCAAACCGTAGGTTTGGCCCGAAGGGTGCGTCGCAGCGGGTGCCCTCCGGGCAACGAGAGCACAAAGCCGCGGAGGCGCAGAGACTAATTCAGAAAGCCGAAAGCGATGAATCGGAGTTCCTACTCAGGATCCGTGTATTCCGTGTGATCCGTGGTTAACAAACCTCTGCGACTTCGC
The DNA here is from genome assembly GCA_030833445.1 of Cephaloticoccus sp. Lineage (GTDB taxonomy): Bacteria > Verrucomicrobiota > Verrucomicrobiia > Opitutales > Opitutaceae > Cephaloticoccus. The sequence continues at coordinate 52,502 of JAURHD010000011.1, read as the reverse complement.
GCCTCTGCGTGAGATAGTATTCCATCGCGATGCACGATTGTGCCGGGGCCAGTTTTCGTTTTGCTGGTGCCATGACTACTTTCCGGAAGGGGTTTCCCGTCCTGCTCGCCCTGATCGTTTCCATCGCCTTCACCGCCTGCCAAAAGCGCGAGTCCGCCGTCACCGAGGCCAACCGCACGCAAACCCTCCTGTTGGGCAATCTCTCCGAGCCCAACGACCTTGATCCCGCCTACCCCGACAGCCAGCAGACCGCCAACATCGTCATCGCGCTGATGGAGGGGCTCTGCCAATACGACGCGAAGACCTCGCTGCCCGTGCCGGCCGTCGCGGAAAGCTGGGAGGCTTCCAACGACAGCCTCACGTGGACATTTCACCTGCGCCCCACCGCGCGTTGGTCCAACGGCGAACCACTCACCGCCAAGGACTTCGTTTATTCCTACCGGCGCAACCTGAGCCCGGGGCTCGGCGCGGAATACACCACCATGTTGTTCGCCCTGAAAAATGGTCAGGCGTTTTACGACGGCACGGTGACCGACTTCGCCGAGGTCGGCGTCAAGGCCGTCGACGATCACACGCTCGTTCTGCAACTCAGCCATCCCATCCCCTATCTGCCGAAACTGCTCTGCCACACGATCTGGTTCCCCGTGCATCAGGCCACGATCGAAAAGTTCGGCCGCATCGACCAGCGCGGCAGCAAGTGGACCCGCCCCGACAACTACGTCGGCAACGGCCCCTTTATCCTGAAGGACTGGCTGCCCAACCAGATTATCCGCGTGACCAAGTCGCCCACCTATTGGAACCGCGACGCGGTCCGGCTCAACGGCATCAATTTCTACCCCGTCGAGGCGAACAGCACGGAGGAGGCAATGTTCCGCACCGGCCAGCTGCACATCACCGCCCAGATGCCGATCGACAAGATCGCCGTCTATCGCGACGACCCGCGGCTCGCGGTTTTCCTGCACCAGGCGCCGATGCTCGCCACCTACTATTTCCGCTTCAACACCCGCCACAAACCCCTCGACGACGTCCGCGTGCGGCGCGCCCTCGCCACCAGCATCGACCGCCGCGAGATGGTCGAAAAAGTCACCCTCGGCGGCCAGCCCCCCGCCGGCCACCTGACCCCGCCCGGCATCGCCGGCTTCGATCCCGACGTCGACCAGCCCTACGATCCCGAACTCGCCCGGAAATTGCTGGCCGAGGCCGGTTATCCCGGCGGCCAGGGCTTCCCCGCGCTCGAGTTCCTCTACAACACCAACGAAAGCCACCGGAAGATCGCCGAGGCCATCCAGCAGATGTGGCGGCGCGAGCTCGGCATCAACATCACCCTCGTCAACCAGGAGGGCAAGGTCTGGTCCGACACGATGCGCACCGGCCACTACGACATCGCACGCATGGCGTGGGTCGGCGACTACGTGGACCCCAGCACCTTTCTCGACATCATGACCACCGGCAACGGCAACAACGAGACCGGCTGGGGCAGCCCGGAATACGACCGCCTCATCGCCGAGGCCACCACGACGGCCGACGAGGCCAAACGCTACGCACTCTACGAACGTTGCGAACAGATCCTCGCCGACGAGTGCCCGATCGCCCCGCTCTACTTCTACAACCGCAATAACCTCATCCTGCCGTCCGTCAAAGGCTGGTATGACAACCCCGTCGACATGCACCCCTATGTAGGCGTGTATCTCGACGCCGAGGACACGCGGACGCCGTAAGGGGAATTGGGTCTCACGCGGGTCGTGACTGATTTGGTCTCACGCAGAGACGCAGAGCTGCAGAGGATTGCTAAAATATCACTCACAGCTGTTTGCCATATCTACGACCACTTTCAACTGAGATGCTGCCATCAGGCCAGATGTCTACCGGTAAGATGAAGTCTTCGACCGTCATAGCGTCATCGTAATCCCGCTCTCCATCGAGAAACTGTTGGATAAGTGTTAGGTGGTGGTCAGCGATTTCCCGCTGAGCGGCTAACTCCGACTCATAAACGACAGGGAGGCCCGTATCGCCATCATACCATGCGGGCATGTCGCCTTGTAAGAGGGTAGGCATAAAAATGGCATAAGCAGAGCGGAATGGTTGCTTGGTCTCTTGCACAATCTAAAAGTGTTCTAAAATGGAACACTGGGCAAGCAAGGACCTGGTATTGTGACCGAGTGGGTGTTCCAAAACAGAACAATAATCTTGTTGGGAAAAGAGTTAAGAAGGCCCGCTTACAAGCTAAGCCAAAACTCTCGCAAGATGCGTTGTCGGGAAAACTCGCCGCCCGTGGCGTCACCATAGATCGCGCTGGTATTGCCAAAATCGAAAGTGGCATTCGCTACGTGTCAGACTTTGAGGTCAAGGCCCTGGCTGCAGCGCTAGGTGTATCGGTTTCGTGGCTATTGGAACTAGAGCGCTGACAGTATGGCTAACGACATCATTTCTTATCACGAAATGTGCCTCAAAGAAGGCACTAGCTTACAACGAGGAATGAATTTCCGTCTGCACGGTAAGCACTCTGTAATCTTAATGTCTGTTCGCCCCAACGCTCCCTACGCTGACCGCGTCGAAGATGAAGGAAGAGTGCTTCATCTACGAAGGACACAATGAAAACAAAACAGCCGTCTGTAAGTATCCTGAGTTAGTCGATCAGCCAGAGTTTACTAAAACCGGTAAGCCCACGGAAAACGGCAAATTCAAACTGGCCGCACTAGCCTACAAATCGAATCAGCAGTCTCCAGAAAGAGTTCGGGTATACGAAAAGATCAAAGACGGCATTTGGTCCTACAACGGAGTGTTTCACCTTGAGGACGCGTGGATTGAACAAGCAGAGCATCGGAAGGTTTTCAAATTTACGCTTACCGCAGTAATCGGTGAGGAGGACGACTCCCAACCAGTTCCTACCCATCCAAACCCTGGACGTATGATTCCCACTTCGGTGAAACGTGAAGTCTGGAAGCGTGACAATGGTCAGTGTGCCCAATGCGGTTCGACCGCAAATCTGCACTTCGACCACATCATTCCTTGGTCTAAAGGTGGATCATCAACCGATATTCAAAATATCCAGCTACTGTGTGCCGCCCACAACTTAAGTAAGAGCGACGGGATTATGTAGATAGCGCCTTCGATGCTCTGCGTCTCCGCATGAGATACTACCTTACTTCAGCGACAGATCGTTTCGCTTCACGGCCTTGATGTTCCACTTCGTGACGGTCAGGCCCTTGGCGCTGCGGGTCGAAACGGGCACCTTGCTGAGGTCGAAGTCCAACTCGCGCACCCTCGCCCCACCCCGGCCATCGAGCGACACGTGCACGCTCTTGGGCATCGATTTCTCGTCCGGGCTGACGTCGAAGTAAACCACGCTGGACCCGTCGCTCTTGAGCAGCGGATACAGCTTGTCGCGGGACAGGCCGCCGATCTGAAAGCGCTTGGCGAAGGCCTTGCCGCTCTCCTTGTCCTGATAGATCAGGGTGTAGAAGTTGGTGTCGCCGTCCTTGGGCCAGATCGCGATGTGCAGGATCTGGCGGCCCATGAACACCTTGTCGGCCACCTTGGTGACCTTGAGCGAGCCGTCCTGCATGATGCAGAGCACGTTGTCCAAAATAGTGCACTCCTGCACGAATTCGTGCTGGCGCCAGTTGAGCCCGATGAAACCCTCGCTGCGGTTGACGTAGAGGCGCTGGTTGGCCGCCACGACCTCGGAGGCGCTGATCTGCTCCACGTCGGCGTGCTCGGTGCGGCGCTTGATGCCTTTGCCGAACTTCGCCTGCAGGTTCTCGAACCACTTGATCGCGTAGGGCGTGAGGTGCTTCAGGTCGTGCTTCACGGCCTTGATCTCATCCTCGATCTTCTTGATCTGCTCGTCGGCCTTGAACCGGTTATAGGCGGAGATGCGCTTGATACGGATCTCGGTCAGGCGGGTGATATCCTCGTCGGTCACTTCGCGGCGCAGGTCCTTGATGAACGGCTGCAAGCCCTCGCGGATTTCCGCGAGCACGCTTTCCCACGTCTTCGATTTCTCGATGCGGCGGTAGATGCGTTCCTCGATGAAGATGCGTTCCAACGAATCCCAGTGCCATTGCTGATCGAGTTCGCCGAGCCGGATTTCCAACTCCTGCTTGAGCAGGCCGACCGTGCGGTCGACGCTGCGGCGCAGGATCTCGCGTATGCCCAGAAAATGCGGCTTGTCGTGCTCGATCACACAGGCCGCCGGCGAGATGCTCACCTGGCAGTTGGTGAAGACGTAGAGCTGCTGGATGACTTGGTCGGGATCACTGCCCTGCGGCAGATGCACGAGGATCTCCACCGCGTCGGCCGTGTTGTCATCCACGTGGCGGATCTTGATCTTGCCCTTCGTATTGGCGGCGATGATCGAGTCGATCAACGAGACCGTGGTCGTGCCGTAGGGCAGCTCGGTAATGGCCAGCAGGTATTTGCTGCGGGTCTCGATCTTGGCGCGGACCTTGACCTTGCCGCCGCGCTCGCCGTCGTTGTATTCCGAAAAATCGGCGATGCCGCCACTGGGGAAATCGGGGTAGATCCGGAAGGTTTTGCCCTGCAGGTGATTGATCGCCGCCCGGCAGATGTCGTTGAAATTGTGCGGCAGAATCTTGGTGGCGAGACCCACCGCGATGCCCTCGGCGCCTTCGAGCACGGTGATGGGAAACTTGGCCGGGAGCGTGACCGGTTCCTTGGCGCGGCCGTCGTAGCTGAGCTGCCACGTGGTCGTCTTCGGGTTAAACAGCACTTCGCGCGCAAAGGCGGTCAGCCGCGCCTCAATGTAACGCGAGGCCGCCGCGTCGTCACCGGTCAGGGTGTTGCCGAAGTTACCCTGCGGCTCGATCAGCCAGCCACGCTGGGCGATGCCCACGAGGGCCGCGGCGATCGAGACGTCACCGTGCGGATGGTAGCGCATGGTCGAGCCAACGACGTTGGCGACCTTGTGAAAGCGGCCGTCATCCATTTCCCACAGTGTGTGCAGCACGCGGCGCTGCACGGGCTTGAGACCGTCGTCCAAGTGCGGCACGGCACGGTCGAGGATCACATAGCTGGCATACTCCAGGAACCACTTCTTGTAATGTTGTGACAACGGCGCATCGCCGGACTGGACCTTCTCCATCGGAGCGGCCAACGCCTCGGTGACATCACTCTCAACGGAGGCTTCGTCCACCGACGGGGTGACTTCGTCCAACGGCAGTTCGAGTTCAGGCTGATCGGATTTCTTGGAAGGTTTTTTCTTGGCCATTGCTGGGTAGCGCTAAGCAGTAAGTGATAAGCTTTAAGCTCGGGTAAGTTTGGAAAATGGAAGGTTGGGCAGGCTTTTCGCTTAAAGCTTAAGGCTTACCGCTGTGGGCACGTTCACGTGCCCACCAAATCCTTCTCGATATGGAGGTTGTCGATAATGAAGTCCTGCCGCTTCGGCGTGTTCTTGCCCATGTAGAAGGCAAGCAGCTCGTCGCTGTCGTGCAGGTGGCTGAGCGAGACGGGATCGAGGCGGATGTCCTCGCCGATGAAGTCCTTGAACTCGTTGGCGGAAATTTCACCGAGACCCTTGAATCGCGTGATCTCGTGGGTCGAGCCCAGCTCGGCGATCGCCGCCTGCTTCTCGGATTCGTCGTAGCAATAGATCGTCTTCTTCTTGTTGCGCACGCGGAAGAGCGGCGTCTCCAGGATGTAGAGGTGCCCGCGGGCGATCAGGTCGGGGAAAAATTTCAGGAAGAAGGAAATCAGCAGCAGGCGGATGTGCATGCCGTCGACGTCGGCGTCGGTGGCGATGATGACCTTGTTGTAGCGCAGGCCGTCGAGGCCGTCCTCGACGTTGAGCGCGGACTGCAGGAGGTGAAACTCCTCGTTCTCGTAAATGACCTTCTTCGACAGGCCGTAGGTGTTGAGCGGCTTGCCCTTCAGCGCAAAGACGGCCTGGGTCTGCACGTCGCGGCTGGCGGTCAGAGAGCCGGCGGCCGAGTCACCCTCGACGATGAACAACGAGCTCTCCTCGGTGCGGTTGCCTTTTTCGCCGAGGTGTTGGCGGCAGTCGCGCAGCTTGCGGTTGTGCAGCGAGGCGGTCTTGGCGCGGTCCTTGGCCAGCTTGCGAATGCCGGCGAGATCCTTGCGCTCGCGCTCACTTTCCTGGATGCGCGCGAGGATCGCATCGGCGGTCTCCTTGTGCTTGTGCAGGTAAGTGTCCAGCGACTGCTGCATGAACTTGCCGATGAACTCCTTGATGGTGGGTCCGCCGGGACCGACCTCGGTCGAGCCGAGCTTGGTCTTGGTCTGCGACTCGAAAACCGGCTCCTGCACGCGCACGGAAATTGCCGCGATGATCGACTGCCGCACGTCGGCCGCGTCGAATTCCTTCTTGTAGAAATTGCGCACGGTGTTGACCAAGGCCTCGCGGAAGGCGAGCTGGTGCGTGCCGCCCATCGTGGTGTGCTGGCCGTTGACGAACGAGAAATACTCCTCGCCGTAGTGCGCGCCGTGGGTCAGCGCGATCTCGATGTCCTCGCCCTCGAGGTGGATGATCGGATAGAGCGTCTCGCCGGTGAGCTTCTTCTCCAGCAGGTCCTTGAGGCCGTTGGCGGACTTGTAGGCCTTGCCGTTGAGCGTGAGGGTGAGCCCACGGTTGAGGAACGCGTAGTTCCACAACATGTCCTCGATGAACTCGCTGCGGAAACGGAAGTCCTTCCCGAAGAGCGATTCGTCCGGCACGAAGACGATGATCGTGCCGTTGCGCTCCTCGGATTTGGCGACCTTGTGGTCCTTGACCAGCTTGCCCTGCTTGAACTCGACCAGCTTGGTCTGCCCGTCGCGCACCGACTGCGCGCAGTATTCGAGCGAGAGTGCGTTGACCGCCTTCTGGCCGACACCGTTCAGGCCGACCGCCTTTTGGAAGGTGTTGCTGTCGTATTTCGCGCCGGTGTTGATGATCGACACGCACTCGGCGAGTTTGCCCAAGGGGATGCCCCGGCCGTAATCGCGCACCCGCACCAAGCGGTCCTGCACCTCGATCTCGATGCGCTTGCCGTTGCCCATGGCGAACTCGTCGATCGAGTTGTCGATCGTTTCCTTGAGCAGCACGTAGATGCCATCCTCGGCGTGGGCGCCGTTGCCGAGTCGGCCAATATACATGCCGGGGCGCAGCCGGATGTGCTCGGTGGAGGAAAGGGTTTTGATGCTCGCTTCGGTATATGCGTTGGCCATGGGGGATGCTTGAATGGTTAAAGGTTTGGCGACCCCGCCCCAAGACAAGCGAAATTACTCCCGAGTTGCTCTTGCAGCTTAAATTCCCGTCCTTAGGCTCCCCAAATGAAAAAGAAACCGTTGGTGTGGTTGAGTGGTATAACCGTCATCGCCCTCGTTCTTTACTTTGGGCTGGGGATTTTCCTGGGCTCCGTGGTCCGCGCCGGCGTCAACGCCTTCGGCCCAAAATTAACCCAGACCAAGGTCGAAGTGGATGAAGCCTATATCTCCCCGCTTACCGGCTCCGGTCGCCTGATGGGTTTGAGTGTCGGCAATCCCGAGGGTTGGAGTGACAATAACGCGTTCACCATCGGCAAAATCAGTATCAAATTAAAGCCCTTCTCCATCTTCAGCGACACCATCGAAATTGATGAAATCATCATCGACGAGGCGGTGTTCCTCTATGAAACGAAGATCGTCTCCAGCAACATCAAGGAACTGCTGAAAAACATTGAATCGTTCACGAGCAAGGGTGGGACCGAACCCACGGCCAAGGATGGGAAGCCCATCAAGTTCAGTGTAAAGCGAGTCCAATTGACCAACAGCACCGCCAAACTCGGCGTCGGCCCGGCCGCCATCCCCGTGCCTCTGCCACCCATGACCTTGAATAACCTGGGAGTGGATCAGGGTGGCATCACTCCCGATGAACTGGTCACGGAGATCATGCAAAGCGTGTTGTCCGACATTGCCGGGGCGACGGGCAAGGCCACTTTGAAGGCGGCGTCCGGTCTGGGTGCTTCCGCGACGCAAGCGGCGGGTGCAGGCATCAAGAAGCTATTCGGCAAGTAACCAAAAGGCCCGGCACGGGCCGCCCTACTCCAACCGGTTGCGGAGTTCGCGATAACGCACCCCGAGTGCGACCAGGAAAATCATGATGTGCATGATGAAACCGGCCCGAAAGGCCAGCAGGCCCGGGCCGGATTCATGGGATGAATTGGACAAAAACTGCGCCACCAATACCAACCCACTCACGGTCAATGGCAGACTGGCATAAAGAAACTCACGTCCGCCGGCGCGATTGTCGTGGGTCGCCACCCCGGCCAGCACCAACGATGAAAGCAGGTTGACCAGGTTGCAGCTCAGGATCCCCCATTCACTGCCGCTGCCCTTGGTGATCGCGTCAAATAACAGCCAGCCAAAGACCGCGCCGTAAGCCCACAACAGGCCCCGGTGAAACCGATACCAAATCGGGGAGTTTTCCCGGACATTGAAATACTGCATGACGAACAACAGGTAGCAGACCGCATACGGCAGGTGCAGCAGGTTGTTCAGGAAAACAAACGAGTCCCCCATCTGCTCATGCATCCAGTCTCCCCAGCCGTGATCGATCAGACTCATCAGCCCGAGCGCGCCAACGTAGCCACCATAATACAAATAAGCCCGGTCATGAAACCGTCGCCCCAGATAGGCCGCCAATCCGGCAACCACAAAGACGATCACAAACCAAAAGGCCGTGAACACCGGGGTGGATAACGGTGGGGGCGTGTCAGCGATAGTGGTAAGGCTCGCGAACATTCCGACGCCATCGTCTTCAAATTCCGCACCGATGCAAGATAACCCCACAAAGTTGCCGGACGCATTGACCGGTCCGTTTCGACCCGCCACATTCGCCCTCCGCATGCCCCCGGTAAGACTTACCTACTACCTAGAAATCCTGTCCCCGTGGTGCTACTACGCGGAGCCCGTTTGGGCCGAATTGCAGGCCCGTTATGCCGGACGGGTGGAATTCGCGTGGAAGATCGCTCTGATGAATCCGGGTGATTTCCCCGTGTCCCGGGCGCAATGCGACTGGTTCTATCGACGCAGCGGCACGATCACCCGGCAGCCCCGCATGCTCAACTCCGGCTGGTTTGATACCCAATTTAAGGGTGACTACACCGCGCCCAATCATGTGGCCGAGGCCGGCCGCGATCTGGGCATCAACGACGACCGCCTGCGGCTGGCACTCACATCAGCCGCGCTCGAACACGGTGAAAAGATCGGTGACCTGAAAGTGGCCGTCGCGATCGGCGCGAAGCAACTGAAGCTTAACGCCCGCAAACTCCGCGCCGCGGCCGAATCCAAGGCGGTGCACCAACGCGTCGCCGCCAGCACCGCGGAATTTCACGCGCATCAAGTCAACCAGCGCCCCACCTTCGTCGCGACGGATGCGATTGGGGACAAGGCGGTGTTTTCCGGCCTCGTGAAAATCGAACCACTCACCGCCACGATTGATGCGATGCTCGCCGACTGTGCCGGCTATCAAACCTTCTCCGCCCACCACGGGCAGATCCCCAACCAGTAACCCACCCCAAGCAACGTTATGCCACGTAAAGTAAAGATCGGCCTCATCGGCTGCGGTAACATCAGCAAAGCCTATTTCGCCGGCTGCAAGCGCTACGACATCCTCGATCTCGTGGCCTGCGCCGACATCGATCGGCCGCGCGCCGAGGAGAAAGCCAGGGAATACGGCGTGCGTGCCTGCACGGTGGACGAACTGCTGGCCGATCCGGAAATCGAGATCGTGGTGAATCTCACTATCCCGCAGGCCCACGCGAAGGTAAACGAGCGCATCCTCAACGCGGGTAAACATGCCTACGTCGAGAAACCCTTCGGTCTCGACCTGAAAGAAGCCAAGCGCGTGCTGGCTCTCGCCAAGCGCAAAAATCTGCTGGTCGGTGGCGCACCCGACACCTTTCTCGGCGGCGGCATTCAGACTTCGCGCCAGCTGTTGGATGACGGCTTGATCGGTAAACCAGTCGCCGGCACCGCCTATTGCATGGGCCGCGGCCACGAATCATGGCACCCCGCGCCGGAATTTTATTACAAACCCGGCGGCGGCCCCATGTTCGACATGGGCCCCTACTACATCACCGCGTTGGTCAACCTCCTCGGTCCCGTCAAACGCGTCAGCGGTTCCACCCGCGCCTCGTTCTCGCACCGCACAATCACCAGCCAGCCGCTCAATGGCAAAAAGGTGAAGGTCGAAGTGCCGACCCATTACGCCGGCACCATGGAATTTACCAACGGCGCCATCGTGACGATCATCATGAGCTTCGATGTGTGGCCGAGCCAAGACCGGTCGTTCATCACCCTCTACGGCAGCGAGGGCACCATGCTCGTGCCGAATCCCAACACCTTCGAGGGACCCGTGAGCATCAAGCGCGCCGGTGAAAAGGAATTCACCGATCATCCGTTGACCCACTCGGACCAACGGTTGCGCGGCACCGGCGTGGCCGACATGGCGTATTCACTGCTGCGTCGCCGCCGCAAATACCGCTGCAACGGCGAACTCGTCACCCACGTCGTCGAGGTGATGGCGGCTTTCGAAAAGTCCTCGACCACCGGGCGCCACGTTTCGATCAAGACCCCGGCGGTTCGACCGAATTTGCTGGTGCCAAAACTCCCCGACAACGTGCTCGATGCCTGAGGTTCAACACTGGTCCGCGGAATCCCGTTACGTGTATCAGACCGATGCGGCCCAGGCCGTGCTGGATTATGAACTCACGGACGGTTGCATGGCGCTCACCCATACCTTTGTGCCGCCGGAATTCCGCGGACAGGGCATTGCCGAAAAGCTCGTGCGGAGGGCACTCGCCGACGCACGGGCGCAACAACGGACGGTGATCCCACAGTGTTCCTATGTGGCCACATTCATCGAGCGCCACCCCGAGTTTCAGGATCTGCTCGCGAAATGAATTGTGGGGCGGGATCGCACGCCGTCGCCAAGGCTATCGCGCGCCGGCTGGGCGCGCCGTTGGCCATTCGCGGTCGGTCCGGCGGTCCGACCCTACCTCTCCATTCCGGGACTTGACACCGGACGAACATCCGGGCTTTTTTCGCCACGCAACATGAACCTAAGCGGTAAAACGTCAGTGCGCGCTGCCTTCGTCCACGTCTCTGTGGTCGCAGTCTCCGCCATTTCCGTTACCATCGCACCGCGAGGGGTTTGATTGTTCGCCAACAACTTTACCCCTCCGGTGCCACACCGGAGGGGTTTTTTATTTCCCCGGTGCGGCAAGGGAGTGGGTCAACCCACCCAATACCATGCATCCCATCACCGCCGAAACACCGTTCAATCGCCTGTGGCCGCAGCCTATGCGTCCCCGGTCCAGTCGACCGCAAATGATCAGCCAACCGCCAAAGCCCCAACCGGCTCACGATCTACCCGCACACGATTTTCTCGTGTTAAACCAGCGGCCGGACTTGTCCGGCAATGCAACGGTTGAAGCCGTTACCGATCAGCGCTGAACCCCATTACTCTTGGGCGGCTTGCGCTGCTTCCAGCAGGTCCTCGGTCGCGATGCGCACCTTGTAATCGGAATTACTGTGCACAAATCGCACCGTGCCGACTCCATCGATCACAAACACCGCGGGCACCGGCAGCCAACGCAGGGAGTCATCCCCCGGCACCGGGGCCAGGTCGATGTTCCACTTGCCGTATTTCTCCACGATATCCTTCGGCACCCGGAAGGCGATCCCATAGGCCGCGGACGCCTGCATTTCGCGATCAGACAGCAGTTGATAGTTCAAATGATTCTTCGCCAATGTCGGCGGCATGGATTCCGGCCGGTCGGCGCTGACGGCCACAATCTGGTATCCGAGTTCCATCAACTTCGGTTCGATCGTCTGCAATTCCGCCAAGTGCGTGTTGCAATAGGGACACCAACCGCCGCGATAAAATATGAGGATGGTGGGTTTCGTCCGCACCAGTTCGCCAAGGTCGACCGCAGTCCCTTCCGCGGTTTTTACGATGGCCGCCGGTGCCGTGCTCCCCACCGCCAAGGGCGCAACCGTTTCCTGGGAATCAGCGGGCTGGAGACCGGCAAAGACGACGAGTGATGAGAGTAGCCAAATGCCGAGGGTGCGGGTGATTTTCATAAAAGGTAGAGTGGTTTGGCGCTGATCTATTCCAAAGTTTATTCGTGTTCGCCGTGATAGTCCTTCTCCCCGGCGGTGACGGCAATGGGCATCACGTTTTCTGCGGGAGGCAATGGACAGGTGGCAAACGGCGTGAACGCACAGGGTGGATTTACCGCCAGATTGAAATCAATCACCACTTTGCCATCCACCGGTGCATCGGCATAAACAAAGCGAGCCGCCCCGTAGGTTTCTTTGCCGCTGGTTTCATCCGCAATAATGAAGAACAACGGTTCGCCCAAGGTTTCCTGCAGCGGCAACAGCTCGATCGTGCGACCCTCGCGTTCGAAGACGACCTTGCCCAACACCAGTGCGTTCGATTCCTGACCCAGGATATTCTTGATCATCAGATCGCGTGGGCGATCAAACGGCACCCAGCGCGCCTCAATCCGCCAGCTCGGATCAATCGGATAATGATCGATGCCGGCAAAATCCCGGCGACGCGCCGATTCACTATCCTTCACCCGCAGGGCCAGTTTGCCCCCGCGGTTGATCACATAAAAACTCATGGACCCCGCCGTGACTATCGTCGGCTCGCCATCAGAATCTGGCTCCAGTTCGGCGGACAACACCTCGCGGTCGTCCACCTTGACCCCGGTGCCGGGATTTACCTGCAGGTGCACGCTGCCATCTGCATTCAAGGTGACGGTGCCGAGATGGTCCGGCCCCGCCTTGATCACGATCTGGTTATCCTCCGCGGTGCCGACGGTGTTTCCCTCGGGTTCGAGAAAATGCAGCCCCACCAAACTCAACCAGCCGCCCGGGGCCGTCAGTCGTTCAACGCGGGATGCCCGCCACGCCTCGACTTCCGGGAGATAAGCGTCGGTCTCCACGGCCGACACTACCGGCCCGGCACTCAGCAACATCAAGGCAATCCCACCCAGCAATATCCGGTTTAACATCCCGCTACTCTGGGGTCGGTTTGAAATTTTCGCCAGTCACGTTTTTCGATTATCCGGCCTGCCGACGGTCCAAAGCCGCCACCGCTTCGTCGGGAAAATCACTGATCACCGCATTCAAGTCCAGGGGCCCGAAGGCAAAATCCAGCAACGCGCCAAGCGCCAGTCCCGAGGATAATCCTTCGTGTTGAAAGGTATAAGATCCCACGTTCAATCCGCACGCATGCGCCGCCTCCACAAACCCGGTGGAACGGGGCGGCACCCCCGGGGCCAGTGCCACCACCTGCGGTAAATGAGCCCCCACCCACTCCGCATACGTGGCGATTTCAGCCAGGCCTTCCGGCGTAAGTAAGCGCGCGTAGTCGCAATCGCTTTCGCCCCATTCCGGCGGCCCGATCAATTGCAATAACCCACCGCGCCAATGCCGCTCTTGCCGCAGCTGTTTCAACACCGTCGGCTCAAAACTCAACAGCATGCAGCGGGCCTCCGGTGTATTGAAACCGTGGCGGGTCAGAATTTCCACGGTGGGAGCCACCAGATCGACTCCGGCTCGTTCATGATACAACGGCTGTTTCAATTCCACGCACAAGCCGGCCTGTCGATTCGCGCGCGCATTCAATTGCTGCACCAACTGCACAAACTCTTCCAAGGTCATCAACGGTTGCGGCTCGGGCGGGATCTCAAAACGACCGGCATAGGCGGGCTGCCCGGTGGACAGAACGCGCCGTTCGCCACTACGGAGGGTCCGAATTTCCTCCAGCGAAAAATCGATGACGTAATAACGCCCGTCCGATCTCGCCCGGTCGGGAAACCGCGCGGCCACATCGGTCAGCAAATCCAATTCCACGTCGTGCAGCACCAATACTTCACCATCCCGCGTCAGCACCACATCGCATTCGAGCCAGTCTGCGCCTTGCGCGTGCGCCAGCGACATAGCGATCGCCGTGTTTTCCGGTCGATAACCCGAAGCCCCGCGGTGTGCGATGATCTGTTGGTTCACTGCGCGGATTCCGGTCGCAGCAGTTTCGCCTCCACCACAAAGGGACCGGCCGGCAGCAGACTGGCCACCAGCACGAGCAAAGTGCGCCGCCAATTCCAGTTGTGCTCCACCGCCGCTTGGATCGCCGCCCAAAGATAGAGCAGAAATAGGATTCCGTGGGCCATCCCCACCACGCGCACCGCCTCGGGATGCCCCCAAATATATTTTAACGGCATCGCAATGCCGAGCAGCACGAGGAAAGACACGCCTTCCCAGAAGCCGATCACCCGCAACCGTCCAATAGAGGTCTTAATCCATGACATCGCACGCCGATGAGCGCGCAGGGTTTCGTCTCCGTCAAGTTCATCTCATTTCAATTCTCGAAATGAAGGGAAATACCGCCACGCTACCCCGGCATGAAGATCGGCATCATGACAGACATGGAAGGCTTGGCCGGAGTGGACGATTGGGACCAGTGCTACGCCACGGACGATCACGATCCCCGGTATCTCCACGGCCTCGACCAACTCGCCGCCGACACCAACGCCACGGTGGCGGGATGTTTCGATGCCGGCGCCACCGAGGTCATCGTGTGGGACGGCCACGGCCGCAACCGCCAGTCCGCCTTCAACCGGGTCAAACTCGATCCCCGGGCCACCCTGCGTAAAATTGTCAGCGGTGCGCCGCTGCACTTCGAAGGCCTCGATGCCACGATGGCCGGTGTCCTCATGGTCGGACAACACGCCATGGCCGGCACCCTGCATGCCTTTCTCGATCACACCCAGTGCCCCAAGGAAATCTGCCGCTACCTGATCAATGGCGAGGAACATGGGGAGATGAGCCAACTCGCCTTGTTCGCCGGTGCGCAGGGCGTGCCGCTGATTCATGTTTCGGGCGACGAATCACTCGGTGAAGAAGCAAACCGCTTGTTCCCCTGGGTGCAAACGACCGCCACCAAACGCGGCACCGGTTGGGCCACCTGTGAACTTTATCCCCCGGATGAAGTTCGCGCACAAATCCGCGCCGATGTCGCTGCCGCACTAAAATACGTGAAAGACGCCCAGCTCTGGCAACTCCCCACCCCAATCGATGTGGGCGTCGAATACGGTTGGAGCGCCCTCGCCGATGAACGCGCCGTCATTCCGCATGTGCGCCGTCCCCACCCGCGCATGGTGGAGTGGACGATTGACGACCCCCGTTACATCTACAGTTGGCCGAGCGCAGATTGGACCCCGCCAGCGAGTTAATGCCATATCTCAAGATTGGGATAGTCAGTGGTGGGACAAATGTAGCCGGGGTCGCTGACCCCGGTCCGGCCTCAACGAGGCCGGCTACCGTGGATAATTTATACGAATTAAACTGAACCTATCTGTGGGTAGCCGTGCGCGATTTTCGCGCACCAAATTTACCGGGACCGCGTCAGACCAACTCGTCCCACCAACGCCGCAAATCGGCGCCGATGACTTTTGCGTCTTCCCAGATATCGGGAAAACAGGACAACCCATAGGCCGGCGCGGCGTTACCCAGCTCCGGCACCATGTGAATGTCCGTCGCGGTGCCTTGGGTCTTGAGAAAACGCATCAGCTCGCGCGCATAGTCGCTCCAGAGCGCATATTCCGGGGTGCGCTTCACGCCGTCGAGGGTCGCGGGAATCTGACAGTGATGCCCGGTGAAGGGCCGCATGTGAAAGCGCGGACAACCCGCCAAAATATCCGGACGCTCATTGAGCTTCGGCCAGTAGGGCGCGGCGAAATGCCGCACGACCGCGAAATGCGAATGATCAAAACACACTGGCAGGATTTCTCCCGTGAGTTCACGGTAACCATCACACAGCGCCCACATCTTTTCCGGCGTTTCCGTAAAGGTATCCCGATGGGCCTCGATCGTCGCGGGAATCCCGGCCTCGACCGAGGCGATCATCACGCGTTGCGCCACCCCAATCGCATCCCGCACGGGAGTATCCACATCACCGAGTTGGATCGTCGCATGGGTCGCCCCCAGTTCTTTCACTTGGTCGAAGAACGCCCCCACGTCGTGCTTCACGCCCAGACTGCCGATCGACCAGTAAACGAGATCGCCTCGGCCGGCCAATTCCTCTCGTGGGGGTGACATGATGCCGGCGAAACCCGCGTCACGGATCGCCGCGAATTTCTTCGCCCAAGACCACTCGTCCGTCTTGGTGGGATACTCGCGCAACGACCAGGCCGTCGCGTAGACATGCAAGCGGGATGTATGGCTCATGACTTACCCTGCAATTTTTCCAAACGGTCAATCAAGACCGCGATGTAAGCGGTGAACCCGTGGTTGCAGCTCACATTTTTTTCAAAGAGCTCCCACAACGTGCCGGTCAGTTTCGCCATCGACAGGTAGCTGCGCAGGATCTCCCGGCGGGCCGCCGCGTATTCTCCGTGGGTGATAAGCAGGTCCAGCCGCATGATCTTGCCGACAAATACATTGGCGGGATAAAGCGAGCCATAGTCAGCCTTGACCAAGCGGCGCCACAATGCCGGCTGTTTCCGCGGCGAGGTGATCCCGAAATAGAACGCGTAGTATTGGCAGACCTCGCTCGCGTGATCGGTGACATTGAGCTTACCCGCCGCATCGCGCACCGCGTTGTCCACAAACCGACCGTCGCGCCACGCCAGTTTGCGGATCGTGGCTTCGATGGCCTGCGCCTGCTTGGCCAAGGCCGGTTCGCTCAGCAGCCGTGCCGCGGAGCGAAGGGTGGCCGCATAGAGCATGTTCGAAGGGAAGTTCACGTCCTGCACAAACTCGTTGGCCTTCGACCACTCGACGAAAACCCAGCTCTCCAGTTTCTCCAGTAGGCCCAGTTCGTTTTCGAACCGCTTGAAATAGCGCACCAGCCCGCGCACGCGCCGCTCGATCATCGGTTGCCACTCCGCGGGTAGTCGGCGTTTCCGCCGCGTCTCATCCAGTTCGAGCACCAGAAACATCGCCCAGTTCGGAATGAACTGCTTGTTCAACGTCTCCGCCGGATAGCACATCGCCACCATCCCGGCCGGGAGATCGGCAAACTTCGCCGGCCGCAGGTAGTTTTCCAAAAAAGCCCGTTCGATCGGATTGTCTCCGCAAAGATGCCATTCCGCCCGCGCCGCAAACAAGCTGTCGCACAACCAACCTGCGCGTTCCCGGGCCGGGCAATCCATGAAAACATCCAGCGCGTTTTGCCGGAAACTGCTCAACGCCGCCTCCCGCACCAAGGCGGCCGGTCGGTTGATCGAGCGCGGGGCCTTCCGCAGCGGCAGCGCATTGCGATAATGCCGCAGACCGAAACGGGACACCTCGGCGGCTCCGCTCCAAACCAGCACTTGCAGGTAACGGAAAGTATAAGGTTCGAAGGCTTCGAAAGCGATTCGCATGCCGGGCACCAATTCAAGCCAGAGCGCGTTCACACACCCCGAGCGGTTGAACATCAGTTGATCGTCGACGAGAATTTCGTCGAAGATCAAAAGCAACCGCGTCGGTTTGCTGACCTCCGCCCGCATTTGGGGGAAACCGGTGTGATCCGCGCCAAAATCCACCCGCAACCATTCCTTGGCTTTCAACAAAGTCGGTGTCCGCGAGCTGAGCTTTACGTTCGCAGTCGTTTTGAATCGGGCCGCCGCCAGGGTTTTGAACAACGGCCACGCCACTTGATCCAAGGGCCAGCCGGCCGAGGTCTTTGGCACGTCAAACAGGTGATTCCATTTCGGCGCCAGCTTGATCAGCTTCGCGTCGCTGGTCGTGGTGCCACGGACCGCCGGCCTGAGGGCGGCAAGCTCTGATAAATCAGTCAGGGCCACGCCACGCTCCAACCATTGACGGCGATGTTTCACCAACGCCAAGGCGTGCGGCGTCATCGGATTATAAGCAGGGCCCTGCCAAATCTGACCGTATTTGCCCAGCCGATAGGCCTCTACAAATGCGCGTTGATAACTGTAGCGCTCCACATTCTGCACGCGTTCGGTCCGGTGCTCCGCCGTAAACCCACCGCCTTTCACCGCGGTCCAGACCACCGGCTTTCCCGCCACCACCAACTCGGTGCACAGAAAGGCCGGTTCATTGGTGGAGCAAAAGGTCGGCGCGCCGTAGCCCATCACTTCGATCACCAATTCCAAGACTCCCGACACGTCGCCGCTGATCGGCCACTCATCGATCCGGGCAAACCCATGCGCGGTGCGCGCCGGCCCGCGGGCCATCACCACTCCATTGGCGCGGACCCGATAGGCTTGGGCCGCGGCCACTCGCAACAAACCGTGTTGCTTGGGCATGAATTCCAACCGGGCGTGAAAGCTCAGCCAGATATTCATCTGTCCGGTCAACGTCGCGGACCAGACCGGTTTAGCACGCAGAAACGAAGGAGCGGAATTCATGGAGTGTCGACAGTCCGTGGGTTAGGACGCGCATTCAAGGCAGTCGCGTTTGGAACTGCTATATCAATTTGCGCAAATCATCCGGATTGCCACTTTGGCCGGATGTACGACTCCGTCCCCGCCGGGAACGATTCCAATCAGGGTCAGCTCATCGCCATGAAAATCCTCGTGGCGTTGAGTGTGTCGCACTTGCTCAACGACATCATCCAGGCGCTGGTCCCCGCAATCTACCCGCTGCTGAAGACGGAGTTCGCCCTTAGTTTTACCCAAATCGGGTTGATTACCCTGGCCTTCCAAGGCACCGGTTCACTCCTGCAACCGTTCGTCGGTCACTACACCGATCGGCGGCCGATGCCCTACTCTTTGCCGGTCGGCATGGGGTTTACGCTGGGCGGCTTGGTGCTGCTCGCGCTCGCCCCCAGTTATCATTTTATTTTGCTCTCGGCCGTATTGATCGGCGCCGGTTCGTCGATCTTCCATCCCGAGGCCTCGCGGCTCGCCCGGCTGGCTTCGGGTGGGAAACACGGCTTCGCCCAATCCTTGTTTCAGGTCGGCGGTAATTTCGGCACGTCACTCGGGCCGTTGCTGGCCGCCGTCATCGTCATGGGTCGCGGGCAGATCCACGTGCTGTGGTTCGCCCTGCTGGCGTTGGCCGGTATCATCATTCTGACCAACGTCGGGCATTGGTATCAGGCGCATCTGCGCGAACTGCGGCGCACACCCCGCGTCAGTTCGATTTACCCGGCCAATCCCCTGCCCGGGCGGCGAATCTTCACCGCCTTGGGCGTGCTCGCCCTGCTGATCTTTTCGAAATACTTCTACCTCGCCTGCATCGGCAGCTATTACACGTTTTATCTGATCGGCCGTTTTCAACTTTCGGCCTCCCAAGCCCAGCTCTACCTGTTTCTTTTCCTCTTTGCCGTGGCCGCCGGCACGATCATCGGCGGACCAGTAGGCGATCGCTATGGTCGCAAACGCGTGATCTGGATTTCCATTCTCGGCGCGGCTCCCTTCACCTTGATGATGCCCTACGCCAATCTGATGGGGACCGCCGTGCTTTCGGTTTTCATTGGCGTGGTGCTCGCCTCGGCTTTCTCCGCCATCCTTGTCTACGCGCAGGAACTCATGCCCGGCAAAGTGGGCCTCGTCAGCGGAATCTTCTTTGGCTTCGCCTTTGGCATGGCCGGCATCGGCTCGGCCCTGTTGGGCTGGCTGGCCGATCACACCAGCATCGCCCACGTGTTTTACCTGTGCAGTTTTCTCCCCTTGGTCGGACTGCTGACGGTATTTCTGCCCAATCTGGACCCACCCAAGCCCGTGCGTTGATGGTAGGGCGGGATCGCTGATTCCGCCTTTGGGGGATTGAGTTATCGAAGGCGGGGTTCGGAAACCCCGCCCTACAAGTTAATCAACCGGCTCCATCGTCTCCAGCAGCCCCTCCAGCACGTTGGCCGCGGCCCACGCGTTGTAGCTCCACCACATGCTCGCCGGTTCACCGCTGCCCTCAAAGGTTTCGATCAAGAGGCCGTCGCTCGGACAGTAACGCTCCGTCATCACGCCATAGGGACCGTAACCTGAAACTTCGGGATACAGTTCCAAGGTCTGCAACGCCCACGCCACCCCATCATCGGACCGGTCGCGGTAATAGTTATCGCCGGTTTGCTGCGCGAGATAGCGCAGCGGCTCCGTAATCACGAGCCCCATGGGGTGAATATGCGGATTGGAAACCGAGGTCACCGAGCCACCGCAGGAATTCCAACCGCTGTCCTTGAGTGGGGCGAACTCCGGTCGCGCCCGGTAGGCGTAACGCCAGAGCAATTCGTAATCCGCCCCAGCCCGCAGCAGTTCCAACCATTCCACCTCACCGGTGATGGCATGCATCCACCGCGTCGCCTGCACAAAGGCCAGCACGCCTTCCTGATCGACGCTCTTGTAGGTATCCATCGGCGTTCCATAACAATTCAGTTCGGCCACGGCATGTGCGTAATAACGCAAGGCCCGCCGCGCGGCCTTGAGGTAAAAATCGTTTTGGGTCAGCGCATAGGCCAGTGGCAGCGCCGCGGCAAACCAGCAGCCGGCGAACCCATCCCAGTCGACGACCTTGCGTTGTTCCGCGCTGAACAAATAGCCGAGGGCACCATCACCACGCTGTAGTTCAATCACGTTATCGCAGACTCGCAGGGCCGCATCTTCCCATGCCACAGGATCGCCACCTTGTTCGCGCAACTGCCGGGCGCACTTCAGCAAATAATAGGCCGCGTGCCCGTTGGTGTAGGCGCAATGACGGTTCATTGTGTGCGGCATAAATCCGGACCACCAGCCGTTGATCCCGCCGTCCTTGATTTCGCCGCCCTGCCCTGGCACGCCCACGAGACTGGGACCGGCCACGTCGTTGAAAAATCCGCTGCGGTCATTCCAGGTCGCCACAATTTGATCGAGAATTTGAGCGGACGACTTCGGTAGTTTCTCCTCCGGCCAGCGCTGTTGGGCCAGTTGCAGCGGCCAGGCAAACACCCCGCCGCCGGTCCAGCCGATTTCCGACACCGGCCGCCATGCCTTCAGTATGTTGTCCACGGGCACACGGCAGGCCATGTTGGTGTAATTGCCGAATTCCTCGCTCCAATTCGGTTTGATAAATCCTTCAAACAGGGCGCGCGCGGCTTCCACTGCCGTTTTGCGATGCACGGGTATCTCCCGCAGGCGCTCGTAGAGATCGCGAATGATGCCATGTGCCCCCGCCTTGCCGATGCCGGGCAACCAATACAGCGAACCGGTCGTGCCGGCACCGCGGGATCGATGCGCCGTCGGCGGTCGAAACATCGTCTTGTTCACATAGGACAGTGGATCGTTGCCATAACCCAGACTCACCCCACCGGTATTCGGCAGTCCGGCAAACAAACCATTGCGAATAAAGCCATCCTTCGCCGCCGCGTCGTCGGCATAGGGCGCAATCGACAACGCCACCACTCCTGCCGGGGTGCAGAGCATCGACACCGGACAAGCCGCCCGATCCGCGCGGAACTCCCACAACGGCGCCGGCCCTTGCTCATTCGGCACGGCATCATGCAGCGTAGGAAATTCATTCGGCCGGACCAGATGATGATTATTGTCCCCGAAAATGCAGGCCGGGATGAGGTGAAATCCGCGCTCATCCCCCGGCACCGTAAACGCCAGTCGCAGACGAACCGGCGCATCGGCTATAAAGCTCCACGCATAGTCCACTCTTTCGGCCGAGATCGCTGTCCACTTCAGCTCCCCTTGGATGCCTCCACTGGAAAAACCGTAGGTGTTCTCTGCCGTCTCCCGTAACCCCAAATCCTGCCATGAGCCATCACTCCCACTCGCGCTCAAGGTCAGCGAAAACCCCGTATTATCCGCGCCCCAACCGAGCACCCCTTTTTCCAAATTAAACAGAGACATCGCTGTGTTTACTTCATCACTTCGCCGCAAGCAACCAAGGATCGCCCTGGTCAGTCATGCGCAGGGTGCGCCGCACCGCACCGGCCTTGATCGGCACATTCAAGTAGCGCCCGGTAATAACCATTTCCCGCGATTGAACCATCGGGCGAACCTTCCAGATGCCGCAGGTCGCTGCCAGTCAAATGTCCGGTGAATGGGTTGTGGATGGACAGGCCGCCGGCGGATGATTTCGTGGGAGCCATGAAGGTTCTCATCATCGGCGGTTCGGGTCTCATCTCCAGTGGCATCGTCAAGGCGCTGCACACGCGCAAAGCCGACATCACGGTATTCAATCGCGGGAAGACAGAGGATCGGCTCGGCGACGTGCAGCATTTGGTGGGCGACCGCAATGACTTCGCGGCGTTTGAGGCAGCGATGGCCAAGTCGGGACCTTGGGACGTCGTGATCGACATGATCTGCTTTGAGGCTCCGCAAGCCGAGAGCGACGTGCGCGCCTTCGCCGGTCGCTGCAGTCATTTCATCTTTTGCAGCACAGTCTGCACCTACGGCAATACACAGACCATCATCCCGACTGACGAATCCATCCCGCAGAATCCTCACTCAAACTACGGTCGCGGCAAAGTCGCCTGTGAACAGATTTTTCTGCAGGCACACGCCGCCGGCAAA
This sequence comes from Cephaloticoccus sp., assembly GCA_030833445.1. Lineage (GTDB taxonomy): Bacteria > Verrucomicrobiota > Verrucomicrobiia > Opitutales > Opitutaceae > Cephaloticoccus. The sequence goes on along the minus strand of JAURHD010000011.1, from coordinate 30,042 downwards.
TTCCCCGTCACGATCATGCGGCCATCGCACACTTATGGACCGAGTGGCCCCGTCATCAACAACCTCGGTTGGGAACCGTCATTCGTGGACCGTCTGCGCAAAGGGCGGCCCGTCATCGTCAGCGGCGACGGCCATGGCTTGTGGCAAAGTGCGTTCAACGAGGATGTCGGCGTCGGGTTTGCCTATGCGGCCGGGAATCCAAAGTGCTTTGGGGAGGTCTACAATATCACCGGGGATGAGGTCGTGACTTGGGACGAATACACCATTCGCTCCGCCGCGGCCATCGGTGCACCGGCCCCGAAGATCGTGCATATCCCCACTGATCTGTTGCTCACTTTGAAACACGAACGCCTGCAAGCCTTGGAGGAAATCTTCCGCTACCACGGGGTGTATTCGAGCGATAAGTTGAAGCGCGTCGTGCCCGAGTATCGCAACTCCACTCCCTACGAGGAGGGCGTGCGGCGCACGGTCGAGTGGATGGATGCGCATGACAAGATCGTGCCGGCAACCGAGGACGACTTCATTGATCGGATCCTCGCGCAATGGACTCGATTGAGCGCAGGTTTCACCACCGCCCTCGATCCGAAGGCCTGATCCACCGGATCAACGATTTTTGATCATACCACCCTTTTCAGCTTGGTTCACCTCGTGCGCCCAGCTTCGCTGGGCAGGCTTTCCCAACCCGGTTCCCATCCATGAAAGAGTTTCCCCAATTTATGCGTCAGCCGTCCAACGCCGTCGCCGGCTCAAACCTTTCGGAGGCGCTCGAGGGGTATGTCTTCGAAGGCCGGGACGGCTCCCAAATGGTGCTCTGGCAATGCCGGGATGGCGGCAGCTGCCCCACCCACACGCATGACTATGATGAATATGCCGTCGTGCTGACGGGCACGTTCACCGGTTTGATCGGCGACCAGGCCGTGACCATGGGCCCCGGGGACGAATGTTACATCCCGGCCGGCACGCCGCACAGCGGCAGTTATACCGCCGGTTATCGCGCGATTGATGCCTTCGGTGGCAAGCGCGTCACGCATCGCGACGCCTGAGCCCCGCCATGCGCCGCATCCTGGCCTTGCAGTTCGGCAACGTGTATCAGCGCCGGCAGCGCGGCTACATCGTGCTGTCCCGGTTATACACGCACTCCGCCTACGCTTGGCTTGACCCGGTCGAGGAAAACGCCGGGCGCAACATTCGCGAAGCCCGGCTGGAAGGCTATGTGCATGCCTCTACGGCGGCGACACTTGCAATCGGGCTGCCCGATGGAGACTACGACATCGTGCTCACCGCGTTCACCAAGGAGACCGGCCACGGGCCGTTCCGTGTAAGCGCGACCGGGGCGGCAAACACGCTCACCGTGCAGCTGAAGCCTGGTAAAATTACCAGTCACCGCTTGAGGGTGCATGCCCGCAACCACCGCTTGGATTTGAAATTCACACCGGAGGCCGGGCGCGATTTTCTGATCAACGCGATTGAAGTCTTCGGCGCCGCACCGGTTGAATTGCGGCCGCTATTTCGTCAAGCGCCCCCCGCCGTCCCGCCTGCGCGGACCACGTTGGCCCAAGCCAAATCGCGTGGGCCAGGCGACTCCTTGCGCCAAATCTGCGACTGGCTCATGCGCCACCGTGAGGCGGACGGATTTCTCGGCGACACCCACGGACCCGGCCAGAGCTTTTGGTATACGGCCTCGATGCCCCTGCGCGCCTTGCTGGCTGGACATCTCTTGCTTGGTCGCCGGACTTATCTTGAGGCCGCCACGAAGCTTCTCGATTTCTTCGTCGCTGAACAATTACCCAACGGTGCATGGGAGGCAGTGCGACGCGGCACACCCACCGCGCGATTAGCGAAACCGGAAGTGCAGCGGATTCTGCGTGATGAACGGTTGCCGATGTCGGACATCGGCTCCATGGTCACCGCCCTCGCCGTGGCGGCCGCGCAAGTGCATGGGGCACGCCAGACACGCTATCTCCACGCGCTGCGTCTTTTCTGCGATGAGTGGGCGCCGCGATTCCAACGACGCAACGGCGCATTCGATGACGGGGTGTGGCCGCAGCCCACGGCGATCTACTCCTGCGCCACCGCGATTCAGGCCTCCACCTACGCGCTCGTTGCAAAAGTCACCGGCGAATACCGTTACCTTAAGGTCGCCGAACGGGCCATGCGGTTTCTGCTGAAAGATTGGCGGACCGATGGATTGATGCTCGGCCGCGCCCCGCATTGGGTCGTGCACAACGGCAAGCCCTTCGTCCTCGATCGCCTGCACTTCGGCGATCAGTGGTATTACGACGAGGGCTTTATCACCGTCTGGCATCACACCGGCGATGCGCGCTTGCGGCAGGACCTGCAGCGCGCGTTGCAACGGCGCGTTCACGGTCGGGCGGGTTTGCTCGCGGCAAAAGGAGACGCGACGTGGTGGCCCTATCAAGACGTATGGAACAACGCAAAGAGCGTCGGCATGGTGCAGACCCTGTTGTTCGTCCAACGCCATGGCCACCGCACCACCCAGCTCGACCAAGCCATGACCGACGCGGCCCATCTGCTGGGCGACACCACTCTTCGGCAGAGCCTTGGTGTCATGGCCTCGGACCGCGGACGCCCTATTTCGCGGCACACCATCCGCTCCTGGGCGGGGCTCCGCATGGAAGCCACCGGCTTCGCTGGCATGACCTTGGCGGAAATGATCAAACCTGGCGGGCTTTATCTGGACTGACCCGAGGGGCCTTCACGTGTAAGGAAACCGGTCGTTGTATTCGGCCTGCGATAGTTCGAGCAACAAACGGGACAGGCCTTCCGCATAACCGGTGATGAACGTCTCACCCTTGGCCGCGGTCGCCTTGCGCGTCTCCCCTCCGGCGCTCGCGGGCACGTAGAGATGCCATGGCCGCACAAAACTTACTTTCTGTAGGGAAGACACCCGCAGCTCGCCAAATGGATTGTCCGTTAACTTGTCGGTGCGCACCAGTTCGGGACGAATCCACAACATCTGGGAGGTTTCCTTTTCTCCGGCATGATCACTGAAGTGTTCAAACGGATCCGTGTAATCCTCCGGCGGAATTCCCCACGTCCAACAGGCAAACGGCATGTCATCCTGCGCGGCCATCTCGCGTAGCGCGGCGTCCAATGCCGCGGGATTGCCCCCGTGGCCGTTTACGTAGACGAGCTTGCGCACGCCGTCATGCCAGCACTGCGAGGCGATGTCCGTCAGCACGCTCATCAACGTCCGCACCCCGATGCGCAGGGCGAAAGGGAAAGCGCGGAAGTTCGCGTTGTTGGTAATCGACAAGGTCGGGTATAGCAGGGCACGGGCTCCGTCACGATTCGCCCGCTCAACCGCAAGCCGGCAGAGCCGGGTCACTTGAAACGTATCGGTGCCATAAGGCAGATGCGGCCCGTGTGGTTCGGTTGAGCCCAACGGCACCACGACGACCTCCGGATTGAATGCCCGCACTTCATCAAGGGTCATTTCTTCAAGCAAACCAGGAAAGGCGGGGACGGATTTTTCTGAGCTCATAAGGAAAGGTTTCAGATTTCGGGGATGGTCGTCAGGTGCCACTGGCCGCACCACGGGCAGACATAGGCGCGGCGCTTGCGCTCCACTCCGGCCAGCATCGCCGCGTCCAACGCATCACCTTGCGTGCGATAGCGGCGTTTGCCGCGGCAGGTGGGTTGTTTGTCTGCAGGGATCCGGCGTTTCATGATCTCCCCACGAGCCATAACGCACGACGCTCCCGGGGCAAGCCACACCAAGACGAAAACCCCGTTATCCGAGTCGGGCACCAAGGCAGGAGCCATGGGAGCCAAAAACAAAAAATGCGCCGAGTTTACTCGCGTTGGAAAATGATTCATCCCTTTCAACATGGCCAAAAATTCCAAGAAGACCGCTCACAGCAATTCTGCCCTCTCGCGGAACATCAGCGTCTTCGTGGAAGGCGTGACCTTTGCCCGTAGTTTCAGTCATCCCTACCTTGCGGAGCAGATTGATCCACTCTGGGTGTTGCGGGACGCACCGCGCCATCGCGCCAATGAATATCGTGACGAAGAATGGTGCGCATATAAGACTCCGGCGGCGGTGGTGGACAAGCTGGTCCGGGCTCACACCCGCGGGGTTTATGCCATCTGTGCATTTCACCCCATCGATACGACCGACGAAGCCCTGCGCGCAGAATACAAGGCACAAGGGTATAAATTGGATGGTGCTGAAAGCGTGATGGTTCACGCCCTGAAGCAGATCCCGAGCATCAAGTCACCGGCGCGCATCCAACGGGTATTAACCACCGATCAGGCCGACGCGGTGAACCAGATTGCCCCGTTCCCGCAAATTCTGCCCAAACATCTGACCGACGTTGCCCCCATCCATCTTTACGCGGCCCTGATCGAGGGTGCCGTAGTCGGTTGGGTCAGCAGCATCCAATGCCAAAATGGATCGTGGGTTTCCAACCTGTTTGTGCTGCCGGAATATCGTCGGCAGAAGATAGCCTCGGCCCTGCTCGCACAACTGATGCGGGATGAACGCAAACGGGGCACCCCGGCCTCCGTGCTCACCACCAGTAAAGCCGTGGTCAAACTTTACACCATCCTGGGTTATCAGTCGGTGGGCACATTGCTGCTGTTCACGCCCAAGCGATAATCAATGTGGGCAGACAGCCTACCCCAGCAGACTGTCGATGTGGCCGAGAATCTCTTTCCGACCGGTCTTGGCCTCGGCTGAGGAGATAAACACCGCCGGCGCCGGGGTGACCATGGCGAGCACGTCCTTACGAAAGCGATGGACCGATGCTTGGGTTTTGCTGGCGGACTGTTTGTCGGCCTTGGTAAAGACGACCGAGAAACTCACATCCGTCGTGAGCAGCCAACGGATGAATTCCACGTCAATCGCCTGCGGTGGCAGCCGCGAATCGATCAAAACAAAGGTGTGTTTCAGGGACTCGCGCTTCTCCAGGAAGTCGGCCACGGCGACATTAAAATCGGCCCGTTTGCCCTTCGAGACCCGGGCGTAGCCGTAGCCCGGCAGATCCACCAAGTTCCAATTGCCATTGATGGTGAAGAAATTGATGAGCTGGGTTTTGCCAGGCGTTTCCGATACCTTGGCCAGCCCCTTGCGCATGGTCAGCATGTTGATCAGGGAGGACTTACCGACGTTGGATCGGCCGATGAATGCAAACTCCGGCAAGTTCGCCGGCGGACTTTGCCGCAAGTCCGGTGCACTGGTGGCGAATTCGGAGGAGTGGATCTTCATGCCTAGAACATGGGCCCGCGGTCCGGGGATTGGCGACCTAAAGTTTCCCCCATCGTCCCCTCCCACTACTCCACACTCGCCAAACGCGGGCCGGCCCTCTGTGATGGCCGTCTATTCCCATGAGTGCCGCACCTGCTTCCATCATCCAATGGCTCACCCGTTACACCGGGTTTCCTGCCCGCCGCCTTGATACCAAGGCGGAGCTGATGGTGCTGTTTGCCTCGGCGGCGGTGAACGAAGAACCGAAACCCGCCGTCAATGGGGGTCCGATTATTCGCAAGGATACGGCTCAACAGGCCTCGCAGCGTGCGATCGCGATGAACCGCAGTCTCGCGCACTTCAAATCCGACAACCGCACCGCGGTCTAGTCGGCCGCAGATCCCGCTTCCGGTTGGCCCAAAGGTGGACGGGCATGTCCCGGGGCCCGTCATGGCGCGCAGCGGGACCTGCGCGCCCACCTTCCTGCCAAACTAATTTGACCCCGCCACGGCTTCGGGCTTCGCAGTGGGTTTTACCATCAACGGCATCAGGCCGATGCACACCAAGCCGGCGACCCCATCGAGCACCAGTGTAAGCGGATAACCCAACCGGGTGATCGCATATCCCTGCCAGGTCGCCGAGTAGGAGATGACGAGGTTACTCATCGCCATGTAAGCGGTGAACTGTGTCGCCGCCACGGCCGGCGTGGTGATGTCCATGAAGAGTGCCGCCTTGGTGCCATACATCAGGCCTTGGAAAACCGAAAAGAGCAGACAGGCGCCCCAGAATGCGTTGACCAAACCTTCAGCCGGCACCGGTCGGTCGGCCATCTGTGGATCGACCGGCATGATCCACCCATGACCCTGCATAATCCAAGCGAGGTAGAGTCCGGGGATGGCCGTGCCGACAAAAAACAAGGCAAGCATCTTACGTCGGCCAAACCGGTCCGATAGCCAACCGCCGGCCACGCAACAGAGCGCACTGATCACGGTGCTCATCAAGGCGAGTCGCCCGATCGCGTTGTCGTTGAGTCCAAGTTCCACCGCAAGGTTGGACTGGAGCGCGAGGCTCAGCGCATAGGCTCCCGCCGGCAGCATCGCAAAGATCAAGCCCACCCAAGCAGCCCGGCTGCCAGTGAATGCACGATAGGCATCCCGCGTGAACGTGCCAATCTCCCGGGTCACCGCGCCGAGGGCCGAGCCTTCGCGGGGCGGTTTGGGCGGGCCTTTGGGTTCCTTCATCGGCAAGGCCACAAACAGGGTCACGGACATCAGGATCGCCGCCACGAAAACATAGGTGGCCGGCAAGCCGGTGTAGGGTATGAGAAACAACACCCCGGAACCCCCGATTGCCTGCCCGAGATAAGCACCCGCAAACATCAGGCCATTCGCCGTGCCGCGCTCGGACTCTTTGAGGACGTTGACCGCGAGCGCATCGATGGCGACGTCCTGGGTCGCGGAAAAGATATTGTGCAGCAAAATGACAAACGTGAAGAGCTTCAGCTCCGTCGTGAAGTTCACCGGCATCGCCGCCATCAGCGTAAGCACCATCATGACCTGCGTCAGGACGATCCACATGCGCCGACGCCCGAACCGATCGGATGACAGCACGTCGACAAACGGTCCGACCGCCCATTTGAACGCCCACGGTAAATACAACGTGCCGACAAACGCGCCGATCTCGGCCGGTCCCAGCCCTTGGCGACGCATCTGCGTGGCGATCGCGGTGGCGGTGAATCCGAGCGGCACACCCTCGGTCAGGTAGAGGGAAAAGAACGCCGTCATGCGTCCAAACTTCGTGGCCAGCAGATTCGGTAGTTACATGATCTGGAGCGCAACCCTCAGAGGGCGTTGGTTTCAGGGCAAGCGCACACCTCGCCCAGATTTCTTGCCATGAGCATCGCCTTGACCAGATTACCGCCGATGGCAGCACAACCCCACTCCACTCGCACGGAGGAGTATGCCGCAGCAGGACGCAACGCCCGCGGCGAATGGCGTCCCGACTACCCCGTCCGCTACGCACCTGTCTTTCAATGGCCACTCCGCGTGAAGGCCTTCCTGAAATGGTTGTTCGGTTGGCCCGGTTATCTGTGGCCGCTCAGCAGCGTGGTCTTTGCGTTTGCGGCGATCACGTGGTTTTTCTTTCAACCCTCGATGGAGCGCTGCGCCACCTTTGCCCCCGGCTGGATCGCACAAATCTGGGTGCGCAATCTCGCGATCATGTGGATTTTCTACGGCTCACTCCACTACTACCTCCACATCCGCAAGGGTGAGGGCTTGAAAAAGAAATACGACGCCAACTGGCCCGCGACGAACAGCCGGGTGTTCCTCTTTCGCGATCAGGTCTACGATAATATATTTTGGACCTGCGGCGTCGGCGGCATCGTGTGGTCCGGCTACGAGGTCGTCACGATGTGGCTCTACGCCAATCATTTTATTCCGTGGCTGGAGTGGGCGCGCCATCCGGTCTGGTTCGTCACTCTCTTTTTGCTGATCCCCATCTGGCGCGAGTTTCACTTCTACGTGGTTCATCGGCTCATCCATTGGAAGCCGCTCTACAAGCACGTCCACTACCTGCATCACAAAAACATCAATCCCAACACCTGGTCCGGCATGGCCATGCATCCGGTCGAGCTGGTGCTCTATATCAGCGTGGTGCTGATCCACTGGGTGGTGCCGTCACACCCCTTGCATTTCCTCTACAACCTGCAACACACCACCCTGACCCCCGGCGCCGGCCACCACGGATTCGAAGGCCCGATCGCCAACGGCAAGGTGCCCACCGGTTCGTATTTTCATTATCTGCACCATCGCTATTTTGAATGCAACTACGGCGAGGCCACCATCCCGCTCGACCGCTGGTTCGGCACTTTCCGCGACGGCCTGCCCGAGGGCGAGGGCGCCAAACTCGCCGAGGAACACAAGGACTGAACCAGGGTTCAGGCGCGCACCGCCCAGCGGAGTTTCGCCGAGGTGCTGCGCGGGTTGGCCCGACGCTCTTCCGCGCTGGCCCGGCCAACTTCGTCGTTGGTGGAGGCGTAAACCCCGGCCCGCAGGCCCTCACGGAAGGCATGCTTCACCCGGCGGTCTTCACCCGAATGAAACGTGAGCACCGCCACGCGACCTCCGGACTTCAGGCAATCGGGCAACTGCCGCAGAAACATATCCAACGCGCCGAACTCATCATTCACGGCAATGCGGATCGCTTGAAACACGCGGCGCACACTGTCGTCGATTTTATCCGGATCCCGACCGGGCGAATATCGACGCAGGATCTGTCGAATCGCCTCGGCCAGTTGCAGCGTGCGTATGATGGGTTGCCGGTCGCGCGAACTGATGAGGTCACCCGCGATCAACTCTGCAAAGGGTTCGTCGGCATTTTCGGTCAAGATCGCGGCGAACTCCTTTGCGGATACTTGGGCCAGCCATTCGGTGGCCGAGGGCGACCGGGTGGGATTGAGCCGCAGATCGAGCGCACTGTCGGTTTTGAAAGTGAACCCGCGCGTGGGATCATCGAGCTGCATGGAAGACACGCCCAAGTCCGCCAGGATGGCATTCACGCCGGGGAGACCTTGAGTCACCAGCACTTTACGCAGACCCGCAAAATTTGAGCGCACGGGTGTGAAGCAATCTTCCGCCCATCCCGCCGCCCGCAAACGCGCGGTGGTCTTGGGTTGTTCAATCGGGTCAACGTCCAAACCAATCAGTCGGCCACCGGGTTTTAACCGGGCCAAAATTTCGGCGGCATGTCCTCCGTAACCCAGCGTGCAATCCACCGCCACCTCTCCTGAACGCAACGCCAGCACGGCCATGATTTCTTCCACCATGATCGGGCGGTGACTGCCGGCAGGGGTCTTGCCCGAAGCGATGACCTTTGCCACGTCGGCCGCATAACGCGCCGGATCGTGCTCCTTGTATTTATCTTCAAACCGGCGCGGGTTTTTGCCGGCATAACGCGGTCGACGGCGATGCGGAACCGGCGCCCCGGTTTCCGGAGCCGTTGAATCGGACTCCGGCATGGAGGGCGGTTGGGGCACACGGCATTGCTGTCCTAAGCGGGGCGATTGCACAAGGGTCGTGTTATCCACCTCCACTGTTCTTGCTTCGGCCATGCGACGGCTCACGCTGTCCAATCGTGAATCCGTCACCCGATATCCTGTTTGAAGATGAGCACTTGCTCGGACTCAACAAGCCTTCCGGGATACTGACCGAGGGCGGTGGAGATCGAGAGACCGATCTCGAACAAACCGCCAGTCAACTCACCGGCAAACCGGTTTTTTGCTGTCATCGACTGGACCGGTTGACGAGTGGCGTCGTGCTGCTACGCAAGACCAACCGCTACAATGCCGAGCTGGCCGCCATCTTTGAGCAACGGCAGGTGCGCAAACTTTACTGGGCCGTCGTCGAGGGTGCCTGGCCGGCCGGGTTGAACAAAATCGAAACCCAAATCGGACCGGCGGGCCAGGGCATCTGGGCCAACGTTCCCACCGGCGGCAAACCGGCGGTGTCGACCTTTCGCGTGCTCGGCACTTCGACTGACAAACGCTTTACTTGGGTCAGCGTGTTGCTGAAAACCGGACGCACGCATCAAATCCGACTGCATTGCCAACACGCCGGATGCCCGATGGTCGGCGATCCCGTCTACGGCTCCGGCCAGCCAGCGAATTTCTTTGGCCTGCATGCCCGGCAGTTGAAGCTGCAACATCCGGCCACCCATCAGGATCTCGCGCTCACCGCCCCAGCTCCGGCCAACTGGCCCGAATGGGTCAAGCCCATGGATCAATCAACCGCCGTGGAGTGATCATTTGCCGGTGCGGATCGGCGCTATTCCGTCCGGTCCCATCAACCCCCGGCTCTCCCCGATGATCCCCCAAAAGATGATCACAAACAGGATACCCACGGCGCGAAGCATGATCCATCGCGTCCAGATGAACGTGGCGCCGCCCTCCGTGACGCAAAACTCTTTGAGTCGCGTCCACGCCGTTCCATACCACGGCTGAATGGGGCTGCCGTCCGATGAAGTCATCGTGGCCTAGTTAGGTCGCCCTATCGTTGCTGGCAATCCGGGAGTGTGTCCGCGCGATTTAACCCGGCAGATTCGCGCACAACTCAATGGTATTGCCGTCGGGATCAGACGTGAAAATTTGCAGGGCACCGTCGGGACGGGGCTTTGGACCGCGAAACTCCACGCCGGCAATCCGCAATCGTTCCGCCGCCGCTTCGATATCCGAAACCAACAGGGCGAAGTGTCCGGAGCGTTGGCCGATGGGCCGGTCGCGATTGCCGATGAGGTGGAGTTCCTGCGTGACCCCAAGTCGGAACCAAGCCCCGGGGAAGTTGAAATCCGGTCGCGGCAACATCGGTAAACCCAGCACCTCGCCATAAAACTGCTCGCTCGCCGGCACGTCGGCCACGTCGAGAGCGACATGGTTGAGTTCAATGATCGAGTAATCCTTCAAGTCTTTCGTGGGTGCGGGCATGGGCCACCATCAGTGGAACACAGCTGGAAATCAATCCCCTCAATTAAACCGGGATGTGAATCTGTTCAGAATCTGTTTCCACTCATCTTTACGAAAACTGGTGCGGACCATTGGTCAGATCGCCACCAGTTCGATTCAAAAGCCAAAAGTATTACTGATATCTTGTGCCACCAGTCTAACGGCCATTGACCGTTGGTTCCAGCAACCTAGTGCTGATCAGCATGACCCCCTACCGGCTGTCCCCTCAGCAACTGGCTTTCTACCACACCTTCGGCTATCTGGCCTTCCCCGGCCTGCTCGCTGACCGCATCGAACGCATCATTGCCGAATTCGAAATTCTTTGGGCCGCCCAAGGCGGCGGACATCACGGTCAGGCGCATGACGGCAAACGTCGGTCCTGCATCGCGCCGTGCATTGATCGCAGTGTTTACCTCAGCACGTTGCTCGACGATCCGCGATTAGAGGGCATCGCCATCAGTATCCTGGGCGATAATTTCAATTACATGGGGTCGGACGGTAATCTCTATGCCGGCGACACGGGCTGGCATTCGGACGGTTGGCACCGCGATATTACGCATATCAAGATGGCCTTCTATCTCGATCCGGTGGCTCGCGACACGGGTTGCCTGCGCGTCATCCCCGGGTCACATCGCATCGGCGACAAATTTGCTGAGGCCCTGCAAGCGGAGGTCTTTGATGCAGAAACCAGTTGGGCTATGGATGACCGAAATGTGCCGTGTGTGGCCTTGGAGACCAGGCCGGGTGATGTGGTGCTATTCAACCACAATTTGAAACACTCGGCCTTCGGTGGCAGTGCCCGTCGCCGCATGTTTACTATGAATTGCTGTCAGCGTTACCCGGAACGACTCCTGCCGGAGCTGCGCGAATATCTTACGGGGGCCGCTCGGTTCTGGGTGGATCGCGCCTACGGTGAAGCGATGATCAATACGGCCAGTCCGCAACGCATGGTTCACCTCGAACAAAACTTGGCGAATGATAGCCACCTGAAGGCGTTGGCCGACAAGGCCCGGGCCGAGATGTTGGAACCCTCCCGGGGTTGATGGGCGACGAAGTCGTCCCGTCGCTTTTACATGCGTTGCTCGGGTGGATCGAACACGAAGCCGTGGAAGAATCTGCGCTGGGCGGGTGTGAGCTTTTTGTTGTAGAACGTCTTGCTGTAGTTCCAATGGGCCATGTTCGCCAACATCCATGGATGTTCGTAGCCGTAGTAAAGCATGCGGCGACCGGGTTCGCCGGCATTATAGGGCGCGGCGGTGTGCCAGATGGCGTTGTGAAACAGGATCGCGCTGCCGGCTGGGGCGCAGACTTGCTGAGCACAGGGGAAAAATTCTCGCCGCTTGCGATCCTCGGCGGACAACTCGGACCGGGAGAGGTGACTGCCCGGCACAACCGTGAGATTGCCACGCCACGGCTGGGTCATGTCGGAGAGATAATAGCCGACCTTGAGTTGCAGCAGCGGGATGGGACCAGACAAATTGCGGTAGCCGTTGTCCTTACCGTCGATGTGCCAATCACCCGCGCGATTGGTGTAGTCGGGGGCATCCTCCAAGATGGCATCCGAGGCGTGATAGTGCGGCTCGGGATTACAGAGCGCATGCAGGTAGGGCACCAACGCGGGCCAGTCGAGCAACTCCTGAAACAACGGATCATCATCCAATATGTTCAGGAGGCGCGTGCTTTTGGCGCCGTTGAGTTGGGTGAGGTCTGCAGGAACCTTCGGCGGCCATACGGCCTTGTGCCCGGCAGGTTGCGCGGCCCGGCGCCGCGCCGTCGCGTGTTCCAGCGCAGTCAACAGCCGTGCCGTGTGCTCGGGGGTGAGGAAATTTTCCAAGACCAGATAGCCTTGGGTCTCGAAGTGAAAACGTTCGGTGGCGGAGAGGGTCGGGGTAGCCATTGGGAATCGATGGTTCCTCTCCGGCGTAGTTGCGTCAGGCCCCGATGCAACCGGTAAGTGGACTGATTATTCCCGATACCTCGCCAGGAACGATCAAGCGCCGCAGCACTTCTTGTATTTCTTACCCGAGCCACAGGGACATGGATCGTTGCGGCCAACCTTGGAGGCGGAAACAATCGGGGCGGGTCCTTGGCGCAGGGTTTTCGTGAAGATCCAGTTCCCATCGAGAAACTCGAATTCGGATTTCTCGTGCATCACCCCAGCCTGACCTTCCTGGGTGAAGTAGGCGGAAAAATCCACGTGCGATACCCCCGGACGCACATTGGCGTCGTGCCGATGGATCTCGAGCTTTGTCCACTTGTGCGTGCCCGGTGTGTGCTCGTCAGTGGAGTTCTGTTTGGAAGTCGGCAGATAAGTGCGGTCCAAGTAGCGCGTGTCGTCGATCACGTGCGCGGTGAAACGGGAGCGCATCAGTGCTTCGGCATCGGGGGCCGGCGTGGTGCCGGCAATGATCGGCTCGCAGCATTGGCCGTAATTGCGGCCCGAGCCACAGGGACACGGGGAGGTTGAAGTCAGAGGAAGAGTTTCGGCGGGCGTGGTGCTCACGTTCGCGATTAGGTCAGTCAATCGGCCGAAGGCGAGTCACCAATCCATGCCGTTACTGCCAGCTTGCCTGACGGCGCGGCGTCCTTTCACTGCATGGGTCCTCCCCTAACCCCGTGTCGCCCCACCCCGCGCGATAAATCCCGATGATTACCCCCAATCCCTTGCTCGGCATCCTGCTGCATGCCATTGGCGCCGTCAGTGCCGCGTTTTGCTACACGCCGCAAAAAGGCACGCGGGGCTGGTCGTGGCAGACCTATTGGCTGGCCCAAGCCGCCATCTGCTGGTTCGTGCTGCCATTTGTCGGCGCTTGGTTCACCGTGCCGGAACTGGCCGCGGTGTTGCGCGAGGCGCCGCGCTCAGTGATGGCCCAGACTTTTGTCCTTGGCGCCATCTACGGCATCGGCGGCACGGCCTTTGGCGTGGCGATTCGCTATATCGGTTTTTCACTGACCTACGCCATTGCGATCGGAATCTCCTGTGTGCTCGGCACCATGCTGCCGGCAATTTGGCATGGTGAGTTGCAGGCGATATTAGCCAAGACCGGTTCGAGCTACGTGCTGGCGGGGGTCGTAATCGGTGCCGTGGGTATCCTCGCCTCGGGACTGGCGGGACGCTTCAAGGAACTCGATCGCGAATCACGTAACGACGGCTTCAATTTGGCGAAAGGTCTGCCGTTGTGCGTGCTGGCCGGTATCCTCTCAGCAGTGTATGGGTTTTCCTTGGCCGCCGGCCAACCGATCGCCGACATCGCGGCCGCGCATGGTGCCGGTTATTTTCAAGGCAACGTCATCTACATTTTCTCCAACACCGGCGCGTTTCTCACTACCGCGATTTACAGCCTCTGGTTGCACAAAAAGCATCGCACCTTCGGGGAGTATGTTGAACTACCCGCTGGGACCGAAAAACCGAAGCTGCAGTTGAACTTCGCCTTGGCCGTGCTCACCGGATTCTTGTGGTATGGGCAGTTCTTCTTCTACGGCTTGGCCCACGTCCGGATGGGGGACTACAAGTTTTCCAGCTGGGCCATCCACATGATCATGCTGGTGCTCTTTAGCAGCTTGGCAGGTTTCATCTGGCGCGAGTGGACGGGCTGCAAACCGCGCACTTGGGTGATGCTGGCCCTGGCCCTAATGATCCTGATCACGGCCGTCCTCTCCCTCTCCTACGGCAATTACCTCGGCGAAGCCTCCCCTTAAAGGGGTCAGGCCGTTATTTGTTAATTTTAGCCCGATGTTGACAGAGGTAGACCCGCACCGAACTAGGTTTCCCCATATGGAGATGCTCGGCGATCCACGCATAAGGCGCGCCGACCTCACGCAAACGCTGGGCCATTGATAGCTTCCACTGCACCCGAAGGGAGCTGCTTTTCGCATCGGCGGGTGTCTTGTCGAGCCGGTGCATCTCAGACTCAAAAGTCTGAGTCCATAGGGCGCTTTTCAAATCGGCGATCTCATTGGATTCCAGTCCGGGATCCAGGGCTTTGTTGGCGTGATCCTTGGCGATGGCCTGCCGCCAGCCATCCGTGCCAATGGCCCAGCCGGAGGAAAGACTCTCCAAGCCCAATCGTTTCTGCTCCGCCTCATCTGTTGCGAGTTCCAAAAGTGAGGTCAGGTAATCGTTAATTCCCTTTGGGGTGTCTTGGAGACCCTTGGCCTCCAACCAGTCCTTCGCCACAAACACCTTCGGACGCGGCCCCCGTAAATAGCGCGACAAACTACTCCAACGAAAGCCGGCCAAGTGCTGAACCGCTACTACCTCGGCACGGACCGGATTGAGATGAATGTAGTCCACCACGCGTGACAGCGCCGCCGCATCCTCAATCAGCAAAGCCTGGTAGCGACCCTGAAACAAGTGACCACGTTCCTGACGCAGTCGGTTGAAGCGCGTGGCAAACGTGCTCTGCAGCCAATGCATGCCATCAACCAAATTCGCGCGGGGGGTCTCGAGCGCCAAATGATAGTGATTCCGCATCACGACATGGGCGTGCAACCGCCAACCATAGTTCTCACAGGCCTCAATCAGTGCCTCCTCGAATGCCTGCACGGTTCCGACGGACTCAAAGATATCCCGCCGGTAATTGCCGCGATTGATCACATGATACATCGCTCCTTCGAATTGGATGCGCAACTTACGGGCCACGGCCGGAAATTAGGTTACCCAGTGGCGAGACTCAAATAAAAATTAACAAATAACGGCCTGACCCCTTAAAACTAAAGCAGCTGAGTCTTCACACCCTCGAGACTGCGCCGGAATACACTGAAGTCGGCGTCCGTCGTGCAGGTCCAATCGGGTTGTGTGAGTGACTGGCGCTCAACATTAGTGTCGCGCGAGATCAGCAGATCTTCGCGACCGTCACCTAAAGTCACCACCACGGCGACATGCGCATCTCCGGCGGTCTTTCCATCCACTGTCTGCAAGGGCACTCGGCGAATGGAACGGATGTTTGACTGATCCCTGTAGGGCTCGAGCACAGCGACAAAGGTCGATGTCAGCGGAGCTTCCTTTGTCTGACGACGCACCACCAGGCTGTTGAGCCAGCCTTCGTGATTTGCTCCACCATGTTTGGAAGCCAGCCACGTCTCCGCCAGCATCGCTTGCGCGCCGGTGGTGAGATCGGTGCAACGCAAATGCACATCGGCCTCGGCGGGTAACAATCCGCACGGGTCCACGATCTTCCAATCAACTGACCAGCCCGGCGAGGGTGTGCCCCCGCGAAAGTTACGCATCTGAATATTGGGATCACCAAAGTCTGGCAGTGGTGACAACTCCAACCCGGTCACAGTGGCCGGGCCGAAATTGGGATGAAGCATACGCACATGATCGCGCCCACCAGCTACGCGAAAGATGTCGAGCACGTAACTGTCGTCCGCGGACACATCCACAAACAGGAGCGCGCGTTCGTAGCGTTGCATCGGGGTCGTGCTCACCAACTCAGGCCCGGAGGCCGCAATCAGTTTCACTTGTGGCTTATCGGCCCACGCCGTCGTGCGACCGCGCACGAGTCCTTTCTGTGGATTGAGTTGGATCGCGAGCGGTTCAGTTTCCGCTTCATCGCGCACGGGCGTCTGATCTTTGCCGTCGACCAAAACCGTGTTGTGTGCAGCCGTGCGTTTATACCAAAGGGCCTTGGGTGAAAACCAACCGCCGAAGTGCACCGGCGGGTAACCAAAACCGGGCAACAATTCCACCCCATGAGCGTAGAGGCCGATGGTAAACGCATCGGGCCGACCGTGATTGCCACCTACATCGTAATCGAGCCACGCCGCTCGTTCCCCCGTCCCCGTTCCAGTGCGCAAGGCAGCCAGTGCCCATTGCTCCTTGTTGACCGACTTCACCGGCAAAGCTGCGCCGTGATCGCGTATGACCGTGGCAACTTCGCTTTGAAACGTCGTCGGATCTGCCTCCAGCAAATCATGGGGCAGGTCGGTGATCACGCGGCCGTTTCCAAGATACAGGAGCTGGATGAAGGTCGGATCGCCGGTGATGGCGTGGAGTTTTTTAAAGAGCGTGAAGTCAGAGCAGAACGGCAGGTTGTTCCACTCCAGATCGAACGGCTTGCGGACGAAATTCGCGCCGAGATAGCGATCGTCGAGCAGGCCAAAACCCGCGGTATCGCCAATACGCGGAACCACCGCACCCGCGATCCACAGGTCCGCGTGGAAACGAAACATCTGCACGAGTGCAGGCACGCGGCGCACCATCTCGGGCAATAGCTCGGCGTCCAGTCGGCTGAACAGCATGAGCACGCCGGCCACTAGTTGAGGGGCAATCGCAGCGTAACCACCCAGACCCTTTTCACCAGACAGACCGTCCACTGCGGTAACTTTCTCCAGCGTGGCCTGCAGGTCTGCCAGTAACTGTTCACGATTGTCCGGCCACCCAAGGATGGTCTGCGCGACGATTTGGGTAATCTCGGTATTGGGAAAGTTGCTGAGAATCTTGCGCGGCTCCTCCAGCACATGGCGCAAGATGCCGGCTTCGATATTTTGGCGGATCCTTTCCGGGGTGTCCTTGGGATTCGAGAGCTGATGCCGCGCGGCTTGGTGCGTGAGGAACTTCACCAGTTTGTCGTCTCCTTCAAGCGCCGGGGAGATCAGGTCAAAGGCCAGGGCCAGATCACGGGTTTCACGACAGGCGTCGTGCCACACCGATACGAGACCCATGCCGGCAATGGTATTGGATTTTTCGTAGGTCAGGCCTTGGGTCAGGAAATCAAAACTCGGATAGAGGTCGGCCACGCGGTCTAGCAGGATCGCGGCCTTGTGCGCATAGATGCGTTCTCCGCTTAAGGCATAAGCCAGCGCAAGCGTGCGAATACCCGGCAGGATGAATTGCTTCCACTGACCCTTAACGAGAAAAGCCCCGATGAAATACCAGCGGTTAGTGCCGTCGAAGTAGCCCGTGCCGTCATCGACGCCAAACGTGTGCAGAGGATCATCGGGCGATGGGTGTTCGGCATTGAAGAGCAATGAGCGGTCGGCACTGGCTGGATCGAAGACGCCGTGCACATCGAGCCCGGATTCATAGAACGCACCAAAATCGTTTTTCGGAAACTGTTCGGCGCAGTGCGGACAGGTGTTCTTCCATGGAATATGAAGCGGATCCATTTTCCAGTCATACATCGGCACCGACCGTTTGCAGGAAGGACAGTGGCCGTTGGACCAGACCATCCATGAACGCTTGATCGTGGCGCCAAACATGGCGGACCAAAGCTCTTGATCGGAACGCTCAGTCCACTGGCGGGCCACCTTGAGGCACTCCTTCGCCTGGGCTTGGGCAGAAGAATCCTTGGCAAGATTCGCCCGCAACACTGTCAGGGCCGATTCCGGGAAAAACACAGAGCGCATGGGTCGGTGATAGACCGGCCCTGCCGGGATGAAAGCAGATAATCCGTCAGCTGAGCTAGTTAGGAACAGACGGAGGTCTGCCGAAAATTAACAAATAACGGCCTGACCCCTTTGAGGCCGTGGCAATCGATCCGGATGCGCCGGCCTGCTTTCCGCCAGGATAGCTGTAACAGTCCGTGCGGGGGCGGAACGGCGTCGGTGAGCGGCCAGCCGAGAAGGGCAGTGAGGCGCTTCGTGGCGGACTTTTGCCACGCAGGGAGGCGCACGGCAGTGGGCCAGCTCGCGGCGCGGGTGGTGTCCGCGGCGGCGCGGTGGCGGGCGAGTTCACGCTCGAGTGAAGCAACGAGGTGGCGGCGTTCGTTGAGGAGGCGCGCGGCGGTGGCGCGTTGGGGAATCATGGGATGGAGTGGCAGCTGGGACGGCCGAGGGTGTCAAATGTCAAGTTGAGCCCCCGTCACTCGGCCCCGCACCCCAAACTACAAAGCCTATTTCTGGCCTCTATCAGCCCCTGGTTCGAAAATGCGAACGCGAAACCGACATGAGGTAGTTCTCAATGATTTCATCCAAAATCAGTTCTTTAATTTGGTGGGTCATATTGGTGAGTCCTAATAAAAAAGCCGCGGTGACAAAATCACACGCGGCCCGAAAGTTCTAGGAACCGAGGGACTGTTTATTGGCAGGCTTCACATTCCTCTCCGTTGCGCATCGCTTCGATCGAACACACGCGTTTTTCCTCAGCCGTATAAGTCTTCTTCTTGGCAGAGTCGGCCATGGCCAGAGGTGAATGCGTGCCGCCGGCATCGCCGGAGTTTTGGCCGCCGGAAGCGCCCTCGCCCACCGCACCGCGCATCTCTTTCTTCACCCCGACCGTCGCTTTCTCGATGGTGGAGGCGCCAAGGGAGCGGAGGTAGTAGGTGGTCTTGAGACCGGTGTGCCAGGCATGGCGATACATGTGGCTCAGCGTCTTGAGGTCCGGGGTCTTGATCCAGAGGTTCACGGACTGGCTTTGATCGATCCACTTCTGGCGACGGGCAGCCGCATCGATGATCCACTTGTGGTCGATGTCGAAGGCGGTGCGATACTTGTCCTTGAGGTCGTCGGGGATGGTATCGATGTCCTTCAGCTCGCCGTCGAAATACTTGAGGTTGTCGATCATCTCACGATTCCAGAGGCCCCGGGCCTTGAGATCCTTCACGAGGAAGGGATTCAGGACGATGAACTCGCCGGAGAGGTTGGATTTGACGAAGAGGTTCTTGTAGGTGGGCTCGATGCAGGGCGAGGTCGCCGTGATATTGGAGATCGTGGCGGTGGGGGCGATGGCGAGCACGTTGCTGTTGCGCATGCCGTGTTGGGCGATCTTTTCGCGGACAGGCGTCCAGTCCATTCTGCCGCCGCGCTTGACCTCGATGGGTTGACCGCGCTCCTGCTCGAGGAGGTCTAGGCTGTCCTGCGGGAGGATGCCGCGGTCCCACTTGGAGCCCTTGTAGCTGGAATAGGTGCCGCGCTCGGCCGCGAGGTCGGAAGAGGCCTCGTAGGCGTAGTAGGCGATGGCTTCCATGGCCTCGTCGTTGAACTCGACGGCGGCCTCGGAGGCAAAGGCGATGCCCTTGGCGTAGAGGGAGTGCGCGAGACCCATGACTCCCAGGCCGATGGGGCGATGACGGCTGTTGGAGGTCTTGGCGGCGGCGGTCGGGTAGAAATTGATGTCGATGACGTTGTCCAGTGCACGGACGGCGATCTGGATGGTCTCGCGGAGCTTCTTATGGTCGAGCGAGCCGTCGGGCAGCAGGTGCGAATCGAGGACGACGGAGCCGAGGTTGCAAACGGCGGTCTCTTCGTTGGACGTGTTGAGTGTGATCTCGGTGCAGAGGTTGGACGAGTGGATGACGCCGATGTGGTCCTGCGGGGAGCGGACGTTGCAGGGATCCTTGAAGGTGATCCAAGGGTGGCCGGTCTCGAAGAGCATCGAGAGCATGCGCTTCCAGAGATCGAGGGCTTCGATCTTCTGGCCGTGAATCTTGCCCTCGTCGGCCAGCTTTTCGTAGCGGAGGTAGGCTTCTTCGAATTTTTTGCCGTAGAGCTCGTGCAGGTCCTTGGTGTCGTTGGAGCGGAAGAGCGTCCAGGACTCGCGGGCCTCCATGCGCTTCATGAACAAGTCGGGAATCCAGTTCGCCGTGTTCATGTCGTGGGTGCGGCGACGGTCGTCACCGGTGTTCTTGCGCAGCTCGAGGAACTCGAGGATGTCGTTGTGCCAGGTCTCGAGGTAGGCGCAGCCGGAGCCCTTACGCTTGCCGCCCTGGTTGACGGCCACGAGCTGGTCGTGGTGGAGCATGAGGAAAGGAATGACGCCCTGCGACTCGCCGTTGGTGCCGCCGATGTAGGCACCGGTGCCGCGAACGGCCGTCCAGGAACCACCGAGACCGCCGGCCCACTTGGACAAGAAGGCGTTTTCGGCGATACCACGGAGCATGATGCCCTCGATGGAGTCGTCGACGTAGTAGAGGTAGCAGGAGGAGAGCTGCGAATGGAGCGTGCCGGAATTGAAGAGGGTCGGCGTGCTGGAGCAGAAGCGGCGGCTCTTGTAGAGGCTGTAGAGGCCGGTGACCTTGGCCTCGCGGTCGCCCGACTCGTCGAGCATCAGGCCCATGGCGACGCGCAACCAGAAGAACTGGGGCGTCTCGATGCGGCGGTTGCGGTCGCCGGTCTTGTCGATGATCAGATAGCGATCGTAGAGGGTCTGGATGCCGAGGAAGTCGAACTCGAGGTCGGAAGACGGGTCGAGAGCGGCGCCGAGCTTCTTGATATCGTATTCGAGGAGGCGTGGGTTGAGGCGCTTGATGGCGACACCGTGCTCGAGGTATTTCTTGAAGGCGCGCTGGTGGACGGTTTTGAGGGCGCCGATGCCGTCGGTCATGATGTTCCAGCCGAGGACCTCTTCGTAGAGGTAGGTCAGCTGGATGCGACCGGCGAACTTGGCGAAGTCGGCGTCCTGCTCGATGAGGGTCTTCGAGTTGAGGATGATGGTCGAATCGAGGTCCTTTTGGGAAATCTGGTCGTAAACGGCGCGGCGGAGCTCGGCTTCGATCTCGTCGTTGGAGAGGTGCAGGTCGAGGCCGATGCGGGCAAACTCGATGCGGCGCTTGAGGTCAGCCCCGTCCCAAAAGACGTTGGAGCCATCGGGCTTCTTGACCATGATGAGGGTCTCTTGGCCGGCCGGGGTGGCTGGCTGGTCGGTGGTGGCCTCGGCGGCTTCCTCAGGGGCATGCTGACGCACGGCGGCGGCGCGTTCGCGGAACTGGATGTAGGCCTTGGCGACCTTGTAGTGGCCGGCCTTCATGAGCTCTTCCTCGACCATGTCCTGAATCTCCTCGATGTGGACGAAGGACTGCTTGGCGCCATGGGCACGGGCCGAAACGGCCTTGGTGATGGCGACGGCAGGCGCGGAATCGCGCTCGAGGGAGAGGAAGGTCTTGCGGACGGCGATCTCAACCTTCTGCTCGCTCCACGGCACGACCTGGTTGTTACGGCGGATGACGCGGAGGGTCGAGGCGGCGGCAGTCTCACGATCAACGGCGATCTTGCGGGCGCGGTTGAGGAGAAGGCTCTTGGCGATGAAGTAGTCGCCGTTGTCGACGAGGGTCTTCTCGATGAGCTCGTAAAGGGAGTTGAGCGAAAGCCGGACGGGGTTCTGGTCGCGACCCAGCAGGGTGAGATTGGCGGCGACTTCGCGGCAGATGCGCACAACCCAGCCGCGGGTGGTGTCGTTGAAGATATCGGTTTCGCCCTGGGCGATGCGGACATTGGTCAGGGCCTTGCCGAGGGTATCGGCGACTTCCGCGAGATCAAAGCGCTCCTCGCCGTGCGGGCACAGGAGGACGACGGCCGGCAAGCTGATGGTCTCGTTGGCGAGGACGTCGCGCCAAGCGTAGTGAGGTTTCTGCTCCAGAGGGGTGTGGACGGTTTTCTTGAGGGCCAGATCGTGCTCTAGGGAAGGATTGCTCATTGGTGTGCGGTCGGGACGGGTGAAGATTGAGGAAATGGAAATTTGGCAAGTCGGCACACCGCCATGCGGTGCATCAGACAGTCAGGTGGGGTAGTAACGGGGGTAACTGAGAACTAAGACGGCCGGACCTCAGAGGTCGTCGTCGTTGGCTTGGTTGAGAGAGGAGGCTTTCTGGTATTCGGTAACGCGGCCCTCGAAGAAGTTTTGTTCCTTCTTGATATCCATCATCTCGGCGAGCCACGGCAGGGGGTTCTTAACGGTGCCACCGGTAAGGGTGGCCAGACCGCAACCTTCGAGGCGACGGTCTGCAATAAAGTCGATGTAAGTCAGGAAGTCCTCAAGGCTCAGGCCAACGGCGTTGACGGGCAGGCAGTCGCGGATGAAGTCCTTCTCCAACTGAACGGCCTCAGCCATGGTCTGGCGGAGCTCTTCCTTGAAGTCGGCGGTCCAGATGTCGCGGTTTTCCTCGACGAGGTCCATGAACAGGTTGCGGAAGACCTCAATGTGGTTGGACTCGTCGCGCAGCGTGTAACGGAACATCGAGCCGATACCAGGGAACTTGTTCTGCCGGTAAAGCGAGAGGATCATCCCGAAGAGACCGTAAAACTGGGTGCCCTCCATGCACTGGCCGAAGACGAAGATGTTTTTGGCGAGCAGGCGCTTGTTCTCCGACAGGGTCAGATCGATGTCGCGGCGGAGGTCCTTGGAGATGCGGGTAACGAACTCGTTCTTGCGGACGATGGTCGGGACATCCTCGAACATGGCCTCGCACTCATGCGGGTTGATGCCCAGGGAGGAGATCATGTAGAGCAACGAGTCGGCGTGGATGTTCTCCTCGTGCGCATGGCGGCCGAGCACGAGCTTGAGTTCAGGCGCGGTGACGAGTTCGCGGACCACATGCTGAACGTTGTCGCCCACGATACCCTCGGCGGCGGAAAAGTAACCGATGCCCATGCGGATGATCCAACGCTCGGCGTCGGACAGTGCCTTATCATCACGCCACTGCTCGATATCCTTGCCCATGGGGACATCCTCGGGCTCCCAGTGGTTGGCCTTCATCGTGCGATACAGATCGTAGGCCCACTGGTATTTGAGCGGGAGGAGATTGAACGTCATGGTCTCACGACCATTGATGACCTTCTTGGCGGCGAAGGCCGCTTCGGCCTTGGACCGATCGAGGACAAATGTCTTGGCGCCGACTTGAAAGGATTTCTGCATGGGATCTCGAAAGGGTAAAAGTGAAGAATTTAGGAGTGGAAAGAGGGTGTTTTTAACGCGCATAAGCCCAACGCGAACATAAGTTGCTGGAACTTATTGACGCGTTGTTGACCACAACAGGATGTGGTCACCGACCGCAACGACCACAACCTATTGTTCCGTGAGTTTTCATCGTCAATAGGTTTGTGAGAAAAAACGTGTGAATTTTTAGCTTGCCCGAATTTCACACCCCGAACCGAAGGGGCTAATTGGAAATCAGCGCAATACACATGAATCCAGTTTCAAACCTTTACGGAATGTCACTACGCAAAATCACGAATTTCCGCTGATGAAATTTGATCACAATTGACCAACGAATTTACCCGCCGGTTCGAATTGATTAACAAAAACACCACGGGCTGAAAATTTCGCAGGGTGACTTTCTTCCCTCACTAAAAAGGCGGCTGCGAAATCGCAGCCACCTTAAAATAAACCGGAGTGGGGATTGTTGATATTTAGAACAGCAATTTGGCTCCCAGCTGAATGCGCCAGCGGGACATACCATTATCGATGGCAAAATCAGTAGGCGCTCTGGTATAGCTTGGCTTGATGCGACCATCCGTCCCGTAACTCGTGGAAGTAGTCAGAGTCTTGGTGCGAAAAACACCATTCGAAAGGTTCGGTGCCAGTTCATAATAACCAAAAGTGCTCTTGCTTAGAAACGACCCCAAATTGATGAAGTCAAAAAAGAGTTGAAGCTTCACGTCGCCACGGAGCGGGATGTCTTGAACGAACTTAAGATCAAGCCGGTTGACCCATGGCTCGGTAAATGCGTTCCGTGGTGCAACCCCACCGG
The DNA here is from genome assembly GCA_030833445.1 of Cephaloticoccus sp. Classification (GTDB taxonomy): domain Bacteria; phylum Verrucomicrobiota; class Verrucomicrobiia; order Opitutales; family Opitutaceae; genus Cephaloticoccus. Next base: position 5,930 of record JAURHD010000011.1, on the reverse strand, counting down.
CATATTTCGCAAGTTCACTTGAACGGACGAATGCGAGCAATGCATCACGGTCTGCCGCGGGCATACCCGAGAAATCAAAGCGGGAATCATCGATCCCGCTCGGCACTGCCACCCGGTCATTAAACGTGCGACCGTCCCCGTTGAGATCACTGGCAAAGACCCAGCTGTAAGGATTGCCTGACCGGCCTTCATAATAGATGGAGGCCGTCGTGCGACAGTTCTTCACAAACTCAAATTGACGAGAGAGACTGAGTTGCACGCGGTCTTTGATCTCAAAATCAGAGGTGCTTTCTTCAACGGTGTTTTGATTGAACGTTGCATTGCGGAACCACTGGCCGCCAGCGGTGGTCTGACCGATGGACTGAGCCTCGGTGGATCGGCCACGGGTGTAGGCGAGATCAAAGCCCCACTTTTTCTTCATGGGACGATTCCATCGCAGGGTCAGGTATGTGGACTCACCCGCCGAGGAATTCTGCACCCGGATCATCTCGGTATAACCGGCATATTTTACATTGGCCAAAGAACTGGTGTTGCCGGCGAAGCGCTGGCGACCATCCGCGCCAATGCTCGTCGGCTTGATGTTCTCGTTCGTCACAAAAATTGCCTTGTCCACGATGCTGTGCACGACTTCGGCACTGAAGGTTGAGTCAAAGAATTCGACCTTACGATCGAAGGCTAGGTTACCCCGCCAGGATTGGGGGAGTTCGGTGCCATCCTCCGACCAATCAACCTCACGACGGAGACTGGGATTATCCACTCCGGTTCCAATAGGGTTTTGGGGATCAAATTCGGTTTGGAGATAACCCGTCAAAGTTTTTGGAAGCTGATTTTGGGCGGAAAGCAAAGTGAAGCTACCCACCCCCGGGGAATTCCATGAATTGGAGAAGATCACCCACGGAGCACGACCAAAGAAATGACCGAAGCCGCCACGAACCTGACTTTTTCTTTCATCATCCAAAGCCAGATTGAAGCCAAGACGGGGTGAAAGGGATTTCGTGCCGTCCAAGTTGCCGTCATTACGGAATCCCGTGTCGTTGAAAAACGCTTGATTGAATGGTGGCGTGGCGCTCTCGACAAATTCCAGACGCAGACCGCCGGTTAACGTTAACCGCCGGCTGTAATCCCAGCGCGCCTGGGCAAAGATACCATTGGTCGCCATGCTGGAGACGTCAGCCACATCACGCACGCTGGGATCGTAGACGTTGCGCTGAATCACGGCATTGTTATCAGCCAGGAAATCTGCCAATGACCTGAAAGCAACCGTGCCATAGGATCCATTACGAAACAGATTGTAAAAATCGGTCTGCTCGCGTTGGTAGCCCGCGGTGAAGACAAAGTCGCGCCAGACGTAATCAACCGTGGCGCTCATCTGTTTACTGTCCACGTTGATAACGTTACCGTGTCGGAACTGCTCGGTGCCTGCGATATAAGATCCGTCTGTAACCGTGCTGTTGTCGACGAGATCTGTGCCGGTAAGGCCAACGATAAGGAGCATCGGGGCAACCGAATTAACCGGTGTCTGTTGTTCCTGTTTGGTCTGAGAATAACGAATTTCGGATGAAAGCGCCGATGTCCACTGACTGTCTAACTGTGCAGCTACGGTTTTCTCATTGCGAGTTTGCGCATAGAAATGACCGACCGGGGACGTAACAATCCCTCCTCTAACCCCATTCAGACTGGAGGAAGAACTGGCATAATTGCCAAACTGTGGGACTTCACCTTCAGTGGTCGTATATCGAACTGACAGTTTATGGTCAGCATTGATCTGCCAATCCACCTTGGCATTGATTTTTTTGTCCTTCGAGACATTGGCCGTCGACCCGGTTACCGGGCTACCCCAGTCAATCGTGTCACCAGCCGCCTGCGTTATTGAATCAAGTTTCTGCAGGATTTGAGCTTCGGAAGGAGTGCTGAACCGGGCATCACGACCAGCAATGGTGCTCTTGAATTTCTCGTATGAAACAAAGAAAAAGACATGATCCTTCCAGATGGGACCTCCCAAAGTAGCGCCATAGGTGCTGCGCTCCAGCAGGGGATATTCTTTTGCTCCGGTGTTGTTGTTTTCACGCGCATTATAACCCTGCAAACGTTGTCCAAGCAGACTGTCACCGCGGAAATAGGTGTAGGCGGATCCTTTGAATTTGTTGGTGCCGCTTTTGGTGACTGCATTGATGGACGCTCCGGTGAAGCCTGCCTGACGAACATCGTAGGGGGAGACCTGAACGGTCAATTGCTCCAGCGTATCCAAAGAAAGCGGGTTGAAAAAAGAGGCCATTCCTGTGCCGTTGAGACCGAAAAGATCATTGATGCGTGAACCGTCAATCTGGATGGAGTTGAACCGATTATTTTGACCCACCGCGGTAATCTGTGACTCTTCACGATCACCAAAAGTGTCACGGAGTGTTACCATTGGCGAAGCACTGATCATATCTGCCAGCGAGCGTTCTGAGGTTGGCTTGCCGCTGAGTCGCTCTCCATCGAGAGTCAGACCTGAACCCGTGGCATTGCCGTCAAGATCGGTTCTTGAAGCAGTGGCCACAAATGCCTCTAAAACGACGACATCGGAACGAAGAACAACAACGACTTCGATATCTATACCAAGAACCGTCTCAACGCCGGTGATTTCCTGTGATCCAAGCTCACCTGATTTGGCTGTGACGGTGAACGGCCCTCCCACGGGCAAGCCGCGAAAGTTAAAACGACCAAGCTCATTGGACACCGCCTCAAACTTGGCATTGGTCGGAGTGAAAACGACCGTAACCGCAGCATTGGCGACAGCCTTGCCATCCGCATCTCGGACGTGGCCAGACATACCTGCTGAAACGAGCTGAGCATTAGCTTGGGAGGAAAAGATCGAGGCAAAAGCCGCAATCGCAACAATGACCACTATTCGAAACTTCGAAGTTTGCATGTGTAGGTGTGTAGATGTAGGGAAAAAAGACCGCCGCATGTCGGCGTCGTTAAGATTTTCGGTAAGCAGAAGCTGCAATTTTAATGAGTCAAGCTTACAGCCTTCAGATATCCATGGTGTTGCCAAATCTTCACAAAAAGTCGGAAGCGGAATAGCAACAGACTAGCAGTTATTGCTTTCACATTGGCTCCCTCTCTGCTGAATCGGAATCATGCCAACGGCTCGCAATTCCCAGAAACCTTGGATCCCTGAGTCCAATCTGGCAGCAGCGATTACCCTTTCGGCCTTACTTTTACTGGCCTACCATAACAGTTTCCAGGGTCCTTTTGTCTTGGATGATGGTCCAGCCATTTTGGAGAATAGCTCCATTCGCAATCTATGGCAGTTAGGTGACGTATTGATGCCCGATTTGGAGGGAGGGGTAACGACAAAGGGACGTCCAATATTGAATTTTAGTTTTGCTGTTGATTACGCATTAAATGGTTACGCCGTATTTGGTTACCATGTGGTCAACCTGCTCATTCACTTTATCGCCGGGCTGACACTGTTTGGAATAATTCGACGAACTTTTCAGCAAAAAATCATGTCCACGCGTTACGGTACGGATGCATTCGGATTGGCCCTGGTTGCATGCGCTCTTTGGACTTTGCATCCGTTACAAACTGCGGCCGTTACCTATATCGTGCAGCGGGGAGAATCCCTGACTGGCTTGTTTTACCTCACAACCCTCTATGCTTTCATCCGTGCCCGAGGGTCGAAACATCCCCGCCTGTGGCTTGCAGGATCAATCCTTTCTTGTCTGGCGGGGATGGGCACGAAGGAGGTCATGGTCTCGGCCCCTATCATGGTCCTGCTTTATGACCGCACATTCATCGCCGGCACATTATCCAAAGCTTTAGGCCAAAACTGGCGTTACTACACCGTCTTGGCGAGCACATGGCTGCTATTGGCAGCTCTGATTCTTGGGGTATCAGGCCGCGGCAGCACAGCTGGATTCGAGACTACAGTGACTCCGTGGCATTATCTCCTAACGCAATGCTGGGCAGTGATTCATTATCTCAGACTCGTATTTTTACCTGTGCCTTTGGTATTCGATTACGGATTCGGAATCGTTGATGGTCTATCTATAGTATGGTGGCAGGCCAGCGTGTTGTTAATTCTTGCAGGCGGCACAGCTATCGCTCTGTGGAAGCAACCGATACTCGGTTTTGTAGGATTTTGGTTCTTCGCCATCCTTGCCCCGAGTTCAAGCTTTGTGCCCATTGCCTCACAGACTATAGCCGAGCATAGGATGTATCTGCCATTGGTTGCGCCGGTGTTGTTGGTCGTCTGTGTCCTGCATTATTATACTATTCGTTGGGCAAAACCAATATTATGGCTACTAGCGGTCACGTGCACGAGCCTGACTATAGCACGCAATGGAGATTACATTTCCGAACTTTCAATATGGCAGGACACGGTGGCAAAGCGCCCTGACAATGCCAGGGCTCACTTGAATTACGGTCGGGCTAAACTTCAGCTTGGGCATACCGACGAGGCTATCACAGACTTCTGGACCGCAAGTAAACTCGCTCCCAAATTCTACGAGCCCTACTATAATCTGGGTTTGGCGTTGTCTCGTAAAGGTCATCAAATGGAGGCGATCGACCAATTCCAATCTGCCCTGAGAATAAACCCGGATCTGGCCGAAGCGCATCTCAACATCGCCAATATATTATTGGAAATGGGGCGCTTAAGCGAGGCGGGACGTCATTATGAATCCGCCGTTAATCTGCAGCCAAAGTTAGCAGCGGCGCGAAGTAGCTATGGCAACTATCTCATTCAAATAGGGCGTCCCGACGATGCTTTGATGCAATGCGAAACAGCTATCCATTTGAATCCAGAATTAGCCGATGCCTATCTAAACGCAGCCAATGCGTGTATCATGATTGGAAACCTTCCCGCAGCAGTAGCTCATTATCTCACGGCCGTGAAAATAAATGCCAGTCTCCCAGAAGCCAGAAATAACCTTGCGAATGTCTATCTTGAACTCGGTCAATTTCCGGAAGCGATAAAACAATATCAATCGGCATTGGATAGTCATCCCAACATGATCGAACCACGCCGTAATCTTGCGCTGCTAATGTTGCATCTGGACCGACCCCTTGAAGCACGACATCATCTCCTGATATTAAACGAAATCATGCCCAATGATCCAGAGATTATTGCAGCACTTTCACGGACTTATATGCGTGAAAATAGATGATATTATTTTAACATTAATCGAATTTACTGGTAATAATTTCCCGCATTCAGTGCAGTTTATTATAGTCTATGATTTTCAGTCATTCATGCAGGTCTTGGGCTCTTTCACATGAGTTAAGTTTGATTGACTAAAAACCCACATCCTCCTGTTGGATTTGAATATAAGGAGAAAATGCGTTTTCCCAAACTGTCTCCCTGAGCATTGAGCCGTCTAATCCTGACAAAAAAGAGGCCCGGCTCTTCTTTCGAAGAACCGGGCCAAAAACCTGGCAACGACCTACTCTCGCGGGACCTTACGTCCTACTACCATCAGCTGCTCGGGGCTTAACGGCCGTGTTCGGGATGGGAACGGGTGGAACCCCCGGCAAATAATCACCAGGAAGGGGAGCCCGATGTTAAATCGGGCAATTGACGAAAAATCTAGGAATATAAATAGGGAGGTAAAATAAACGCCTTAGAATAACGAGCGTTATAGCTGCATAAACCTTCAAGGTCATTAGTACTAGTAAGCTGAACACGTTACCGTGCTTACACTGCTAGCCTATCAACCGGGTGGTCTACCCGGACCTTGCACCATCTTGCGATGGATTGTGATCTTATCTTGGGATGGGCTTGGCGCTTAGATGCTTTCAGCGCTTATCCCTTCCGAACATAGCTACCCGGCGCTACCGCTGACGCGATAACCGGAACACCAGAGGTTCGTCATTCTCGGTCCTCTCGTACTAGAGAATGAACCCCTCAAATCACAAACGCCCACAGCGGATAGAGGACCGAA
>JAURHD010000010.1 GCA_030833445.1 Cephaloticoccus sp. | reverse complement strand
CTGATACTTGAAGGTAGTCGGGATCTTCGCGAACTGCGGGCGCTTGGTGATGTAGTTGATGACACCACCGGGATAACCCTGACCGAAGAACACGGAAGCAGGACCGCTGACGATTTCCACGCGCTCGACGTTGTCGAGGTTGTAGGAAAGGTAACGGAAGATACCGTTACGCAGCAGGGTGTTCACCGTGAAACCGCGGATCGAGAAGGTGCCTTGGGGAGTCGCTTCGTTGGCCGGACGGCGCATTGCGAAACGATTGTCACCCGAAGCACCCGCAGTGTAGCGGAACAGGTCGGTGAGGGATCTTGAGTTGGTGTCGTCGAGGAACTCGCGGGACTGCACTGAGACGTTCAAGGGGATCTTTTGGATCTCCATGCCGATACGGGTAGCCGTAGCGGAGTTGGTCTTCAGGTAGCCGTAGTCCTTCTCGCTTTCGACTTCGAAGGGCGTGAGTTGCACGATCTCTTCGTCGTCAGCTGCGTTGTCTGACATGCTCTGCGCCCAAGCTGGGGCGGAGGACAAGGCAAACAATGCAGCCAAGCAAGCGGCCAAGTATCGCTTGGTCGCTGGAGCTAGGTAGCTTTTATCTGATTTCATATGTTTATGTTGGGGGTGGTTTGTAGTTCCCGGCTTTAAGGCCGGTATTTCTGACGATTAGTTAGGACCGCCAAAAAGTGGGTAAAGGGGCATGGGTTGTCCGCCGCACGATGCCGATGCAATGCCCGGACCGATGTCCGTGGGTGGGGTGCGCGCAGCTCCCTTGTCATTACACCGCGACAACAAATCCCTAGATGGGACTGAGGCCTATGTAGAAGGAGGGGGCGGGTTAACCAAATGCGCTTTGGTCGGGCGGATTTCTTTAATAGTGCTTGGTTTCATACCTGGGGGGTGGGGGGTGGTTTGTCTTCGGACCGAGGGGGGTCGGCTACAAATGCAGTCCAATGTAAAAGGGGTGTGACAACTCATTGCAAGCCTCGTAGTCATGTATATTCATTGAGTGGAGTGCACCTGGGTTGAAGTTGCAATGAGGCTGGGGGCAATTGAACTGCCGATTCGGCCCACGGCTTGAGGATTGTCGATCCGCCAAACGAGGTGGTCGACCACCTTGCGCACCAAAGTGGGCAGGTTGATATCCAGCGCGGCTGGCAAGTGATCCAAATTATGATAAATAACCGGATTATAGTTGCCCAAGATCGCCTCGTAATCCTGTTCCGGTCGAAAGCCAGCTAGGCGCATGGCCCGAAAAAATGAACCGCAGAAATGATCCACCGGCACGTAAAGCCCCGTAGGTCTGGGGCTGGCGAGCTTCACTCTTCGAGCCAGTTGGTCGCTCTCGCTGTGGGTAGGCGTGTGCTCCAAGTAACTTACATCGACTTGAGAATCACCCAAAATGCTATCCACCGCTAAACCCAGCTCCTTGGCTCGTTCGGTAAAGGCTCTCACCCGCCAGGCAATCGCGCTGTAGGATGGCTCGGTGCTGATGGCCGCGACTACTTTGTGGCCCCTGCTATGGAGGTATTCCGCCGCCATGCGACCATTCATATCGTTGTCCGGTTCGACGTAATCCCCGGGATAATCGGTCGTGCGTCGGGTCATGAACCAGACATGCGGGAGACCGGCCAATTTCTGCATGCAACCGGCTGAGGGCTCCATGCCTTGGATGATGACACCGTCCACTTGGCGTTCCAAAACAGCCCGGGGCAGTTCATCCGGTGATTGTGAAAACAGCAGCGAAAGCTCCATGCGCTGACGTTCATTGGAAGGCTGAACTTGCAGCAGTTGATCTTGGAACCAGTTGAGGTTGGGGTTTTTACGTGCGCCCACAAACCATACGCCGATTTTTTTTGGGGCGGACAGCCGCGATTTTGGGCCCCGACGACGATCAAATGGAGTCGGTTTATAGTTGGCTGCTGTCATGACCGCCTGCACCTGAGCCAAACGATCAGGGGCCACCAAGTGGGGCTGATTGATGACTCGAGAGACGGTAGCTGGGGAAACTTTGGCCTTAAGGGCGATTTCGGCGATAAGCATGGATGGGGGTAATTACCGTGATTATTCTAGAAAATCACACGTTGAGTATTCACAGAGTCAAGGGGTTTGTCGGTCATACACCCTGCGCAAGCGTTTCGATTCCGGCTACTTAATCCGCTAGCTTTCAGTTCATAGCTTTGGCGGCCTCGGTAGCCGAATGGCTTTGGCCGCGGCAATTCACGAGCTATCCGCTCTATTCGGGATGACTTTCATCCGCTGGACCAAGGCATCCCCATCCTTTTCTCCGATGCATACTGTTCTCCTGAAAACGACATTCGTCATATAATTGAATTTTCAGGAAAGTTGCGGGTTGAAATACCCGGCGAGGCGCGCACAAGGTGACTTTTAGTCTTTCAACCACCCCCATGACACATTTACGGCCGGTTATTCTTCGCGCGATCACCGCGTGCCTTCTCCCTTTCGCCCTGACAAGCCTGTCAGGCGAGCCCACGACCAAGTCGCCTGAAGTATCGGACGCTACCATCACCGCTCGATACCTTGAGCGGCGCAATATCGTGTTGGAACAGTCAATTAATACCGTCACCGCCACTGACCTGACCAAGGGCAACTATGTGGATGTAGCGGCCTGCCTGCAAAGTGGTCGCAATGTGAAAGCCGCCTTGGCCCGGTTGGCGGTGCTGAATGAGCCGATGCCGACTGCAAACATGTTTTGGGCATATCCGATGGTATCGGTCATGGTCGCTGGTCGCGACAATCTCGATGAGGCCTCATGGGCTCGTATTCAAGAGCTCTGGAAAATTTACTGGCCGAGCCGGGGTGATACGGAAAACCACTGGGCGATGTCTTACGCGGCCCGGTATCTGGCTGCCCAAGCCCGGCCGGACGCCGGTCCCGACGAATGGTTCAATGGTCGTTCGTCCGCCGAAAACCTGGCCGAAGCCCGCGATTACCTGAACCACTGGATGTGGATCGCGACCAGTTACGGACAGGGTGAATACGATTCCCCGAACTATATACAGGAATACACCATACCGATGATCCTGCTTGCTGGTTGGGCCGAGGATCCGGTCATGCGCCAGAAGGCCCGGATGATGCTCGATTATCTTATCTATGACTACCTGATTGAGCAGGTGGAGGGCTATTACGGTGGTGCCCACAGCCGGGTTTACCCGAAGCAAATTATGACGCCCGGCCAAACCAACAGTTCCAGCTTGGGCTGGTTGCTCTTTGGCTATGGGGATCAGCGTGTGGGCAATGATCCCGGCAATGTCCTGATGGCGATGTCCGGTTACGTGCCGCCACCGATTTTCGAGCGCATTGCCCGCGACCGCGACCAGCCTTATGTCGAACGCGAGCTCAAGCGCACGCGCTGGCGCATGCGCAATGCCGGTCCCAATTCGTTTGTCATCTACGACAAGCGCACCATTCCGGTTTACAAATATAGCTACGTTGACCGGGACTTTGTCCTTGGGTCTTCGCAGGGCGGTCTGCTCCAACCCATCCAGCAGCAGACATGGAGTCTGACTTGGAGCACCGACAAACCGACGATGGAGGCGGCCAACACCTTTTTCGGCACGCAGCCGTATTCGTCGCCCCTGGAAGGCACGATGTTCTTCGGGGAGAGCTGGGATACTGTCACCGATCTGATCGCCCGTTCGAAGGCCGATTACGATTCCGAGGACAAGCTGCCCAGCGGTTCGCCCTTTGAGCAGGTATTCCAGCACGGCAAGGCCGTCATTGCCCTATACGATATGCCGGCGAACAACCGCTTTCCGCAAATCACGACCTTTTTCTCCCGCGACTTGGTTAACACCGTCGAGGACAAATCCGGCTGGATTTTCACCCAGGGTGGTCCCGTTTATATTGCGTATCGGCCTTTCGCTCCCGGGGTATGGAAACCGGTTGATTGGACCGGCCTGTTGGCTGGTGGCGCCGGTGGGTTTATCAGCACGAATGCCGACCAATGGGCCAAAGGCCATCGCTGCCTCGTGAGTGATTCCCTGAAGAACGGCTATGTGGTGCAGGTCGCACCAACGCGCGACTACGCTTCCTTCGAAGAGTTCAAGGCTGCCGTGCGAGCCCTGCCGCTGACCATTTCCACTGAAACCGTCCCCGAGGCAAAGTTTACCGCCCTGGACGGCAGTGTGTTGCATGCTCGCTATGGCGATACGCCAACCGTGGACGGCGTGGCGGTAGATTATGCCAATTGGCCGCTGTTCGAAAGTCCCTATGCGCATGAAAAGCGCGGGAGTCAGAAACTTGATATCCACTATGGCGATGAACGCTACCGGTTGGACTTCACCAAACCCTCCCTTTTGCAATCCGTCGACCAGACCAAGTGATCCAGTGATGAAAACCCCACTTTATACCATTCTCGCACTCACCACTTTACTGGCCACGGCCCGCGCGGTCCCCGCCACTGATACCGGCTATGAAATGTATGCCGCGGTCGCGATGACCAAGGCGCAGAAAAACAGCTCCACCCCGGCGGACTCGGGACTTTATGTGCGCCAGCAGGACGGTTCCTGGGATATCTTTGGGCCGCGGGTTCTCGGCGTGTATTCCGTCGCAATCCAACCCGGCAGTGATGGACAAGTGATGTTGATTGCCTGTGCCGATGGCATCGTTCGCTCCACCGACGCCGGCAAGTCCTGGCGCCTGACCACCGGCTGGGACGTGATTGATGTGCGCACCTTCGCCTTTAACCCGGTGAACCCCGACGAGATTTACGCCAGCACCTGCTGGGGTCCCTTGCGCAGTATCGACGGCGGGGCCACTTGGAGCCAAGCTCAGGCCGGGCTGCATTTGCTCTACGCCCAGTCGATCATTGCCGATACGCAAACTGCCGGTCGGGTTTTACTCGGCACTGAGGATGGCATTTACCTCTCCAAGGACGGCGCCAAGACATGGGCTCGCACCGATTCACCGCCGGCCACGGCTCTGCGTTTGGTGCAGAGTTCGGTTAATCCCAATTTGTTACTCGCGGGCACCCAGGGTCGCGGCGCTTGGATATCCCATGATGCCGGCGAGTCCTGGACCCAAGTGGACCCAGATTCTGCGACGGCCAATCTGTATGCGGCGGCGCTGGACACCCACGATGTGAACCGGATGGCGGTTGGCGGGTGGGGTCCCGGCGTGCGGGTTTCCAACGATGGCGGCAAAACCTGGGTGGATCGTTCCGCCGGATTGCCGGTGCGCAATGTGTTTGTGCTGGCCTTCGATCCAGGGAAACCCGGACGCCTCTGGGCTTCGACCTTTGAGGAAGGCACCTTTTTCTCCGATGACCTCGGGGTAACTTGGCAGGATGGCGGCCTCTATGGGGCCTTTGGTTTCGATTTTGTTTTTGTGCCGGTGCAACCGTAACCAACCGCCAGTTCATTTTTTACCTGTGTCCGCAAAACCTTTTGTGAATTCCGCCTCGTGGATTTGGTCCGCCGAGGGTTCCCACAGTGCACCCCTGCCCGGGGAATCGACGCCTTCGCACTACCAAGTGCGCTACTTTCGGCGGACGTTTGATCTCGCCGATCCGGGGCAGGTCAATCTGCGGGTCGATCTTTCGGCCGACAGTCGTTATCTGTTCTATTGCAACGGTGACTTTGTGGGCCGTGGACCGGCCAAGGGTGACATCACGCATCACTTCTACGATACGTTCGACCTGACGCCGCATCTACGGGCGGGTCACAATGTGCTCGCCGCCATTGTGCTCGACATGTCGCGCGTGGCTCATCGTCCCGCCTTACTCGGGCCACCGTGCTCGGTTATGACCTACACCGGCGGCTTTGTGCTCGAAGGCGCCCTGCAAAATCTCGCCGGCGAAGTTGTGGCTGATCTGAGCACCGACGCCACCTGGAAGGTCGCTGTGGATAAGGCTCATCATTTCCAAAACGAGAACACCACCTTCGAAGGTTACCTTGGCTATTTTGAACATCGGCACTCTGCCTTGATCCCGACGGGTTGGAACACCGTGGAGTTTGACGATGCCGCCTGGTCATCGGCCCATGTGCTGTTCAAGGCCGAACTGAAGGAAAACCGCCGCGACCCCGCCAGCCCCTACGGTCTCATGCCGCGCATGATTCCAATGCTTGAGGAAGGAGTGCCGGAACGGTTTCCTGACGCTTATCAAAATGGTGGCGAAACGGTATCGCCCGAATGGACGGCCCTGTTGCGGGATGACAAACCACTCACGCTAGCCGCCGGCAGCACGGTGGATCTGGTCCTCGACATGAAGTCGTTGACGACGGCATTTCCGCACCTCGTGGTCTCCGGCGGGGCCGGCAGCATCGTGCGCCTGACCTATGCCGAAGTGTTGCGTCTGGCATGGGACACTCCTGACGCCAAGATGATCGGCAAAAAGCAATCGCTGGCCAATCTTGCCTCACACTTTGCGGACGAAAGTCGCGGCTGGACTTTTGACCGGCGCGGCGAAGTCACCGGCTGGTGCGATATCTGGGAAGTATCCGGCGAGGATGAAGTCTTTGAACCGCTGCACTGGCGGGCATTTCAATTCATCGGCCTGCGCATCAAAGTCGGCGCGCATCCGCTGACGATCCGGGCCATCAAACAGCGTTTCACCGCCTACCCCTATCACGTCAAAGCGAAGTTTACGTGTTCTGATCCCGCGTTGGAAAAGATCTGGCAAGTTGGTCTCCATACGATGCGGATGTGTTCGCACGAGACCTTTGAAGACTGTCCGCACTATGAGCAGATGCAGTATGCCGGAGACACGATGATCACCTCCAAACTTGGCATGCTGACGACGGGTGATTACCAGCTCAGCCGACAGGCGCTCTATCATTTCGACTGGTCCCGCATCACTGACGGTCTGACCACGGCACGTTATCCCTCGCGATTACTGCAGGTTTTGCCGGCCTGGAGCATTCACTGGATCACGGCGGTCAAGGACTACTACATGACGACGACGGACCGCGGCACGCTCAAGGATCTGCTGCCCGGCATGCGGTCGGTGCTGGATTGGTATCGTCGTCACACCAACGAGGCGGGGCTGCCGTCCAAGCTGCCTTATTGGAACATGACCGACTGGTGTCCGTGGTGGCCGCGCGGCGTGGTGCCCGGGGCCGATGTTGGGGCGACCTGCATCCATTCTGCCCAATACATCAACGCGCTGGATGAATTGGCATGGATGACCGACTCGCTCGGCCATGCGGGCGAGGCGACCACCTTGCGTGACGAGGCCGCCCGACTGCGGAAAGTGGCGCACGCGCTCTTTTGGTCGGACAAGGAGGGATTGTATTTTGATCAACCCGGCGGACCGGAAATCAGCCAATACGGCAATGCGTGGGCGATCGTCGCCGGTATTGCCGGACCGGCGGAATGCGACCGCATCTTCGAACGGTTTCCGCGAGACGAGAAACTGGCCCCCGGCTCATTCTTCTGGCTGCATTTCGGCTTTACCGCCATGGCCAAGGCCGGCCGCTACGACGCCATTTCGGAACATCTTGGTCCTTGGCACGAATCGATCTCCTATGGCCTGTCGACTTTCGTGGAGGAAAACAGTTACTGGCGTTCCATGTGCCATGCTTGGTCGGCCCATCCCGTGCTCGAATTTCAACAACGCATTCTCGGTATCACCGCGGTCAAACCCGGTTATGAGGTGGTTGAGATCAAGCCCCTACCGGCCGGCCTGACCCATGCCTCGGGCAGTCTGTGCACTCCGCGTGGCTTGATCGAAGTATCCTGGCGCATTGCCGATGGTAAGTTTCACCTCGAGGCCAATGTGCCCTCCGGCACCCCGACCACTGTTACGGTGCCGGGTGGATCGTCCCGTTCGTTTGACGGCGGCAATTTTAAGGAAACCTTTGATTTGTTATGAGCACTCTACGACTTGAACACACAGAGAGCTCGGCGGTCGGGCTGTTTTTTAATGATCGGCTGTTGTGCCGCTATGTTTATCAGCCGACGACGGCGGCGAAGGAGTCACCCAAGCCCTATTTCCATCCAGTCAACTCTCTGGCGGGGGACACGCTGACCAATTTCCGCCCCAACGATCATCCGTGGCATCATGCCCTGAGCTTTACCCTTAACAATGTTTCGGGTGCGAATTTCTGGGGCGGGCCGACTTGTCTCAAGGATGGTTACAAATGGCGTGATGACCACGGGGCCCAGCACCATATCGCTTGGACGCAACTCGAAGCCAACGGCACCACTGCCACTCTGAATCATAATCTCGCATGGCGTCGTTTGGACGAAACAATCTTCAAGGAAGAGCGGTCCATCGTGATCAGCGTGGATGAAGCCAACCAAACCTGGAGCATGCATTGGCGCGGGCGTTTGACGAATGTCTGCGGCCGCGAGCTGTCGCTCGGCAATCCGAGTTCGCTCGGAGGCTTGAAGGGTTCCCACTACTGCGGCCTGCAATTTCGCGGTGCACGTGAACTGCTCGACGATCATCTCGACCCAACCATCAAGATCACGGCATCCGACGACAAGGACGGCGTCGATCAGGTGCATGGCGCCGCCGCCGATTGGATGGAATGGCACGGGCAGTTTGACGAGACGCTTAACCGGGTCGTGGTCCGTTTTGCGAACAACACCGGTCCGCTGCAGTGGTTTGTCCGTCGGAACTATCCGTTGGCCGCATTCCCGATTCAGGCGGATGAAAATCTGCCCGTGGCCGTCGGTGCGGACCTCAACATCGACCACACTCTAACCTTTAAGTGCGTAGCTTTATGAACCGAAAGACATTCATTCGCGGCATCGGTCTGGGCACCCTCGGTGCCTTCGCCAGCTCCAGGGTTGGCTCTGCGACCACGATGCCTGCCGATGCCGCCGACGCAGCTTTGCCGGATTACAGCGCGGCAAATGACGCCGCATTTTGGAATGCGGTGCGCGGGCAGTATGTTCTCGAACCGGACCTTCATTATATGAACACGGGTGGGCTTGGGCCGGCGGCCAAGCCGGTGCTCAAGGTGTTTGCGGATGCCGTGCATCATAACCAGACGATTTCCGAACACGACCATCATGCCTTTGAAGGTGCCCGGGAGGTCACGGCGGGCTTTTTCGGCGCGGAGGCTTCTGAAATTTGTTTCACGCGAAATGCGACGGAAGGAAATTCAATTATCGCGGGTGGGTTGACCTTGGCGGAAGGCGATGAAGTCATTTTCGAAAGTCACGCGCATCCCGGAGGCTCCGGGCCTTGGTATAATCAGGCCAATCGGCGCGGAGTGGTGGTGAAGTTGTTTGAACCCGATTCGAAAAGCGTGGCCGCCAATCTGGCGAATATCCGCGCGTTGATTACACCACGCACCAAGGTGATTCAAATCAGTCACGTGACAGCACCGACGGGCATTTTACTGCCTGCGGCGGAAATCGCCAAGCTGGCGCATGCGCACGGCATCTGGTTCCACGTGGATGGGGCGCAGAGCGCCGGCATGTTCCCATTCACCATGGCGGAGATCGGTTGCGATTCCTATGCCACCAGTGGCCACAAGTGGATGGGCGCACCCCATGAAACAGGCATTCTTTTCATCCGCAAGGATCGCAACGATGAGGTTATTCCGATTAGTGCCGGTTCCTATACCGGTCGGATTCCGATGAATAAAGATAACCGTTTGGTTGCGGACGGCGCCATGGCTTATGCCAATAATGCCTCGCGTCATGAATATGGCACACGCAATGCCGCGAGTATTCTCGGAGTGGCTGCGGCGATAAAGTTTCACGATAAAGTGGGGCGCAAACGGATCGCGGCCCACGGGCGAGCCTTGTCCACGCAATTGCGCCAGGGCCTCCAGCAGATTCCTTCCATCGAAGTGCTGACGCCGGAACCGCCGGAGATGTGTGCCTCGATCATGGGCTTCCGCACCTCCCGAATAGACTACAACGATTTACTCGGAGTGCTCGCGCGCGAGCATCGCTTTCGTCTCCGTCCCGTGAGCGAGCAGGGGCTGGATTCGGTGCGCGTTTCCACGCATCTGTTCAATTCTGCTCAAGAATGTGAACTCCTGCTCGCGGCCATCAACGATACCGTTCGCAAGGCCTGATTCTCATGTCCGCTTACTCAGTCCGTGATCTCGACGATCATCTCGATCTCCACCGGAGCTCCAGCGGGCAGCGAGGCAACGCCGACGGCGGCACGGGCATGTCGCCCGGCGTCGCCAAAAATTTCGACCAACAGATCCGAAGCGCCGTTGATCACCTTGCTTTGGGCGGTGTAGTCCGCCGGGCAATTGACGAACCCACCGACGCGCACGATGCGTTTCACTTTGGCGAGGTCACCGATCTCGGCCTGCAACACCGCGATCAACTGCACCGCGCAGATGCGGGCCGCGGCCGCCGCTTCTTCCAAGGTGAGATCCACTCCGACCTTGCCCGTGATGAATTTGCCTTCGTCGTTTTTGGCAATCTGCCCGGCGAGGAAAATCAAATTGCCCGAACGCACGGCCGACACGTAGTTGGCGATGGCCGCCGGGACGGCTGGCAACGTAATGCCCGCGGCGGCGAGACGTGCGGCCGGAGTATCTTCCGTGGCGATCAGGGCGGAGGAACCGAGGCAGCATGCCCCGCAGAGTATCAGCAGGAATTTTTTCATCGTGGTTGGGTCATGACGACAAGCCCCTCCCGTCGCAATGCCAGAACAACATCATCTTTATGTCTAAATTGAAATATACTCATCTTTTGCTGGGTTTGCTCCTTGGAGTGACTGCCGCCTTGGCGGCGCCCCAGTATGACCTGATCATCTGTGCTAACGTTAACAAAGGCTACGTGATCGGTTCCAAGATCGTCACGACCAACGGACTGTTTCGCCTGACTGAGACCCGTGAATGGAAGCACTTCGGGGCCAACGACACCACGTTGACCGGCGCCGCAGTGGATCCACGTGATCCCTCGGTAATCTACACCTCGGCGCTGAACGGCCTGTGGATTCCGCTCAAGGGCAGTCCGACCGGTCGGATGGCCAACAGTTGGGATCTGACCGAAGGCCGCGACGTGGCGCTCGATCCCAACGCGCCCGATACCATTTATCTCGCGCATACCGAGGGTGTCGCCGTTTCCACGGACAAGGGACTGACGCTGGAGCACCGCAATCATGGCTTGCCCGCGCGCGGCCGTTTCGCCGAGACCATCGAGGTGGATCGCACCAAAGCGGGCCGGGTTTTCGTCGGCTGCGAAAAGGGTGTTTTCCTGACGGATGACGCCGGCTTGAACTGGCGGCAGGTTCTGCCCACCGAAGCACAGGTAAATGATATTCAACAATCGGCACTCGATGCCGATTTCTGGATGGCGGTGACCGATGAGCAGGGCGCATGGGCTTCCCATGACGGCGGGCTGACGTGGATGCAGGTCACCGGACTTCCCTCCGAGCACGCCCTCTACAACATCGCCTTTGATCCCACCAACGCGAAGCGCATCGTGGTCGGCAGTTGGACCTACGGAGTTCAAACCAGCGAGGATGGAGGCAAAACGTGGACCACGCGCAATGAAGGACTTCCCGAAAATCCCCGGGCTTGGCGAGTCGGCGTCAATCCCAACACCGGTCGCCTTTACGCGAGTGTGTTTCAAGAGACCCTTTATCACTCAGATGATTTTGGCCGCACTTGGCAGATGGATACCTTGGCCGATGGCTCTCTGATCAACCGCTTTGTCTCCGTCCCTCGGATCAATCCTTAACCCGGTTCCCATTACCATGAAACCAAAGACAATTTTTATCGGAATTCTGATTAGTGCGGTTTGCTCGGCCCTGTCGTTGCACGCCCAACCGGCCTTTGAGGGCCCACCACCATCACGCGAGGTATTGCAAAGCGCGGACCAGCGTAATGCTGCCTATGCCGCCCGCATCAATGAGGTGCTCGACTGGCGCATCGGGCTAGCCAAACCCGAGACCTTGGATATGGCGACCATCGCGATGTTGCTCGTGCGCAATCAAGACATAGAGCTCTGCAATCAGCGAGTTATCGAGATGATGAAGGAACCCGGCACGGGTCCGTTCTGGATGTTTCCCAGCACAATCGTGGCCTTCGCGGGCCGGGATAAACTTTCCCCTGAAGCCCAGGCCTCAATCCGCAATGCTTGGCGCACGGAGCGCCAACTGCGTGGTGATACGGAGAACCATTGGGTGATGTATCACACTTCGATGTATTTGATGTCGGAGCTCTATCCCAATGAGCCGGCCGTGACATGGTCCGACGGCAAAAGCTCTGAGGAGAATTTGGCCGAGACCCGCGGTTGGTTGATCGATTGGATGAACCTGACCACCACGATCGGGCAGGGTGAATACGACCCGACCCATTACATCGGCGAGTATGCCATCCCCATGGCCATGCTCGCGACTTGGGCCAAAGACCCCGAGATGAAGCAACGCGGGCACATAATGCTCGACTGGATCTTTGCCGAACTGGCCAACCAGACGCTTGAGGGTGTATTGCGCGGGCCCAATTCGCGCACCGATGATACCTCGGTAACCGAGCGCTGGAATTCCCTCGCTTCGTTTTTCTCGTGGATCCTGTTTGGCAACACTCCGCCGACCGCCGGCTATGGTGGCTGGGGCAACTACTTCGCGGTGCTGGCGCCCAACTATCAGGTGCCTGAAGTGATCTACCGCATCGCGACCGACCGCCAGCAAGACATCTATCAGCATGACCATGCCCGCACGCGCCGCATCTGGCGTTATAGTGACGAGCACATGCCGCCGATCTACAAGACGCAGTATCTGCGCCATGATTATGCGGTGGGTTCGCATCAAGGTCGCCTCAGCGATCCCATCCAAGGACACGTTTGGGATGTAACTTGGCGCGAAGATGATCCTCGCGGGAAATTCCCGACGATGTTTTCCGTGCACGCTTACTCTTCGGGCAAGGCTTTGCAGATGTTTTTTGCGACTTATCCGGAGCCGATGCCGAAGGGGATCTATCGCGAAGGCAAACCGTCCTATGACGCCCCCGACAAGGTCGTCGGCACATCGCCGTATGAGAAAGTTTTCCAGGATCACGACACTGTGGTCGCCCTTTACGATATTCCCGCCGGCACGCGTTTCGAACAGGTCAATGGCTTCTTCTCAAAGGATCTGAAGCACGTGACCGAGGACAAGTCGGGTTGGATTTTCGCCCAAGGCGGGAATGCCTATCTCGCGTATCGGTCGCTGACCCCGTATCATTGGGAACCGCATTTGAATTATCGGCAGATTCCTTCCGATGCCGGTTATGCCTTTGAACGTGATGACACCGGCAGCAAGATTCTGGTGAGCAATTCACTCAAGAATGGGACCATTGTGCAGGCCGCCAGTGCGGATGAGTTTGCCGACTTCGCGGCTTTCCAAGTCGCTATCAAGGCGTTGCCCTTGAAGTTCAAGCTGGAGCCCTTGCCCACGGTCAGCATGACCACATTGCGCGGTAAGGAAATCACCTTTACCTACGGCGAGGCTCCGGTCGTCGACGGAGTGGCGGTCGACTATTCGAAGTGGAAGCTCTTTGAAGGCACCCACCTCAATGCCGAATTGGGCAGCCGCAAACTCACCATCACGCATGGTCGTTTGCAACGGGTGCTGGATTTCAACACGCTCACTATCGCGGATACCGTCACCCCGGGAAAATGATTTCACTCCAACGCGCCCTCGGTTTACTTGCCCTGATCGCACTCCCCGTGGTTATGCCCGCTGCTCCAGCGTATGATTTTTATATCTGCGCGAACATCAATCGGAACTATGTGATTGGTTCCAAGATTGAGACGGTGAACGGGGTCTATCAGCGGAACGACGATGGCACGTGGCAGCACATGGGCTATAACGACACCAGCATCACAGCAGTGGCCTTTGATCCGCGTGATCGCAACGTGATGTATACCTCGGCCAATAACGGTCTCTGGCGCACGCTCGACGGCGGTCAGCATTGGCGCATCTGCAATGATTGGGACATGACGGAGGCCCGCGACGTGGTGGTTGATCCGAATGCACCTGATCACGTTTATCTTGCCGTAACGGATGGCGTGGCCGTCTCCACCGATCGCGGTGAAACCTTGCACCGGCGTGAACATGGTTTGCCCGTCCGCGGCAAATACACCCAAGCGCTGCGGGTCGATCGCACCCAGGCTGGCCGGGTTTTTGCCGCCTGCGAAAAAGGCATCTATCTGACCGAGGACGGCGCGCTAAACTGGCGGCAGGTTTTGCCCACCGAGGAAATGGTCAACGATATCCAACAATCGCCGTATGACCCGAATTCATGGCTGGCGGTAACCCAAAGCGCCGGCGCTTGGAGTTCGCACGACAATGGACTTACCTGGACCCGGTTCACCAATGTGCCGGCGACGAATTCGCTCTATAACATCACTTTCGATGTGACGAACCCCGCACGATTCGCGATCGCGAGCTGGGGCCTCGGGGTATTGACCACAGAAGACGCTGGACGGACCTGGACCGAGCGCAACGCCGGGCTGCCGGAGTTACATCGGGCGTGGCGGGTGGGGGTGGATCCGAATGGCCGATTGTATGCGAGTATCTTTCAGGAAACGCTGTTCTATTCTGATGACTTTGGCCGCACTTGGCAGCCCGATGCGCTGGCTGGTTCGCTGGTAAATTATTTCATCATGTTACCCAAGGATGCGCCATGAAATCGCGATCCATCCGAATAATGCGAACTCCTCTTATCCTACTCATGGCTACGTTGACGACTGCAGTAACCGTTTCGGCGCAACCCGCGTTTGATGCCCCGGCGCCGTCAGGAGAGGTGATGGCCGATGCAAGTTTGCGGCGGGCGGCGTATCTGCAGCGCGTCAATGAAGTCCTCGAATGGAAGGCGGGAGACCGTCGCGTGGCCACCGATGATCCGGCTAATTTGGACATGGCAACGATCGCGACCAAACTGGCCCTCGGTCAGGATGTGGAGCAATGCTCCGCCCGCGTGATTGAAATCATGAAGGATCCGGGCACCGGGCCTTTCTGGATGTTTCCCAATGTCTGCGTCGCCTATCTCGGCCGGGATCTATTATCGGCTGAAGCCAAGGCAGCGATGAGGGACACTTGGCGCACCACCCGGCAACTGCGCGGTGATACCGAGAACCACTGGGTGATGTATTACGCTTCACTCTATTTGATTTCGGAACTGTATCCGAATGAGGCCGCCGATACGTGGTATAATGGCCGTTCTTCTTCGGAGAACCTCGCCGAATCCCGGGCCTTTCTACTCGATTGGATGAACACCACGACGACGGTCGGGCAGGGTGAATTCAATCCGACGCACTACATTGGTGAGTATGCCATCCCGATGCTGTTTCTAGCCTCTTGGTCCAAGGATCCTGAGATGCAACAACGCGGTCACATGATGCTCGACTGGCTGTTCGCCGAACTCGCCAACAACACCCTTAGTGGTGTGTTGCGCGGACCCAACTCCCGCACCGATGAAGGTTCCGTGATCGAGCGGTGGAATGCGCTCGCCTCCTATTTCAGCTGGATACTCTTCGGCAACACGCCTCCGACGAAAGGCTATGGCGGCTGGGGCATTTATTTCGCCACCGTGGCGAAGAATTACGAAGTGCCCGAGGTCATCTATCGGATCGCGACCGACCGGCAGGGGGATTACCTGCAACGAGATCGGGCCCGCACCCGCCGCCGCTGGCGCTACAGCGACGAACTCTCGCCTCCCGTCTACAAGACCAATTACCTGCGGCACGATTATGCCGTCGGCTCCACTCAGGGTGGCCGGATTGATCCGATCCAATCCCATGCTTGGGATGTGACTTGGGCCGAGGCCGATCCGCGCGGCCAACACAACACGCTGTTTTCACTGCATCCCCATTCGTCGTCCGTGGCCATGCAGATGTATTTCGTCGCTTATCCGGAACCGTGGATCAAAGGGGTCACGTTCGAAGGGAAACCTTCCTATGATTCGCCGGACAAGGTCGTGGGCAGTTCGCCCTACGAGCAGGTCTTTCAGGATCTCGATACGGTCATTGCGCTATACAACATTCCCGAGGGCACCCGCTTTCCTCACATTAACGGATTTTTCTCCAAGGATCTGGTTAATCTAACTGAGGATAAGTCCGGTTGGATCTTCGCCCAAGGCGGACAAGCCTACATCGCCTATCGTCCGTTGGCCGGTTATCACTGGATTCCCTATCTGCATTACAGTGGCGGCTGGGCCAAAGAGAAACTGCCCCTCGGTGGACAGCTACTCACCAGTCCCCATCTCCAAAACGGCACGATTGTCCAAGTGGCGGCTGTTTCGGAATTCAAGTCATTCGACGAATTCAAGGGAGCGATCCTTGCCCTGCCGCTGGAGTTTTCACTCGCTCCGGAACCGTCCGTTACAATGACCACGCTGCGCGGTCACAAGTTGAGCTTCACCTACGGCCAGACCCCGATGGTCAATGGTGAACCGGTGGATTATTCGAAATGGAAACTGTTTGAAGGTCCGCGCCTCAACGCCGAGATCGGCGGTCGCAAATTGACGATCACCCACGGAAGTCTGCAGCGGATTTTGGATTTCAACACCCTGACAATTGCCGACAGCGTTATCCAACCTTGATGGATTCATGAGCAAACCCACCTGTATCGCCCTGCCCAAAATTAGTTTCGAGCGCGGTTTCCTCGCCGACCGCGCGCGCCTCGTTCGGGACGTGGTCATTCCCTATCAGTGGGAAGCGCTCAACGATCGCGTCTCCGGAGCCGAGCGCAGTGGCACCGTGCACAACTTCCAGGTCGCCGCCGGGGAAAAGCCCGGCGAGTTCTACGGGTTGTGGTTTCAGGATTCGGATTTGGCCAAGTGGCTCGAGGCGGCCTCGTTCTCCCTCGCCACGCATCCCGACGCCAAGTTGGAGGCCGACCTTGACGGCATCATTGCGACGATTGCGAAGGCGCAACAACCCGACGGCTATCTCGACACCTACGTGCAGCTGACAGCCCCGGACAAGCGCTGGACCAATCTGTTTGAGTGGCACGAACTCTACATTGCCGGTCATTTCATCGAGGCCGGGGTGGCGCATTTTGAGGCCACCGGTAAACGCACGTTGTTGGATGTCATCTGCAAATTGGCCGACATGATCTGCCGAGTATTCGGACTCGGGAAAGATCAGATCAACGGCTACCCCGGGCATCAGGAGATTGAACTCGCCCTGATCAAGCTTGCCCGCGTAACCGGCGAAAATCGCTACGTCCAACAGGCCGCTTACTTCATCAATCAGCGCGGCGCTGAACCCAGTTACTATGAGGCTGAGGTCAAACGGCTTGGCCGCGAGAAACTGCCGGTCTATTTTTATCATAATCGCTGGAGTTACCTGCAGGCGGGCAAGCCGGTGCGTGACGAGGCCGATCCCATCGGTCACTCGGTGCGCATGGTTTATCAGTTATCGGCGATGGCCGATCTGGTGCGAGAGACGGGCGACGAGTCGTTGCGCAGCGCCTGCAAGACTGTTTGGCGCAATCTCTGCGACTATCATTACTATGTGACGGGTGCCATTGGCTCCGAGTGGAACGGCGAGCAGTTTTCCGGCCGTTACGATCTGCCTAACGACCGGGCCTACGCAGAGAGCTGCGCCGGGATCGGTCTGGTGTTCTTTGCGCGGCGGATGCTCGATCTTGAACTGAAGGGCGAATACGGCGACGTGATGGAGCGCACCTTGCTCAACAACGTGCTCGCCGGCATGGCCCTCGACGGGAAGACGTTCTTCTACGTGAATCCGCTCGAAGTGCGTCCGGCCGAGGCCAAACGCCGTTTCGATCAGCACTACGTCAAGACCCAGCGCGTCCCATGGTTCGGCTGCGCCTGTTGTCCACCCAACATTGCGCGCACCCTGGCATCGCTTGGCTATTATACGCATTCCGTCCAACCCGACGGATTGGCCGTGCATCTTTATACGGACTGTTCACTCGAGACTGCGATCGGCGGATCCAAACTCAAGCTGGCCATGGGCACGGATTATCCGTGGGACGGCAAGGTGACGATTACCGTTGATCCTGCGACCGCGACCAATTTTAGCCTGCGTTTGCGCATCCCCGGTTGGTGCACCGCACCCACCGTATCGGTCAATGCCACCGCGGTGGATATCGCCGCGAACAATGTAAATGGTTACCTGCAGCTCACACGCGAGTGGGTGGCCGGAGATGTGGTCACCATGGATTTACCGATGCCAGTGCAACGGGTCCGGGCTCATCCACATGTCATCCACGATATCGGGTGCGTTGCCTTGCAGCGCGGTCCGCTGATTTTCTGTGTCGAGCAGGTCGATAATGGCGATCAGCTCGGTTTGCTGCGGTTGCCCAAGTCGGCGGAACTCAAGCCTCGTTTTGCTGCCGACCTGCTCGGGGGCACCGTGATCCTCGAGGGTCCGGCCGAACGGCTGCAACCCGCCAATGACGAACTTTATTCCCGGGATGAACCCGGGGTGATCCCCGCCAAGATCAAAGCCATCCCTTACAGCCTCTGGAACAACCGGGGCGAAGGTGAAATGCGGGTGTGGATTCGCGAATCATGAACACGATATTTAACTACCTTAACCGCCGATCCGGGATCCTGCTTGGCGTGGCGATTACTTTGCTCGCCCAGCCCGTTTCGGTTCGGGCGCATTATAATGAGGCGGATGAATCTGAAGGTGCGGCAACTGCCAAGCCGGTCGCGACCAACGCGGTCAACCACCTCCCGCCGGAACAGCAGGCCGTGCAGGCGGCCATGGTCGCCGACGCCCTCGAGAGTAATCCCGGCTACGAATATCTCGGTCACTTGTGCGATGATCACGGCCCCCGCCTGACGGGATCGCCGGCAAATCAAGCGGCACTGCTCGACACTTTGCGCCAGTTGCAGGCCATGGGTGTGGATGCACACCTGCAGACTTTCAAGATGCCCGGCTGGGTGCGTCTCGATGACGAGGCCACGATGGTGGCCCCGATTAATCGCAAGCTGCGGGCAGTTACCCTAAGTTATGTCCAGCCGCACGCTCCCTTTGAGGCTGATGTGGTCGATCTCGGTAACGGCACCGAGGAAGCGATCGAGGGACTCGATACCCAGGGCAAGATCGGCCTGCTCGCCCCCAATGCTCAGCAGCGCCGTGGTGGTTACAACGAATATGCCAGTACACTCGGATTGAAGGGCTTGATCCGCACCTGTCGGGTTGCTGGCGGACAATTGCTGTGCCGCACCGGTTCTTTTCAAGGAGAGCCGATCACGATTCCGGTCTATTGCGTTACCCAGGAAGAGGGCCTGTGGATGAGTCGTTCGCTCAAGCGGGGCATACCCGTGCGCGTGCGCTTGCATACGCGTTCCTTCAGCAAGGAAATCGATACCGCCAACATCGTCGCGACCTTCCCGGGAAAGACCGCGGACACGGTGGTGGTCGGCGCGCATTTTGATTCGTGGGATTTAGGGCAGGGGGCAATCGATAACGGCATCGGCACCTCGCAAGTCTTCGCCTTGGCCAAGTTGTTGCATGACCACGCGCCCCATAATCTGCGCACGGTCGAACTCGTCTGGTTCAATGGCGAAGAGCAGGGCTTGTGGGGCTCGCGCATGCATGTGCCCACGCTCGTGGACCGGCCTGTCGCAGCGATGGTGAACCTCGACATGGTTGGTTTCCCGAAGTCCGTTAACGCCCTTGGGTTTGACGACATTGTGCCGGTGCTTGAGCAATTCGATGCGTCCCTCGGCGAACGCAATTTGGAGAAAGGGGTGGATAATATCAATTGGTTCGGCAGCGACCACACACCGTATCAATTGGCGGGAATTCCCTCCATCACCTTTGGCGCCTATATCGACCCGGCCGTCGTCCGCTATTACCACGATTTTGGGGATACCTTTGACAAGATTGATGCCAAGATGATCGCCGAATCCTCCGCGACGATTGCGGCCCTGACCTATCAATTGGCCAATACGCCGGAACTTTCCACCGAGCGGCTGAGTCGCGATGAAATCGTCTCCTTGTTCGAAAAGGCCAAGCTCGTGGAACGCATGCGAGCTTCGGGCATCTGGCCATTTGGCGATGAACCGGCGCCGGTCGAAGTGGCTAAGTAGCCGGCGGGACGTAACATTTCCCAGGCGCTTGCGGCCTGGGCTTGCGTTTGGACGACAACCTGCGCTTAGACCGTGTGTTTTTGGCATGACCACCCTTGCTGATATTCAGATCCGCGATCCCTTCATAGTCGCCGATCCGGCGGACAAACTCTACCGGCTCTACGGCACGACCGGCTTTGGTGGCACGCAAGAGGCCCCTTTGGGTTTTGTGGTGCGCCACAGTCGCGACCTGAAAAAATGGAGTGAGCCGCAATCGGTGTTGTCGCGCATCATGGGGCCGCAGGAAGCGGATTACTACTGGGCTCCTGAAGTGCATCACTATCGGGGGCGTTGGTATCTCTTTGCCACTTTTGGTCATGGGGTCTCGGTCCTGAAACCCCGGGCACGTTACAGCAGCATTTACGTGTCCGATTCGCCGAACGGTCCCTTTGTGCCTCATTCGGATGGACCAGTCACCCCCTTGGGCTGGTTGGCGATTGATGCCACGCTGCATGTCGATCTGGTCGGCCAGCCGTGGTTGGTTTTTTGCCGGGAGTGGGTGCAGACCCGCAATGGCGAGATGCACGCAATTCGGCTGGGCGCGGATTTGCGGCGGACGGCGGGTGAAACCCAGTTGTTGTTCCGGGCCAGTGAGGCGCCGTGGAGCCGGTCGCAGAAAAGTGAACTGGGCGAAGGTTATCGCGTGACGGATGGTCCCTGGCTGCATCGCAACCAGGATGGTTCATTGCTGATGTTGTGGTCGAGTTTCGGCCAAGGCGGGTATTTGACCGGGGTGGCGCGCAGCGCGAGTGGCGAGATTTCCGGTCCTTGGTTGCAATCCAGCGAACCCATTTATGCCCACGACGGTGGCCACCCGATGACGTTCCGCACTTTTGAGGACCGATTGGTGATGGTGCTGCATTCGCCCAACAAGCCGGGTGAAGAACGCGCCCGGTTGCGACCGATCAAGGAAACCCCCGGCGGGCTCGAGTTAGTCCGCCAAGGTGGATAATATTTTATGATGTCCCTGAGCCTCCCCAAGATTCATCGCGAGATCTGTTGCGGTGCGACGACGATCCTGTATGTCCGCGATGATTCCGGTGAAAAACTCGGTCTCTGGCTGGTGCCGACCAAGCTACGTAAGAACATCGTGGCTCGTCGCGAGGTGTTGAGTGGCGTGGAAGTGGAGGGACTGGCCTTTGGTTTCAGCGATGTGGCCTTACCGGCTTGGGGGGTGGAGTCACTCATGCAGGTCAAGGCTCTGAGTGATGACCAACCCGCGGGGTTTGCGCAGGGCCGCACCCTCCGCAACAGCCCGACGGTGGATAAATTGAAATTCACGAATCAAACCGTGAAGCAGCGCAAGGGTGGTCTGTCGGTGCGCACGACCTTCAAACATGCCGACCATGGCTGGCTGGCTCATCATGATCTCAGTTGGCAGACCGGGGCGTCTTGGCTCGATAGCAGCGTCACCATTGAGAACAGCTCGGACCAGTCGGTCACATTGGAAATGCTGGCGAGCTTCTCACTGAGTGGGGTGACGCCCTTTGCGGTGGATGATGCACCCGGGCGCTTGCAGCTGCACCGGTTTCGCGGAGCTTGGAGCACGGAAGGCCGGTTGGATACGCGCTCGTTCGAAGATCTGCTGCTGGAACCATCTTGGTCCGGTTACGGGGTGAGGTGTGAACGGTTCGGCACTATCGGCGGACTGCCGACCAATGGGTTTTTCCCCTGCGCGGCGATTGAAGATTCGACAGCTGGGGTCACTTGGGGCGCACAACTGGCGCATCCCGGCTCATGGCAGCTCGAGACCTATCGACGTCACGATCTTGCTTCATTTTCGGGTGGACTGGCCGACCGTGAATATGGGCACTGGATGAAGACCTTGGCCGAGGGCGAGAGTTTTACATCGCCGACTGCGATGCTAGCCTGCGTGCAGGGTGGGGTGGATGATTGCTGTGCCGCCCTGACCGCGGCCCAGGAAGTGCCGCTAGCAAATCTGCCGAAAAGCGAATCAAAGCTCCCGGTGATGTTCAACGAGTGGACGACCAGTTGGGGTAATCCGAATCACGATAACATGAGTGCGTTGGCGGCTTCGCTCAAAGGCACGGGCATCGAATATCTCGTGATGGACTCCGGTTGGTATAAACCGGTCGGCGGTAATTGGGATAGCGCCCAAGGCGAATGGATTCCGAATCCGGCGATGTATCCGCACGGTCTGCGGGCCACCGCCGACGCGATTCGCGCACAGGGGCTCATTCCGGGTATCTGGTTTGAGATGGAAGTCGTGGGATCGGCCTCGCCGCTGTTTCACCGCACCGAACTTCTGTTGCACCGTGATGGTAAACCGATCACAGCCGGGCCGCGTCGGTTTCTCGATTTGCGTAAACCCGAAGTCGGCGAGCATCTCGCCGAGCGCGTCATCGGCACGCTCAAGGCGGGCAACTTCGGCTATATCAAGGTTGATTATAACGAGAACATCGGAATCGGGACCGACGGGGCCGAATCGCTCGGCGAGGGCCTGCGTCAGCACCTTGATGGCGTGGTCGCATTCTTTAAACGCATGCGGACGGAGATGCCGGACCTGATCATCGAGAACTGTTCTTCCGGTGGCCATCGCCTCGAACCGACCATGATCGGGTTGACGGCCATGAGCAGCTTTTCCGATGCCCACGAGTGTCGCGAAATTCCCATCATCGCGGCGAACCTGCAGCGGCTGATGTTGCCGCGTCAAAGCCAGATCTGGGCGGTGCTCCGTTCGAATGCCGATCTGCGGCGCACCAATTATTTATTGACCGGCGGCTTTCTGGGACGGCTCTGCCTTTCCGGGGATTTTGCCACGCTGCGACCGAATCAGCGGGACCTTGTGGCGCAGTCTATTGCGCTATATAAAAAGGCGGTTCCGGTCATTCGGAAGGGACGCTCCTACCGTTATGGTCCGGACGTGCCGGTGTATCGTCATCCTGAAGGCTGGCAGGCCGTGGTGCGCGTTGGCGCGACTGGCAAACAGGTGCTGGTCGTGGTGCACACTTTTGCGAAACCCGGACAGACCACGCTAAAAATTCCGCTTCCGGCCGGTAAATGGAAACTTGCCGATACGTTGACGGAGAAGTCGACCGGAGTGAAACTTACCAAGGGCGAATTGCACTGGCAGCCGAAGGGCGAATGGGCCGGGATGGTTGCTCTACTGAAGCAATGAACACGATTGATTACAGTGAATCCGATATCGAGGCGGTGCGCAGTGGGCAGCGCTGGGTGATTGCGGCCATCGCGATCAATCTGGGCAGTATCGTTTTTCGCCTCGGACAAACGACAGAAGTCTTGGTGACGTTGAATGCGGTGATCATGCTGACCGCATTCATGATCTCATTGATCGGTCTGGTGCGATTGACCGGCGGTTTGAGATATCCACTGATCGGCCGGATTTGCTGCTGTGTGCTGATGCTCGTCCCCTTGGTGAATATTCTAGCTCTCGCGATCATCAATCGCGACGGAACCCGGCTGCTGCGGGAACGCGGTTTCGAAGTCGGGTTGCTCGGGGCGAAGCGATTGGCGAAATAGTATACTTTATATTAAGTGGGGTGACGGTGATCGTGCCTTGTGGATATTATCCAGTCTTGCGCGGTGACCAGAGCGGCCGATGCGTCAGCTAATAATATAGTCTCGCCAACCAATACTATTGCCGGACGTATTGATCTGGCCTGTCTTGAGGCCGTTAGCAGTTGGAGTGACCCCTGATACTGAACCAACACCCAGCAATTCTCACCCCGAACTCGTGAAAGTCCTCTGGTTTGAATTCACCCTCGCGCTGCGGCGACTGGCCCGGCGCAGGACCCAGAATGGACTGATGTTGGTGACCTTTGCGGTGTCCGTGACCCTGTCGCTGCTAAGCTGGACGCTATTCCACACCGTATTTTTGAGCCAACCGGCTTTTGATCCCAAAGGGGATTACTTGGTAATGACCTATGACGATGGCAAACCCGGTGCCGTCAGACATTCTACTTGGGGTGAGATGGAAGCGATTAAGGCCGGGCAGACGGTATTTTCAGACTTCGTCGAAGTGGGTCTCTACTCATCGGTATTCATTCGCACCCCGGATGGAGCGGAGCGATCGCTGACGGCTTATATTTCGGCCCGGGCCCTTCAACTGACTGGCGCCCAGCCCCTGATCGGTCGATTGTTCACTCCGGAGGAAGACGTCTATAAGTCGACCCCGGCCGCTTTGCTAAGCCAACGCATGTGGGAGCAGAGTTATGGAAGTGATCCAGACATCGTGGGCAAAACCGTGGAGGTATCCGGGGATCCGGTGACCATCGTGGGCGTCCTGCCTCACGACTACCAGTTCCCGAATGATCAGGATCTCTGGTTGAGCATGGGCCAGCCTTACGACCATCCGAAATGGCCGGTGCGCGATGCCTTGGTGAAATTGAAGCCAGGGATTACCAAGGAGCGTGCGGAGCAGGACATTCAAATCATGCTGAATGGCTTGGGCGCAGACACGCCGGCGATTAAGAATGATTTGCGGCCGGCCTTGGTGCCGTATCGCGACGTTTATTTGTATTCCAGCATCAAGGTCAGTGCGATGATCCTCTTCGGGCTATCCATGGTCTTTCTCATGGTGAGCTGTGCGAACGCGGCAAATTTGCTGCTGATAGATTTCTTGGGGCGACGGTCGGAGGTGGCTTCAACCTTGGCCTTGGGCATTCCCCGCTCCGCCGCTGTTCGCGGATTGTGCTTTCAAGTGGGGCTGATCGCCGTCGCCACCGCCCTGTTCAGCATTGCTCTGTTACCGGTGGCGGGCCCGCTGCTCTATAGTGGCATCAAGATCGTCAACGGCCCCTATTGGATGCGTTATGCGTTTGAATGGAGCTATGTGGGCGTGGCCTTTGGACTGGCCGGCATCATAGCCTTGGTGACCTTGGTCGCGCCGATTATTTACCTGCTCTGGGTCAACCCGGAGCAGGTGGTTCGGGATCACGCTTCCGCCAATCGCGGCACCGGACGGGCCGCCTGGCGGCGAATACTTCTGACGGGACAAATCGCCATGCTGACCGTGCTGGGCATCTGTTCCGGACTGCTGGTCAACTCGAGTTTCAATGTGGGCGAGAGTAATTGGGGGGTATTCAGCGGATCGGGTTTTTCTAGGCAAGATCAGCAATCTCGCCATGAACTTTACTTACGAACAGCCACAACGTGACCTCGACCGGTTTGCCGTGCATCGCAAGGTGCTGGATGAAGTAGAGCGTCGGCCCGAGACTGCGGCCGCGGCCATCTCCGATGATTCTCCCGGTTATAGTCATGACCCGCAATGCAGCTATGCGTTGGATCCGGCGGCATTCGCGCAAAATGCAGCTTTGGGTCAAGCATTCACAACCCGCGTAACGGAGGGATTTTTTGCTGCATTGGATGTTCCCTTCGTCGCCGGACAGACATTTCCTCGTGAGGTTTCTTCTGATGGACCGAACTATGTCGTGATTAATGCTTCCCGGCTGCCAAACTCTGGCCGGTTGAAGACCCACTCCAGCGGACCCTCTATATGCGGGACCGGTGGATGAAGGATACAGATCCGCCGCGACCACACACCGTCTACGGGGTGGTCCGGGACTTTCAGGCCAGCGGTCCGATGGCGCAGATCAACGACGGCATATTCAGGTGCTTTAAAATGAGCGTCGGTAGTTCGGTGTTTTTATATGTGCGTGACCATTCCGGGATGCCGACGGTGCGCTCACTGTCCGATGCGATACATCGGGCCGAACCAGGGGAATCGCTTTATTTCCCTTCAAGCATCGGTGAACAGATTGGCATGGTGCTCAGCTCGATGAATCTGACCACCCACCTGACCACCGTTTTTGCCCTTGCGGCGGTTCTGTTGTGTGCGATCGGCGTCTATAGCCTGACCGTAACCCAAGTGCTGCAATCATCCCGGGAATTTGGCATTCGCATGGCATTGGGCGCTGAACCCGGAACGTTATGGAGGAAATTTACCCGCGGTCATCTCCTCACGGTTTTGCTTGGGGTAATCCTGGGTTTGGTCGGGACCAGTCAATTGGTGAAGGTGATGGAGGCGCTACTCTACGGGGTCGATCCCTACAGTCCCGCAACCTACGCCGGAGTAGCCATTGGGATCCTGCTGGTCGCGGTGCTGGCTTGCCTGCCGAGCCTCTTCCGCCTGCGCAAAATTACCCCGGCGGATTGCCTGCGGAGCCTTTAGTCGCAGGATCTCGCCCGGCATCGCGCCGGGTTGAAAAGAAACGGGCCCAGTAAAAGTTCGCCAAGGAACTGGCCAAGATGAAATGAACCGGATACTCCATACGGTGTAAGCAACCCCAACAAAAGTAGACCCTTATGGACTTGGAACAAATTCTGATATTTCTCGTGGTAGGTATTGTCGCCGGCTGGCTGGCCGGGCTGATCATCAAAGGCGGCGGCTTTGGCATTCTCGGCAACATGATCATCGGCATCATTGGTGCAGCGCTCGGTGGTTGGCTCTTCGATGTGTTGGACATCTCGATTGGCGGTCGCTGGCTGGGACCCATTGTAACCGCGACGGTCGGCGCCGTGCTGTTGCTGCTGGCCTTGGGACTGGTGCGTAAGAAAAAATAACCTCAACGGCGAGACCGGCGGTCACGCCCTACCCCAAATCGGATTCGCGAGGAAAACTCGCGCATCGCACACGGTTCACGCGACCGGACCAAACTCGTAGGTCAGGCTCCAAGCACGGTCGGCGCCGGGCGCGAGTTCGGTGGCCATATAGGGCTCGATCGACCACGTGTTGCTGTTGCCCCAGACCGGGCAGGAATCGGGCACAAAATCCGTGGAGAAAACCACCCCCGTGAGTTTGGGGTGGGATAGCTCGGCCCGGAGCGGAGTCTTGGCGCCGACAATCAATTGTTCGAAGTGACCGTCGTCGCGGTGTTGGAAGCGGCGTTTGAAGGTGAGCCGATGCTGATCGTCGAATTCGTAACCGACGTTGTCCGCCATGTCCCAAGTCGCGGGCAACCCGCAGGTGATGAGCCGATCATCCAGGGCGAAGAAAGGATGAGCGAACCAGTGCAGCGGCAAGGGGCGTTCTCCAATATTGGTCAACCGCGTGGAAGAAGTGAGGGTGCGGCGATTCAGGGCGATGCGTCGGGTGAGCTGGCAGGCATATCCATTACCTGTTTGCTCAGTGCAAAACTCGATGGCTCCGTGGCTGGTGGTAATTGACCAGAGACAGGGTGTGGCCACATCGAGAGCACCGGCCATGTTGCGCGCGACGTCACCAATGCCGATGATGAAGCCGCGCAAGTTTTCCAAAATCAGGGGCCGGCCGGTGCCGAATTCGGCATGACGAAATGATTCGGGCAGCCCTTGGCCATTAAAGGGAATTGGGTTTTTGACCGGCCACTCGGCTCCGGCGAGCAAGGGTCCGGCGGTGGCGTCGGTGACCTGCCAAATATAGCCGCCCCAACAGTAGCGGGTGCCCAGGTGTTTTTGATCGGCCGGATTGGCTGGATCAAGAATGGCGACACTTAGGTCGGCGTTTTTGAGCTGCAACATGGCGGATGCCGCTGGGCCGTTGGGAAATACCGCCAACTGGCGGAACGATTACTTCACGCGCCGGATACGGACGGTCGTGTTCTTGCCTTCGATTTCAAGGGCGAACTGGCCGTTGGGACGTGGGGCGATGGTGATCTTGCGATTAACGAGTTCGTAAGGGATGGGCTCCATGCCTTCCCAAACTTGCCCGTTGTCGAGTTTGAAGCTGTTGCCGCCCACCCAGTTTGTGACGGTGGCATCCAGACCGGGTTCTTCTTTCCATTCCTGGCTAAAGGAAATGTCAGGCAGGCCAAATCGCTGCAGGATGGTGCGGCGTTCTTCCTCGGCGATGGTCTTGCGCATCGAGTCAGTCTTTTGGGTGACCTGAGTCTCCACTGCGCCGACGTAATGCTTGGTGATGGCGTTGTTGAGGGCGGTGATTTGCTCGGGAGTGAGCTGATCCAAGCCGGTCTTATGGAACTCCTCGAGTGACATGATGTTCTCGACGCCGGGGAATGAAGTTTCAGCACAGACAGCCGTAGTGGTGACAAGAAAGGCGAAAAGGAGTCGTTTCATGGGTAGGGTCAGATTGGGATGAAAAAGGGTCAGGGGCAAAACATCTCTGCCGCCCGCGGAGGTTTCAAGTGGCTTCGGTGGTATCGAGCAAATCGGACCCGGTCGACTGGGCGGCAATCA
This sequence comes from Cephaloticoccus sp., assembly GCA_030833445.1. Taxonomy (GTDB): domain Bacteria; phylum Verrucomicrobiota; class Verrucomicrobiia; order Opitutales; family Opitutaceae; genus Cephaloticoccus. Next base: position 87,034 of record JAURHD010000010.1, on the reverse strand, counting down.
ACTCTGCAAAGACGCCTTTTTGCGCATTGAGTTCCTTAAAGTTGCCTTGCTCCACGATGACGCCGTCGCGCAGGACGATAATGCGGTCGGCGTTTTTGATCGTGCTGAGACGGTGGGCGATCGTGATGACGGTGCGGCCCTCGCTGAGGCGATCAAGCGCCTCTTGAATGAGCCGCTCGCTCTCGTAGTCGAGGGCGGAGGTGGCTTCATCGAGGATAAGGACCGGCGGGTTGCGCAGGATGGAGCGTGCGATGGCGATCCGCTGGCGTTGACCGCCGGAAAGAGAGGCGCCGCGTTCACCGACGAGGGTCTGGTAGCCCGCGGACATTTTAAGGATGAACTCCTCGGCGTTGGCCTGTCGGGCGGCCTCGTGAATTTCGGCTTCGGTGGCGTCAGGTTTGGCGAAGCGGATGTTGTCGGAGACGGAGCCGGAGAGCAAAATACTGTCCTGCATGACGACCGCGAGCTGGCGGCGGATCCAGCGCATGTGCCACTCCGATTGCGGCACGCCGTCGATCAGGATGCGACCACCGGTCGGCGCGTAGAGCCCGAGCAGGAGATTCGCCAAGGTGCTCTTGCCCGAGCCGGAAGGGCCGACGAAGGCAATGTGCTCGCCGGGCCGAATGGTTAGGTCGAGGTTCTTGATGACCTGCTTGTCCGGGGCGGAGGGATAAAAATAGGAGACGTTTTCGTAAACGATATCGCCACGCAGACGGTCTTCCCGGCGTGTGCCATGCCATTGTTCGACATAGGTGGAGTCGATGAGCTCCTTGATGCTATTGTAGCCCTCCTGAGCGTTGAAATACTGCTCGCTCATGCCGATGAACATGTGGACCGGATTAAGGATATAGCCGAAACCCGCCATGAAGGCGAACAACGTGCCGATACTAATATGGCCCTTGATCGCCATGATGGAACCGCCGGCAATGACGATCAGTGTGAGAAACTGCATGCCGACGTGCACGTAGGTGCCGAAGAGGGCATTCACGTAGGACTGGGAGACGCGGCTGGTGGCGAAGGATTCGCTGCTGCGGTCGAGTTCGCGTTCGACTTGGTCTTCTTCACCAAAGCTGCGAACGAGCCGCAGCGCGGAAATGTATTCGGAAGCGGTGCCCGTGAGCTTCTCCTGCGCGAGGCGGTTTACATTGTTGGCGATCTTGATGTTGCGGAAAAAGAAAAACTTGGCCGTGGCGTAAACCGGAATGGCCAGCACGAGAACCAACATCAGAAACCAGTTCATCCAGGCGAGAATGATGAGAATGCCAATGCCCAGCGCCAAGTTGGGCAGCAACTGATTGAGCACGTTGTAGACCAAGGCTTCGACCTTCTGGGTATCGAAGGCGTATTTGGAGAGAAGACGTCCGGTCTTTTGCCCGTCGAGATAACTGAAACTCAAAAATTGCAACCGGTAGAAAATGCGGCTGCGCATTTCCACCATCAGCTGGGAAGTCATTTTAGCGAGCAACTTGGCCCCCCAGACCGAGAAGAGGTAGTGCAGGGCAAGACACGCGACAAACCAACCGCTGTAGTAGAGGACCCCGTCGATATTTTTATCCTGCAGCGGTTTGTCCACGATCCGTTGGATCAGGATCGGGATCGGGGCTGAGGCGGCACTGCGCAGTAGCACGAGGAACAGCCCGCTCCGAAAACGAGACCGAGTGGCCCAGAGATACCCGATCAGGGACTTTTGCTCCAGGGGAGAGGTGGGAATGGACATGATGGTGGCCCGAAGAACTAAGCACGAGCCGCGCCGCCGCGAGACTAGATGTTACTTTTTTTCCCGAGGCGGGGCCATGCCGCCATGCAGCACGGTGTAGAATGGATCTCCGGCCTTGATGCTGCCGCGCTTGACCGTCGTGTCAGTAAAGGCCGATTTATAAATGGCCGTCAGAAACTCGAGCGTGCGGCGCGCTTCGTCACCACTGGTGAGCGGCGTGGTGTTGGTGTCCATGTTCTCCGCCATGGCGAGGAGCTGGGCGCCGTGGATGGATCCGACATCGGGCGGGAAATCGTTCCATGCTTTCTGCAGTCCGGCATTTTCGGAATCAGCCGGGGTCATTTTCCAGTTCTCCTGCTTGTAGGCGTAAACATGGGTGAGCTCGATGGTGGCCTTTTCACAGTCGAGCCGCAGATAGGTTTCCTGCCGCGGGCACAGGGTGCTGTTGATAATGGAGGCGCGCGCCCCGTTGGCGAATTTCACGAGTGCCATGGAAACGTCCTCCACTTCAATCTCGTGGTAGAGCGTGTCGGTCACGGCTTTCACTTCGCTCCACTCGCCGAAGAGATGCAGCAGATGGTCCATGGTGTGAATGCCCTGGCTCATGGTCGGACCGCCGAGCTCAGTCTTCCACTTGCCGCGCCAAGGCACGGCATAATAGGCGGCATCGCGATACCACAGGGTGTTGCAAACGGCGACCAACGGCCGGCCAAATTCACCGTCGGCGAGCAGGCGGCGCACATGGGTGTTCGACGAGGCAAAGCGCATCTGAAACACACTGGAGGTGTGGCAGCCGGTGCGTTTTTCCGCGGCCTCAATCTGGTCGAACTCGGCCAACGAGGCGCACAGCGGCTTCTCGCACAGCACCCAGGCCCCGGCTTCCATGGCCTCAATGCTCATGCTCATGTGCAGTCCCGGAGGCGCGCCGATCAGCACGATGTCGGGCTTTTCCACCCGGAGCATCGTGGCGTAGTCCGTGTGGGCCGCCGGGATGTTGAATTTCTTGCAAAATTCGCCGACGCGGGTGGCGTCGATATCGCAGGCGGCAACCAGATGAACACGGCCTTGGGTGAACTCGGCGGCACGCACATGCGCTTCGCCAATGCCACCCGTGCCGACTAAAACAGCGCGGTAGGTTTTCATACTTTAAAAATTAATTGGCAGCCAAAACCACCGGAGTTTTACGGGGTGTATAAACGGTCAACCCCAACAGGGATTGAGTGGGAGCCGGGAAGAAAAGACTCGCCGTGTAACCCACCAGAATGGTCGTGAAATTGGCGATCATGATATAGAAGACGGGATGGACGGCATTTTGGGTCCAGGCGTAAAGCGTGAGCACGATGCTGACGGCCACGCCGATCATGGCACCTTGCCAATTGGCGCGTTTGGTAAAGAGACCAAGAGCATAACACCCGGCGAAGCCACCCCCCAGCAGACCGCCCAGAGCGAATGAGGTATCCAGCGCGGATTTGATGTCCGCCGTGGCAAGTAGCAACGCCGTGCCGATGCCAATCAAGCCGCCGACCACCGTGGTGATCTCGGCCATCGCGAGGCTCTTTTTCTGGGTCGGGTTTTTGGCGTAGCGCTCGTAAAAATCGACCGAAACCAGCGTCGCCACACTGTTGATGCAACTGGACAGGGTGGACATGGAGGCGGCGAAAATACCCGCGATGATAAGGCCGGTGACGCCGGCCGGCAGTTCAGCCGCGATAAACTGAGGGAAGGTCGAATCGATGCTCAGCATCGGGTTCAGGTTGGCGGGGTGCTGCTTGTAGAAAACGTAGAGGGCGGTGCCGATGCCGAAGAAGGCGAGATTGCCCGGGACAATAATGGCCGCGAGCGTCCAGACCGAGCGACCGGCCTCCTTGTCGGATTTCGTGGAGAGCACGCGCTGCATCATCACCTGGTCCTGCGGATAAACGAGGACGCCAAGGATGTTGAGCATCAGGAAGCCCCACACCGTGGCTTGAGTAAGGTTGAAGTCCCAATCGAAAGTCTTCAGTTTGCCGTCTGCTATCGCGACCCGGAACATTTCACCCAAGCCTCCATCCACGTGGGTCACGATGTAGCCGAAAGCCACGAAGGCGCCGCCCAGCATGACCACCACTTGAATGAAATCGGTCCAGATCACGGCCTTCATCCCGCCGAGCGCCGTGTAGAGAATGGTGACCACGCCCATGATGAGGATGGCGTGCGTGACGTTGATGCCGGTCACCGCCGCCATGGCGAGGGAGGGCAGATACAGCACGATACTCATGCGGCCGCCGAGCTGTAGGACAATCGCGAGTGCAGAGGCGAGCACCCGGATATGCGGATGAAACCGCATTTCCAAATAGTGATATACCGACATCAGGCTTAGCCGGCGAATCAGAGGCACGATCCAAGTGGCCACGAAAATGGTGCCGACCATGCCGACGACATTATTGGCCAGGAGCACCCAGCTGCCGGCAAAAGAATACGCCGGCGTCGCAATGTAGCTGATGGCGCTGGTGCCGGTGGCGTAGAGGCTGACGCCAGCTGCCCACCAAGGGATGTTGCGCCCGCCGAGAAAGAAATCCGCGTTGTCCTTACTGAGCTTATCCTTGCGGTAATAATAATAACCGATGAATGCGGTGAATCCGAGATAGGTCGCGATGAGAATCCAGTCGATCGGCTTGAGCAGGCGTTTGGTCAGCGCGACATTGATCCGGGTGTTGGTTTCGTTGCCGGCTTGGTCGCGGGCGGTGAGGATGAAACCGTCCTTTGCATGGTGCACGGCCTGCAACGTGCCATTCACAGGCACGTGGCCGATCAGAGCCCAACTGCCCGTGATGGTGTGATAGGTATAAAACACTGACTGGCCGGCATCATAAGTGCCCAAGGCGAGCACATGGGCCTGACCTCCAGACTGTAATTCGGAGATTTTGCCGGGAGGATTTGTTTTGCGGGTCCAGCCGTGCTTGTCGTGTTTAAACCAAGCCTGATTCCCGTCGGCAGTTTCCGCGAGTAACCAAAGTGCATCATTGTGGAACAGCTGATCGAGGGGTTTTACTCCCGCGGCGACACCGTCCAGTTTCGGCAACTCGGGTTTGGCTGTTTTGACCGTGAGTTCCCGGGTTTCTGTCTCACTCAGAAGCGCAGTGCTGAGGGATACCAATCCGTCGGCGCGGGCAAACAGTGCCAATGCAAAGAATAAAGACAGCAATGCGCAGGTGCGCCAGGGGTTAAGGGGCATGGGGCGAAAATTGAGGGTCGGTTACCCCTGAATTTCAAGGCACGATTTCACGAATAATCACATCATTTGCGTGATGACACAAAAAATCGCCGTCCGGGTGGGACGACGATTTGAAAATGCATGGGTGAAGGTCAGTTGACCCCGGCCAATTTCAGGATCTTGTCGCCGGTGAGGCGTTTTTCCTTGGGCAAAGAATGCGGGGTCTTGTTGCCGTGGATTTTGGCAACTTCCTTGAACTTCTCCTGGGTGGCTTTGACGAATTCTTCCACCGGCCGAGTTTCGCCGAACTGGGCCATCATTTCCGGCAACCAGCGGTGGCCGAAGCGCACGTGGTTTTGTTCGTCGTTCCGGTCGAAGGCGAGAAGGGTGTCGGCTTCGAAATCGTTGAGTTCGCGCACGCGGTCCATCACATGGGCCTTGGTCGGAAAACTGCCGGCCTCGAATTCCATCGTCATCATGGCATAGCGTTCATGGGCGGGCATCTGGATGAGGATGTTATAAAGCTCGAGCGACTGCTCCACCGTCATGAGATCAACGCCGAGTTTGGGCAGCTGACGGAAGCCGAACTGACTATGGCGCGATTCATCCCAGAGATGGCGGGTAAGATCGTGATGTAGATCGAACGGTGCGTCCGGCGTGTCGATGAACGCGGTGGCGAGATAATCGATGGCGTCCATTTCCATCATCAGCCAGACGTAGACCATGAGGCGGATGACGCGGGCATCGGTCTTTGGGTCCGTCAGCCACGGGCGGACGATGGGATCCTCGGTGGGATCCATGCCGAAAATACTGGAGCAAACCGGATACTTGCCGCGGTTGCAGGTCTCGGGATGGGTGTAGGGCGTCTTGGTTTGCTGCCAGACGTAGTTGGTGGCGAGGGGCAGACGGGTTTCGTGGCCGAGCCAGCCGCCCAGATCGTCGAGAGCTTGGGTGAGATGGGTTTCCCATTCACGTGCTTCGACGCCCTTGAGATACGGAGCTATTTCGCGCAAGTGGCGTTCTTCATCAGCGATGAATTCCTCGACGAGTTTCTTCGAGGGCCAGTCCGCGAGCGGGTCCGTAACCTTAAGATAATGTTTATAGGCCGCCAGCATGGCGGGTTTCAGCACGTGGTAGAAACCGGCGGTGATTTTAAGCGGATCAGCAGTGCCGGTGCCCACGGCCTCCACGAAGACGCGCCGAATACTGTCACGCACGGTGTCGGTGGTGCCGAAGGTGCTGAGTTCGCGACCGCGTTCACGCAGAAAACGCGCGTGCCCGGCGGATTCCCAGGCGTGCTGGCAAATGAGATATTTCAGCTCGGGCTCACCCACGCGATAAACCAAGGTCGTGACGGTGCGCAGGAACTCGCGCTCCACCTCGAAAAGGAGGCGGAGGAGGCGCGTCATTTCGTTGACGGCGGCCATGCGGCCGGCGGCGGGGCGTGATGAAGTAGTGGTAGCCATGGGATAACGGAATTGAGGATTGGTAGGGGCCGATCTCCGAGCGGCCCGCCCCCGGAGGTCGGGCCCTACCTGAAGAGGCGCAAGATTAAGATAACGACTATGAGAAGGATTTGCTTAACAGATCAGCCCACGTTTGCCGTTGGGACCGTGGGCGGGCGGGTTGACGCCGACCCAACGCTCGTCGATCGGCTCCGAGGCGCGTTGGTAACGACTGTCACTGGAGATGCGCAGGCGGTTGGTCGTGCGGTTGTCGAGCGAGGCGTGCACGGTGAACATGCCGAAGGTGAGGAAATCACCGGCTTCAAATTCAGTCGTCAGCCAGCGACCGCCGAATTTATTGCGGACGGCCGGAGGATTATGGGAGAGCGTGCCGGTGAACGACCAGCCGCCGTTCTTGGCCTTGTCGACTTCCTTGGCCTTGTTTTCGCAATAGCCGTCGACGTCGCGGTAGACGTAGTTCTGGAGCAGGTCCATGCGCTTGTGCGAGCCCTCAAGAATCATGAGGCCACCAAGTTCGAAGGAGATGTCTCCGTAGGGCATCCAGCAAGTCATGTGCTTGTGCGTGCCGCGCCCCATGTAGGGCAGATCACAATGCGGATTCGTGCCTTTACCCGGACCAATCGCGCGCAACCAAGTATAGTCGTAGTGGCGGATTTCCTCACCGTAGAACTTGCGGTAGAAATCCGTCAGGCGCCCCGAATAAAGCAGGTCCTGCACGGGTTGGCAGCCGTTGGTGATCTCAGGTTTAAAGATATAACCTGCGTCGGGTTTGGCCACGGCATCCATCGTGGGATAGGCCGGATCGAGCGCGCCAGCAGCGGCGAGTCGGTCGGTAATACCGGCACGGGCCGCGAGCACCTTGTCGCGCTCGAGGTAGCCCTTCATGAACAGGTAGCCGTCTTCCTCGAAGCGGCGGTGCAATTCGGCGACATCATCGGCCACGTCCGTCGAACTACGGAGGATCCCGAATTTGTCTTCGCTCATATCGAGCTCATGACCATAGGAAACGATTTGGGGCAGCGTAGCGGTGCTCATGGGTAAAAAAGTGGTCGGATTTTGGGTAACATGGGCCTTTTGGCCCGGCGGATGATTGTTGAGCGTCCACTATATACCTGAAGTGGGTGATTATAAATGGTTGAAATGTGATTTCGCATGTAAAAAATGGGAATAAACCATGCCACAAGCAGTTACCGACCCATTTCATAGCGAAGCCTGGCTGGAAAGCCCGATTCGCTTGCAAAATGACGAACTGCAACTCGCCGGAGCCTTACGCGATGTGCCGGGGTTGGATCCACAATCGATGCGTGTTTTGGGAAGTTATTCCTTCATCTACATGGTCAACGTGGACGGTTATTACGCCGATGCCAATGGCCACACTTGTGATCTGAGCAGCGGGGATTTGGTGCTTATCTTCCCCGAACTGGCCCATGCCTACGGTCCGAAACCTGGCACGAGTTGGGATCAGCTCTACTGGGTCTTCAATGGCCCCCAGTTTGATTTTCTGCGGGGTAGTGGGCTTTTGCATCCTTCGCGCCCAGTCTGGCATGTGGAGCCGGTGGATTACTGGCACCGGCGTTTTCATGAAGTGCTGGCGGGTGATAACTGGCATTCGGAGGTCGCGGCCCGGCGCATCATGGGCAACTTTCTGCACTTGGCCTATGATTTGGCGGCCGCGGATGCCGAGGGCACCGCCCGTCAATCTAGGGATCACTGGTTGGAGGAAGCGCAGCGTTTGCTGGCCAACCGGAGCGACCAAGGTTGGCTTTCCCCGGAACGAGTGGCCCGACAAGTAGGGTTGAACTACGATAATTTCCGAAAGCAGTTCGCGCTCAAGCTCGGCACGTCCCCCGGCCAGTTTCAAAAGCGCAAGAAAATCGACCGGGCCTGTGCCGCCATCTATCAGGGCAGTCACGGCTTTAAGGACTTGGTGGAGGAACTGGAGTTCTGCGACGCATTTCACTTTTCGAAAACGTTCAAGCAAGCGATGGGGATTACGCCTTCCGAGTTCCGCAAAAAAGCCCACGGCGGTTAACCGTGGGCTTGTAAAACAATAGCCTGCAAATCAATCGAACTCAGGCCACTTACTGCCGGGGATGGGTCGCCAGAGGATGTCCTTGTCGATGCGCGGTTTCTTGTGCCGGTATTTTTTCATCAGCCGGATTTTTTCGCGGAGCAGGTCGGGCAGGTCCTCGCCGTAACAGAACGTATTGTTGCCGACAGCGGACAGGATCATGAACTCCGTGCGATCGGCCTCCAACAGATCGATGAGGTTCTGTGTGTTGACCAACTCGGCGTCGATGGCGGCTTGCAGTTGTTTTTCAAACTTACGCTTCTCTGCCGCCTTGGTGCTATCGAGGTAGCCATAAACATTGGCGCACCAAGCGGCGACCATGCGGATGGATCCGCAAACGGCACGATAACCGCGAGCGCGATCGAGCAGGTCGATGAAGACTGCCTGAGCCTGTGGCTCCTTGGCTGTCTGGGTCTCGAGCTTGGCCAATTCCGCGATGAGTTTGTCGATGCGAGGCAGGCATTCCTTGTCGTAGTTCGCGGTGGCCTTGATGCCTTGGTCCTTCGTGATGATGTCGAAGAGCACATCTTTGCCGAGATCGTTCATGCCGGGGTTGTTGTGCTGGAAGCAGCCATGGCGCTCGTAGTAGGCGCGTTCCTTCATTGGAATGGCCTCGATATCGGGCACGTAAGGGCGATCGAAGGTGCGCTGCCAGGTAAAGGCAAAGCCGCTGAACAACATGACCGGAGGTTGCCAGCTGACCGCCTCCTCAAAGGCATCCCAACACGCGACGAGTTTGGCGGCATAGTTATCACCGACGAAACTGCGCGCCGCATTGAGCAACACGTCGTCGATGGAAACTTCCGGCGTGAACTGCGTGGCGCGGAGCACGATCGGGTTGGGCCAGTAAGGACATTGCTGCGGATTACCGAGGGCACCGAGCGCACTGATGCGTTTGAGTCCGAGGTCTCGCATGGAGATTAACTTTTCGCGCAGCAACCGCGGATACGGCACGCCGATCAGGGGTTCAAAGCACGCGGTGGTGCCGGCGGCGTATTGCATCGTCGGTTCAGCTCCACGTGAGCGGGATTCCTCCAGCACTTTGCGTTCGCTCGGATCTATCTGGGTTTGCAACGGACTGCCGGCCGCGCCGCTCATCTCGGGGTATTTCGGGTGGGCATACGGCAGGGAGTAGCCGCGCACGAGGAGACTTGGAGCCTCCCATGTGATATGTTCGTTCATGCCCGCCTTGATGTGATCTTGTTCAAGTTTGAACGGTTCGAGGCGGAGGATGACGTCGAAGTCCGGATTGATTTCGGCCGCGGCGGATTGGATGTTTTGCAGGTAACGCGCGATGCTTTCGCCCGCGGCTTGGGCGATTTTCTCGTGATTGCGCCATTCGCGAATCATGTAGGGTCCACCGTTGCGGCCGACGTAGAGCGACCCGGTGTGCTCAAAGCCGGCGCCGCTGTCGTTGCTCCACACGCTCATATAACTGATGTCGGGTGCGGCCTTCATCAGGTTCTGAATCGCTGCGCGGTAGTGTTGCTTGGTGACGGGATGATCTTGGGCGAGGCAGTAGCGCGGCAGGCGCGAACGGAAAGGATGGTCGACGCGGACACCGCGCAGCGTGGGATAGCGTTGGAAGAAGCGCTCAGGCAACGTGCGCGGTTCGAACATGCAGACGCCGGGCTTGAGGCCGTATTTGCGACCGAGGGCGGCGAGGCTTTTCAGATTGTTCAAGTTCGCTTCAAGGTAGTGCGGTTGCCAGAGACCCTGCGTCAGTGGCGTATCAATGAAGTGATTGAACCCTGCGGTATAGGTGTAGAACTGGGGATAGTATTCCGACTGCACCGAATCTTCGATTGGCATGTGGGCTTGGAGGCCGTTGACCTCGACATGGGTGAAGCCCGATTCAGCCAGCGTTGCCACATAGCGTTCACGGTCGAACTTGCGTGCGCTGCGCCAGTATTGAGTAAGACAGCTGTCCCAATGCGGCCGGTGCCAGGGAAACGTGGCGGGCAAAAACAGTCCCTTCGCGAGCTTGCTGCGCAGTTCATCCGTGAGGCCGTTGCCGAGCAGGCGCACCGCGGCATAAAGCAGCGATCCGGCATCGGCGATGATTTCACCGGTGCCATCGTCATCGAGCTTGAGCCACATCCAACCAGGCTCGGCGGCCTTGGACTTTGGCAGCAGCTTGGCCCAATCGCGCGGGGCGAGGGCGACGTTGACGCCTTTGCCGGGTCGGCCGGACTTGACCGCGGTGGCACCGGTCAGACGCGCGAGCTCCATGGCGGCGGTCTGTTCAACCGGCTGAAACTTCGCGGGATAGGTAATGCTGCGCACGTTGAGCGCGGCGAGAGGGGCGGGTTCGTTGCTCATTAAAGGAAAGTAAGGCCCATGCCAGACCTTCGTTCCCATGGGTGCAAGCACCCCGGTCAAATGTGAGGATTATTTACCAGAGTTCCCCATTTGAAACCAATGGCTCACCCTTGATCGGCCGAACCAAGCCACTGCAGTTACCGGTTACTTCTGGAAGGGAAACCCTTCCGGCCAAGGCTGGCCGGAGGCCGGTCGCCAGAGGATGCCTTTGTCTATTCGCGGCTTTTTGTGCCGGTATTTCTCCATCAGGCGAATCTTGGCGCGCACATGATCGCCGAGATTCTTGCCATAGATGAAGGTGTTCTCGCCGGTGGCGGAAACGACCATGAACTCGGTGGGTGAATTTTCGAAATGCTCGAGAAAGCCGCGTGCATTCACGAGTTCGAGGTCGATGGCGGCCTGCAGAAATTTCTCGTGCTGCTTTTTCTGCGCAGCAGTTTTGCTCTCGAGATAACCGTAAACGCCCGAGCACCACGCGGCGACGCTGCGGAAGGTCGTTGCCCAGTGCCGATAACCTCGCAGACGGTCGCGCAGATCGATGAAGACCGCCGTGGCTTGCGCATCGTCCGCACATTGCGCGAGCGTAGTGGCGACGAACTTCTCGGCCTTCGCGATACGCGGAAGCAGTTTCGTATCGAAGCGCGGCACCATCTTGTCAGCTGACTCGCGCGTGATGAGGTTGAACAACACGTCCTTGCCCAGATCGTTCATGCCGGGGTTGTTGTGCTGGAAGCAGCCGTGTCGCTCGTAGTAGTGCCGTTCCTCTGCCGGAATCGCCTCGATGTCGGGCACGAGTGGACGATCCCAAGTGCGCTGCCAGCAAAACCCAAAACCGCAGAACAACGGCACGATCGGTTGCCAGGTGACGGCGTCTTCAAACAACGCCCAAGCCTTCGCGAGCGCGGGACCGTGTTTTGGACCGGCGAAGCGCACGGCTTCGTCTGCGAGCACTTCATCAATGGAACGCTTCGGCGTAAATTGCGCAGCTCGGATCGCGGCGGGGTTGGGCCAAAAGGGAGTGGCGGTGGTGTTGGCGAGGCCGCCCATCGCACTGACCATATCGGTGCCGATATCCTTCAGTTGAGATAGCCGCGCATGGATCATGCGCGGCCACGGAATCCCGATCAGCGGCTCCTGATTCCAAACCGGGCCGGGTGAATACGTGAGGATCGGCTCGATGCCCTGGGCGCGTTCCTTGGCGAGCTCGGTTTTTTCGCGCTCGTCCATCTGGCAGTGAAACATGCCGCCGGCGACGCCCGATTGATCGGCGTAGTGTGGATGACTGTAAGGCAGGGAGTAACCGCGGGCCAGTAACGAAGGGCCTTCCCAATGCACACCGCGACCGAGCTCCGACTTGAGATGATCGTGCTCCACCTTGAAAGGCTCGATGCGGAGGCTGAGCTTGAAGTCGGGATTAATCTCGGCGGCAGCTTCGCGCAGGTTGCGCAGGAATGCGCCCATGCTTTGGCCGGACGCTTTGGCGATGGCGTCGTGACTGCGCCACTCGCGGATCATATAGGGGCCACCGTTGCGGCCGATGTAGAGTGAGGCGGAGTGCTCGAAGCCGCCGCCGCTGTCGTTGGTCCAGATCGACATCGCGTCGAGATCCGGCACGGCCTGCATCAGCGCCTGGGTAGCGAGGCGGAAGTGATGTTTCGTGACCGGATGGTCCTGGGCCATCGTGTAGCGCGGCAAACGCGAGCGGAAGGGATGATCGATTCGTGCCCCGCGCAGCGTGGGGTAGCGTTGGAAGAAACGCTCCGGCAGACTGCGCGGTTCATAGAGGCACACGCTGGGTTTCAGACCGTAGCGACGGGCGAGGGCGGCGAGGTTCTGCAGCCGCTCGAGATTGGCATCGATATATTGCGCCGGCCAGATGCCGCGCGTGAGGGGCGTGTCGATGAAATGGTTGAACCCGGGGCAGTAGGTGTAGAACTGCGAATAGTATTCGCCGGGCACGGAATCCTCGTAAGGGAAACTCGCCTGCAGGCTGTTGACTTCGAGGTGGGTAAAACCGGACTCGGCGAGGGTGGCGGTGTATTGCTCGGGACAGAATTTGCGGTTTGAGCGCCAGTATTGCGCGAAGGAACCGTCCCAGATCGGCCGGTTCATGCTAAAACTGCGCTGAAGCAAAATACCCTGGGCGAGCTTTTCCCGCGTGGCGCCCGTCAGCCCATGTGCCAGCAGGCGCACCGCCGCGAAAAGTCCCGAGCCTTCGCTGGCGATGATTTCTCCCGAGCCGGATTGATCGATGCGCAGCCACATCCAATGCGCGTGGCCCTTCGCAGCCTTGACGGCGGTGGGTGCCCAATTACGCGTCGCGAGGGCCAGATTGATGCCTTTGCCCGGTCTGACCGCATTCTTGGCCGGCGTGCCTGTTAGACGGGCCAATTCTTCGGAGGCGGTTTGTTCAACCGGCTCAAATTTCGAGGGATAGGTGATGCTGGGTGGATTGAGGGCGGAAAAACTGGCGGGAGATTGGCTCATGATACGGTTGGGGTTTCTGGGAAGCGGGCTTTGGAGGAAAACTCAAGCGTCCGTCGTGTCAGCGGCGATTATTGGTCGGATAAACTGATGCGATGGATTGGATGGCGGGATGAACGCTTGTCTTAATTTCACCGGCTGGCGAATGTTCATGGTGATTATCCCTTGCATTTCCCCGGCTGCAGGGGCACCCAAATTTTACTGTTATGCGAACACTGCATTACCCCGCCTTTGATCAACTGGAAATCCGCGATATTGATGAAGTCGCTCCGCAACCCGACGAGGTGAAGCTCAAGGTCGCCGCTTGCGGAATTTGCGGCAGCGAGCTGGAATCCTACAAGAATAAGAGCCCGCGCCGGCCGCCACCGCTCGTCATGGGACATGAATTTTGCGGAACGATTGCCGAGATCGGTTCTGCGGTTAAGGACTGGCAGGTGGGTGCACGCGTGGTGAGCAACTCGCTCGTGCCCTGTGGCAAATGCGTGCGCTGCGAGCGGGGTGACACTCATCTCTGTGCGTCGCGCCAAATCTTTGGCATGCATCGCCCGGGAGCCTTTGCCGAATACGTCAACGTGCCGGCCCGCTGCCTGATTCCTTGGCCGGAAAACCTTCCGGCGGAAGCGGCCGCCCTCGCCGAACCCATGGCAAATGGTATTCACGTGGTGCGGGTGAGCAAGCATCTCCCCGCAAACATCGTGCTTGTGATCGGTGCGGGCCCGATCGGGTTGTTCTGCCAGCAGGCCCTGCAGGTCCTGCGCGGCGCCAAGGTTTACGTGGCCGATCTCAGCCCCGAGCGCCTCGCCGTGGCGAAAAAGCTTGGGGCCGTTCGCGTGATCAATCCACGCGAAGAAGACGTCACGAAGATCATCATGGAGGCAACTGGCGGGGAAGGGGCCGACCTGAGCGTCGATGCCGTGGGGTCCGGCCTGACCAAGCGCACCTCGCTTGATGCGATCCGCCCGGGTGGTGCGACCGTGTGGATTGGGCTGCATGAAAATTCGATGACCTTCGATTCCTACAACATCACCCTGCCGGAAAAACAGGTGCTAGGCACTTACGCAGCCACGATCGAAGAGCTGCAGCAGGCCCTTGATCTGATGTCTGCCGGAAAGGTGGACGCACTTTCCTGGGTGCAGCGGTTTACCCTGGCAGATGGCGTGACGGCTTTTCAGCGCATGCTCGCAGCCAAGGGCGCCGACATCAAAGCCGTGGTTTGTCCCTGAGTTATATTTCCCCAACCCCTACGCATATGAGTCCCCACGCTACCCGCACCCCAATCAAGGACAGATTCAAAGGCAAAGTCGCCCTCGTGACCGGCGGCACCAACGGCATCGGTCACGCCATTGCACTCGAGTTGTTGCGCGAAGGCGCCGAAGTCGCGGTGAGTTGTTTGCCCGCAGATGTGGAGGAAGGGCGGGCCTCATTCAGTCAGGCTGGATTCTCGCCCCTGATTATTGCAGGGGACATGAGCAACGAGGAGTTTTGCAAAAAACTGGTGGCCGACACCGTGGCAAAGTTTGGGCGGCTGGATTGCCTGGTGAACAATGCCTTTTCCTTTATCGCCAAAGGGCTGGATGCCACGCGAAAGGATTTCCTTTATTCCCTCGAGGTCGGTCCGTTGGGCTTCGCCCTGATGATCCAACTGGCTTCGGAGGAGATGAAGAAAGTCGGCGGCGGCGCCGTGGTGAATGTTTCGAGTATCTCCTCGTGGATCGCACAACCCAACCGCTGGACCTACAACATGTCCAAGGGGGCGGTGACTCAGCTCACCCGCTGCGCGGGGCTTGATCTCGCGCCGCACAAAATCCGCGTCAACAGCATCAGCCCGGGTTGGACCTGGACACGCGAAGTGTTGAAGGCGGCCGGAGGCGATATCGCGAAATACGATCCGATTTGGGGTCAGTTTCACATGCTTGGCCGCATGTGTTACCCGGTCGAACTCGCGGGTCCTGCGCTCTTCCTGCTAAGTGACGATGCCTCCTTTATCACGGGCACGGATTTGCCGGTGGATGGTGGCTACAACGGCCTTGGCCCCGAGGGCCTCGGCCAGAATACCAAGATTGCCGGCAGCAAGTAGCGCAGACAGGTAGGGACGCGCGGCTCGCGCGTCCGCGGTCGGGCAGGCTGCCCGACCCTACCATCCTATTCCAATGTAAAAATCAGCGATCCCGCCCCACAATTTCCACCACCAAGTCACCACCACCAGTTATTCATGAGTAAATTCCGCGTTGTAATCACCGATCACGGTTTCCCCAATCTTCGCCACGAGGAGGACGTCATTACTTCCGCCGGTGGTGAACTAATCGTTGCCCAATGCAAGACGACTGCCGAGGTCAGTGCGGCGGCGCAAGGAGCCGATGCGTTGCTGGTGCAATGGGCGCCGGTGGATGCCGCGGTGATTGCGGGTCTGGAAAACTGCAAGGTAATCGTCCGCTACGGTATCGGCTATGATAATGTAGATCTGGCCGCAGCCAAGGCGAAGGGCATTGCGGTGTGCAATGTGCCCGACTATGGGATACACGAGGTTGCGGAACACGCCGTTTCACTGGCCCTGGCGTTGACCCGACAGCTGTCGGCCATCGATGCGCGGCTGCGCGCCGGCACGTGGAAAATCACGCCCGACCGCCAAATGCCTTCGCTGCGCGACATGACGTTTGCCACGGCGGGTTTCGGCCGCATCGCGCGCTCCGCGCATCACATGATGCGGGGCTTTGACGGCAAGCGTATCGCCTACGATCCCTTTGTGCCAGCCGATGTCATGCAGATGGAAGGCGTCGAGAAAGTGGAGGTGGACGACCTTTTCACCCGGGCCGACATCATTTCATTGCATCTGCCGCTGACCGCCGAGACCAAGCATTTCGTCAATGCCGAGCGGCTCAAGGAAATGAAGCATACGGCTATCATTGTGAACACCGCCCGCGGTCCCTTGATCGACACGATCGCGTTAGCCGATGCGTTGCAGAGCGACCAGATTGCCGGCGCGGGCATCGATGTTTTTGAGCAAGAGCCACTGCAGGCTGATCACCCGCTGTTCAAGGCACCACGGGCTGTGCTCACATCGCATGTCGCCTGGTATAGCGAGAGCAGTATTCCTCGGCTCCAACGGTTGGCCGCTGAGGAAGTCGCGCGCGGCCTCAAAGGCGAACCGTTGAAAAATCGCGTCAACAAGTAAGCTTTCATCAACCCCATCCCCCCATGCCAAACTTCCCCATCGTTGATACCCACCTGCACATCTGGGACCTCAAGCGTCTGCGTTATCCGTGGCTGGATAATGTGCCGATGCTCAACCGCGATCATCTGATCGAGGAATACCGCAAGATTTGCGGACCTGTGCAGGTCGCCAAGATGGTTTTCCTGCAATGTGAATGTGAGCAGGCGCAGTTTCAGGACGAAGCCGACTGGGTGACGGAAGTGGCGGCGATTGATCCACGCATCCGCGGCATTGTGCCGTGGGCACCGCTGGAAAAAGGAGATGCGGCGCACGCCGAGTTGGCGAAGCTCGCCTCGAATCCGCTGATCAAGGGTATCCGGCGCATCATCCAGTTTGAGGCCGATCCGGAGTTTTGTCTGAAGCCGGATTTTGTGAAGGGCGTGCAGTCACTACCCAAGCACGGCCTGTCCTTCGATATCTGCATCAATCATACCCAGATGGCGAATACCCTGAAGCTCGTGCGGCAGTGTCCGGACGTGCAATTCATCATGGATCACATTGCGAAGCCCGACATCAAGCACGGCCTACTCGATCCGTGGAAACAACATCTACGCGAATTCGCCGCACTGCCGAATGTATGGTGCAAGATGTCCGGACTGGTAACGGAGGCGGATTTTCAAAAATGGACGCCGGTGGACCTGAAGCCCTACATCGATCACGTGGTCGAGTGCTTTGGTTTCGATCGCATCATCTTTGGCGGCGACTGGCCGGTGGCGTCGCAGGCGACGGATTATCCGCGTTGGGTCAACACGCTCGATGCGGCGCTTAGCGGCTGTTCACCCGACGAACTGCACAAAGTTTACGTTCGCAACGCGGAAAAGTTCTACCGGGTTTGATCAACCCGTCCTCACCGCGCGATGTCGTGGTGGGTCAGCACCTTGAAGCCGCGGCCGTTGAGCGCTTGCGCGGCGGTTTCAGGTTCTTCCACGTTTAGGGCCAAGGCCAGTTTGTCACCGGGGCGCTTCAAAAACGAATAGACGTAGTGCAAGTTGATCTCGGCCTCGAGTAAAGCTGCCAGCACACTCTTGAGGTGCGCCTCGTTGGGCACTTCCACGACGAGCACTTCGCACTCCACGTAGGGAAAATCATTGTTCACCATTAACTCGCGGGCCTTGTCCGGGTCATCCACGATCATGCGCATGATGGCGCTGTCGGTTGTGTCGAGCACGGTCAGAGCCATGATGTGCACGTTGTGTTCCTTGAGCAGTGCCGTCAGATCAAAAAGCCGGCCGACGCGGTTTTCGGCGAAAACCGAGAACTGCTTTACGGGATCGACGGCGTTGGTGGTGTTGAGGCCGGCCATGGAAGTGAATGGCTATATGAACCCCCTGATGCTGGCGGTCAATTACGGCCTCGCGCCGGTTTACCCTAATCTTTAGCAAGCACTCTGTGTCCGTGATAATCCCCGATGTTCATGCTGCCAACCGGCAGCGCGCCTACGCCAGTGCCAGGCTGGTATTGCGGGGTATTTTCCTGAATCTGGTGCTGGCGGTGGTGAAGTTTGCCGGCGGCATTCTGGGACACACCTACGCACTGATTGCCGATGGGGTGGAATCGCTGCTTGATGTGTTTTCCTCGATCTTGGTGTGGGCCGGATTCCATGTGGCGGGCCGACCACCGGATGAGGATCATCCTTATGGGCATGGCAAGGCCGAGCCACTGGCTGCACTGGCGGTGGCGCTTTTTGTCTTTGTCGCGGCTGGCTGGATCGGCTGGCACGCCGTGCACGAGATCATCACGCCGCATCAAGGGCCGCATTGGGCGACCCTGATCGTGCTCGCACTGGTCATGGCGACCAAGTTCTCGTTTTCCCGCCGGCTCTCGCATGCCGGCGACGAGCACGGCAGCACGGCGCTGGGCGTCGAGGCGTTTCATCATTACTCGGATGCCCTGACCTCGGCGGCCGCCTTTGTTGGCATCAGCATCGCGTTGGTCGGCGGCAAGGGTTATGAAGCGGCGGATGATTGGGCGGCGCTGCTGGCCTGTGTAGTCATCGCGGTGAATGGCGTGACGATGTTCAACCGGGCGGTGGGCGATGTGATGGATACGGCGGTAGCCCCGGAAGTGGAAAACGAAGTGCGGAAATTGGCATTATCCGTCACGGGAGTGTCCGCGATTGACAAGTGCCGGGTGCGCAAAAGCGGACTCAGCCACTTGGTGGATATTCACGTGCGGGTGCACGGAGAACTGTCGGTGCGGGTGGGGCATGATATTGCGCATGCGGTGAAGGATACGCTGATGGCATCGGGGACACCCGCGATCACGGATGTGGCCGTGCATATCGAACCGGCGGACTAGGTTGCAGATTCTATCACGTTCTCTTAAACCTTGTTCCTACGGAGAAACGAATCCGAGGAGAACGATTAAGATAAAGAGTAAAGATTGATCGGACTCAGCGGTCCAACCTCAGGGCGAGTTTCCAACCCGCAAAGACTCCGCCGATGCTACCCACGCCGCTCAAAATGAATGCGCCCCAGAATCCCCAGCCGAGGGCGTCACCCAAATACCAGCCGATGTAGCTGCCGGCCATCATCCCGACGAAGATGCTCAATTTCATCATCAGTCGTAGCATGCCTTGAACCCGGCTTCTGTCGATAGTCGGTTATACGGCATACGGAACTAATACGTAACGGGAGGGCGTATTATTACAGGAAGGGATTATGCCTTTGCGGTTTACGTGCATGCGGGGCGGGGTTAGGCTCATGTTATGAAGACGATTCCTGCCTCCACCCCTTTGAGCACCAACAAGCACTTACTGCGATGGGTCGAAAAAATGGTCGCTCTATGCCAGCCGGAGGCGGTGCACTGGATCGATGGTTCGCAGGAGGAGTATGATGCCTTGTGTGCGGGGATGGTGAAGTCGGGCACGTTTATCAAACTGAACCAAAAGAAATGGCCGGGTTGTCATTTGGCGCGTTCAGATGCCAGCGATGTGGCGCGCGTCGAGGACCGCACGTATATCTGTTCGCTTTCGAAGGAAGCGGCGGGGCCGACCAACAATTGGGTCGATCCCTTTGCGATGCGCAAGACCCTCAAGGGTCTCTTCACTGGCTGCATGCAGGGTCGCACGATGTATGTGTTGCCGTTCAGCATGGGTCCGCTCGGTTCGCCGATGTCGCAGATCGGCGTGCAGCTCACCGACTCGGCTTACGCGGTCGTCAACATGCGCATCATGGCGCGTATCGGCAAACCGGTGTTCGAGCTGATCGACAAGGATTTCAAACGCGTCGTGCCCTGCGTGCACTCCGTCGGTGCGCCCCTCAAACCGGGGGCGAAGGATGTGCCGTGGCCGTGCAACAAGGAGAAATATATCGTGCACTTTCCGGAGTCGCGCGAGATCTGGAGTTTTGGTTCGGGTTACGGCGGCAACGCCTTGCTCGGTAAAAAATGTTTTGCGCTGCGCATTGCCTCCAACATGGCCCGGGACGAAGGCTGGATGGCCGAGCACATGCTCATTCTCGGGGTCCAGGACCCTGAGGGTCACAAACACTACATTGCGGCGGCCTTCCCCAGCGCCTGCGGCAAGACCAACTTTGCGATGCTGATTCCCCCGTCGCATTTTAAGAAACAGGGGTGGAAGGTCACGACGGTCGGTGACGACATTGCCTGGATCAAGCCGGACGCCAACGGGCGGTTACGGGCGATCAATCCCGAGGCGGGTTTCTTCGGGGTCGCCCCAGGCACGGGTAACAAGACCAACTCGAATGCAATGAAGACCCTGGCGAAGAACACGATCTTCACCAATTGCGCACTGACCGACGATGGCGGGGTGTGGTGGGAGGGCATGACGGACGAGCCGCCAAAACACGCGATTGACTGGCAGGGTCGCGACTGGACTCCGGCCCTGGCCAAGAAAACTGGCGCCAAGGCGGCGCATCCCAATGCGCGCTTCACGGCGCCGGCGAGCCAGTGCCCGACCATGGATGCTGATTGGGAAAGCCCGGATGGCGTGCCGATTCACGCAATTGTATTTGGTGGCCGACGGGCTCGCACCATGCCGTTGGTTTATCAGGCGTTCAATTGGTCGAGCGGCGTTTACATTGGAGCGACGATGGGATCGGAAATGACGGCCGCGGCCGCAGGCACGATCGGCAAGGTCCGCCGTGATCCGATGGCGATGCTGCCGTTTTGCGGTTACCACATGGGCGATTACTTCCGCCACTGGATCGGGATGCAGCGCAAGCTGAGCGAGACCCCACGCATTTTCCACGTGAACTGGTTCCGCAAGGATGCCGACGGCAAATTCATGTGGCCGGGATTCTCGGAAAATATGCGCGTGCTGAAATGGATCTTCGACCGGGTGCGGGCCGGTGGCCGCGCCCAGGAAACTCCAATCGGCTGGGTCCCGCGTTACAAGGACATCGATTGGACCGGGATGAAATTTTCCCAGGAGAAGTTCGAGGAATTGCAGGCCTTCGATCGCGCCGGCTGGCGCGCGGAGATCCTCGGCCACGAGGAACTCTTCATCGACCTGCATACCGCACTCCCCAAGGAAATGATGTTCGAACGCGAACTGCTGATCTGCCGGATGTAGTTAGAATTGCTGCCCGGTTAGATCACATTTATAGTCTCCTTGGGAGTTAGCTTGCCGGCCTTTGCTTTGCCCGGTAATACCCCAATGTGAAAGGCTGGCTCGGCGATATTATCAATATGGTTTGGGCGTTGTTCTATTGGAACACGCGCAAGACCATCTTTCGTCTTCGCGGGGCCCGTGGGGTCCCGCCGTGTCACAATACCAGCGATTCCGGTGTCGCGATGAAAACCGGCTGCGAGGCCTGCATGGGCTGGAACCGGCCGGCGCGTTTCAAGCGGATCTGCCCGTTGCTGAAGCAGCATGAAAAAGGGACCTGGGTATGCAGTGTGAACGCGTCCGAAGTGAGGCCTTTCTGGGGCCGGGCCTTCGGCTACTACGGCTCTGGCCTGACGGTTGGGTATCTTATCCTGGCGGCCATGGCCTTTGGCGGCATGCACTACATCGGCTATCAAGTGAGTGTCCGGCAGATTATCTGGCCCCCAGCTTGGCAAGAGCTGAAGGGTGTGCGGGCGGATTTGTTTATCGAACAGGCGCGCGCCAAATATGCGGCGGGTCAGGTGCGAGAAGCGATCCAATCGCTCAGTATCGCCCACGAACTCAACCCCAAGCATTACGAAGTTGCCATGATGCTGGCTCAATTTCACCAAGCCGGCAGTCCCACCCAAACGGATCGACTATATCAGCAGCAAATGGAACTGCATCCGGAAAAGCGCAGTGATATTGCCCGGGCGTGGTTTCAAAGCATCTTGGCCCATGGACGGATGATGGATATGGCGAAGCTGGCCCGGCGCCAGTTGAGTGCCGAACCAGCGCAAGCGGCCGCTTGGACCAATGCATTGTTGTTTGCTACACGGCATGGGGTTGATCCGAAGATTCTGGATGAAATCGTCGCCTCGCCGACCGTGCCCCTGCCCGCCCGCCAACTGATCGATGCACCGGCCCGGTAATATCAACCGATTGGTGGTTGTTGGCACTGAAGGTTAGTTTCAGAGGGTGGGAATTTCTGTGACCCGGGTCAGCACCGCTACCCAGAAAAGTAGGATCATCACAAACGCACAGGCCAGTCGCGCGAAAGTGGACAGCAAAAAACCAGCCGTGGCGCCAACTCCAGAACGCAGCGAATCTTGATGGGATTTTTTGGCGCCAAATTTTTCTGCGGCCACGGCTCCCAGGAATGTGCCCAGTAGAAGTGCTGGTAGAGAAAAGAACATTCCGATTAGCGCTCCGCCAGTCGCGCCTGACATGCCCCATTTGGAACCACCAAAAAGTCGGGCTCCGATCAGGATGCCGAGGAAATCAGCAATTACCGACAACGCCCAGATCGCGGTAATCCAACCGACTACGCTCCAGCCCAAGGTGAGGGGCAGGAGAAGCTTTTGCAGGAGCACGCCAAGCAGGATGAACGTAGTGCCCGGCAACATCGGCACGATGCAGCCGATGAGTCCGACCAACATCAACAAGACGGTGCAGCTCCAGATCAGATAGTCCACGATTTCAAGACACCTTGGAATAACCCTTGGTTGCAAAACATTCTTCGTCGGACGACTCGGCGATCAGTTGTCTTCGGCCGGTGTGAATCCACGGCGCATGACATTTTCCACCACGACCCGAGGAAAGAGAAAATTTTGCAGATACTCTTTGCCGCCAGCCTTGGTGCCACCGCCTGACATCTTGAACCCACCGAAGGGATGTCGCTCCACGATGGCTCCGGTAATCGCTCGATTGAGATAAAGATTTCCGACCAACAATTCCTGCCGTGCGCGTTCCAGCGCCTTGGGACTGCGTGAGAACAACCCGCCGGTCAGGGCGTAATCCGTGCCGTTCACCATGGCGAATGCCTCGTCCAGATTTTTAGCGCGTAGAATGGCGACTACAGGACCGAAGATTTCTTCGCGCGCGATGGCGGCGGTGGGCTTGGCATCCGCAAAGACGGTGGGTGGAACAAAATAACCTTCCGTGGGAGCTTGTCCCTGCCAGACGAGGCGCGCCTCCTTCTTGCCGTGCTCGATCATGCCGAGGATCTTGGATTTCGCGTCGGCGTCGATGACCGGCCCGATGATGGTGCCAGGCAAGGCCGGGTCGCCCACCGGGATAGCCGGGCACGCGGAGGTGAAGCGTTCGACGAATTGATCGTAGACCCCGTCGAGCACGATCAGTCGCGACAAGGCGGAGCATTTTTGGCCACTGAACCCAAAGGCACTGTAAAGTGCGGCCGGGATGGCCTCATCGAGATCGGCATCGGTATCGATGATCAGGGCATTTTTCCCGCCCATTTCGCAGACTACTTTTTTCAAGTTTTGCTGTCCGGGTTTGGTCCGGCCGGCGGTTTCCCAAATGTGGCAGCCAACCGCGCGCGAACCGGTGAAGGCAATGAAGTCAACGTGCTTGTGCGCCACCAAATGCGCCCCGACGTCTTCGCCCAGGCCCGGTAGAAAATTGACGACCCCGGCGGGTAATCCTGCTTCGACCAATATGTCCATCAGGGTCGCGCCGATCACCGAGGTTTGTTCCGCCGGTTTCATAATCACCGTGTTGCCGGCGACCATAGGGGCGACGACCAAACCAGTCAGGATGGCCAAAGGGAAATTCCACGGTGCAATGGCGACGCCAACCCCACGCGCGGTCCAAGATTGGGTGCAGCGCTCTCCCGGCACCGGTTGCGTGATCGTGGGAAGAGCGAGCTTGCGCATTTCCACGGCGTAAAAGCGGCAGAAATCAATCGCCTCGGAGACATCCCCATCGGCCTCAACCCAGGGCTTGCCGGCTTCCAGAATGAGGAGCGCATTCAATTCCATCCGACGTGTCTCCATCAGGTCTGCGGCGCGTTCCAGCACCGCGGCACGATCCTCGACGGATTTGGCTGACCAAGCAGGAAACGCGGTTTTGGCGGCGGCAACCGCAGCGTCGGCGTCGGCGATGGTGGCGCGAGCCCACGCACCCACAACTTGATCAGGCCGGGCGGGATTGACCGAAGGCACGTAGTCGCGATCGGCAATTTTTTGTCCGGCTATGACCAGGGGATATTTTCGGCCCAGCATTGCGGTGTAGGCGGTCAGGGCGGCGCGCTGGCTCTCGCGATTCTTCGTTTGGGAATAATCCGTATTGGCGGCATTAACGAATGCGCCGCTGGGCCGCGGCTTGCGTTCCATTGGCGCAGGAGCGGCGGCGATCTGATTCGCGGGATTGGCGAGCAGTGTCTCCTTGGTGGCCTCGCCCATGTTTTTGATGCGCAGAAAACCTTCGTTGGAAGTGTTCTCCAACAGGCGACGCACGAGGTAGGCCATGCCGGGCAGCAGTTCGCCAATCGCGCAATACTCGCGCACGCGATGCCCCATTTTGATCAACGAAAGCTTCAACTCATCCGCCATGCCGTAGAGCGCCTGGAATTCGTAGGCGCGCGGATCGATGCCGAGTTGCTCGGCTTGGGCGATCGCGTGGGCGCAGGAACGCACGTTGTGCGAGGCGAAGTTGGGCGTGACGATGTCGATGTTTTCCAGCAACAGCCGGGTAAGCTTTTCAAAGTTCGCGTCTGATTCCGGTTTCTTGCTCCAGACCGGGACTGGCCAGTCGCGCTGCTGCGCAATGATGGTTTCATAGTCCCAGTAGGCGCCCTTCACGAGACGAACATTGAGGCGACGCTGCTGCTGGCGGGCCCAAGTAATCAGAGCGCCCAGGTCCTGCTCACAGTCGCGCAGGTAGGCCTGCAATGCGATGCCGATGGCGGGAGCTTGGCGGAATTCTTCCTCCTCAAAGATGGATTTGAACAAGGCCAAGGTAAGGTCCTTGAGCTTGTAGCTTTCCATGTCGAAATTGATTAGTGCGCCAACCTCCTTGGCGCGCCGCAAAATCGGGCGTAGCCGTTCCTTCAATGCGGCGATGGAATTTTCCGGATCGGCGGGATGCACATCGGGCGTGAGCGCGGAAACCTTCACCGAAAGATTGAGTCGTGGCAGTGCGCCATCCATCCCCAAGTCACTGAAGCAAGGGGTGGTTTCCTGACGAAAGTGTTTCGATACGGAATCGAGGATATCGAGATTACGTTGAAGAAAGGCGTCGGCCTCGGCGCTGCTCACCACGGTTTCGCCCAGCAGATCAATCGTCGTGGCTATGCCCTGCTTGGCGTTGCGTTTGATTTGCTTGATCAGGTCCGCGCCGTCTTCGCCGGCCACAAACTGACTGGCCATATCGACGATCTGCGCCTTGACCGGCGTGGCTACGAGGGCCGGGGCGAAGGACGAGGCTGCCAGTCCGGCTTTCAAGGCGGGCTTGAGGGCGACGGCCTTGTCGCCCAGATATTCCTGCAGATGGCGCACGATTTCGGCGGAGGTGCCGAGGGTAGGCAGGACATCGACAAAACGGAACAGTTGGGTTTTGAAGGCGGGGTCCTTCATGGACCAATCCATCAAGCGAGCGTAGGCTCCTTTTTTGGAAAAAAGAGCCGGCGTGGGCTGTTGTTCCATCAACTCGAAGAGCTGCTGGCCCTTGGCTAGAATGGCCGATTCAATTTTGGGGTCCGGGATAAGAAAGGAGGGCATAATGACTAATTTATGACACAATTCCTGTCCGGTTCGCTTTTGGCAAGAGGGACCCAGAGCCTCGGCGGAGTTGAATACCGACTTATCGCCCGAGTAAGCCCATGGTTTAAGCCAGTTTGTAACACCCGATACGGGGCTGATTTACAAAGCTTGGCGTGGGCCGAAGTTCGTGTCATACAGATTTCTGCGACTTTGCGGCACGGGCCGTGTTCTGGGCATGAACGATGAAACTCCAGTGTAAACTAACCCAGAGGGGATGATCACCCCGATCGATTTCACCACGTTTATGCGCAACTATCAGAATATGGTCTTCTCCACGGCGGTCCGCCTTGTCGGTAACGAGGCGCAGGCGGAGGACATCTCCCAAGAGGTTTTTCTGAAGGCGTATGAGCGGTTCGATGATTTGCAGACCAGCCCCACCGCCGGTGGCTGGCTGAAAACCGTCACGACCAACCTTTCGCTTAATCATTTGACGCGATACCGCAATCGCTGGCGCTTTTTCTCGGAATTCACCCGGCATGGTGATGCGGCGGACGACAGCGATGCCCCGGAGGTGGAATTTGCTTCCCCGGAAAACTTCCTGGGTGAACTCGATTCCGGCGAACGCCGGGAATGGGTGGAACGGGCCCTTGAGGAATTACCCGAACACCAACGCGTGCCACTGGTCCTCTTTCATTTTGAAGAAATGCCCTACGACGAGATTGCTAAAAAACTCCGCGTTTCACTCAGCAAGGTAAAAACCGATATCCTGCGCGCTCGCGCGGCCCTGGCCCAGGTGCTCATGCGCAGCGGCGCCAGTCACGAAACTTTCAACGCCTGATCCACATGTCCTCACCTAATCCAGAAGAACTCGAGAAGCTGATTCACCGGACCTTGCGGTCACTGCCGGATCGGCCGGCCCCCCGTTCCCTTGAATCCCGGGTGCTGGCGGCCATAGCGGCGCGCCAGTCACTGCCGTGGTGGCATCAATCGTTCACCCACTGGCCGGTGGCGGCACGTGGTGCGTTCCTGGTGCTCAGTGGCGCATTGGCTGCGACCCTTATTATCTTGGTGATCCGCGCCGGGGCGGAGACCACCACTTCCACCCTGTTCTCCGGACCAATGGCTCTCCTCGGCCAACTCAAGGCCGGAGCCAACGGGATCCTGAACTTTGGCAGCCTGATCTTCCGCAGTATCCCCAGTTGGTGGATCTACGGTGGCCTCACCTTCATGGCATTCATGTATGCGACCCTGATCGGACTTGGGGCCACCGCTTACCGCACATTTTTTAATAACCGTTAAACCCCACCTATTCCATGCATACGCGATCCAAGAATCTTTTCGTTAGCGCCCTCATTGCGTTGAGCCTCGCCTTCACCCTTGTGGTCGTGGCCCGCGCGCAAGAAGCCACTCAGCCACCCGCACCCCCGGCGCCGGAGGCCCCGGCGATGCCAGACACTCCGGAACCCGATACATCAGCGGCTGCTATAACCTCAGACGAAGATGAGCTCCGCCGATTGGACGAAGCCCCCACTGAAACCGTGGTTATGGCCGCAAGCGATACGGACGAGAACCCGGAAATGGCGGGCGGTGAAGAAGGTGATGCCGACGAATCAGTCTCCACCGGTGACAAGGAATACGAAATTACCGACGACGTTGGTTTAAAAATCGGCCACCATCGTCGCCGTGGACCTGCTGAGGAAATGCCCTTCGGCAATCATACCGTCCCCGCCGGCAGCACTGTGCGTGAGCTGGTCTCGATCTTCGGATCCTCGGTCGTTGACGGTGAGAGCGAAAGCGGTGTGGTATCGATTCTCGGTAATTCCACGGTTAACGGCAAATCCGGTGGGGAAGTCGTATCGGTTCTGGGCAACACCACCATCAATGGTGAATCATTTGGCGAAGTGGTTGCGGTGCTCGGCAATGTCAATTTGGGGCCCACTGCGATTGTCCATGGCGACGTGGTGGCGGTCGGCGGTGTCCTGAATCGGGATCCGGGTGCGGTCATACACGGCAATGTCCAAGAGATTAACTTCCTCGGAGCGCACGATCTCACATGGCTCTCAGCCTGGATTCACAAGTGTCTGCTGTGGGGTCGCCCGTTGGCCTTTGGGGAAAATCTGGGCTGGGCATGGACCATCGCGATCGCCGTGTTCATTGCTTATGTTTTCCTGGCCCTGCTTTTTCCCCGGGCTTTTGAGAAATGTGCCGAGACCTTGGAGCAACGTCCGGGCTATTCCATGCTGGCGGTGCTGCTCACCGTGCTCATCACGCCGGTCTTGATCGTGTTACTCATTGTTACCGGAGTGGGTATCCTGTTGCTGCCATTTGTGATCGCAGCCCTGCTATTCGGTTCGATCTTCGGCAAGGCGGTCATGCATGCCTGGTTGGGTCGTCGGATCACGAAGTATTTCGGAGCGGGTCCGATGAACAACATCGCAGTGGCCACCTTGGTGGGCAGCGTGCTGATCCTGTTCCTCTACACCGTGCCGTTCCTCGGATTTTTCCTCTGGAAGGTCCTTGGAGTGCTCGGCCTGGGTGTAGTGGTTTACACGTTGGTGTTGACCATGCGGACTGAAAGAGCGGAAACACAGCGGGTGGCCGCGGCCCAAGCGGCGGCCAATGCTCCGTCGACACCGGTTCCGGTATCGGAGGAAAATGCGACCCCGACGGCAGCTGTGGTTCCGCCAACCCTGCCGGTAACGGCATTGCCCCGGGCTGGTTTCTGGCTGCGGCTGGCCGCTTCATTGCTGGATGCCGTGATTATCGGGGTGCTCGCGGCGGTAACGGAATCCGGTGCATTCTTCATGTTGCTATATGCCACCTACTGCGTGGTGCTCTGGGCCCTCAAGGGCAGCACGATCGGCGGTATTGTATGCGGGTTGAAAGTTGTGCGCCTGGATGACCGCAAATTGGATTGGACCGTGGCCATCGTGCGGGGTCTCGGCGGATTCCTATCCTTGTTTGTGGCTGGTCTCGGCTTTCTCTGGGTGGCGTTCGACAAGGAAAGACAGTCCTGGCATGATAAAATCGCCGGCACGGTCGTGGTGATTGCGCCCAAGGGCACCCCACTGGTGTAAGTCCAATGCGAAACGCGATGATTATCTTAGGATTCCTACTTTGGTGCTGCCTCTTGGTGCTGTGTTGGCCGCTCGCAATCCTAGCGGCGATGCTGCTGCCGGTCGTGTGGTTGCTGGCCCTGCCTTTCCGCATGCTGGGGTTGGTGGTCGAGGCTTTGTTTGCCCTGATCCGGACCCTGCTATTTATCCCAGCGCGAGTCTTGGGCTATCGTCGCAAATCCGCATAGGAACTGTCTTTTCAGTGGTGACAGAGGCGTCCGTGTGCCCATGAATCCGGTCATGGCAAAACCATTGGTCGGTATTATCATGGGCAGCACCTCGGATTGGGAGACCATGCAGCATGCGGCGGCGACCTTGGAGCTACTTGGGGTGCCGTTCGAAAAGCGAGTGGTCAGTGCCCATCGCACGCCGAAACTTTTGGTGTCGTATGCCAACAGCGCTGAAAAGCGCGGACTCAAAGTGATCATAGCCGGGGCGGGTGGGGCCGCCCATTTGCCGGGGATGACCGCATCCATGACCATCGTGCCGGTGCTGGGCGTGCCGGTGGAGTCTGCCGCTTTGAAGGGAATGGATTCTTTGTTATCCATTGTGCAAATGCCAGGTGGGGTGCCGGTCGCGACTTTTGCCATCGGCAAAGCCGGGGCGATCAACGCCGCCCACTTTGCCGCCCAGATTCTTGCTCATGGCGACCGGACCATAAAGAAGGCGGTGGAGACCCACCGTTCCGCCCAAACGGGCAAGGTATTAAAGGCCCGATTGCCTTAATCCGCCGGATTTTGCTTTCCCAGTTCAGCCGGGTGCCTCTTGTTGGCTGCTTGAAAGCTATGATTCTACCCGGAGGAACAATTGGAATCCTTGGTGGCGGCCAATTGGGTCGCATGTTGGCTCAAGCGGCCCAGACCATGGGATATCGGGTGCATGTCTACGAGCCGCAGGCTGATTGTCCGGCCGGGGCAGTCGCCAATCGCGAGTTTAACGCGCCCTATACCGATATCGCGGCCTTGAGCGAGTTTGCGCGCAGCTGTGACGTCATCACCTATGAATTTGAGAATATCCCTGCCGGACCTCTGCAAGAAATTGAAAGGCTGACTCAGTTGTATCCGCATTGGTCGGTGCTGGAGATTTGCCAAAACCGGCGCCGGGAGAAGGCTTGGTTGCGCGAAAACGGATTTCCCCATGTCAATTTTGCCAACGTGGACGAGCAAGGCGATCTGGCGGCTGCAATCCATGGGATAGGTCTGCCGTGTGTGGTGAAGACGGCCGATTTTGGCTACGATGGGAAGGGCCAGCACAAGGTAACCAATGCGGCCGGTATCGCTGATGCGGTGAAGCAATTTTCCGGACAACGGGCGGTGATTGAGCAATTCGTCACTTTTCAATGCGAACTATCGGTGGTTGTGGCGCGATCAGCCAACGGTCAGACCAAGACGTTCCCCGTATCGGAGAACATTCATACCAATCACATTCTGGATTTTTCCATCGTGCCGGCGCGGGTAGAGGCTGAGATACTGTCCCAGGCTGATTCACTTGGTCGGGCAATTGCGGAAAGGATCGGGGTGGTGGGATTATTGGCCATCGAATTGTTCCTGACCAGTGATGGCGTATTACTAGTAAACGAATTGGCCCCACGGCCTCATAATTCTGGTCACTACACGCTGGATGCCTGCCGCACGTCGCAATTTGAACAGCATATCCGTGCGGTCTGCGGTCTTCCCCTTGGAGATGTGACGCTGGATGCACCGGTAGTAATGACCAACATTCTGGGAAATGCATGGTTCGCGAAATCAGACGGCTCCCCCGTCATTCCGAACTGGGCGCTATTATTGCAGGAGCCTGCGACCAAATTGCACTTATACGGAAAGAAAGAAGCCCGTCTTGGACGCAAAATGGGTCACTTCTCCATCAGGGCCGAGAATGCCGATCTGGCTTTGGCTTTGGCGAAAGTCCTGCAGGCCAATTTGTAAGGATTATTTTTGGCTATTTTCACCATTGTTGTAAAACATTGGTGTATATTTATTTATATAAATGATCATGTGATTTCTGGACCGTTACCCAACCGTAACGAAATTTGGTTGATTCCCGGCATGGAAGTTGCATTTGTCATAAACAAGAGAACATGCGGTTCCGGCCGCTCTCTTGCCTTACAACACAACACACACAACTGAACTATGAACACACTTCCCGACTGGAAGGCGTGGAACTTCCGCGCCCTGTTGGATAGTCTCGTTTTGCTGAATGACTCAGCCAAACGATTTGCCGCTCTCGCGGCCGTAGCCCTGTTGGCGACCTTGGTGGTCACCAATTCCGGCTATGCCCAATCAAACGTAACCGGATCAATTACCGGTGATGTCGGTGCTGGTAGCACCGTCACTGCCGTTAATCTTGAGAACGGTTTCACCCGCACCGTTACTGCCAACAGCAGTGGTGGTTTCACGATCACTAACGTGCCGACCGGTCGCTACAAGGTGACCGCAACTGGTCAGGAGAAAGAGCCCATTGTTGAAGTCAGCCTGGCATCCACTGCCGTGGTCAGCTTTGGTGATGACGCCATTCTGCAGCTGGAAAAATTCAGCGTCAGCGGCATGACTTTCAACCCGATCGATTTCGGCCGCACTGAATCTGTGACGGTTATCAGTGCGGTGCAGCTCAAGTCGCTGCCGGTAGCTCGTAACACGACCGATGTCGCTTTGATGGCCCCCGGCACCGTAGTTGGTGACCCCGGCTTCGGTAACCTTGCTTCCTTCGGTGGCGCGTCTGTCGCTGAAAACGCCTACTTCGTAGACGGTTTCAATTTGAGTGACTTCCGCACCGGCACCAACCCGATGAGCATTCCGTTCGAGGCTTACGAGCAGTTCGAAGTCAAGACCGGTGGCTACTCCGCTGAGTTCGGCCGCTCCCTCGGTGGTGTTATCAATGCCACGACCAAGACCGGTTCCAACACCTTCAAGGGTGGTTTTAATGTGTATTACATTCCGGATGCTGGTTATGAAGACCGCCCCAACCGGCTCTACACTAACCAAGCTGGCACCGCCGGTTCCGTCTGGAACTACAATGGCGACGACGAGTATGATAGCCTAGACCTTAACGTCTATGCGAGCGGTCCGATCATTAAGAACAAGCTGTTCTTCTACGGCCTCTACAACGTTCGCAACATTGAGACCCAGAACGTCATTTCATCCGGCACCCGCATCCGCCATCAGAAGTTGGATGACCCGTTGTATCTGGCCAAGTTGACCGCCAATCCATTTGCCGGTCACACCTTGGAAGTCACCTATATCAAGAATGAGTCCACCACGGTGAACAGCGATACAGATTACGACTATGCCACCAAGAAGGATCTCAACACTGACCTGACCACGATCAACGCCACCTTTGGTGGTGATGTCCGCATCGCGCGTTATATCGGTAGCATCACCGATAACTTCACGGTTTCGGCCATGTTTGGCAAAAGCGAGAACACCCTCTCGACCCTGAGTAATCAGGACACGGTTCCCCTCGTCATCGATGCTCGTGCTGGTGGCGCTGGAGTGCTCTCCGGGTCCACTTCGCTGGTCTCCGCTGGTTTTGACACCCGCGAGTCCAAGCGCCTTGACCTTACCTACACATTCAGCCTGTTGGGTGATCATACATTCCGTGCTGGTTACGACGCTGAAGACAATAATTCGGATGACGAAACGTCCTATTCCGGTGGTATCTATTACCGTTATGTGACGGTCAGCCCCGGCTCCACCCTCTCGGGTGGCACGGTTCCTGCCGGTGTGACCCAAGCTGTCCGCGCTCGTAACTACCAAGTTCTGGGTTCCTTCCAAGTAACCTCCGAAGCTTATTACGTTGAGGACAACTGGAGTCTGATGGACAACCGTTTGCTGCTTCGTCTCGGTTTCCGTAATGAGTCTTTCGAGAACTTCAATAAGGAAGGCGATTCATTCATTGCGATCGACAACCAGTTGGCTCCCCGTCTCGGTGCTTCTTTCGACCTTTTCGGCGACCAGAAGACCAAGATTTACGCCAACTATGGCCGTTACCACATGCCGGTTGCATCGAACACCAATGTGCGTCTCTCCGGTGGTGAACTCTTCACACAGGATTACTACGTGCTGACGTCCATCAATGCTGATGGGAGCCCCGTTCAGGGTGCCAAAATCGGCACGACGACCTTCTACTCTGATGGCAGTATTCCTGACAAGGACACCATCGTAGACAAGGGTATCAAGCCAATGTATCAGGATGAGATCATCGTCGGTGTAGAACATTCACTGAGCAATGACTACAAGGTTGGCGTTCGCGGCACCTACCGTGAGTTGAAGTCCACCATGGACGACATGATCATCGACCATGCCTTGACCGAATACGCCCAGAATACCCTTGGAATCGCAGGTGCTGATTTCTCCGGCTACTTCCACTATGTCTTGGGTAACCCCGGTAGTGGTATGCAGACGGCTTGGGATTTCGAGGATGGCAATGGTGTCGTTCCCGTCACCCTGACCGCTGCGCAGCTGGGCTATTCACCCGGTATCCGTAAATACGCCGCCATCGAGCTGTTGTTTGAAAAGATCTGGGACGGTAAATGGTCTGCCCAGTTCTCCTACACTTGGTCACAAAACTACGGTAACACCGAAGGTTGGGTTCTGTCGGATAACGACCAAGACGACGCCGGTATCACGATTCAGTTCGATACCCCGGCTCTCCAGACTAACTCTTATGGTTATCTGGCCAACGACCGTCGCCATGCCTTCAAGTTCTTCGGCTCCTATGCACTGACCGATGAACTGACCCTCGGCACCAACCTGCGCCTCACCTCGGGTCGCGGCCTCAACAAGCTCGGTTGGTATAACGACCCGGTCGTAGGCACTGCTTATGGAGCGGACTATTACCTGACTCCTCGTGGTAAGGCTGGTCGCATGGATTGGACCTTCGAGAACAACTTCAGCCTTCGCTACCGTCCGCAGTGGGCGCAGAAGAAGCTCTCCCTGCAGCTCGATATCTTCAACTTGATGAACTATCAGGCCGTTACGGAACGCGTTGAGATTTACAACATCAGTCTCGCTGGCACGCCTAACGCGACCTACAATCTGCCGACTTCTTGGCAGACTCCCCGTCGCATGCAGTTCAGTGTTGGCTACGACTTCTAAGCGAAGTCCCGCTAAAGTATCCGCTTAACAAGGCGGCCGGATTTAATCCGGCCGCCTTTTTGTTGGACAATTTCCCCGACGCGTAGGTCAGTCCTTCGCTGGAAACGGAATTGCCCACTGGTCAACGTTATCACCCCATAGCAGTTCGGGTAACCCTTGTTTAGGAGCCGTTTTCCCCAGAATGATGCTGCGGGGGTATTTGAACAGGATGCTATGTCCATGGCGCAACTCGATGCGTTGCAGCTTCACCCGTCCAAGCCCACGTAGAGCGATGCGCAATCGCGGCGGGGCTGAGGCATTGCCATCCCAGATCACAGGGGCGGCATGTTCGCGTATGACGGCACCACTGGGCTGGGCGGCTCTGGTTTGGAATTCTATGGTGTGGCAGGACTGCAACACCTGCCATGCGCCATCGGATTTTTGCTGCTCCACCAGCACCAGTTGCAGGCACGGCTCAAAATTGTGGACCTCATAGCACACCTGGTAGGGTGGTCCAAAGACGGGCTCGCCACGCTGCCACATGGAGAATCTCTGTCGGTCCATGCTAAGGATGCGTTCATTGGCGCCTTTGACCCGTCGATCGCGGGTAAATCGCCACATTTCCCGGGCGGCAGTTTGCCCTGTTTTCAACACCTTGGAAAACGACCCTGTTACATTGGGAAAATTGACGGCTGTTTTGTGCCTGGAATGGTGGCCGCTGTGCTGTGCAGCGGTGTGAGTGAATAGATCCCGGGCGGCAAAATAATGGCGCAATTGCACGCTCGCTTTCAACGGAGCGGGGAGACCTTTGGCTTGTTTGGCCAATTTGGCGAAATAGCGCTCCTCAGTTTTGTGGACTGCAAGCGACGTGCGGCGTGAAACCGTATCCCAGCGAGTGTTACTCTGCCAAAGCGGGTAACCACTAAAAGGATAGCGATCGCAGGCAATCGCCACCTTGGCCGAAGTGCGGGCAGTCTTTGATCCAAACACCCGAGAGAAACCCCGAGTTAGCATTTCTTGTGGATCGGTGACCCCGGGATTCAGCCACAGAGAAGCTGCCGCTGCATCCACCACCGTGGTCATCTCCAGCGCCAGGCGGAATGGTTCCCAAGAGGTAACCAGCATTCCTTCGGTGCCTATGCGCTGTCCATGTCGCCACCAAGACAGAATGTTGTGCAAGCGGTCCGTAAAATGCGGCAGCGGTTCATAACGGGCGGAGCCGTTCATCGGACATCCCCATACTTTGAAACCGCGGTCACGTAATTGTTGGCCCAAACGGCTTTCCGCGAAGTTGAATAACTCAACCCGTGGTCTCCGCCTGAACCCATAGTAATACCATTCGTAGATGGTCACATCCTTGGGTAAGAGCGGAACAGCTGCCGGTAGAAAATAGAGCATGTCGCCCCACATTCCCATCTTCAGATTCATGGACTGAGTCAGTGTGTGCAGACGCCCCACATGACGGGCGAAATGCGCGGGTAAACCGATACGTTTGATCTCCCGCTGGGTCGTCGGATGCTTGCCCAAGTGAAAGGATTCATCGAGTCCCACGTGCACTTTGCCGGCGGTGCAGAACGGGGCCATGTCATGCAATAATTTTTCCGCGACCTCCAACGTGCGGGGGTGAAGAGGACAGATCTGTCCATCTGCTTGTGCTGAGCCGTTAGGGTGGCGCAGTTCGTTTAGGTCGCGCAGTTCGGGCACTTTGATGAGATATTGAGTGTGCCCGAGCAAATTGACGATGGGCACCACCTTGATGCCAACTCGGCTGGCGGCTTTAACCAACTGCTCAAATTGACGATAACTGTAGGCATCCTTCCGGGCCACTAGTGGCAGGCTCGGATATTCCACGGCATCCTCTAGGTGAAGATAGAGCTCGTTGTAACCCCACTCAGCGTAACGAGGCAATTGGGCCAGCAACCAATCCAATCGCTCCACTTGACGGGCGAGGTCCCACTGAAAACCGCGTATCATGGCTTGCGGATCAGACATCGCTGCCATCGGGGTCTTGTGTCCCCAAATCAATGTGCCCAACGTGGCGGTTGTGGAAGTGCACATCCGTCAAATTTTCGTCTCCCCGGGACATAACTATTTTGGTCACCACGGTCAGCCTGCCGGGGAGGAACCCACCTTGGAAGTCAATACGATCAACTGTATGGCGGGGAGAGGGATTGAAGGGGATCGCTTCTACGATTTTAAACCGGACTACAAAGGGCAGATCACGTTTTTCTCTTGGGAAACTTATACCGAAATCAAAGCGGCCTTTGGCTTATCGGGACTATTGCCCGGGGCATTCCGCCGCAATGTGGTATTGTCCGGCGTTGATTTAACCCAATTGGAATCGTGCCGGTTTGAAATCCAGGGCGTTGAATTCGAGGGCACCGGTGAAGCCAAACCCTGTTACTGGATGAACCAGGCTGTGGTCGATGGCGCGGAGACATGGCTCCAAGGCCGAGGGGGGTTGCGCGCCAAAATACTCCGTGATGGGCAGCTCACAACCGGTTTAACCGAGCTCAAGAAGATCGGCTCTGTTCTCAGCCCAGCTTCTTCTGCAACAACTGCTCAAGTTTGACGATATCGGCTGAAAACGCGCGGATACCTTCTGCGGTTTTTTCAGTCGCCATTGCATCTTCGTTCAGCGCAAAGCGGAAACTCTTCTCATCAAAGCTTGCCCGTTGCAGATTTGCTCCAGCTGCCGAGGTGGCATCCAGTTTGCAATCGACTGGATCGGTGGAAGCCTGGAGCTCACCCAAGAGCGAAGGGGCAATCGTCAGGAGATCGCAGCCGGCCAATTCGAGAATTTCACCCTTGTTACGGAAACTTGCTCCCATGACTTCGGTTTTATGGCCGAACTTTTTGTAATAGGTGTAAATTTCCGTGACCGATTGCACCCCGGGGTCTTCCGATGCCGAGTAGTCTTTACCGGTGCTCTTTTTATACCAATCGAGGATCCGTCCGACAAAAGGGGAAATCAGTTGCACTTTCGCTTCGGCGCAGGCGACGGCTTGGGCAAAAGAGAAAAGCAGGGTCAGGTTACAATGGATGCCGTCCTTCTCCAAAGCCTCCGCGGCTTTGATGCCTTCCCAGGTAGAAGCGATCTTGATCAGCACCCGGTCGCGGCTGATGCCGGCTTTTTCGTATAGATCAATGATCTCGCGGGCCTTGGTGACGGTTCCGGAGGTGTCGAACGACAAACGCGCATCCACTTCAGTTGATACGCGCCCCGGCACAATTTTAAGAATTTCCAAACCAAAGAGCACCAACAGACGGTCGATTACGGTTCCGACCTTTGCCCCGGTGCCCGCGTCCGCCACGGCTTTGTCGATTAACCAGGCATAGTCTGACATTCCTGCTGCTTTGAGGATCAGGCTGGGATTGGTCGTCGCATCCTGAGGCTCAAATTGCTTCATGCTCGCGAAATCGCCGGTATCGGCGACTACCTTGGTGTATTGTTTGAGCTGCGCTAGTTGGGTTTTCGACATGGGTAAAAGGGTAGGGTCAATCAACCTAGGTGTAATGGATGTTCGCGCAAATAATTTTCCAACCAGCCCCGGCCCGACGCTTCGTCAGTGAAGGCTCCATCGAGTTGGGCCTCAAAGGCCGTATCCAGGATGGATTTGAATTTCGGGCCGGGAACATGCCCCAAGGCGATGAGATGGCGACCGAGGATGAGTGGTTGGGGGGCATTCGATTGCAGGGCCAGTTCATGCGCTTTTTCATTCAAGGCAGCTATCCGGGCCAGAGAATCAGGTGATTGCAGGGGCGGGCGGCCGTCGTGGTCTGCCCGCATCACGATGATGAGATCATCCATACTCGCGGGAGCCAGTTTGCGAGCCAGTCGACGCACGCTGCTGTCACTGAATTCAGCCGTGCCGTGATGGTGGGCGAGGTGATGGAGCACCAAGGGTTTTACCCGTGGTAGTAGTTCCAAGGGTGCGCCGATCCGGCTGAGAAAACTTTCCGTTGGAGGACCACCGGCTGCTTCATGCCCAGGGCTGATCCAGCGTTCACGCCCCTTGCGTTCGGCTTTGAGGGTGGTGGCAGGTTTGCCGAAATCGTGAGCCAAAACGGCTAACATTAACCGGCGTCGCCGGTCCGGAGTCGCTTCCGCCCATTCTGGCAACTTAACCAGCGCATCGAGACAATGTTGGGTATGCTTGAAAACGTCCCCTTCCGGGTGCCATTCCGGGTCCTGGGGAGTATCACGCAGCGCAGCGATTTCAGGGAAATGTTTCAGCCAGTCCGTTTCCGCGAGCACATCCAGTCCCCGTGAGGGTTTGATCGACTTAACGGCCCACTTTTCCCATTCCGCCCAGACCCGCTCCACCGGCAGTTCAGTGTAGGTGGGAGAGATTGCGCGGCAAATTTCTGCCGTCGCCGGAGCGAGTTGAAAATCAAAGCGCGCCGCCAGTTGAAATCCACGAAGGACGCGCAGTGGATCTTCAGAGAATGCGGGGCTTGTATGCCGCAGGATGCCTTTTTTTAAATCTGCCTGCCCATCGTGGGGATCAATGATTTCTTCAGTGAAGGGGTCGTAAGCAATCGCGTTGATCGTAAAATCACGTCGAGCTGCTGCGTCCGCATCACTCAGGAGCGGGTCCGGTTGCACGGCAAATCCACGATGCCCCGCCCCGGTCTTGGATTCGCGCCGGGGGAGGCTGAAATCATATTCACGTCCATGCCGGCGTAGCTTGATCACGCCAAAACTTCGACCCACGATATCCGTGGCCCCCCAAGGGGTTAATACTCGCTGCAATTCATCGAAATTCGCCCCGCCAACCTCGATATCGTAATCGACAGATTTTTTACCCAACAGCCAGTCACGGACTCCGCCGCCCACCAATCTCGGTCGACCCACATGCCGAATGGCCTCTAAAATGGGCTTCAGTTCCGGGGGAAGGTGCATTGATTGGGAAGTTCAACGCGTCTTTGATAAGCTGCGAGCCTCGATAATCAGCGAGCCCCATCCTAGGATGAAGGCCAAGCCGCCCAACGGAGTTATCGGTCCGAAGAAACTGGGGCCACCCAAGGCCAGCACATAAAGAGAACCTGAAAATAACACTACGCCCGCCATCCAGAAACGAACCGTCCAGGGGAATAATGAGACCTTGCCATCACGTAGGGTGGGTCTGCACAAGACTAAGGTCAGCAGGGCGAGCGTATGGATGAATTGATATGTAACCGCGGTTTCCCACACCTGTAATGAACCCCGGGCGGTAAGCGTTGCCCGCCATGCATGAGCCCCAAAAGCACCAAGTGCCACCGCGGTGATACCAAATAAACCAATGATTATAAATGAGTAACGTTGTAACATGATTTTTTTTTGGAACTGGCCCGGGGATTGCTAAACTAACTGCGGCTAGTCCGGTCATTCAGACCAGTGCGGGTCGTTTAGGCAAAGCCAGTCTTTACCTAAACGGTCACCACGGGTGACTGGAACAGTCAACCTAACCCAGAAAACTACCAAACTAATGAAGAAGACACTACTTGTTATTGCCGCACTCTGCTCCTGCTTGAGTCTGCGTGCTCAGGACCCTGAGCCAGCGAGCTCCTATTCTGTGACCGTTGATTTCACGTATGCCACGCGCTACGTGTTCCGCGGTGTGCAATTGGCCGATGATACCTTGATGCCCTCGGTGGAAGTTTCCTCCGGTGCATTTACTGCCGGTATCTGGTCTGCCCAGCCTTTGATCGACAATGTCGATAACGAGGTCGATTTCTACGCCGGCTTCGGTATCCCACTCCAAGGTGAATGGGCACTCGATGTAGGCTTCTGCACCTACTACTATCCCGAATTGGACACCAGCGGTGGCGCTGATGAAGTCACTTGGGAGCCGTATATCGGTATCAGCGGAACCGTCGGTGGAGTTTCTCCTGCCCTCTATGTCTATTACGACCTGACGTTGAAAGCCT
Organism: Cephaloticoccus sp.; assembly: GCA_030833445.1. GTDB lineage: Bacteria > Verrucomicrobiota > Verrucomicrobiia > Opitutales > Opitutaceae > Cephaloticoccus. The sequence goes on along the minus strand of JAURHD010000010.1, from coordinate 47,418 downwards.
TTACCTACGAAGGTTCATTGGGTTACAGCGTTCCATTGGAGCCAGCTGGTGCTTCATTGGACTTCAGTGCAGCACTTGGCCGGGTTAACCCGGATGTTGGTTCCGGCATGACCTACTACAGTGTTGGCGCCAGCGTGCCCTTTGCACTGTCTGAGTCCGGCACCCTGACGGTTGGGGTTAATTATGGTCACAACAACATTGCTGGTGGCGATTGCTACGGCAAAAACAGCCACTTCTTTGGCACCATCGGTGTTGCGATCGGATTCTGATAATACCCGGTCATAGCTAGTATTTGACCCGCCCCGGCCTCCGGGGCGGGTTTTTGCTATCAAAACAGTTTGACACCATCTTTTAAGACCGTAGCTATTGGCCTCTTTTCCCATGAAAACCTTCCTCGCCAAAAAGGAGACCGTGCAACCCAAGTGGCATCTCGTCGATGCCGAAGGGCAAGTGCTTGGCCGTCTCGCAGTAAAAATTGCCAACATTATCCGTGGCCGCCACAACGCACACTATACTCCGCATGTTGATACGGGCGATTTCGTCGTCGTAATCAATGCCGAGAAGGTCGTCCTCACCGGTAAGAAGGAAGAGCAGAACAAGTATATGTTCTTCTCCGGTTTCGTCGGTGGCGAGAGCTACCGCAAGCTATCCGATGTTCGGAAGAACAAGCCTGAGTTCATCCTCACGCACGCGGTCAAGGGTATGCTGCCCAAGAATCGTTTGGCGGCCAAGATGCTGACGAAGCTGCGCGTGTTCGCCGGCCCGACCCATACGCACGAGGCTCAGAACCCCGTCAAAATTTCCCTCTGATTAGATCATGAGCACCGAAACTACCGTTTTCACCGCCACCGGCCGTCGCAAGACCGCCACTGCCCGGGTTCGTATCACTCAGGGCTCCGGCAAGCTAATTGCCAACGGCCGCGAGTTTGGTCGTCATTTTTCTCACGAGGACTTCGCCAAGCAGGCCTACGCGCCTTTGCTGACCGTTGAAATGCGCGACAAGATCGACGTCACCGCAAATGTGGTTGGCGGCGGAGTTGCCGGCCAGGCGGTTGCCGTGGCCCATGGCATTGCCCGCGCCCTGCAAAAGCTCGATCCGGAATTGCGTGCCGCCCTCAAGAAGGCCGGTCACCTGACCCGCGATCCCCGCGAAAAAGAACGCAAAAAACCCGGCCAACCGGGCGCCCGCAAGCGCTTCCAGTTCTCCAAGCGCTAATCGAGACGCCTCACCCATTTCAAAGCGGGCCGGATTTTCCGGCCCGCTTTTTTTATGTCCGCATTTTGCTACTGACTCAGCTCCCTTTAATCCTGAAATCATCATACCATGAAAGTTGGCATCGTTGGCGCAGCCGGTTACACCGGTGAAGTTTTGGTTCAATTGCTGTTGGGGCATCCTCAAGTGCAGCTGACAGCCGTGACCTCCCGCACCCATGCCGGGAAACCGCTCTCCAAGGTCGTGCCCGCCCTCCGGAGCATCGATCAAGGCTTGTGCTTTGTGGACTCTGATCCGGCGACCTTGGCGGCGAGTGAGACCGAATTGTTTTTCCTCGCGTTGCCTCACGGCGCGGCAGCGACCTATGCCAAGGCTTTGGTGGCTGCCGGTAAAAAGGTCATCGATTTGAGTGCCGATTTCCGGATCTCTGATCTGGCTACCTATACCAAATACTACGGGGAGCATCATGCACCGGAGTTGCTCAAAGATGCACGTTATGTGGTGCCGGAGATCACAGCGGGGACTTGGAAAGCAGAAGCGAAGTTGGTGGCTGCTCCGGGATGCTATCCGACGAGTATTTTGGTTCCATTGGTGCCGCTATTTAAAGCGGGCATAATTTCCAAGGAGCATATAGTTGTTAACTCCTTCAGCGGGGTCAGTGGCGCCGGGAAGAAGCTTGATGAAGCCTATCTCTTTGTCGAACGGGCGGAGAGCGCCAAGGCCTATGGATTGACGCAACACCGGCACTTGGCAGAGGTAGAGGAGCAACTCTCGCTTTCGGCCGGCTCGCCAATCGTGATCCAATTCAACCCACATCTCGCACCGATGCGGAGGGGGATTGCCACGACCATTACCGTTCCGGCCGCACAGGTTGACATCTCTGCGCTATATGCGGCTTGGAATGCCACTTATGGCAATTCGCCCTTCGTGCAGGTGCTGCCTACCGGGGAGACTCCTGATACGGCCTACGTGGTAGGCACCAACCGCATCGACATCTCGGCAGTCTATGATGCCCGCACCAAGAATTTTGTGATCACCTCGGCCGAGGATAACCTGATGAAAGGTGCCGGCGGCCAAGCGGTCCAGATCATGAACCTTTGGTGCGGCTTCCCGGAAACAGAGGGGTTGATCTAATCCCGCTCAACTACGGTAGTCGGCATTCTCACTCACATATTCGTGGGTGAGATCACCACCCAGCACCGTGGCATTTGCATCACCGACACCGAGATCGACCACGATTTCCACGCAGCGCTCGTGAGGAGGATAATCCACTGCGGCGGCAAACACACCGTCAACCGGCGGGACACTTTGATAAAGCTCGGCGGCGCGTAGATGTTCGCCAAGAGCCTTCTCCTTAAGGGGATCCAGTTTGAAAATTCCATGGGCGAAAAGTTCGATTCCCCCCATGTGCAATTGTAAGCGCGACAGCTCCAACCCATTGCCATGGGCCCCGACATGCTTGCCGATCGCCTGCACCAAACGGCCGACGTTGGGGTCATTGCCAGCCACGGCGCATTTGAAGAGCGGGGCATTGACAATGGCTTTGCCCAGCTGACGCGCCGTAGCGGCATTCGGTGCATTGCTTACAGCTACTCGAATGACGTGGCGAACTCCTTCGCCATTACGCACTACATCCTCGGCCAAGTCTTGGCAGACTTGTGCGAGACCGGCCTCAAAAGCGGTCAGGTCGGAGCAGGGAACCAAGGAAGAGGAAATTAGCGCCACCGTATCCGAAGTGCTGGTGTCACTGTCGATGCTGATACTGTTGAATGAAGGCTCCACTACACGCTTGAGCATGGCGCGCAATTCATCCCGTGGGACAGCCAGGTCGGTGAGGATGTAGACGAGCATGGTGGCCAGATTGGGCTCGATCATCCCCGCCCCTTTGGCGATGCCTACGATGCTACCGCCCGCCAGATCGAACCGCCGAATTTTCGGATAGAGATCTGTCGTCACGATGCCCTCTGCGGCCGGCAAAATGGTCTGGCTTTGCAGGTGGGGCAGCGCGGCCGGCAATGCACTTAACATGGCAGCCACGGGCAATCCCCATCCGATAACCCCGGTTGAGGAGGGCAGCACCGACTTGGCCGTAACGCCCAAAAGTTCTGCCGTTCGCAAGCAGATTTGTTCGGAAGCGGTTTCCCCATCGGGTGCGCAGACATTGGAGATCTTGTTGTTGATCACCACAGCACTCAGTTGTTTTTCGCCAAGACGCCTGCGCCCGACCAACACCGGGGCACCCGGCAAGGCATTGCGGGTGAAAACGGCGGCGAAATCTTCCGTAGGTTTGTCCAGCGCGATCAAGGTCAGCGTCATCTTGGCCGGCTTGGGTGCTTCCCGTGGCACAAACTCAAACCGGGTTGAGCCCACGCGAAAACCTGCCGGCAGTTTTGCCTGACTGAGCAACCAGGCTCGATGAGCGTCGCGGTTGGAAAATGTTAATGTAGTGCTGGCCACGGAGGATAGAACTGAGGGCGGGACGGCGGAGAGTGAAGCGAAAATGGATGCGGTCAAAGCGGGTGGTTTTGCCCAGCCCAATATTTTGGTGGAAAAGCTGGGGTGAAGTGAGTTAGAGCGTTGTGCACTTTTCCTCGTATCCATCCACTCAAGTGACCATCACCTCCACCTACTTCATCTGTTCATTGCCCGAACACTCTTCCATAACCTTTGATGAATGTTTCTGAAGTAACCGCCAAGGCCAAGGTGCTCCTCGAGGCTTTGCCCTACATACAAGATTTTCGTGGCACTACTTTTGTCGTCAAATATGGCGGGAGTTTCATGGATGATCCCGATCCAGCGACCCGAAATTTTGTGGCCTTCGACATCGCGTTTCTCGCGGCTGTCGGCATCAACGTTGTGGTCGTTCACGGCGGCGGCAAGGCGATCACCCGAGCGATGGAAACATCCGGCCTCCCATCAAATTTTATCAACGGCCTGCGGGTGACCGACGAGGCAACGGTGGCGGTCGTCAAGAAGACCCTCGACGAGATCGTCAATCGCGATGTATGCGCCGCTATCAGCACCGCCCGCGGAAAACCCAAGGGATTGCCCGGCGACACCGTGCTGGTTTGCGAAAAATTGCTGAAGGATGACGACGGTAAGGCAATTGATCTGGGTTATGTGGGCGAAGTGACCGAGGTGAAGGTGAAACTCATCAAAAAGGAAATCGGGGAAGGTTTCATTCCGGTGATTTCGCCGGTTGCGGAAGGTTATGATGGCAAACCCTACAACGTGAATGCAGACACGGTGGCCAGTCGGGTGGCCAGTGCGCTGCGAGCCCGGCGTTTGGTTTTCATGAGCGACGTGCCCGGTCTGTTGGCCGACCCCAAGGATCCAACTTCACTCATCTCCACCTTAAAGATCAGTCAGGTGGATGATCTAAAAAAACGCGGGGTGATCGACAAGGGAATGCGACCCAAGGTCCACAGTGCCATCCGTGCCCTACAAGAAGGGGTGCAACGGGTGCACTTCGTGGATGGACGGCTGCCTCACAGTCTCTTGTTGGAAATTTTCACCGACAAGGGTATCGGCACCGAGATTGTGCACGGCTAAGCGCTTATTTTCGGGTCCGACCTTGATTGTTAACCAGCTCGCGTCGTTAACGGATAGGGTATAGCAAGCAGTAGAAATTTCCATGAGCGATCCCACTATCACCCGCACCAACACCGCCGATCTTTACGACGCCCATGTCGTCAAAAATTATGCCCGAGCTGCCCTCACGTTGACTCGGGGACTTGGAGCTCAGGTATGGGACGATGCCGGGAATGCTTATCTGGACTTTACGTCCGGTATCGCGGTGAGCGCACTCGGACATTGTCATCCTCATTGGGTCGCGGCAATTCAGCGTCAGGCCGCGGAGCTCGTGCACACCAGCAACCTGTTCCGGCATCCCAACCAGGGTGAATTGGCGCGGCGACTGGTCCAATATGCCGGCCCGGGCCGGGTTTTCTTCTGTAACAGTGGCGGCGAGGCCGACGAAGCACTGATCAAACTGGCCCGCTTGCATGGGGTCTCGAAGAGTGGCGAGGACGGCAAGTGTTACAAAATTGTCTGCGCCAAGATGGCCTTTCACGGCCGGATGTTTGGCGGCATGAGCGCGACACCACAGGAAAAAATTCAAAAAGGCTTCCGCCCGTTGGTGCCAGGTTTCTCGTTTGGAGAACTGAACAACCTGCAGAGTTTTGCGGATCTGGTGGATGCCGATACTGCCGCCATTTTGGTGGAGACGATTCAAGGGGAAGGTGGCGTTAATCCCTGCACTCAGGAATTCTTGATCGGTCTGAGGAAGCTCTGCGACCAGCACAACTTGCTGCTACTGCTCGATGAGGTCCAATGTGGCATCGGTCGCACCGGCACTTTTTATGCCTTTGAATCGGCCGGTGTGCGGCCTGACGCCATAGCCATGGCCAAGGGGTTGGGCGGCGGATTTCCCATCGGGGCGGTGTGGACGAGTGAAAATTGCGCCAATCTTTTTCAACCCGGTTCACACGGCACAACCTTCGGGGGCACCCCCTTGGCTTGTGCGGCCGGATTGGCTGTATTGGATGTGATCGAAAAGGAGCAACTTCTCGCCAAGGTGCGCGCCCAAAGTTTGGTCTGGATCGCGGCACTGGAAAAATTGGCTTTGAGTTTCCCTAAGCATCTATTGGGCGTCCGTGGCCGTGGTTATCTCGTCGGGTTGCAGATGAATGGTGATCCCACTCCTTATGTGACCGCACTCAGGGAAAACGGCCTCTTGGTCGTCGCGGCGGGTAACAATGTTATCCGGGTATTGCCGCCCTTGGTGGCCACACCGGAAGAATTGGCCAAATCGGTGGCGATTATCCGCACCGTTTTAGCCGCCAAAGCGTAACATTTCTTTTCACTTTTCCCTCGTGGGAACTGACGGTCAGGTATAAAACGAACGGCTTTCATGAAACACTTCATCAAAGAGACCGACTTCAAGGCACACGAATTGCCGGGGTTGTTTGCGCTGGCGCAAAGTCTGAAGAAGGGTCGCGGCCGCCACACACCACCGGCCATTGCCGGTCAGACCTGGGCGTTGATTTTCGCCAAGTCGAGCACGCGCACCCGGGTTTCCTTTGAGGTCGGTATTCATGAGCTCGGGGGCAACCCACTTTTTCTAAACAAGAATGACATTCAGCTCGGTCGCGGTGAATCCGTGGAGGATACCGCGCGGGTCTTGTCCCGTTTTGTGCACGGCCTGATTGTGCGCACCTTCGATCACGCGGAGGTGGAGCGTTTGGCTGCCGCAGGCTCGGTGCCCGTGATCAATGCCCTCACTGACTTTCTGCATCCCTGTCAGATCTATACCGACGTGTTCACCATGGCGGAGCGCTGGGCCAAGGATAGCGACATGGTCGGTTCACTCAAGGGCCGCAAAATTGCGTTCTTGGGCGACACGGCCTGCAACATGGGCAACTCATGGATATTGGGTGCGGCCCACTTTGGGATGAAATTATCACTGGCAGGTCCGGCCGACTTTGCGCCGGGACCGGAGATAGATGCTTTGTTAGCCAAGGAAGGTTTGCCGAAGAACTACCAATTCACGACTGATCCCATGGAGGCCGTGCGTGATGCCGATGTCGTTTACACCGATGTTTGGGTGAGCATGGGCAAGGAGGAAGAGACCAAGGAAAGGCTCCGGGTCATGGCTCCCTACTGCGTCACGGCCAAGGTGTTTGCGGCGGCTAAACCCGATGCACTTTTCATGCATTGTCTGCCGGCCCATGCCGGGGAGGAGGTTGAACAGGCGGTGCTCGATAACCCCCGCTGCATTATTTTTGACGAGGCGGAAAATCGTCTGCACATGCAAAAAGCCATTGTTGCCATGTTGGCCCAAACGGTGCGTTCCTAAATAAATTCCAAACCAATTTCGCTTATGAAAATCGTCCTCGCATACTCCGGTGGTCTCGACACCTCGGTCATCGTCAAATGGCTCAAGGAAACCTATTCCGCTGACATCGTCACCTTTGCGGCTGACGTCGGCCAGGAAGAAGAATTGAAAGGTTTGGACAAGAAGGCCCTGAAGACCGGTGCCTCCAAGCACTACACCCTCGATTTGGTGGAAGAGTTCGCGAGCGATTACATCTATCCGATGATTCGCGCCAATGCGATCTACGAAGGCCAATATTACCTCGGCACGTCCATTGCGCGCCCCTTGATCGCCAAGGCCCAGGTGGACATCGCCAAAAAGGAAAAGGCCGACACGGTGGCTCACGGAGCCACGGGCAAGGGTAATGACCAATGCCGGTTTGAACTGACCTACATGGCGCTGGCGCCGAATTTGCAGATCATTGCGCCTTGGAAGATGGAGGAATACCGTAACCTGTTTCCCGGTCGCGCGGAGATGATCGCCTATTGCGCAAAGCACAAGATCCCCGTCGAGGCTTCGCTCAAGAAGCCGTATTCGATGGATCGTAACCTACTCCATATCTCCTACGAGGCGGGTATTCTGGAAGACCCCTGGTTTGATCCGACGACCAAGGCCAACAAGGGCATGTTCAAGTTGTCAGTTTCGCCCGAGGATGCGCCGAACAAACCCGAATACGTCGAACTCGATTTTGTGAAGGGCGATTGCGTGGCGATCAACGGCAAGAAGCTTACTCCCGGCGCCGTGCTCAAGGCCCTGAACAAACTGGGCGGCAAACATGGCATCGGCCGCGTTGACTTGGTGGAAAACCGCTTTGTGGGCATGAAATCGCGCGGAGTGTATGAAACCCCCGGCGGCACTATCTTGATGCAAGCCCATCGTCAGGTTGAGTCCCTTACCTTGGACCGCGAGGTGTTGCATCTCCGCGATGGCTTTATCCCGAAGTATGCCGAGCTCGTTTACAACGGCTTCTGGTTCGCACCAGAACGTGAGATGCTGCAATCGATGATCGACGAAAGTCAGCGTTATGTCACGGGCACGGTTCGTCTCAAACTCTACAAGGGCAATATCATCACTTGTGGTCGTAAGTCCAAGTATTCCCTCTACGACGACAAGATCGCGTCGATGGAAGGCGTGAAGAGCTGGTATAACCAGAGTGACGCCACGGGATTCATTCGGTTGAACGGCCTGCGGTTGCGGGCGCGTAACCTTTCCCAGGGCGGCCCCAAGACCTGAGGTCTTCCCAAGCCATCCCTTTCAAGCCGGTCCCTTCATGGAGACCGGCTTTTTATTGTTCGGAAAGGACCGCTCAGAACAACGCGTTGGCGACTACGCCCACTGCCGTGATCGGACCGGAATCAGCCAGACCATCCAAGGCGCGATCGGCTTTCTGCAGGGTGCTTTGGGCTTCAGAATAGAGACTGTCGTCATTGATGAGTTTACCGAGCGTGCCTTCACCCTTCGCAAGTTTGTCGGATACGCTGCGGAGATTCGCCGTGGTGGCTTTTAGATCGGCACCGGCCTTTTCGTCGTAGATCAGCGCTCCGAGCGTGCCTTGCCCGGATTTGACATGGTCCACGAGCGTCTGAGCGTTGGTCATAAAGGTGCGGGCATCATCCGCGGCGGTCTTGATCTCCGTAATAGCCGAGAGCAGTTCATCATGCAGTTGGGGATCATTCACCAGTTTGCCCAAGGTGCCGTCGCCATGGTTCACTTTGTCGGTGATCTCCTGGAGGTTGGTCATGGCTTGATTCACCTTGGCACTGTTTTCGGTGAGCAAGGTATCCACGCGCTGGAGTAAACCGGGATGGTCCGAGTCGCCTTTGAAGACTTCTCCGATGGAACCCAAAGCGTCTTCCAATTTACCGCCGAGTTCACCGAGTTGAGTCATGATGGTGTTGAGATCGGCTGAGTTATGAGTGCGGATCTCGGCCCCAGCCTCAAGGGGTGGCACATTTTGACTGCCCAACTCGACCGCGATGTAATTGGTGCCAAGCAGACCGGCCGAAGAGATGGTGGCGGTGGCGTCACTTGGTATTTTGACGGTCTTATCGATCCGGAACACAGCCTCGGCCCGGCTTCCGGCCAGTCGGGTGAGCTCCACGGCACCAATTCGGACGCCGGCCATGCGGATGTCGTCTCCGGCCTTCAGCTCCTTGAGATTGTCGAATCCCGCAATCAGCGTGTAACCGTTTTTCTTGAGACTGGATTTGTTGCCGAGGGTTTCGTAGGTCACCCAGATGAGGGCGATGCCAAGGAGGAAAAATAGTCCGACGCGGGCGGTGTAGTGGGCGCTGTTCATGATTTAGGTCTCCAATTTCTTAAAACGCGGTTGGTGCAGGTCTATCTTGGGATTTAAAAAATCGATCACCCGGGGGTCAGTGTTGGTTTTCAATTCGGCTGGGGAGGCGACCGTGATGAGTTCGCCATCCATCAGGAGACCAATGCGGTCAGCGATGTTAAGGGCGAGGTCGCGGTCATGGGATACGACAATCGAGGTCACGTGATATTCGTGTTTCAAACTGGCGATAATCTCACTGATGGTCGCCGCCATCACCGGATCGAGTTCCGAGGTGGGCTCATCGTAAAGCATCAGCTGCGGTTCCATGACCAGGGCCCGGGCGATGGCCACGCGTTTTCTCATGCCCCCTGACAATTCAGAAGGGAATTTCCCACCGGTACTTTCCAGGGAGAGTATCTGCAGGGCGTGCATCACTTTCTCCCGGATGGCGGCCTCATTGCCGAGCCGATGCTCACGCAGATAAAGGGCGAGATTGTCGTATACCGACAGCGAATTGAAAAGTGCCCCGGCTTGGAAGACCAAGGCCATCTTTACTTCTTCCCGGGTTTCAGGATCGGCCGCGTCCTGACTATCGACGATCACCCGTCCACTCGTGGGTGCCTCCAGTCCGACAATGTGTTTGAGCAATACGCTCTTCCCGGACCCGCTGGGACCCATGAGGACAAAGATTTCACCGGGCTCAATCTGCAGGCTGATGTCTTTCAGCACGATGTTTTTCCCAAACTGCTTGCTCAGGTTTTCGAGTGTGACTCCGACGGCCGGACTCTCTTCGGCGGTAAATGGATTGCGAGTGGAACTGGAGGTCATGTCAGAGCAGGGCCTTGGTGACGAAGTAGTCGAGCACCAGAATGAGAATAAGTGAGGTTACCACGGCCTTGGTGACGGAAGCGCCGATTTCGCGCGGTCCACCGGTGGTGCGCAGGCCGATACTACATGAGACCAATACAACCACGAAACCGAAGATCTCGGATTTGACGATCCCGCTCCAGACATCGCTGAATTCGGTATAGCGTCGCAGCGTTTCGAAATATTTTTCTGGGGACAGAGCAATGAAGCTCACATTTTGGGCGACCAAGGCGCCACCATACCAACCCACGAGATTGGCGATGATCGCCAGAACCGGCATCATGACCGTGATCGCCGCCAACCGGGGCAAAACCAAGATGCGCTCGGGCGGGATATTCATGGTCAGCAAAGCGTCGACCTCCTGGTAAACCTTCATTGACGCAAGTTCCGCTGCGATGGCCGAGCCTACCCGGCCTGATACCAACACCGCGACCATGACCGGACCCAGTTCCCGGGCCATCGACAGGCCCACCAATGAGCCGATGAATTCCTTGGCCCCAAAATTCTCCATGCTGTAGCCGCTTTGCAGTGCCAGCACACCGCCGATAAAGAAGCTCAGGATCGCCACGATGGGGAGCGTGGTATATCCGATCAGGTAACATTGTTCCACGAACCGTTTAAACTGCCGGGGTAAGGTGCCGATGTGACTGCACGACCGCACCAATAGTATCACAGTGCTACCGAATCCTTCGAGTATGGCGTTGATTTGTTTCATGTCACTTGGTGGTCGACGGCTCACCTTTGTGCTTCCCGCGAGAAAAATCGAACAGGAACAGACGCCATTTTTGTTTATCGGCATCGCGCTTCATGCCGATCAAGCCGTTACCGATGGCTACGCGGGCACCCGAGGTCCCACGTTCTGTGCTCAAGAGAGGCCCAAGGTGAAATTCGCGTTTTCCCGGACTGCGATGCCAGGTGATGGCATTCCAGAGCAGCGCGTGGCGCACATCATCGGGCGTCTTTTGATCATAGCGATACAGCGCAAACAACGGAGTATAGAGCTGGCGGACTTTTTCATTGGTGGGAAAAAAGACCGCGAGGGGGCTGGGGAACTGGGCCTGCCGACGTCCGGCCCCATTATCCCATACACTGAGCAGTGGCCAGAGGTGAGTTTTGTAGGCGGCGGCCAGTTGCGGATTGCGAGCGCTGCGCTGCTGGAGGGACCAATAAAAAAACCAGACAAACTGATCCTTGTTCTGAACGAGACCGTCCGCGGTCCACTGCTCCGTTCGCAACAGCGGCCACAAATACCACTTCTTATCGATGCCCTTGCGGTTTGAGTGGGTATAGATGGGCGCCCACCGGTTCACGTAGCGCTCCTCGCCCCGGCCCTGCACCAGCAACGGCCAGAGATACCGTGTTTCGTTATAGGTGACGGGCGTCTGCTGCTTGGTGTAGCCAAAGAACGGCCAAACAAAATTTTCACTGATGGCCCCGGCCCGTTGTTCACGGGTATAAAACGGCAGGAAGCCCTCTTGCACGCTTGGCACCGGTTCGGACAGGCGGAATTCGTTCTTATAAATCAAAGGCCATAGGTAGAATTGCTGGCGATACTGGCCGGGTTTCTCCCCGTGACCGAACAGCGGCCAGACTGCGAATCCCTCATGACCGTTGCCCGTGCTGCGTTTGATAATGGGCCATGGAGTCGAGGTGGACACCACGCCGGCCTTTTCAGTCTGCATGAATAGCGGGAAGACCATCCATTGCAGGCGATCAAAACCGAAACGGGACTTGATGGTGCCGGCGACTGGGAAAAGCGCATGGTAGCTGGTCTCCGGAGCTCCGGTATCGCGGGAAAAATACAATGGCCAGACATCGAAGGAGTGCGGCACTGCCCCCGGTGATTGGGGATCAAGGGGTCGTGTGCGGTTGATCAGGTTGAACACGGTCCAGCGGGAAACTTTCTGATCACGCCGGATGGAAAAGAGGGGATAGAGAAACGTGGACTCCTCGTAGGTCTGCCGTTTGTCCGTGTGGTGCAGATAAAGCGGACGCAGTCCGGAGAAGTTGGATTGGTCCGGAGCGATGGTCCGGAAAAATAGCGGACCCACCGCCTGCCATTTTTCTCCCGGCTCATTTGTGACACCGGGCCACCTTACACTCGCCGGCCACAGATTAACCTCTTCAGCAGCGCGCGCCCCGCCAACGCCCAATATGAGCGCGCATCCTGCGAGGGTGATAATCTGGCGCATAGTCATGGTTAACAATTCGATAGCCGGTCACTATCCAAGTGTTACAAGGCCGGCAAGGCCCCTGTCGATCATACACCGCAGCAGCCATGTCGTCCGTAACACAGTCAGGATGGTGGAGTGCGTGGACGACGTAATGTTCCCAATCGTCCTTTGGTTTATGACCATCATGTCAGATGTTAAGCGTCTCTCCCGGTTCAATAGCTTGAAATTGATTTTTTGGAATCGCTTGCCCGGCCAAGGCTGCAGCCAAACCGACCAACGGGTCCTCCCGGCCCTCATCGGTGAGTTGAAAGGTGCCCCAGTGCATGGCCACGCTCTTACCGGCACTGAGGTCGCGGTGGATTTGCACCGCTTCGGCCGGATTGCAGTGCTGCGGGGCCATGAACCAGCGCGGTTCGTATGCGCCGATGGGAATCAGTGCGAGATCAGGGGCACCCAAGCGACGTTGAACCTCGGTGAAATAGTCGGAGTCGTAACCTGTATCCCCGGTATAGGCGACGCGTCGTTTTGAGCTGTTGAGATAAAAACCGCCCCATAAACGGCCGTTGCGCGGCCCGCTCAATCGGTTGCTCCAGTGCCGTGCCGGGGTCAAGGTGATGTCCAGCTCGGCGTGGGCCCAAGACTGCCACCAATCCAGCTCGATGATCCTATCGGTCGGAAAACCAGCCCTGCGTAATAGTTGGCCATTGCCCAACGGGGTGATCGCGATCGGTGAGTGCTCAGCGGCCAATCGGCGCAGGGTTGGCAAGTCACAGTGGTCATAATGGTCATGACTGAGCAGCACTACATCAATGCGTGGCAAATCGGCAAAACGTATCCCGGGAGGATGCACCCGTTTCGGACCCAAACGGCCAAAAGGTCCCGCACATTCACTGTAGATCGGGTCGATCAGCACATTGACTTTCGGAAACCGCATTAAAAAGGACGCGTGGTTAATCCAGGTGCACGCCAGCAGGGCATCGCCCTATGGTGGCAGGTTCTGAGCGGTTTTTATTTCAACCTGTTTGGGCCACGGCTTGCCCTTGCTGGTGCGCCGCCATTTCAGGACATCCAACCAAGTCCGGTTGACGTGGTTTTGCGGATTGAAAAAGCGAAAACCGTCACAGTGGTCAGATATGGGATAAAGAGAAGCGACGGCCATGGGTTCAGGTTGTCGAAAGTGTGCACATGGATTCGCGTTTGCCAACGCGGCGCCGGGCTTTTGTCTGCGGACATGCGGATAACCGGAGGCCAAGCTCGCGGGATTCCCTTGGTCACACCCAAGGGGGACGCGGTGCGTCCGGCAACCGATGGTATGCGGCAGGCGGTTTTTTCCAGCATCGCACAACGCGTGCCGGGCGCCCGCTTTCTCGATCTATTCGCCGGCAGCGGTGCCTACGGATTGGAAGCGTTAAGCCGTGGCGCATCGGGTGGAGCCTGGGTTGAAAAAAATAACAAGGCGGCGGAATGCGTGCGCCGCAATCTGGTCGCAGTCGGCAAGAGTCTGGGCCGGGAACTATCCGATACGGCGATCAGTATTGCTGATGCCACCCACGTCCCCTGGCCGTTATCTGGCTTGCCGGATATGGTGTTTGTTGACCCGCCCTATGAGATTATCGAGGAAGTGGCTCCGGGTATTTTTGCGAAATTGTCGGATTTGCTCAAATCGCATCCCGATCCTTTGGTTATCTTTGAAATGCCCGGGAAAATTACGCTGTGTCCCGCGGGTTGGACCTGTGTCAAACGATTGGGCAAGGGGGCGCACCAGCCCTCGGTCGGATTTTTCCTGCGGGTGACTACATAAGATTTCGTTGTGCTTTCAGCAGGGTCAGGGCTGCGACTACTGCGGTCTCCAATCGCAATACACGGGTGCCCAGATGGGCGAATTTGAATCCACCGGAACGTAAAATTTGCCGGTCATCTGCGGTCCAGCCGCGCTCGGGTCCCAACGCACAAACAATGGGAATGTCACTTGAGAAAGGACATGCTGAAAGCCGGATCGGGGATTCGTAATTATCCAGCGCAATGCGGTTGTCTGGGTCGGGGAAAGTGGCCACCACCTCGCTGAGGGTTTGATGGTAGGTGACAGTGGGAACCCGGGTGCAAAATGCTTGGGCGGCGCCGGCATCGAGGTGACGCTGCCACTCACCGGAATTCCAGAGAGTGCTTTCCGCGTAGGATGGTTCACTGCGGCTCACCTGCACGAAATGAAGGGCGGTAACGCCCAGACTGGTGGCCTCCTGCAATATTTTGCGCGCGGTCTGGGGACGCGGTAGTCCAATCACCAATGTAACCGGGTCCGGTGGGGGCGGGGGCGAGCCCCAGCGAAATTCCAATATAAGATGATCCTTGGTTGCTTCGCGCAACGTTCCTTTGCCCATGGGGCCGTTGATTAATCCAGCATCGAAACTATCTCCCGGCTGCCGGCGCAAAACCTTCATTAGATGGATCGCCCGGGGATCAATCATGGGTAGCGGTCGGCTAATTTCTGCAGGTTGGAACAGGATTAGATTCAAATGGGTTCAGATTGTGGATTGCAGGGAATGTGTCGCGCTATAATTTCCCCGGTGTGTCTACCTCTGCTCAACTCGTATCAACCGCTCCCGGATTTAAACGCGCCACCCTTAAGGATACCACCGTATTGCTGGTGGCAGCTTGGCTGATCCCGTTTCTGGTGCACTTGGTGCCGTGGGGGGGCGAGCGTCCCTTGGGTGCTCATCTGTTGCCAATGTTTTGGGCGGCATTTGTCGCCGTATATTTTTTCGGTCTCCGAATTGGACTTCTGGTAGGTCTGTTTGCGCCGGCACTTAACCTTCTGCTCACGGGGTTACCCGCTTTGCACGGGCTATCACTGATGAGTCTGGAGCTGGTCGTTTTCTCTTTGTTTGCTTGGTGGGCGGTTCGCCGCGCGCCGTGGTTATGGGTGGTCGCGCCGGTAGGCTATGTCATCGCAAAAATTGCTTCGACCTTGGTGCAACAGACCGCGGCTCCAGCATCCGGTATTTTTATTGAGTCTTTGCGCGCCGGCATCCCAGGTTTGCTGGTCTTGCTGACCATTAACCTGGTCTTGGTTTTTGCCTATCCGAAATCGACTGGCCAAAATTCTCATGACGCCACTGGCGTTTGAGGATATTGCGAGGCGCTTGCGGGCTTGGTCATTTCCACCGGATATTGATGGGGTGATCGGCATTGCGACCGGTGGAATGGTGCCCGCTGCCTTGGTTGCAGCCCAATTGGGCGTCGGGTTGAAAATGATCACGCTCAACTACCGCAATGAGGCCAATGAACCGCGTTTTGCTGAGCCGCAACTGTTGTCCGATATTCCCGATCTGGGAGCGTGGAGGAAAGTCCTGCTGGTGGACGATGTTTACGTCTCAGGTCAAAGTTGGAACACCGCGAGGAAGCTCCTGCCGGATAACGTCGAAGTGCTGCCTTTTGTCCTCAAAGGCAAAGCCGACTTTGCGCTCATCCAAGAGGTTAGAGGCTGTGTGGCCTGGCCTTGGCGTGCCTATTGAATGGAGCGGGTGGACGGAATCGAACCGACGAGACCACTTTGGAAGAGTGGAGTTTTACCACTAAACTACACCCGCGAACGTCAGGGCAGCTTCGCGCACCCATCGTCGCGGTCAAGCCTGTGTTGCGCTAAACCGACCCGTCTTCTGGGGTAATTTATCGCTTAATTTTTACTAAATCACTCAGCAAATGGGGTTGCCGCCCGTGAGACGGGCTGTTTCTTTTCCGGAATGGCTATCATTTCATCTTCGTCCTCTGCCTCCACCGCAGCGGCGGCCAAAGGGGCAAAGCAAAAAGGACGCAGTGGTGTCCAAGCAGCCCAAGCCTTGGCCAAGCAGAAGAGCTTGGAGAAGAGGGCTAAAAAATACAAACTGCCCATGGGTGAGCTGGCCATTTTCACCCAGCAACTGGCCTCACTACTGGTGGCTGGCCTACCCTTGGTGCAATGCTTGGAGGCCTTGCAGGACCAGACCGAGGATCCGGTTTTCCAAATCGTCATCCGTGACGTGCGCGGCGATATATCAACCGGCAATTCATTTTCCACCGCGGTTAAAAACTTCCCCAACTCATTCAACACTTTGTTCGTTTCGATGGTGGAAGCGGGTGAAGCCAGCGGTGGCTTGGCGGAAATTCTCGGCAAGGTGGCTGGCTATTTTGAAGCCTCGGTCAAACTCAACAAGAAGGTGAAATCCGCCATGACCTATCCGATTGCGGTTATCGGTCTGGCCGTGGCCTTGGTTAATGTGCTGCTGATTTTTGTGATTCCGGTGTTCGCCGCCATGTTTGCCGACTTCGGCGCCAAGTTACCCGCACCGACCCAGTTCCTGATCGATTTGTCCGACTTCATGAAAGTATGGTGGTGGGCGATCGGCATGGGCCTTTACGCCGTCTACTGGCTCACCGGCAAATATGTCGCCACGCCCAAAGGGCGCCGCAGCAAGGATATATTTTTGGTCAAGGCGCCAATTTTCGGCAATTTGATCCACAAAATCGCCCTTTCGCGGTTTTGTCGCACCTACGCCACCCTGATTCGCTCTGGGGTTCCTATCTTGCGGACTTTGGAAATCGTCGCGGCGGCCAGCAATAAGGTCCAGATTGAGGATGCCTGTGACGAAATTGCCAAACACGTCAGTCAAGGTGGACAGGTTTCCGAAGTGTTGGCCGCCAATGAGTTTTTCCCGCCCATGATGAAGCACATGGTCAAGGCCGGTGAATCCACGGGTAATGTGGATGGTATGATGACCAAGGTGGCGGATTTTTACGACGTGGAGGCTGAAGCCACAGTGGCTTCCCTTACCTCGCTGATTGAACCATTGTTGATTGTGTTTCTCGGTGTGGTGGTGGGTGGCATTGTCATGGCGATGTTTCTGCCCATCTTCCAACTCGGTGCCGTTGCCGGTGGCTTGCAATAGGGCGTGATTCGCTCCGTTGACAGACCGCAACACCTCGGAAAGGTATAGCCCGATGTCTTCCGTTCTCATCGTTGATGACTTGCTCTCGATCCACGAGATGCTTGAAGCCGTGATTCAACCCACCGGGTTTAACACGGCTTTCACCACGGACGGAGAGAAGGCCTTGGTTCGTTACAAGGAAGAAAAATTTGATCTGGTGCTGGCCGACATCGATATGAAGCCGATGGATGGGATCACCCTCCTGAAAAATTTAAAGCAATACGATCCCAGTGTGGTGGTGGTGATCATGACTGCCTACGCCGGCACCGAGAGCGCCATTCAGGCTTTGAAGTATGGCGCATTTGATTACCTGCAAAAACCGTTTCGCGTTACCGAACTGATCGAAACCCTGAAACGAGGGATCGAATTTAAAAAATTTCAGTCGGAACGCGCGATCTCGGGCCTCGCGCCGAGCGGAAACAAGTTAGACATCGGACATCGCATCATTGGCCGCAGTCCGGTGGTGGTTAAGCTTGTCCAACAGGTCAAGAAACTGGCGACAGTGCAGACGCCGGTCTTGCTCCAGGGAGAAAATGGGACCGGAAAAACGGCCGTGGCCGAAGTCTTGCATTCGGCTTTGGGTGCCGACGAAAGCAAATTGGTCCGCATCGACTGTTCACTGAGCTCCGCGGCTAATTTTCGTGAAGGATTACTGGGTGAAAACGGCGCGGGTGGCACTTGGGTTGAACAAGCCAAAGGCGGCACCCTTTTCCTGCAGCATCTTCAATGCCTCCCCACGGATATTCAGGAAGCTTTGGTGAGTGTCCTCCGTAATACTGCACACGGATTTCGACTCATTTGCACCTCCGCCGTCGATTTGGAACAACTGGTGGATGAAGGCGGATTTAATGATGAATTATTTTACCGGGTGGCATCGTTTCCGGTGCAAATGCCACCGGTGCGGGAGCGACCCGAGGATATACCCCTGCTGGTGAAGCATTATGCCTCCAAAGTCGCCAATCCGCACTTTGATGCCAAATTGGTTGAGTTTACCGAAGATGGGATGGCGCTGCTCACGACTTATCATTGGCCGGGTAATCTGACCGAGTTTTACCAAGTCATTTCGAAAATTGTATCCGCTTCGGAAACCCGGGTCATCACCTCCCAGCAACTGCCCTTGCGTCTGCGTGAGATCAAGCACTGGCCCAGTCTTTCGGAGTATCTTTCCGGGCAGGAGAAACAGTATGCGGACATGGTCTTGCGCGCTTGCCATGGCGACAAGGTCCAGGCGGCCAAAGTATTGGGCGTGGAAGTTTCCCGACTGGGATAAAATCAGGCGCGGTTGGGCGTAAAATCGCGTTCCGGCGGAGTTCCCGCTTGCCGCGTCAGTTTGTGGGCGCAACCCTCCCCCTAATCTACGTCCATGCCCAAACGCACCGACCTCCAGTCCATCCTTATCATCGGCGCCGGCCCCATCGTCATCGGCCAAGCTTGCGAGTTTGATTACTCCGGCACTCAAGCCTGCAAAGCGCTCAAAGAAGAGGGTTACCGGGTTATTCTGGTTAACTCCAATCCGGCGACGATCATGACAGATCCGGAATTTGCGGATGTCACCTATATCGAGCCGTTAACGGTGGATATCCTCGAAAAAATCATCGCGGCGGAACGTCCATCCGCTCTGCTACCCACCTTGGGCGGGCAGACGGCGCTCAATCTCTCGATGGAACTGCACGAAAAAGGCATCCTCGGGAAATATGGCGTGGAAATGATCGGGGCCAAACCCGAGGCGATCAACAAGGGCGAAGATCGCGAGCTCTTCAAACAGGCCATGGTCAAGATCGGCCTCGATGTAGCGCGTTCCAAGACAGTCAAATCAATGGAACAGGCCTGGGCTGCGGCCGATGAACTCGGCAATTATCCATTGATCATCCGTCCTTCATTTACCTTGGGCGGCTCCGGTGGCGGCATTGCCTACAATAAGGATGAATTTGAGCAGATCACGGCCAATGGCCTTGATCTGTCCCCTGTGCATGAGGTCCTGATCGAGGAATGTTTGCTGGGCTGGAAGGAATACGAGATGGAGGTCATGCGCGATCATAAGGATCAGTGCGTCGTCATCTGCTCGATCGAGAATTTTGATCCAATGGGCGTCCATACGGGCGACTCGATCACGGTGGCGCCTGCCATGACCCTGACCGACAAGGAATACCAGACCATGCGCGATGCCTCGTTTGCGGTCATCCGCGAAATCGGGGTCGAGACTGGCGGGTCCAACATTCAATTCTCCGTGGATCCCCAGACGGGTCGCCAAGTGGTGATCGAGATGAATCCTCGCGTCTCGCGCTCCTCCGCACTGGCGTCGAAGGCCACCGGGTTCCCCATTGCCAAGATCGCGGCCAAGCTGGCAATTGGCTACACGCTCGATGAACTGCGCAACGATATCACCCGGCTCACCCCGGCCTCGTTTGAGCCGACGATCGATTACGTGGTGACCAAGATTCCGCGGTTTACCTTTGAAAAATTTCCCGATGCGGATTCGACCCTGACCTCCGCCATGAAATCGGTGGGTGAAGCCATGGCGATCGGTCGCACCTTCAAGGAATCGATGCAAAAGGCGTTGCGTTCGTTGGAAACCGGTGCCCGTGGTTTTGGCGGGGGCGGTAAACACGGGCTGGATACTCCGCCGGACCTCAAGGTTATCCGCGCCAAACTGGCCACGCCGAATGCCGAGCGCATCTTTTATATCCGTTATGGCTTCATGTGCGGCATGACGGTCGACGACATTTTCGAACTATCGAAGATCGACGTCTGGTTTCTCCACCAGCTGCGGGAAATCTACGAGATGGAAGTCTCATTGAAACAGCACACGCTGGATAACATCGCGCCCGACCTGTTGCGTCGCGCCAAGAAATATGGATTCTCGGATGTCCAGCTCGGGCACTACTTCGGCTGCGACTTCACGGCTGTCCGTGACCTGCGCAAAAAGATCGGGGTCAACACGACCTACCGGCTGGTCGACACCTGTGCGGCGGAATTCGAGGCCTTCACACCTTACTATTATTCCAGTTACGGCGACGAAAACGAAATCATGCCGCCGAGCGGCAAGAAGAAGATCATGATTCTCGGCGGCGGTCCCAACCGGATCGGGCAGGGGATCGAGTTCGACTATTGCTGTGTGCACGCGAGCTTCGCCCTGCGCGAGATTGGTTACGAAACCGTGATGGTTAACTCGAATCCGGAAACGGTTTCGACCGACTATGACACGAGTGACCGGCTCTACTTCGAACCGCTTACGCTCGAGGACGTGTTGGAAATCTACCGGCAGGAAGCTTGCGACGGAGTCATCGTGCAGTTTGGCGGCCAGACCCCGCTCAACCTGGCCTCGGCGCTCAAGTCGCACGGCGTAAACATTATCGGCACGTCACCGGAAAGCATTGATACGGCTGAAGATCGTAAGCTCTTCGCCAACGTCCTGAACAAATTAAACCTCAAGCAGCCGGCCAACCGCACGGCGATGAATCAGGAAGAGGCGTTGATCTTCGCCAGAGAGGTTGGATTCCCCGTTTTGCTGCGTCCCTCGTTCGTGTTGGGCGGCCGTGGCATGTTTATCGTTTACAACGAAGAGGAATTTCAGGCGGTCATCCGTCAGGCTTTCGACGTCATGCCGGACAAGCCGGTGCTTATCGACAAGTTCCTGGAAGACGCGATCGAGCTCGACGTCGACTGTATCAGCGACGGCGAGACTTCAGTGATCGGCGGCATGCTTGAGCATATCGAGTTTGCCGGGGTGCACTCGGGCGATGCGTCCATGGTGATGCCTCCGCATACGCTTTCGAAAGACATGCTCAATACGGTCCGCACCGCCACGCATGCACTGGCGAAGGAGCTCAATGTGATCGGCCTGATGAACGTGCAATTCGCCATCAAGGACAATCAGCTCTACATTCTCGAAGTGAACCCGCGGGCTTCACGCACGGTGCCCTTTGTGGCCAAGGCCATCGGGGTGCCGTTGGCGAAATTGGCAGCCAAGGTCATGACCGGTATGAAACTGCGCGACCTGGGTGTTACCCGTGAGCAGACGCCGAAACACTGGTGCGTGAAGGAAGCCGTATTCCCATTCGTGCGCTTCCCCGGGGCGATGATTACCCTCGGACCCGAAATGCGTTCCACCGGCGAAGTCATGGGTATCGATGCCGACTTGGGCATCGCCTTTGCCAAGGCTCAGGCTGCGGTCAAACCCGGCCTTCCAACCAGCGGCAATGTATTTCTTTCGGTCAAGGATGCCGACAAACCGCGCGCGGTGGAGATCGCCCGGGAACTCACCGCCTTGGGCTTTGAGGTCTATTCCACGAGTGGCACAGCGAAGATGCTGGCGGACAATGGCGTTCCGGTCACCCGCTTGGCCAAGATTGACGAGGGTCGGCCGACGGCAGTCGACATGATCAAGAACGGCAAGATTCGCATGGTGATCAACACCCCCGGCGGCATGATTCCGCGCCGCGACGAAAACGCGATTCGGGCGGCATCCTATGCCCATAACGTGTGCATTATGACCACGATTACAGGGGCCTTTGCCGCGCTACAGGGTATCCAAGCCTTGAAACGCGAAAGTGTCGGGGTGAAACCGATCCAGCACTACAAGGGTAACGTAAACGTGATTTGATCCGCTCCAAGTTCTTGTTTATCAAGCGGCTTTGGGAGAGTTAGGGAGAAGTGTGAACCTGACTGCCTGACCTCGGTCAGTATATTATCATGAATATCACACGCTATCATAGCTTACTGCCACTTGTCTTCAGTCTGGCCCTGTTGGGTGGGGTCGTTCTTGGATCGACCGGTTGTTCCAGCGTAATGGTCACGAAGGAGGATGAAGGTGAAGTCCGTCTCGGGGAGCTGCAGGTCTTTGTGGATCACGATTTTGCCACCGTTTACAAAGCCGCCAAGGCCGGCATGGCTGATTACGGGCTTTTCCAAACCAAGGACGAGAAGAAGGTCATCGAGGCTGAGTTGGAGGGTCGTGACCGGGCGGACACTTTGGTGACGGTCAGCATCAAGGAAGTCGCCAAGGAGCGCACCAGTATCAAAATCCGCTTTGGCATCACCGGCGATACCGTCCAATCACAGAAGCTCTTTGTGGCGATTAAAGAGCATCTCTGAGTCGCTCCAGTCTGTAACCCGACCCGGTGGTGTAACTGTTCACCGTTCGAATAAGCCGTGCATGATCCTGTGCGGCCATTCTTTGGGGCGGCATCGCACAGGGAGCCGCTGATTTGAGCAATTGTAGAAGAACGGTAACCAGGGTCGCTGCCCCGGATCTTCGTTGGTGGCGATCTTCCCAGTGGTTACACGACCGGGCTCAGCGAAGCCGCCGCAGTAGAACTTTATACGCTCCGGCCTGGAGCCCAGGGTGCTGTTTCCGGCATTTACATGCAGCCGGGGGTTTGTTCTGCTGGCTTTTTTCCGAAAACAACACCCTTGCGCATGAGCACACCCAACCAACCCGAATCTTCTCCCGCTGCGGATGGAGAGATCAATGTAACTCCCGGTATCGAGGAGAAGCTGCAGCACTTTTGGCTGCGCAACCAGCGTGGCCTACTCGCGCTTGGCGTCATCGTGCTGCTGGCGATTGTCGGCAAAGGAGCTTGGGAATACATGGGTGCGCAAAAAGAAAAGGAAATCGGCCGCGCTTACGCTTTGGCCAAAACGCCGGAGCAATTGCAGGCTTTCGCCAAGGCGGAGTCCGGACATGAACTCGCCGGTGTGGCTTGGGTTCAGGTTGCCGATGCGGCTTACGCGGAAGGTAAGTATGCCGATGCGGTCAGTGCTTATGAAGAAGCACACAAAGTTTTGACCGATGGTCCGATTACGGATCGCGCCTCCCTCGGTTTGGCCATGGCTCAAATCCAGTCGGGCCAAGTATCCGCGGGTCAGTCGGGTTT
Organism: Cephaloticoccus sp.; assembly: GCA_030833445.1. Taxonomy (GTDB): domain Bacteria; phylum Verrucomicrobiota; class Verrucomicrobiia; order Opitutales; family Opitutaceae; genus Cephaloticoccus. The sequence continues at coordinate 24,174 of JAURHD010000010.1, read as the reverse complement.
GAAGCAACTGGTTGATGCCACTGCCGTGTCCAAGGCCGTTCAAGTTGAAGCGGCCTATCAATTGGCCAGTCTCGCCCACGCCAGTGGCAATGCCGAGGGTGTGAAACAATATGCAGATCGCATCATGCAGATCGATCCTGCCAGCCCTTGGGCCCAACGGGTGATGACCTTGCGGATGACGGACGCGCCAAGCGCAGCTACCACCGTTTCTACTCCCGCCGCGGCGACTCCGGCACCTGCCGAATCCACCGAGCCGCTCATCAAGCTGAACCTCGGCAAATAAGCCAGCGCGTCACTATTTCGCTCTAACAAAAAGGCCCGCATGATAGCGGGCCTTTTTGTTGTGGGAAGAAAGAGAGATTTACGCCGCGCTGAATTTCTTGCGGCGGCGAATTGCGATCACGCCGATCAAAGCAACTCCGCCGAGAATCGCAGCATAGGTTGAAGGTTCGGGGACCGCGGCAAGTTCTGAAGACCCGTTAATTGCTAAATTGTCCAACCGGAATGTGCCAGAAGTGCCTTCTGCGTTATAAGCATAAATCCTGAAAGTGATGCTCGAGGATATACCGGTAAAATTCAGTCCCGACAGTGTAATTGAATTTCCAGAGTATGTGGCCGTGCTGGTATTATCCGTAAACTGGAAAACATTGCTAGAAACTATGCTGACTGCCGGATTGGATGCAGATGAGGTCAACGCAGTAGTAAATGAGTCGATACTCGATCGCGCTTCGAATTGACGGGCTCCGGTCGAACTTCTGCCCGCGTCAAATGTTATGCTGGTCAAAGTATATTGATAACTTGAATCTGGGGTGACGGTAAACTGATAATAATCTGAAGCATCTAGTGCACCTGAAAAAGTGTCAGTCGAGGTCGTAGCTCCAGTGCTCCATGATGTGAAAGAAAAGACGCCGCCAGCGTTTGATGTGGCCGATACTCCATTTGCAGTAACTGACGAAAATGTCAGGTTACTGGAAGTCCCCCCCACCCGAAGTGGATGAATTACCCGCTACCACATCTGCAAAATTATAGGTAAATAGTTGGGCATGCGCTACACACCCAATACCAGTTGTTAAAAATGCTGTAACAAGGATCCGCAGTGCTTTCATGTTGGTGGGGAAACTGCTGAAACCGTGCCAGAAGCCTGAGTTCACGCAAGGAGTGTATCGTGTCGATTTTGTGACAAACCGGAAAATTCAGCCGGGTAATGTTCCAAATCCACGTTATTACCGTAATGAATGGTCGGGGCGGAGAGATTCGAACTCCCGACCTCCTGGTCCCAAACCAGGCGCTCTACCAGGCTAAGCTACGCCCCGACGGCAGGGGCCCAAGGGGCACGAATATCCTAGGCTTGTCAATGATTGGGATGAGATTGCTTCAAATTCAATTATTGGGGTGCTCGGACCTGACTCGGGGTGGGATGGAGCGACGTCGAAGTTACGTGGAAAAGGGCTGAAAATGGGCAAGTGATTGGCCGGCTAGTAATCTATCCTTGCGTCAGGGGAGCGAACGGTTAGACCTCGAAATGCACCCTTCTTTATACATGGACACTATTTCTCGTGAAAATAACAGCATGCTGCCAGTCGGCGCCATAATCGTTGGCGTCATCGGCCTGTTGCTCGGCGGCTATTCCGCCATTAAACTTTCCAGCGTCAATCGGACGCTGGCCGCAAACGAGGAGAAGATGGCCCGATTAGACACACTCGAAGCGCAGGTCAGCACTGCCTCTGCCGCGAGTGAGAAGGCTGGTCGTGATATCGTTTCCCTGACCCGCTCCACGCAGGATGCCTTCAATCAGATGGGCCCGATGCTCGCTGATATTAATGGCAAAATCGCCAAGTTGGAAGAGGCGCCCAAGGCTTCAGTCAAAACGGGTGCCAAGGGTGGCGCTCCCGCCGTCGCTGGTCCCGATGAGTATATCGTCAAGTCGGGCGACAACGGTGTCAAGATTGCCCGCGCTAAAGGCGTGGCGCTTTCCGATTTGCAGTCAGTCAATGCCGGCGTGGATTGGAATCATCTCGCCATCGGCCAGAAGCTCAAGCTCCCGAAGAAGTAATATTTTCTTCGCGTAATTTTTCATGCCTCCTCGACCATCGTGTCAGGAGGCTTTTTTTTTGCCCAAAATGAAACTCCCTCCAGAAGGTCCCGCGGAATGGAATGAGCTTGGCCGCAAGCTGATCACGAAGACACGCATCTTCGAATTGGACAGCGTGAAATTTCGCCATCCAGTGCGCGAGACCGAGCGCGACTTTGTGGTGCTGCGTCCACCAGAGTGGGTCAATGTGCTGGCCCTCACGCCGGATCACCAGTTGGTGCTTGTGCGGCAATTTCGCTACGGTCTCAAAACGTTTTCCCTCGAGATACCTGGAGGAATGATGGATCGCGGGGAGTCGGCGTTGGTGGCGGGTCAGCGTGAATTGCTTGAGGAAACGGGATATCAGGGTGGCACGGCAGAAATACTTGGGGCGATCGCGCCCAACCCAGCGATCCAGGATAATCACTGCCACATTGTTCTCGTGCGGGACGCGGTGCCTTCCGGTTCGATCGCATGGGATCCCGATGAGGAAATCGAGATAGCCTGGCTACCGGTCGATGAGGTGCTGGCACTGGCCCGCAACGGTGGCATTACCCATAGTTTGGTGCTGAGTGCCCTCTTTCTCTTTGAGCCACTCTGGCTAAAAATGAAGGCCGACCACGTTTGACTTACCCGGCCTGAGGCATTTCCTGCCCAAAGCACCCGACATGTCCGCCCCCTCATTTGCCAACTCATCTGCCGTCTTGGGCTCATCCGATGCCGAGCACCTGCCTGCTTCGTTGGAGTCGGAGATTCGGCGGATATATGCGCGCAGTCCGCTCTATGCCCAACGTTTCCCGTTGCACAACGAGCCGTTGCAATGGTCGTGCTATCGGGAGATGCCCGCACTCTCCAAACAGGAAATCATCGAGCGCGGTCACCAGGCATTTTTCGCGGACTATGCGGAGATTGAACGCGGTTTCGCACAGAAGAAATTTGAATACGAATCCACCGGTGGCACCACACAGTCACCGATGACCGTGGTGATGGAAGAGGGGTGGTGGGATGAGCAAACCAAGCGGGCTTATCTCGCCTCGCCGATTCTCGCGCAATTTGTCGGCCGCCCCTATCGCAAGTGCGTCCTGGCCCCGATCGGATGTTCGAGCAATCTCTGCCCTTACGAAGATCACCCGTTTCCGCACCGCTACTTTGACGGCACGGTTTATCTGAATCTTTCCAGTGATCCGTTTTCCTTTCCGGAAAGTGAGTGGGATCGCATCGTGATGGAATTACAGGCCACTAAGCCTGAAGTAATCGAAGGGGAGCCGGTGTATCTTTCCCTGCTGGCCCGGGCCGCCCAAAAGCGCGGCGTAAAGGTGCCCAGCGTAAAGGCGGTGATCCTGACTTACGGCAAGGCGAGTCGGCAACATGCCGCGCGGGTAATGGAAGTGTTTCCGGCGGCGCAGGTGGATCTCTATGGTTCGACCGAAGCGGGTTACTTGTTCGTGGGAGAAGCGTTCAAGGACGATTCACAGGTGATCGATAGCAATGCCTTCATCGAACTCGCGCCATGGCGCAAGGAGTTGAGTGACGTCTTTCAGATCTATGTGACCACGCGCGATCGTGAGGCGATGCCCTTGCTGCGTTACCATACCGGTGATATCGTGCAAAAACTGCCGACGGGTTACCGTCTGCTTGGTCGGGAGCGCGATCTCTATTTCCGGCCTGATGGTTCCATTGTGTCGGTCTACGATATCGATGCGGCGCTGCCGGATGATTTTGCCTGCTGGCATTACAGCTTGATGCAAACCAGCGAGAACCGCTGGGACTTCCACTATGTTTCCGATGAGACTGCGCCGGCTGGGTTGGAAACGGGTCTGGCTGCCATGCTGGGTGACGGCGTCCGGGTGAATGCTTTCCGCCGCCGCGTGATTGCTCCGACCGCGAGTGGCAAATTCACGCTGCTCAAGCCATTGGTCCGCTGAAGCCATTAACCGGCAGGGCTTTGCTTCTCCTTTGGGTAAGCCCCCCTAATATTCAGGTGTGTGGATTGTCCCATCTGGCGCAGGTCTTTACATCCGGGGTGGGTTTTGTCTTATCGGTATTGGACTGACGCTTAAATTTCGTCAGCGACCTTTTAGTCCCGCCCCAATGAGTCTACTCGCAACACTCTTTCGCTCTTCGATCGGCAGGAAATTTCTCATGGCCATCACTGGTGTGATCCTGATCGGTTTTATTGTCGGGCACTTGGCGGGCAACCTGCAGATTTTTGAGCATCCCGACAAAATCAACGGCTACGCCCAATTTCTCCACCAGACGGGTCCTTTGTTGTGGGTGGCTCGGATAGGATTGCTGCTGGCGGTAGGGTTGCACATCTGGGCGGCAACAGTTCTGACCTTGGAGAACAGACGGGCGAGAGGCGTAGGTTATGGGGCCGGCAAGACTTGGATTCGGGCTTCGCTGTCCTCCCGCTATATCCGTTGGACCGGCTACGTGGTGCTGGCCTTTATTTTGTATCACCTCGCGCATTTCACGCTCGGGATTACCGATCCGGCCGATTTCAAAACCCAGCACGCGTATGTCATGCAGCATGATTACGCGGTGGCGGGCTTCCCCGTCGTGGCGGCCGGCACCGAGGTGCACAATGTCTACCTGATGGTTTACCGCGGGTTTCAAAGCGCGCCGGTAGCGATTTTTTACATGATCGCCGTGGGGCTCCTGTCATTCCACCTCCTGCATGGCATGGAGAGTCTTTTCCAAACCATCGGCTGGCGTTCGCAAACCTGGGCCAACGTCCTGCGCAAGCTGGTCGCCCTATTCTGCCTCCTCTATTTTCTCGGCAATCTGGCAATTCCAGGGGCCATTCTCACGGGAGCCTTGGCGCCGCATCCGGCCGCCATGGCTGATGCTCCCATGCCTGATAACAACTAAGAGCCCGCCATGGCCCAACTCAATTCCAACATTCCCTCCGGTCCGCTCGCTGACAAATGGCGCAAGCACAAGATGGACATGAAGCTGGTCAACCCGGCCAACAAACGGAAATACGAAGTCATCGTCGTCGGGGCCGGCTTGGCTGGTTCCTCCTCGGCGGCGACGATGGCTGAGCTCGGTTACAAGGTTAAGAGCTTTGTCTTTCACGACAGTCCGCGCCGGGCCCACTCCATTGCGGCTCAAGGCGGCATCAATGCGGCCAAGAATTACCAGAACGACGGCGACAGTGTTTACCGTTTGTTCTACGACACAGTTAAGGGCGGCGACTATCGTTCACGCGAAGCCAATGTCCATCGCTTGGCCGAGGTGTCGGTCAACATCATTGATCAGTGTGCGGCACAGGGTGTGCCATTTGCCCGTGAATACGGCGGCCTACTGGCCAATCGCTCCTTTGGTGGAGCCCAGGTTTCGCGCACCTTTTATGCCCGTGGCCAAACCGGCCAGCAGCTGCTCCTCGGCGCCTACAGTGCACTGTCGCGCATGGTGGGATCGGGTGGAGTGGAGTTGCACACTCACACCGAGATGCTCGATCTCGTGTTGGTCGACGGGCATGCCAAGGGCATTATTGTCCGCAACCTGATCACTGGACAGATTGAGCGCCACAGTGCCGATGCCGTGGTGTTGGCGACGGGCGGTTATGGTAACGTTTTCAATCTTTCCACCTACGCGCGCGGATCCAACGCGACCGCGATCTGGCGGGCATACAAACGCGGCGCTTGCTTTGCCAATCCGTGTTACACCCAGATTCATCCGACCTGCATTCCGGTTAGTGGTGATTACCAATCCAAACTGACTTTGATGTCGGAGTCATTGCGGAATGACGGTCGCATCTGGGTGCCGAAGAAGGCTGAAGATCGTCTGAAGAATCCTGCCGATATCGCCGAAGCGGATCGCGATTACTTTCTCGAGCGCATTTATCCAAGCTTTGGTAATCTTTGCCCGCGCGATGTGGCTTCCCGGGCGGCCAAACGCATGTGCGACGAGGGTCGCGGCGTCGGCGAAAGCGGGTTGGGCGTTTATCTCGATTTTTCCGATGCGATTGGACGTTTAGGTGAGGACGCGGTGCGGGAACGCTACGGCAATCTGTTCGATATCTATCACGAGATTACCGCCGAGAGCGCCTATCAGACCCCAATGCGGATATTCCCTGCGGTGCATTACACCATGGGTGGTCTCTGGGTAGATTATAACCTCATGTCGAATGTCCCCGGTCTGTTCGTGCTCGGAGAAGCAAATTTCTCTGACCACGGGGCCAATCGTCTCGGAGCCTCCGCCCTCATGCAGGGCTTGGCCGACGGCTATTTTGTTTCTCCCTACACCGTGGGTAATTATCTCGCCCAAGTAAAACCGGGCACCCGGCCCAAGACAGACGCCCCGGAGTTCAAGCAGGCAGAAGAGAACGTGGCGTCGATGACCAAGCGGTTGCTTGAAAACAAAGGCAAACAACCTGTCAGCTACTTCCACAAAAAGCTTGGCCAGATTATGTGGAAATACTGTGGCATGGCGCGCACGGCTGAGGGGCTGAAGCAGGCGTTGGTGGAACTCCCGGCCCTGCGCGAGGAATTCTGGCAGAATGTGAATGTGCCCGGTTCCGGCGACACCCTAAATCAATCTTTGGAAAACGCCGGCCGGGTAGCCGACTTTATCGAGCTGGGTGAACTCATGTGCCGCGATGCGCTGACCCGCGAAGAAAGTTGTGGCGGCCATTTTCGCGAAGAGCACCAGCATCCCGATGGTGAGTGCAAACGCGACGATGAGAATTTCGCCCATGCCGCGGCCTGGGAATATCAAGGCAGTGACAAAACACCGCTGCGCAACACTGAACCGCTCAATTACGAGACCGTAAAAATGAGCACCCGTAGTTACAAATAAGCTCGAGGAATTTACACCATGGTCGCCGAAAATAGCACCAAGACTTTTAACGTTACCTTGCGCGTCTGGCGTCAGGCCGGACCGGGCCAATCCGGCCAGTTCAAGGAATACCCGGCGCATGATTTGAACCCCAACATGTCGTTCCTGGAGATGCTTGATGTCGTGAACGACGAGCTCACCGCCAATGGGGAGGAACCGATTGCTTTTGCCCACGATTGCCGGGAAGGAATTTGCGGCACTTGTTCGTGCACCATCAATGGCAAGCCGCACGGTCCGGGCCGCGGCATCGCCACCTGCCAGCTTTACATGCGCAGCTTCAAGGATGGCGATGTGATCACCGTCGAACCATTCCGTGCAGCAGCCTTTCCGTTGATCAAGGACCTCGTGGTGGATCGCAGTGCCTTTGATAAGATTCAGCAGTCGGGCGGCTACATCAGTGTGCGCACCGGTGCGGCACCCGATGCGAACTCCATACCCGTGCCCAAGGGAGATGCGGATCTGGCCATGGACGCGGCCACCTGCATCGGTTGCGGCGCCTGCGTGGCGGCCTGTAAGAATTCCAGTGCAATGCTTTTTGTGGCTGCCAAGGTTTCTCACCTCGGTCTGATGCCCCAAGGCCAGCCCGAGCGCGAATCACGCGTGCTGGCCATGGTGCAGACGATGGATGAAGCCGGTTTCGGCAATTGCACCAATCAATACGAGTGCAGTGCGGCCTGCCCCAAGCTGATATCCCACGATTTCATTGCCCGCATGAACCGGGATTACATCAAGGCATCATTTCATGGTGCCTTTAAGATGAATTCTAACGCGGCCGGTGACTGAGATTGTAGGTGCGCAGTTAGGGCTGCTTTGCGGATAAGAATGGGCGCGAATGCGTCGGCACGAAATTTTCTGCAACTTTCGTGGGGTGATCTGCGTTCTCATGGCAACAAACCTATCAGCCATGAAAACGAATCTATATCTCAGCTTTATCCTAATCAGCGGTTTCGCCGCTCTTGCCATCGGCGCCAGCTTGATGGCCGTCTTCGGAGTATTCATCGGAGCCACCATTCTTGGAATGGCGTGCAACGATTACGCCCCTGCCCGGATTACCTATTTCGGGTCGGCGGTCTGATCCCCGACGATCTGCACTGGAAGCGGTCCCTGCCTTTGGTGGGGACCGCTTTTTTTATCTCATTTACCCAGCAATGGGGTCAAATCCACGCTGCCGGAAGTATCAGCTTTGATGGTTTCCGTTTGATCACCGCGTTGATATTCCATCGAGCTGGTGAGGCGGTAGCTAACAGCGTGGCCGTCACTACTGCCGGCCAGTTGACGGACCAAGCCCGGATTTTCAAAAAATACGGCCACATCCACAGTGCTGGTGTTGGCGGCGGGGATCCCCACCGCCTGGTTGTTGAGGACTTTGCCGACGTAGGTGCCGTTAAGGTAGAGTTTGTGGGTGGAACTCGTAAAAGCCACCGGGGCTAGATTCTCGTTGATAAACCGCAGGGCCATGATGGCCCGGGCTTCTGCGAGTGAACTGCCAGTGGGCTGGAAATCGACCACCGTGACCGAAATTTCACCAATGCTTGAGCGCGTTTGGCAACCCGCCAGCAAGAGAGCAAAGCCCAAGGCAAATACAGAAATGAGTCGTGCAGTTATCATGGGGCTCATGACAACGGTCGGTCTGACCGACCGCAAGACTGCGGATGAGAGATTCTCAGAATACCGAAAGCGCCTTGGCACTCTCGATCACCACCCAAGCGAATCCTACCGCAACCAGCAGGACCAGACCGTGCCTTAGCAGGCGACGTCCCCGGATAACCATATCATGGAAATTGGTGTCCAGAGTCTTACGATTAGTCTGGGCCATGAAGCTGACGAACCGTGGATCGCGCAAGTGTCCACGACTATCCCGGGCCATACCCATTCGAATAGTGGGTCGATGGAGAAGATTTTTCACGACGCGCCACACAGTATGCCCATTGGCAAAATTTGCCCGGGAAATTTCAAGGTCAAACTCGCCAACGGCAGGCTTTTGACATCATTTTCTCTCCGCGGTCATGCATCACTTCGCTTACATCGATCAAAACCTCCACTGCGAATCGGTCGATCTGGCTGCCGTTGCGAGTCTCTACGGCACGCCGACCTACGTTTATAGTGCAGCCACGATTGAGAGCAATTACCGCCGATTGCTGGCCGGGTTCCCCGGGCTCGATGTGCAGATATGTTATGCGATGAAAGCCAACTCGAACTTGGCCATTTTGCGGCATCTCCACAATCTTGGGGCGGGGTATGACTTGGTCAGCGGAGGGGAGATTCGCCGGGTCGTTGCGGCGGGGGGGGATTTACAACGCAGCGTTTTTGCCGGCGTGGGCAAATCGGAGGATGAAATCCGACTGGCTTTGGAAAATGGTGTTTTCGCGTTTCACGTTGAAAGCGAGCCCGAGTTGGTCCGCATCAACCATGTAGCCGGGACGCTCGGACGGGTCGCTCCAGTCGCGATCCGGATCAATCCCGATGTCGATGCTCGCACCCACGCGAAAATCACCACGGGCAAAAGTGGCAACAAGTTCGGCATTTCTCTGGCGCAGGCTTCTTTGGTTCATGAGGCGGTAGCCAAGCTCAAGCATGTGGCGCTCAAGGGTGTGCAGATGCATATCGGTTCACAATTGACCGCGACCGGGCCCTTTGTGGAAGCCGTGCAGAAAGTGCTGCCGTTTGTGTCTGAACTGAAACGCAGTCATGACATCGGGTATTTCTCGATCGGTGGTGGCATGGGTATCGTCTATCAGGATGCCCTCGCCAGCGGCCGGGCAGAGTGGTGGGAGCGGCGTGACCAGGCCCAGCGACCCATAACGCCGGAAAGTTATGGAGCCGCTTTGACCCCTCTTTTGGAACCGTTGGGGCTCAAAATACTTCTCGAGCACGGCCGTTTTATGGTAGGCAATGCCGGTATCCTGCTCACCCAGGTGGAGTATCTTAAACGGGCTTCGGGTAAGAACTTTCTCGTGGTCGACGCCGGGATGAACGACCTCATTCGACCTGCGATGTATGAAGGGTATCACGAAATTGTCCCGCTCCATCGCGATACTTCACGCCGGGCCATGGTCGCGGATGTCGTGGGACCGATTTGCGAAAGCAGTGATTGTTTTGCGCATGATTATCAGCTGCAGGAGGTCGGCGAAGGTGAGACGCTGGCTTTAATGAGTGCTGGCGCCTATGGCTATAGCATGGCGAGTCGTTACAACTCGCGGTTGCTGCCCGCCGAAGTGCTCGTCAAGGGAAGTTCGTTCGAATTGATTTCGGCCCGGGAGACTTTTGAGCAGCTGATTGCCAACGAGCGCATCCCGGCATTTCTGTAATCGGGTTTTGCGACCTCAGCCTGAACACGAAAAATATCCGTGCCGACTCAGTTAATCCCTGATTAACCCTAGTTATGAACTTTGTGGTCATAGGAGCCGGCGCATGGGGCACTGCATTTGCGGTGCACTTGGCTCGGTGTGGCCATCCGGTAAGCTTGGTGCCGCGGCGGGCGGAGCATACCGGGGCGATGCTGACCGCCCGTGAAAATACGGACTACCTGCCTGGTATCACTTTCCCCGATAATCTCGTGATCACGTCGGATCTGTCGGTCGCTTTGGGGGACGCGGATATCGTGCTGCTGGCCTGTCCTTCCCAGTCACTCAGGGAAACGTGCCTTCGGGTTCGTGCCGCTACCAATGAAGCCGTGCAATTCAGTCTGGTCTTGAGTCTGGTCAAAGGGCTGGAGTTGCAGACCCATAAGCGCCCTTCAGAGGTAATTGCCGAGGTTTTCCCGGCAGTAACCGTGGGTTCCCTGACCGGACCAACCAACGCCGAGGGTGTTGCGATGAAGCTACCGGCGGCAATGGTGATGGCTACGCCCCAAGCTGACGTGGATTTAAAAAGTGTGCAGGCCGCCCTCAGCAGCCCGATGTTGCGGGTTTATACCAGCGGGGACTTGGCTGGGGCCGAGCTCGGGGGGTGCTTGAAGAACATCTACGCCATTGCGGCGGGTTGTTGCGACGGCCTCAAACTAGGCGATAATGCCAAGTCGGCTTTGTTGACCCGAGCCTTGGCGGAGATGGTGCGGGTCGGAGTCGCATTGGGTGCCCATGCTGAGACCTTTTATGGGCTGAGCGGATTCGGAGACTTAGTGGCGACGTGCCATGGAGAGTGGAGTAGAAACCGCCAGTTCGGGGAGCTCATTGGTGCAGGGGCCAAGGCGGCCGATCTTATCGCCAAGCGCAAAACTGTGGTCGAAGGCTACAAGACAACGCAGGCATTTGCCGGTCTTTGCACGGTACGGGGCATTGATGCACCCATCCTGCAGGAAATCCATTCGATCCTGTTTGAAGGCAAGGCACCTGCGGCAGCACTGCATGCCCTCATGAACCGGGGATTAAAGAGCGAAACGCTGTCGCCATTCCCCGAAGCCGCGCATTAACGGATCACTTGACGCGCATGTCGCGTGGGAAGCGGATGTGGTCCACAATATCCTGCACATCGGCGGGTGGTGGGGCGGTGAATTTCGATATGACTTGCGCCACCACGATATTGAGCACCATGCCGAGTGAACCGATGCCTTCCGGTGATATGCCGAACCACCAATGGGCGGCATTATTTTGTTCGGGGTGCACAAATTTAAACCAGATGATGTAGGCGGCGGTAAATACGATGCCTACGACCATGCCACTCACCGCCCCTTCGCGGTTCATGCGCTTTTGGAAAACACCCATGATGATGGCGGGGAAGAACGACGCAGCCGCCAAGCCGAAGGCAAACGCGACAACTTGGGCCACAAACCCGGGTGGGTTGATCCCGAAATAGGCGGCTACAATTACGGCGGCACCGGCGGCGATGCGTGCACACGTGAGTTCGCCTTTTTCGCTGATACCAGGTTTGGCCCAGCATTTGACGAAATCATGGGCGAAAGCGGTGGAGATAACCAACAGCAGGCCCGCGGCGGTGGAAAGTGCCGCAGCCAGTGCACCGGCGGCCACCAGGCCGATCACCCAGTTGGGCAGCCGGGCAATTTCAGGATTGGCGAGGACCATGATGTCGCGGTCGATGGTGAGTTCGTTGCCGTTCCAACCGGCGGCGCTGGCCTTGGCCAGGAAGGCTTCGTCGGTGCTCTTGTCGTTGTAGTATTGGATGCGGCCATCGCCGTTCTTGTCCTCAAAACTGATCAAGCCGGTCTTTTCCCAATTGTTGAACCATTCCGGGACTTCGGCATAGGTTGCATTGTTGACCGTGTTCAGGAGATTGGTGCGGGCAAATGCCGCGATGGCTGGTGCGGTGGTGTAGAGCAGGGCGATAAAGAGAATCGCCCAGAATGCAGAGGCGCGTGCAGCCTTGACGCTCGGCACGGTGTAAAATCGCACGATGACATGAGGCAGGCCTGCGGTGCCGACCATCAAGGCGAGGGTGATGGCAGCTACATCGATGGTGGGGCGCACGCCGGAAGTGTAAGCCGCAAAACCGAGTTCGGTGCTCAGTCCGTCCAGTTTGTCGAGCAAGTGAACCCCGCTGCCATCACTCAGCGCGGCACCGAAACCGATTTGCGGAATTACATTTCCGGTCATCAGGATGGTGATGAATATGGCCGGGACCAAATAGGCGAAAATCAGCACGCAATATTGGGCGACCTGAGTATAGGTGATGCCCTTCATGCCGCCGAAGACGGCGTAACAGAACACGATGAACGTGCCGATGATCACGCCGGTATTGATCGGAACTTCCAGAAAGCGTGAAAAAACGATGCCTACTCCGCGCATTTGACCGGCTACATACGTAAATGAAATCATGATCGCGCAAAGGACGGCGACCAAGCGGGCGAATTGGGAATAGTAGCGGTCGCCCACGAAGTTGGGAACGGTGAACTTGCCGAATTTTCTGAGGTATGGCGCGAGTAGGAGCGCGAGCAGGACATAACCTCCCGTCCAACCCATGAGATAGACCCCGCCGTCACGTCCCATAAAGGAAATCAATCCGGCCATGGAGATGAAGGAGGCTGCGCTCATCCAGTCGGCGGCCGTGGCCATGCCGTTGTGCACGGGATGCACTGACGATCCTGAAACGTAAAACTCACTCGTCGAACTCGCACGGGAGCGCCAGGCGATGTAAAGGTAGAGCGCGAAGGAGATGCCGACGATTAGGAACGTCCAGTGCTGAACAGTCATGGTGGGGTAATGGGGTTGCTTGAAGCGGGTTGGTCGGCGCGGGCTTAGTCCTCGTGCACCTGGTATTGCTTATCGATCCGGTTCATGCGCCACGCATAATACGCGATCAGCAGCACGAAGACATAGATCGAGCCCTGTTGGGCCATCCAGAATCCGAGTTTGAAGCCACCGATCTTAATCTTGTCCAGTTGGTCGACGAAGAAGATGGAGCAGCCGAAGGAAACGAAGGCCCAAATGCAAAGCAGAGAGGTAATCAGTCGCAAATTGGCCCGCCAGTGTGCCAGACGGTTTTCAGGGGTAGCCATACGATCCCCAAACAATGCCGACCCTCACGGTTGGTCAATCGTGGAGTAGTCGGGTCGGCGCGGGAATTACTTCGCCTGCTCGAGCACGGCGACTTTGCCATCACGGAATGTAATTCGTATCCGGTCTTCAACCCGATCGCGGTAAACATCCACCCGCACCGGTTCGTAGTAAACGATGTAGGATTTTGTGATCCGGTTGTATCCGGCGATAGCCCACGTGTTCCGAACCACTGTATTCCGTGTAGTAGGAATTATAGATCCAGGTTTCCTCACGCCGGTCGGCCGTAATCTGCTCGGATTTGGAGTCCGGCTGGCCAAGGGCGATGAAAACCATGTCGGGCGTGTTGCCAATTTCGATGACCCCCTTGCGCAATTTCTCCTGTGTGGCCGGATCAAGTTGCGAATAGACCGCAGCTTTCTCCTCGGCTCGTTTTTCGAAAGTGCTACAGCCGGACAGCAGAAGGGTCGCCATGACGATAAGGATGCTCGTTTTCATCTGAGTGTATACTGAACACATTGGCTATATTGGTTAAACATGCAAATGCGGCTTGGCCTTCCGAGATGTGCATACACGATAGCTGCCATGATTCATTCCGGGCTAGTTTCGGTCACTTTCCGCAAGATAGCTCCTGCCGAGATCGTTTCGCTGGTGCGGCAGGCGGGTTTGCATGGGATCGAGTGGGGCGGTGATGTGCATGTCCCCCACGGTGACCTGGGCCGGGCACGGGAAGTAAGGGAGATGACACATGAAGCGGGTCTGGCGGTTGCGGCATACGGAAGCTACTTCAAAGTCGCGCACAGCGAGGACAACGGGTTGCCGTTTCAACAGGTGTTGGACACGGCCATGGAACTTGGTGCGACCACGATCCGAGTCTGGGCTGGCACGGCCGGTTCGGACGCGACCGATGAGGATGCGCGTTGGCGGGTGGTTGCGGACTTGCGCCGTATTGCCGATCTTGCGGCCAAGTCCGGGGTGCGCATCGCCACCGAATTTCACGGTGGGACTCTGACTGATACCAATGAATCAACCAGCCGGCTCCTGTTGGAAGTCGACCACCCCAATCTCTACTCCTATTGGCAACCGTTGGGCGGCATGACCGACGAAGTCTGTTTGGCCGGTCTGACGCAGCTCGCGCCCCGCTTGGCCCACCTGCATGTTTTTCATTGGCAGACGACCAAAGACCGGCGGCCTTTGGCGCAAGGGATCGAACGTTGGGGGAAGTTCATTTCCTTGACCGCCCAGATACCGGGTGAGCGCTATGCGATGTTGGAATTCGTAGAAAACGACGACCCGGAGAGTTTCCTGCGTGACGCCGTCACCTTGCGGGAATTGCTCAAGAACCAGTCCTGAAAGGTTTACCCCAACCCTGGTAAGTCGCGTCTCAGGTCGGCAGTAAATCGATCATGATTTGGTTTCCATGTTCCGGGTTTCTGCGAGTCCCACGGTTTGCCGGGGTGAAACCGTGAGTCGGTGGCGGTTTCTTTCAGCGGTAATAATCACAACCGCCGCGATGATGATCACACTGGAGACCAAGGTGCGTGTGTTCAAAGTCTCATCCAGAATCAACCAACCCAGAAATACGGCCACGATGGGGTTTACGTAAGCGAAGGTAGCGGCCAGAGCCGGCGGCACATTTTTAATCAACCACACAAACGTGGAGAATCCCACCAGAGAGCCCATTACGATAAGATAGACAAAACCGAGCCATGATTGCGTGGATATCGCAGCTAAATCGACGCGAGAGAAATCCCCCGCCAGCAGGGCGGTAATACCCAAAGCCGTGCCGCCACAGATCATCTGTTGTGCGGCGGCTACGAATGGGTCGGGACTGTTTTTGGCGTGACGAGAATAAATGGAGCCGATGGCCCAGCAAACACAGGAGCACAAGATGACCAACACACCGACTTTATGGAATCCGCCTGCCGAGGAATCCGTCCATGGCGCGGCCAGCCAGACGACGCCCGAGAGTCCAAGTAGCAAGGCACCAAATGTGACCAAGCTGGGTTTTTGACCCCCCGGCCAAGCCCATTCCGTCAATACAATGAATAGCGGTCCTACTCCGATAATCAGGGCTGCGATTCCGGAAGGGATGAACTGCTCAGCCCAGACCACGAGCCCGTTGCCGCCCAGTAGTAAGAGGGTGCCGATGATCGCGTTGTCTCGCCACTGACTCGCGGTTGGTTTGGCTGCGCCCCGGAGCGGAAGAAACAACAACAAGGCTGCCCCTGCGATCAAGAATCGAACGGACGCCATAGCAAATGGGGGCATGGTTTCCACCGCCACTCGGATCGCCAGGTAGGTGCTGCCCCACACCAAATAGATAGTGGTCAAAGCTAGGATGGTGGCGGTGCGTGAGGCGGGATTGGTCACGGTTGCTCATAGAGTAGCAAGTTTGCCGTTCTGCAACTCCGGCCAGTGGGTTTGCCTATGACATCATTGAATACTCCATATATCCAGCCGTGTTCGTGGCGACGGCGGATCCGGCGAAACGGCCAACCATATGCAGGGCGCAGTCAATGCCTGCCGCGCCGCCCGCGGCGGTCAGGACCTTGCCGTTATCGTGAAATCGCGCGGAGTCATCCACCCTGGCGTTTGGTGCCATACGAGTCAGCAGTTCAATCTGGGTGTGATGGGTGGTCACCCGCAAACCATCCAGCATACCGGCTTTGGCCAGCACAAGTGCGCACTCATGGTGAATTCAGCATGTTTGGTTTTATGCCGAATCCATTCCAACAAGGTGGGCTGCTTTAACAGGGCGTGGGCGCCAAAGCCGCCTGGCACAATCAGTCCATTTGGTGCCGGACACCGCTCCAAAGCATAGTCCGGCACAACCTTCAGACCATTGCGTGTCCGGACGGTGCCGGGTAGCAACCCCACCGTAAATACATTGAAAAGCTGGTGGTCGTGCTGTTCGTCTGCCACGGAAAAGACTTCATAGGGACCGGCAAAATCCAATACTTCAACCTCATCAAAAATTAGCAGGGCAATGTTACTTCGCATGTTACTACTGACAGGTGGGTGCCACAAATGTTGTCAGCTTGGCCCCATTGCAGGATATGAATGACGGTTTGATCTGGAATAGTTCTTGTAAGCGTATAGGGGCATACCTCTGATACATTAATATGTCCTCCCGCACGGTCATCATTGAAGACGAGACGGTTTTTCGTCAGATGCTGGCGCTAGCTTTGGGTCGGATCAACCGGCCTGCGGTTAATTGGCGAATTGGCTGACGGACGTGAGGGCTTGGAGTTTTGTTTGCGCGAGAAGCCGGACCTACTGGTGGTGGACTTGTTTTTGCCGGGAATGCACGGACTTGAGATTGTGAAGATCGTCCGGGAAAAATTGCCGGCTACCCGTATCCTTGTCCTGACGAGTCACCCGGACGGCGAATTACCTTCGCAATTGATTCGCCAAGGGGTGCACGGATTCGTGGATAAGACGGCGCCCCTTAATTACGTTTTGCAGGCAGTGGAATCGGTGATGAAAGGAGGGATGTTTTTTGCCGCAAATGTGCCCCCGCGCGCCAATGCCGCTGCCAGCGATACAGTCCCGGTGCGTCCAGCACCACAGGAACAACCGCCTCAATCCGCGCCGTCATTGGCGGCAGCCAAGACGCTGACGCCGCGTGAGATCGAAGTTGCACGTTTGGTCAGCGAAGGCCTCTCATCCAAGGAAGTCGCCTCACAATTGAATCTCAGTGTCCGCACGGTGGAAAAGCACCGGGCCAATATCATGGACAAACTCGGGGTCCGGGAAGTGGCCAGCTTGGTCCTTTACTGCATCCAGGCTGGAATTGTAAAATCCTGACGCGTTTGGTTTATTTGCCGTTGGCAAATTTCCGCAGCGGCAACACCGCCTTTTCGAATTCGCCGGTAATCGTTTCAATGTCTTGGGCCGTTACTTTTCCGGTGGGGAGGAACAAGCGCGCTTCAAGTGCTTCGAGTCTACGCACGAGCGTAACCAGACCCATGTGCCGCGAACTACTCTTTAGCGAATGGGTGGCGCGATGCTGGGATTCGCGATCACCAGAGACCATGGTGCGAATCAGACCGCTGTATTCTTCCAGATAGAGTCGCACGAGGTCGCGAGTATCATCAACCCCAAGTGCATCAATCAACTGGGCTATGGATTCATTGGGGTCTGTAGGGCTCATGATTCTGTGTTGTCGATACTAATGTTATAAAAGGGTATGCGCCCATGGCGATATTAGCCGGCCAAGTTGCATTTTTTAATCAGGCGTAGCGGCTCAAGGCTGGTCCGGCGAGCCGACATGTTGTCCAGTCGGTCATGCGGCTTGCGCCAAGGGATTCGTAGAAATCAATGGCCGGCTGATTCCAGTCCAGCACGGTCCATTCCATACGTCCGCAACCCCGGGCATTAGCGAGCCCTGCGATATGCAGCAGCAGTGCCTTGCCCATCCCTTGACCGCGATAATTTGGTTTTACGAATAGATCCTCCAAATAGAGTCCGGGCTTGGCCAGAAAGGTAGAGTAATTGGTGTAGAAGACGGCAAACCCCGCCGGTTTGTCATCGGCAAAGGCTAAGATGCACTCTGCCGCAGGCCGCGGACCGAAGAGTGTCTGTTCAAGTAGCGGTTCGGTGGCCGTTACTTCCGACGACAATTTTTCATAATCAGCCAGTTCCCGGATAAAGCTCAAAATCAGGGAGACATCGGCAAGGGTGGCGGACCGGATAGTGATGGGCATAGCTTTCTAGACGTTTACCAAGGCCCCGGTGTCAAGGTAAGGCGCTTGACCGCATACGGGGTTGCAATGCGGGACGAAACCACGACGCTGGTTAACTCTACCAACATGTTTAAAAAGTTAATTGCGAAGCTGCGCGGCAAACCGGCACCTTCTCCGGCTAAAAAACCGGAATCACCTGCCAGCCAATCTCCCTCTAAAAAAGAACCGCAACCTCAGCGCTCTTCAGGTTCAAGACCCCGAGACAGGGGTGGGCGGGGCCCATCGCGCGACGCGCGACCACGGGGACGGGATCGCGGAGGTCGCGACCAACAGCGGCGCGGCGAAACCAAACAACCGGTCAGAATCCATGATCGGGATTACGATCATCCTCGTCGCGAGCCCATTAAACCGGCCGTGCCGGTGGACGTGCCGAAAATGGACACGGCCTTTTCCAAGCTCGGACTATGCGACGCCTTGGCATTTGGCGTGCAGGAGAAGGGTTACACCGAGCCCACGCCGATTCAGGCCCAATCAATCCCACAAATTTTAGCCGGTCGCGATGTCATTGGTTCAGCCCAGACGGGCACGGGCAAGACGGCGGCGTTTGCGCTGCCCATCATCCAAATGCTTGCCGGCCATGGGGCATTGCGTTGCCTCATTCTCGAACCGACCCGTGAACTGGCGCTCCAAGTGGAGGAAGCCTTTCAAACCTACGCCAAGTTTACCGACTTGCAGGTCACGATCGTTTACGGCGGCGTCGGCTATGGAAAACAATTGGAGGATCTGAAGCGTGGCATGGACATCTTGGCCGCCACGCCGGGACGTTTGCTTGATCATTTGGAGCAACGCAATTGCTCGCTCAAGGACATCGACGTGCTCGTCCTCGACGAAGTCGATCGCATGCTCGACATGGGCTTTTTGCCGGATGTGAAGCGGATCGTGGAGCAGACGCCGAAATCGCGGCAGACCCTTTTCTTTACGGCAACCCTACCGCCGGAAATCGCGCAACTCGCCAGCTGGGCTCTCCGCGATCCAGTCAGGGTGGAGATTGGCCGACAGCGTTCGCCGGCGGAAACGATATCGCATGCTTTCTATCCGGTGGTCGCCTCGCAAAAGTTCGATCTGCTGCAACTTTTGCTCGAACAGACTGATTTCAAGAGTGTGTTGGTCTTTACGCGCACTCGCATGGGCGCCGATCGAATCGCCCGCCGCCTGCAGAATAACGGGCATACAGTGGGGGTGATGCATTCCGATCGCAGTCAGCGCGAACGTGTGGAGGCATTGGATGGATTTAAGAGCGGAAAATTTGAGATGCTGATCGCCACCGATATTGCGGCTCGCGGTCTCGACATCGCCGGCGTCTCCCATGTCATTAATTATGATGTGCCGGAAAATGCCGAAGACTATGTTCACCGCATTGGCCGCACAGGTCGGGCGCAGAATACGGGTGATGCCTTTACGTTGGTGACCGAAGATGATGTGCGCGATGCCCGTAGCATCGAGCGTTACATGGGCGTGGCCGTCGAACGTAAGAAAGTGGAAGGGTTCCCCTACATCTACTCAGCCCTGTTTGATGAGAACGCTCAGCCGGCGACGGCCAAGCCCACGAGTCGCCTGCATCGCGGCATGCGGCGTTAGTCCCGCCTAGGTTCCGCTCCGCCGATAATTGGCAGGCGGTATCCCGGTTTGTTTGCGGAAAACCCGACTGAGATAATTTTCATTCGGGAAACCGCAGCGAGCGGCGATTTCCTTTAGCGGCAGCTTGGTCCCACGCAGCAGACGGGCGGTTTCCTTCACGCGTTGCTCCACCAACCATGCCGCCGGGGGCAATCCGGTGTGCGTGGCAAACAGACGACTGAAGTGATAGCGCGACATCCCTGCGCGCCGGGCAAGATCGTCAACGGTCAGAGGCTTGGCAAAATTTGCTTCGGCATACAGCCGTGCGTTTTCTAATCTGGGTTGAACCTTGGGATTAGTGCGCGGATGAAGTGCCTCAGTGGAAAGCAACATCAGTAGTTCGTAGGCCAGTGCCGATGCGCTGTAGGCATTGAGTAGTTGGCCCCCCAGTGCCTTGCTTACGATCCGAGCTGTGTGCTGCACAATCAATGAGTTGGGCTCCAGGCTCACCAATGGACCCAATGCATGCTCGATGCTCCGCCAAATGCGCGAAACCTCTCGTCCATGTAAACACACATATGCAAATTCCCATGAGGCTGAATCCGCTGGAAGCCAGTATTGGTTATCGTCCGGAAAGTGGAGCAACATTGCCATGCCGGGTTTCACTTCCTGCTCCTTTTCCCCGATCCGTAATCGGCCCTGTCCACTAAGGGTGTATTGTAAGAGGGAGAATTCAGCGCGGCCGCGTTTATGTCCGTGCCAATTGTAGTCATGACTGCTGACAGTGGTATGACCGACGTTGCCCAGCATGGCTCGCAGTGGAACAGTCCGTTCGGGGAAAAACACGCTGTGTTCACCGACCGGAATGCTTGGGGGGTTAGATGGCACAAAAAGACATGAATTAGCACAAGCTTACTCTAGCAAGAGCTAATCGGATTTCGTATGTTTAAGCACGAAATTACCCAAAACCCTATGCCTATCAAAATTGCCTTTATTGGAGCCGGTTCAATTGGTTTTACCCGTCGTCTAGTTGCCGACCTGCTCACGGTCCCTGAATTTGCCGGGATTGAACTCGCTTTTACGGATATCAATGCCCGCAACCTGAATATGGTGGCGGAGATTTGCCGTCGGGATATCGAGGCGAACAACCTGCAGACCAAGATCACGGCTACGACCAACCGTCGCGCCGCACTTAAGGGTGCAAACTATGTATTTTGCGTCGTTCGAATCGGCGGCATCGAGGCATTTGTTCACGACATCGAGATTCCCTTGAAATACGGGGTGGATCAATGCGTGGGCGATACGCTTTGCGCCGGCGGCATCATGTATGCCCAGCGCGGTATCGCTGCCATTTTGGATTTCTGCAAAGACATCCGGGAGGTAGCAGCGCCGGACTGCCTGTTACTCAATTACGCCAATCCCATGGCAATGATGACCTGGGCGGCGAATCAATACGGTGGCGTCCGTTGCGTGGGTCTGTGTCACGGCGTGCAACACGGGCATCATCAAATCGCCAATGTGCTGGGGCTCAAGCAGGAGGAGGTCGATATCATCTGCGCCGGGATCAATCACCAAACTTGGTATGTTTCGGTTCAGGCCAAGGGACGCGATGTCACCGGCAAACTGCTGGCGGCATTTGAAAGGCACGCTGAATACTCGCAAACCGAAAAGGTGCGCATCGATATGCTGCGGCGGTTTGGCTATTATTCCACTGAGTCCAACGGACACCTGAGCGAGTATGTGCCGTGGTATCGCAAACGTCCTAATGAAATTATGCAGTGGATCGACATGGGCTCCTGGATCAGCGGCGAGACCGGAGGTTATCTACGGGTTGTCACCGAGGGCCGCAATTGGTTCCGGGCAGAGTTTGGCCGCGGCAAACGGCCGGAAACCATGAAGTATACGCCGGAAAACCGCAGCTCCGAACATGGCAGCCACATCATCGAGGGCATGGAGACTGGCCGAATCTACCGCGGGCATTTTAATTTGGTGAACAATTCTACGATCACGAACTTGCCGCCCGACGCTATCGTCGAGGCTCCCGGTTACGTGGATCGACATGGGTTCAACACACCCAGTGTAGGCGATTTGCCCTTGGGTTGTGCGGCAGTCTGCAACGCCAGTATTTCGGTGCAGCGGCTTGGCGTGGAAGCGGCGGTTCACGGTGATGATACCTTGCTGCGTCAGGCGATGCTGATGGATCCTTTGGTCGGGGCGGTCTGCAACCCTCCGGAAGTGTGGCAAATGGTCGACGATTTCCTCGTAGCTCACGCTCCTTGGTTGCCGCAATATAAACGGTCAACTAATGCAGCGAAAAAGCGGATCGCCAGCGGTCCTCGTATCAAAACCAAGGCATATAAAGGCGCAGCCCGTCTGAAGACGCGTTCCATGGCCGAGCTCAAGCGATTGGAGAAAAAGAATCCCCGCGCTGGACATTAATCTAATCGTAGCCGGAACTCCGCGATTGCCACTCAGTCGGCTGCGCGGTGGGCTGGGCGCTCTATGCAATTGGACATACCGGCAGGTGAATTTGCGGGTTACATCTTCGATTTGGACGGGACCTTGGTGGACACCATGCCCCTCCATTACCAAGCGTGGCGTGATGCCCTGCGTGAGTTTGGCCTGGATCGGGATCTTGATATTGACCTGTTCTATTCCTTGGGTGGCGTGCCAGCCATGCAGGTGGCGGATATCTTCAATCGCCACCATGGGACTGATTTTGACCCGTTGGGTTTGCGCGATGCCAAGGAGCACAAATTCACCCGGTTATTGCCCACAGCACCGCTCATTAGGCCGGTCGTAGAGTTCGCCCGGAAGATGGCGCTGACCCATCCCGTGAGTGTGGCGTCAGGAGGTCCCCGGGATGTCGTTTTGCATACGTTGGAGATCAAGGAATTGGCATCGCTGTTTGCGGTGGTGGTATCCGCGAATGACGTCCAGCAAGGGAAGCCGGCGCCGGATACCTTTTTGTTGGCCGCCCAGCAAATGGGGGTTCCTCCCGCGCAATGCCTGGTTTTTGAAGATGCCGAATTGGGCATTCAGGCGGCGGAAGCCGCGGGCATGCGTTGGGTGAAGGTAAACTCGCAAACGCGCTAGACTTTTGCCGGCCGCGAAAGTGTTTTGCGGTCGGGCTGCTTTATGTTGTGCTGCCACGATGAATTTCGAGGAGTTGGCCAAATCAGAAGTGAGATCGCAGCCGGTGTATGAACCGGGTAAACCGATTGAAGCGGTCGCGCGTGAGTTGGGATTGGATCCTGACAGTATCATCAAACTAGCATCCAATGAAAATCCATTGGGCGCATCGCCTTTGGCCGTAGCAGCTGCGCATCAAGCGCTCGACCAGGCGGAACTTTATCCCGACGGCGGTTGCTTTGCCTTGCGCGCAAAGCTGGCAGAAAAATGGGGATTGGCACCCGCTCAATTCGTTTTGGGGAACGGCTCAAACGAAATCATCGAACTGTTGGGCCACGTTTTCCTAAAACCCGGCGACGAGGTCGTGATGGGTAACCCTGCCTTTGTAGTCTATAAACTCGTGACTCTTTTGTTCGGGGCGAAAGCGGTTGAGATTCCTCTGGTGAATCATCGGCACGATTTGGACGCGTTGGCCGCTGCCGTGACCCCGCGCACGCGATTGGTATTTGTGCCCAGTCCGAATAATCCCACCGGCACGGCCAACACCCAAGCAGAGTTGTTGGCCTTTGCCCGTCGGATGCCTGATCACGTGATCACGGTGTTCGATGAAGCCTATGCCGAATATCTTGAGAGTATCCCCGATATGCGGCCCCTGATTAGCGAAGGACTTAAAGTTATTTGCCTTCGGACTTTCTCCAAAATATACGGCTTGGCCGCCATGCGAGTGGGCTATGGTTATGCCAGCGTTGAATTGGCGAACTTACTGAATCGGGTGCGACAGCCGTTCAATGTTAACGCCATTGCACAGGCGGCGGCTGTGGCGGCACTGGATGACAATGAGTTCGTAAAGCGGTGTCGGACCGAAAACCTATCAGGTATGCGTCAATTGGCGACCGGCTTTACGGAGCTCGGCTTGGAGCATGTCCCCAGTGTGGGGAATTTCATTTTGGTGCGCGTGGGAGAAGGGCAGAAAATTTTCGCCGAGCTGCAGCAATTAGGGATTATCGTCCGGCCTATGCGTGCATACGGCATGCCCGAATGGTTGCGGGTAACCGTCGGCACGATTGATCAGAACAAACGTCTGCTGGCCTCATTGGAAACACTTATCACCCAAAGTTAATCACTCGCCGTAGCTTTGTTCGTTTTGTTGAGCGTGGCGCCAAGCGGTTCGAGCAAATTTCGGCGATTGCTCAAAAAGAGATAGGAATCACTGCGCAAGAGGATTTGCGCCTGGGCGAGCACGCTGGGCGACGGTCTGCGCATGCTGAACAGTTTTGGCAAGTTGGCCCCCAAGGCGATGACCGGCCTCAAGTTTTCGAGCCACCCCGAGTGTTAGTCTGGGAGCTTGTTATGGGTTGTATCTGGATTGCGGTTG